>NZ_FQUV01000007.1 GCF_900129235.1 Litoreibacter ascidiaceicola | reverse complement strand
GCATTGCAGCCTCCAACGCAAGTTAACATGCTGTAATGTAACACAAAAAAACGGACAAACGAAGCTAAATCACGCGATCACTTGGGAAATGTGGGATGAGAAGTTTGTCGTAGGCCATTCGATATCGAACGTTTCCGATCAACATTTCGACTTCTCGCGAATGTCTGCTCCACCAATCGATGGATCGGGATTTTGCCTTCGCGGCGAAAGTCCGGAAACCGCCCTTTGTATCGGGCACTATATCACAATGTTGGAGGCACCCCCTGCCCTGGCGAGCCCAAATTCAGAGTTCCAGACTTGCAACTGAGCATATTGTTCTGGCTGTACAAGTGAGCTTCGTTTTGCACCTGATTTACGCACCGGCCCAACAGATTTATTTTTGTGGCTGTCTTTGGCCGTTGCAAATATCATGGTATACGCACAACGAAACAACTCCACACCATGCAGTGTCGGCAGTCGTTTTGTCACCCACTGCCCGACGACATGTTCTGTATTGCAGGACGTTGGAGGAGTGTTGATGTGTGAAACCCGCCTAATCGCAAATTGGCAGCCGACTCGCTGACTGAGACGTTGGCCGTTTCTTCCTAACGTACCCTATTCCTCAAGTGCTACGGCGCATCGCATCGAGTATGCCGTCGAAGATCTTGGCTTTTTCAGATTCTGACAAATTTCGGGGATCGATCGTTTTCTTGATGCCAATGCTCTCCAATACCTCAAGACGCCGATCATCTGACATCGTACCGTAGTGGCGCTCAGTGGTTCTTTCGCTTTCGTGTCCCATGTTGAGCGACCACGCTTTGCGTTCTTCGTGAGTGAGCGAGCGTATATCGCGTTCCGCACCGATTGTGTGCTTGGCAGCATGTGGCGTGTACTTTGTATCGCTATGATGGCAGGCGATAGCGAACGCGTCGGTTACGGCTTGCGTCGTGGACATGACCGGAACCGTTGCAGCTTTGCGTTCATTCAAGCCAATGCGATGCTTCAAGTATTTGATGTCTGGAAAAAGAGCATCGTCTCCCGAAAACCCTAAACGTTGAAGAGTATCAACCCATCCGACAACGACATCTTCAAAAGCTTTGGGGATCTGGAACCAAAAGATTGCAAGGCTCTTGCCTGCTTTAGCGCGCACGACGCTGGCATCTTGCAAGATCCGCCTCCCTTGTATGTCAAAGTGTTTAATCTGAAGCGATACCAACGTGTCTGCCCTCAACGCGCCTAGAAAGGCCAAAGCAAAGAGTGCGCGAGCGCGTAAGTCGACCAGGGACTTGGATGGCATAGCGTTCAGGAGCTTTTCGGCCTCAAGAAGACTGGGGAATTTTCTCTGCTTAACTTGCGCAGATCGCGCCACGACTGCCTTTGGCAGTTTGAGATACCCTGCAAAATCTCGTGGCAAGCGTCTATAGCCATCCTGCTTCAACAGCCAATCGAAAAATGCGCCGAGATGCGAGACGGTATGCTTGATCGTCGACGCCGACATACTGTCTGTCGCCTTTACCGCTGCACGCCTTTTCAACTCGTCGCGCACCGCCGCAAAATCATTTTTCGTGAGCTTGGCAAAGGGCTTTCCCTCCAGATAATCCTCAAAAAACCGTATTGCCGCGAGGTGCTTATCAATCGTCTTCTCGCTGTAGCTGCCGGCGTAGGTTTGCCATTGATGGATGATCCTATCGTTGTTGGCGTGAAAAACTGGGACATCTTTTTCCTCGGACATCCAAATACCCCCACGAACTAAGGTATTTCCTTCGTGTAAGCAGTCCGTGGGAGTATTTGGATTGCGACAATCCTCGACCAAGTCTCGATCAGTCTCAGCTGATATCTTTTTGAGCTTAGAAGAGCACTTTGGGCACTCGGCAGAGTACATATGCTTACCGTTTTTTGCGACGCAATCTACGAACGTTTCGATCCGAGGAAACACGGCGGTCTGGCATATGCGGCACTGAAACTCTCCAGGGCGAAAATTGCTTTGTACCCGTTTACGTTTTTCTCTGTGGAACTCTTGAACTGCCGCACCTCGAAACAGATACGGCCTTTGGTGATCCGACGGCCTCAAGCCTTCTCCAACCCAGTTTGATACCGTATTTGCGGTGACTGAATATGCTGCGATCAACTGCTGGACAGAATACACTCTGTGCTTTTTGAGGGTAACGCCTTTGTAGGATCTGCTCATCAGGCACCATCCAGGGCTTGCATTTTCACCTCGAACCTAACCAGCTCGCTTAACTTCCAGCGCGATGTTCCAGGGCTCAATTTGATCCGCCGGGGAAAATCCGGATTGTTTGTGTGCCAACGCCACACAGTGGCTTTCGAGATATCAAAGCGCGCGGCGACCTGATGGGCTGACAAATATTGCTCGGCACAATGAGAACAGGGCGTAGGAGGCTGGATTCGAGAACATTGTCTCGGTTCAGAGCTCGTTGCGACAGCTTCGAACAGACTCAACTGCTCGACTTTTTGCCTGATAGACATGATTAGCCCAAACCACAGTCAAGTGATGGGCGATGGTTCGAGACTACAGACAGGGCACCATTCAAGTCCTGCAGGTGTATCGGGATTGGAAAACGCGTGGACATTAAATTACGTCGTTCGCGTTCGGGTCAACCCGGCAAGCCTCGGCCCACGCGTTCAAGTCCGCCCCACGGTAGATGACCTTCCTCCCGAGCTTGTAGAAGGCAGGGCCCATGTTTTTGTGACGCCACTGTGCGAGCTTGTCGCGGTCACCGATCAGATCAAGCTCGGGGTCGCCGAGGACGTAGTTCTTGGAATTATCGAAGATACTATCTGACATAATCGGGTTCCCTTGAGTTGCTTTGGGTACCCCGTGTTTGTGTTCGTCAGTTGGTTTCTGTGAAGTGGGCCAAAAGGGTCAAAAACCATCAGAGACTTTTGACCTTGGTTTTGACCTAGTTCTTCAGTCTTTTGATCGCCCTTTTGATCGTCGATTCAGAAACGGTAGCACCTAGGGTCGCTTCAATTTGGCGATGCATCTCCTTGAGAGGTACATTTGGAATCCCTGTCGGATAGATTTGTTGGATGGCCGAGACGATACCGTCAATTTTAGACGGCCTGCCTGTTTGAACCGGATTGTCTTTGCAAGCGAAGAACTCGGAAACGTAAGTTGGACATGACTTCGACCAACCAGCAAGATCGTCATCATCGATACAAAATGACCATCCAGGGAATTCATCGACAAATCTGTTCACATATTCTTTGTGGAATGCATCACTTGCCCAAGGTGGCACAGTATCGGGCACGACAAATTGTAGCCGTTCGAAAACATAGGGAAGCGTGTGAAAGCGAGCGCTTTCTATATTTATCTGACCTATGCCAACTTCGCTCGGTCTTGGGTAAGCGTTCGTCCATGCTTCAGGGTCGTCGTGGTATTGCTTCCAAGGCTTAAACCGAACTGAGCCAAATCGTTGCAGCAACTCTCCATTTAAGCCTGCCTCTTCTGGGTTCTCTGCAATACGAGTGCTCTCAAAAACAGACGCGTTCTTGTAGATGGAGTTGAATTGCCGATCTAAAGCCACATCCACTTTTGCTATTCGCTGCAAATCCTTTGCGACGACAACCCGGTAATCGAGAAAGGATTTAAGAAAAATTTGCTCACAGATATCCGCTGGAGAACCAACGTAAAAAGATCTTTTGGCTTGATCCCCTGCATAGTCATCGGCAGCATTGGTGTATATCTGAACAAAGTGCTTCGAAGTAAATTCCCGCCAAAGCTTGGCAAAGGACGTATACCCTATTGGACTAAACATCGATGAACTTCCCTTCACGTCCCGACACGAAACTTGACCATCTCACCATAAGCACGCGCCTCTTATCCAATAGGTCAGACCGCGCGTATGCCCTCTCGACATCCGATCCGACCCTATGAGCCAAGCACATCTCCGCTACTTCTCGCGGTGCGTTGGCGACTTCGGAGGCCCAGTCGCGGAACGTCGAGCGCAGCCCGTGCACCGTCGCGTCCCCATTCGTTACACGGCGCAGCAACATCAGCATCGACATATTGGACAAGGGCCTGTGCCGTTTCTGCCCTTCGAACACGAACTCCGAGTTCATCGCGCGTAACTCTTCTACAATCGACAGCATTTGAGGCGTCATCGGAACCCTATGCGCGGACCCAGTCTTCATGCGCTCCGCAGGACAAGTCCACACACCCATCTCAACATCCAACTCTTCCCAGCGCATCTCAAGCACCTCCGTCGTGCGGGATGCAGACAATGCGGTAAACATCAGTGCCTTTGCAGCCATGCCATCGCGCCCACTCAAAACCTCAAAGAGCCGAGGCATATCTTGCCAGCGAACTGCTTTGTGATGCTTTGGCTTCGCGGACACCCTCGGCAAAACCTGCGCGTCTTTGATTGCCGTCACCGGGTTCTCACCGGACCGAAACCCCTTCGAGCGTGCCACGTCCAACACAGTTTTAATCCGTTGAGACAACCTGCGGGCGGTTTCGTGCTTGTCGGTCCAGATTGGCGCCAAGCACATCAACACCTCCGGCTGGTCGATACTATCAATTGGCATGCGGCCAATTTTAGGAAACGCATAGTCGCGCAGTGTGTTGATCCACTGCTGCCCATGCTTGGGATTTTTCCAAGTTGGCAAGCGCTCGATATGGACTTGCTGCGCGACCTCCTCAAAGGTCGGGATTTCTCGGGTGGCAGCAAATCTCGGGTTCAGGCCCTGCTTGGCCATGCGGCGATATTCCAGCGCTCGGTCACGGGCCTGGTTGATCGTGACGATATCTGCCCCGCCCAAGCCAAAGTCGGTCCGCAAGGGCGCACCCTTCTTGTTCTTTTGACCTTTAACAACCACGCGAACAATCCAGCGCCGCGCACCGGACGGGTCAACAACCAGATACAACCCATTCCCGTCGCCATGCCGACCCGGTCCAAGGTTCTCTACCAACTTCTTCGTAAGCTTGCCGCCCAGCGCTGCCATCTATTAATACCACATTCTGTACCACTCAAGAAAAGCATACGAGCACTATCGAAAGAAATCGAGGGAAACCTGAAAGACGCCTAAACGCCAACAAAACAAAGCAAAAGGGCCGCCCAAGGCGACCCAATCAAAGCGATCAAAAATGTGTGGTGGCGGAGACGAAGGGATTCGAACCCTCGAGACCCTTCCGGGCCTACTCCCTTAGCAGGGGAGCGCCTTCGACCACTCGGCCACGTCTCCGCCGACCCGTCTAGTGAACTAGCGCCCTGTGTACAAGGCATTTTTCGACAAAACTGCCCCTAAAAGAGACGGTAAGTAAAACTGACCAATGTGCAGGACGGTGCAGACAGGGGCACACAGAATCACACAAAATACGCACAGTCCGTTCACGTTTTGTTTGGGCTCTATCAGGAATCAAATGTTTGATATGACTCTCGTTGCGCTTGAAGACATACAAAACTAGCGCAACCCGCTCCGATCATGGTGCGAAAAGGGCTTTACTGGTAGATCGCGGCCCTTAACTGCCCTTCGACAAGGGGGGATGCCGCAGTGCGGCTCACCAAACCGTCGGTTTGCGCGTCGTACGGCGTTTTCAAAGGTCGGAGGCAGGTTTTCTGACGAATTCGAACTTTGATGGATAACCTGCGAAGGTCACGCTTGAACAGGCACACAATCGGGGAGCACATGACAAGTAGCACATCTACAGCTCTGCAGGGCGCAATAAAGTGATAAGGAACTAGCGATCCAAACCTCATTTTATCCGTATCCTTGCGCCACAATTAAGCAAGATTTGACCTGTTCGATCTACCCATTTGCCAACATCGAAATAATCATGCAACATCAACGTGTTTCCGGAAAAGGACGAAAAAGTGACCAAAACATCGCTACGGATCACGAAGTTAACTCTATCGGACATCGGTCCTTTCCCTGCACTTAATCTTTCGTTTAGAAATGACGCCGGAATAAATTTGATATGTGGTGACAACGGGATTGGCAAAACAACTGTCCTTGAGGCGATAACCGCTTCATTTAGCTTAGGACGCACTCATCGCCTCAAGCGACGGCAATCAGCAGAGAGTGGATCATCGGCGTTAACCATCCAAAGCGACGGTTCAGAGCACATAATTCAAATTCAGGTAAATGAACTCGACCCCAAGCAAGGAGAGTTTCTTAATTATAGTCGTTCCGATGCTAAAAACCTTATTCACATAAGGGCTTCGCGTGACCTCACATACTTTCAGCAGAATACCATCTCCCGCGATCCAACGTTTGATGAAAAAAACTTCCGCCAGAAAGTGGCTAACGATTTATCACAAAATGAAATTAAAACTTGGTTAACTAACCGCTACCTGCTGGCTCCCCACGCGAATAAAAGTAGCTGGACGCCTCAAATGCTCGAAAACTTAGAAACAGCTAAACGATTTTTCTCAATACTTGATCCAGAAGTTGTACTAGATCAGGTGGATGTAACTAGCTTTGAAGTACTAGTCTCCACACCAAATGGCATTATACCATTTGAACTTTTATCATCGGGATTTCGGTCATCTTACTTCTTGCTTTTGAGCATATTGAAGGAACTCGAATTTAGAAATCTGAAAGTATCTGCTAGTGAGTTTTCTGGGGTGATACTAATTGATGAAATTGACTTACATCTTCATCCATCATGGCAGCAAGAGATTGGTCGCATACTTAGTTCTGCCTTTCCACATGCTCAGATAATTGTAACTACACATAGCCCACATGTGGTCCAGACCACTAACTCCAATGAAGTAATCTCATTGAGAAGGAACGAGGACGGTAGTGTCGAACGCAAATCGATCTCGACTGGTAAGTATGGCTTTAAGGGATGGACGATTGAAGAAATCTTAGAGGATGTAATGGGCGTTGAGAACACTAGGACACCCACATTTCGTGACGCCATGCACAATTTCGATACAGCTTTGGATATGGACGATTCGAAGGGCGTGAATCAAGCCTTAGCCGTGTTGAAAGAAATGCTGCACGAGCAAAGTCCACTCCGGAAACTATTGGAAATTCAATCCGCGCCATTCGCCTTTGATAGCAGTTTGGATGAGGCGACACGTGATTAAGTTGACGCGTGGTGTAAAGCCCGCCTACCTAACCGATGAAGTGGTTGAAGATTTGACTGCTCAATATCGGGCAACCGGAAATTCCGTCTGGAATCGGAAAGCGATTAAAAACCCACTGCTTGAAAGCTCTTTCAGCAAGTGCGCGTACTGTGAAGTCGACGTCAGCGAAGAGTCGAAATATATGGAAGTTGAACACTTCAGGCTCAAAGAGAGTTTTCCCGATTTGGTCGTAGATTGGGATAATCTTCTGCCGTCTTGCAAACGATGCAACGGACGAAAGGGTACCTACAACGTTGAGGTAGACGGAGAAATCATTAATCCGTATGATACACTTCCGTCGGCTCATATGTATTTTCAAAACTACCGATTGAGGTGGCGCGATGAAATGGGCCGTAGAACTATAATCGACGCGTTGTATCTGAATGATTCCGAAAGGCTCGTTAGTGTCCGAATGAAGGTGGGCGAAAGTGTTTGCTCAGCACTGGAAACCATCCGCAGTGATCTTGAAAGTTACCAACTAGGTGACGCGACCGCCAGAAAATGGGCGAAGATCGTTCGTGGTATCGAAAAGTTGCTTAAAGAAGCACAACCTGAATCTCCCTTCAGCGCGTTAGTTGCCACTGTACTTCTCGCCGACCCCGACTACATTTGGATTCGTGGAGAACTGTCCGCGTTTCCCGATTGGGAAGAGCTTGCATTACTGGAAGCTTCGGCACAAAATTTGGTCTTGGTACTGTAGGTTGATAGTATGCTTACACAGTCAAAACTGCGTTGTTTGCAAAACGTAGCGAAAGTCTGCTTCCCGTCCAGACGATACCTTATCCCACTGGAACCCAATTTGGGAATTCATTCCGGGCTATCGAAAGCGTCGGGTTAACTGGCAGACCCCAAAGATCGGCAAGTAACCGCCGTAAGCAACACTTACCTATTTTGTCATCACATCACTTATTAGCCTCTGTCCCATCCATTTGAAAACAGGGGCTAAAATGGCACTAAAACTTCAGAAACGTGGCAACACTCGGTTTTACTACGCCGTCGGAACTGTTGGCGGTCAAACCATTCGGAAGAGCCTGAAGACAGATAACCGCGCTATCGCTGAAGAGGCAAAGGCAGTTTTGGAGGCTAAACTCTACAAAGATCAGATTTACGGGCGAGGTCACCGGACCACCTTTGGAGATGCCGCCGCTTTGTACCTAAAACAAAGACCAAATGCTCGCTTCGTTGGTCCCATTGTTAAGCTCTTTGGGGATCAGTTAATCGCCAACATCCTTCCGATCCACATTCGCGAGGCTGCCGACACGCTCTTACCAAACGCGAAAGGGAGTACCAAGAACCGTCAGGTCATTGGCACGGCGCGCGCAATCATCAATCATGCAGCTCAGATGGGCCTTTGTGATCCGATAAAAGTACCCCACTTCCCTGTCGAAAAACCTCGACGTCGAGCAGTCGATCCGGATTGGATTTTGAAGTTTCGACGCGCTGCGAGAGACCGGGGTTTACCCCATTTAGCATCGCTTTGTCTTTTCATGTTTGAGACTGGTGCACGGATAAGCGAGGTAACTCGACTGAAGAGATCAGACATCGACCTTGAACGACGCAGTGCTGACCTCGGCACAACGAAAAACGGAGAAGATGGCATCGCGTTCTTTTCAGAAACACTGGCGCGAGAAATCTCCCATCTGAAGCCGAAACATGCACATCTATTTGGTTACAAGAATAAGAGCGGTGTCCATGGAATTTGGAAGTCCGTCTGCGAAGATGCGGAGATTGATTATGTGCCCCCACACCAAGCTGGCCGTCACAGCCTCGCGACAGCTTTGAACCGAATGGGGTGGAGTGCGAACGACATTGCTCAGGCCGGAAGATGGAAGAGCGTCCGACTGGTTCAGGAGACATATATCCACGCTGATCAGAAGGGTCGCGCAGCGGCAGATGCGATAAGCACACTAGTTTCACACACCCAAGCCGAATCGACTAAAAAATCAATTAAATCAGTTGATTAGGTGAAAATGGTGCTGTCTTAGCAGGGGAGCGCCTTCGACCACTCGGCCACGTCTCCGCCGACCCGTTTAGCGATAGCTTTAGGGGGCGGCAACCGAAAATGGCACCAAGCCGGAAATTCGGGTTCAAAGCCGCGTGTGAGGAACAACAATTGCGCATCCGCCGGATGGTATCAGAAAATTGTGCGCCTGATCGACATCGCAAAACCTGACGGTCCAGACAGTAAGCGCCCAGACTCGAAGCACCGGGCGCAGCACCACAGATCATAAGCGCCCGATCTTGGCCTCGGAAACCGACATGATCAAAAAATTCTTACCGCCCGACTACGCACAGATGTCCTCCCAATCCTCAAGGACGGTATCATACACAATGACGGCCATGGCACGAAAGGCTGCCCTGTGCGCAACCTACTTGCTGCCAGTCTGGCCGGGAAGTTAGGCCATGACGCTGTCGCCCGCAAATATATGGAACGCGCTGTTAGGGACGGAGGGCCAAACGTTGTGGAAGCGCTGTTGGCCGGGGAACTGAAGGTCCTGCGCACGCTGCGTTAACCCATTGATCCCGTCGACCCGTGCCATACGCTTTGCCGACAGGGTGCCGACGCTTCGCAGACACCGGATTTCGACCTCAAAGCCCTTGTTAATCTGACGCCCAGCGCCCGACTCGCAAGCCCTAAAAAACCATGCCCTACTTGTTAAACAAGAAGTGCAAAACGTCGCCGTCTTTGACCGTGTAGCCCTTGCCCTCGGCGCGCATCTTGCCCGCTTCCTTCGCGGGCTGTTCACCACCCAAGCTGACGAAATCATCATAGGCAATCGTCTCGGCGCGGATGAAGCCCTTTTCGAAATCCCCGTGAATAACCCCCGCCGCCTGAGGCGCCTGCGTGCCGTGCTTGATCGTCCAAGCCCGTGCTTCTTTAGGCCCAACGGTGAAGTAGGTTTCCAGATGCAGCAACTCGTATCCGGCGCGGATCAGGCGATCCAGCCCCGCTTCTTCCAGCCCCATTTCGGTCAAGAACATCTCGGCCTCATCGGCTTCCAGCTGGGAAATCTCCTCCTCGATCTGGGCCGAGATCACCACGGATGCCGCCCCCTGCTCCGCCGCCATGGCAGCAACCCGCTCGGAGAATTCATTGCCCGACGCGGACGATCCTTCGTCCACATTGCATACATACAAAATCGGCTTAGCCGTAAGTAATTGCAGCATTTTCCACTGCTTGATATCGTCGGCATCAACCTCAACAGTCCGCGCAGGTTTGCCGTTTTCCAGCGCCTCCATGGCGGCCTTCATCAGGCGTTCCTGCTGCACCGCTTCTTTGTCGCCGCCACGCACCTTACGCACGATATTGACCAAACGTTTCTCGATGCTTTCCATGTCGGCCAGCATCAATTCAGTCTCGATAACTTCGGCATCTGCCACCGGATCCACGCGGCCTTCCACATGGGTCACGTCGCCGTCTTCAAAGCAGCGCAGCACATGGGCAATCGCGTCGGTCTCGCGGATGTTGGCCAAAAACTGGTTGCCCAAACCCTCGCCCTTGGACGCACCCTTCACCAGCCCGGCGATGTCCACGAAGGTCATGCGGGTCGGGATGATCGCTTTGGAGCCTGCGATTTCCGCCAAAGTATCCAGCCGAGCATCCGGCACGGCGACCTCGCCTACATTGGGCTCAATCGTACAGAACGGAAAGTTGGCCGCTTGCGCCGCCGCCGTGCGGGTCAACGCGTTGAACAGCGTGGACTTACCAACGTTCGGCAGCCCGACAATACCCATCTTGAAACCCATGACACTCTCCTAGCTCCGGTTCGCGCGCATGTAGGGGCCGGGCGCGGGGCGGGTCAAGCATATATGGCTGTTAGCCGGTGATCGGTCGCGTCCTGCCCGCCACGCGGATCGCTGCGCCTTTGCCCGACTGCGCCGCCACATGCAGGCGGCTTGGCACGCCCATGTCGACGCCTTGCAGCACCTCGTAAGGCTGGGTCACCCCATAGGCATCCCGCAGATACCCCGCGACTGCCGAGGCCGAGGCACCGGTCGCCGGATCCTCATAGACCCCGTGGCCCGCGAACGGGTTGCGGGCGTGCATCAGGTCAGCACGCTCGAACCAGAACAATGGCAATGTGATAAAGCCGTTGGCCCGCATGAACGCCGCCCCTTCGGCTTGGTCATAGGCCATGCTGCGCAGGTCTTCGTGTCGCGCCAAAGGAAGCGCTAGGAACTTGGCCTCGCCGGCAAAGGCTATTGCTGGACGATAGGTGTCGCTGAGCACGCTTCGGTCCCAGCCGAACAATGCCAGCGCCTCTTGGACCATCTTGTCGGTCGCGTCCTCATACGATGTCGGTGGCGACACCAAGGCGATTTCACCAGTTGCAGAGGCCGTCACCGAAATGTCTCCGTCATTCAGGCTAAGCCGGTACTCCCCCGCCCCATGCGCCTCGCCCAAGGCCGCGCCCAGTGCGATCGTCGCGTGGCCGCAAAACGACACTTCGGCTTCTGGCGCGAAGTAGCGCGTCCGCCATGCCTCGCCATCAGGGGCGGAAAACACCGTTTCGGAATAGCCGACTTCGGCGGCGACACGCTGCATGTCTGCCTCGGGTGGAAGCGTGTCCAGCAGCAGCACTCCGGCAGGATTGCCACCTGCGCCAGCTTCGGAAAAGGCGGCCAGTCTTTGCACGTTCATCACAAGTCCTCCGGTTGGGGTGGCTCCTAGCAAGCATCTTCTGCCCACCTTATACAAACGCCGATTTGTGATTGGCCCCATTCCTATGCAGAATAAATCCCCTCTCCCCGTTGATTTCCCCCTGCATCATGGTGCAAACCGCTTGCAGCTATAAGTCAGGGGACGGCACATGACACGCATCGACGACACATTCGCGCGGCTGAAGGACGAGGGCAAAAAGGCATTTGTCACCTATGTGATGGCAGGCGACCCCGATGCTGCGCGCGCGCTGTCGATCGTCAAGGGCCTGCCCGCCGCAGGTGTCGATATTATCGAGCTTGGCATGCCCTTCACCGACCCCATGGCCGATGGTGAAACGATCCAACTGGCAGGCCAACGCGCGCTTGAGTCTGGCATGACGCTGGAGAAATTCCTGCAATTCGTCCGTGACTTCCGTGCCGGGGACGACACTACTCCGATTGTGATGATGGGTTACTATAACCCGATCTATTCGCGTGGCGTGGATCGCTTTATTGCAGAGGCCAAAGAGGCCGGCATCGACGGCATGATCATCGTGGACCTGCCCCCCGAGGAAGACGAGGAGTTGTGCATCCCCGCCCAAGCGGCAGGTCTGAACTTCATCCGATTGGCCACTCCGACGACTGATGCCAAGCGCCTACCCAAGGTGCTGCAAAACACCTCCGGCTTCGTCTATTACGTCTCGATCACCGGCATCACAGGAACTGCCGAGGCCAGCGCTGTAGACGTCGCCCCCGAGGTTGCGCGTATCAAGGAAAGCACCGATCTTCCGATTATTGTCGGCTTTGGCGTCAAGACCCCGGAAACCGCCGAAGCGGTGGCGGGCGTCGCCGACGGAACCGTTGTAGGCTCCGCAATCGTGCAGAAGATCGCCGACGGGCAAAGCACCGAAGATGTGCTGGCCTTCGTGAAGTCACTGGCCGACGGCGCGCATCGGGCTTAGCATCGCCGTAAGGAACTCTTCACCACTGCCACTCGTTGTCTTGCAAATGACCTTTGTAGGAGAACGAACTCATGGCCGACGCGCTGAAGACAATCAATCCGACCACTGGCGAGCAAATCCAGAGCTACCCGCTGATGACGGACGCACAATACACCGACGCCATCAAGGCATGTCATGCTGCGTTCGAGGACTGGCGTCATGTTCCCGCCAAGGAGCGCGCCACGACCATCAAGAAGATCGGTGAGGCCCTGCGCAACAACGCCGACAAGCTTGCCAAGCTGATGACCGAGGAGATGGGCAAACTGCTGTCGCAAAGCCAGCAGGAAGTCGAGCTTTGCGCCGCGATTTGCGACTGGACTGCGCAAAACGGGCCGGACGAGCTGGCCTCCGAAGAACGTGATCTGGGCGACACCGGCACGGGCCACATCGTTTATTCCCCCATTGGTGTGATTTACGGCATCCAGCCATGGAACTACCCCGCCTATCAGGTCATCCGCTATTCCATCGCCAACCTGATGGCGGGCAACGGAGTGCTGCTCAAACACGCGGAATCCGTGACCGGCACCGGACAGCTTCTGGGTGAAATTTACCGCGAGGCAGGCTTGCCGGAACATTTGTTCACCGTGCTGACCATCAGCCACGACCAGTCTGACAAAGTGATCGAAAATGACCTTGTGCGTGGCGTGACTCTGACCGGCAGCCCCGCAGCTGGCGAGCATGTTGGCGGACGCGCCGCCAAGGCGTTGAAGAAAACCGTGTTGGAGCTAGGCTCCAACGACGCCTACATCGTGCTGGAAGACGCCGATCTGGAAAAGGCGGTCTCGGCCTGCATCAAGGGCCGCATCTACAATAATGGCGAGACCTGCATCGCCGCCAAACGTTTCGTGGTGGTGGACGCCATCTACGAGCAGTTCCGTGACGCCTTCGTCACCGCTATGAAGAATATCAAGCACGGCGACCCGACCTCGGAGGAGGCCGATCTCGGTCCCATGGCGCGCAAAGACCTGCGCGACGACCTACATGAACAGGTGACCAAGAGCATTGCGAATGGCGCAAAACTTCTGTGCGGTGGGAAGGTGCCGGACGGCGAGGGCTATTACTACCCCGCCACGGTGCTGGAGAACGTCACCAGCGGCCAACCCGCCTATGACGACGAGTTGTTCGGCCCCGTCGCCGCGCTGATCCGTGCCAAGGATCAGGACGACGCGCTGCGCATCGCCAATGACAGCCGCTTCGGTCTCGGCGGCGCGATATTCTCGAAGGACGAGGACAATGCCAAAGACCTCGCCGCTGCGCATTTCGACACCGGCATGGTGTTCATCAACGCTTTCGGCCTTGCCCATCCGATGATGCCTTTCGGTGGGGTGAAGCGCTCCGGTTATGGCCGCGAGCATGGCGGCTTCGGCATGAAGGAATTCGTCAACGTGAAGGCGATCACCGTTGCTGGTTGAAAAGCAATCGGAGCCCAAATCGCCGCATTGACTCGAAACCGTCCAAATTGGTAACAACACTTAACCAATTTGGACGGTAAGGGCTGAAAAATGGCTAAGATCACTGAAATCGAAGATTTGAAGCGCATCTACAAGCGGCGCACGCCAAAGATGTTCTATGATTATTGCGAAAGCGGCAGCTGGACCGAGCAGACCTTCCGTGAAAATTCCTCCGACTTCGATCTGATCAAACTGCGCCAGCGGGTGGCCGTCGACATGACGGGCCGCAGCACCGCCAGCAAGATGATCGGGCAGGACGTTGCAATGCCAGTGGCGCTTGCCCCCGTCGGGTCCACCGGTATGCAGCATGCCGACGGCGAGATACTCGCCGCCAAGGCCGCCGAGAAATTCGGTGTGCCGTTCACCCTGTCCACCATGTCGGTCTGCTCGCTCGAAGATGTGGCAGAGAACACGACCAAGCCGTTCTGGTTCCAGCTCTACGTGATGCGCGACCGCGAGTTCACCAAACGCGCCATCCAGCGGGCCAAGGACGCCGGATGCTCGGCCTTGGTGCTGACGCTGGACCTGCAAATTCTGGGGCAGCGCCACAAAGACATCAAAAACGGCCTGACGGTGCCGATCAAGCTGTCGCCATTTACGTTGCTGGATCTCGCCACGAAATGGCGGTGGGGCTTGCAGATGCTACAAACCAAGCGCCGCAGCTTCGGCAACATCATCGGCCATATCGACGGCATCAGCGACATGAGTTCCCTGTCCGTCTGGGCCGCGGAAAGCTTCGATCCGCAATTGGATTGGGACTACGTAAAAGAGATCAAAGAACTGTGGGGCGGCCCGCTTATCCTGAAAGGCATTCTGGACGCCGACGACGCGAAGATGGCGTTGAACGTGGGTGCCGACGCGATCGTGGTCTCGAACCATGGCGGGCGGCAGTTGGACGGCGCGATGTCCTCGATCAAGGCGTTGCCGTCGATCATGGACGCGGTGGGAGACAAGATCGAGGTGCATCTGGACAGCGGTATCCGCTCCGGCCAAGACGTGTTGAAGGCCTTGGCCATGGGCGCAACAGGCACCTATATCGGGCGCGCGTTTGTCTATGGCTTGGGTGCAATAGGTCAGCACGGGGTGGAGGAAGCCTTGCGCGTCATTCACAAGGAACTCGACGTCACAATGGCCCTATGCGGCGAGAAAAAGGTGCAAGACCTTGGCAAGCACAACCTGCTGGTGCCGCGCGGCTTCTACGGCGACTGGGCCTAAATCGGGGCTTAGGCGCCGCGTTTACGCAGCGCAAAGACCAGCGGCAGAAGCAACAACAGCAGCAACGCGACCGCCGCGAAGGCGGCGCGCAAGCCGTAGCCTTCGGACACGAAGCCCATGATGGTGGGCGCGGCAAAGAAGCCCAAGAACCCCAGCACCGCAGTGCGCGAGATCGCGACCGTGCGCAGCTTGGCCGGAACCAAGCGACCCACCAAAGCGAGGCCAAGCGGGCCGATCACCGATATGCCCAAGCCCATCGTGCCAAAGCCCAGATAGGCGACCAATGGCACAGGGGCGATCACCACCAGAACCGTGCCTGCCACCGCCAGCATCGTGGCCCATAAAATCACGCTGGTGTCGCTCAGCCGTTCGCTGACGGCCTGTCCCCCAAAGCGACCCACGGCCATGGTCAGCCCCAGCATCGTCGGCCCCAACGCGCCCTCTGCGGCGCCCCCGCCCAATGTGCGTTCGACATGCAAGGCGGACCACGTCTCGACTGCGGCCTCGGACATGAAGGCAATCAGCACCACCGCGCCGCACAAGATCACAATGCCCCACGGCAATGATGCGGGTGTGGTGTCGTCAGACGTTGCTGCGGGCTCCATCCGAAGCCTGCGCACGAGCAGCAACACACCAAGCGCCAACACTGCGAACAAAAGTCCGGGCTGCACTGCTGCCTCTCGCGCCAGTCCTGTGGCGAACGCGCCGACGGCATAGGCCAGCGAAAACGACCCATGGTTGGCGTTCATCAAGGATCGCCCCGATTGTGCCTCCAGATCGGACACGCGGGCGTTCATGATCACGTCGGTCAGGCCGGAGGCCAGCCCGCAGGCAAACATCGCCAGAAAAAAGCCCGTCGGACTGGTCACAACCCCCGGCAACAGGAACGCGACGGCCAGCGCAAGGGCGCTCACTGCCATGGACCAGCGCCCCAACCAACGGTCAACGACAGGCGCGAACCACATCGTCGTCGCCAAGCCACAGGCGGTGCCCAATAGCAGTAGGCCGAACAGGGCATCCCCCGCGCCCACACGCTCTTTCAGAAGCGGCACGAAGGCGGCGAAGCTGCCCCAGTATAGGCCCAGAATGGCGAAGGCCAAAGCGGGGATGTGTGACAGGCGCAGAGCGTTCAATACGGACATGGCTACAGCGCTAGCGTCACCTCGGGTGACTCGCAATCCGAAACCTCAGGAAACCCCTTTCCAAGCAGGCGATTCCCTCCTATACGGCACTCTTCACGCGGCCCGACACCCTTGGAGGCAGCCGCACTAACTTTGAAAAGGAATATAGTCATGGCTGGTAAGATCCCTGATCTTGAAGTCGAGGCACGCGCGGGGACGGGCAAGGGGGCCGCTCGCGCAGCACGCCGTAACGGCATGGTGCCAGGTATCGTGTATGGTGGCGGTCAAGATCCGCAACCCATCCAGATCCCGTTCAACTCGCTGTTGAAGCAACTGCGCGCAGGCCGTTACATGTCGACGCTGCAAAACATGAAAATCGAAGGGCACGACGACGTCCGCGTCATCTGCCGGAATGTGCAGCGCGATCTGGTCAAAGACCTGCCGACGCATATCGACTTCATGCGTCTGAACCGCACCACCAAAATCAACCTGTTCATTCACGTTGATGTTGTGGGCGAAGACGTCTCTCCCGGTCTGAAAAAAGGCGGCACGCTGACGCTGGTGCGTCCGGAAGTTGAACTAATGGTCACCGCGGGCGATATCCCGGATAGCATCACGATCGACGTCTCCGAGGCCGAAGTTGGCGACAACATCACCATCTCCTCGGTGAAACTGCCTGACGGTGCAAAAGCCACCATCGACCGCGACTTCGTGATCGCGACGCTGTCCGCTCCATCCAGCCTGAAATCCGCTGGTGAAGATGAGGACGAGGATGGCGAAGACGGTGAAAGCGCCGAAGTGCCAACAGTTGACGAGACGACAGAAGAGTAATCTTCTCCCGCTTCAAGCAACAATCTTAGAACGCGCGACCTTCACGGGGCGCGCGTTTTTCGTTTTACGTCATGTTCTTGGGTGACTCGGTTTTGGTGGTGTTCACCGACCCAAGCCCAAAACGTAATTTGCACAAAGTATAGGGAATGTCTGCTTTGAGCCCAAAGTGGCTGATGCTGCGGTCTGCCTAAATGTCTGTTTTTTGCACCTCGCTACCACTTGGCTGGCTATACCTGCGCGATGCCGCGCCATACGAGATCGAACACGCAGTCCAATTCGTGCTTTTCCATTTGCACCCCCGCGATAGAGGCCCGGCGGGCGAGTGTGATGGCAGGAGATGCGAGAATGATCTCAAGGGTTTTTACGGGCGCATGGACCAGCACTTTGCTGTCTATGCCTGCTTGGATCTCGGCAAGAACTTCACTTTCCATTTGTTTCAGCACCAAATCGCCCTGAAAGGCTTCGCGGATTTCGGCTGAAATCATTTCAGCAAAGAGGAAATCTTTGGGTGCTGCGAAGCCATACTCCACAAGCGCAAACCACATCGCGCTTAACCGCGCGGCAGTCCCGTCCTTACCGCGCGCCGCTGCCATCATAGCATCGTGGATATCTGTTTTGACCTGTTTAAAAACCCAGAACAGCAAGTCGTCCTTCGTTTCATGGTAGCGGTAAAGCGTTCCGACAGACAGGTTCGCCCGCTTTGCGATCTTATTGACCGAGACAGCAGTTGAGCCAACTTCGGCGACCTCCCCAATTGTGGCCGCGCGTATGACCTTTGGTTTGTCGCCGGATTTCGTGCGCGCCAAGTCGCTCTCCTTAGCCGATGGATTCCCAGCCAGTTTAGCCGCATCCCATGGAGATTGACAATGAGCATATGCTCATTATATCACGGCGAGCAATTACTCATTTATCGACTCTCAGCCAAACGAAGGAAGCGCCCCTATGTCCAAAGTCGTCCTCATCACCGGCACCTCAACCGGACTTGGCATCAGCCTTGCGGTTCAGGCCGCCCGCGCAGGTCACCGCGTTTATGCGACCATGCGCAACCTCGACAAGAAAGGTAGCCTCGAAGCCGCTGCCACCGAAGCTGGCGTTTCGCTAGAGGTTCTCCAGCTCGACGTCCAAGACACGACCTCCGTGAATGCCGCTGTCGACACAATTATCAGCGAAGAGGGCCGGATCGACACGCTGATCAACAATGCGGGCGCAGGTTTTGTACGCACGACCGAGCAAGCCAGCGAAGACGATATCGACTGGGTGATGGACGTGAACTTTATGGGCGTGGTGCGTTGCACAAAGGCGGTTATGCCTCATATGCGTAAAGCTCGGTCTGGCCATATCATCACCATATCCTCCGTCGGTGGTTTGGTCGGGCAGCCGTTCAACGAAATCTATTGCGCCGCCAAATTCGCGGTTGAGGGATACTCCGAGGCTTTGGCCTGCTACGTTACTCCAAATTTCGGGATCAACTTCACCACGGTAGAGCCCGGTGGCATCCAATCTGAGTTTGCCAACAACGTACTGAAACACGTGCAAGACACCGGAGGCATGCTTGAAGATGAGTATTTGCCGATCCTGCAAAAATACATTGGCGGTGCCGAGAACCGTCAGAGCGGGCAAGACATTTACCAGACAGCAGATGAGGTTGCAGCAGTGGTGATGAAGTGCATGGACGCTGAAACCCCGCCGATCCGGGCGCGCACTTCAAAATGGGGCGAAGATTTCACCCGCTTTAAGACCGAACTTGATCCGACAGGCGAAAAGCAACAAGCAGCGGTGATCGAGCAGTTTCTTAGCTGAGGTGACGCTACACGGGATCCGAACCCAAAAACAAAGCCAAACAACGATACCAGCCATTCGGACAGAGCGCAGCGAAAGTGCGCTTTGTCCCGCAAAGCAGACGCTCAAATGTCCAGCACTCCAGCTTCCCATTCAACGCCACCACTGAGAAAATTGCGACGTCCAATCAGCCCCCAATAAACGCGACGCACCAAATCCACCACCCCTCTGGCCCCCCGCACACGGACCGGATAAAACACCGTCATGAAACTCTTCGTAGGTCTCGGCAATCCGGGCGCAAAATATAGCCAGAACCGGCACAATATCGGCTTCATGGCCGTGGACCGCATTGCGCAGGACCACGGGTTTGCGCCGTGGAAATCCAAGTTCCAAGGCCAGATCACCGAAGGCCGCCTTGGCCACGAGAAGGTGATGATGCTCAAGCCCGAGACCTTCATGAACCTCTCCGGCCAGTCCGTGGGCGAGGCGATGCGGTTCTACAAGCTCGACAGCACCGATATCACCGTCTTCCATGACGAGATCGACCTTGCCCCCGCCAAGACCAAATGCAAATCCGGTGGCGGACATGCGGGGCATAACGGGTTGCGTTCCATCCACCAGCATATCGGGCCGCATTACGACCGCGTGCGCCTTGGCGTGGGCCATCCCGGCCACAAGGACAAGGTGCCGTCCTATGTGCTGAACGACTTTGCCAAGGCGGAACAAGACTGGCTTGACGACGTGCTGCGCGGTGTCTCGGACGGCGCGCCCTATCTGGCGGAAGGCGACAGCGCGAAGTTCCTGAATGCCGTGGCCTTGCGAGTGGCCCCTGCCCGTTCCTCGACCAGCAAGCCGAAGCCCGCGCCCAAAGCCGAACCAGCGCCCGAGCCTGAAGACACACGCAACCCATTGCAAAAGCTGATGGATCGTTTCAACTGAGCGGAGCACAACCGGAGACAACCAGATGCGATTAGTTTTGAAATGGGCGTTGCGCCTTGTGGCGCTGTTGGTGGTGGTCGCGGTTCTGGCAGGAATTTGGAAACGCGAGGAGCTGACGCGCTTGATGGCGGTGAACTCTCTGTTCGCGCCGGAAAAGATCGTCGGCAACTTCTCTCACATGGACAAGGCGTTCCTGTCGACCGAACTTACCTTGCCCGATGCCACCCCAAGCCCTTTGCCTAAAGGCCCCGACGCGACGCTGCCCGCACAAACTCAGGCTTGGGTTGAAGCCCGCGATGTGACAGCGCTTGTGGCCCTCAAGAACGGGCAGGTCGTGCATGAAAGCTACTACAAAGGCACCGAGGCGGGTGACCGCCGGATCTCATGGTCGGTCGCCAAAAGTTATCTGTCTGCGTTGATGGGCGTGCTGCTGGACGACGGCTCCATCTCCTCCATCGACGACCCTGTGACCAAATACGCCCCTGCCCTGATCGGCACCGCCTATGACCGGGCGACGATCCGCAACGTGCTGAACATGTCGTCCGGCGTGACCTTCAACGAGGACTATCTGGACAAATCCTCCGACATTAACCGCATGGGCCGCGTGCTGGCGCTTGGCGGCACGATGGACGGGTTCGCCGCAGACCTGACCGAAACCTTCGCCGAACCCGGGCAAACATGGCAATACGTCTCCATCGACACCCATGTGCTGTCGATGGTTATTCGCGGTGCCACTGGCCGCTCCATCCCCGACCTGATGTCCGAGAAAATAATTGGTCCGATGGGGCTGGAACAGGCCCCCTACTACCTGACCGACGGCGTTGGCGTGGCCTTCGTGCTGGGCGGACTGAACATGACCACCCGCGACTATGCCCGCATGGGGCAAATGTTCCTGCAACGGGGCCGGTTGAACGGTCAACAGATTGTGCCGGCCGATTGGGTCGATGCCTCGACGGAGGCCACCGCCCCGACCGCGCCGGATGCGATTGGCTACGGATTTCAATGGTGGGTCCCCAAGGGCGCGGACGAGGGTGAGTTCATGGCTCGTGGCGTCTACGGCCAGTACATCTATATCAACCGCCCATTGGGTGTAGTCATCGCCACCAATGCCGCCGACCGCAGGTTTCGCGAGGCCGGTGTGAGCGAGGAAAACGTCGCCATGTTCCGTGCCATTGCAGCGGCCCTGTGAACCTACCCGACGCGCTGCGCGATCAGGCGGGCCATTGCGAGGCGCTCGGCTCTCCTTTCATGGCGCGGATGCTGACGCTGTTGGCCGACCGCCTGCGCCCGACTACCCCGCTCACTGAACGGCTGTTCAATTGGGAAGGCGACCTTAGCCCAAGGGGGCATTCGGTGCCGTTGCGCTTGGCTGGCGCGCTGCATGCGTTGGTCTTGGCCGCGCCGGACAGCCCGTTGGCAAAAGCCTACCCGCCGCATGTCGCGAATGACGACACGCTGTGGACCGCGCTCGAGCAAACCCTGATGGCTGAGGCGTCCTTCATCGACACATTCCTCAACAGCGCGCCACAGACCAACGAGGTGCGGCGCAGCGCAGCGATCCTGCCCGCAGCGTTGCAAACCTGCGCGCATTTCGGGCTGCCCCTGACCGTGTCGGAGCTGGGTGCAAGCGCAGGGTTGAACCTGAACTTCGACCGCTACGCCGTCGCCGTGGACGGGCACAGCTATGGCGCGCAATCGCCCGCATTGACGCTTTCACCTGACTGGGTCGGCCCACCGCCCTGCGAGACACCGCTTTTGGTCGTGGAGCGTCGCGGGGTCGACCTGAACCCGTTAACAACCGCCCAAGATGCCGACCGCCTCCGCGCCTATCTCTGGGCCGACCAGCCAGAGCGGCTTGCCCTGACCAACGCTGCGCTGGACTTGCCGCGTGCGCCCGTTGACCGTGCTGACGCCGCCGATTGGCTGGAGGCGCGCCTTGCGCGCACCTATCCCGGAAGCACCCATTTCCTGTTTCACACAATCGCGTGGCAATATTTTCCCGATACCGTGCAGGCCCGTTGCAAGGCCGCCATTCAGTCAGCCGCTGAACGCGCGACGGCGGATGCCCCTTTGGCATGGTTCTCCATGGAGACCGATGACGGCGCAGGTGGCCAAGGTGCAAAACTCACCTTGCGGCTTTGGCCCGGTGCACTAGGTCTTGATCTGGGCCGTGCGGATTTTCACGGGCGTTGGGTTAACTGGAGCTAAAACATGAAACGCGAGCCATCTCTCAATGTGTTGGGCGACGAGCTGAAAAGCTGCTCTGACGACCCCGTCACGGGATTTTTCAGGAATGGGTGCTGCGATACAGGGCCGATGGATCAGGGCAGCCACACGGTCTGCGCGATCATGACCGCCGAGTTTCTGGCCTTCTCCAAATATCTGGGTAATGACCTGTCCACACCACGACCGGAATACGGCTTTGCCGGACTGAACCCCGGTGACCAATGGTGCCTTTGTGCCGCGCGGTTCCTGCAAGCCCATGAAGAGGGCGCGGCCCCGAAAATCCGCCTCGCCTCCACCCATCAGCGGGCGCTTGATATCGTGCCGCTGGAGGTGCTGGTTCAGAACGCGCTGGACGCCAATTAACGCCCCGCCGGAGCGCAGTTTAAACGAAAAAAGGCGCCTCCAAGGGCGCCTTTTTCTTTAGGTCTGGTCAGGCGATCAGGCGAATTCGCCCATCTCGAAGCCCAGTGCGCGGGCGACGGTGAAGATGTCTTTGTCGCCGCGTCCGCACATGTTCATGCAGATGATATGATCCTTTGGCAGATCAGGCGCGATCTTCATCACATGGGCCAGCGCGTGGGATGGCTCCAACGCAGGAATAATCCCTTCCAAAGAACAGCACAGCTGGAAAGCTTCCAGCGCCTCTTTATCGGTGATTGCCACATATTGCGCGCGGCCAATTTCATGCAACCACGAATGCTCCGGCCCGATGCCCGGATAGTCCAGACCGGCGGAAATCGAGAAACCCTCAAGGATTTGCCCGTCATCATCTTGCAGCAGGTAGGTGCGGTTGCCATGCAGCACGCCGGGGCGACCCCCAGTCAAAGACGCGCAATGCTCCATCTTGGCGTTTACGCCCTTGCCGCCAGCTTCGACGCCGATGATCTCGACGTCCTTGTCATCAAGGAACGGGAAGAACAGACCCATCGCGTTAGAGCCGCCGCCGATGGCAGCGACCAGCGTATCGGGCAGACGGCCTTCGGCCTCCATCAATTGCTCTTTGGCTTCGTTGCCGATGATCGCCTGAAAATCGCGAACCATAGCGGGGTACGGGTGCGGGCCGGCGACCGTGCCGATGCAGTAAAACGTATCGCGCACGTTGGTCACCCAGTCGCGCATCGCGTCGTTCATCGCGTCTTTCAGCGTGCCACGGCCGGAGGTCACAGACACCACCTCGGCACCCAGCAGGCGCATGCGGAACACGTTGGGTGCCTGACGCTCCACGTCATGCGCGCCCATGTAGACGACGCATTTCAGGCCGAACTTGGCGCAAACAGTCGCGGTAGCAACGCCATGCTGGCCCGCACCGGTTTCCGCGATGATGCGCGTTTTGCCCATGCGACGGGCAAGTATGATCTGGCCCAGCACATTGTTGATCTTATGCGCGCCGGTGTGGTTCAGCTCGTCACGCTTCATGTAGACTTTCGCGCCACCCAGATGCTCGGACAGACGCTCGGCGTGATACATTGGCGAAGGGCGGCCCACGTAATGCTTCCACAGAAAATCCATCTCGTCCCAGAAGGACTTGTCGGTTTTGGCGTGCTCGTATTGCTCTTCCAGCTCTAGAATCAGCGGCATAAGAGTTTCGGACACAAAGCGCCCGCCAAAATCGCCAAAGCGGCCCTTTTCGTCAGGGCCGGTTTTGTAGCTGTTCAGCAGATCATCAGGCATTTTGGAACACTCCCGTTGCAACTCTGTTGATGTAGCCCGTGAACCCGTCGGGGTAAAGCGCAAGGCCGACGCGAGGTGCGGAAACTACAGCTTGGGTGTATCGTCGAGGGCTGCAGCCACAAACTGTTTGATTAGCGCCCCGTCTTTAATTCCGCGCGCACTTTCCACACCAGAAGACACGTCGACTTGCTTGGCGCCTGTCAGGCGGATCGCCTCCGCCACATTGTCTGGCGCTAACCCGCCAGCAAGCATCCATGGAACTGACCAGCGACGCCCCGCCAGCAGACCCCAGTCAAAGGCCAAGCCGTTACCCCCCGGCAAATCAGCACCTTTCGGCGGCTTGGCATCGACCAGAATCTGATCGGCCACACGCATGTAATCCTCCAGCACCGCCAGATCGCCTTCATCGGCGATGCCGACGGCTTTCATCACCGGCAGGCCAAAACGGTCGCGCACCTCTGCCACGCGCTCCGGGCTCTCGGAGCCATGAAGTTGCAGCATATCCAGCGGCACATGATCCATCAAAGCGTCAAGCGCCGCATCGTCCGCGTTGACCGTCAGCGCCACCTTGGCAAGGCCCAGCGGCACCTCCATGGCAAGCGCGTGTGCAGCTTCCAAACTTAGATGTCTGGGGGATTTCTCGAAAAAGACGAACCCCACATAGGCCGCACCAGCCGCCACGCAGGCGACCACATCAGCAGGGCGGCCCAAGCCGCAAATTTTGACACGGGTTGTCATGCGATTGACCTAGCGCGCAGCAGCGCTGTCGTCGAGCAGGGCCAGAACTTCGTCCTTGCCTTCATTCGACTTGCGCTTGAGGCCTTTGACCTCGCGCTCCAGCTTTTCCTTCTCACGCTTTTGCAGGCGGGCGTCGGCGCGGTGCTTGTGCTCACGGAACCATTCCCAAACGAAACCGATCAGCAAACCGACGATGATGCCACCAAAGATCACGACGAACAGGGGCAAGTCATAGGACAGGGGCTGCCCCAGATAGGCCGCCATTTCTTCAGGCAGCAGCTTGATCGTGACCATACCGCGGTTGGCAAGGGCGACCAGAATCAAGGAGAGGCCGACGACGGCCATAAACACATAGCGAATGTAGCGCATTTAGTTCAGCTTTCGTTTCCGTTGAGACGGTCTCGTAGCAGCTTGCCGGTCTTGAAGAAAGGCACATGCTTCTCTTCGACATGGACACTTTCGCCTGTGCGCGGGTTACGGCCAGTGCGCGCGTCGCGCTTTTTTACGGAGAACGCGCCGAAGCCACGCAACTCCACACGGTTGCCCGAGGCTACAGCGTCCACGATTTCTTCGAAGATGGTGTTCACGATGCGCTCTACATCCCGTTGGTACAGGTGCGGGTTTTCATCGGCGATCTTTTGGATCAGCTCAGAGCGTATCATCAAATATCCTCCCCAGGACTTTGTTAGTGCAACGGGTGGCCACCGTGCTTCGGTGAACTATAGGACAAATAATCCAACTGAGGGAAGCGTTTACCGTAGGGGCAGCGCGGTCATGCACGAGAAAATAGCGTGAAAAATACCGCTTGGCGTCACAAATTGCGTCTCTGTGTCACACAAATGGACGCAAGCCGCTTGGCACGAAGGACCAAATTCAGGTCGATTCGGGACGCGCCCTTCAAATGAAAACGGCCCCACCATTACTGGCAGGGCCGTCCTCAAACTTTAACGAGAGCGTTTACTCGTCGTCGGACTTCAGAGCCGCACCAAGGATATCACCCAAGGACGCGCCGCTATCAGAGGAGCCATACTGCTCGACTGCTTCTTTCTCTTCCGCAATCTCGCGTGCCTTGATGGACAGACCCAAACGGCGGGTCTTGGCGTCCACATTGGTCACACGCACGTCCAGCTTGTCGCCAACGCCGAAGCGCTCGGGACGTTGCTCGGCACGATCACGCGACAGGTCGGAGCGACGGATGAAGGATTTAGCGCCTTCATATTCAACTTCGATGCCGCCCTCTTCGATCGAGGTAACTTCGACGGTGATGATGGAGCCGCGCTTGACGCCGTCCACAGCAGTGTCGAACGAGCCGTCCAGAGCTTTGATCGAGAGCGAGATACGCTCTTTCTCAACGTCCACTTCGGTGACAACGGCCTTGACCATGTCGCCTTTGCGGAAGTCGCCCAGTGCGTCTTCGCCACGGCCATCCCATGTGATGTCGGACAGGTGAACCATGCCGTCGATGTCGTTGTCGAGACCAACGAACAGACCGAACTCGGTGATGTTCTTGACTTCGCCTTCGATCTCTTTGCCGACAGGGTTGTTCTCTGCGAACACTTCCCATGGGTTGCGCTGTGTCTGCTTGAGACCCAGGGAAACGCGGCGCTTGGCGCTGTCGATTTCCAGAACCATGACTTCGACTTCTTGCGAAGTGGACACGATTTTGCCGGGGTGCACGTTCTTCTTGGTCCAAGACATCTCGGAGACGTGGACAAGACCTTCAACACCGGGTTCCAGCTCAACAAATGCGCCGTAATCGGTGATGTTGGTGACGCGGCCCTGATGCACGGAGTCCAGAGCGTATTTCGCGGCAACTTCACCCCATGGATCGTCCTGCAGCTGTTTCATGCCGAGGGAGATACGGTGGGTCTCTTTGTTGATCTTGATGACCTGAACCTTGACGGTTTCGCCAATTGTCAGGATCTCGCGCGGGTCGTTGACGCGGCGCCATGCCATGTCGGTGACGTGCAGCAGGCCGTCTACGCCGCCAAGGTCGACGAATGCGCCGTACTCGGTGATGTTTTTGACCACGCCGTCAACAGCCTGACCTTCGGTGAGGTTGCCGATGACTTCTGCACGCTGTTCAGCACGCGATTCTTCCAGAATGGCGCGACGGGACACAACGATGTTGCCACGGCGACGGTCCATTTTCAGGATTTGGAACGGCTGCTTCATGCCCATCAGTGGGCCTGCGTCGCGTACAGGGCGCACGTCGACTTGGGAGCCGGGAAGGAACGCAACTGCGCCGCCCAGATCCACGGTGAAGCCACCTTTGACGCGGCCAAAGATTGCGCCTTCGACGCGCTCTTCGTCTGCGTAGGCTTTTTCCAGACGGTCCCAAGCTTCCTCGCGGCGCGCTTTGTCGCGGCTGATGGAGGCTTCGCCGCGGGCGTTCTCAACGCGGTCGAGGAAAACCTCAACTTCGTCACCCACTTCGATTTTTGCGGATTCGCCTGGTTCTGCGAATTCTTTAAGGTCGATACGGCCTTCCA
Organism: Litoreibacter ascidiaceicola; assembly: GCF_900129235.1. Classification (GTDB taxonomy): domain Bacteria; phylum Pseudomonadota; class Alphaproteobacteria; order Rhodobacterales; family Rhodobacteraceae; genus Litoreibacter; species Litoreibacter ascidiaceicola. The sequence continues at coordinate 215,776 of NZ_FQUV01000007.1, read as the reverse complement.
TTTTGTAGCCGATATCGATGATGGCTTGGCCGGCTTCGATCGCCAGTACTTTGCCTTTGACAACCGAACCTTCGTCCGGCGTGTCCATTTCGAAGCTTTCGTTCAAGAGGGCTTCGAATTCCTCCATAGATGCGTTTTGAGCCATGAGGCGTGTGTGTCCTAATCTAATGTTTATGCGGGCCGAGCGGTTGTCTCCGCCGGTCTTTGGGTTTCATGTTGGTCGCGTGGGCTTTTTCAAAACAAGAAGGGCCGGAAAACCGACCCTGCTCGCCCTGAGACTGTTCTCGCCCCTTAGACAGTCGCGCGTATAGCGTGGGTTGAGCGGGAGAGCAAGTAACACACGATACAATCTTGGCTCTTCAGAACCGAATGATCCCTACTCCGGGAATGATTAGGCGAATAACTGACCGTCAGGTTACCCTACGTAAGCATAGGGGCGGACTGTCTGTCCTGCGATTTAGAAGGAAGTAATTATCATGTTAAGAAAAATTATAGGCAGCGGCCTAGCTACTTGCGTCATCCTAGTCGGCCTACTCCAAGCAACCGCAACGCTTGCAGCGGACCGTCCGTTTTCGATCAAAGTGCAGGGCAAATACTTTGTCGCCAATGGAGTTATTGATAGCAGAACCCCCGGACGCGTGGCCAAGGCCATTGGTGATCGCCCCGATATCAGAATTCTGGTTCTCAACAATGTCCCCGGCTCGGCCGATGATGCCGCAAATCTGCAAGCCTCGCTTTTGATCCGCAAAGCCGGACTGACAACTATCGTACCCGCCAAAGGACTTATCTCATCAGGCGGAACCGACATGTTCCTCGCTGGTAAGCAACGTATCATCGAGAAAGGCGCGTGCGTCGGGGTTCACAGCTGGGCCGCAGGCAATAAACAAGGTGCCGACTTCCCGGACAGCTCAAGCGCCCATGATGGCTATCTGGACTACTATCGCGCAGTCGGAATCCCATCTGATTTTTATTGGTTCACATTGGATGTCGCAGATGCAGATGAAATGCATTGGATGTCGATCAACGAGATAAAGCAGTTCCGGATGGTTACGAACCGGCCGAAACACGGTGCCGAAAGCGAGAACAGCAGATACGCGCGCTGCGACCGACGGGGTTAGGAAGACTCTGCGACATGAAAAACGGGTGTTCAGGTCACCTGAACGCCCTCCGCAATCAGAAAATTCTAGACGATTAGCCTCTCCAATCAAGCGAACGGCGCACATCACCTCTCTTGACCTAACGCAACGACCAGCCACGCCAGTGCGTGTATGCTTGGTGTATCACTTCAAACGAAACCCAGTTGGAGATGGAACCATGTATAAGAACATCCTCGTACCGGTCGTTTTCGATAAAGACCACGACACTCAGGCATCCTATGCCGTCGCGCGTGCGCTGGCGGATAAGAATGCAAAATTCACGGTGGCACATGTGATTGAGGACATTCCGGACTACGTCACCACCTCTATTCCGCGCGACGTGCTGGCCTCGACACGCCGCGAGGCCGAGGCCTCTCTGGCTCAGGCGGCCAAGGATCTGTCAGGTTCAACGCCGAAGATGATTTCCGGTCATGCGGGGCGCTCCATCGTCGACTACGCCAACGATAATGACATCGACTGCATCGTGCTGGCATCGCACAGACCGGGGTTCAGCGACCTGTTTTTGGGCTCCACCGCCGCCAGAGTCGTCCGCCATGCAAAATGCGCCGTTCATGTGATCCGGTAGCAAAGGCACCGAACGCTGCCACCACCAAACCTTAACGCATCGGCCCTATACCCTGTCCTCGGTTAACCAACGCGGGGTGCGACCTCAACGCCCCGCATTCGATCTGTGGTCCATGGCTCCGCGCAAGGAGTTTCCCGCGACCGCCGGCACATATAGGGGTACTTGACCCCGAAGGGATGCAGGGTAACGCCTGCAGCAAAGATGACCGCAGCCCGAAATGGGCGGCCGCCTATCTACTCTCAGTCCGAGACAGCCTTTAGCCGCGCCCGAACCACTCGGGTTGCGGCCGCAACCGCGTCGTGAATGAACATGTCCGAGGTGTCGATTACCACCGCGTCCTCAGCCGCCGCCATCGGGGCCGTTTCGCGGTCACGGTCGCGGGCGTCGCGCTCCGTCAGGTCTCGCAGTACACCCTCGCGGGTGACCTCGTGGCCGTTGGCCGACAGCTCCAGATAGCGCCGCTCCGCCCGGACCGCATCGGAGGCCGTGACGAACAGCTTCACATCCGCATCGGGGCAAATCACCGTTCCGATGTCGCGCCCGTCCAGCACGGCACCGCCCTCGCGGCGGGCAAAGTCGCGCTGGAACTGCACCAGTGCTGCGCGGACCTCCGGGATCGCTGCAACCTTGGAAGCCGCTTGTGCCACAGCCGTAGTCCGCAAATCGTCGCGCTCCATATCCTCGGGCTCGAGGCTTGTCGCCGCCTCCACCGAGTCGGCCCCTGCAAGAACCCGCGCTCCTGTAGCGCGATAGAGCAGTCCGGTGTCCAGATGCGCGAAGCCGAATTCTTCCGCCACCCGCTTGGACAATGTCCCTTTTCCGGCTGCGGCTGGCCCGTCGATTGCTACTGTGAATTTCATGGCACCTGTGTCGTCAACTTGGGGTCTTCCGCATCCGCACAAGGCAAATCGTCAGAGATTTCGTAATAGTCCCCTTTGTCGGCGCAAAAGATGTGGCCCGCAAGCCTTAGCCCCGTGTCACCGTCAAAGCTGCCTGCGGAAATCGACAGGTTCTGTCCTGCCCCGTCCCAGAACAACTGGCTGCCGCAGGTGCCGCAAAACCCCCGCCGCGCAGTGGGTGAGGAGGTGTACCACGTGACGTCCCCCATGACCTCCACATCGCCCCGCGCCGCCGAGGTTGCGGCCACATGATGCCCGCTGGACTTGCGGCATTGCCGGCAATGGCACGCGATAACAGGGCGAAGCGGGCCGTTGACGGTGTACGTGATCTGGCCGCACAGACAGCTACCTTTGGGCATGAGAGCGCCTCCATTGGGTGAGCAAGAATAACGCCATCAAGATCAATGTCGCAAACTTCGTTCGGGTGGCAATGGTGATAAGCCCCAAGTCAATCGGCCAGTCTCCGGTGGATGTGCTGCCGGGGGCCATCACCAACCCGACATAGTAGTTCTCCAGAAGGTCAGCCCCGGCATAGGCCAACGCGAACACGATTGACGGCACCGCCAGACGGCCTCCAAGTCGCATCGCGACGGCAATTGCCAGCACGCTTAGGGCGGCGATGAAGGCGGTGTCCAGCGGGCGCAAAACGTCGGTATAGTAAACCCCGGCGCGCCACCACATGTCGGTCAGGTAGCTTTCGGCCTCGTCGACAGGCATTCCGAGCGGGCGCATGTCGAACCCGAGCGTTCCTCGGGCAAGGAAGGGCAAGGTGACGTAGGACCCGTAGGCCAACACGCCATAAAGCGCGGCGGTCGCGACCGCCCACGCCCAAAGCAGGGATTTAGGAACCGAACGCAATCGGCTCGCTCATCGCGATATGCTCGCCCTTTGCGACCCGTGCCGCCAGCGCGCTTGGCTTGGCGTCGAAGTCATAGGCGTCGTCGGCATGTAGTTCGGAATCCATCAGCCCCTCGACCGAAGTGATCGTCGCGCCGCCCTGCTCCGCGTCGCTGAGCATGATGCGCAGGCCTTGAATGGCGTTGTCGGCCTTCACGCCCACCAGCGCCACTTGGCCGCCGCCGGATTTCACCGCCAGCTCCACCAGTGCCATTTTGCAGCCGCTTTCGGGCAAGGCCTGTGGCAATGCGCCGGGATAGGGGTCACCCGCGATCAGGCGGCCGGGTTGCATGTCCATCGCTTTCACGGGGCCAAGGTTGATCGGGGCGTCAAAGTCGCCCTCCTCGAAATCATCCAGCAACGCGGCGCGGCGCAGCAAAAGCAGCTTGGTGCCGTCTTGGTCAAAGGCCATCATCAGTGTGGCCAGAAACTGCGCCATGCTGTCGGAATGCCCGACAAAAATGCGCGAGTTGGCGTCCAATTCACCTTCGCCACCGACAACAACACTCGCAAAATACTTCTGCATAAACCCTAGTCCCTTGTAATATTCGCGCCCAAATCGCGCATCAAATCCTCAAAAATCGGGAAGGACGTCGCAATCGGCCCCCCGTCGTCAATATGGACCGGCTTTTGCGTGCCCAGCCCCAGCACCATAAAGGACATGGCAATGCGGTGATCCAGATGGGTCGCGCATGTGCCACCCCCCGGAACGCCGCCTGCGCCCATACCGTGCACGGTGAAGGTATCCTCGTCTTCCTCGACTGTCACCCCGCAGGCTTCCAGCCCGCGTGCCATGGCGTCGATACGGTCGCTTTCCTTGACGCGCAATTCTTTGACGCCGCGCATGACGGTCTTACCCGTGGCAAAAGCCGCGACGACCGACAGTACGGGGTATTCGTCGATCATCGACGCTGCACGCTCTGGCGGCACCTCGATCCCCTTCATGTTGTCGGAGAACTTGGCGCGCAGGTCCGCCACAGGCTCCCCGCCTTCCTCGCGCATGTTCTCGAATGTCAGGTCCGCGCCCATTTCTTGCAAGGTGGTGAACAGCCCCGCGCGGGTCGGGTTGAGGCCGATCCCCGGCACCAGCACGTCGGAGCCTTGGGCGACGATCCCCGCACAGACAGGGAATGCGGCAGAAGACGGGTCGCGTGGCACGGTGATGGTTTGCGGCTTCAGTTCGGGCTGGCCTAGCAACGTGATCACGCGGCCCTCTTTGGTGTCGTCGACGCTCAGGTTGGCACCAAAACCCGCCAACATCCGTTCCGAGTGGTCGCGGGTCGCTTCTTTCTCGATCACCACGGTCTCGCCAGCCGCATTCAGCCCCGCCAGCAGCACCGCGGATTTCACCTGCGCGGAAGGCATCGGCACGGTGTAGCGCACGGGGGCAGCGTTCGCAGCGCCCACGATGGTCATTGGCAGCCGTCCACCCTTGCGCCCATAGCTTTCGGTGCCAAACAGCGCCAGCGGGTCGGTCACGCGGCCCATGGGTCGCCCGTTCAAGGACGCGTCGCCGGTGAAGGTCGCGGTGATGGGCGAGGTCGCCATTGCCCCCATGATCAGCCGAACACCGGTGCCGGAGTTGCCGCAGTCGATCACTTGCTCAGGCTCGGCAAAGCCGCCAACACCGACACCATGCACCGACCAGTTCCCGCCGCCGTGGTTGATCACGTCCGCCCCGAAGGCCTGCATCGCGCGGCCTGTGTCCAGCACGTCTTGGCCTTCCAGCAGGCCGGAGACCTTGGTCTCCCCCACAGCCATAGCGCCCAAAATCAGCGAACGGTGGGAGATGGATTTATCCCCCGGCACATGCGCCTCGCCGGACAATGCGCCGCCAGCGCGGGAGGTCATTGGGATAGGGTCACCGTGGCCGGACATAGGGCAGATCTTTCTGGTCAGTCAAAAGCCCTGACGTGATAGCCCAGTGTCGGCGAAGGGTCCATCGTCGTTTGTGCATGGGGTGGGGATGGCCTAATTGGACCAACTTCCCTGCACCCATCTGGGGCGAAGGGAAGCTATGCGGACTTAGCTGCCGTTCACAAAATTGCTGCCTCGTGATACTCTGGCTTCAATCTACCTCGGAGGGCTTGGAATGAACAATCGACCAACCAGCATGTATCATGACGGGCACCGCGAATTACAAGACAGGTTTGATGGTCGCCGAATGGCAGACGCGTTGGAGAAACATCGCCGGTTTTCTGAGTTCCGAGAGCAAGATGTCAGTTTTATCGAATGCGCCGAGTTCTTCTTCTTAGCAACTGCACATGGGCGAAGTGTCGACTGCTCGTTTCGGGGAGGCGCACCGGGGTTTGTGCGGGTGACTGGTCCGGCAACGTTGGAGTGGTCAGATTTTGACGGAAACTCCATGTATCGCAGTCTTGGCAATGCCCTGAAATCCCCTCGTATTGGGTTGTTATTCATTGAATTTGGAGCACAACCGAAACGTTTACGCGTCAACGGTACTTGCGCTCTGGTGGATGGTCCGACCCCCGAAGGCTACAAAATGATTGTGAGGGTAGACGCTGACGAAATCTTCCCAAACTGTCCTCGTTATATCCCTGACCTTGCGAAGGCCGCAGCTTCCCCTTTTATTCCCGACGAGACTGGGTCCAGCGCCAAACCGGATTGGAAAAACGCCGAGGATTTGTGCGAAGCGCTCCCTGAAAACGATCCCCACAGACAATAGTTGCACCGCCTATTGGTATGATGCTGACAAGTCACTTTGGGCTCAAAGCCGACTTTCCCCGCCCGGAACCAAGCCGTAGGCGCCGGGCGATCGTCGAACCGTCCCACGGGTCGGCGATTTTGCTACGGGCGCACCGGCTTGTGGGGGAAGATGAACTTGGCCGAGATAAACTGCCATACTGCTATAAAAGATCGCCCACCCCCGGTCCGCCGACCGCCCGGCTTGCGCTCCTACGCTTACCCCTCAAGCGCCGTAATCATATCCACCCGCGTCGCATGGCGACCCCCCTCGAACTCGGCCCCCAAGAAGGCGTCCACGATATCCAGCGCCAGCCCTTCGCCAATCACCCTTGCGCCCAAGGACAGCATGTTGGCGTTGTTGTGCTGGCGGATCATGCGGGCGGAGAACGTGTCGGAGCACACACCACACCGGATGCCTTTGACCTTGTTGGCCGCCATCATAATGCCCTGCCCCGTGCCGCAAACGATGATGCCCAAATCGCACTCGCCGGACGCCACACGCCGCGCGGCGGCTTCGCCGTGTTGGGGATAGGGCGTGCTTTCCGACGTCATCGGGCCGATGTCTTCGACCTCGTAGCCAAGGCCCGCGACATGCGCGGCGATGGTTTGGCGCAACTTGATGTCGGCGTGGTCGCTGGACAGAACGATGCGTGTTTTGGCTGTCATGGCAGGTGATCCCGTTGAAAGTTAATCGCGTATGAAGGTCATGTAATGCGGCGAACGCCCCTCGCGGAGCGCCTTTTGCTCGTAGCGGGTCGAGAACCAGTCATCCCAAGGCGTGCCCAAATCTGCGGGGTTTTCGGTCAGCTTGAAGCCTGCGGGCGGCACCTCTTCCAAGGTTTGGCGCACATAGTCCTCGATATCGGTGGCGACGCGGAACTCGTGGCCGGATTTCAGTTTCTTGGCCAGCGGGTCCAGATGCTCTGGCGTCACGAAGCGGCGGCGGTGGTGGCGGGCTTTGGGCCACGGGTCGGGATAGAGCAGGAACATTTTGTCCAAGCTGTTCGCGGGCAACACGTCCAACAAATCCCGCGCATCGCCCGGATGGATGACGATATTGCTCACCCCCTCGCGGCGGATTTTACCAAGCAGGGAGGCGACACCATTGACGTAGATTTCACAGCCGATGAATTGCACGTCCGGATTTGACTTGGCCTGATGGACAAGATGCTCGCCCGAGCCGAAGCCGACCTCCAGCCACAAGGGCTTGCCTTGAACAATTGTGTCGATATCCAGCATCACACGCTCGGGGTTGTCCTCGCGGCTGACCCCGTCCAGCAGAAAGTCGGGCAGGACCTCGTCGAAATCCTGCCGCTGGCGCGCGTTGAGGGTCTTGCCCTTCAGGCGGCCATAGAAGTTGCGTCGGGGTGTCGTGGAATCTGTGTCTGATATGCTCATGCGCGGCGGTGTAGCCGCGCCGTGCGGCAGGTGCAACGGGGCATGCCGCAAACGACAAAGGGCGCGCCATTGGCACGCCCCTTGTTTTCGATATGCAGGATCGCGATCAGACCGATTTTTTCAACTTTTCGACCAGATCGGTGCGCTCCCACGAGAAGCCGCCATCGGCCTCCGGTGCGCGGCCAAAATGTCCGTAGGCTGCCGTGCGGGCGTAAATCGGGCGGTTCATGCCCAGATGCTCGCGGATGCCGCGTGGGGTCAAGTCCATCAGGCCCGCCACAGCGGCTTCAATAGCGGCGTCTTGTGCTTCGCCAGTGCCGTGTGTGTCGCAATAAATCGACAGCGGCTTGGCCACGCCGATGGCATAGCTCAGCTGGATCGTGCAGCGTTTCGCAAGGCCGGAGGCCACCACGTTTTTCGCCAGATAGCGCGAGGCATAGGCCGCCGAGCGGTCCACCTTGGTCGGGTCCTTGCCGGAGAACGCACCGCCGCCATGCGGGGCCGCGCCACCGTAAGTGTCGACGATGATCTTGCGTCCGGTCAGGCCCGCATCCCCGTCAGGGCCGCCGATGACGAACTTGCCGGTCGGGTTGACCCACCATTCGGTGTCACCCGTCAGCCAGCCCCGTGGCAGAACTTCGGTGATGTAGGGCTCGACCACCGCGCGTACATCGGCGGAGGTCATATTTTCATCCAGATGCTGCGTGGACAGCACGACCGAGGAAATCCCGACAGGCCTGCCGTCGACATAACGCACGGTCAGCTGCGACTTGGCGTCGGGGCCAAGCGTCGGCTCGGTGCCGTCTTTGCGGACCTCGGCCAAACGACGCAGAATGGCGTGGGCGTAGTGGATCGGCGCGGGCATCAGTTCTGGCGTCTCGTCACACGCGTAGCCGAACATGATGCCTTGGTCGCCGGCACCCTCTTCCTTGCCACTCGCCGCGTCGACACCTTGGGCAATATGGGCGGATTGTTCGTGCAGCAGGTTGGTGACCTCGACGGTTTTCCAGTGGAACTTGTCCTGCTCGTAGCCGATGTCGCGGATGCAATCGCGGGTGATGTCCTCGATGCGCCCCATGTATTCGTGCAGCTTGTTCTTATCGGACAGGCCGACCTCGCCCCCGATCACCACGCGGTTGGTGGTGGCGAAGGTTTCGGCTGCGACGCGGGCCTCGGGCTCTTCCGCAAGGAAAGCGTCCAGAACGGCGTCGGAAATGCGGTCGCACACCTTGTCGGGATGTCCTTCGGAAACTGATTCCGAAGTGAAGAGATAGTTCTGTCGTGCCATGGGGAAGTGCTCCGGTTTTAATGCTCCGCCACGTCAGGAAGCCGTTGTGGCGGTGAATGATTGACCTGCCCTACTCTTGTGGCGAAGCATGGTCAATGGAAACACGGCGTCGTGCGGCGATCCGCCAGATCAGCAACAGCACCAAGAAGCCCCGCATCGGCCAGTCATACAGTCGACTATAGAGCGTGGCAGGCGCAGCTACAGGCAAACCCGCGTCCAGAATCGCAGCGACATTCAGGTCGGTTTGCGCGGTGATCCGCCCCCATGGGTCGATCACGGCTGAAATGCCTGTATTGGCGGCGCGGATCAGCGGCAGGCCCTGCTCGACCGCGCGCAGACGGGCTTGGGCCAGATGCTGGTAGGGACCGGAGATGTTGCCGAACCACGCGTCATTGGTGATTTGCAGTAGCAGGTCGGGGCGCGGCAGGCCGATAAAGCTGCGCGGAAAGATCAATTCGTAGCAAATCAGCGGCAAGGCGGTGCCGATACCCGGCAAATCAATCAGCTTTGGCCCCGGACCTTTCGAGAAGCCCCCGCCGTCGCGCGACGCCAGACCGCGTATGCCCATTTTGGACAGCGCCTCGCCGAAGGGAATGTATTCGCCGAACGGCACGAGGTGGTATTTGTGGTAGGTCTGTTCCCTGCGGCCGTCGGGGCCAAGCAGCACGAGGGTGTTGCGCCATCCCTCCTCGACCCTGTCATTGCCGCCGACGATCACAGGCTGCCCGCCCGCCGCGCGTGAAATGGCTTCCAAAACGGTTGGCGCATCGTTTAACGCGTAAGGCACCGAGGTTTCGGGCCAGACGATCAGGTCCGGCGCAATATCCGCAGAGGCGGCAGTCAGGTTCACCGCGCGTTGTAGAAACGTGCCGATATGCTCCGGATCCCACTTCAAATGCTGCGCAGCATTTGGCTGGACCAGACGCACCGTTATGTCGGCATTCTGCGCAGCATGGGTGGCCAGTTGCCGGATGCCATAGCCCCACCCTGCCAGCAATAGAATGCTAGATACTGCCAATCCTACAAGGGGTTTGCGCGCAGCGGGGCCGGCAGCAATGGCCAAAGTGAGCAGCGTTAGACCCGGAGTGCCGCCAAAAGCCGCGATCTGCAAAATCGGGTGATCCGACCAGATATGGCCAACGGTAGCCCAAGGGAAACCGGTGAACAAAACGCTGCGCAGCATTTCCATTGCGGTCCACAGCGCGACAAGCGCGATCAGCCCGCCAATGCGGCGCGCCACACCGAAGGCCGTGGCCCAGAGAAGCGCCAACCCACCGGCCATGAAGAACAGCGCAAACGGGGCCATCCAGCCATGACGCGCGATATCGACCATGAACGGCTCCACCAGCCAGAACAGCGACACCGCGAAATAGCCTGCGCCGCCTGCCCAGCCGATCCATGCGGCTTTGGGTGCTGTGGCGGAGGCTCGGTAAAGCCAGATCAGCCCGCCGAAGCCCAGCAACGCCAACGGCCAAAGCGACCATGGTGCCTGCCCCAACGCGCCAAGCGCACCAAACCCGAGGGCAGCAGCGAACTGCGCCCGACTGGGCCGCGCGGCGGGCCGGAAGGCGCGGCGGATCATTGCGATCAGCTTGCTTGCCCTGCGGGCATCAAAACCCGAATGCGCTTTATGCGGCGCGGGTCGGCGTCCAGAATTTCAAATTCGGCACCGGAGGGGTGTTCGACCACCTCGCCACGCGCCGGAACACGGCCCGACAGCATGAAGACCAAGCCACCGAGCGTGTCGATTTCCTCGTCCATCTCGTCATCCGACAGGCGTTGGCCGATCTCGGCCTCGAACTCTTCCAGCGGGGCGCGGGCCTGAGCCAGATAAATACCCGGCTTCTCCATTTTCCACAGATCGGCCTCGTCGATGTCGTGCTCGTCCTCGATCTCCCCCAAAACCTGCTCGATCAGGTCTTCGATGGTCACCAAGCCGTCAACGCCGCCATATTCGTCAATTACCAGCGCCATGTGTTTGCGTTCGGTCTGCATTTTGGCCAGCAGCACCCCGATAGGCATCGAGGGCGGCACAAACAGCACCGGACGCACCATGGCTTCCAGATCGAAATCGGGGCTTTTGCCATTGAAGCCGTGGCGCAGGGCCAGATCTTTCAGGTGGATCATGCCGATGGGGGAATCCAGCGTGTCCTCGAACACCGGCAGACGGGTCAAGCCGCTGTCGCGGAATACGCCCACCAGATCATCCAGCCCGATGGATTTCGGCACCGACACGATTTCGGCGCGCGGAATGACAACGTCTTCCACACGTTTTGCGCGCAAATTACCAAGGCCGAGCATCGCCCTGCCACTTCCATTTCTGTCGGAGGTTTCATCGTCGGAATCGGGCGCACGGAACGCAGCGATTACGCGTGAGAAAAGTCCAGGTTCCGTCTCGTCGCCAATCGCAACTTCGGTCTGGTTCGTGTCTATGTCCTGCGCGCTTTGCGCTGCGGTAGACGAGCCTTCTATTTCTGCGCCCATCGGTCCTTTTCCAATAAATCAGCCCCGTATACAGGCCTTACACCCTATATGGGTCCTCAATGCCTAACTTTGCAAGAATTCTGGTCTCCAAACCCTCCATCAAGGCGGCATCTGGATCATTTGTGTGATCAAAGCCCAACAGATGAAGGGTTCCGTGCACCAAAAGGTGCGTCACATGGTCCTCAAATGGCTTGCCAGCGTCGTCGGCCTCGCGGGTGCAGGTCTCGAATGCGATGGCGATATCGCCCAGTTCCAGTTCGTGCGACGCCCCATCGGGCAGCATCGGAATCATGCCGGGGACTTGCGCCGCGCGCTCCTCGGACGGCCAGGACAGCACATTGGTCGGCATAGGTTTGCCACGAAATTCGGTGTTCAACTCGGCCACGCGGGCGTCATTGCAGGCCAGCAAGCTGATCTCGTAGTCCGCGTCCAGCGACAGCTCGTCCAAGGCCGCGCTGCACGCCTTTTCCGCCAGTGCGGGAAGGGCCGCGGCGGTCCAGCGTTCGTCTTCGGTCAGGATTTCAATTTGTGCCATGGCTCCCCCTGCCAGCAGGTTTGGACGGCGTCAACCGGCGTTACGGAAACGTATCTCGAAAACCGCGCCCTGCGCGCTTGGAAGGCAGTCCAACGTCGCGCCGTAGCTGTCGAGTACGGCCACGACGATGGACAGCCCCATGCCCGTGCCACCTTGGTCGCGGCGGGTGGTGAAGAACGGCTCGGTCACGCGCTTGCTGTCGTTTTCTGTAATGCCATCGCCATCGTCGGACACACGCAGCACGTTGTCTGCATATTCAACACGAAACACCTGCGCCCCGTGGGCGAGGGAGTTCTGCGCCATATGGTGCAAGATCATCTGCCCGTGTTCGACTGAAAGCGGCAGGGTCGTCTCGGGTGCGGCGTCCATGACAACCTCGGGGCCGTCAAGCTGCGGCAGCATTTGCACCAACTGCCCCGGCTTGCCACCTTGGGTCGAGCGCAACCGCGTCATGTCCCGCAAGCGGCTCAGAAGGCGGTTCATCCGGCGCACTTGCGTTTCGATGTTGCCTAGCAGCTTGGCGCGGTCTTTTGGGTTCAGCGCTTCGTCCTGCAACAGCTCCGCCGCGCCGATTACTGCGGTGACCGGCGACTTCAACTCGTGGGTGACATGGTCAGTATAGGTCGAGATTTCTTGCGACCGTCGGGACAGCGTTTCCGCCATGGTCGAGACGCTGTCGCCCAGATCGGCAAGTTCACGCAGGCCGTAATGAAGCACGGGATTCGCAGCGGGTTGCTGATCCGCTGCAATGGTTCGCGACGCATCGCGCAACGCATGAACAGGTCGGGAAATCAGGCGTAGGAGCAGCAGGCCGATCAGGGTGGCCCCGATCACCGTCGACACCAGCATTGTCAGAAGTGCGTATCGCTCCTGAAACAGGAATTTCCCAAGGTTGAGCGGCGTGCGCGACAGGTAGACCACCCCAATTACGCGGTCCTGCACGATGACCGGATAGGTCAGGAACACACGAAACCCCGTGTCGCGGCTGAGCGACGAAAACGCGTGCGGCTCGTAGTCGTCATCGCGCGCCCTGAGCTTGGCACCAATGTCACCGTTCAGGGCGGTTTGCACTTCCGTAACGGTGGCGAGCGACGGCGCGCCGTCTGCGTTCAATTCCCGTCCTGTGTGATCTAGGAAAACGACGCCAGCCAAGGTGGTCCTTTGGGAACGCCGCGCGATTTCAAGCAATGGCCCGATGATATCCGCGTGCCGCTGGTCCAGCGCATCGGTGACTGGTTCACCGTCAGGGCGCGGCGGGGCGACGGTTTCGCGGCGCACATTCAACTGCGCGCGGGCGGGGTGCAGATTGGCGTTCCAGTGCTTTTTCTGATCGTCATCCAGCGCGGTCCCGATCAACGGGCCGTCCAGCGCGGTAAAGGCTTCCGCGTAGATCTCGGCATAGATCGCGCCTTGCTGGATCAGGGATTGCTCGGTCTCGCGCACGAACTGGTTCGATGTCAATCGCACCGCCAGCAAGGCCAGCAGCGGCACCGAGACCAAAGCCGCGCAAACAACAGCGATCACCATTGCGATGGACGGGCGCCACTTTTTGCGCGAGCCGATCACCGGCTGCACGCGCCCAATTTCACGCCGACGCCGTGGACCGTCACGATGATATCGTTGCAGCCCAGTTCCGCCGCCTTGGTGCGGATGTTGCGGACATGGCTGTCCACCGTCCGCCCCGACAAAGTGTTGTTTGGCCCGTAGACCTGATCAATCAGCTGGCCACGATCATGGACCTGTTCTGGATGCGCCAGCAGGGCTGAGAGCAGCGCGAACTCGGTCGCGGTCAGGACCATCTGCGCGCCGTCGATGCGGCAGTTGTGGCCCGCGCCGTCCATTTCCAGCACGCCATGTCGCAGGGCTTTGGCTTGCGATTTGCCGCGGGCCAGAATGGCCTTGATCCGCAGCACCAGTTCTCGCGGACTGAAGGGTTTGGACACGAAATCGTCTGCCCCCAACTGGAACCCCAGAACACGGTCAATCTCGTCATCCTGCGCGGTCAGGAACAGGACCGGCACGTTGGACTTGGCGCGGATTTCCTTGCAGCAATCGAACCCGTCCATTTGCGGCATTCCGATATCCAGCACCACAAGGTCGATGGTTTCGCGTCCGATATGGGTCAGGGCAAGCTGGCCGTTTGACGCCTCCAGCGTCGCAAATCCCGCCGCCTCCGCCGCGATGCGCACGACATCGCGGATGTGAGGGTCGTCATCGACGATGAGGATGCGGGCTGTCATGCCATTTGTGTTGCAACTCACGCCGCGTTTGTCCAGCGAGGCGTGCATTCAACGGACCCTCCGCCGGAACCCGAGCAGGGTCATCGCGGCGATCAGCAGGAAGCCGATGATGGCCTGTGGCTCTGGCGAGGACGATCCCGCGAAGGGCTGCGGATAGGCCTCTTTTGAGACGTCGGACACCATGGGAAGCGGCACATTTGCCAAGGTAGCCTGATGTCCGCTGGTATTCACCGTCTGCTCCGACACGGCGACAAAGGAGGTGTTCTGGGTTTGAAGCGAGAATTCCAGCCCTAGTTTGGTGATTTCCTTGTCTGCGGTCTCCGGCTGTTCGCCCACCGCGATTTGACGGGTGAGCGACGCGATACGGTTGCGCGCCCATATCAGCGGTAAAGCTGCATTTTCCGCGTTATCCGTCAGGGTCAGTTTGACCGGCATCGCGGCTTGGCGACCCTGTACCAGACCTTTCAACGTGACCTCCGCCGCACCCGTGCCGGAGTGGCGGGCATAGATGCGCAGGCTGTTGCCCGCGAACAGGTCCGGCAGGCGGGAGGGCGTGACATCGGTCACGTCAAGATCGCCCCAGTCGATTGAGATATCCGTCAGCAGCGGGGATTTCAGGTCGGCGGCCAGCATTTCCGCGACCTCGTAAGCATCCTCGTCAACGCCGACATAGCGGGCATATCCGCGCCCCTCATCCGCCATGGCGTCCAGCAAGTAGCGGTTCACCGAGGTGCCGACCCCGAACGCATAGATGCGGGACTTGCCGATTTGTTGGCGAATTGTGCGCAGCACCTGGGCCTCGCCGCCGATATACCCGTCGCTCAGGAAAACCACGATCTTCATGGTGTTCTCGGGCTGGGGAGTGCTGAAAGCGGTGCGGATCGCGTTGTCGATCTCGGTGCCGCCGCCTGTGCTTAGCTGGTCGACATAGGCGCGGGCGCTGCGAATGTTGCGGGCCGTCGCCTGTTTGGACACGCTGGAGAAATTCTGCGTGTGATTGGCGAAGGGGATGATGCGGAAATAATCCGTGGGGCGCATCCCGCGCAGGGCTGCGTCCATGAACCTCTTGCTGGCCTCCATTGGCTGGCCACCCATGGAGCCGGAGGTATCCAGCACAAAAACCAGCTCGCGCGGGGTGATCGTCGCGTCATCCGGCACGGCTGGCGGCTCGATCATCAGCGACACGAACCCACCGCGTTCGTCCGTATGGGACAGGCTGGCGGCCTCCAGTGTTTCGCCGCCCAAAGTGAAGCGGATGACCAGATCGCGGTTGTCGAGCACCTTGCCCTTGGCGAATTTGGCGCTCAGACCTTCCTCGGTCGACTGCACCGCAAGTTGGTGGGTATCACTGCCGAAATCAGAGATCGACACCCCGCCTGTCAGCGCCAGATCAAGGGCGACCCGTTCGGACGTGAAGGTGTCGGGCAAGTCCAACCCCACGACCTGCGGGTAGGCCGGCACGTCACTGATCGACCATGAGTTAGCGGTCATCGGGACGTCTTCGCTGTCCTCATCCGGCAATTGCACGGCCGCACTTTCATATCGGGGGCCGACGATCAGCGGGATCACCAACTCGTGCTGGCCGTCGATTTTCGGCACCATCTGCACGTAGCGCAGGGTTACGGTGATCGGCAGGCCGGGCATCAGATTGGCAATGCGTTGGGTGAACATGTTGGGGCGATGCTGCGTCAGAAGTGCCGCGGCCTTGCCGTCTTGGGCGGCCTTCTCGAACTCGGCCTCGGCCACGGCTTTTTCCCTGATCTTCGCCTTTATAACCTCGTCACCGATGAGCATGTCCATGCTGTAAACGGCGGCAAGCTGGTTCAGCGGGAAAAGGTATTCCGCTTCTACCGGCACATGCGCTTCGTTGATGAAGCTTTGTGTGACCTCGACCGTGGCCATGTCGCCTTCGATGTTGACGCTGATTTTGCTATCGAGCATCGGCAGGTCATAGGACGTCCCCGCCACGTTCGCGATGACCCGTCCCGCGACATCGTCGGTGTCTGAGGCAAACGCCGAAAAGACGGCACTGAGGGAAAATATGGGGATCAGGATTAAGAAAAGTCGCATGGGTTTGGTCCTCGGTTCGGGTTACAGGTCAAGCGCCGCCAAAGCGGCATTTTCAAAGGAGATACGGTCTTGTTCGGGCAGGGATTTCGGGGTGACGCGCTGCACGGATTGCCAGCTGCGCGAAGAGCCGCCGAGCCAGCTCCAGACGGCTTCGCCGACGCTTGGGGTCTGTTGGCCGTCGTCTGAAATGAAGCTGACCGCGACGGTCCAGACCCGCCCGTCCGGACCGGTTGCCTCGTAGACAGAGGTCGGGAGGGGATCGTAGCGCGTGCCCATAAACTGCACGCTGTAGCCCATACCGAGCAGGCAGGTTTCAGGGGAATGCAGGTGGCGCAGCGGCGAGGTTGTGCGCACGATGTTCAGCCCCATAGGCCCGTATTGGACCTTCTGCGCGGTGCCGCCATAGGCGGTGAAGTACCGCTGCTCGGTCTCGCTGAGCGCGATGGGTGTCGCGCGGGCACCCAGCAACTGCATCGGCAGGCGTGCAGCGACCACAGGTGCGGACAGGTCCAAGGGGCGTTTCGGGGCGTTTACGATGGCAAGTGCGGCGACCAATGCCACCGCCACCATTGGGATGTGCAGCGATTTAGGAAGTGCGGGTATCTGCCAACTCGGCAAGCTCAAAGGCTTGGCTGCGGGGCGGTAAACCAGCAAGACAGGGGCAGCGCTGACCATCAGCGTGACCAACCCGATCGCGTTGTGGAGCGTGGGCGCCATGGTGTCGATGCCCTGCCCCAAGCCGCCTGCCAGCAAACTGATCCGCAAGGCGTTGCCAAGAATGCTCAGCCCGATCACGGCCACCCCGCCCAAGACGGCCACCCGCAAGCGCGGGCGGTACAGGATGTTGAGGAAGGCCCAGAGGCTGACCATCAACAGCAGACCTGACGCGCCGGAGCATGGCAGGTCCACCATGACGTCCACGCCGTTCAAGCGCAGGCGGACGCCTTCGCAGATCAGGTCCGCGAAGAAAGGCGACATCATCTGGCACGCCAGATCGGCCGAGACCATCTGCAACGGAAACCCCGCAACCCGCTGCAAGATCGGGCCAAGCGGCAAGGCGAACAGGAAGAATGTGGCCATCCAGAACGGCGATAACGCGAGCTTGCGGCGGTCAAGACGCAACACCGTCGCCAGCGCAAAGACGTCCAGTGACAGGGCCAGCGCGCTCAGGATGTTGATGGCCAGCATCTGGCCCGCCAGCCGGATGAGGGCGGCAAAAAGGAATAGAACAAAAACGCGCCCTGCGATGGCTGGCCCGCCGGGAGGGGAGCTTTTCAGGGACAGCCCCACCAGACCCACAAGCACGATGCAATAGACCGCGCCGTAGGACTGGTAGGACGGGTCACGCCAACTGGTAAAAAGCCACCGAACGGGCTCGATGGCGAGCAGCGCTGACGCAACAGTCAGACCAATCCAAAGCAAGGTATCGCGTTTTTGTTCCATGCCGCTTTGTCGCGGCTGGTGGTGCAGATGGGCGCGTGGAGTTGTGCAGAAATGGTGCAGATCGAGGATTGTCGACACAAGCCGCGGGCTTGAAGCGACGCTTTAGGAAAGCTCCTGAAATGTTCCGATTAGCTCCGCATCCGTGCGAATTCTGGATCATAGGGCGATGGATTGATGACCTGCGCAGCAACGCGTTCGCCGCACAAATCAAGCTGCATCGTTGAACCGGTTTTGCTGAAACCGTCTGTGACGAAAGCATAGGCGAGGTTCATACCAACGCGGTGGCCGTAATCCCCGGATGTGATTGTGCCGATCACTTTGTCGCCTTGCATCAACGACGCTCCCGGGTGCGCGGGCGCATGGCCCGTCTCAATTTTGAGCGTGACCAACTGGCTCTGTGGCCCAGCCGCCTGACGTTTCAATAGCGCGTCCTTGCCAATGAAGTCTTCTTTGTCCAACTTAACGAACCGCGAAAGGCCCGTTTCAAACGGGTCAAATTCCGTAATCAAATCCGCTTTCCAGTGCAGGAACCCTTTTTCCATACGCATGGAATCAACTGCACGCGCTCCGAAGAGTTTCAGGCCATGCGCTTCACCAGCCGCCCTAAGCGCCAGATAAGCGGCGTAGAGAGAGGCGTTTGGCACATGGATTTCATACGCCAATTCGCCCGAAAAGCTGACGCCCATAACGATGACAGGTGCGAATCCGATTGTGCATTCACGGACTGAAAGCCACGGAAATGACGTGGCAGACCAGTCGCCGCGCGCGCACTCGGACAGTACAGCGCGCGCCTTCGGCCCTGCCAGAACAAGGATCGTGTGATCATTGGTCAGGCTGCGCAGTTGCACGTCTTCATCCGGGTTCAGATGCGCGGTCAGCCAATCCATGTCGTGATATTCTGACGCGGCTGCTGATCCATACCAAACTCGGTCCGGTCCCCGGTCCGAGGCGGGCAGATTGGCAACCGTCGCTTCGCACTTGATGCACCCGTGTTCGTTCAGCAGGTATCCAAGCCCAACGCGCCCATCGCGCCTCGAAACGGTCCCACAGATCATGCGGTCAAGGAAGGCGTGACGATCCTTGCCGGTAATCTCGATCCGGTTGAAGCCGTTGACCTCGGTTAGCCCCACATTTGTGGCGACGTTGTTCACTTCGGCAGCAACAACATCAAAGGCTTCATCGAAATTGAAGCTGAGCGAGGGGTGAAAATCTGGTGCGGGTTTGATGTAGTCGACGCGCTCCCACCCGTTCACGACGGTAAACTCTGCCCCTTCCGCAGCTAAAATAGGTGTGAGCGGCGTTGTCTTGGCATTCCGCCCTGCGGGCCGATGCTCATGCGGGAAATGGAAACGGAACTCGTTTTGATAATCCTCAATCGCCTTTCGTGCAGTCAGTTCAACTGTCGCATGTCCGGTGAACCGGCGGGGGTCTGTCACCCAAGTGTCATAGCAGGCCTCTCCATGAACAATCTGCTGCGCAAGCAACCAACCATGGCCGCCGCCTTCACCCAAGCCCGCGCGCAGACCGATAATGCAATAGGCGTTACGCTTGCCCGGAATAGGGCCAACCAATGGCGCTCCGTCGATGGTATACGTGATGGGGCCATTTACGATCCGTTTGATGCCGACCTCCGCCAAAGCGGGCATGCGTTCAAACGCCCCTTCAAGTACATCCATCACTCGGTCCAGATCATCGGGGCAAAGATCGTTGGAAAAGCTCGGGCTGATCCCGTCCATCCCCCAGGTTTTGCAGTCCTGCTCATAGAACCCGACCAGAAGACCGCCCTTTTCCTGACGCGAGTAGTAATCCGAGATCGGGCAGCGAAGCAGCGGCATCCGGTGTCCGGCCGCCGCGATGGCAGGGATGTCTTCTGTGATGAAATACTGGTGCTCCATAGACGCAACAGGATGCTGCACGCCCATCATCGCGCCAATTTCGTTCACGCGGTATCCACCGGCGTTCACGATGGAGTCGCAGTCAATATCGCCGTGATCGGTGTGAACCGTCCACGTGTCATCCTTGTGTTGTGTCAGGCGGGTGACAGGTGTGTTGCGGTAGATCTCTGCGCCCGCCTTACGGGCATGAAAGGCAAGCGCCTGGCAAAGCTGAGCGGGGTCAATATCGCCGTCCTGCCCGTCCCAAAGCCCGCCCAGCAGGTTCGTTGTTGTAATCAACGGGTGGCGGCGCGCGCATTCTTGCGCATCGATGACCTCGTATTCCACGCCCATACCGCGCGCCATAGAGGCGAAGTGGCGATAGCCTTGCATTTGTTCTTCGGTGTTGGCGAGCCGAATACCGCCATCGCCATGGTGATAGCCCACTGGGTATTCGGGATCGTCACGCAACTTCTTGTAAAGCGCGATGGAGTGGGACTTGAGGCCAACCATAGTCTGGGTCATGCCGAAATTTGTGACCTGCGCCGCCGAATGCCACGTGGTGCCAGACGTCAGCTCATCGCGCTCGACCAAGACGACATCTGACCACCCCTCTTGGGTAAGGTGATACAACGTTGAACAACCGGCAATGCCACCACCGATGACGACAACTTTGGTTCTGGATTTCATGACTCGATCCCCGATCTGTGGTCAGCGACACCTTGCCAAATGCGTTATCCTTTGGAAAATAGTTTTATGTGATGCAATATCTCAAAAAATCTGAGGTTAAGTCATGACACTGTCCGTCCGCGCAATGCGCTACGTTCAAGCTGCACTGAAATATGGCAGCATCACCCACGCGGCCGAGGCCGCCCATGTGACGCCATCTGCGATCGCAGCCGCTTTGGATAAGGCCGAAGCCGCCTTTGGCGTTGCGCTCGTGACACGTGCACGGGCCAAGGGGATATTTCCGACCGCAGCGGGCCGCGACATCGGGCGGCGCATTGATGATTTATTGGACCGGTACGATATGTTGCTGACGGATGTCTCCGACTTGCAATCCAGCCTCTCGGGGAATTTGGCAATCGGATACAACGCTCCAATCGCTCCAGCCTTCTTGCCCGAGCTCGCCGCACAAATGCTGGCAGCCTATCCCGGCGTGGCTTTCACATTCACCGAAGGTGACAATGACTCGATCCAACAGGGGTTGCTGGACGGACAATTCGATATGATCTTGTTTGTCGAAGAACTGCCCAACCCACAGATCGAGACCCGATCGCTTATCTATGCACCAACCTATTGCTTATGTCCGGCTAACCATGCCTTAGCGGCTTATGGTGCTGTGACGGTCTCCCAAATTGTGAGTGAACCGCTGATCCTTTTGGACCGGCCTGCCGCGCGTGGGTATTATTTGGAATTGCTTGAACAAGGGGGCGCAGATCTTCAGATCGTGGCAACTGCCAATTCTACGGAAATGGTCCGTTCACTTGTCGCCTCGAAAATTGGGATTTCCCTTTTGAACATGAAACCACGGGACGTGCCGACGTATTCAGGCAGCAACATTCGCTGCCTGCCAATCACCGATAGCATAAGCGGTGTCACCCTCTCACTTGGCTTTGCATCGGGGCCAAAGCGACGACTGATTCAAATGTTCGCCGAAAGCTGCGCAGCGTTTTGCGAAGGACCATCGGGCGCGGATTTGATCCTGCCCAAAGCCTGAAACGGCTGAAGTTTAAATACGGCCAAATTCACCAATAATAAATCGCCCGCCGGCGTTCGTTAGAAAGAGCGCAAAACAGCCATTCCCAGCATCCGCAGCCCAGCCTACCCTTTGGCCTCCGCTGCCTCGTAGGCTTCGATGATCCGCGCAACGAGCGGGTGGCGAACGACGTCTTTGGCGGTGAAGTAGCTGAAGGACACCCCTTTGACGCCCTTGATCAGTGTCTCGGCCTCGCGCAGGCCGGACTGGACACCGCGAGGCAAGTCGACCTGTGAGCGGTCCCCTGTGATCACCATGCGAGAGCCTTGGCCCAAACGGGTCAGGAACATCTTCATCTGCATGGTCGTGGCGTTCTGCGCCTCGTCCAGCACTACGAAGGCGTTGGACAGCGTGCGGCCCCGCATGAAGGCCAGCGGCGCGATCTCGATACGCTTTTCCTCGATCAACTTGGCCGTTTGTTTGCCGGGCAGAAAGTCGTTCAGCGCGTCATACAGAGGCTGCATGTAAGGATCGACCTTGTCTTTCATGTCACCGGGCAGGAAGCCCAGACGCTCCCCCGCTTCGACGGCGGGGCGGGACAGAATGATCTTGTCGACCTTGCCGGTGATGAACAGCGATACGCCGACGGCCACGGCCAGATAGGTTTTACCGGTACCAGCGGGGCCGATGCCGAAGGCCAGCTCGTTGTTGAACAGCGAGGTGACGTAGTCTTTCTGGGCCTGCGTGCGCGGCTCGACAGTTTTCTTGCGGGTTTTGATCTCGACGCCCGCATTGAACATCTCGATCTGGTCGCCGTCGCGGATACCGGTATTGTCGGCAGACCGGCCCATGCGGATTTCGGCCTCGATATCAGCCATCTCGACCGAGCGCCCGCCTTCCAGCCGCACATAGAGCGCCTCCAGAACGGAGACGGCTTTTTCCATCGCTTCGCCCATGACGGCCAACTGGTTGCCACGGCGCACGATTTGCACGCCTAGGACTTGTTCGATTTGGGCAAGGTTGCGGTCGAACTCTCCACATAAGTCAATCAGCAGCCGATTGTCGGGAAACTCCAGAAGGGTTTCGGACGGGGCCGCGTCCGTGGCGCCCACGGTCAATTCACTTGTGGTCAAAGAGCTCTCCTGAGTTGGGTTGCATGGGAAGGGTGCATGAGCGGGCATGGGCGTGCAAGGGGGGCGGGCCATGTTTCACATGTCTGATACGAAAAAGGCCGCCCCGGAGGGCAGCCTTTTCAAAATTTGTAGAAATGCAGGGCACCTAGATCGGGTCGCGCACGTCGTCGGAGCCGCGGTAGTTGCCAGTCGCGTAGCCGGGAGGGGCTGCACCGGAGCACACAGGCTTGCCGTTGCGGTCCAGACGGGCGGAGAGGTAACCCTCGATGCCGTCATCAATGATCCAGTGATCACAGCCGCGCGGATCAACCCAGATGCCGGCTTCCAACTGGCTCAGGTCTTTTTGGCCACGGCCGAACAAGCCGGAGTAATCGCGGGTTTTGTCGCCGCCATTGCCTTCGCCAGTGAACCCACCGCTACACGCGGCGAGGGCTCCGAGGGAGACAACTGCTAAAAGTTTGGTCAATTTCATGTCATCGTCCCCTTAGCGAATGCACTGAATTTCAACACGACGGTTCGCCGCCATGCCGCGTGAGGTGCCGTTGGACGCTTTTGGAACGCGTTCACCGTAGCCGCGTGTCGCGGAGATACGAGCCCCAACAGAGCGGGCCACCTGAGCAACCGCATTCGCGCGGCGCTGAGACAGGTTCAGGTTGTATGCATCGCTGGCGCGGCTGTCGGTGTGACCTTCGATGATGTAAGCCGTAGCACCTGCCGACTGGAAGAACTGCTGCAAGCGACGCTTGTTCGCTGCGTTGATGGTGGCTTGGTTGGTCGCAAAAAGCTGATCCGAGTTCATCACGGCACAGGTGTTGCCACGGCGGCAAACCGGAATGCCCTGACGGGTGACGTGGGGTGTCATGAACCCTTCGAAACCGTCATCCATAACCCAGTGTTCGCACCCGTCCGGATCGACCCAGATTGTCGGGATGTAGCGTTCCGCGCGGATGGTTGTGCGACGCACAATCTTGCCGTTGGCGACCGTGCCTTGGCTGAACCCGTCTTCGGTATAAATATATTGCTGCTGCGCAGAAGCGCCTACTGTCGAAAACGCCAAAGCGGACACCAAAACGGCACATCCCCCCAACGCGCTTCGCAGGATTTTTGAAAGATTGAGTTTCACTGCCTCGTCCTTTTGCGTGTAAATCTTGAACTTCTTGCACCGACCAGTTGATTGGTTACCAATGCATCCACCTATATCTGCCCAAGACTATCAAATTTGTGTGTTAATTAAAGAGGTTTTTACCACATATAGTTGCCGAATCAGCAACAGTCGTAGGTTTTTTCACAGAATTGTCCGTAAAAAACTGCCGTATGGGCAAGTTTGGTCGATGGGAACCCTGCCTTAGGCCAACACGCCTTTCAACGAGTTGGTGACACTGGCCTCGATGCGCACGCGCTGAACGGTGCCTATCATGTGCTCCGGCGCGTCGCAGTGAACGGCGTGCAGGTAGTCGGATTTGCCGACCAGTTGCCCTTCAAGGCGCCCTTTCTTCTCGAACAATACGCCGACCTCGCGCCCAACCATGCCGCGCTGTGCGGCGTATTGCTGCTCGGACAAGAGGGCCTGAAGACGCTGCAAACGCTCCGACGCGATGTCATCGGAGACCGGTGCTTTTTCAGCGGCGGGTGTTCCCGGACGGGCGGAGTATTTGAACGAGTAGGCCTGCCCGTAATTGACCGTGCGGACCAGGTCCAGCGTGGCCTCGAAATCCTCCTCGGTCTCGCCGGGGAAGCCGACGATGAAATCACCGGACAACAGCAGATCAGGGCGCGCGGCGCGGATGCGGTCGATCAGTTCGATGTAGCTGGCGGCAGTGTGCTTGCGGTTCATCGCCTTGAGGATTTTGTCGGACCCTGACTGCACAGGAAGGTGCAAGTAGGGCATCAGCTTGTCGCAAGTGCCATGCGCCTCGATCAAGGCGTCTTCCATGTCGTTGGGATGCGAGGTGGTGAAGCGGATACGTTTCAGCCCTTCGATGTCATTCAAGGCCCAAATCAGACGGGCGAGCCCCCATGTGCCGTCCGCACCCTCGCCATGATAGGCGTTGACGTTCTGGCCAAGCAGCGTGATTTCGCGCACTCCGCGCTCCACCAGATTTTGCGCCTCGGCGATGAGGCGCTCCGGCGGGCGAGAGACTTCCGCGCCGCGGGTATAGGGCACCACGCAGAAGGCGCAGAACTTGTCGCAGCCCTCCTGCACCGTCAGGAACGCCGACGGGCGGGCCTTGCTTTCGCGTTTGGGCAGGTGCTCGAACTTGTCTTCTTCGGGGAAGTCGGTGTCGAGCGCTTGTTCGCCCTTGTTCACCTTCTCCATAAGGTCGGGCAAGCGGTGGTAGGTTTGCGGCCCGACGACCAGATCGACCATCGGTTGACGGCGCATGATTTCCGCACCTTCGGCCTGCGCGACGCAACCGGCCACGCCGATTTTCAGGTCCGGCTTGTCTTCCTTCAGCGGGCGCATCCGGCCCAGATCGGAATACAGCTTCTCGGCCGCCTTTTCACGAATATGGCAGGTGTTGAGCAGGATCATATCGGCGTCGGCCATGACCTCGGTCGCCTCATAGCCTTCGGCTCCCAAGGCTTCCGCCATGCGTTCGCTGTCATAGACATTCATCTGGCAGCCATAGGTCTTGATAAAGAGCTTCTTAGCGTTCGACATGAGACACCTGCGGGGTAAGGGTTGAGGCGGGGCATAACGCAGCCTGTGCGATCTTGCAATTCAAGGCGCAATGACAGAGTTTAGCCGCGAGCAAAAAGGAAAGAATAACAGGCATGCGGCACAGCTCCCTACGTGCGTTTCTGGACGTCGCCCCGACGCATCTGTCGGCCAAAGGACCATTCGCGCTCGTGTTTATCGAGGATGGCACCGAGGTCGAAAGCACCATTGCGCATGTTCAAAAGATGGGCTTCCGCGAGGTTCTTGCCTTTGCCTCCGGCCATTTGCTGCCCGAAGACCGCGACGGTCTACATTTGATCGAGGCGAATGTGCATGAGCAGGACGCCTTTGCCTCCATCACCAACGAGGTCATCAAGCTCTTTCCCGGTGTCTGGATGCATTACTGCTTTAACGCGGAATATCTGTTCTTCCCGTTCTGCGAGACGCGGAATGTGCGCGAGCTGATCGCGTTCAACATCGAAGAGCGGCGCCACACGGTCATGACCTATGTGGTCGATTTGTATTCCAAGGACCTTGGCAAGCACCCCAATGCGGTGTGTTTGGATGACGCCTATATGGACAAGTCGGGCTATTATGCGCTGGCGCGCTTTACCGAAGACGGGGAAGCGCTGGACCGGCAACTGGATTTCTTCGGAGGGCTGCGCTGGCGGTTCGAGGAGCATATTCCATGGGCCCGCCGCCGTATCGACCGCGTCGGGCTGTTCCACGCCGTCAAGGGGCTGGAGCTGAATGGCGACCACACGTTCAACCTTCAGGAATACAACACGTATTGCTGCCCGTGGCACCACAACATCTCGGCCACGATCTGTTCGTTCCGCACGGCCAAGGCTTTGGTCTCCAACCCCGGGTCGATGTACGCGATCCCGCATTTCTGGTGGAAGAATTCCGCGAAATTCAAGTGGAATTCGAACCAGTTGCTGGAATTGGGACTGATGGAGCCAGGGCAGTGGTTTTAAGATGCTGCCCGACCCTGCGGGGCGAATATTTTTGCCAAGATGAAACGATGGGCGTGGCAGGTAACGGGGCGCGTTAACCTTAATGCGGGGTTAAGGCTGCAAACCAGAGCGACTGTTCATCAATAGAAACGGCCCCAGCTGGGGAGCGTAGGGCCGTTTCCGTTAGGCGAGAGGGTTAGGCCTCGATCGCCTTGGGATCAGATGCTTTGCTGATCTGGATCTGGCGCGGCTTCAGCGCCTCAGGCACTTCACGCACCAGATCGATATGCAGCATCCCGTCGGCGTGGTTTGCCGATGTCACGCGGACATGGTCCGCGAGGTGGAAGCGCTTCTCGAAGGCGCGGGTGGCGATGCCACGGTGCAGGTAGGTCTTTTCCTCGCCCTCATCGGCTTTCCTGGCAGACACCACGAGCGCGTTTTCGCGCTGCTCGACGGTCAGGTCAGCCTCGGAGAAGCCTGCGACAGCCACCGAGATGCGGTAGGAGTCGTCGCCGGTTTTCTCGATATTATAGGGCGGGTATGTGGAGTTTGTGACCTCTGTGGACATCACGCGGTCCATCAGGTCGGCGACACGGTCAAATCCGACAGTGGCGCGGTGAAGGGGGGCGAAATCGTATGCTCGCATGGTTTTCATCCTTTTCAAAAGCAATGTTTACAGTGTCGGGCCTTCCAAATGGACAGGCCTGGTTTGCAGTTACCGAACCCCGTTCGGGCATCCAGTAATATTGATTTGGGAAAGGATGTTCAGGGTTTCAAGCCCCTGCGATTACGGTTTTATAAACAACGCGCCGGACGGCTGGATACCCGATTGCAGTGCTACGCGCGAGGCGCCGGTATCAACGCGGCGAAACACACCGTCATTGTATTCGATCTCGTTCAAAAGCACGGACAGGCGTTGATCCAATCCCACGCCAAGGGCCACTTTCTGCGAGCGCCATTCGGCTTTGGCGGAGACCACGGACAGGATCACCGGCTCACCGTTCTGGATGGCAAAGATCGGCGCGCCCGAGGAGCCGAAATCCACGTCGCAGGAGGTCACATACACGCCCGGATCGCGAGCAAGCACGTTGCAGGTTTCCTGAATGGACGGGGAGTCTTCGCGGTTTTTGGCGTAAGAAATGACCTGCACCTCCTGCCCGCGACCCACCTCAACGGCCGTGTTGAAGGGACGAATGGACGGGTTCTTGATCGGCTGGTCCAGCTGGATCACCGCCAGATCGGACGACACTTTATCGACATTGCCGCGACCTTTGTAGACGTAATCGGGATGGATCACCGACCGCTTCGCCCCGCGATAAGCAGAGGCGCGCCCGTGCTGCCACCCGGCTAGAAATTCGATTTCGGAATCGTCGGTGCGCGCGCCGCTCTTGTCGAAGAAGCAATGCGCCGCTGTCAGCACCAGATCGGGGGCAATCAAAGTGCCTGTGCAAAATCCGGAGCTCCCCAGATTGATGCGGCCCACGCCTTGCCATGCCCTGGTCGCGTCCAGCGATGTGAGCGACTTGAGCACGCCTTCCGCCTGCGCAGAGGTTGCCAGCAGCAGTGCCGTTATCAGTGTTGCCAGAATTCGCATTAATCGCCCCGATATGCCCGTGTTGACCCTCAGTAGAAAACAGTTGGGGCAAGAATGCGGCAGGCATGGGTTAATTTTTAGCGCTCAGCCCAGCACAGCCAACGACACCAAGGTCAGCGGACTTGTCCAGACCACGATCTGAGAAATCGCTGCAGAGCGGGTATTATGCAGCAGTGACAGACTGAGCCTCGCTGGCCCTTCGGTGGCCATAAAAGGGGAACAGTGCCAACGGTCCGGTTTGAAACTAAAGACAGGCAATTGCACCGTCAGCGCAGGACAGGAATGTCCATCGGACGCGTGCCGCCGTTTTCTGCAGCCAACATTGCAGGCGGCTTGGGGCCGCCCGTGGCCCAATCCAACAGTTCCACCGTGTGCACGATCGGCACCTGCGTGCCAGACCCGATTTGCATCATGCAGCCGATATTGCCTGCGGCGATGATGTCGGGATTTCTGGCCTCCAGCGTTTGCACCTTGCGGTCTTTCAGTTGTTTGGAAATCTCTGGTTGCATCAGGTTATATGTCCCCGCCGAGCCGCAGCACAGATGCGGGTCCTTCGGCTCCAACACCGTGAAGCCTGCACGTTTCAACAAGTCCTTGGGGTAGGTCTTGATCTGCTGGCCATGCTGCAAGGAACACGCGGCGTGGTAGGCGACCTTCAGCTCTTGATCCGCGCCCTGTGGCAGGTCGAGCTTCATCAAAACTTCTGACACGTCCATGGCGATTTTCGACACCGCCTCGGCCTCGGCGGCCAGCGGTTCCTCGCGGAACATATGACCGTAGTCTTTGACCGTCGTGCCGCAGCCGGACGTGTTGATGACGATGGCGTCGAGGCCCTTGCCTTTCATCTCCGCGTCCCATGCACGGATGTTCTTGGCGGCGGTGGCGTGGCTTTCGGAGGTTTTGCCCATGTGGTGGGTCAGTGCCCCACAACAGCCAGCCCCCTCGGCCACGACGACTTCGCAGCCCAGACGGGTCAGCAGGCGGATGGTGGCATCGTTGATATCGGTGTTAAGCGCCTTTTGAGCGCAGCCGGTCATCAACGCGACGCGCATCTTTTTGGGCGTCTCGGGTGCGAAGGTCTGCGGGTCATCATTGCGCGACACCGGCGGGATGGTTTTTGGGGCCATTTCCAGCATCGCCCTGAGCCGCGCGTCGGGCATGAAGCGGGCAAAGGGCCTGCCGATTTTGGCGCCCAGCAGGGCCAGACGGAAGCGGTTCGGGTAAGGCAAGATACGCGCCAGAACCCAGCGCAAGGCGCGGTCGGTCAGGGGGCGGTCGTAATGCTCCTCGATATACTCGCGGGCGTGGTCGACCAGATGCATGTAGTGCACGCCCGATGGGCAGGTCGTCATACAGGCAAGGCAGGACAGGCAGCGGTCGATATGTTTGACCGTTTTCGCGTCGGGTTTGCGGCCGTTTTCCAGCATGTCCTTGATCAGGTAGATACGGCCTCTGGGGCTGTCCAACTCGTCGCCAAGGATCTGGTAGGTCGGGCATGTGGCGGTACAAAACCCGCAATGCACACAGGTGCGTAACACCTGCTCGGAGCGGGCGGTGGCAGGGTCTTCGAGCTGCTTTGGGGTGAAGTTCGTTTGCATGGTTTACCCCATCAATCCGGTGTTCAGAATACCGCGCGGATCAAACTGCGCGCGCAAGCCGTTGGAGATCGCGGCAAGGGCTGCCGGCTCCGGATGGAACGTCGGGGCGGCGCCACGCAAACAGGTTGCATGGCCCGCCATTACGCCCAAACCGCCCCTCAAGTCAGCGCCTTCGGATACGATGGCCCAGATCAACCCGCCGCCCCAATCGAGCGACAGCTTTGCGCCGTCAGGCAAGTGCTTGACCACGTCCGGCGCGTCGCTTGGCTTCACCGAGATTCGCCAGATGTCGCCCTCGGCCCCTGCGAAATGCGTCACGTCGCGGGTGGCGGCCCACAAGTCGCGGGACGCGTCGCCATGCAGCTCTTCCATATCACCGAACCCGTCCAGAAGGGCACGGAGCTGCGTCATACGATACGTTACAGACGCCTCAAAACCTTCCAACCGGAGTGTTGTCTGACCTGTTTCAGGGAAATGCGCGGCGGCCGAGATTTCGAACGGGGAGCCCAAGGCCTTCGACATCGCCTCCACCGCGCGGGTCACATCCAAGCCGTTCAGCACCAGTGTCGCAGTGGCCTCGATGCCCGGCAACACCTTGAAGCCCACCTCGGACAGGATGCCCAATGTGCCATAGGACCCTGCCATGAGCTTGACCAAATCATAGCCGGTGACGTTCTTCATCACGCGCCCGCCATTCTTGATCACGGCCCCCTGCCCATCCACGTAGCGTACGCCGATCAGGCTGTCGCGGCAGGCCCCCGCTTGAATGCGGCGCGGGCCGGAGGCGTTGGTGGCCACAACCCCGCCAATGGTCGGCTCGCCCTTGGTGCCAAGCAGCGCGCGGTGGTCCATCGGCTCGAACGGCAGCCGCTGGTTTTCCTTGGCCAGCGCCGCCTCGATTACCGCCACAGGCGTGCCCGCCTTCGCCACCAACGTCAAAGCGCCCGGCTCGTATAGTTCGATACCGGACAAGCCGGTCGTGGACAGCACCTCGCCTTCCGCCTGCCCAATGGGCCGCGTGCCACCACCTTGAATGCGCAAGGGGCCTTTTGCGCCTGCGACCGCTTCGGCCAGCGCTGCTTCACTGTCAGGTGTCATCATGTCGGATCAACTTCTTCAAAAGCGTTTCATCTTGGCAAAAATATTCCCCCCGGAGGGGCGGTTTCAGCCTGCGCGTCGGGTCTCGGTGACGCTCAGCGGGAAAACCTTGGCGGGGTTGAGCAGCCATTTCGGGTCGAACACGTCCTTGACCTTCATCTGCGCCTCCATGTCTTCGGGCGCAAACTGGTCGAACATCAGATCGCGTTTTTCGATGCCCACGCCATGCTCTCCGGTCAGACAACCGCCGACTTCCACGCATAGGCGCAGGATGTCGGCACCCATCGCCTCGCACAGCTCCAGATCGCCTTCTTTGTTGGCGTCGAACAGGATCAGCGGGTGCATATTGCCGTCGCCTGCGTGAAACACGTTGCCGACGTCTAACCCGTATTGCTTGGACAGCTCGCCGATGCGTTTCAAAACGTAAGGAAGCTCGGACACAGGGATCGTCCCATCAAGGCACATGTAGTCGTTGATCTGCCCCATCGCCCCGAAGGCAGATTTACGGCCCAACCAGATCTTGGCGCTTTCCTCGGCAGAGGTGCTTTCGCGCAATTCCACCGGATTGTGCCTGCGGGCGATTTCCATGATTTTGCCCAATTGGTCGTCGATCTCTCCGGGGGAGCCTTCGACCTCCACGATCAATAGCGCCTCGCAATCCGGGTAGCCTGCTCCGGCGAACGCCTCGGTGGCGCGAATGACGGGGCGGTCCATGAATTCGATGGCGACGGGCAGCACGCCCGCCTTGATGATGTCGGCCACACAGGCCCCCGCCACCTCGTTATCGTCAAAACCCATCAGCACAGGCCGCGCACCTTCGGGTTTGCGCAGGATGCGCAGGGTGGCTTCGGTCACCACGCCCATTTGACCCTCGGAGCCACAAACCAGGCCCAGCAAATCGTAGCCGCCCGAATCCAGATGCGCACCGCCGATCTCGATCACGGTGCCGTCCATCTGCACCATGGTCACGCCCAGCAGGTTGTTGGTGGTTACGCCGTATTTCAGGCAATGCGCCCCACCGGAATTCATCGCGATGTTGCCCGCAATGGCGCAGGCCAGTTGCGAGGACGGGTCGGGGGCGTAGAAGAAATCGTTTTCCTCGACGGCACCGGTAACGCTGAGATTTGTGCGGCCGGTCTGGACCTTGATGTAGCGGTCCTTGTAGTTTGTTTCGATGACATCGTTCAACTTGGCGACGCCGAGGATTACGCAATCCGCGGTGGGCAACGCCCCCCCCGCCAAGGACGTGCCGGAGCCGCGTGGCACCACAGGGACACCTTCCTCAAAGCAAATCTTCAAGACGGCTGAGACCTCTTCCGTCGACGATGGCAGCACCGCGCACAGAGGCGGACATTTATAGGCCGTCAGGGCGTCGCATTCATAAGCGCGCGTCTCGAATTCGTCATGGATGACCGCATCGAGGGACAGCACCGTTTGCAGGCGCTCTACCAACTTGGCTTTCTTGGCCATGATCTTCACGTCCGGGGCAGGCATTTCCATCGGATTTTCTCCTGAACTGCGGCAATTGGTAAAAACATATTACCAATTTAGATGTATAGCAAGTCCCATGAATCACGCGTAGCATTGTCTTATGACTATACTTGATCACCTGTTCTTGTTGACGATCCTGGACGCTGCGGCGTTGGCACTGCTGGCGTTCTGCTGGATCACCGTAAGCTGGCGGATTGAGAATCCGAGCGCCGTTAAGCGCTCCGTCACGGTTATTATGGTCGAGTACCGACGTGAGTGGATGCGTCAATTGGTGACCCGCGAGCCGCGCATTTTCGACGCTGCGATCCTGACCAATTTGCGCCAAGGCACCGCATTTTTTGCCTCGGGCTGCATGATTGCCATAGGGGGCGCCTTGGCAATGATCGGCAATACCGAGAAAATCCAGATGGTGGCCTCGGACCTGACCGTTGCAGCGGTGCCGAACATCGTGTGGCAGATGAAGCTTCTGGTCGTGGTGCTGTTCCTGACCCACGGGTTCCTGAAATTTGTGTGGGCAAACAGGCTGTTCGGCTATTGCGCGGTGGTCATGGCGGCGGTGCCGAATGACATCTCCGAGCCTTCAACCTACGCGCGTGCCGCCCAAGCGGGCGAAATCAACATCCGCGCCGCGTGGAACTTCAACCGCGGGCTGCGTGCTATTTACTACGCTCTGGGCACACTCGCATGGCTATTGGGGCCGATCCCCTTGATTATAGCGACCGTCGCAGTCACATTCATTATCTGGCAGCGCGAATTCTCGTCGCTGCCGCGCACGATTCTGGAAGGTGGCCCAGCAATGCCAGCCGCCGCCAAGGAGACCTGAACCATGAGACCTCTTTACGTTTCCGCTTTTGCGGCGTTTGCTCTCGCCTCGCCTGTTCTGGCGGATCAGGCGCAGGTCGAACGTGTCACCGCACGTCAAGCCGGCGGTGGCTGGACCTTTGACGTCACCGTTAGCCATCCGGACACCGGCTGGGATCACTATGCCGACGGTTGGTCTGTAAGCACGCCCGACGGCACCGAGTTGGGGTTTCGCAAGCTGGCGCACCCGCATGAGACAGAGCAGCCGTTCACCCGGTCCTTGTCCGGTGTGA
Source organism: Litoreibacter ascidiaceicola (assembly GCF_900129235.1). Taxonomy (GTDB): domain Bacteria; phylum Pseudomonadota; class Alphaproteobacteria; order Rhodobacterales; family Rhodobacteraceae; genus Litoreibacter; species Litoreibacter ascidiaceicola. Next base: position 182,898 of record NZ_FQUV01000007.1, on the reverse strand, counting down.
CCGTGCCAAGCGGCGTCAACGAGGTGATCATCCGCGCCCGCGACAACGTGCATGGCTGGTCCGATCAGGCCTATACCGTAAAGCTGAAATAGCTAACGACGACCTTCGCGCAGCCACGCGCCGACGGTCAGCACCATTGCCAGCAACAAGAACAACCACGGTGAGACCAAGGGCGTCACCGTCACGTTCGTCGTGAGATATGCATTGCGGGGGGTCAGTCCGATCCAGCCACGGCCCGCCGCGTTACGCCCCTCGCCGACCATGCGCAGATTGGGTATTCCGTCTTCCAGACGCAAAATGCCACCACGGGTCGCATCGACCAAATCTTCCAACTTGTCACCGGAGGCGATCGTCTCGATGAATTCGCGCGGGGCGGCTGGCCCCAAGGCGATGACGCTTTCCTGATCGCCTTCCTTCAGGCGATAGAGACCGGGTTCCGGCCCCTCAAACGTCGCAGTAAACCGGCCCGGAGAGGTTTCCTCCAGCGGTAGGGTCGTGACCGAGCCATCGGGCGCGGTGATTTCCAGCTCGCCGATTTCCAGCGAAAGAGTACGGCGCGTGAGGGTCATTGTCTGGCCTTCGGCAATCGCGGTCAGGGCCTCTTCCTCAAGGTCGGGTTCCTTCATCATCCAATGCGCAAGGCGGCGCAGCAGTTCGAGTTGCGGCCCGCCGCCCTCGAACCCGCGATGCCACAGCCACGCTTGATCGGAGGCCATCAGCGCGATGCGCCCCTCGCCCACACGATCCAGCGTCAGCAGCGGGCGATCCTCGATGCCGGTCATAACGGTCTGGCCCTGAAGCGGTGTGACCTCGATCTGGCGCATCCAGCGGCCCCAGCCGGGGATGCCGTCGACGGTGGGGTTGGGTGCGAATTTCTCCAACCCTTCAGTGACGGGGTGCCGTGCGCCCAGTTCTGAAATCAGCGGCGTGAAGCCCTGATCCAGTACCCGCGCGGTTGGCTCTGCGGGCATGATGTCGCCCAAGGGCGAGCGGTAAATACTGTCGGCAGACGCGAAATCCGGCCCAGCAGCGACCAGCACAGCGCCGCCTTTTTCCACGTATTGCCGGATGCTGTCGAAATAGAGTGCAGGCAGGATGCCGCGGCGTTTGTAGCGGTCGAAGATGATCAGGTCGAACTCGTCGACCTTCTCTAGAAACAACTCGCGGGTCGGGAAGGCGATCAGGGACAACTCCGACACTGGAACGCCGTCTTGCTTTTCGGGCGGGCGCAGGATGGTGAAGTGGACGAGGTCCACGGCGCTGTCGGATTTCAACAGGTTGCGCCAAGTGCGCTCGCCTGCGTGCGGCTCACCGGAGACCAGCAAAACCCGCAGGCGGTCGCGCACGCCGTTGATCTGCACGACCGCGGAGTTGTTGCGGTCGGTCAGCTCGGTCTCGTCAGCCGCGACGTTGAACTGCAGCACGTTCATACCGCCATGGGGCAGCTTAAGGGGAAGCTCCAGATCCTCGCCGGTCGGAACTTGGAAGGTTTGCGCCTCGGCCCCGTCGATTGCGATTGAAATGCTGGCGCGGTCAGGGATGTCGCGTGGCACCGCGCCTTGGTCCTCGATGCGCAGGGTGAGGGTGATTTCCTCGTCCAGAATGGCGAAGGCAGGGGCGTTCTTGACGATCAGGCGGCGGTCCCAATCGGTGTCGCGGCCCGTGAGCAGCGTATGCAGCGGGGCCTCCAGAGTGGGCGCACGCTGGGCGTCGTGCAATTGACCATCGGTCAGAAGGATGGTGCCCGCGATGCGCGATTTCGGCTCCTCGGAGAGGGTGTCGTTGAGGGCGGTCATCAGCTCTGTGCCCGCGTCGCCCTGCCCGTCCGGCACGGTGACCGTGCGCAACTCCATCCCGCGCGAGGTGAGGTCGGTGGTCAGCGCCTCCACCGCTTGAGCGGTCTGGCTTGCACGATCGGACAGGCGCTGCGAGGCACTTTCATCGACGACCATCACCACGATGTCGGACAGCGGATCGCGTTCCTCGTCCTGTAAGGACGGGTTTGCCAAACCCAGCAGCAGCACCGCCATGGCGGGGGCGCGCAACCACCAGCCGCCCAAGCCACGCCAGATGGCGAGAATGGTGAAAAGCATTGTGATCGCCGCAGCGACATAGAGCGCGGGCCATGGGACAAGGGGGGAGAAAATCACGTCCATCTCAGTTTCCCAACCGCTCTAGCAGGGCCGGAACATGGACCTGATCGGATTTGTAATTGCCGGTCAGCACATGCATCACCACGTTGACGCCAAAGCGGATGGCCAGCTCGCGCTGGCGCTCACCCGCGAAGCCGCGACCGACAGGGTACCGCGGATTGCCACTCGCATCGCGCGCCCATGCGGCGGCCCAGTCGTTGCCGCCGATCAGCACAGGGGTCACGCCGTCGTTAAGATCGCGGAACGGCAAACCGTCGACGACCTCCGCATCGGCGGGCGCGGCCTCGACCCAGATGTCGCGGGAGGTGAAGCGTCCGGGGAAGTCTTGCAGCAGGTAGAAGGTGCGGGTCAGGACGTGGTCTTGCGGGATCGGCTCAAGTGCTGGAATGTCCAATGGCGCGGCCAAGGCTTGCAGTTTTCGGCCCTGTGGTGTTGAGGTGCCGAAGCCGCCGATATTGCCGTCGCGGGTGTCGAACAGGATCATCCCGCCGGTGCGCAGGTAGCGATTCAGCTTTGCATAGGCGTCGGCGGACGGGGTCGGCTGGCTTTCGGTGATGGGCCAGTAGAGGATTGGGAAGAAGGCAAGTTCGTCGGTTTCCAGGTCGACGGCGATGGGGTCCGCAGGCTCGACCGAGGTGCGGCGAAAGAGGCTAACCGACAGGCCTTTCAGACCTTCGTTCGAGAGGCGGTCCAGCCCCCTGTCGCCGGTTTTGACATAGGCCAGAACAACCTCGGAGGTGGCTTTCAGCGCGCGGGTATCGTCTTGGGCGCGGGATTGCTGCGGCAGTGTTGAAACTGCGATCAGGACCAGCGCCGTGGTGGCGGCCCCGCGCAGTTTGCCGGATAGCGCCAGCGACGCGATGATATCGACCAGCAGCAAGGCCAAGGCGAGCGACAGAAGTGCGCCCATCAGCGGGGTTTCCTGTGCGACCACGATGCCCTCGACCTTTGTTCCAGCGGACCATGCGGACGGGGCCAGCGTGGCTTCGGCAGGTAGCACGTTCAGCGCAATGCGGCGATCCTCGCCTGCATAAAGCCCCGGCGGCAAGTCAGGGCCGATCGGGTCTTCGGCGATGACCTCTCCGGCCACGCCTGCCAAATTTCCCGCGTCGCGGACCACGCCGAACGCATCCAGCGTTTCTTCGGGGACCCATGTTGTGCCAGCCAGATCTTCGGCGGCAATTTCGGCGGGACGGGTGGAGATTGCGAGACGCTCCAGCATTTGCACGAACAGGCCGGAAAGCGGCAAGGTGGACCATTCGGCGTTGGCAGTGACGTGGAACAGGATGATCTGCCCATCGCCCAACGGCTTGCGGGTGACCAACGGCGTGCCGTCGGTCAGCGACGCGATGGTGCGTTCTGCCAGATCGGGGTCAGGCTGCGCCATCACTTGCGAGCTGACCTGAACGTCATCGGGGATCGTCAGGCCAAAGAACGGGCTGTCGCGGGTGAAAGCGCGCAGGGCTTTCGGCTCGCCCCATGACATGGCCCCACCGACGCTGCGCCCCCCTGCACGCAGGCGCACGGGCATGAGAGGGTCATTGTTTTCGATGTCCGCGGCGGCGGTGCGGGGTCCTGCGAAGCGGACCAGCATGCCGCCCTCGTCGATCCAGTCCAGAAGGTCGTCACGCTCGGCGTCAGAGACGGTGGCGATATCGGCCAGCACCAGCACGTCGGGGCTGGCAAGCAGCATGTCCTGCAACGCGCCCTCGATAAGATCGGCAGTCGGCACCAGCGCCTTGTTAAGATAGTAGAGCGGCGACAGCAGGTCCTGCGCCTCCTGGTCGTTGTGGGCTGAGAGCAGCCCCACTTCGCGGCGTTTCAAGGCGTCGTCGGTGAGCGTCACAGCGCCTGCGGAGCGGGTGCCTTGCACCTCAAACCGGTTGACCCGATTGCGCAGTTCGGTGGGCAGGTCGAGCAGGATTTCCGCTTGGTCTGCGCCGATAGCGAAGGAGGCGATGGCGGTGGCCAATTCCTGCTCCGTCCCGTTGGGATCGGGGCCAATGGCGGATATGGTGATGTCGCGGGCAGCGCCAGACGGGCTGCGCAGAGCGGTGACCGAGATGCGCCCCTCTTTGAAGATCGCGGGTGTCAGGGCGTAGACTGGACGCGGGGTTTCGATAACCGTGACCGCACCTTTGTCATTGAGTGTTTCGAGCAGCTCGCTGCGGCTTTCGCGATCCAAACCATCCGAGAACCAGACCGTCTCGAACGCGGTGTCGCCAAGGCGGGTTTGCCAGTCGGCGAGCTTGTCCGCGTTCGGCTCCCATGCGCGGGGCTGGACCCCTGCGAGCGTTGCGGCGACAGTGTCGGCGGATTGGAAGGCCAGATCGCCTGCGGGCGGATCGGACAACACGGCGATGGCGGCGGGGCGACCCTCGCGGGCGGCTTCTGCCAGCAGTTCCTCGACCCGCGCGATGCGGGCGGGCCAGTCGCGGGCGCTGGCCCAAGAGCCGTCCATCGCGATCAACAGCGGGCCGGAACCTGCGCGGTCTTCTTCGGGGTTCAGGACAGGGCCTGCAAAGCCGATGATAAACGCCGCGACGGCGAGCATGCGCAGCAGCAGCAACCACCACGGGGTCGTGTCGGTTTGAGTCTCGTCATCGTTGAGACCCAACAGCAGCGCGATGCCCGGAAAGCGGCGCTTGATCGGCGCGGGTGGCACGGCGCGCAGCAACCACCACAGGATCGGCAGGATCGCGAGGGCCGCCAGCAAAAGGGGCGTGGTGAAGGCGAGGTTGGCGATCATGATGCCCCCCGCTCTAGCGACTGGTAAAGCCACAGCAGTGCTTTGGACGCCGGATCATTTGTGTGATGGCACATGTAGCGCCAGCCGGTTTTCCGGGCCAGATCCTGCAACTGCGCTTTGCGCGCGGCGAGGCGGTCAAGATAGGCGTCGCGCAGGGAGTTGGCTTTCAGCGTCTCGAATTTGATCGCGCCGGACATGCTTTCGAACACGGTGCGGCCGTCATAAGGGAACGCTTCCTCGTCGGGGTCGAGCACTTGCAGCAGCGCCCCGCGCACGCCGCGGTCAGTGGCGGAGGTCAGGGCTTGCGCGACCTTGGACGGATCGCCCAAGAAGTCGGAGACAAACACCGCGCGGGAGCCTGCGGGTAGGATGCGGGCGTTGGGCGTGCCGTAGTCGGCATCGCCCTGAGCGTTCATCAAATGGCGGGCGACGCGGGTCAGTTGCGCCTCGCCTCTGCGCGGCGGGGTGCCGCGATCGGCGAGACCGAAACGCTCGCCACCCTTGTTCAGCAGAACGCACAGCGCCATGGCGATGACGCGAGCACGGTGGCCTTTGGTGGGACGATCCTTACCGCCTGTGAACGACATCGACATGGCGTCGTCCACCCACAGCATCACCGATTGCGCGGCCTGCCACTCCTTTTGACGCACGAAGGTCGCGTCGGAGCGACCGGAGCGCCGCCAGTCGATATCGCGCAGTCCGTCGCCATGTTGCGAGGGGCGGTATTGCCAGAACTCGTCGCCCATGCCTGCACGTTTGCGACCATGCTCCCCCAGCAGAACCGTCGACGCCAAATGATCCGCCTGCGCCAACAACGCGGGAAACGCGCTGGCGTGCGCCTCGGCGCGGTGCCGGAGGCTGGCGGGTGTGGTCGCCGGATCGTTGGGGGAAGGCTGGCTCACGCGGCGGCTTTCCGTTGGCCTGTTTGGGCGGCGACATCCGCGATGACGTCGGACAAAACCCGCCCCTCCGCGCGGGCGGCGAAGCTGAGAGCCATGCGGTGCGACAGAACCGGATCGGCCAGCGCGAGCACGTCGTCTGACGATGGCGCAAGGCGGCCTTGCAGCAAAGCGCGGGCGCGGACGGTCAGCATAAGCGCTTGCGCGGCGCGCGGGCCGGGGCCCCAAGAAACGGTGTCGCGGACAAGGTCAGTGGCTTCGGCCTCCTCGGGACGGCAGGCGCGGACGAGGTCGAGGATGTGTTCGACCACAGCGTCACCCACGGGCATACGGCGCACGAGGGTTTGGGCGGCGATTAGCTCCTCGCCGGTAAAAACCGCGGACGATTTGGCGGACACGGTGCCTGTGGTGGCCAGCAGGATATCGCGCTCGGTATCACGGTCCGGATAGTCCACGTTGATCTGCAATAGGAAACGGTCAAGCTGGGCTTCAGGCAACGGATAGGTGCCTTCCTGCTCCAGCGGGTTCTGGGTCGCCAGCACATGGAACGGCGCAGGCAATGCGTGGTCGGTGCCTGCCACGGTGACGGAGCGTTCCTGCATCGCCTGCAACAGCGCGGACTGGGTGCGGGGCGAGGCGCGGTTGATCTCGTCGGCCATCAGCAATTGCGCGAAAATCGGGCCTTCGATGTAGCGGAAGGCGCGGGTGCCGTCGTCGGCGGTCTCCAGCACCTCGGAGCCGATGATATCGGCGGGCATCAGGTCGGGCGTGAACTGCACACGGTTGGCACTGAGGCCCATCACGGTGGACAGCGTGTCCACCAGCAGTGTTTTGCCAAGACCCGGCAAGCCCATCAAAAGCGCATGGCCGCCGGACAGCATAGCAACCAGCGACAGGTCCACCACATCTTGCTGGCCGATGATCTGCTGGCCAATGCTGCTGCGGGCGGTATTCAGCTTCTCCGCCAGGGTTTCGATATCTTTTACCAGATCTTGCGCGTCGGCCATGTGACAACTCCCTCGGGACGGCTATACTCAATGGGTATATAAAGGCAGATATGGCGGAATAAGAGAATGGCAAAAGAGCCCGATGCACAAAAGCTTGAGGTGCCGTCGGCGGAAAGCATCGCAGCCGCTGCGCAAGAAAGCGCAAAAGGCGGAATGCCGCCGGTGGACAAGTGGAATCCACCGTTTTGTGGCGATCTGGATATGCGCATCGCGCGGGACGGGACCTGGTTCTATCTGGGGACGCCTATCGGGCGGGCCGGATTGGTAAAGCTGTTCTCGTCGATCATTCGCAAGGACGGTGACGACTATTTCCTTGTGACTCCTGTCGAGAAGGTCGGGATCACGGTGGATGATGCGCCGTTCGTGGCGCTTGATTTTGATGCAGTTGGCGAGGGCAAGGACCAGAAGCTGCGGTTCGAGACCCATGTGGGTGATACTTTTGTCGCGGGGCCGGATCATCCGATCCGCGTGACGTATGACGACGATGGAGAGCCGTCACCCTATGTGTTGGTGCGCCGCAATCTGGAAGCGCTGATTGACCGGAAAAGCTTTTACCGGCTGGTTGATCTGGGCGTTCATCGGGAGGGGTGGTTTGGCGTGTGGTCGGACGGGAAGTTCTTCGCGATCATCAAGTCAGAGGCGTTAGAGAGTTAAGCCTCAATGCGCCTCCGCCCAGTTCGCGCCCTGCCCCGCGTCAACGACCAGCGGCACGTCGAACTTCACCGCCGGATCGGAGGCGTTTTCCATGATACCGCGCACGACATTTATCGTTTCGTCGACGGCGTCTTCCGGCACCTCGAAAATCAGTTCGTCATGCACTTGCAGCAACATTTTGCAGGGCAAATCCTTGATCGCTGCTGGCATCTGGATCATTGCACGACGGATCACATCAGCCGCAGTGCCTTGTATCGGCGCGTTGATTGCCGCGCGCTTGGAGAAGCCCGCGCCCGGTCCCTTGGCATTGATCTCCGGCGTGTTGATTTTGCGCCCGAACAGCGTTTGCACGTAGCCATGGTCTTTGGCGAATTGGACGGTCTCGTCCATATAGGTGCGGATGCCGGGGAAACGCTCGAAATAGCGGTCGATGAAGCCCTGCGCCTCGGCCCTCGGGATTCGCAGATTGCGGGCCAGCCCGAAGCCGGAGATGCCATAGATAACCCCGAAATTGATCGCTTTGGCCTTGCGGCGCACGTCGGGGGTCATCTCGTCCAATGGCACGTCAAACATCTCTGAGGCGGTCATGGCGTGGATGTCTTGGCCATCTTTGAAGGCCTGTTTCAGCGCGTCGATGCCCGCGACATGGGCGAGGATGCGCAGTTCGATCTGGGAATAGTCAAGCGAGACGAGAACGTTACCCTGCTCCGCCACGAAGGCCTCGCGGATGCGGCGGCCTTCTTCGGAGCGGACAGGAATATTTTGCAGGTTCGGCTCTGACGATGACAGGCGGCCTGTGTTGGCCCCGACGATGGAGTAGCTGGTATGCACCCGCCCCGTGTCGGCGTTGATATGGGTTTGCAGCGCGTCGGTATAAGTCGATTTCAGTTTACTGAGCTGCCGCCAGTCCAGCACCTTGCCCGGCAATTCGTGCTCGGTCGCGAGGTCCTCCAAGATATCGACGCCAGTAGAATAGGCCCCCGTCTTGCCCTTCTTGCCGCCCGGCAATTCCAGTTTGTCGAACAGGATTTCCCCAAGTTGCTTGGGCGAGCCTACGTTAAAATCTTGCCCCGCAAGTTCGTGAATCTCGGCCTCTAGCCCCGCCATTTTCTGGGCGAAGGCGTTGGACATGCGGCTGAGCGTGTCGCGGTCGACTTTGACACCGTTCCGCTCCATCTGGGCCAGCACGGGAACCAAGGGGCGCTCCAGCGTCTCGTAAACTGTGGTGACGCCCTTCTCGTGCAGTTGCGGCTTCAAAACCTGCCACAGGCGCAAGGTGATATCAGCGTCTTCGGCTGCGTAAGGCGTCGCCTCGTCAATCGGTACGCGGTCAAATGTGATCTGGCTTTTGCCAGTGCCCAGCAGCGATTTGATCGGGATCGGCGTGTGGCCCAGATAGCGCTCCGACAGCGCGTCCATGCCGTGATTGTGCAAGCCTGCGTGCTGGGCGTAACTGATCAGCATGGTGTCGTCGAACGGTGCAACCTCCACGCCGTAGCGGTGGAAAATCTTGGCGTCGTATTTCATGTTCTGGCCGATTTTGAGGATGCTTTCATCCTCCAGCATCGGCTTCAACAGATCGAGTGCCTCTTGCAGCGGCATCTGCCCTTCCGCAGGTGCGTCTGAGCCGAACAGATCGTCGCTGCCGTCTTTGTGGGCCAGCGGGATGTAGCAGGCATGGCCCGCGTTCACGCAGAGCGAAATGCCGACGAGATCGACGATCATTTCGTTCAAACCCGTGGTCTCAGTGTCCACGGCGACATGACCATGCTCGTAAGTCAGGTCGATCCATTTCTGCAGGGCCGCCGCGTCGCGCACGGTTTCGTAGGTCGCGTCCTTCAGATCCGGCATTTCCGGCGCGTCGGCGGCGGGCGGGGCGACGTCTTCGATGACAGGGGCTTCCGCGCCGAGTTTTTCAGCAATGCGCTTGGACAGCGTGCGGAATTCCATCTCAGCGAGGAAGCTCAGCAGTCTGTCAGGATCGGGCTCGCGGACCTCCAGATCGTCGATCGAGAATGTCAGCGGTGTGTTTTCGTCCAGCTGCACGAGGCGCTTGGACAGTTCGATCTGTGCACGGTGATCGATCAGGGTTTGGCGGCGCTTGGGTTGTTTGATTTCCTCGGCACGGTCGAGCAGTTCTTCCAGCGTGCCGTATTCGTTGATCAACAGCGCCGCCGTCTTGACGCCAATGCCCGGCGCACCCGGCACGTTGTCGACGCTGTCGCCGGCAAGTGCCTGCACATCGACCACACGGTTCGGGCCGACACCAAACTTCTCCTCGACGCCTTCGACGTCGATCACCTTGTTCTTCATGGCGTCGAGCATTTCGACCCCGCCGCCGACCAGCTGCATCAGGTCCTTGTCGCTGGAGATGATGGTGCAGCGGCCACCGAGGTCGCGCGCCTGCACGGCCAGCGTCGCGATGATGTCATCGGCCTCGAAGCCTTCCATTTCCTCGCAGGCAATGTTGAAGGCAATGGTCGCCTCGCGGGTCAGCGGCATTTGCGGGCGCAAATCCTCGGGCATGGCCTCGCGGTTGGCCTTGTAGAGGTCGTACATATCATTGCGGAACGTGTGCGACCCCTTGTCGAAGATCACCGCCACATGGGTCGGCGCGTCGGAACCGTTATTGCCCTCCACGTAGCGCTGGAGCATGTTGCAAAAGCCCGCAACCGCCCCGATGGGCAACCCGTCGGATTTGCGCGTGAGCGGTGGCAGGGCGTGGTAAGCACGAAAAATGAAGGCAGAACCGTCGATCAGGTGCAGATGGCAGCCCTTGCCAAACGCCACTAGACCTTGCCCTCAAAATCCTTGTGGACGATCTTCTTGTCGCAATAGGGACATTCCACAAAGCCGGTATCGGCAGGGATTTGCAGCCAGACGCGCGGGTGGCCCAAGGCCCCTTCGCCGCCATCACACGCGATGCGCATGGTGTCCACAATTTCGATCTCAGGGGCAGCAGTGGCCATGGTGTATCGTCCCGTTCCAAGAGTAAATCAGAGGCTGCGATCATAACGCCCTCACCCGTCCCGACAAGGGGCGAGTGAGGGTTTCGGTCCGGCGATTTTAAGCGACATCAAGATCGCCCCGTGATGATTAGGCACCACGGATTCGGACCACGCTTGTTGCCACATTAGATACAGACCCCACCCCTTGGAAGAATTGTCCACGTCAAGACGATTCCAGAGTGGAAGCCTTGACCATAAAGTATGAAAAACAAAGAATTTCTCTGGCACTGCCCCGATCCGCTCGTCTATTTTGTACACAAATATTTTTAGGGTTGGGATGGTCTTGATATGCTTGGATTGGTAACTTTGGTCGCGTTGTTGGGCATCGGACTTTTGGGTGATGTGTTCGGCAGCGACAGTGACGAGAGCGGTGCCACAGAAGAAACCCCGGATATAGAGGGCACCGATACTGCGGAGACGCTGCGCGGGACTTCTAACGACGACTTCATCGCGGCTTACGCCGGTGACGATACCGTATTTGCCGGTGCGGGCAACGACTTGGTTTTTGGGGGAGCCGGTAACGACGCGCTAAACGGGGGTCGTGGTGATGACGACCTATACGGTGGGAGTGGCAACGACATTGCAAACGGCGGTGACGGCAACGACTTCCTCAGCGGAGGCGATGGCGACGACAACCTGCGAGGGCGTGATGGAGATGATAGTATTTTCGGAGGCGACGGTGACGACCTTCTGTTCGGCGGGAATGGAAACGATTCTCTAGCAGGCCGACAGGGCGATGATACGCTCGACGGCGGTCGGGGTGACGACCTTCTAAATGGCGATTTGGGTGCGGATCTTTTGTACGGCGGAGATGGCGACGACGTACTCCTCGGGCTTGAAGATGGTGTGACTGACGGACGCTTCGGGGCGCAGGATTTTGATGAAGGTGACGAGCTTCGAGGCGGCGACGGCGATGACGTTTTGCAGATTGGCAACGGTGACGTAGCCAATGGTGGTGAAGGTGCTGATCTGTTCACCTTGGGGACTTGGTTGAAAGCTGGGTCCGGCGCTGTGATCGAGGATTACGACGGCACCGAGGACACGATCCGATTGCGGTATGACGCCGCCGATGCGGAACCTAACGTGGCTGTTATCAGAACTACGGAGGGCGCGGATATCTCGGTGGACGGTGAAATCGTGGCGTCAGTTTTGGGGGCTGTTTCGCTCAGCACCGACGACATCGATCTGGTTCCAACTGAGTTTGGCCCCTCGGTGCAAAACACCGCATGAACACTGCCCCGCGCAGTTTGAGAATTAGGTAACCTTCGACAACATCCGACCCAGCGGCCTGCCACCGATGATATGCACATGCAGGTGTTGCACTTCCTGCACGCCGTGCTCGCCTGTGTTGGCGATGGCGCGGAAGCCGTCTTCACTGACACCTTCAAGGCGGCAGACCTCACCGATGGCGCGCATGAAGCCGACCAGCTCGGCCTCGGAGGCCTCTTGAGTGAAGTGGTCCATGGACACGTAAGGCCCTTTGGGGATTACCAGCACATGAGTCGGCGCCGCAGGGGAGATGTCGCGGAACGCCAAGGCGTGATCGTTCTCGAAAACCGTGTTGTTGGGAATCTCGCCGCGCAAGATTTTGGCAAAGATGTTCTGGTCGTCATAGGTGTAGGCCATGGGCGTTAGTCCTCAAACAGGTAGTCGATGTTCAGTATCTCGCGGGCTTTATCCTCGGTCACGTCGAGAAAGGCCATAAGGGGCGCGATATTGGCCTCCTGCGGCACGTTTTCAGAGACCTTAAAGTAGTTGGGGAAGTCCGCGTCTTTGATCTGGTCACTTTCGAACAGGAAGTTCTGGCGTACGGTCGGCAACAAACGGTCGATGGTGTCCTGCGGGGTCATTTCCCCCGCTAGCCCGACGCGCTTGGCGTGGCCGAGCAGGTATTCATCCTCGAAGCGGCATTCGATCTCCAACAACCGCGTGGTGGAGTTGTCAGAGAACAGATCAGTGAGCAGGTCGAGGTTGGACGGATCGAGACAGATCACCATGCGGTTCTGCTCGTAATGATCATAGAGCAGCCGCATCAGCGCGCGGCGGTGGCGGGTGCGTTTGTCGAGCGTTGTCTGGATGCCGCCCAGATCGGGCAGAACCGAGCCTTCCTCGTCAAACAGGTATTCCGCACCTTTCAGGTCAGTATGTTCCAGAATGCGGCTGAGAAGCCGCTTGGCGACGTGCCACTTTTTGCACGCGATGACCATCAGCTCCCGCTCGCGACCCAGCGAGCTTTCACGCTCCCAGAAACGTGGGGCGAAGCGGCGGCCGATACGGCCACGCCCGGTCAAGAATTTGAACAGGGTCAAACCTTCGTTCGAGGTCTGGAAATCCATCCGCTCGGAGGCGTATAGGTCGCCCAACCGTTCCTTAAGCTCCAGCGCATCGGCGGACACCTTCCGCGCGAACAGGAAGTCCTGACTAAGCAACAAGTCATAGTGGTCATTGTAGAACGTCACCGGCATCCCGTAATCGGTGAACATCAGGAAGGTCAGCGTGCGGGTCTTGATCTCGTCGGACGGTACCAGATGGCGCACGAGGGTCTGGAAGAAGGTCTCGTCCGGGATCCATGTTGTTTTGAAGAAGCGCATCACATCGGGCCGGTCGCGGGTGAAATCGAGCACCCATTCCACCGTGCGCCGCCGCAAACACCACCATTGCGACCCGATCATCATTTGCAGATCGCTTGGGATGTCTCGTTTCAGGCCAAGCTTCTTTTGCAGCTCGTAAGAGGTGTAGAACAGCCATTTCTTCGCGCGCTCGTTGAACCAATGCCGATAGATTAACCGGTCGGCCTTCATGCCAGTCTTGATCCAGTCGGAAGCGAAGAAGTCGAAGCTTTCGATATAGTCGACATCGTTTGAGTCGAGCGCCTCATGCGCGTAGGTGGCGGATTTGATGGCCATGCAATCGCCCGACAACATGTAGAAATGCGTGGCCCGTGGAAATTCGTCGACCGCGGCGCGCATCGCATGCAGGGTAGCTTGCACCAACGACCACTCCCCCCAGCCACATTTGATGCGTTTCTTGGCGAATGCGACATTGGGATTGTCGTCCAGCGCCTCACGGATTTCCTTATAGGCAGCGGGGTCCGCGCTGGCATCGAAATGGATGGCCATGCAGTCGCCAGCCGCCGTCAGACGCTCCGCCTGGTCGATAATCGCACCGGGGTCTTTATGACACAGCAGAATGAAGGCGATTTTTGCCATCTGGAATTTAACCCCGGACCTGTCTTAAAACTCTTTTAGGTTTACCTACATAACCTTAGCTACTGTTGCTTAAACAGTCCGAGAATGTATTTGTAGGGTCAATTGTGGCCAAAACGTAAACAATGGGCCATTTAGTTCAAGAACGAGGACAGCAGTATGGGGTTTCCAGGAACCTGGATGACGGAAAGTGAAAGCATGGTGTACCGCGTGGTGCCCAAATGCGCCTGCTCGTCCATCGGCCAAATCATGTATTATTCCGACCACGGCGAATTCTTCGACGGCGACATTCATGATGCCACCGGAAAAATGCACAAATGGGCCATCGAGAAGAGCCAGCCAAAGATCGAGAAGAACGTCACATCCCACAAAAGCTATTCGTTCACCTGCGTCCGCAATCCGTATGGACGTATCCTGTCGTCGTTCTTCGACAAAATCTGCGGCATTCAGCGCAACGGCAAGCGCTACCGTGGCAATCTGGTCCCGTTACTTGTGCAAAAATACGGCATCGAGGTCGGTAATCCGGAGACCGGCTTCGAGTTCGACCAAATTCAGTCCTTCCGCCGCTTCCTGCTGTTTGCCCGCGACACCATCCGCTGGCGCCGCCCGATGGACCCTGACATCCACTGGTCCGCGCAAGCGGGCCACATCTCGACCTTCATTGTGAATGGCGGGCGCTACGACAACATCTTCTTTACCGAGAAATTCAACGACGGCATGCAATCGGTGATGGATGCGGTGGACACCAAGCATAAGGTGGACGTTGCGACGATCCCGCGCTTCAACGAAAGCGAGGGGCACGGCCCCAAGCGCGCGCATCCGATCGAGGAATATTTCGACGATTTGTCGATGCATCTTGTCTATGAAATCTACAAACGCGATTTCAACCTGTTCAAATACGACTTCGCCAACCCGGGCAACAAGATGCCCATCGGGGAGATTGATCTGGACGAGGTGCACGCCAAGCTGGGGGATTGATGGGTAGAAGGTCGCGTTAGGCTGCAAAGCCAGGATGACGCGACCGACGACCGTGCACTCCCCTAACCTACGCCGTGAGTTCGGTCGTAAGATGATGGAGCCGGTGGGCTGTGCGCGGCGCGGGCTGCCTTTCCGGGGTCAAAAACCTCAATCAGGAGCGGATAGCAGGTTGTCGCATCCGAAGAATGCTCCTGCGAGCAATCGCCTCCGGGACAAGCCGAGAGGCCGACGGTCAGGTCAATCTCCGCATGAAATTCCAGATAGTCACCTGGGCGAACCGGGCTTGCCTTCATAAAATATTGCCCCGTATCGCGGGTGAAGCCGGTACACATAAATACGTTCAGCACATCATGCACGTGAGCCTCGGCGTCGGATAAGGTCAGGTTACAATGATCAGCCAAGGCCCGTGTCAGGTTCGAGTGGCAGCAATGATGGTAAGAAGTGCCTGACAACAGTTGTCCGGTGTAAGGGTCGCAGCGCGTCCCGATCACGTCATGGACCGAGCCGCCAAACGCATCAAACCCGTACCAGTCAAGCGTATCAGCGGTAATCGTGGCCATTGGCCGGAGCGTCGGGAAGCTCGACCACATGCGATCACCCGTGGACAGGTGCGTGCCATGGAGCGCTCGGGTCTTGCCTGAATAAAACCGCTCGGTCAGGTCAGCGCTGTTCCAGATATTCAGGTCACCGACCTGCGCGCCTTCAACCGACACGATCCGAAAAAAGCACCCCGCAGGCACGTCAATGCATGCGCCATCGCGAGGGGCGACGGTCACTTCGTCGGTTTTCTTGGCGCTTTGTCTAAGGCGGGCCAACCCCTTAAGGTTAGGCGGGGTGAGCGTTTCGGGAGGGTAGCACACAACCGGTACAACAGCGCGCCGTTCAGCGGCATCGCTTGGTGCGGCAAATTCCGGTGTCTTTGGCTTCATGGCGTCCCCCTTCGTCGCATTCAGTTTCTCGGAAGCTGCGCGTCGATCATCCTCAGGTCTTGAGTAACCCCTGCTTCTCAAACAACGCGTTCAAATCCGCTTCAGGCCGTGCGCCAATGTGGGAGATGACTTCGGAGGCCGCGATGCATCCCATGCGCCCACTCGATTCAAGATCGTGCCCATTGGTCAGCGCCCAGAGGAACGCGCCTGCGAACAGATCGCCCGCACCTGTTGCGTCGACGATCTGCACAGGCATTGCGGGGGCATGCCAGCGTTGCCCGTGGGACAGAATATGCGCGCCGTTTTCACTATCGGTGCAAGCGACGATCTCAACCTCGGATGCGGCCATAGCAAGGGCTGCGTCAAAATCATCTGTCTCGTACATCGACAGCATTTCGGCGCGGTTGCAGAACAGCAAGTCGACATGATCCTGAATCAAAGCTCGGAAGGCATCGCGGTGGCGACCAACGCAGAACGGGTCCGACAATGTGAGCGACACTCGCCCGCCGGAACTGGTGCACGCCGTGATTGCCTTATCAAAGGCCGCAACAGATTGCGGACCGTCGAAGCGGTAGCCTTCCAGATAAATCCACTCGGCCTGCGCCATCTGCGCCTCGTCGATGTCTTCGGGGCCAAGGAATTCGGTCACGCCCAGATAGGTGTTCATCGACCGCTCCCCGTCGGGGGTGACCAGCACGATGCAACGACCCGTTTCGGCCTCGTGGGTGCTGGGGGCCAGCGGTGTCTCATAAACCGCGCCCTGCGCACGCAGGTCATGCGCGAAGATCGCGCCGAGCTGGTCATCTTTCACCTTGCCGACATAAGCAGTCGAGCCACCCAGATGCGCAATACCCGCGATGGTGTTGGCAGCAGAACCACCAGAGATTTCCTTGGCGGGGCCGATCAGGCCGTACAGCTCCACACCGCGGGCGCGGTCGGTCAGTTGCATGATGCCTTTGTCGATGCCGTTGTCGGACAAAAACGCATCCGTTGTGGAGGCCAGCACGTCGACCATAGCGTTGCCGATGCCGACGACTTGGAATTTCTTAGTCATAGTTCTTGTCCTCAAAAGTGCAGAGATCACGGATGATACAGTTGGCGCAGACCGGCTTACGCGCCTTGCAGACATACCGGCCGTGCAAGATCAGCCAGTGATGCGCGTGGTGTTGGAATTCGACGGGGATGTTGTCCTCGATGGCGCGTTCGACCACGTCCACGTTTTTTCCGGGGCAGATGCCAGTGCGGTTGCCAACGCGGAAGATGTGGGTGTCGACGGCCTGCGCCGGATACTGCCACCACATGTTCAGGACCACATTGGCCGTCTTGCGGCCAACACCAGGCAACGAGATCAGCGCCGCACGGGAGGACGGAACCACCCCACCGTACTCGTCCACCAAAATCTGGCTCAGCTTGATGACGTTCTTGGCCTTGTTGCGGAACAGGCCAATGGTCTTGATATGCTCGATCACGCCCTCAAGGCCAAGGTCCAGCATTTTTTGCGGCGTGTCAGCAATCTGGAACAGCTTCTCCGTCGCCTTGTTCACCCCAACATCAGTGGCCTGCGCCGACAGCGCCACGGCGACCACCAAAGTGTAGGCGTTGACGTGGTTCAACTCCCCCTTGGGTTCGGGGTCAGACGCGGCAAAACGCGAAAAAATCTCGTGGATCTTGTGGTAGTCGAGTTGTTTGGCAGGCTTGGTCATGTGCGCGGTATGCCCCGTCACCTGCGCGCGGGCAAGAGGCTGCCAAGTGTTTCAAGTTTTACAAACTCGCCCAAGACAGGTTCAGCGACGCTTTACCTATGGACGGCACTCTTACGCAGAGCGACATGAGTAGGGGCAGAATGGCGATTTTGCACAAAAGCAAACTGATTGAGCAATCCGGCTTGTTCCAGCCATCGGAGTTACGGCATCTGCCGGTGTCGGGATTTGGCGGTGGCACACTCATTGCCACCGATGACGGGTATGTGCCCGTGGACTGGTTGCGCCCCGGTGACCATGTGCTGACCTATCAAGACGGGTTTCAGAAGGTGCGGTGGATCGGTCGGGATTGCCTAATCGAGCGGCCTCGAAACACTGCCGCGGTGAAGTTGCCAGCCGGCGAGGTTCCTGAAAAACCGAACGCACATGGCACGCTTTTGGCCGCCCGCCACCGCGTGCTTCTGACTGGTTGGCAGGTCGAGCTACATTTTGGCATGGACACAATTTTTGCAGAGGCGCACGATTTTGGGTTCCCGTTAGATCACTTCCGCCCTACCGCGCCGGAGCGCACGGCTTGCTCTTTGGTTTTGCTCGATCGTCCTCAAATTATTCTGGCAAACGGATGCTGGGTGGAAAGTCTGCAACTAACATCTGCCGCCCAAGCGTGTCTGACTGAAACCGCGACATCGAAGATTGATGAACTTGGTCTCAACCCAACAAACCATGCGCGTTCGGCAACCGGATGCATGCAGCCATGGGAGGCCCGTACGCTGGGTCTGGATCTACGCTCCCTCCGCGCGACGGACCCGCGATGACCGGCGTTTCAAACCAAGAAAGCGCAAAAAGCGGGTCGATACGGCGGGGTTTGCAGCATAGATTGACTGCATGGAACATCGAACCGACAATATCGCCAATCATGACCACGCCGCCCGCGCGGAGGGCAGCTATCACTACGGGCTGGTGAAGCGCGCCATCGCGGCGATTGACCAGCACAAGGATGGCCCGCTGTCGCTAGAACAACTGGCGCAAGAGATGCAGATGAGCCCCGCGCATTTCCAACGGGTCTTCAGTAAATGGGCAGGCGTGTCGCCCGGGAGGCTGCAACAATACTTACGGCTGGGTCATGCCAAGGCCCTACTGGAAGAGCGGTTCACCATGCTGGAAACCTCGGATTCAGTTGGTCTGTCGGGCAGCGGGCGATTGCATGATCTGTTCGTGAAATGGGAAGCCATGAGCCCCGGCGAGTTTGCCCGCAAAGGCGAAGGCCTGACGATCTATTGGGGCTGGTTTGAAAGCCCGTTTGGACCGGCCTTGGTGATGGGCACCGAAAAGGGGATTTGCGGCATCGGGTTCGGTGCGGAAACGGGCGAAGCGGCGGCGATGGGCGATTTGGTTGGCCGTTGGCCTAGGGCCAACTATGTCGAAGATCCGGCGATGTTGCGCCCTTGGGTGCTGGCCGCGTTTGGCGCGGATGCGGCGGGAACCGAGCATGCGCCCCTTTACCTGATTGGCGCCCCGTTCCAGATCAAGGTTTGGGAGGCTTTGCTGGCGGTGCCAACGGGGCATGTCACCACTTATTCCGAGATCGCCAATACGGTAGGCCACAAGAAAGCGGTGCGCGCTGTGGGCACTGCCGTGGGGCGCAACCCGATCAGCTGGCTGATCCCGTGCCACCGCGCGTTGCGCAAATCGGGTGGTTTGGGCGGCTATCACTGGGGATTGCCGGTCAAGCGGGCGATGCTGGCCTACGAGGCGGCGAAAACCGGCTTATGATCTGGCGGATTGCCGCCGGAATTCCAAGTGTTTCAATGAATTGACCTCGCAGGCGGGAACGCGCCTGAACAGTTTCTTGCTGCCACTTGAAACTTTTTGGCCGCTTGCCAGTTAATAGAACAAGCGCCGCGCTGTCGCGGCTCAACGAGGAACTGAAACCATGAAACCTATTCTTTTGGCCCTTCCCGCTGCCGCCATGATTTTGGCGGGTTGTGACGCATCCACTCCGAACCAACGTACCAAGAACGGCGCCCTGATCGGTGCAGCCATTGGTGGCGCATTGGGCGCGAACTCCACATCCGACAACAAGCTTGAGCGCGGCATTATCGGTGCTGCCGTCGGTGGTGCCGTGGGTGGTGCCATTGGCAACAGCCTGGACAAGCAGGCCGAAGAGTTGCGCGGTGATCTGGGCAACAATGTTGGCGTGGTCAACACCGGCTCCGAACTGCGGGTGACCCTGCCGCAAGACTTGTTGTTCTCGACTGACAGTACCAATTTGCGCCCTGACCTGCAGGCCGACTTGCGTGCCGTTGCCAACAACCTGAACGATTATCCCAACAGCGAAGTGATCGTAGTCGGCCACACCGACAGCACGGGTGACGCGAACTACAACCAGAACCTGTCCGAGCGCCGCGCGCAGGCCGTTTCCTACGTTTTGCGTGATGCAGGAGTGTCGAGCTCCCGCTTGCGCACAATCGGCAAGGGCGAAAGCCAACCAGTTGCGTCGAATGACAGCAGCTCTGGCCGCGCACAGAACCGTCGGGTCGAAATCATCATTCGCCCTTACTCCTGAACTATCGGGCCGGCGGCATGTTTCCGCCGGCCTACGCTTCCCCCTTAACAGACGCGCCGAATTGGCCTAATATCTGCCCATAACCCACGCCGCAAAGGCGGGACCCATATACCGAGGCAGGTACCATGACGATCAAACCTATCGCGGCCCTTGCGGCTGCCACGCTTGCTGTCAGCGCGTGTACAACCGACAGCGTTTCCCAAGCCAACAAATCGCAAACCGGCGCCATTATCGGCGGAGCCCTTGGTGGGCTTATAGGTGCGTCAAGCGACGACAACAAAGTGATCAAAGGCATCGTAGGCGCCGGCATTGGTGCCGCCGCTGGTGGCGTAATCGGTCATCAGTTGGACAAGCAGGCCGAAGATTTGCGCCGCGACATCCCCAACGAGAACATCGATATCGTAAATACAGGCGAGGAACTGCGGGTCACCATGCCGCAAGACTTGCTGTTTGCGGTCAACAGTTCTGATTTACGCTATGATTTGCAGGCTGACCTGCGCGCCTTGGCTGGCAACTTGCGCGACTATCCGGACACGACAGTCAACATTGTCGGGCATACCGATGACACGGGTTCTGACAGCTACAATTACGAGCTATCGGAGCGCCGTGCGCAGGCCGTGGCCTTCACGCTGGAAGACGCGGGCGTCACCCCGTCGCGCATCCGGTCCTATGGGCAGGGCGAGACACGCCCCGTGGCATCCAACGTGACCGAAGAAGGCCGCGCCCAGAACCGCCGCGTCGATATCGTTATCCGGCCAAACGCGGCTTAATCCGGTTTAGAACTGTTCAAAACGGCCCCCAAGTCGGGGCCGTTTTTTGTTGTCTAACGCGATGACTGGTCATATATTTTTACCAATTAGCGGGGTAAGACGATGCCATTCAAGAAGATCGAGGCCGAGAAACTCTCCAACGCCGTTGTGCGGCAGATCGAGTTGCTGATCTTACGCGGTATACTCAAACCGGGGGAACGGCTGCCATCCGAGCGCGAACTGGCAGAAAAACTGGGCGTCTCGCGCCCCTCCTTGCGTGAAGCCGTTGCGAACCTGCAAGACCGCGGGCTTCTGGCAACCAAGGCGGGGGCCGGAATTTACGTCGCCGAAGTGGTCGGCGCAGCATTTTCGGATGCCTTGGTGCAGCTGTTTGCGGATCATGATGAGGCCGTCTTTGACTACATTTCCTTCCGCCGCGATCTAGAAGGGCTGGCCGCCGCCCGTGCCGCGCGGCTGGGCTCGGATACCGACCTGAAGGTCGTCGACACCATTTACCGCAAGATGGAAGCGGCCCATTCAAAACGAAATCCCTCCGAAGAGGCACAGTTGGACGCCGAGTTTCACCTAGCGATCATCGAAGCCAGCCACAACGTCATCATGCTGCATATGATGCGCGCAATGTTTCAAATGCTACGCGAAGGTGTATTCTACAATCGTCAAAAGATGTTCAAACAGCGCATCACCCGCGACACATTGCTGGAGCAGCATCGCGCGATCAACACAGCGTTGCTTGCCCGTGACGAGGACGGTGCCCGCGCCGCCGTGGAGGCGCATCTGAACTACGTCGAAGACAGCCTGAAAGACAGCCTCAAGGCGGAGCATAACGAGACGATCGCCAAGCTCCGGCTGGAGCACGAAACCTCTAGGTCTTGAGCGGCGCGCCACCGGCAAAGGAATTGCCATTTTGGTAGTCGCACGGCTCTTCCCGCATTTGCAGGTGAAGGCCCGTGCCGGTGAAGGGATTTGCGCGCGCTAGATCCTCGTCCAGCGTAACACCTAGACCCGGTGTTTCCGGCGGTGTGATGTAGCCGTCTTCAACCTTGATTGCCCCGCCGATCAAATCGGCGTGGAAATCCGTCTCGATGGTTTCGCACATCAGCAGGTTGGGGATGGAGGTCGCCAGATGGATATTCGCGGCCCATTCGACCGGACCTGCGTATAGGTGCGGGGCCATTTCAGCGTTGAAAACCTCGGCCAGCCCGGCCAGCTTCTTCATCTCCCAGATACCACCAGCGCGGCCCAGTGCGGGCTGTAGGATTTTCACCCCGCCCGTGCGCAGCAAGGTCGCGAACTCCGCCTTAGTGGTCAGCCGTTCGCCCGCCGCGATCGGGATGCGCACGGCTTTGGCAACCTCGGCGAATTCAAGCGGGTTATCCGGCGGCAGAGGTTCTTCGAACCACAGAGGGAAGTACGGCTCTATCGCCTGCCCCAAGCGGATCGCGCCGGATGTGTTGAACTGGCCATGCGTGCCGAACAGCAGGTCTGCGCGGTCGCCCACGGCCTCGCGGATTGCCTTGCAGAACGCCACAGACATGGAGATATCGAACATCGCGGGCTGGTGGCCTGAATGGATTGTGTAGGGTCCCGCAGGGTCGAATTTGACCGCCGTGTAGCCGCGATCCACCGCATCAAGCGCTGCTTCGGCGGCCATTTCCGGAGATGTCCAAAATTCTGTCAGATCATGGTGAGGCAGCGGGTAAAGATACGTATAGGCCCGAATTTTCGGGTTCATCTTCCCGCCCAACATTGCCCAGACGGGGCGATCCCGCGCTTTGCCGAGGATATCCCAGCAGGCCATTTCCAAGCCGGAAAACGCGCCCATAACGGTCGGGTCTGGCCGTTGCGTGAAACCCGAGGAATAGACACGCCGAAACATCAGCTCGATATT
This sequence comes from Litoreibacter ascidiaceicola, assembly GCF_900129235.1. Classification (GTDB taxonomy): domain Bacteria; phylum Pseudomonadota; class Alphaproteobacteria; order Rhodobacterales; family Rhodobacteraceae; genus Litoreibacter; species Litoreibacter ascidiaceicola. Next base: position 160,391 of record NZ_FQUV01000007.1, on the reverse strand, counting down.
CTCGGGGTTTTCGCCTTCGATATGGCGCGCGAAGACGTCTTCGATCACGGCGCTCATGGCATCGGGACCAACGGCGGAGGCGTAGACCTCTCCGATCCCTTCGATCCCGCAAGCGGTCGTCAGCTTCACGAATATCCAATACTGCCCGCCCCAGCCGGGTGCGGGGGGCGACGTTACAATGATCTGTAGGTTCTGGAGTTTCATTTGAAAATAATCACATTGCGGCGCGCAGCGCCTGAGCGCGTGTCGGCAATGGCCTCGTTGATCTGATCCAGACGCCAACGCCCCGACACCAATTCGTCGAGCTTCAGACGGCCTTGTCCGTACAGGTCAACCAGCCAAGGAATGTCGCGCTTCAATACCACATCACCCATTTTCGTCCCCTTCATACCTTGCGCCATGGCGCCGAAAATAACCGGCTCATAGGCCGCCTTGTCGCCCGAGTGGGGCATCCCAACCAGATACATATTGCCGCCAGAGCCAAGGAACCGCGGCGCAGATTCGAACGCAGGGATCGCACCGACGGTGACCATGACAGCATCTGCCATGCGCCCGCCAGTGATCTCGGCCACTTTCTTCCATGGCTTGGGATCGCTCGCCAGCACGCCGTCCGTCGCGCCGAACTCCTTCGCCGCTTCCAGCTTTTCAGGAACCATATCAATCGCGATGATCCGCGCCGCACCCGAGATTGCGGCGCCTTGAATGGCGTTCAGACCAACGCCGCCCGCGCCGATGACCACCACGTTTTGACCGGGGCGCACCTTGGCGGTGTTCACCACCGCGCCGACGCCTGTGACAACCCCGCAAGACAACAGCGATGCCGCGTCCATCGGGATGGTGTCAGGGATGCGCGCGATCTGGCTTTGGTCAACCACCGCGCGTTCCGCGAAGGCACCGCAGGCAAGGCCGTGTTCCAACGCGCTTCCGTCGGGCATGGAGAGCGGGCCAGCCATCCGGTCATAGGGCGTCGCGCATTGCGTCGGCACGCCGGACGCACACGGCGTGCAGGTGGCGCAGGAGCGGATCAGGGTGACCAAGACCGCGTCGCCAATTTCCAGCCCGCTGACGCCATCGCCCAAAGCCGACACGCGTCCCGCAGCCTCATGGCCGTAAACCGCGGGCAAGTCACCGCCCCAACCGCCATCCAGAAACGAAATGTCCGAGAAACAGATCGCGCAGGCTTCAAGGTCCACCTCGACCTCGCCCGTCTGCGGGGCTCGAAGTTCCACCTCTTCGATGCTTAGAGGTGCGCCGAATTCGTGGCACACGGCGGCTTTGATTTTGGTCATGGCTCGGCCCTCGCGATATGTTGTGTTTGAAGACAACCCGCGAAGCTGGCACATCGCAAGGGCGATATGCAATATTTCTGCCATGGGCCCGCATTTTAGCACCCAACACGGATCATGAGGCCGTCACTGTGAAGCTAGACCTTGGGCATATCACCCTGAACGTCGTTGAGGACGGTGACCCGTCCGGCGCGCCGGTTGCGTTCTCCAACTCGCTCGGGACGTCGCTGGAGTTGTGGGACAAAGTGATCCCCCTGCTCCCGCAAAACCTGCGGCTAATCCGCTATGATATGCGTGGCCATGGGGCGTCGGATGTGCCGGATGCGCCCTATTCCATGGGGATGTTGATACGCGACGCCGAGGCATTGCTGGATCACCTGAAGGTGCGAGACTGCGTGTTCGTCGGGCTATCGGTTGGCGGCATGATCGCGCAAGGTTTGGCCACGAAACGGCTGGACCAGATACGTGCCATGGTGCTGTCGAACAGTGCCGCCAAGATGGGCCATCCCCAGATGTGGAAGGACCGCATTGCGGCGGTTGAGCTAGGCGGGATCGAGAGCATCGCCGACGAGGTTACGGAACGCTGGTTCTCGCGCGCGTTCCTGAAAACGCCGGAGCTGGCCTGTTGGCGCGACATGCTGACGAGCACGCCGAAGCAAGGCTACCTTGGAGCGTGTGCTGCAATCGCAGGAACCGACTTCTACTCGACCACAGCAGCGTTGACGCTTCCAACGCTGGCAATAGCGGGCAGCGAGGACTGGGCCTCTCCGCCGGACCTGATCCGCGAGACGGCCGACCTGATCAAAGGCAGCCGGTTCGAGCTGATCCGGCGTGCGGGCCACCTACCTTGCGTGGAGCAGCCCGACATTTTTGCGGCCTTGCTGACACAATTCCTGAGCGACATTGGCCATACGTAAACCTTGCCTTACACAGCGGTCGCAGCCATTTAGGCCGCTATGACCCGCAACCTGCCCATCACCTTCATTCTGATCACCGTGCTGATCGACGCGATGGGCATCGGTCTAATCCTGCCCGTGATGCCGCAACTTATTCAGGATGTAGGACATACCGACATCTCGGGCGCGGCTGTTTGGGGGGGTATCCTGTCGGCGGTGTTTGCCTTCATGCAGTTCATGTTCTCGCCCATGGTCGGCTCTTTGTCAGACAGGTTCGGGCGGCGTCCGGTGTTGCTGACATCTAATGCCGCCATGGCCTTTGACTATGTGTTGATGGCTTTGGCCGGTACCATCTGGTTGCTGTTGATCGGGCGTATCATCGGCGGCGTCACAGCGGCCACCCATGCGACGGCCAACGCCTTCATGGCGGATGTGTCCCCGCGCGAGAAGAAATCCCAGAACTTCGGCCTGATCGGTGCCGCCTTCGGCGTCGGCTTCGTCCTTGGCCCCGTGATCGGCGGCTTGCTGGCAGAGCTTGGACCGCGTGCGCCGTTCTGGGCGGCGGCGATACTGGCAGGTGCGAATTTCGTGCTTGGCTATTTCGTGTTGCCGGAAACTGTCACGCCAGAAAAGCAACGCCCGTTCCAATGGGCGCGGGCCAATCCGGTGGGCGGGCTTAAAGCGGTCACCGCCCTCCCTGGACTTGGCGCTTTGCTTTCGGTCTATTTCTTCTACCAGATCGCCAATATGGTTTATCCAGCAATATGGGCTTATTACACCGCCGCCAGCTTCGGATGGTCCCCCGGCGTGATCGGTGCATCACTTGCGATCTACGGTGTGTCCATGGCGATCACTCAGGCCGTGCTGATCCGCTGGGTAATTGCGAAACTGGGAGAGGTGAAAACCGTCTATTGGGGCTTGATCTACAACGCCTGCACGTTGGCGATGATGGCGTTTATTTCCGACGGATGGGTGTTGCTGATGCTTACCCCGTTTGCGGCATTCGGGGCGGTCGTCGGCCCTGCGTTACAAGCCGTGATGTCGGGCCGCGCTGCCGACAACCAGCAAGGTGAACTGCTAGGGGTGATGTCCTCGATCAACGCACTTGGCATGATTTTCGCGCCACTGGTGTTCACCCGTGTCTTTTCCTATTTCACAGGCGAGGACGCGCTGTTTTTCCTACCGGGTGCGGCCTTCTTGCTGGCGATGGGATTGATGCTTGTCGCGTGGGGAATGGTCGCCCGCGCTCTTACGCGTCCCATAAGCGCAGATGCGCCATGATTTGCCCGTGGTCCGAGGCCAGCTTGTTATAGGGTGCCTCGTCATGCGAGCCATCTGTCAGGTGGTCGTTGAACACCGAGAAGTACGACATTTCGCCGATCTGATTGGTGCCGCCTGTGAAGTGGCGCGACAGCAGGATTTGATCGATGCTCTCGAAGACCCCACCAAACGCAGAGGTGTAAACCATGTCACGCAGTGACTTGCGGACGAACAGCTTTTCGCAGCTTTCCAGTCGAACCGCTTTGATCTTTTCCTGAATGATCTCGTTCTCAGCGTCGGAGTACCGGTCATTTGCCTTCTTGGCATCGTGCCGGCGCATCCACGCGTAGTTTTTGAATGGACGTTCACCGGCGATAATTTCGGAGCTAACGGCGTTGTCGCTGTCGTTAAGATCGCCCAGCACGATAACAGGGTTCCCTTTGTTGATCTCTTCGACAACCAGCTGGCGCAGCACCCAAGCTTCGGCCATCCGGCGGGTTGCGGCACGTAGGGACCCAAGCGCGCGACCAACCGGATCATAATTGACCAGGTCAATTTCGGGCGGCTGACCGCCCCCGTCGGGGCGCGTGAACTCGCCCAGTTTAGACTTCAGGTGGCAGTTGAAGACCGTGATGATCTGATTTCCCACTGGAATCCGTGCCTTCAGGATCGGGCGCGACAGGCGGTCGAGACGGAACGAGCCGCCATCTCCGCCGCTCATCATGGCGAAGGGGATCACCAAATCGGGGTCAACTTCCTGAATCACCTCTGGCTTGCCGACGAAGCCATAGCGCGACAGGATGGCCAGACCGGGTCGACGTTCCCCCGGCTCCCCGTCATTCAGGTTCGGCGCGAAGGCCAGCTGCGCGCTGGTATAGTCCTTATAAGCGAGCTTGCGGAAAATTGCCTTGCGGGCGTAGCGCTTGTTGCGATCGGGCACCGCGTCTTCGTTGGAGGCTTTGCCGCGACGGTCCGCCTCCGCGATCACCTCTTGCAGTGGAGCTTTGTCGAAAATCTCCTGAAACCCCACGATGTCGGCGTTCAGCGTGAAGACCTGATCGGCCAGCCAGTCCTCCTTCCACGCGTGCTCCTCGGGTGTGTATTTTTCGAAGCGATAATACTCCTGATCGGCGGCGATCAGGTTTTTGACGTTGAAGCTGGCAATGGTGAAATCGGTCATACGTCATCCCCGTATTTGGCCAACGCCATCTGGAACACTTCAGCATCGACATTGCCGCCAGAGGCCACGGCGATGACGTCATCGCCGTCGAATTTGTCCCCGTGATATAGCGCCGCGGCAAGCGCGATTGCCCCGCCCGGCTCCAGCACCACCTTGAGGCGGGCAAAGGCTACTGCCATGGCGCGCAGGCAATCCTCCTCGGGCACCACTAGGCCAGGGCCACACAAGCGCTTGAGGATCGGGAAGGTAACATCGCCCGGCTGCGGAGTAATGATCGCGTCACATATCGAGCCCGACAGGCTTTTGTTGCGCTTGATCTCCCCCGCTTCCAGCGAACGGGTCACGTCGTCGAAGTTTTCCGGTTCAACGGGGCGGACACGCAACTCCGGCGCTTTGGCCTCCAGCGCCAATGCGATGCCAGAGGTCAGCCCGCCACCGCCACAGCAGACCAGAACCTCTCGCGCATTTGCACCAAGCTCTGCCGCCTGCTCCGCAATTTCCAGACCGACAGTGCCTTGGCCTGCAATCACCAAGGGCTCGTCGAATGGCTTGATCAGGGTCAGACCCCGTTCCGTTGCGAGGCGCGCGCCAATTTCGTCGCGATCCTCGGTTGCTCGGTCATACAAAACCACCTCCGCACCCAACGCGCGCGTGTTCTCGATTTTCATCTGGGGGGCGTCCGCTGGCATGACGATCACCGCACTCGTCCCGTGCTCGCGGGCTGCCAGCGCCACACCTTGCGCATGATTGCCTGACGAAAAGGCAATGACACCAGCCTTGAGTGCATTGTCGGTAAGCGCCGAGACCGCCGACCACGCGCCGCGAAATTTGAACGACCCGGTGTGTTGCAATGCCTCGGGCTTCACGAAAACACGGCGACCAGCAATCTCGTCAACAAACGGGGAGGTCAGAAGCGGTGTGCGTCGTGCATGGCCGTCAATCCGCTTTGCGGCGGCTTCTATCATTTCGATGTTCATTGCATTTCCCCCAACCACGCTTTGATCGTCAGCAGGGATTCCGGCTCGTCAAGGAATGGAACATGGCCCCGCCCTTGCACCTCGACGGACAGCATGTCCGGTCGGCGTCGCTCCATCTCCGCGGTGGTTTCACGTGTCAGAAGGTCTGAATTCGCCCCGCGTAGGAGCGCCAATGGCAAGCCCTCCCAAGCATCGAAAAAGGGCCACAGATCAGGGTTCAGGTTTTGCGGCCCTGACAGCACCCCGTCACGCAATTTGGGATCATAATTGATGTCCAACCCGTCGGGCTTTTCGACATAGTGTTTCTCTGCCTCTTCGCGCCAGCGGCTTTCGGGAACATCCTCAAACCCTGCCATCAGTTTGGCGCGTTGGGCCGTTGCTTCTTCATATGTTTTGAACGTCGGGCGGCGGCCAAGATAGTTTTTGATCGCGTCCAAACCCGGCTCCGCGATGTCCGGCCCGATGTCGTTCAGGCAAACGCCCAGAAGCCGGTCTTTAACGCTTGCCGCCACCCCCATGGCAATGATGCCGCCACGCGAGGTGCCTAAAATTGCAGCTTTCGGGATGTCCAGATGATCCAGCAAAGCCAGCGCGTCCTGCCCTTCCTGCGGCAAGGTGTAGGTCGACGGGTCCGCCCAGTCCGACTGCCCGCGCCCGCGATAATCCATGCGGATCAGGCGCACGTCATTCAGGTGCGGCGCGACGTAGTCGAAGTCAGAGCTGTTGCGGGTTAAGCCTGCAAGACACAGGACCGGAAGCCCCTCGCCTTCGTCAGTGTAGTGCAGGGAGATTCCGTCGTTGGTGGTGAACTTGCTCATAGGGATGCCGCCAGTTCCGGAATTGTTGTCAGGTCGCTGAGGATGTGGGCAGGTGTCCATGGCAAGCGATCGACCGGCTCGCCGGCACGGTTCACCCATGCGGTCGCAAATCCGTAGCCTGTCGCACAAGCCGCGTCCCAGCCGTTGGAGGACACGAACAGCACTTCGTCCTTCGCGCAGCCGAAACGTTTGCCGACCAAGTCGTAAACCGAAGCATGAGGTTTGAAAACGCCCACATCTTCTACCGACAGGACATCGTCCAGATGTTCGCCAATGCCCGCTGACGACACTGCACCATCAAGCATGTTCGGGGAGCCGTTCGACAAGATCGCTGTGTTCATTCCGGCCGCCTTCAAATGGGCGAGCATGAACGGCACTTCCTTGTAAGCGCGCAGTTCCCAATACAGCGCAAGCAGGCGTTCCCGAAGCTCCGGATCGTCCAGACCGTTGGCTTCCATGGCCCAGTCCAACCCGTTTTGGGTCACGTCCCAGAAATCGGCGTGGTCACCGGTTACCGCGCGGAGCCATGTGTATTGCAGCTGCTTGAGACGCCAGTCATTCGCGACCTTATGCCAGCAAGCGGCAAGTTCGTCGCGGCCCGGCTCGTCGGCCGCGATACGGGCGGCAGCGGACACGTCAAACAAGGTGCCATAGGCATCGAAAACACAGGTGGTGATTGGCATAGGGGTTCCTCCGGCTGTGCAGGCAGAGTGGCACAGCCCGAGACCGAGGAAAACGCCTAAAGGTAGCGCATCAACATCGTGAGCCCGCCCCAAAAATGCGCGCCCGCCGTGAACAGATAGGCCGCCAGTGCCAACACGCCTTGCGGCTTGGTCAGCGGCGTTCTGTGCACCCAAGCCTCCGACCAGCTGAACAGCGATTGCGCGCCGAGTATGGCGAAAAAGAACAGTGCCATGGAGTGCATCGCCACGGCAGCGGCGGCCAAAGCTGCGCTCATCCCCAAGGTGACGAAATTTGTGGCACCAGGGGCGAATGTGTCGATCAGGATGCGCACGCAGCGCCCGCCATCAAGGGGCCAGAACGGCAACAGGTTGAAGAAGTTCAATGCACCGGTGACGATGGCAAACACCCACAAGAAATGCGCCGCCTCGGCGGAGTATGGCGTGATGACCTCCGACAAGGCGTAAGCCAGCGCCATCGGGGCGAGGCAGATACCCGGCCCCATCAGGGTGATGAAAAAGTCGTGGGCTTGCGTTTCTGGTGCGCGGTCTGATATCGCCACGCCCCCCATCAGCGGGATCAGGCGAAAACGCGCGTCGTCATGGCCTGCGATGCGATACGCGGCAACGTGACCGAATTCATGGATCATCACGGACAGAACGATTGCCACGCCATAAAGCGGACCAAAATACCAAGCGGCTGCCACAAAAGCGAGCACGCCCATGCCGAGGCCTTGGATGTCCATGCCAACGACCGTCAGGCCGCGATTGGATACCATCCCTCCGCGAAGGGTGTAGAGCATTAATGTGCACAGCACGATTGCAGCGAATAACACGAACATTGCAAAACCTTTGTCAGACCTGACGGCATGGAACACTGCCAAGATGGCCAAAGAAGGACGTCATATTGGCCCAATTATGGGCAATGACGCGTGGCTTTGGTCCTACAGGTTCTCTGGTTGAGGCATGCCCAGCACGTGATAGCCACCATCGACGCGGATGATTTCACCAGTCGTGCAGTTGCCGTGATCGCTGGCAAGGTAGACGGCAGTGCCGCCCACGGCCTCCAGCGTCGCATTGGCCCGCATGGGGGCGTTCGCCTCGGTCTGGCGAAAGGTCTTGCGCGCGCCGCCTATGGCTGCACCTGCAAGGGTTTTCATCGGGCCGGGGGAGATCGCGTTGACGCGGATGCCGTCCGGGCCAAGGTCGTTCGCCAGATAGCGCACGGTTGATTCCAACGCCGCCTTGGCGACGCCCATGACGTTGTAGAACGGTGTCACGCGGTTGGAGCCCTGATAGGTAAGCGTAAGCAAGGTGCCGCCGTCCTTCATCAACGGGGCCGCACGGCGGGCGACGTCAATCAGCGAGTAGCAACTGATAACCATCGAATTCTTGAAATTCTCGCGGGAGGTGTTGATGAACCGGCCCGCCAACTCGTTCTTGTCGGAGAACGCGATGGCGTGGACCACGAAATCAAGACTGCCCCACTTGTCTTCAAGCGTTTTGAAGCAAGCGTCGAGCGAGTCGTCGTCGGTCACGTCCACATCCACCAAGATGTCAGACCCTACCGACGCCGCCAAAGGCTCTACACGTTTACCAAAAGCATCGCCTTGGTAGGAAAATGCCAGTTCCGCGCCCTCGGCGGCCATGGCCTTGGCTATTCCCCACGCGATGGACCGCTCGTTGGCGACCCCCATGATCAGGCCGCGCTTGCCGTCCATCAATCCAGCCATTTCTTATTCCTTGAACTTTGAAAGCAACATGGACCCGTTGGTCCCGCCGAACCCGAAGGAGTTCGTCATCACCGTATCCAGACCTGCGTTTTCCACCAGCTTGGTGGCAATTTCTTCCGGCTTCAGGGCCGGATCCAGCGTCTCGACATTGATCGAGGGAACGATGAAGTCGTCCTTCAGCATCAAAAGGCAGTAGACAGCCTCCTGCGCACCGGTTGCGCCTTGGGAGTGGCCGGTCATCGACTTGGTGGAGCTGATCGGCGGGGTGCTGCCCTCGCCGAACACACGGCGGACGGCTTCGACCTCGCCCACGTCGCCCACGGGCGTGGAGGTGCCATGCGCGTTGATGTAGCTGACTTTGCGGCCCTCGGGGATCGTATCCAACGCCAAGCGCATCGCCCGCTCGCCGCCTTCGCCCGAAGGGGCAACCATGTCGGCGCCGTCGGAGGTTGCACCGAAGCCGGTGACCTCGGCATAGATTTTAGCGCCGCGTGCTTTGGCGTGCTCCAAATCTTCCAGCACCACAATGCCACCGCCACCCGCGATGACGAAGCCGTCGCGGTCCGCGTCAAACGCGCGGGAGGCTTTGGTCGGCGTGTCGTTATACTTGCTGCTCATCGCACCCATCGCGTCGAACAGGCAGGACAGCGTCCAGTCCAGTTCCTCGCCACCGCCTGCGAACATGATGTCTTGCTTGCCCATCATGATCTGTTCGGACGCGGCACCAATGCAGTGCAGCGAGGTCGAGCAGGCGGAGGTGATAGAGTAGTTGATACCTTTGATCTGATACGCTGTCGCCAAGTTGGCGGAAATGGTGGAGCCCATGCATTTCGGCACCGCAAACGGCCCGATCCGCTTGGTCGCCCCCGTTTTCAGCACCGACTGGTGTGCCGCGAACATGGCGGACGTAGACGGCCCACCGGAGCCTGCAATCAAGCCTGTGCGCGGGTTAACCACATCACTTTCCTCAAGCCCCGCATCGGCAATCGCCTGTTCCATCGCGATATGCGCGTAAGCCGCACCCGGCCCCATAAAGCGCAGGCGACGTTTGTCGACATGATCGGCCACGTCGATCTTTAACGTGCCAGCAATCTGGCTGCGAAACCCGTGCTCCGCCATCTCCGGCGAAGCGACAATGCCTGAGGTGCCGGATTTCAAGGCAGCGGTGACTTCTTCGGCTGAGTTGCCGATGGGGGATACGATCCCCAGACCTGTAACGACGACGCGACGCATGGGCGTGCTCCTCTTTGGGCTTTAGCTCTCGGAGAGAGCCACTTTCATATCTTTGACTTCGTAAATCACTTCACCATCGGCTTCCACAATACCATCGGCCACGCCCATAGTCAGGCGGCGGGTTTGGATCGCTTTGGTGAAATCGATCTTGTAGGTCAGCATTTTGCGGTCAGGACGCACCATGCCTTTGAGCTTCACTTCACCCACACCCAGCGCGTAGCCACGCCCCTGCCAGCCGCGCCAGCCAAGGTTGAAGCCGGTCAGTTGCCACAGGCCATCAAGGCCAAGGCAGCCGGGCATGATCGGGTTGCCGGGGAAGTGGCACTCGAAGAACCACAGGTCAGGGGTGATGTCGAACTCGGCCAGGATGTGGCCTTTGCCATGTGCGCCACCGTCGCCGGAGACTTCGGTGATGCGGTCCATCATCAACATGGGCGGGGCCGGAAGCTGGGCGTTGCCCTCGCCAAACAGCTCGCCGCGCGCGCATTTCAGAAGTGCGTCCTTGTCAAAGCTCGTTGGGTAATCGCTCATGCCACCCTGCCCCCATATCTCGTTTTGTTACCTTATGTTACACCTAGCATTGGCGCTTTATCGCGTGCAAGGGCCGCCATCGGGCAAGCTGCGACTGATTTTCATTTGAAACATGGGGGGTGCAGGCCCTATATGTAAGGCGAGCAAAGGGAATTTGGCGAATGTTGTCGATAGAAACCAAGCGTGGAACGGAATGGCTGGCGGGTGCAGGATTGCGCCCGACGCGTCAGCGCGTGGCTTTGGCGGAACTTTTGGTTGGCGACGGCCAGCATCGCCACATCACCGCCGAAAGCTTGCACGCGGCAGCCACCGACCAAACCGACGGTGTGTCGCTGGCGACGGTTTACAACACGCTCAAAGCATTCTCCGAGGCCGGACTGATCCGCGAGATCATGGTCGACGGCACCAAAAGCTACTTTGACACGCGCGTTGACGACCACCCGCATTTCTTCTGGGAAGACGAAGGCCATCTGACCGACGCCCCGAAAGAACAGTTGGAAATCGCCTCTTTGCCCGACGCACCAGCGGGTACAGAAATTGCCAAAGTCGACGTCGTCATCCGACTACGCCGCACCTGAACCGCCGCGTTAAGGGAACCTGACCCGATGCTGAACGCCCGAAAAGGTATCGCCGCTGTGCTTGCCGCGATGCTGGCCACTGGACCCGCACCTGTCGCCGCCCACCCTCATGTCTTCATTGATACCGGTCTCGAGATTATTTTCGACGCCGAGGGTCGGCTGACACATGTAAAGGTGACGTGGAACTACGACGATCTTTATTCGCTGCTTTTGGCCGAGGACTACAAGGTCGACGCAGATGGCGACGGGATGCTCACCCCCGAAGAGCGCAAAGAACTGACGGGTTTCGACGCGGATTGGGTGCAAGGCTACGCGGGCGATCTGGAAGCGGTACTGGACGGCCAGATATTGAAGCTGTCACGACCAATTGAGCCGACCGCGGATATGGTGGACGGCCGTATCATTTCGACACATCTGCGCGAGGTTGTCGGGACGCCAATCCTGTCCGGCGATCCCATATCGTTCAAGGCGTTTGATCCGACCTACTACACCGCTTACGACATGACGCTTCCGGTCACGATCACAGGGCGTGAAGACTGCCAGATCCTGCGTATCGAACCCGATATCGACGGCCAGCTTGCACAGATGCAGGCGCAGCTTTTAACGCTGGACGCGAATGCCGACCTTGAAGAGAACGACATCCCGCTGATCGGCGGGGACTTCGCCACCGACATCCGCGTCACATGCCCCGCATTGTAGTTGTCCCTGTTGCCATCGCCATCGGCGCGCTGATCTGGCTGTGGAGCAGCGGTGGATTTGACAGCCTTGCCGCTTTTGCGGCGGGGGAGCAGCGCGACTTTCAAAACCAAATCGCCCGCACCCTGCGCGCGTTGCGCAGCGGCGACGCGGGCGCGCTTACCTTGCTGATGACGCTTTGCTTTGCTTACGGGGTTTTCCACGCCGTCGGGCCGGGACATGGCAAGGTTTTGATCGGCGGGTACGGTTTGGGGCGTCAGGTGCCATGGATGCGTTTGTCCCTGATTTCGTTGGTTTCGAGCCTTGGGCAAGCGGTCACCGCCACCCTGTTGGTCTATGCAGGTGTGCTTGTGTTCAACCTGAGCCGCACCCAGATGGTCGGCGCGGCCGAGGACTACATGGCCCCGTTCAGTTATGCTGCGATCGGGGCGATCGGGGTGTGGCTCACAGTGCGCGCGTTGCGGAAATTCCTGCGCCGTCACCAAGCAGCCACGCATGACCACGCACATCATCCCCACGGGGAGGACGGCACCTGCTCGGAATGCGGGCACAAACACGGTCCCAGCATGGAAGAGGTAGAGAATGCCAGCTCGCTGCGCGACGCGCTGATCCTGATTGCGGGGATCGCCATCCGACCCTGCACTGGTGCGCTGTTTGTTTTAATCATCACATGGCAGATGGGCATAGCGATGGCGGGGATTGCCGGAGCCTTCGCCATGGCGCTTGGCACCGCTGTGGTCACCATTGGCGTCGGGGTTGCAGCCGTGACGATGCGGGCGGGGGTGATCGGATCGTTCGCATCGTCGCGCGTAACGACCCAGATCGTGCCAGCCATTGAATTGATTGCGGGGCTGCTGGTCCTTGTGATCGCGTCGGGCCTTTTGCTGCGCGCCATATGAAAAGGCCGCCCCGAGGGGGGCCTTTCAGGTTAGTTTCCGTATGCGATGGCAGGTAGCCACGTCACGATACTGGGGAAGGCAAACACAATCCCGAGCCCGGTGAGCTGAAGCAACACAAATGGGATAACGCCTTTATAAATATGACCAAGCGTGATCTCAGGCGGGCAAACGCCTTTGAGATAGAACAGCGCAAAGCCCACAGGCGGCGTCAGGAATGACGTCTGCAACGTCACCGCCACTAGAATGGCGAACCAGACGATAGACGGATTATCCACCACCCCAAAGCCGTCGACAGGGATGTCCAAAGCCAAAACAACTGGCAACATCAGCGGCATAATGATCAGCGTGATCTCGATCCAGTCCAGCAGGAAACCCAGCAGGAAGATGATGAACAGGATGAACAGCACAACCATATACTTGTCGTCGAAGGAGGACAGCACCAGATGCTCGATGATTTCATCGCCCCCAAAACGGCGCAGGATGAAGGCAAAGAAGTTCGCCGCGATGAAGATACCGACGATATAGCCCGAGGTGTTCAGCGTCTGGCGCATCACGTCTTTGAACACGGTCATGTTCAGCTTGCGGTTCAGGAACGCCAGAATGGTCGCGCCCATGGCCCCTAGGCCAGAGGCCTCGGTTGGCGTCGCGAAGCCGAAGAAGATCGAGCCGAGCACCAGCAGGATCAACGCCATTGGCGGCATTACCGACAGGGCGGTTTCCTTGATAATCGTCATGTCGACCGGAGGGCGGTTTTCAGGTACCGGCATCGCTTTGGGGTTAACAAGGCCGTAGACGACCAGAAAGACGATGTAGAGCACCCCAAGAAGCAGGCCGGGAAACAGCGCGCCCATGAACAGGTCACCAAGCGAGATGGCCAATTGGTCCGACATGATCACCAGCATGATGGACGGCGGGATCAGAATGCCCAATGTGCCCGATGCAGCAATCGTACCCGTGGCGATAGGTTTGGAGTAATTCTGCGCCATCATTGTCGGGATACCCATGACGCCCAGCAGCACCACCGATGCGCCGATCACTCCGGTTGAGGCCGCGAGGATGATGCCGATCAGCATGACTGACAGCGCCAGCCCGCCTTTCAGCGCGCCGAACAGAACCTGCATGGCCTTCATCATGCGTTGGGCAACGCCGGATTGGTCCAGCATCAACCCCATGAAGATGAACATAGGCAAAGCGACCAAAACAGGGTTGTTGATGATCCCGCCAAAGAAGCGGCTGCCATTGGCAAAGAGCTTGGTATAAGTGATCCCCGTGCGGTCGAATTCGATGAATTCGTTAATGTATTTGCGGTTCGGGTCGAGCACAAACTCACCCAGAACGATAAATACCAACGAGACACCTACAAGGGCGTAAGCCACAGGGACGCCGCGGAATAGCATCACTATGAAGATGGCGAACATGGCCAGAACCGACCATTGGTTCAGCGACATGAAGTCGAGAAGAGATAGGATTTGCATGACCTTATGCTTCCTTGGATGTATTGCGCGACAGCACGAAGCCGATCACGATCAGGAGCGCCAGTAAGGCAATGGCAATCAGCCCCACCTGCGAGAACACGGGTTCTTTGCTGATCGCGCGTGATTTCATGTCCGTCGTCAGCGCGTAGAACCAATAAAAGCCGTAATGGATCACGCGGGTCAGGAAGAACAAAGCCGCCGGAAGCATCCACAAAATCACAGTGTGCAGCTTAACTGCGGAGAAGACCTGAAGGTTACGTCTGAACACGCCCCACGCGGCAATAATTGCAATGACGAACATCACGGGCAACGAAGATTTCAGAAGGTACAGGTGGTGCAACCCGTTGGGGCTACTCGACCCTTCAAGCGCCACGATGGACGACCACGCGTAATGCAGCAGAATGTCGGTCATGATGACCAGAAAAGGCAGCAGCAGCCAGCCAATTGCGAAGACCTCGATCCTCGCCCTTTTGGCAGGTGAATAGTTTTGGTGCAGAATGTCGACGCGCACATGGCTTTGAGTGGTGATGGCATAGGCGAAGCCGGTGAGCATCGCAAAGCCGTAAATCCACCATTGCGCATCATCAAGCCATGCTTGGTTCACACCACTTTGGCGTAAGATGACCTGAGCCACGATGCCCACCATCAAGAGCGGAAACAGCCACGCAACGACATTACCGACGTTGATCATCAGGCGGTCAGGCCAACCGTGATGCTCGCGATCGACGTCACCGGGATCGGTGATGGCAATGGATACCTCATCCAGCCCTCCGGCCAGTTTTACAGTTTCACCCGACATGTTGTTCTCCCCCGCCCCGCTCGGAACGTCCAAATCTTTGGAAAAGGGCGGCCGACTGGGCCGCCCTCAAAGTTTCAATCTCTAACTGCGCGCCTTAGTTGCGGGGGCGTGGCAGGTAGATGTTGTCGTTCCAGACTTTGTAGCCGGCACGGTACTCGGCCAAGTCAGCCCAGACTTCAGCGAAGAGCGGGTCTTCTTTTGCCAGATCAGCAGCAACTTCGTTCCAAGTGCTCTCGAACAGGTCAAGAAGTTCTGGCGACCACTGACGGATTTGAACGCCGTTCTTTTCGGTGTTCTCTACCATGGCCTCAAAGTTGGTCGCTTCGCCTTCGGCTAGGTTGGTCGTGATGTTGGCCAAGCACGCCACTTCGATTTGTGCCTGTGCCATTTCGCCAAGACCCTCCCACGCGTCTTTGTTGACTAGGAGTTCAAACAAAGTGGACGGCTGGTGCCAGCCAGGGAAGTAGTTGAACTTCGCGATTTTGTGGAAGCCCAAGCGCGAGTCGATGCGTGGCATGGAGAATTCGGTCGCGTCGATTGCGCCACGCTCCAGTGCCGGGAAGATATCCGACGCGCCAAGCAGCGAAGTCGAGACGCCAATCTTCTGCATCACTTCAGCGCCAAGGCCAAAGAAGCGCATGTTCAGACCTTGCAGGTCTTCAGCGGAGTTGATTTCGTTCTTGAACCAACCGGAGGTTTCCGGCGCGATCACACCGCAAGGCGTGACGTGCACGTCATAGCCGGCTTCGTCGTACATACGCTGCCAAAGTTCTTTGCCGTCATCATACAGGATCCAGCCAAGGAATTCGCCAGCTTCCGGGCCGAACGGCACAGCAGCGAACAGCGAGGCTGACGTGATTTTACCCTGCCAGTAACCGGAGGTTGTGAAAGCCGCGTCCACAGAGCCGTTCGATACGGCGTCCAGCGCTTCCAAAGTCGGGACCAGCTTACCGGGGTCAAAGTGCTCGAATTCGACTTCGGTCGAAATCGAGTTTAGCTTTTCAACAAAGTCCGTCGCGGCAGTGCCAAGGATCGGAAGGTTTTTGCCGAAGGCAGATGTCATTTCCAGCACGTCTTGTGCTTGAGCTGAGCCAGCTGCGACCGATAGGCCAAGCGCGGCTGCAATTAGGTTGGTTTTCATAGTATCTCCTCCCAGAGAGCTAAATTGGTAATCTTTTTTTACCACGTTGGGGTTTTGCGGCAGAAGTGCCCTGCCAGCAATACCCAGAATTAGGTAGACTAGAGCCAAAACAGCGATGTTGGCAGCCCCTTAGTGGGAAAACAGCGAATTAATTCAGCTTTCTGACGGTTCAGAAACAACTGGCACCACCTTCGCGCAACAGCCGCGCCGGCCGATTCGGGCAAGCCTGACGTCCGAAAAAGCGAGATTCCGCTATACTATTGCCATGATGTTTTTGCTCTATATACCTAACAGACATTGAATCTAAGAATTTGGCCCAGACTTAAAATGCGAATTGATATCCGGTGAATAGTGCCGTGGCTGCCTCACATGATCCTTGGTTGTTGGTGAAAACGCTGAAGGATTCTGCGCCCCTTGACGCTCAAATCGGGTCGCCTGCGCTGCAGATGCCAGAGGAGCTGTGTGAGCCGTTATTCGGCGATCCCGACCCCAAGGCAGATTTCGAGGCATGGGGTGGTGAAGAAAATCTGCCGCCCCTGAAAACCTATGCATTGCTTGATGCAGCCTGCCATCCGGCGCTGCCCGATATTCTGGACACGTCGGATCTGAACCACAAATGCCTGTTCACCGGCAAGGCGCTCGAAGAGCTTGGCGAGGCGGCCCCCTGGCTTGTCGAGCTGGAGCCAGACCACAGCCTGACGCGTAAGCTGATGACGACCGACACCGCCCCGGGTGGGTTGTGGGAGAAGCAGCTGGGCATCTTCCTACGCTCGCGCGTGGATATGAACAGCCTGTGGAAACACTTGCGGCGGTTCACACGTCTGCGCGACGAAACCGGAAAATGGTACTTCTTCCGGTACTGGTCCCCACCGATTTGCACGCGGCTGATGGCCATGGGCAATCACCCCGACGTCGCCCCGCTGGTCTCCGCAATGTTCCCCTCTGGGACCGAAGCGCTGTCGATGGTCGTGACCGCCCCGAGACAGGCGGCAATGCTGTCGCGCGCTCCGGGAACTGTCGCCCCGCGACGCGGAACCCGAGTAATACTCACCCCCGAAATACGTGCGATTTTGCGCCAGATCAGGCGCGAGCAGGAATTCGACGACATCTCGGTCGTCGCGCACCGGCATAGCGCGCCCCAAACCGGACTTACCCTCGACGAAAGCCTTTCGGAGTTAGAACACCTGCGGCACAAGGTTTTTGAAATGGGCTTCTGGCGGCGCGACCACATTGCCAAGATTTGTTGCTGGGAGCTGATCCTCGGGCCTAATTTCATTTCGGAATATGCGAACGGCGCCATTCGGTCTATCCTGATGGGAGCAGAAGCGGCCCATTATGCGATTCAGGACATCGAGAAGTTTCTGGATGCCCAAGCCGAAGCCCAACGCGAGGGTCTTCAACACATCCGCGGCGACGCGGCACATGGAGATACCGATATATGGACGGAGATATGAACAGTGCGCACCCTTCCCCAAGACGATCACGACGCGCCCTTGTGGTGGTGCTTGGCGCCTGCGTCGCGTTTCTTGCGGGTGCTGCGATGATCTTCGGGTTTGGCCAATCGCGCCCGAAATCGCTCAGCTTGTCGGTGCATTCTCACGTGGCGGCACCCGCCGTAAAACGATTGATCCAGAACGGCCGCACGGTTGTCGAGCTGTCGACCAAGGGGCGCAACGAAGGCGGGCCGACCACCTATGGCGACCGCTCCGACGATCTGTTGCAGTTCGAGTTGAGCTGGTACGACATTGTCGCCAAACAAACCTACTCCGCACAGTTCGAGCTGCCCGCCAAGAAGCTGTCGACATTCGGGGATGACAAAGATCACGCTTCAATCGACATTGTGTCCGGCCCCGGCGCGGATGTGAGGGTGACCACCCCCAATCCCGAAGCGCTGCGTTTGGTCGGCTTGCGGCAAACCGACAAGATCACACCTGAAATGGATGCACCTGTTGTGCTTCTTGAACTCTGTGCCAAGCCGGTCGCGGCATCTCAGCCACTCGCTCAAGAACTGGCCGCCGGGGTCGAGGACTGGTCACGGGACCGCGCCCTTGATCAACGTAAACGGTATCTTGCATCAAATCCGGCGCCTCGTTCGCGCTGCGCATCGTAAGGAGCATTCAATGGGCACCTCTGAAAACCAAGATCCGGGCGAAGCAAACGACGCCGCCCGAAGTGCGGGCAACGAAGTGGGCACCGATCCGGCCGATACCATTGCGGTGGCCTGCGACCTGCTGCGAATTGGCGTGTTCTTCGACGGCACCAAAAACTCGCGAGACCACACCGCAGCGGTTGAAGCATGGCACACCAATGTCGACCTGCTGGAACACCTTTATCTGGAAACCCAAGGCGGGCCCGAATGGATCACGGTCAATGGGGAACGCAGACAGGCCAAATTCTTTAGCCGCTACGCACGCGGGATCGGCGTGGAAGCAGACGGCGGAACCACCACCCGTGGCCTTGCATGGGGCACCGGAGACGAAGGAGTGGAGACCCGCGTAGCCAACACGATTGACGAGTTGCTGAACGACATCCGGACCAACGCGTCCGGCATGGAGCCCTGCGACATCTGGTTTGACACATTCGGCTTCTCTCGCGGCTCGGCCGCTGCCCGTGACTTCGCAAATGGCGTGAATGACGGCGAGATCACCTATGGCGCCTCCACCATGAAGGTTAAGTTCATGGGTTTGTTCGACACCGTGTCCTCGGTGGGCAATGCAGGCAACACCGGCAACTATGAAGGAGTGACCCTGAACACGTCCATCGCGACTGCGGAAGTAATCTTCCACATCACCGCCAAAGATGAAATTCGGGAGTACTTCCCGCTCACCCTCGCAAGCCACGGCAGGCGAATTCAGATGGTTGGCGCGCATTCCGACATCGGTGGTGGGTACTGGCCCACCAATGGCACGCCGGATCAGGACACGTTCACCTACGACCCCGAAGACTATCCTGGCGTTACCGCGTTCTATCAGGACCGTTGGGGCGTCACGAACAATTCCCCCGGCACAGGTGACAATGACAGCGTTTCGACCACCGTCGATGAAGGCTACATCTGGGATACCACCGAGCGGGTTATCTCCACCTCGTCGCATCACGGCCTGCAATTTGTGTCACTCAACCTGATGTTCGACCACGCGAAGGATGCAGGTGTGCCGATCGGCGACAGCTTACCAGACACTATCGAAGGGTCTCAGGTGAGTATGGATGCAAACTTGACCGCCTATTACGAGGCCCTCAAGTCAGGGGCAGTCCGGCCGGAACTTGAGAAATCGATCCGCCGCCGCTACGCGCATTTCTCGTCCAACAACTACAGCACGTGGGGACAAAGCCCCAACCTGCCGCAAACCAACGGACGGCGTGTCGTTGCGACGATGTAGCTTTTTTGGCTAATGGCGATCCCTGAAGGACTCGAACCCTCAACCTGCTGATTAGAAGTCAGCTGCTCTATCCAGTTGAGCTAAGGGACCGCTGCCCGCTTATTGCGAAAGGCGGCATCGAAACGCAAGGGCTTTGCTTCTTTATCGTCACTGGTTAAACGTGAACGTAGTTCAAGGGGGCCATATGGCGGGTAAAGTTCAAAAGAAGCGCGAAGATTTGCGCGCGAAGCTCATTGATCTTGCTGAGGAGCGGATCAAGGTCGGCGGCATCTCGGCAGTCCGCGCCCGCGACCTTGCCAAGGAAGCTGGCTGCGCTGTCGGGGCCATCTACAATGTCTTTGGCGATATGAATGACCTGGTGATGGCCGTGAATGCACGTACGTTCAAGCGCGTTGGTGCTCAGGTCTCGGCTGCGGTCGCGGCAGAACCACCCGGCCATCCCGTCAAAACCATGATCGCCATGTCCCATGCCTACTTGCACTTCGCGCGCGACAACACACCCGCATGGCGCACCCTTTTCGATCTAGAGGTCTCGACCGAGGAATCCGTGCCGAAATGGTATCTTGAGGAACTGCAAAAGGTGTTCTCCCTGATTGCTGATCCGCTCAAGCGAATCTTCCCCGATATGTCGCCCGAAGATGTGAGTCTTATGACCCGTGGGCTGTTCTCCTCGGTGCATGGAATCGTGCTTTTGGGGTTGGAGAAGCGTATTTCAGGCGTCCCTATTGATCAGCTAGAACATATGATTACCCTTGTTTTCAGTCACTTAACCTCAACTCCGTCAGAAAAGTGAACATTGTTCAAATAATTCTTGAACAATGTTCAGAAACACGTATCTTGAATTCATGAACAGCGTTCACGAAACGCTACCATGTAGGAGAGACCGAGATGTTTTTGACTTTGAAGACCCTTATGACCGGTGCGAACGCCCGGGCCGAAGAAAAGGTCCGCGACGTCTATGCCATCGAATTAATTGAACAAAAGACCCGCGAAGCCTCGAACAGCCTCGCCGCTGCAAAGGCGACGCTTGCCAGTCTGATCCAACGCCACCGCGGCGAGGATCGCCAGGTTCGCTCGATTGAGGCCCGCGTATCTGACCTTACAGATCGTGCCACAAAGGCGCTGGACGATGACAACGAAGCCATGGCCTCCGAGGCAGCCAACGCGATCGCCCAGCTTAAAAACGAGCTGGAGGTTCGCCGCCAAACCCTCGCCCGCCTTGACCAGCGCATTATGCGTCTGCGTCAAAGCATCGAGACCGGCCATCGACGCATCATTGACCTGAAGCAAGGGGCCATCACAGCCAAGGCCGTGCGCTACGAGCAGGCGATACAAGCCAAGTTGAACACGACCCTGCAAGGGCAATCCAGCGTGGCCGAGGCGGAAGAGCTGATCGCCAACGTCTTGAAGAAGGACGACCCGTTCGAGCAGGCAGAAATCCTCGCCGATATCGACCGCGACCTGAGCCACGAGACGCTCGCCGATCGCATGTCGGATGCCGGATACGGTGCCGCAACACGGGCCACGGGGGCAGATGTCCTCAAGCGCCTGAAGTCCAAGAAATAAACGCATTCAAACCCAATATCTAAGACAAGGAATAATCCAATGAACAATGCATTCAAATCCGACAACGCCCTGATCATGATGGTGAACTTGGCTGGTGTTTTTATCGCCTATGGCATGCTGGCCCTGTCGCTCTACATGTCCCCTGACGTGCCGCTGGCCACCAAAGGTTACTGGGGTATCGGTATCCTGATGCTGTCGCTCAGCTTGGTGAACTTCGTGAAATACCGCTTTGACGAGCGGATCAACGAAGACCGCATCCAGCAGATCGAACGCGCCAAAAACGAGAAAATCCTCGAGGACTACGTGACGGTCGACAAAGCTGCTTAACCGACCCTCACGATAGCGACCGCGCCCTCCTCCCCGTGGGCGCGGTTTTTCTTGATTAAAGCACGCAAACCTTGTCCCTTGGGTGGACCAAGTAAAAAGAGACCTCCGTATGCGCCGTTTCGCCGCCTCCATCGTTGGGCAATTGCTGATCTTCTTCGCGCAGTTCATCACCGCCGCGCGCGCCGACTGGCGCGGGATCGAGCCCGTTCGCCGTCAACGCATCTACTACGCCAACCATTCTTCCAATGCGGACCTCCCCCTGATCTGGACAGTCCTGCCCGCCGCCTTGCGCCGCGACACCCGCGCCGTCGCCGCGGCGGATTACTGGCTGAAGAACAAGCTGCGCGCTTTCATCGGTCGCGACGTATTCCAAGGCATCCTGATCGACCGCCGCGCCGAGCACCGCACAGAGGATCCGATTGCCAAGATCGTCGAAGCCTTGGACGAAGGCGCGTCGATCATCATCTTCCCCGAGGGTGGCCGCAACCGAACCGAGGACCCGCTGATGCCGTTCAAGGCCGGCCTCTACAATATCGCCCGACAACGGCCCGAGATTGATCTAGTCCCCTGCTGGATCGACAACATCTCTCACATCATGCCGACGGGCGAGGTGATCCCCGTCCCGCTTGCCTGCACCGTCACCTTTGGTGCCCCGGTTCATGTGCGCGAAGAAGAGGCCAAAAACGCCTTCCTCAAACGCGCCTCTGACGCATTGCGAGACCTGATTCCGGCGCGGGGGCATGCGTGATGGAAATGACCCAAACCAATTCCGACCTCCTGCTTCTGTTGGCCGCCTGCTGCGGCCTCCTCGTCATTGCGACGCTGATCGGAGAAGTGCTGCGCGCACGCCTGCACAAAACTCATGCGAACCTCACGGTGGAGACTTACCTGACGCGGGTCCACAGCTGGTGGGGCATGGTGTTTTTGTTCTCCATAGCATTGCTGCTCGGCCCCGCAGGCATCATCACCCTATTCGCCTTTTGCTCCCTCGCCGCATTGCGCGAGTTCCTGACGCTGACGACCAAAACCAACGCCGACCATTGGTCGCTAATCGCCAGTTTCTATCTCATCCTGCCGCTGCAATACGTGCTGATCTGGTGGGGCGCGGTCGGGCTTTTTTCAACACTGATCCCGATTTACGCCTTCCTCCTGTTGCCCATCCTCAGCGTCCTGCGAGGCGGCGAAGGGGCCGACAAAAACTTCCTTGCGCGGATATCCGAAACCCAATGGGGCCTGATGATTTGCGTGTTCTGCGCAAGCTACATCCCCGCCTTGGTCACACTCGACATTCCCGACTACGGCGACCGCGCGCCCCTACTCATCGCCTACTTGGTGTTTGTCATCCAGATGGGTGATCTGATGGAGTACTTCGCTGGCCGCCGCATCGGCAGACGCAAGGTGGCGCCAGCCGTTTCGCCAAAAACCCTCGAAGGGATCACCTGCGGCGCGGCGCTCGCTGCGGGTCTTGGCCTGCTGCTCACATGGATGACGCCATTCTCGCCGCTCGCATCCATGGCGATGGCGGTGATGGCATACATGGTCGGCGTCGGCGGGTCTTTGGTTCTGGCGGCAATCAAGTCAGATCGCGGCATCAAGAACTGGGGCCACCTGATCCCCGGCCAAGGCGGTTTCGTCGATCAACTCGATTCAGTGGTATTTGCCGCGCCAGTGTTTTTCCACGTCACGCGCTATTATTACGGAGGCTAGTGCGTCCAAACCCCACGACGGTTCGTCGCGAAGTTCTCGCCGTATCCGCCCGGACGGATCACCGGTTTGCGTTTCTTGGGGTCAGTGACGACCGCAACGATGCCCTTGTCTTTGGCATAATCCAACGCGGCTTCCTTGCTGTCGAATGTCAGCTTCACCTGCGATTGCGTGTCAGTCGACGAGGTCCAGCCCATCAACGGGTCCACTTCACGGGCCGTTTCGTTCACAAACTCCAAAACCCAATTCTTGGTCTTGGCCGTGCCCGATTGCATGGCGGTTCTGGTCGGCTGGAAAATACGTGCGCGCATGGGATGGTCTCCAAAAACTCTGTGTATATATCGCGCTCCTGACACCCTATGGCAAGAGCACAAAACAGCACGGGTTGAAGCTGCTGCCAAAAGCATCATCTTAGGGGCAACCTCCGAGGAATCGCGCGACATGCACAACAACTCCCCCGAACAGATGCCGGATCAACTTCCGATCCTGTCCAATCCGGCACCGGACGTGAAAACCCGTGGCAAGCTGGAAGGCGGCATCAAGTTCCGGCTGGAAACAGAATTCGAACCCGCCGGTGACCAGCCGACGGCGATCCGTGAGCTTAAAGCGGGCATATTGAACGGCGACCGTGATCAAGTCCTCCTCGGGGCCACAGGTACCGGTAAAACCTTTACGATGGCTAAACTCATCGAGGAAACCAACCGCCCCGCGATCATCCTTGCCCCGAACAAGACCCTCGCGGCGCAGCTCTATGGCGAGTTCAAAGGCTTCTTCCCCGACAACGCCGTGGAATATTTTGTCAGCTACTACGACTACTACCAGCCCGAGGCCTATGTCGCCCGCTCGGATACCTTCATCGAGAAGGAATCCCAGATCAACGAGCAAATCGACCGCATGCGCCACTCCGCCACTCGCGCCCTTCTGGAACGTGACGATGTGATCATCGTCGCCTCGGTTTCGTGCATCTACGGCATCGGCTCGGTGGAGACCTATGGTGCCATGACCCAAGACCTGCATGTCGGCCAGGAATATGACCAGCGCAAGGTCATGGCCGACCTGATCGCGCAGGCCTACAAGCGCAACGACCAAGCCTTCCAGCGCGGTACCTTCCGCGTGCGCGGCGATAGCCTAGAGGTCTGGCCCGCCCACCTCGATGATCGCGCATGGCGGCTGTCCTTCTTCGGCGAGGAGCTGGAAACCATTGCCGAATTCGACCCGCTCACCGGCACCAAAACCGACAATTTCGACCGCGTCCGCATCTACGCGAACTCCCATTACGTGACTCCCCGCCCCACGATGCAGCAGGCCATCAAGGGCATCAAAAAAGAGCTGGCGCTGCGCCTGCCGCAACTGACGGGCGAGGGCAAACTGCTCGAAGCCCAGCGGCTGGAACAACGCGTCAACTTCGACCTCGAAATGCTGGAAGCCACAGGCGTGTGCAACGGCATCGAAAACTACTCCCGCTACCTCACAGGCCGCGCACCGGGCGAGCCGCCCCCCACCCTGTTCGAGTTCATCCCCGACAACGCCATTGTGTTCGCCGACGAGAGCCACGTCTCCGTCCCGCAAATCGGCGGCATGTACAAAGGTGACTACCGACGCAAATTCACGCTGGCGGAACACGGCTTCCGCCTGCCGTCTTGTATGGACAACCGCCCGCTGAAGTTCGAGGAATGGGACGCCATGCGCCCGCAATCCGTCTTCGTCTCTGCCACCCCCGCCGCGTGGGAGATCGAGCAATCCGGCGGCGTCTTCGTCGAGCAGGTGATCCGCCCCACCGGCCTTCTGGATCCGATGATCGAAATCCGTCCCGTCGAGACCCAAGTCGATGATGTCATGGATGAAATCCGCCGCGTCACCGCCAAGGGCATGCGCACGCTCGTCACCACCTTGACCAAACGCATGGCCGAGGACCTCACCGAGTTCCTGCATGAAAACGGCATCAAGGTCCGCTACATGCACTCCGACATCGACACGATCGAGCGGATCGAAATCCTGCGCGACCTGCGCCTTGGCGCCTTCGACGTGCTGATCGGCATCAACCTGTTGCGCGAGGGGCTCGACATCCCCGAATGTGGCCTCGTCGCCATTCTGGACGCCGACAAGGAGGGCTTCCTGCGCTCCGAGACCTCCCTCATCCAGACCATCGGCCGCGCCGCGCGCAACGCCGACGGCCGCGTCATCATGTATGCCGACCGTATCACCGGCAGCATGGAGCGCGCGATGGGCGAAACCGACCGCCGCCGCGCCAAGCAGATCGCCTATAACGAAAAGCACAACATCACGCCTGCCACGGTGAAGAAGAACGTCGAGGACATCCTCGCCGGTCTCTACAAAGGCGACGTCGACATGAACCGCGTCACCGCCACCATCGACGCGCCTTTGGCCGGCGCCAACTTGCAAGCCGTCCTCGACGGCCTGCGCACCGACATGCGCAAGGCCGCCGAGAACCTGGAGTTCGAAGAGGCCGCGCGTTTACGTGACGAGGTAAAGCGGCTGGAGACCGTCGATCTGGTGATCTCCGACGACCCACTGGCGCGACAGTATGCGGTGGAGAAGGCCGTGGCAGACGGTCAGAAAATGAGCGGACGGTCTACGGCTGGCAGGCCGGGGCAACGGGGCGGCGTTAAGGGGCGGGGGCGGAAATAAAATTGACCTATGAAGACCTGGATGTTGAGGCACTTTACAGCGAACTCGCGAAATTTAAACAAAGGGAAGATTCACTTGTTCACGCCGCATTCAATGCACCATTAAAAAACTCGAGGGCTAGAAACTTCCTTGAACAAGGATTTCTTAGGCGACTGAAACTAATTTCACTGGCCACACAACAAGTATTCGAAATCCTGCCACCTGAGACCCGAAAGATTCCCACTCGCGATATTCTCGGCCTAGTTACTATTCAGATTCATGCTCAGATATTTAATACGTTTGGGGCGCTTGACTGTTGGGCGCATGTTTGGGCGACAGAGCTGGGAGTCCAAAACAAGAAAGGAAAGCCTCTTCTCCCCTCCCGAGTTGGGATTGGAAAAAAATATAGTGAGCTTAGGCAGAGCCTTCCGAAGCGCTTAGACTCACTACTATGCGAGCGTGACGATTGGCTCACTAGGTTCTCTGACTTAAGACATGCGCTGGCCCACCAAATACCGCCCTATATCCCACCCTACATGGTGGACCCCTCGAATGAAGAGAAATACAATGAGTTGAATTTTCGTTGGTATAACTCTCTGAATCCCGGCGAACGAGAACAAATTGACGCTGAGATAATCGAGCTGGCACATTTCAAAGCTTTTTTGATTTACGATCTAAACAAGTCTCCACCAATTGGATTTCACGCCCAATTAATCTCAGACTTTCTTACTCTTGAAGAAATCTCACTTTCTTTTGTGACCTCATTGTACGAGAACGCCAAACACACACAGTAAGACTTAGCGAATGCAGGGTGCGTGATGTCAGATATCAACCCCTAAAAACCTCACAAAGGCGAGGTCTTTTAGAACGACGTACTCAATTGCACTGGACGTGCAACTTATTTCCCCCTCTCAAAACCCCTCAACAACGTCATACATCACCGGCTCGAAGCTCTTGCACAGCCCGCTGATCACGCGGTTGCGTTTGCGCATCTCGTCGGTCCTCAGCATCCCAATCCCCTCACACATTCCTCACGCGCCGTGAGCGGCCAAATCGGCTACACTCCCAGACATATTAACAAGTCCTTTTGTCAGCCCACGGGGGTGCCCCGATGCTCAATATTACACTTGGATACGGATTTTGCCTGCTCACCGCGCTGATCGTCATCACCGGTGATTACCTGCTGAAAGTCGCCGCGGACGGTGACATGGCTCTCAACTCGCGCCACGTCATTGCGGGCGGCCTGCTCTATGCCAGTTCGGCCATCATGTGGTACTTCGCCATGCGCTATATGACCTTGGCGCAGGCGGGTGTGGTGTTCTCCATGCTTACCCTGCTGGCACTGTGCCTGATCGGATACTACGCCTTCGGGGAGCGGTTCTACCTGCGCGAATATGCCGGTGTCGGCTGTGCCTTGGCTGCTATGGTCCTACTGGTGCGTGTCACCTGAGAAGGCACAGCGCCGCGCCGTCAAAACCCCTCGACCACCTCATACATCACCGGCTCGAAGCTCTTGCACAGCCCGCTGATCACGCGGTTGCGCTTACGCATCTCGTCGGTGCGCAGCATCGCTTGAAAATCCTCGCGCCGCGCCCATTGGGAGTAGTTCGCGATCCGCGTCTGCGCGTCGTTCACATGCAACGCCGCCGAGATGAACCCCTCCTGCTTCGAGATAAATTCCGCATAGGCAGTCGTCAGCTCGTCCAGCAAATCCTGACACGTCCCCGGCGTCATTTCGAAGGTGGTGATCACCGTCTGGCATTGCGTTTGTTTTGAGATTTCAGTCATTGAAGGACCCTCCTGTGGTTAACTCTAACATATCAATTTCCAGATGGGAGCGGTGCATTTAACGAAACCGCAACCCGAATCCGCCCAGCCTTGGCCTATGACAGACCGCACAACAGACCCTTTGGCCCTGCGCCACGGCCCGCTGATCGCCCAAATCTGGGGCCAGATCGCGGAAGCTCGCAACGCAGCACGCCAAAGCCCGACCCAAGACCGCGCCACCTTCTGGCTGCGCCGCATCCGCCATCTGCGACGGCAGGTTCTGACGGCCCACAAGCTGGAAATGACGCGCCACGACGCGTCCACGCCCGCCATCGACGGCTGGTTCCAGCCCGTGACCTCAACGCTGGACCGCGCGGAGGCCCATTTCGCGGCGCATCTCGCGGCCACAGCGCTGGCCCAAAACCAAAAAACCGCCGCAGCCAGATGACTGCGACGGCCAATTTGCAAAACCCAACGCGCCCTAGCGCACCACATGCACCGCGCATTGCGCATACCGCACAACACGGGCCGCCGTGCCGCCCAGAAAGTAATCCTGCACGCCGGGTTTATGCGACGACACGATAATGCAGTCGTTGCCATGGGTGTCGGCCCATTCCAGAATGGTCCTTGCAGAGTGACCCGTAACCACCATGGCCTCCCCGCCGGGAACCATCGCGGCGATCTCGTTCAGGCGCGCCTTCACATCTTCGCGGCTTTTCTCGATGAAATCGCCGGACACATAGCGTGTCGCGTAGCTCGGCAGCTCCTCGATAACGTGCAATATGGTCACCCGCGCATCATCGGCTGCGATGGCCTTGGCCACTTCAAGGGCCGCATCGGGGGTATGCTCGGGATCGAACACCACGGGAACTAGAATTCTGGAATACATAAGAAGCTCTCCTTTTGTTGTCCCGTTCCTACACTTAGTCAAAGCCCGCGCGCCTTGATCCACGTCAAGCAAGGACGTCAGGGCTGCGGCCAGCCGGTACGCCGACTGGCCACGCCTATTCTAGTACGGATTATCAACCCGTGCAGTGACGTTGACCTTTCCCTTCACCGCGCTTGGCCAGATAATATCGACGGAACCGCCGCCAGCCCCTTCCTCGGGGTCGGTATAATGGGTCACAAACTGCTTCACATTATTGGCGTTGCGCAGCGCGCCCACCGGCGTCACATCCGTCACGTTGCGCGCCCGCCCGCCAAACGGCAGCCAGTCCGAGAAGTCGCAACGCCAGGTCTCGACAGGGCTACTTTCGCTAAAGGACAGCATCACCGGGCTTTGCGTCCACTGGTTGATCGCGTGATAACTGTTGTCGGACCAATTGATGTTGCGGAACCGCCCGGTATCCAGCGACGCCACGCTGTCATCCACCTTGTCCACCCGACCGATATTGCCGTTGGTGACCTTGAAGGTATTGCCAGACACATTCAGCCCGTTGATGAAATGGCCGCTTCCATATGGCTTGATAACGATGAAACGGAAGTAGGACGCAGCCCCGATTGCGGTGAAGATATTGCCGACAATCGACAACGCCCCAAAGCTCAGCTCGCTGGAAAAGTCCGGCAAAGCGTCATGCTCGTTGTTCCATTCTATGTAGTTGTTGTCGCTGTAATTCCCGTTAATCACGATCTTCGACGACGGCTTCGTCAGGATCAGCCCCGCCACGCGCGGGGCGCCGTTCAGGTTGTCACCGTGGAACCAATGATTGCCCAACAACATATGACCGGACCCGTGAATGACCGCGAAGGCCCCCATCCGAATGCACCTGTTGTCGCGAATTTTGGCGTCATTCGCGTTGATGTTGAAGCCGATAGACGTCCGTGCAGTCGCCGCCAGCGATTGCTCGTTCGAGATGAACTGGCAGCGGTCGATCATCATGCCCTGACATGCCAAGCCAATAGACGTCACCGCGCGGTCCAACGGCTGGTTAAAGAAGCAGTCACGCAGGTGCCAGATCAACCCCGCAGGTGGCAGCATCACGCAGCTGGCCACGCCATCCGCCTTCAGATCGACATCCGCGATGTTGAACTGCGACAGCTTCTGGAACCCGCTGAAGTCCAACATGTAGCGGAAGCGCTTGAAGCTATAGGATTGCGTCCCCACCGCATCATAAAGCTGCTGGCTAAGGGTCAATGTCTGGGCACCGACATTTTTGCTGGTCACGTAGACCTCGCGCCCGACACCATTGCCGCTGACCAGACTGCCGATCTCGATATTGGCGACATTAGTTACGTTGCTCAGCCGGTAGGGCTGGGAGGTCGAATAGGTGCCGCTCGACGTCGCCGTACCCGTGGTCCAGGCCGGATCGCTGATCGCGTCAAGCTGGCCATTGCGGATCACCCGCCGCGATGTGAATGACGACACATCAGGCACCGCCGCACGCATATCCACCGGCCCCCGCAACCCGATGGAGCGTCCGCACAGGTCAAGACTGTCATGGCTCGACTGCTTCAAAAGCGCCTGAAACGCCTTGCGAAACGCCAGTTCTTCATCCCCGAAGGCCGCAGCATAATGGTCGAAATCGAAATTTTGCGACAGCGCCAGATACTTGTCGGCGGGCATCGTCACCGTGCCTTGGAACCGGACGCGGTTGTCGAAGGTCACATTGTCCGCCAAGTGGAAAACCCCGTCAGAAACCAGCACCTCGCGCCCGTCGGCAGCCGCGTCAGCTGCCTCGAACGCGGCGGTGTTATCCGTGGTTCCGTCGCCCACAGCGCCAAAGTCTTTAACATCGACCCAGTCCATCATGGTGCGCAGGAAGGCCCCCGTGACATCCTCGATCTGCACATCATCAATGCGAACGACACCGCCATTGGGGCCAGTCAAATCAATGCCGAAATGCCCGTAAAGCGCGTCACGCCCCCAGCTGAGGTCAACACCATTGCGCGCACCACCGCCAACAATCGCGGTGACTTCGACCACATTCCCGTAACTTGTCAGGGCCACGCTCGGCCCTTGCGTCTGCACACCACTGATCGCAGCACCGCCCGCACCACCGGCAAAGGCACCGACCCGCACCGTTGGCAGGTTGCCGGATATCGCCTTGATCCGCACCTTGATCTGTAAGTAGCAGCCCGGCAGCAATGGCGTCTCGCCCATGTAGCGCAGGCGCTGCGTGTTCTCGGTTTTCAGAACCTCAAGACAGCCACCGAAATCCTGATCCGCAGGCACAAAGGCCGCCGTGGCATAGCCGTCATAGGTCGCGGTTCCCGGCGTCCCGTCACCGCGAGACCACACGTCCAGACCGTTTGCAAATGGGGGCGGCGTCAACACCAGCCCGTCAGTAATCGCCTTGTTCATCGGTAGCCCTTTTCAACTTGGTTGGAGCGGGCGTGTCGACGAATAGGCGCGCAAGGCACAGACCAAGCGCCCCTTTGGCAGGGGGTATTAAATTTGCTCTGAATAGGAAGTGTCGGACACGCCGTCCTGACGGGGGCGGTTTAACTCTGAACAGTTAAGGCTGGCTTAAAAAGCACCGTGCGCAGGTCGGGCAATCACGCACCAACGGGGGGTGCGACAAGGTATTGCACGCCGTCGATCACCCAGCCCTGCGCGGTCTGCATCATGTTGTATTCCAGCACATGCGGTGCGCCGTTCTTGTCCACGAACAACACCTTCTGGAACAGCAATTCGCCTTGGCGGCGCAGCTCCAGAAACCTCACTTCGGACGGTGCCCACACCATCGGGTAGCCGTTCTGCACCATCGTGCCAAACCGCTCCGGCGTGCCGAATAACCGCTTCAAATTTGGGGAGGCGTAGGAAAATGCCGTCGCAGTGTCTTCCGCCAAGAAGGCATCCACTTGGCTTTGTATGGTGTTCTCGATGCCTGCCGACGGCTCTTCGGCCAGTGCCGAACTCGCCACAAACACCGCCGCTACTATCGCAAACAAAATCCGCATCGCATTCTCCTTGTA
This sequence comes from Litoreibacter ascidiaceicola, assembly GCF_900129235.1. Lineage (GTDB taxonomy): Bacteria > Pseudomonadota > Alphaproteobacteria > Rhodobacterales > Rhodobacteraceae > Litoreibacter > Litoreibacter ascidiaceicola. The sequence goes on along the minus strand of NZ_FQUV01000007.1, from coordinate 128,925 downwards.
CCTATCAAGGTAGATGCGACGCGGGTTTAGTCAAATCACACGACTGTCAGCTTACCAGCTTGCCAGCCAACGCATCATCAATCAGCGCAATGGTTTCATCCACGCCATACAGCGCGATGAACCCGCCAAAACGTGGCCCTTGGGACGCTCCAAGCAGCACTTCATACAGCGCCTTGAACCAGTCGCGCAGCGGATCAAACCGCTCGCGACCGCACGCAAACACCACCGATTGCAACGCCTCCGCGTCCAAACCGCCATCCCAGTCCGACAACTGGCCACGCAAATCCAGCAGCGCCTCGCGCTCCAGATCGCTGGGCAGGCGGAACACTTTGTTCGGCTTCACGAAGTCGTTGTAATATCGCACGGCATACCCCGCCGCCTGATCCAGATCGCCATGCGTCTCGGGCGTCGCATCCGGCGCATAGCGTTGAATGAAGCCCCAAAGCTGGCCCTTCTCCTCGGCATTCGCGACCGAGGCCAAGTTCAGCAACATCGAGAACGGCACGACCATCTTCGACACAGGCACATCCGCGCCATGAATGTGGAACACGGGGTTATTCGCCCGCGCCACCGCATCCTGATCCACATAGGCCCGCAACTGCTGGTGATACTCGTCCATCGCTTTCGGGATCACATCAAAATGCATCCGCTTCGCCGTCTTCGGCTTTGCGTACATGAAATAGGACAGCGATTCCGAGGACGCATAGGTCAGCCATTCATCAATCGACACGCCATTGCCGGACGATTTTGAGATTTTGTGGCCATCGGCATCCAGAAACAGCTCATACGTGAAATGCTCCGGCTTGCGCCCACCCAGAATTTCGCAAATCCGGTCATAAATCGGCGTGTTGGTCGAGTGGTCCTTGCCATACATCTCGAAATCCACGTCCAGCGCGGCCCAGCGCGCGCCGAAATCCGGCTTCCATTGCAGCTTCACGTTGCCACCGGTCACGGGCAGCGTCCACTCGCGGCCATCCTCGTCGTCAAACGTGATCTCACCCTTCTCGGCATCCACATTCTTCATCGGCACATACATGACGCGTCCGGTTTCAGGATGGATCGGCAGGAAAATCGAATAGGTCCCCTGACGCTCTTCGCGCAGGGATTTCAGCATCACTTTCATGATGTCGTCGTATTTCTCGCAGGCACGCAGCAGCACCTCGTCGAACTGGCCCGACGCGTAAAATTCCGTGGCCGAGATAAACTCGTATTCAAACCCGAACGTATCAAGGAACCGGCGCAGCATGGCGTTGTTGTGGTGGCCAAAGCTCTCGAATTCGCCAAACGGGTCCGGCACTTTCGTCAGCGGCATCTGCAAATATTGCGTCAGTTGCTCGGGGTTCGGCACATTCCCCGGCACTTTGCGCATCCCGTCCACATCGTCCGAAAAGCAGATCAGCCGCGTCGGAATATCCGAGATCACCTCGAACGCGCGGCGGATCATCGTCGTCCGCGCAACCTCGCCAAACGTACCGATATGCGGCAAGCCAGACGGACCGTAGCCAGTCTCGAACAGCACATACCCCTTCTCCGGCGCGCCCTTTTCATAGCGTTTGAGCAACGTGCGCGCCTCCACAAAGGGCCAGGCTTTCGAGGTCATTCCAGCGTCACGCATATCCGTCATCGGAGCACATCCAGTTTTATCGCACGGCACACCATATGCCGCAGCAGTGTCGCTACCTATTGTGTGCTATGGCTCAGGTCAATATTCTGCGCTGCAACAATACAATTGGCCGGAGGCCGCGATGACACTCGACACAGCAAACCTGACCCCTCAAGACGCCCTCGTCGCCATGATGATTGCGGTCTCCATGTCCGACGAGAACGTCCGCACGTCAGAACTGGTCGCCATCCAGCAAGCGGTGAACTATTTGCCGATATTTGCCGGCTATGATGTCGATCGCATCAAAGAAATCTCGCAGATTACAACCGAGCTTTTTGAAGAAGAAGAAGGGCTCGATGCCCTGTTCGGTATGGTCCGCGCAGCATTGCCTGAACATCTCTACGAAACGGCCTACGCCTTCGCATGCGACGTCGCAGCCGCCGACGGGGCGTTGTACCAACCCGAACTCCGTCTCTTGGAAGAAATCCGCTACGAGCTGAAAATCGACCGCCTCCACGCGGCGGCAATTGAACGCGGGTCGCGGGCGCGGCACCTGAAAGGCTAGGTTCCGTGCAGCGCGGCCCAACGGTTGATCAACTGCGCCTGTAGTTTCTTCGCCCGCCCGTTCCATGACCGCGACCCGCGCGGCGCTTCCCGTTCCGACTTTTTCAACGCCCTGCGGCGCGGCACATCCGCCATGAAAATCGCGAACGCCAGATCGCGCCCATCGGGCGTGCGCACATATCCGGCCAGCGCGCTGACAAAGTTCAACGTCCCCGTCTTCGCGACCACCTTGGTCGGGCTGTTCTGGACAACTTTGTTGTTCTCATCGCGCACCGCAATCGGCTTCAGAATGGACCGGAGTTCGCCCTTCGCACCCGCACCCACAAGCGCTTTGACCATTTCCTGAGCACTGATCTGCGACGCATCCCCAAGGCCGGAGTGGTCAACAAACTTTGCCTTCCTCACCCCGTGCTTGGTTTTCAGCCAATCCGTCATCGCACGTGCGGACGCTCTCAGGCTTCCCGCCCCGCTCGATTGCAACCCCAGCACTTCCGCGGTCAGGTTCGTTGAAAACCTCAACATGTCCCGGGCAATCACCCGCACGTCTTGGCTCAGATGCTCGACCAGCACCGTTCCGCGCGGCGCGGTAGAGGCCCGTACAGGAAACGGCAGTTTTATCCCATGCGAGCGCGCAACCGTTTGCAACACATCGCCTGCGTAAATCTCGGGGCGACGCACCGGAAGCCAGCGCCCGCCGCCTTTGCCCAGCGCCTTGCTGGCGACGCTCCAATTGTCGCGCCCGCCGCTGCCCGAGTATTTGAAAATCGGCAAACTCCGCGCCTCGACCGTCGTTTTCGCAAACCCGACACCGGGCCGGATCTTGTCGGACCGCGCGTCCATCGTGACGGCATACCCGCCCCCGTTTCGCTTCCATTCCAGATAGACGCGGTTGAAATTCAGGTTCAGCCCCGCCACGGCAGGGTTATACCCCACATGGTCCGGCTGGTCGGCGTCAATGCGGTCGATCACGGACGCCCCGCCATATACACGCAGCTTACCTTTGACCGAGGTCACGCCCGCGGTCTTCAACCTGCCCGCCATTTTGAACAGATCGTCCGTGCTCAGCGTCGGGTCACCGCCGCCTCTCAACACCAAATCTCCGGCCAATGCGCCTTTCTGCACCGGCCCGGTTGCGATCAGCTGCGTCTTGAACCGTTTGCCGCTGCCCAATCGGTCCAGCGCAAACAGGGTCGTGATTGCCTTCGCCACGCTGGCAGGCGGCTGTCCGGCAAGCGGGTTATGCGCTTCCAAAACCTGCCCCGTTCGCGCGTCGGCCACAACAAAGCTGACCTTGCCGCCCAGTTTGGCGTCCGAGATCAGCGCCTCAACGCCTTTGACCGCACGCTTGACCGCGTCAGACGGCTTGCGCACCGGACGCAACGAAACAGTCGGAGCGCCCGCCAGCGCCGCGTCAGCCACACCGAACATCAAGAACCCCAAAACGGTACGTCGACCAAATCTTGCCACGGCAGCGCCCTCCTCGTCCTAAACTTAATCGCCTATGCGGATGATGGTGGCAAGCGCCGTTGCGCCCTGTTACGCAGCTGTGATGGAGCGTTCAATTCTTTTAGCAGTCACCATTATGTCGGTGGGCATGTTGCTGATCCCCTTGGGGGATACGGCTGGAAAATTGATGACCTCGTCTGGCATCGCGCCGTTCTTCGTGGCGTGGACCCGCTACCTGATCGGGCTAGCTGTGCTGCTCCCCTTTGCCATGCACAAAGACGCCGTTCGGCTGCTGTCAAACTGGCGCATCTGGTTGCGCAGCGCCATTCAGGTGGTCACGATCACCACAATCCTCACCGCCCTGCAAACAGAGCCGATTGCCAACGTCTTCGCCGCCTTCTTCCTTGGCCCCATGGTCAGCTACATCCTGTCCGTCACGCTCCTGAAAGAGCAGGCCAGCGCCATGCGGATCATCCTGCTGGCCATCGGGCTTGGCGGGGTGATGCTTGTGGTGAAGCCCGGCTTCGGCATGACCCCCGGCCTTGCTTGGGCGGCGTTTTCAGGCTGTTGCTACGGCATGTTCCTGACCGCCTCCCGTTGGGTTTCCCCACTGGGCAAGCCCGTGCATCTGTTGATCACACAGCTTTTCATCGGGGCGCTGTTGCTGACCCCGCTGGGTCTGCTGAACCTCCCGCCGATCACGCCAACGCTTTCGGGCCTCGTGGTATGGTCCGCCATCGCGTCGATGCTTGGAAATCTGCTGCTGGTGTTCGCCTATGCCCGTGCCGGCGCGTCGGTGCTGGCGCCTTTCGTCTATGTCCAGCTGGTCGGTGCCACGGCCTATGGCTGGCTGGTGTTTGACAACTGGCCCGACGGCCTGTCCGCGCTTGGTCTCGTGGTAATTTTCGTATCGGGCTTCGCCACGCTGTTTCTCAGGAAATCCAAGCCCCGGACGCTCTGATCGCGCTCGAAGACGCATCGCTTAGCGGCAGGTTGATGTAGCACCAACGCGGGGCCGGGCCCCTCGCCAGAAGCTGCGACGCCACACCCGGTAACTGGTCATTTGCATACCGCTGCGCCGCGACGGATCGGCGGGCCGAAATCCGGTCTCCCGGGCGCGCCAGAACGCCCACCGGCACGTTCTCCATAATCCAGTCCCAGTCCTGCCAGCGGTGAAAGCTTGCAAGGTTGTCCGCCCCCATCAGCCACACGAAATTCACCCTCGGGTATCGGTCTTGCAGGGCTTTGAGGGTTTGTGCGGTATACCGCGTCCCGAGTTTCGTCTCCAGATCGGTGACCTTCACTCTGGGATGCTGCATCACCTTGCGCGCCCGCATCAGCCGCGCGCCCAGCGGGGCAGGCCCGCGCTCTTTCAACGGGTTACCCGGCGTGACAAGCCACCAGACAAAATCCAGATCGAACCGCTTCAACGCTTCACGCGTGATATGCGCATGCCCCGAATGCGCAGGATCAAACGATCCGCCCAGCAAGCCAACAGTTTGCCCCGCTTGCGCCACAGGCCAGCCCGCCCTCATGGGATCAGTCGGTTTCAGAGGATTTTGCCCAAAGGTTGATCTCCTCCTCAGACGAAATGCGGTCAATCTCCGCCAACTCATCCGCGGTGAACTCAAGATTGGCCACCGCCCCCGCGCAATCCTCGATCTGGCTCGGCTTCGACGCGCCAATCAGCGCGGTCGTCACCCGCCCGCCACGCAACACCCAAGCCAGCGCCATCTGCGCCAAGGTCTGCCCACGGGCCTCCGCCAGATCATTCAACGCACGAACGCTCGCCAAAGACCGCTCGTTAATCATGCCATCCAGCAACGATTTGCCTTGCGTGGCGCGGCTTCCTTCGGGAATGCCGCCCAGATATTTCTTCGTCAGAATTCCCTGCGCCAAAGGCGTAAACGCGATCGACCCAATACCCAGATCATCCAAAGTATCCAGCAACCCGTCATGCTCCACCCAACGGTTCAGCAAGTTATACGACGGCTGGTGGATCAGCATCGGCGTGCCAAGGTCTTTCAGGATCGCCACGGCCTCACGGGTTCGCTGCGAGTTATACGATGAAATCCCCACATACAGCGCGCGCCCGGACCGCACGATATAATCCAGCGCGCCCATGGTCTCCTCCAAAGGCGTAGCGGGATCAAAGCGGTGCGAGTAGAAAATATCGATGTAGTCCAACCCCAGCCGCTTCAACGACTGGTCACAGGACGCCACCAGATACTTCCGGCTGCCCCATTCGCCATATGGCCCCGGCCACATGTCGTAACCCGCCTTGCTGGAGACAATCAGCTCGTCCCGATGCCCTGCAAAATCGGTCTGCAAAATCTCGCCAAACGCGCTCTCCGCACTTCCCGGAGGCGGCCCATAGTTGTTCGCCAGATCAAAATGCGTGATCCCGTGATCAAACGCCGTCCGGCACAAACCACGCTTCACTTCATGCGGGGTATCCCCGCCAAAGTTGTGCCACAGCCCAAGGCTGATGGCAGGCAGTTTCACACCGGATTTCCCGCAGCGACGGTATACCATACGGTCATAACGGTCGTCGGCGGGGCGGTAGGTCACGGGGCGGGGCTTTGCGGGGCGGCTGGGTTTTGTCATGCCGCGCAATCTGCGCTGTATCCGACCCGCCGTCAAATCAAAGCGCTACGATTGCCCTTGGCCGCAAGCCCGACTAAACACGGCCCCAAAGCATTCTCATTCTAGTCCGGAGCTCATCCCATGGCAGCCAATCAATTCGTCTATTTTATGGACGGCGTCTCAAAGCAGTATCCCGGTGGCAAGAAGGTGTTCGAAAACATCCGTCTGAACTTCCTCCCCGGCGTCAAAATCGGCGTCGTCGGCGTCAACGGTTCCGGTAAGTCGTCGCTGATGCGCATCATGGCCGGCACCGACAAGGACTTCACCGGCGAGGCGTGGGCCGCCGAGGGCGCGCATGTGGGCTACCTGCCCCAAGAGCCCGCTTTGGACGAAACCCTTGACGTGCGCGGCAACGTGATGCTGGGCGTGAAGGCCAAGAAGGACATCCTCGACCGCTATAACGAACTGGCGATGAACTACTCCGACGAGACCGCCGACGAGATGGCCAAGCTGCAAGACGAAATCGACGCCCAGAACCTGTGGGATCTCGACGCGCAAGTCGACGTGTCCATGGAAGCCCTGCGCTGCCCACCCGACGACGCATCGGTCGACACCCTGTCCGGCGGTGAAAAACGCCGCGTGGCCTTGTGCAAGCTGCTGCTCGAAGCCCCTGACATGCTGCTCCTTGACGAGCCGACCAACCACCTTGACGCCGAAACCATCGCATGGCTGCAAAAGCACCTGATCGACTACAAAGGCACGATCCTGATCGTCACCCACGACCGTTACTTCCTCGATAGCATCACCGGCTGGATTCTCGAGCTCGACCGCGGCCGCGGCATTCCTTACGAGGGCAACTATTCCGCGTGGCTGGAGCAAAAGGCCAAACGGCTGGAGCGTGAGGCCAAGGACGACAAATCCAAGCAAAAGACGCTGGAAAAGGAACTCCAATGGATACGCGCCGGTGCCAAAGCCCGCCAAGCCAAGTCCAAGGCCCGCATCAACTCCTATAACGAAATGGCCAACCAGTCAGAGCGTGAAAAGCTCGGCAAAGCCCAGATCATCATTCCCAACGGCCCCCGCCTTGGCAACAAGGTGATCGAGGTCGAAAACCTCACCAAGGCATACGGCGACAAGCTGCTGGTCGAAGACCTCAGCTTCTCCCTGCCTGCGGGCGGGATCGTCGGCGTGATCGGCCCCAACGGCGCGGGTAAATCCACACTGTTCCGGATGCTCACGGGCCAGGAACAGCCCGATTCCGGCACTGTGACCTTTGGCGAGACCGTGCAGCTGTCCTATGTCGACCAGTCCCGCGACGCGCTGAAAGCCGACGCCAATGTCTGGGAAGAAATCTCCGACGGCGGGGAAATCATCCAGTTGGGCGACGCCCAGATGAACTCCCGCGCCTACTGCTCCGCCTTCAACTTCAAAGGCGGTGACCAGCAGAAAAAGGTGGGCCTGCTGTCTGGTGGTGAACGCAACCGAGTGCACATGGCGAAACTCCTCAAATCCGGCGGCAACGTGTTGCTGCTCGATGAACCTACGAACGATCTAGACGTGGAAACGTTAAGGGCGCTTGAAGATGCCATCGAAGATTTCGCCGGTTGCGCCGTCGTCATCTCCCACGACCGCTTCTTCCTCGACCGCCTCTGCACCCACATCCTCGCTTTTGAGGGCGAGGCCCATGTGGAATGGTTCGAGGGCAACTTCGAAGCCTACGAAGAAGACAAAATCCGCCGTTTGGGACCGGATGCCGTCGAGCCAAAGCGGGTGAAATATAAGAAATTTACGAGATAGGCAATTTCTGCTACCATCGTTTCCATTAGTTCTCAATATTAGTGGATTATTGGATGGATTTTATACCGGAGCTGGTCGCTACAGGATTTTTGGGATTCGCGGTAGCGATTATGTATCTTGCATATCGCCTTCTGACCGAACTTGTGACTGCGGAGAACCCTGGCACACCGGCCATTTTGAAACAGAGAACTCGAGCGATTATGATGTTTCTTGTCCTTTCAGCTTCAGTGCTGCTAATGGGAATTTTCTTCTCTTTTTTTGAACCTACAGATGAAATGAATATCTCGCTATCAATCCTATCTCAGTCAGAAGACATCCCCAACGGCGTTGAAATTGTGAGAACAGATGGGCGCGTCGAAATTTATGACCCAAAACGAAACAAGATTAAGATATTGAAAGGCAATCCACTTGTTATAAATCTGGCAAGGATAGAACAGCGGATAGAGCTACTAGAGCGTGATATTGAATTGCTGAGCAAAGCAAATATAGGCTTAGGGAAAACGGCCTCTACCTTGAAGGATATTGCTGTTGACAGCCCAATTGACAATCCGGAGGAAAGCTTTTGATTGTGAAAAATTTTTTCTTGTTACTTTTTCTCACTTCGATCTTCACTACTGAATCTTCATCACAGGTTCTATGCCCAGTTTCTGATAAAGAAGACCTTGATCAGAATTTTAATAGCTGGAGCTCCACACGTTCCCCCGCAACAATAAACGAGTATTTCGAGTCCGAGATCGAGGCCAGCGAAGATGATTCTTTTTGCCTTAGATATTCTTATGGAAGGCATCTAGTGCGACAGAGCCTCTACCTAGAAGCCCAAAAAGAACTGTTGGTTTCGATTAAACTTGCCACAAATAAAGAGTTGACGGGTGTTTCGCCTCATAATGTCCTTGGATTTACCTATTTGGCAGAAAAGAACTTTGATGCGGCGATCGTAGAATTTAAAAAAGCAAAAGATTTTGCAGATTTTGACCTTCGCAAGAGTTCTCTAAAAGTAAAAATTCTGAACAACCTTGGTTACACGTTGATGCAGCTAGGTCGCTACAATGAGGCAAGGGAATATCTTTTCGATGCGCAAACTTTGGGCAGTAGCAAGGCATCACGAAACCTAGCTGCTCTGGATTCTTTGGTTTCAACTCTAGAAAGTTCCGATCCAAATGAGCCAGGTGCGTTTGCAGCCGTGATAGCAAGCGCCGCTTCAAGATCAAGTGCGGTGAAGTTAACGAAAAAACTCGATACTCAAACCGGCTTTGACCATGAACCCTTATCGGTATTCAGAATGAAGAATGGCGTTTTTTCTGTTACTGTTGGCTCCTATCGAAGCTACTCTGCGGCAACCTCCGATCTGGAGCCATTCCTGAATGAGGGTTTCAGTGATGCTTATGTCGGATGGCTCGCGGAGTGGGAGCAGATAGATTTTTCAGAATGACGATAAGAAGAAACGAGAAACGGAAATTCTAGAACTGATGAAGCTAGCGGTGTCTACTGTCGCGGACTTCAAGGTTTGATCGTCTGGGTGGAGAGTTCTCTCCCCACCCTCAAACCTCCCCCTCCTCCGGCCCCTCCTCAATATCGTCCGGCACCGGACCGTTGTACTTGTCCAGCGATAGCTCCACATACGCGTGGAAGTCTTTCTCCATTTTCAGGTACTCCGCGATTTTGGTCTGTGCGTAGGTCGCCAGTATCCGGTTGATCCGCGCCTGATAGCCGTTGCCCCAAGCGCGGTAGAACTTCGCCACGCTGCGGTCGACGCGCAGGGTGATCTTCACCTTCGGCTCCTCCACATCAATGTCGTGCTCCAGCCGGTGCCACGCCTGCGGGACCACCTCGCGGACCAGATCGGTCAGATCATCATCCAGCCGCATCAGCTGCAGGTAGTGGTTCAACCTCTCCTTCGCGATACGCTGGGTCTTCGAGCGGGAACTCGGCGGGTACGACATGGCGGGCGGTCCTTTGGCTGTGCGGGTGGCCAGACCTACCGCGCCAGCCGTTAAATCCGCGCAAACCCAGCGCGCGCAGCTGCCCGACACATCGCCGACGCTTTGCCGACGGGGTGCAGACCCTCCGAAAAACGCAAAAAACGCTCAGGCGATCCTGAGCGTTTTCTGGGGGAAGGGACCGACAAGTCGGCCCTTGGCGGAGCGCGTTACGTGTAGCGAGCGACGCTCCTATCGCGGCTTACGCAGCGATGAACAGGTGATGCATGGGGTTTTGCGTTCTGCGAGACGAAAACATGATCCTATCAGCTTCCCGATCGGCGCACGGGAAGAGTGTTACGCGGTCCGAACCGGACTTGCGGATTTGAAGGGCGCGCAATGCAACAAGGCGGTTGTGGCGGGCTTTTTCGATGAGTGATACGGACATGGCAGTCTCCTGAAATTTGTTTGGCGGTGAAGAACTGATTACGCAACAATAAGGCGAAACGCGGCCATTTCTCGCAAGTAAGTTTCTCCTTACTGATTTGATTTGACACATAATTTCCACATTTTGCGCTTGTCGATAACACATTTCCGCCCGGTTCTCGGGCAACTTCGGCCATTTAAGGCAAAGACGTGTCAGAAAGTGCAAAATTTGGAAGCAAAAAATTTCAACAAAAAGTTTACCATTTGCGCTTACCGTCAGATTTCCTACCCAGAATCGCCTCTAATCGACACCTCACGACCCGGAATTTGACCGTCGAAACACAATCTCCATCCCGAAGATTTACCGAATAAGAAATCCATAGAGGAAATCGTTGGCGCCTTTGACCCACATCAATGCCCCGCTTTCGCTGCCACTCATACTCGCAACGAAGAAACTTGCTTAGGGAGCAGAACATGTCTCACACCCCACACGAACTCGCAGAAGAATTCCCCGACAAGGTCGCGCAGATGCACGACCTCAAGGAATCAGACGCCCACTTCCGCAAGCTGTTCGACGAGTACCACGAGGTAAACCGCGCCGTGCACCGCGCCGAGACCAATGTGGAGCCGACAGACGAGGCCCACGAGGCGACCTTGCGCAAGCAACGCATGGCTCTGAAGGATCAGATCGCCGCAATGCTGTAAACGGAAAGAGCTTTACTTGCAGGGCGAACTCTGCCAAATAGCGCCCTGCAACGTTTGCCTCTTTCGACCCACTGTCTTCCCTAATACGGCCGCCAGTCTATCGTCACAGACCAATCGAGCCGGGTTGCCGCATTCTGCGGGCAGCATAAATTAAGGAATAACACGATGGCTAATGGCACCGTGAAATGGTTTAACTCTACTAAAGGCTTCGGCTTCATCGCACCAGAAGGTGGCTCCAAGGACGTGTTCGTGCACATCTCCGCACTGGAACGCTCCGGCCTGTCCACTCTGGACGACAACCAAGCAGTTACTTTCGACGTTGAAGCAGGCCGTGACGGCCGCGAAAGCGCCGTGAACATCGCTCTGGCCTAAGCCACCGCGATAACGATTTGTAAGGGCGTGCGAGGGCAACCTCGCGCGCCCTTCTTCTTTGCCCGCTACTTTTTCTTCACAAACTCGGTCAGGATCACGATCCGCTGCCCCTCGACGCGGCCCTCTATATGACCGGCATTGTCCGCCACCAGCGAAATGCTCCGCACGGCAGTACCACGCTTGGCGGTAAACCCGCCGCCCTTCACCGGCAAATCCTTGATCAGCACCACATTGTCGCCCGCCACCAGCAGCGCGCCATTGGCATCGCGGTGCTCCAACGGCACGTCCGCCGCCCAAGCCGCCAGGTCATCATCAAGATAAACCATGTCCAAGGTTTCTTGCGCCCAAGACGCCTCAAGCTTGCGAAGCTGGCGCACGGCATGCACCTGGACGGCAGGAACCTCGGACCACACGGCGCTCTGAAGGCACCGCCAATGGCTGTCATCCGCATCCCCGGAGGCACAGGTCGCACATAGCGCAACAACGTCTTCGCGTGGCGTCACTGCCATGCCGACAGATGCCTCAGCACCGCAAAACTCACACGCCCCGTTGCTGCGCGCCATTACTGTCTCTGGTATCATCAAATGTTCCTATTTTGCTGAGACGTGATCTATCCTGAACAGGCGCGGAATACCATCGCGCCCACGGATGCAGTCGCGCATTGGCAGCACCGCCCCGATCCCCTAAAAGCCACCCATGTTGGAATTTGATCTGATCATCGTAGGCTCCGGCCCCGCAGGCTCTGCCGCCGCAACCTCTGCGGTGAAGGCAGGACTGTCGGTCGCCGTCATTGATAAGGCCAGGTTCCCGCGCGACAAGTTATGCGGCGGGTTGTTCACCGGACGCAGCGAAAAAGCGATGCGCGCGATATTTGGCCGCGAAATCAGTAACGATCTGTTTGTGACCACCAACCACATGCGGTTCCTGTCCAAAGGCCGCGTGCTGGCGGATATCCCCAATGCCCCGCCCGTCCACCTGACAATGCGCCGTGACTTCGACGCCATGCTCCATGCCGAGGCTATCGCCGCAGGGGCGACCCCCTATCTGGGCCAGCCGATCACAGAGCTTGGGGACAACACGCTCACGCTCAAGGATGGCACCACGCTCGGCTTCAAAGCGCTCATCGGAGCGGACGGGGTAAATTCCTTCGTGGCGCGCACGCTATTTGGCAGGCCCTTCAACCCTGACACCATCGGGTTCGGCCTAGAGATCGAGTCCCCCCGCACCACATCCCGCGACGACGCGGTCGAGGTGGATTTCGACGCCGCAAGCTGGGGCTACGGCTGGTCGTTCCCAAAGCGCAAAACCGTGACCGTCGGGGTCGGCGGGATCAATTCTCGCAATTACGATATGAAAGCCAACATGGCGACCTATGTCGACCAAACCGGCAGTGACGCAAGCCTTCGCTACAAGGGGCAGTACCTGCCCTTCGGTGACTACAAAAAGAAACCCGGTCGCGCGCATATCCTGCTGGCTGGCGACGCGGCGGGCTTGGTTGATCCGATCACGGGTGAAGGCATCGCTCTTGCCATGGAAAGCGGCCAACACGCTGCTGTCGCTGTGGCCAAGGCTCTGAAAGACGGGCAGCCCGAAGCCGCTTTGGGTCACTACATGAAACTGGTGAAACCCATTCAGAAGTCCCTTGATCAGGCGAAGATGTGGCGGATGATCATGTTCCCCAAGGCGACCGAGGGCTATTTCAGGAAAGCCTTCGAGCGGGGGAGTTCCCTGCAAATGAAGTATCTGGAGCTTCTGGCAGGGGAAGCGGAATACGCCGATCTGCGCGGTGCGCTGCTACGGCGTATTCCAAAGCTTGGTTGGCGGCTTCTCAAGCACCGCCTCGGGTTTAAAGGCCCGGCTTAGTCTTCCAGAACGAAAGTCACTTTCAAGATCACACGGTATTCAGAGATCTTGCCGTTCTTGACGGTGCATTTTTGGTCCTGAACCCAAGCACCTTCGACGTTTTTCAGCGTCTTGGACGCCCGCTCGACACCACTTTCGATGGCGTCTTCAAAGCTTTTTGTAGAGGACGAGATGATTTCGGTAACGCGTGCAACTGACATTTTGATTTCTCCGGTTTGAGTATGAACACCTACGCTACGCTGTTTCGACAAGAACTCAACTTGTGCCTGCGGGGAAAATCCGGTCACATCCGGCAATGCGTGATCCATTTTTCTTCGGCTACGGCTCCTTAGTTAACGCCGCGACCCACAACTACACCTCCACACATCCTGCCAAACTGGCGGGGTGGCGGCGGGTGTGGCGGCATACATCAATGCGTGATCTCGCCTTTCTCAGCGTGGAACCGGCTGAGGGCGTCCAGATCGACGGGCTTATTGCCGAGGTGCCAAACGCCGATTGGAATGCGCTGGACCTGCGCGAAACAGGCTACTTCCGCAGCCAACTGCCCAAGACCTCCCTCACCCATCAAGCAGGGCCTGTAGAGGTGCAGATGTATCAAACGCACCCCAATCAAGACGCCTCACCCGCGATGCAGCATGCGATTCTGCTCAGTTATGTTGATGTGGTCGTGCAGGGCTTTCACAACGTATTTGGCGAGGACGGGGTAGAGCAGTTCTTCAAGACCACCGCAGGCTGGGACACTCCGATATTGAACGACCGTTCAAATCCACGCTATCCGCGCAGCCAGTCCCTATCCCGTACAGAAACCGAACTGGTTGATCACCACCTCGCCGCCCTGAAGGCGCAGCTCATCTCAACTTGAACGCGCCTAAACCGACATCGTGGCCTTAACGGCTTTCTTCCAGCCGGCATATTTCCGGTTCCGCGTCGCGTCGTCCATATCCGGCTCGAACCGGCGCTCTAGCGCCCAGTTTTTCGCGAAACCGTCCATGTCGGGGTAAATCCCCGCCCGCGATCCGGCGAGCCATGCAGCCCCCAAGGCCGTTGTTTCCAGCACTTCCGGGCGATCCACCTGCGCACCGATAATGTCGCTCAGGAATTGCATCGCCCAATCACTGGCCGTCATCCCGCCATCGACGCGCAAGACGTCTTCGCCGTCCGCGTCCCAATCCGCCTTCATCGCTTCCAGCAAGTCGCGCGTTTGGTAGCCCACGCTTTCCAGCGCGGCGCGGGCAAACTCTTCCGGCCCGGTCCCACGCGTCAGGCCGAAAATCGCACCACGGCAATCCGCATCCCAGTACGGCGCACCCAATCCCGTGAAGGCAGGCACCAAAATGACCTCTTGGCTCTGGTCCGCTTTTTCGGCCAAAGGCTGCGTTTCACTGGCATCGCGAATGATCTTGATCCCGTCGCGCAGCCACTGAACCACAGCGCCCGCAATGAAAATGGACCCCTCCAAGGCATAGGTCGGCACCCCGTCAAACTGATAGGCAATCGTCGTCAGTAGCCGGTTCTTCGACGCGACGGGCGTATCGCCCGTGTTCAGCAACGCAAAACAACCCGTACCATAGGTCGATTTCATCATCCCCGGCTGGAAGCAGGCCTGCCCGACAGTTGCCGCCTGCTGATCCCCCGCAACACCCAAGATAGGCAGGGACTTGCCAAACAAATCCGCGCGGCACATGCCGAAATCGGCGGCACAATCCTTTACCTCCGGCAGCATCTGCATCGGGATGCCCAGCATCTCGCAAATCGTGCTGCTCCAACGCCCTTTACGGATGTCGTAAAGCAATGTCCGCGCCGCGTTGGTCGCGTCCGTTACATGCGCCGCACCGCCGGTCATTTTCCAGATCAGAAAGCTGTCGACGGTCCCGAACAGCAGCTCCCCCGCCTCCGCCCGCTCCCGAACGCCGTCCACGTTCTCCAATATCCAGCGCAACTTGGTGCCAGAGAAATAAGGGTCCAGAAGCAGCCCCGTCCGCTCGGTGAACATCGCCTCATGCCCCGCATCGCGCAGTTCGCGGCAATAGTCCGATGTCCGGCGGTCCTGCCAGACAATCGCGTTGTGAACAGGCTTACCGGTGGCTTTGTCCCAAACCAAGGTCGTCTCGCGCTGGTTGGTGATGCCGATCGCCGCAATCTCTTCAGCCGTGATCCCTGCGCGTTCGATCGCCGCGCGGCACGTCCCTGCGGTCGTAGACCACAGGTCGTCAGGATCATGCTCGACCCAACCGGATTGCGGGAAGTGCTGCTTGAACTCTTCCTGTGCCGACGCGACGATCTTCATGTCACCGTCAAAGATGATCGCTCTGCTCGACGTCGTCCCCTGATCAATTGCCAGAATATGTGTCATTAGCGCCCCCGCTCCGTCTGCATCCACTCGTCCAGCAGATTGATCTCAGCTACGCTCATCCGCAACCCCAGTTTGGAGCGCCGCCAGACGATATCATCCCCGTGTCGCGCAAATTCCTTCGCCATAAGCCAGCGCACCTCGCGCTCCGTCAGGTTGGCCCCGAAGTGCCGCCCCAGATCAGACGGGGCACCCGCATCCCCCAGCATTCGCCGCGCGTCGGTGCCGTAGGCCCGCACCAAACGCTTTGCCCACGCATCATCCAAAAACGGGTAGTCGACGACCAGCCCCTCAATCAGGTCTTGCACCCCGTCGACCGGAAAATCGCCCCCCGGCAAGGCCACACCAGCAGTCCAGTTGTCCGCAAAGTCTCCAATAAACGGTGCGATCTTGGCCAGCGCGTTTTCTGCCAGCTTGCGGTAGGTCGTGATCTTGCCGCCGAACACGTTCAGCATCGGTGCACCGTCATCATAGACGCTCAATACATAATCCCGCGTCGCCGCCGTCGCGGATTTCGCGCCATCGTCATAAAGTGGCCGAACCCCCGAATAGGTCCAAACCACGTCGTCCTTGGTGATATCGTGCTTGAAATAGCCGTTGGCGAATTTGATCAGGTAGTCGCGCTCTTCCTCCGTGCAAACCGGCTTGGACGACACATCCGTGTGCTCCGCGTCGGTGGTGCCGATCAGGGTAAAGTCGGTCTCGTAGGGGATCGCGAATATGATCCGCCCGTCTTCACCTTGAAAGAAGTAGGCTTTGTCGTGCTGAAACAACCGCTTGGTCACGATATGGCTGCCCCGAACCAACCGAACGCCCTCGCTTGAATTGGTCCGCGACACCTGCCGGATTACGTCTTCCACCCACGGGCCGCCTGCATTGACCAGCATCTTGGCGCGTCGCTCAAAGGTCTCGCCCGTCTCCCCATCAGTCAGCGAAATCACCCAATGCTCATCCGCGCGTTCGGCCGAGGTCACCTTGGTTTGCACCATAATCTCCGCACCGCGCGCCTCGGCATCGCGGGCGTTCAGAACCACCAAACGCGCATCCTCGACCCAGCAATCGGAGTATTCATAGCCAAAGGTAAAGCGGTCCTCGATGCCCTGCCCCACCTCGTCGGTGGTCAGATCAACCTTGCGGGTCGCGGGCAAAATTTCACGCCCCCCCAAATTGTCGTATAAAAACAGCCCCAACCGGATCAGCCATGCGGGTCGCCGACCCTTCATCCACGGCATGAAAACACTCAACAGCTTCGACGTCGGCGTGTCCCCCTCAAAGCGCATGTCCTTGTGGTACGGCAACACAAACCGCATCGGCCAGCTGATATGCGGCATCGCGCGCAGCAAAGTTTCGCGCTCGATCAAGGCCTTCCGCACCAGCCCGATCTCGAAATACTCCAGATAGCGCAATCCGCCGTGAAATAGCTTGGTCGAGGCGCTGGACGTGGCCCAGCCAAGGTCGTTCATTTCCGCCAAGGATACCGACAAGCCACGACCCGCCGCATCACGGGCGATCCCGACGCCGTTAATGCCACCGCCAATGATAAATAGGTCAACAATGTCGTCCTGCGCCATCTCGCGACTCCCCTTGCGTTCATGACCAGTAATCACAAGTTTACTTTCGTTTGGTCAAGGTTTACTTTCGCTTTTGCGTCAATCGGAGCTGGTTATGGCCGAAAACTTCAGACAATCCGAAATTCTGGACATTGCGCGCCGCAAGGGTCGGGTCAGCGTCGAAAAGTTGGCGCGGCGCTTTCAGACCTCCGCACAAACCATCCGCAAAGACCTGTCCGACCTGTCTGATAACGGGCACCTGAAGCGGGTCCATGGCGGGGCCATCCTGCCCGAAAACGCGTCGGTCATCGGCTACGAGGACCGGCGGAAGCTGAACCACACCGCCAAGACCCGCATCGCCAAGGCCTGCGCCGATGATATCCCTGAAGGCGCTTGCGTGTTCCTGAATATCGGCACGACAACCGAAGCCGTGGCCCGCGAACTGCTCAATCACACCGCGCTGATGGTGGTGACCAACAACCTGAACGTGGCAAATATTCTATCCGCCAGCCCGCAGATCGACGTGATGGTTGCTGGCGGCACTTTGCGCCGCTCCGATGGTGGGCTGGTCGGGGCCATGACCACCAAACTCATCGCCCAGTTCAAGTTCGACTACGCGGTCATCGGCTGCTCGGCCTTGGACAATGACGGCGATATCCTCGACTTCGACATTCAAGAGGTCGATGTCAGCCAAACCATCATCGCACGGTCCCGCAACACGTTCCTCGTGTCAGACACATCGAAGCTCCAGCGCACCGCGCCGGTTAAAATCGCCTCGCTGGAAAACATCGACCGCTTCTACACCGACGCCCCTCTGCCCCGGTCCTTGGGGCAAAGCTGCACTGCATGGGGCACTGAACTGGTTCAGTGCTAAGGCCAAATCAATCGTCGTCTGGAATGCCCATCAACGCCATCGGGCTGACGCCCAGCGTGGCGGACGCGAAGGGTCCACCGTGGCAGGTGAGCCCCAGATCGTTCAAATCCGCAGGCGGCGTATCCGCCAGTATCTCCACCGCATAATCCTCGGCATTGTCCTTCGGGCGGTAGCCCAGATGCGATGCCGACGAATTATCGACAGGCGAGCGGTCATTGTTTGAAACGCCATAAATTACCGTGAAGCCAACGACGGGCGTATCAATCGCGCGCGTCACGACCTGCACCAGATCATCGGGGCTCAGCCATGACCCCAGCGCCCGCGCGTTCCCGGGCCGCGAGGTCGCGGACAGGATGCGGATATGGACCGATTCCAGCCCCTCCTTCTCCCAGAACATCCGCCCCAGATCCTCGGTAAAGCACTTGGCCAACCCATAGTAAGTATCAGGCCGGTGCGGCATATCCGGCGTGATCGCCACGGTCTTGGGATACATCCCCATCGCATGAATAGACGACGCGTAGACCACGCGATGCACACCATGCTCTTTTGCGGATTGCCAGATATTGTAGGAGCCGACGAAATTCGGACCCCAGATGTCCTCGAACGGCACCTCATCAACCAGCGCACCGAAATGCACCACCATATCCGCACCTTCCAGCAGCGGGCGGATATCGTCCATCTTCGCCAGATCGGCCTGTACGAATGTCTCGTTCGCGGCCAGATCGCCTACGCTCTCAGAAATGTCGGTGGATAGCAATTCGTCGCACATCGCGGCCAGCGGCCCACGCAGGATTTTCCCAAGGTTTCCGGCGGCGCCGGTCAACACGATCTTCTTCATGGTGATATCTCCCAAATCAATCGGGATGACCTCAACACTCCGGAATGTTGACCGCAAGCCCCCCTTGCGAGGTTTCCTTGTATTTCGTGCTCATATCAATGCCGGTCTGGCGCATTGCTTCGATGCAATTGTCCAGCGGCATGAAATGCGTGCCATCGCCCCGTAACGCCAAGGACGCCGCAGAAACAGCCTTGATAGCACCCAACCCGTTGCGCTCGATGCACGGCACCTGCACCAGCCCCGCGACCGGATCGCAGGTCATGCCCAGATGATGCTCCAGCGCAATCTCGGCGGCATTCTCGACCTGCTCGTTTGAACCACCCAACGCCGCGCACAAGCCTGCGGCTGCCATGGAAGACGCCGACCCGACCTCGCCCTGACAGCCAACTTCTGCGCCCGAAATCGAGGCGTTATGCTTGATCAACCCGCCAATAGCCGCCGCCGTCAGCAGGAACTTGCGCTGCCCTTCTTCGGTGGCACCAATGCAATGCTCGCGGTAATAACGCAGCACGGAAGGCAGCACCCCCGCAGCCCCGTTGGTGGGCGAGGTCACGACCTTGCCCCCCGCCGCGTTTTCCTCGTTCACGGCCATGGCGTAGACGCTCATCCAGTCGTTGATCGTATGCGGCTGGCTGCGGTTCATGCCTTGTTCGGCCAGCAACTGGTCGTGGATACGCTTGGCGCGGCGCTTCACGTTCAGCCCGCCCGGCAAGATCCCGTCCATGCGCAACCCGCGATCAACGCAGTCAAACATCGCATCACGGATCGCCGTCAGGTTCCGGTCCAACTCCGCACGCGACATCGTGGCCAATTCGTTGGCCTCTTTCATCTGCGCGATGGTTTTGCCATGGGCCGCGCCCATCTCCAGCATCTCAACCGCCGAGCCGAACGGATACGGGAACCCCGCTTGTTCCTTCTGCACATGCAGGTCCGGCTCTTCATTCGCCAGTTCCGCCTCGGTCATCACGAAGCCGCCACCGACCGAATAATAGGTCTCCTGCATATACAGGTTGC
Organism: Litoreibacter ascidiaceicola; assembly: GCF_900129235.1. Classification (GTDB taxonomy): domain Bacteria; phylum Pseudomonadota; class Alphaproteobacteria; order Rhodobacterales; family Rhodobacteraceae; genus Litoreibacter; species Litoreibacter ascidiaceicola. The sequence goes on along the minus strand of NZ_FQUV01000007.1, from coordinate 109,021 downwards.
CCGCCGTGTCCCACGCTTTCAGGATCATCCCGTTGGCATGTCCCGGCAGCGTCACATCATAGTCGAAAACCACGTCTTTCGCCGGATCAAGGGACAACTCGGGCAGCCCGTCAGGCCGCACAAGCTTCTCAATCGCCAAGGTCTCAATCAACCCGTCCACCGCATCAGGGTCCATCGTCGCAGGCAGATACCCCATCAGCCCCAGCATCACCGCGCGGTCGGTCGCGTGGCCCTTGCCGGTAAACGCCAGCGAGCCATGCAGCGACGCCGACACGCCGCCCAACTCCCCCGCACCGGGTTCTTTTTCACGCCCGCCACGCAGGTCGTCCAGGAAGCGCCCCGCAGCCGTCATCGGCCCCATGGTGTGGGACGAAGACGGGCCGATGCCCACTTTGAATATGTCGAAGATACTTAGAAACATACGGGCATATACGGCCCAAACGAAAACCGCCGCCTATCGAAACAAGACAGGCGGCGGTGAATTCACGACATGGGTGAAATTTTAGCTGCGGCCCTTCCAGGGCACCAGCAACCGCTCCGCCCAGCGCATCAGCACGTCGATGGAGAACCCGATCACGCCGATCAGGATAATCCCCATCAGCACGATGTCCGTGTTCTGGAACTTCGACGCCACCATGATCATCATGCCCGCGCCCTTCTCGGCGGCCACAAGTTCGGCGGCCACCACGGTGCCCCAACAGACGCCCATCGCCACCCGCGCGCCGGTGAATATCTCCGGCAGCGAATTCGGGATGATGACATGCCGCATGATCTGCCACTTGGACGCGCCCAGCGAGTAGGCGGCATGTACCTTGGTGATGTTGACCCCCGACACGCCGGACCGCGCGGCAATCGCCATGATCCACAGCGCCGCAAGGAACAGCAGCACGATTTTGCCGACCTCTCCGATGCCAGCCCAGATAATGACCAGCGGGATCAGCGCCAAGGGCGGCACAGGACGCATAAACTCGACCACCGGGTCGAACCAGCCGCGGAACCAGTTGGACAGGCCCATGGCGTAGCCCAGCGGGATGCCCACGGCAGCGCCGATCAGGAAGCCCACGATCACGCGGAACAGCGAGTAGCCAAGGTGTTCCCAAAGCGTCGAGTTGCGGAACCCCGTGCTGGAAATCTCCACCAACCGGCTCGCGACCTTTTCAGGTGGCGGCAAATACAATGGCTGCATCTGCCAGCCGGTCTTCGGCTCGATGTTCAGCGTGCCCTTGGGCGTCATGGCGACACGGGCGAAGTCAGTCATCACCTCACCACCGGGCGCAATCGGCTTGCCGTTCACGGCCACGATCTGCGCGCCGTCGTCGCGGCCCACCTCGTCATTCGCGTCCACTCGCAGCAGCTTGGAGCGATATTTCACAATCGACACAGAATCGTTCTTGGCGAACCCGTCCCCTGGCGCAACCTCGGGAACAGTCGCGTCGCCGTCCGCCTCATGCACGTTGACCGTGACAGTCCCTTCGTCGGTCTTCCCGCCCACATCAACCGTGTAGGTAAACACACCTGTGCCGGTGAACGGCGCAGGCGCATGCAGAAACGACGGGATCAGGTTGGAGCCGGTGAACGACGCCCACAGCAAAAATATCGTCACGATGGAAATGATCGACGCGGCGCGGTTTGGCCGCACTGCACTCTCATCCCCGAAGGTCACGGTTTTAAGCGATGTGTAGTCATTCGGGCGTGCCGAGGCGGTGATGTATTTTACCGCAAAGAAACCGCCGATGAAGATGGCGACGTAGATTGCAAGAATGGTCATGCGCTTTCCTCCGTGCGGCCCATAATCTCCTCTTCCATGTCCCAGATCATGGCGAGGATCTCCTCACGGGTTTTGTTGTAGTCAGGGTGTTTCTTCACCTCCCGTAGGTCTTGGTCGACGCCAAGATCGGCAAACGGCAAACGGTATTCCTTGTGGATGCGGCCGGGGCGCGGGGCCATGACCAGCAGGCGCTCGCCCAAAAGCAGCGCTTCCTCGACCGAGTGGGTGATCAGAATGATCGTCTTGCCCGTCTCTTTCCACAGTTTCAGCACAAGGCTTTGCATCTTCTCGCGGGTCAGCGCGTCCAGCGCGCCCAGCGGCTCGTCCATCAAGATCACGTCCGGGTCGTTGGCAAGGCAGCGGGCAAGTGCCACACGCTGCTGCATCCCGCCAGACAGTTCGTAAATTGCTTTGTCCTTGAAGTCCCCGAGGCCGACAACGTCCAGCAGGTGGTCTACATTGGCCCCGTACTGCGCTTCCCTCTCGCCTTTCATGCGCGGTCCGAACGCCACGTTCTCACGCACGTTCATCCACTCGAACAACGCGCCCTGCTGAAAGACCATGCCGCGTTCCGCATCCGGCCCTTGGACGGTGTGTCCGTTCATCGCGATGCGCCCTTCGGTCGGGGCCAGAAAGCCCGCAACGATGTTCAGCAACGTGGTTTTACCGCAGCCTGACGGGCCCAGAACGCTCATCAACTCGCCCGGTTTCAACTCAAGCGTGACGTCCTTCAACGCCTGCACTGATCCGCCGTTGGGCAGATCGAAGCGCATGGAAATATTCTCGATTGTTAGGCCCGACATGGCTGCCCCACTCCTTGTTTATTCGGATTCGGAAGTGAAAAGGGTGGCGCGGAAATCCCGCGCCACCCCTAGTCGGTGCTACATTTCAGACGCAGCTTTCAGCGGGCCTGTGTTTACAGTCGCCTCATAGCTGTCCAGCGCCGCGTCGATGGATTTCGCGTTTACGAAAACATCAGCCACACCCTTCATGAAGGTCTGTGCACCACCGCCAAGCCATGTGCCGCCAAGCTGATCTTCCATGTTCGGAAATGCAAACCCTGCAAGCGTGGAGGCCGTTGCTGCTTCATCCATACCCGCGTCTTTTGCGATCACTGGCAACATCTTCGCGTGGTTGGCTTCATCAGCCCACATTGCGTTGGCGTCTGCGGTGACCTTCAGGAATTTGGCAGCCATGTCGCCATTCTCGGCCACGAAACCAGCCGGTGCAGAGGTCACATCGAACACCAGAATGCCAAGCGCTTCTTTTTCAGCGCCAGTCAACAGGATGTTGCCAGCCTCTTTCATCGTACGCAGCGCGCCACCCCAACCACAGGCCATATCAACAGACCCTTGTGAAAGCGCCGCAGCACCTTCAGCAGGCGCCATGTCCACAACGCTCATGCTCGAAATATCCACGCCGAAGTGGTTCATCTGGCTCAGGAAGCCGTAATGCGCGGCGGTGCCCAGTGGAACCGCAACCTTTTTGCCAGCCAGCTCGCCAGCGGAGTCTTTGTCAATTTCCAGGCCCGAAGCGACAACGCAGTTGTCGTTCTCGGAATAGGACACGGCCACGTCAAGGATCTGGATGTCCTGACCCGCAGAGGTCGCGACCACGAACGGTGGCACACCTTGGGACACGGAAATGTCCACGTCGCCGGAGGCCATGGCAGCCGACATCGCGGTGCCAGTGTCGAAGGAAACCCAAGTCACAGGCGCGCCCAGCGCTTCGTCATAGGTGCCGTTTACCTTGGCGTACTGGAATGGCATCGGCCACTCAAGGAAATAGCCGACAGTCAGCCCGTGGCCATCCGCCATAGCGGCTTGCGCGCCGGACAGCAGTGCAACGCCTGCAACGGCGCTCATCAATTTGGTGGTTAGTTTCATATGTTCATCTCCCATGTTGAACAGCGTGCGCCTCTCGACGCGTATATTTCCCTCAGTGTCGCCAGCTCGGTTGGCCGAGTCTCCTGCACCCTGAAGGGGCTGGTTGAACAAATCACAAGGCCGCTAAGATGCCAGTGCAGTTTGTCCTCGCAGTCGAAGTTTCATGTTTTCGCACGTCTCCATCCTGCTTTTCCACATGCAAACTAGGCGGTGGGGGGGTGGATGCAGTCAATGGATTTAATCAGCTCGGGCCGCGCTGCCTATTTGCTCTTTTACCCACCCGACATGTCTCTAAGTTTATGAAAACAAATGATACCACATTTGAACACCCCATGAAACGCCCCTCTAGAGCCCCGATTCTGGCTATATGCGTGGTGGATTACTGGCCCTATTCCGCGCACGGATAACATGCAGCTTTATGAATAGCGCCGTTCTTGGCGTAGGATATTATAGAATCGCCGGGCGTTCTCACCCGGCCCCCTCAAAATCTGGAGCAAGCCGATGGACGGTAATCTGCAAAGCAATGATCTCTCCGGCGTTGTCGAAGCCGACCGCGCCCATGTCTGGCACCATCTCAGCCAACACGCCGGCTATATGGCCGAAGAAAACCGCACCGATCCCAAGATCATCGTTGAAGGCAAGGGCCTGCGCGTTTGGGACCAAAACGGCCGCGAGCATATCGACGCCGTGTCCGGTGGCGTCTGGACCGTCAATGTCGGCTACGGCCGCGAAAGCATCGCCAACGCCGTGCGGGACCAGCTGGTGAAAATGAACTTCTTCGGCGGCACAATGGGCTCGATCCCCGCCGCGCAATTCTCCGAGCGTCTGATCTCCAAAATGCCCGGCATGAGCCGCGTCTACTACGCCAACTCCGGCTCGGAGGCGAACGAGAAGGGCTTCAAAATGGTCCGCCAAATCGCCCACAAACGCTATGGCGGCAAGAAGCACAAAATCCTCTACCGCGACCGCGACTACCACGGCACCACCATCGCGGCCCTGTCCGCTGGCGGTCAGGACGAGCGCGGCGCGCAATACGGCCCCTTCACGCCCGGTTTCGTGCGCGTACCGCACTGCCTCGAATACCGTGCCATGGACCAAGGCTTGGGCGATCTGTCCGGCGAGGCCTATGGCATCGCCTGCGCCAACGCGATCGAGGAGATCATCCTGCGCGAAGGCCCCGACACCGTCGGCGCTCTCTGCCTTGAGCCTGTCACCGCAGGCGGCGGCGTCATCACGCCTCCCGAAGGCTACTGGCCCCGCGTGCAGGAAATCTGCAAAAAGTACGACATCCTGCTGCATATCGACGAGGTCGTCTGCGGCATGGGCCGCACCGGCACGTGGTTCGGCTACCAGCACTACGGCGTCCAGCCCGACATCGTGACCATGGCTAAGGGCGTCGCCTCCGGCTACGCGGCGATCTCGTGCTGCGTGACGACCGAGGCCGTGTTCGACATGTTCAAGGACGACACCTCCGACCACCTCAACTACTTCCGCGATATCTCCACCTTCGGCGGCTGCACCGCTGGCCCTGCGGCTGCAATGGAAAACATGCGCATCCTCGAAGACGAGAACCTGCTCGAGAACACCACCGCCATGGGCAGCTACATGCTGGAACAGCTCGAAGAGCTGAAAGGCAAGCACACCTGCATCGGCGACGTCCGCGGCAAGGGTCTGTTCCTCGGCGCAGAACTGGTCGCCGACCGAGAAACTCGCGCGCCATTGCCCGAAAAGCTGGTCGCCCAAGTCACCGGCCACTGCATGGCAAAGGACGCGGTTATCATCGGCATGACCAACCGCTCCGTTCCGGGTTTCAACAACACGCTCTGCTTCTCCCCCGCATTGATCGCCACCAAGGACGACATCGACGCGATCATCACCTCGGTGGACGGCGCGTTGACGACGGTGATGGGATAGGGGTCCAGACCACATGACACGAAAAAGCCCGTGACCTTGATAATGTTGCGGGCTTTTTGTTTTGGCTGCTTTGGCTGCTATGCGAACAAAGCCGACTTTTTCATGCGCAGCCAGTGCTGATGCAGCAATTGTTCGCAGTTGCAGCGGCATCTTTTCGGTGATGCAGCATATTTCACCGAGCCGGACCTTCAACGGCGTCAATTCGTGCGTACTTCAAATCTGCCCCCTCGCTGCGCACGGCTTCGACAATCGAAACGGCGGACAAAGCAGACTTGTGCTGGTGTAGCCAATGCAAGTGCAGAAAGTTCCAAGACGCGTTTGCTGCCGCTGCTATGGGCATTCGGTGGCGCAACAGAATTCCCATTGCAGACATTCAACAGGGTCTATCTATTTTGAATTTAACAGCTCTTTCGCAGCGACCGTCTCGAACCGTCGCGACGCGAAGATTGCCGCTGTTCACGAAAATTCTGGCAATGGCTAATTCCGGCAACTCGCTGCGGAATCGTTTCATTAAATGACAGCGCAGAGGAAGCAATGTGCTATCTCGGCACGTGAGCATCTGTTCTTTATACCGACACCATCTGCAATAATTCATTACGGTCGAAATCGTGCTTGGCCACATTTGTGATGACCTCACCACGCTTTAGAACAACCAGTTGATCAGCCAATTCGAATGCGAAGTCGAAGTACTGTTCAACCAAGACAATCGCCATATCCCCACGGTCACGCAGCAGGCTTATGACTTCTCCGATGTGTTGAATGATGTTGGGCTGAATGCCTTCCGTTGGCTCATCCAAAAGCAACAGCTTAGGTTTTGTGATCAACGCGCGGGCGATGGCCAATTGCTGTTGTTGTCCCCCGGAAAGATCACCGCCACGACGGCTTTCCATCACTTTGAGGACTGGAAACAGGTCGTAGATATCGTCAGGGATGAAGTGCTCGGACTTTGGCAAACACGAAAATCCCGTCTGAAGGTTCTCGTGTACCGTCATCAGGGGAAACACATCGCGCCCTTGCGGGACGTAGCCGACACCCAATTTTGCCAAACTATGCGCGGGCAGTTTCCCGAGATCCAGCTCACCCAGTGACACCGATCCACCGGAGCGCGGATGCGTGCCAGAGATCGCCTTCAATAAGCTCGTTTTGCCCACGCCATTTGTGCCCATCACGCAAGTGATAGCGCCCTGATCGGCGCGCATGGAGATATCATAGAGTATTTGCGAGTTGCCATAGTGTAGCGTCAGGTTTTCAACGTTTAACATAGTTTATCGCCCCAGATAGACGTCAATAACGTCTTGGTTTTTGGTCACATGGTCCAAAGAGCCTTCGGCCAAAACCGCTCCCCCGTGCAGTACAGTGACCTTGCAATTCAAACGGCGCACGAACTCCATGTCATGCTCAACAACGACAACGGCTCGGGTCTTCGCTGCCTCCACGAGGATCGCTGTTGTTTTCTCACGTTCTGCGGGAGTCATCCCGGCGGCGGGCTCGTCTACGAGCAACAGGCGCGGGTCCTGTGCCAGTAGCATTCCAATTTCTAGCCATTGCTTTTGACCATGGCTCATCTCGCCTGATATGCGCAACAATGCGTCTGCAAGGCCGATCTCCTCGGCCAATTTCACGACATGCTCAAGATCTGCTTTGGACGGCTTATAGATCAAGACCGCCAGCGGCCCGCGATCTTTGCGTAAGGCCATCAACAGGTTTTCTTGGACGGTCTGCTCCTCAAACACAGTCGGTTTTTGAAACTTCCGTCCGATTCCAGCCCGAACGATCTTTGCCTCTGACATACCGATCAGCGAGATGCTTTTTTCGCCCCATAGAACATGCCCTTCATCAGGTCGCGTTTTGCCGGTGACAATGTCCATGAACGTCGTTTTTCCCGCCCCATTCGGGCCAATCACCGCGCGCATTTCGGCGGGCCCGATCTGGAAGGAAAGGTTGTTGATCGCCCGGAACCCATCAAAACTGACCGTTACGCCGGAAACTTCTAGAAGGGTGCTCATGTATCTTCTCCCCTTGACTTGCGCACGAGTAAATCAATAAGGCCACTCATCCCGCGTGGGGCGTAAAGCGTGACAAACACGAAGCTGAGACCAAGTAAGATCAGCCACCAATCGACCCATTTGATTGTATAGAACCCGAGATTGACGTCAGGGGCTTGCCCGCCGGTAAACCAACTGGATACTAGGCTGACGAAGGCCGTGCCGATGACTGCGCCGTACAGCCTGCCACGACCACCGATTGCTACCCAAACCGCCAGATAGATAGATGCGATAGGGGCGACTTCCGCTGGATTGATGATACCCGCCTGCGGGTAATAAAGCGCGCCTGCGATACCCGCGATGCAGGCGGTCAGCGTAAATACGGCCAGCTTGTAGCTCTCGACTGAGTATCCAAGGAAACGCACCCGCGCCTCGTTGTCCCGAATGCCACGAATGACCGAGCCGAATTTGCCCGATACGACCCATGCGACCAGCAGATAGCCCAGTCCAAGGGCCAAGGCCGAAGCCCAGAAGAACCATAGCGACACGGCGGATTGTGGGGCTGTGACACCGGGTAGGTTTTGCAAGCCGGATAGCCCGTTGTTACCGCGCAGACCGCTGGCGTTCTGGAATAGGTACAGCGACAGGCCAAGTGTCATCGCTTGTGTCAGGATCGATAGGTATACACCCGTCACGCGGCTGCGAAACGCCAACCAGCCGAAAACCAGCGCAAGGACACCAGGGACCAAAACGACAAAGGCCAATTGCAGCACAAGGCTATCAGCGAAGAACCAGATCAAAGGGAATTCACTGCTGCCGACGACGCCGAAGATCTGATTGCCAATAGCGGCTTGGATTTCCTCCGGCGTTGGAGGCAGGACACCTTCGGCCAATGAATTGACGACGATCTGGCGGGTACGCTCGTACATCAACCACATTCCGACCATGTAGCCACCTAAGCCAAAGAACGCGAAATGGCCGAGCGACAAGATGCCCGCGTAGCCCCAGATCAAGTCCATCGCGACGGCGATAAGACATAGGCACAAGGTTTTTCCCAGCGTTTTGACGAAACTGGTGGAGATCAGGCCGACTCCAAAACCTTCCGATAAGACTGACACAACCAGGGTAAACAACCCCAGCAGCGCTAGGAATACTAACACGGAAGGATTGCGCGCAATGAATGATCTGTTCATGGCTTCAATCCCCCGCTGCGCGGCCCTTGAGGGCAATGATGCCCCTTGGCCGGAATTGAATGAAAATGATGATGAAAATGATCATGTAGGTTTGTGCAGCCAGCGTGTTGGAAGGGTTCAGCCACTCCACGCCTTTCTGGAAGCCGCCGATCATCATGGCCCCGGCGAGTGTGCCCCAGATGTTGCCGACGCCGCCGACAACGACGGTCATAAAGCTTTGCACGATGTAGTCGCCGCCCATCTCGGAGGTGACCTTGGCGAACAACCCAATAGCCACACCGGCGATACCCGCGATGCCAGAACCCAATCCGAATGTCAGCATGTTAACGCGATCTGTGTTGATCCCCATGCTTGCGGCCATGCGCGGGTTTTGCGTAGCCGCGCGGGTTTCCAAGCCAAGCCGTGTGCGCTTCATGATGAATAGGAAGAGGCAAAAGAACAGTAACGCAAGGATGAAAATCGCGATGCGGATATAGCTGATTGCGATGACGTCGTTGATGGCCCAAGCCCCATCAAGCCAAGCCGGAGAGGTCAGCGGGCGCGCTTGCGTGCCGAAGATGTTTTTCGCCAGTTGTTGCAGCGCGATGGAGACCCCGAAGGTCGCAAGAAGTGTCTCAAGTGGTCGGTGGTAGAGCCAGCGGATAACCAACCGCTCCAGTGCGACGCCAGCCGCGAAGGTCACAGCAAACGCCAGCGGGACCGCGACAAGAATCGACAGCGTATGATTGGGAATGAACAGCTGAACGACATAACCAGTGTAAGCACCAAGCATGATGAATTCGCCGTGGGCCATGTTGATGACGCCCATCACACCAAAGGTAATCGCAAGGCCGATTGCGGCAAGAAAATAGATCGAGGCGAGTGACAGCGCATCTAGCCCCAGATCGACCGCTTGACTGACCGCCACGCGGCTCTGGGACTTGGCGAGAGCGGCTTTCGCGGCAGTTGTAACTTCAGCTGAGGGTTCGGCGTAAACTTCAAAGAAGCGGTGTTTCGCAAGGCTCTCGTCAATGTCGGTTGCGGTAATGCGCGGGGCGGCTAATCCGTCAGTTACCAAAGTATCATATGCCGCGTTGCGTTTGATCTCGGTAGACAGTTGCGCGACCGGAAGCCCGCCGACGCGACCCGCGACGATGTTGGCTTCCAGCGCCGCGTCGCGGGCATCTACGGTCACTTCCGGCGGTGCCAGTTGCGCTGCGACCAGAATCTCATAGGCAGTTTGGCGTGAGAAATTTTCGGTACCGGGTCGAAGGTCTGTTGCAATATTCGCGTCTGGGACATCGCCGATATCGGTGATCTCTATCTTGGTGCTTAGCAAGGGGTTCAACGTCCCGCGATAGTCGACGCCAAGGTCACCTGCCATGTTGTTGATGGCTTCGACGCGAGACGCCGTATCTGCGTCATACGTCATGGTCATCAGGTGGTTCAGCCGAATTTTGCGGACAAGAAGATCAGGGTCGGTTTCGGCCGCAATGGACGCGCGCAATGGCGCTAGCAAAGCTGCCTCGGAGTCGCGAGCAATGGAGTCGAGCGCCTCGCTGCGTTTTGATATGTCGGGATCAGTGAGCTGGAATTGCACCAATGCGGTCGCGATCATTGCGCGGATACCGCTATTTGGTTTGAGTTGTTTCAGGTCGCTTTTGGCAAAGTCGCCAACAGATGCCCCGCTGTCAAAACTCTGAAGCGCATAGGTGCCATCTGAGTTTTTTTTCGCCGCAAAAAAGAAGCCGTCCGACTTGCGCTGCCACATGTCTTTTGCGCGCCAAGCCTCAAGAACCTCCTGCATTTGCGGCAAACCGCTGCTCACAATTGCATCAATTGCTGGCCCGATGGAGCGGCGAGAGCTTTTTTCGATCAACGCACGCTGGCTTTGCAGAACGTCCTGTACTGGGTTTGTCTGCGCAGGGGCCGCATTAGTCAGTAGCAGTGCCGCGAGCACTACAAGGAGAAAGTTCTTCATGGAGGGAGGCTTTCGGGAATTCAAAGGGTGAGGGCGCGCGGAAACGCGCCCTCGATTGTCGAAGGGTTAGTAGTTGGACAAAGTCTGCACGCAGCTCTTTGTCTCGGTATTGTACATACCACAGCCAAGGCCTTTCCAATCGGAGACCAATTTGGCGGACTCTGGCAGGAAGTCGGTCCAGGCATCACCCGCGACTTCAGTGGTCTGGCTGATGATGTCGAATTGACCATCTGCTGTGATCTCACCGATCAGCACTGGCTTAGCTAAGTGATGGTTCGGCAGCATGACCGCAGTCCCGCCTGTCAGGTTCGGAAACTCCTGACCGTACATGGCGGTGCGAACCGCATCGACGTCAGCAGAGCCCGCTGCCTCGGCGGCGTTCACCCACATGTTAAAGCCGATGTAATGTGCTTCCATTGGATCGTTGGTCACGCGCTCGGTGCCCATGCGCTCTTTCCACGCGGCGACCCACTCTGCGTTCGCGTCGGTTTCTGCTGACTGGAAGTAGTTCCATGCCGCAAGGTGACCAACGAGGTTACTTGTATCGAGACCAGAGAGCTCTTCTTCACCCACGGAGAAGGCAACAACCGGAATATCGTCAGCTGAGATTCCAGCGGCGGCCAATTCTTTATAGAAGCCAATGTTCGCGTCGCCGTTGATCGTGGAGATGACGCCGACCTTTTTTCCGTCCGCGCCAAGGGCCACAACATCAGCGACAATCTTTGACCAGTCAGAGTGGCCAAAGGGGGTGTAGTTCACAAAGATATCTTCTTTGGCAATGTCTTTGGATTGCAGGTATGCTTCGAGAATATTGTTGGTGGTGCGAGGGTACACATAGTCGGTGCCGAGCAGCGCAAATTTCTCAATTCCCAGTTCTTCCAAGAAGTAATCTGTTGCCGGAATGGCCTGCTGGTTTGGTGCAGCACCGGTGTAAAACACGTTCTTGGAGCTTTCTTCGCCTTCATATTGAACAGGGTAGAACAGCAGCCCGTTGAGCTCTTCGATCACCGGCAGAACGGATTTGCGGCTTACGCTTGTCCAGTTGCCGAAGATTACGTCCACGTCATGAACCGTCAGCAGTTCGCGTGCTTTTTCAGCAAACAGCGGCCAGTCGGAGGCAGGGTCGACGACCACAGCTTCTAATTCGCAACCAAGCACGCCGCCCTTGGCGTTTTGTTGATCGATCAGTGTCAGCATTGTGTCTTTTAGTGTCGTCTCGGAAATGGCCATTGTGCCAGACAGCGAGTGCAGAACACCCACTTTGATGGTGCAATCAGCAGCAATTGCGGGCAGCGCGGCTCCCATCGTGAGCGCGGTAGCAAGAGCAGTGGTGGTTCTCATGTGATCTCTCCAAGCAGGGACATCAGCTCAAGCCTTGTTCTTAGAACACATGCGCTTTAGCTATTCCCTGCAACGTAAGTGTTGCAAATCGTGTGACGGCTGGCGTGAGGTCCAATTCAACCTGTCGTCACACACCCCCAATCCCAAAGTGTCTTGATTCGACGTCTGAGGATGGATGATCGTTGCTGCGCCGCAGCGCGAAGAGCAAATGCCACTGCGACCTAATTCGGCTTATAGATCGAGATGCTAGTTTAATGAGCGCAATCCAAATGGATCGCTTAAATTTTAATCTCCGGCATCGCAACGCAAGGCATTTATGCCGGAAATCCTGCCACCTCGGTGCTGGCTATGCTCGAACAGTCATCGCATCATTGGACCGCAGGAGCCCGCCATCAACCAGTTCACCCCAATCGATCTGTGCAAAAATACCGTTGCGCAACCTCGCGCAGTTGGGACTGCAAGGCTGTCAGCGAAAGCCGACGGCACTGGAAAGACGCGGATCAAGGACTTGCGCCAATCCGGTTCCACCAAGTTGGTGTTCCCGCAAAATCGCAGACCGGATGCTGAGGTGATCTTGGTCAACACTGCGGGCGGGATAACGGGCGGCGATCAATTTGACCTTGATATCTGTGTCATGACCAACGCTGGATTGACCCTTACGACCCAAGCGGCTGAGCGCGCGTACCGCGCTCAAAGCGGCGAGATAGGGCGCGTGACAACGAAGCTGTCGGTTCAGACCGGTGCACGTCTTAACTGGCTCCCTCAGGAATTGATCCTGTACGACAGCTGCGCTTTGCGGCGTCGGTTAGATATCAGCTTGGACGAAGAAGCGCGGTTTTTGATGGTCGAACCGGTTGTGTTTGGCCGTGCCGCAATGCGCGAAGATCTGCGTGGCGTGATGTTTCAGGACCGGATCAAGATCACACGCAATGGCACCCCTCGTTATATTGATGGCTTGGACCTGATTGGTGATGCAGCAGCACATCTCGCAAGCCCAGCTATCGCAAATGGGGCCGGTGCAATGGCAAGCGTTGTGCTGGTGGCCCCAGATGCAGGTAGCCATTTGAGTTCTGCGCGCGCTGCACTGCCTTCTTCGGCGGGCGCAAGCATGCTCGCGGAGGACGTATTGGTGATCCGGCAACTCGCCTCAGATAGCTTCGAGCTGCGCCGTAGCTTGGTTCCCATTCTAGAGCAGCTTACACAAAACAATTTGCCCACATCATGGAGGCTGTAACGCATGCAACTCACACCACGTGAAAAAGACAAACTACTGATCGCCGTGGCGGCCGAGGTCGCGCGCAAGCGCTTGGCGCGCGGCGTGAAGTTGAACCATCCAGAAGCGATTGCACTGATCACGGATGTGGTTGTTGAAGGCGCGCGAGATGGCCGCTCGGTGGCTGATATGATGGAGGCAGGCGGTCATGTCATTACCCGCGATCAATGTATGGAGGGCATCTCAGAGATGATCCCTGAAGTGCAAGTCGAGGCCACTTTTCCCGACGGCACCAAGCTTGTCACCGTTCACAATCCGATCCGATAGGAGCACGCAATGATCCCCGGAGAACTCTTTCCCGCTGACGGAACGTTGACCCTGAATGAAGGCGCCATTGCCGTGACCATGATCGTGGCAAATACTGGTGATCGCCCTGTGCAAGTTGGCAGCCATTACCACTTTGCTGAAACCAACCCTGCGCTTGATTTCGATCGCAAGACTGCGCGCGGTATGCGTCTCGATATCGCGTCAGGAACCGCAGTGCGTTTTGAACCCGGTCAACGCCGCGAAGTTCAGCTGATCCCAATTGGCGGCAAACGTCGCGTGTTCGGGTTCAACCAACAAGTCATGGGAGACCTCTAATGCCCCGCGAAATTTCCCGCGCACAATATGCTGCGATGTATGGCCCAACGACGGGTGACAAGCTTCGCCTTGCGGATACCGATCTGATTATCGAGGTCGAGCAGGACCTGACGACCTATGGTGAAGAGGTTAAATTCGGCGGAGGCAAGGTCATTCGCGATGGCATGGGCCAAAGCCAAGTGACCCGCGCAGGCGGAGCGGTGGATACGGTGATCACCAATGCATTGATCGTGGATCATTCTGGCATCTACAAAGCCGACGTGGCTCTGAAAAGCGGGCTAATTCACGCCATTGGCAAGGCAGGAAATCCTGATACTCAATCTGGCGTCGATATCATTGTGGGCCCGGGCACCGAGGTTATTGCAGGTGAGGGGCGCATTCTGACGGCGGGGGGTATGGACAGCCACATCCACTTCATTTGCCCGCAACAGATGGAAGATTCCCTCCACTCTGGCGTGACGACCTGTTTTGGCGGTGGCACAGGTCCAGCGCATGGCACACTGGCCACGACCTGCACACCTGGGCCGTGGCATATCGGGCGCATGCTTCAGTCCTTCGACGGCATTCCGATGAACATCGGATTGGCAGGGAAAGGCAACGCCAGCCAGCCGGACGCGCTGGTGGAAATGGTCAACGCTGGCGCCTGTGCTCTCAAGCTTCACGAAGATTGGGGCACTACACCTGCAGCTATTGACTGCTGCCTTTCGGTGGCTGACGACATGGATGTGCAGGTGATGATCCACACTGACACACTCAACGAGTCTGGTTTTGTTGAGCACACAGTCAACGCCATGAAAGGCCGTACAATCCACGCCTTCCACACCGAAGGTGCAGGTGGTGGCCATGCGCCGGACATCATCAAAATCTGTGGCGACGCCAACGTGATCCCGTCTTCCACGAACCCAACGCGACCCTTCACGGTGAACACGCTGGAGGAACACCTCGACATGTTGATGGTGTGCCACCATCTCGATAAATCCATCCCAGAAGATATCGCATTCGCTGAAAGCCGCATCCGTCGCGAAACCATCGCTGCCGAGGATATATTGCACGACATGGGGGCATTCTCGATCATCGCCTCTGATAGTCAGGCAATGGGTCGCGTGGGAGAGGTGCTGATCCGCACGTGGCAAACCGCTGACAAGATGAAGAAGCAACGCGGTGCATTGCCGGAGGAGACTGGCGACAACGACAATATGCGCGTTCGTCGCTACATCGCAAAATACACAATCAACCCTGCAATCGCCCAAGGCGTGAGCCACGTGTTGGGCGACATCGCCGTCGGCAAGCGGGCTGATCTGGTTCTTTGGAGTCCCGCATTCTTTGGTGTGAAACCCGAAATGGTCTTGATGGCAGGTACCATCGTTGTGGCGCAAATGGGGGATCCCAACGCATCAATCCCGACGCCGCAACCTGTATATACACGTCCCATGTTCGGGGCGTATGGCACATCGCTGCGCCATTCGTCAGTCAGCTTCGTCTCTGGCGCTGCGCAGGCGGCTGGTATCGGTGAGACGTTGGGGCTGGCTAAGCAAACAGTTGCGGTTCGTAATACCCGCAATATTGGTAAAGTGGACATGATCTTGAACGACGCAACGCCAAACATCGAAGTGCATCCAGAGACCTACGAGGTTCGCGCGGACGGAGTACTTCTGAGCTGCCAACCGGCAGTGTCGCTGCCGATGGCTCAGCGCTATTTCATGTTTTGAGGAGCAGGCTATGACCACACTTCCTATCGCCCAAACACTCCATCGCAAAGGGCAGTGGTCTGGGCAAGCAGCGCGCTGCGAACTTGATTACACTGAGCGCTTTTTACGCCGCAAGCGACTTTCAACAAGCACTAGCGTTTCGTTTTTGGTCGACCTTGCCCAAACCACGTCGCTTGATGACGGGGATGCGCTTGTACTGACTGACGGCACGCTGGTTGAGATTGTTGCGGCGGCGGAAGAGCTGTACCAAGTGACCGGTTCTGACCTCGTGCGCTTGGCGTGGCATATTGGAAACCGTCACACGCCTTGTCAAATCAACGCCGATCACCTGCTGATCCAAGCGGACCCTGTTATTGGCCACATGTTGGAACATCTCGGCGCATCGATCAAAACGGTGAGTGCCGCCTTCACTCCGGAAGGCGGCGCATATGGCCATGGCCGTACACATTCGCATGAGCATGTTGCAACAGCGCATGACCACTGATCTGAATACCCTCACGCTTGCGCAATGGCTGTCACCAGCATTTCCCGTTGGTGCATTCGCCTACTCGCACGGGCTGGAGATGGCTATTCATACCGGCGTCATTGCCACGTCTGGCGACCTACAGGGCTGGCTCAGCTCAGTCCTGTCTCATGGCAGTGGTCGCAATGATTGTATGTTGCTGCGCGCGGCATATGACTGCGACGACCCGCTTTCTTTGGAAGTGGTCAATGACACCGCATTGGCGTTCGCGGCATCACGGGAACGCTTGCTTGAAACCCGGCTACAAGGGGCGGCGTTTTGCAAAACCACTGCAGCAATTTGGGGCGGCGATGCGGTGGAGCTAACTTACCCCGTCGCGGTCGGTGCGACCGCCGCACGTATGGGGATCGATGTCGATTTAACAGCGGCGATGTATTTGCAGTCGCTCATCAGTAACCTCGTCTCGGCAGCGGTGCGTGCTGTGCCGCTGGGCCAAACCGAAGGTCAGGCTGTTCTTGCAGGCCTCTCGCCCGATTGCGTGGATATCGCTAGGAACACCGCTCAGACCACATTGGACGATCTACAAAGCACAGCTTTTTTGTCCGATGTTTCAGCCATGCGCCATGAGGCGCTCCAGCCGAGGATATTCCGATCATGACCCAACTCAACGGACCTCTGCGCATTGGTATCGGCGGGCCAGTTGGTGCCGGGAAAACCACGCTTACGGCGTCTCTTGCCAAAGCACTGCACCCAAGGTTTTCCATCGGTGTGATCACCAACGATATCTACACGCAAGAAGATGCAGAAGCCTTGATGCGTATGCAGATTCTACCGCAAAACCGCATCATCGGCGTTGAAACCGGTGGCTGCCCACATACGGCCATTCGCGAGGATGCGTCGATCAACCTCGCCGCTATCGCCGAGATGCAAGCGCGACACTCCGACTTGGAAATCGTCTTCATTGAAAGTGGGGGGGACAATTTGTCAGCAACTTTCAGCCCCGAGCTTGCCGATGTAACGATCTACGTAATCGACGTAGCAGCGGGTGAGGAAATTCCTAGGAAGGGCGGACCGGCAATTACAAAATCTGATTTGTTGGTGATTAACAAAACCGATCTAGCCCCGTATGTCGGCGCTTCTCTAGATGTGATGAGACGAGATTGCGACGTGATGCGGAGTCAGCGCCCTTATGTCTTTTGCTCACTCCGCAATGAAGAGGGTGCTGAAGATGTTCTTAAAAAGATCATCGAAATGGGCGGCCTTCGCGACGATCATCCCGCGTCAGACTAGCCTCATGAACTACGTTGCTAGGACCAACCCCAGTTTTATCTGTGCTACTTTTCTAAGCGCGAGATCTGATCCCGCGCCAGATATTTCTAGTCCCAACGTCACTGCCTGTTTCCAAAGCAAAGCCGTCTCTCAAACAATATACAGCGTCAACGAAACTGGACCCATTGCGGTTATGCGATGATGCTGCGAAAGGTAGTGATCGACAGTTCCGAGAACCGTTCAGATGGTGTGCCTGAAAAAACAGCCGAATGAGGCACCTCGCGGCAAAACACCATGCACTGTTGCACAATGATCTGGATGCTATTGAAACCGTCCTCCATCCTTGCTCGCTAACACCGACGTCCGTGGTAAAAGAGATCCAAGGGCTACGCTCACAGACTATTTTAGTGAACCAGAAATTTGCGTCGCCCTAGCGAATTAGCGCTTTGGGCAAAACTGGTCATTCGCTGTAAGGTGGCTGGCGTCTCAGCATCACGCGCGGCCCTTGTGCGATGCAAATAGACGGGTCCGCAGCAATTAGCTTATGTAGAACTGCCAATGGTGTCAGTTTTTAACTCCCTCAGAAGTTTCTAATCGAGCCGGTGCTTGTGCTCCGCTTTGACGAGCCGACACACACTTTAATCTGTCCCGAAGACCTGACTTCGGACACCAATATTTTGAACAAAGTTGTATTCGTAAGTGCGTGGTAAGCTAACGATTATTAGGTGCAAATTCAGGATGAACCGAAGCTCAGAACCGCATATGTGCCACCTATTGGTAGGGGTGTTAGTCTTGGATGTTTACATGCAGGTAATTTTCAATCCACAGCATCCCTTACAGCCATGCGATGTCCACTAAGCCGGGTGCTTTGGCTGCAAGGCTTGCTCTATTCTTTATTCGATTAGCATCCTGCTAGAATAGAAACTCGAGCAACCTGCCTCCAAACCCTTTCCATCAATCACTTGGCTGCTAGGGTAGTCAAAACGAAGGAGAAGGCCGATGCAGGAATGGTGGCGCAGCGCGGTAATTTATCAGGTTTACCCTCGATCATATCAGGATAGCACAGGTGACGGTGTTGGCGACCTCAAAGGTATCACCAACCGATTGGATTACATCGCCGATCTTGGTGTTGATTGCATTTGGTTATCCCCCATTTTTGCCTCACCCCAAGCGGACATGGGCTACGACGTGTCCGACTATTTGGCCGTTGATCCACTATTTGGCGATCTTGCCGAGTTTGAGACGCTGATAAATGAAGCGCACGTGCGTGGATTGAAAGTCATAGTGGATCAGGTGTTGTCACATACGTCTGAACAGCACGACTGGTTCAAGGAGTCCCGCCTAAGCCGCGACAATGATAAGGCCAACTGGTATGTTTGGGCTGATCCGCTGCCTGACGGGTCGCCACCCACGAATTGGCACAGCCATTTCGGTGGCCCCGCATGGGAGTTCGACCCGCAACGCGGCCAATATTACCTGCACAATTTTCTGGCCACCCAGCCTGACCTGAATTTCCACAATCCGGATGTGGTCGACGCGATACTTGAGACCTGTAAATTCTGGCTCGATCGCGGGCTAGACGGCTTTCGGCTGGACACGGTGAACTACTATTTTCATGATCAGCAGCTGCGCTCCAATCCGCCTGCTCAAGCTAAATCGCAGGTCATGGCGACCGACCTTTATGGAATGCAGGACAACATTTACAACAAGACCCGACCTGAAAATATCGCGTTTCTTGAACGGCTTCGCGCGCTGACGGATCAGTATGAAGATATCATGATGGTCGGCGAGGTCGGCGAGATGGGGCACAAATCCATAGAGATCATGGGCAAATACACCGAAGGTACCAGCCGCCTGCATATGGCCTACAGCTTCGCGATGTTGGGACCGGACTTTAATGCCGAACATTTCCAGAATTGCATTGAGGGATTTCAGCGCGGGGCACCCGACGGCCATCCCTACTGGTCCTTCAGCAACCATGACGTTCCGCGTCAAGTTACCCGCTGGGCCGAATATTCGGTCTCGGACGACGCGATGGCACGCCTTGCTTGCGCGATGCTGATGTCATTCGAGGGCACCATCGGCATTTATCAAGGCGAAGAACTAGGGCAGACCGAAACAGAACTGGTGTTCGAAGAGCTTACCGACCCGCCAGCCATCCGCTTTTGGCCAGCGGTCAAGGGCCGCGACGGTTGCCGCACGCCGATGGTCTGGGAAAAAGATGCGCCAAATGCCGGGTTCTCGACGGGCGCGCCCTGGTTGCCGGTAAAGGTGCCGCAGGCCGCAAAAGCGGTGGACAGCCAAGGCGATGGCAGCATTCTTGCCTATTACAAAGATGCCATCGCCCGCCGCAAGGCAAGCCCCGCATTGAGCCGAGGAAAGACATCGTTTCTGCCTATGCCGGAGCCGATCCTGGCATTCACCCGCAGCGCAGAGGACGAGACGCTCACCTGTGTGTTCAACCTGTCGCCGGACCCCCATCCCTTTGTGGTAAAAGGCGAGGCGGAGATCATACATGGCAACGCGGCAACTCTGGATGCAACAGGGTTGACCTTGGACGGCAACGGGTTTGCCTATCTGTCACACGGGACAGGCTTCTCCATTCAGCACAGCTAGAGCAGGCTTTTGGTATCCCAAATCTCGTCCATGTACCCCTTGATTGTGCGGTCCGACGAGAAATACCCGGACCCCGCAATGTTGCGTAGCGCCAGCGTGTTCCAGTGGTCAGTGTCGGCGAAGGCGTCGTCAACCTTGGCTTGCGCCGCAAGGTAGCTGTCGAAATCTGACGCTACCAAAAACGGGTCGTGGTTCCATGTGGCGTCGACCAACCCGTTGTAGCGGTCGGTTTCTTCAGGGCTAAACCGGCCCTCGACGATCATTTGCAGAATATCTTGCAAGGTTTGGCTGGCAAGGATCGCTTCGCGGGCGTGGTCCGCGATCAGATACCGCGCTCGCACCTCAGACGCCGTCATGCCGAAGAGGAAGAAATTTTCTGCGCCGACGTGCTCGCGAATTTCGACGTTGGCGCCGTCCAGAGTGCCAATCGTCAGCGCGCCATTCATGGTGAATTTCATATTACCGGTGCCGGATGCCTCTTTTCCTGCCGTCGAGATTTGCTCGGACAGGTCCGTTGCCGGGATCAGCCGTTCTGCCATGGAGACGTTGTAATTGGCCGGGTAGACGACCTTCAGCAGGTCGCCCACGACCGGATCATTGTTCACTGTCTTGGCCACGTCATTGATCAGGTGAATGATCTCTTTCGCCACAAAGTAACCCGGCGCGGCCTTGCCCCCGAAAATCTTGACGCGCGGCGTCCAGTTCGCCTTCGGGTCGGCACGAATGGCGGACCAGCGGGCAATCGTTTCGAACACGTTCAGAAGTTGGCGTTTGTATTCGTGTATACGCTTGATCTGCACGTCGAACATCGCGTCGGGGTTAAGGGAAACGCCCAATTTATCCGACGCCCAATTCGACAACGCTACCTTGTTGTGTCGTTTGGCGGCCCCAATGGCGTCCCGCAGGGCGCGGTCATCCTCATGGGCACCGAGATCGGACAAACGGGCCAGATCACTTTCCCACCCCGCGCCAATCGTGTCGGTCAATACCTTGGATAATGCCGGGTTTGAAAGCCGCAACCAGCGTCTTGGAGTGACGCCGTTGGTTTGGTTCACGATCCGCGCAGGATAGAGCCCGTTCAGCCCTTTAAACACGGTCTCTTTCATCAGGTCGCTATGCAGCGCCGAGACACCGTTCACATGGGATGCCATCACGAAAGCCAATGTACCCATATGCACCTGATCATGTTTGACGATCGCAAGCTCGGCCGCGCATTTGGTGGCGGCCCGATGCTCTTTATCAACCCGCTCGATGATCTGCATGTGGCGTGGCAATACCCGACCCATCAGCCATGTCGACCACGTCTCCAGCGCCTCAGGTAAAAGGGTGTGGTTGGTGTAATTCAAGCACCCCTCGGCGATCCGTTTTGCCGCGTCCCATGGCAAGCCGTGATCGTCCATCAACAGGCGGATCAGCTCTGGTCCCGCCAAGGCCGGATGCGTGTCGTTCATCTGGATTGCGACCTTGTCGGGAAGAAGGGCGAAGTCATCATATTCGCTAAGGAACCTGCGCAGGATGTCCTGTAGCGCGGCAGAGGTCAGGAAATACTCCTGCTTCAGCCGCAACTCTTTGCCGCTATCGGTCGTGTCTTCAGGGTACAGAACCCGTGATAGCGTGCGCGCCAGAGCCTCCGGGGCGGCCGCTGCGGTGTGATCGCCCGAATTGAACTGCTCCAGATCGAACAGCTCCGTCGGATGGGCGCCCCATAGGCGCAGCGTGTTCGCCCATTTCCCCTGCCAACCCACCACGGGCATGTCGTAAGCACGGGCAAAAACCGTCTCGGAGGGGTGCCAAACGGATTTCCCGTCAACAACACTGACATGCCCTTTGAACGGCACAGTATAGCGGGCCTCGGGGCGTTCAAATTCCCAAGGGTGCGGCTGGTTCAGCCAGTCTTCGGGATGCTCCACCTGACGCCCGCTTTCAAACGCCTGACGAAACAGCCCATGCTCATAGCGGATGCCGTAGCCATAGGCAGGGCAAGCAAGCGTCGACATGCTTTCCAGAAAACACGCGGCCAAACGGCCCAAGCCGCCATTGCCAAGCGCCGCGTCGGGCTCATCCTCGATTACATCCGCCAGCGAGATTCCTTCGCCATCCAGCACATCCTGAACCGCCTGAAACAGGCCAAGGTTCATCATTGCGTCGCCTAAGATGCGGCCGATCAGGAACTCCAGCGAAAGATAATAGACCCGCTTGCCTTGCGCCTCGTATGTCTTTCGCGTGGCGGCGAACCATGGCTCGATGATGAGATCGCGCACGGAATAGCTGACCGCCATGCGCCAGTCGTAAAGGCTCGCGTTGGGTTTATCCTTGCCCAGCGTGTAGGTCAGGTGCTGAGTGATACGGACCCGCAGCGCATCTGCGGACAGATCATTCATAACATTCATCCCTGATTTCCTTTGTCTGCTCAGCGGACCTGTCTGATGTCAGGTAATCACATCAGGTTCAACCCGACCTGTCTTCGCAGACAAATCCGAAACGGTCAGGGCAGCGTCAAGCACGCTTCCCAAAGCCTCTTCGGGTTGCATGTGCAGTTTGTCGGCAGCGGTCTCAAGCTGCTCCAGATAAATACGGATCGTGGCCCCTTCGGTCCCCGTACCCGACAGACGAAACACCGCCCTTGCCCCGCCTTCGAATGCGATGCGCAGACCTTGCCCTGCGGAATGAGAACCATCCACAGGGTCGTCATATGCAAATTCGTCCGCGGTCTCGACGGTCAGGCCCGCGATAGCTGTTCCGGCAAGCGAGGGCAGCTTGGCCCGCAACGCCTCGATCATCGCATTGGCTTTATCGCTATCGACATCCTCGTAGTCGTGGCGCGAATAATAGCACCGCCCATGGGCCTTCCAGAGATCTGCCATCAGATCGGCCACGGATTGTTTGGTCTCCGCCAGAATGTTCAACCACAGCAAGACCGCCCAAAGCCCGTCTTTTTCTCGAACATGGTCCGACCCGGTTCCGGCGCTTTCCTCGCCACACAAGGTCACCTTGCCCGCGTCCAAAAGATTGCCAAAAAACTTCCAACCGGTCGGGGTCTCGAAACAATCAATCCCAAGGCTCGCCGCCACTCGGTCGACCGCGCGCGAGGTCGGCATGGACCGTGCAACCCCAGCCAGCCCGTCTTTATAGCCGGGGGCCAGATGCGCCTTGGCGCACAGCACTGCAAGGCTGTCTGAGGGCGTCACATAAGCACCGCGTCCGACCACCATATTGCGGTCGCCGTCACCATCTGAGGCCGCTCCAAAATCGGGTGCACCTGCGCCGTACATCACGTCCATCAACTCCTTCGCCCAGATCGGGTTCGGGTCAGGATGGCCGCCGCCAAAATCAGGGCTTGGCGTGCCGTTCATCACTGTGCCTTTAGCCGCACCCAGTTTGCGCTCGAGGATCGCATGGGCGTAGGGGCCGGTCACCGCGTGCATGGCGTCAAACCGCATGGAGAAGCCGCTCGCAAACAATGCACGAATTTTGTCGAAGTCGAAAATCGTCTCCATCAATGCGGCGTAGTCTTCTACCGGATCGACGACTTCTACCTCCATGCCCTCATGGTTACGGGTTCCTAAGTTGTCGATGTCCACTCCGCACGAGGCAGTGATCTTGTAGATTTCAATCTTTGTCGTGCGTTTGAATATCTTATCGGTCACAGCTTCGGTCGCAGGCCCTCCGTTCGGCCCGTTATATTTCAAGCCGAAATCCGCGTTTGGGCCACCGGGGTTGTGGCTGGCCGACAGGATTAATCCGCCATCGGCGCGGCGCAGGCGAATAAGGTGGGAAACGGCGGGCGTCGAGAGAATGCCCCGCTGCCCGACAATGCATTTGGCCGCGTCATTTGCTGCTGCCATGTTCAAGATGATTTGTATCGCGTCGTCGTTGAAAAAACGGCCATCGCCACCGACCACCAGTGTTTTGCCTTCAACACCGCCAATCCCGTCGAAAATGGATTGGACGTAATTTTCGAGGTAGTGGGGCCGTTTGAAGACAGCAGTTTTCTTGCGCAACCCGCTGGTCCCCGGCTTCTGGCCATCAATCGGGTGCGTGCGCACTGTTTGCATTGGCATAGTCTATCCTCCCCTTAATTCAGCCTTTAGTTTCGCGTCTCGTGCGAGAACACGACGACTGCGTTCGCCGCCACCTGCATCCCTGCGGTCACCTCGATGGCGTCGTCCTGGCTGGTGTCGAAACGGCGCACCCATGCCCCTCCATCAGGTAGGGCGGGCGGCGTGATGTCCACGGTGTCGCCCCGGTTAAGAACGACCAGCAGCGCCCCCTCGCGATGCACGTATTCGGGCGAGCCTGACGCCATGCGCATTTCGACCACCAAAATATCCAAATTCGGATCATCCCAGTCGCTTTGCCGCATCGGCTTGCCATTTGAGCGCCGCCAGAACAGATCAGGTTCGCCGTCGATCAGCCGTTGGCGCGAATGCAGGAACCGTCGTTGCCGCAACAGGGGATGCATGCGCCGAAACGCTATCGCTTGCTGGCAGAATGTGAAGAAGGGGTCTTTTTCTTCAGGCCAGTTCACCCATCCGATCTCGTTGTCTTGGCAATAGGCGTTGTTGTTGCCGCCTTGTGAATTGCTTAATTCGTCGCCAGCCAGCATCATCGGAGTGCCTTGGGACAGCATCAATGTCGCGATCAGGTTGCGTTTGCGCCTGATCCGAGCGGCCATGATCTCAGGATCATCCGTCGCGCCCTCAACACCCATATTGTCCGAGTGGTTATTGGAATGCCCATCGCGGTTGTCTTCGCCGTTCGCCAGATTGTTCTTGTCCGAGTAACTGACGGTATCCTCCAGCGTGAAGCCGTCATGGGCAGTTAAAAAATTCAAAGACGACGTGGCGGAGCGGCCATCATGGTCAAAGAACTGGGCTGAGCCGGTAAGCCGACCGGCAAGGTCCGACACCTTGCCGCGATCACCACGCCAGAACTCTCTCACGTTGTCCCGAAACTTGTCATTCCATTCCGCAAACGGGGCCGGATAGGCTCCAAGCTGGTAGCCCCCGGGTCCAATATCCCAAGGCTCCGCGATAAGCTTCACCTTGTTCAAAACCGGATCTTGCCCGATCGCGCGAAAGAAGGGCCCATCGCTTTCAAACCCATGGCGCGTCCGGCCCAGTGCGGAGCACAGATCGAACCGGAACCCGTCTACATGCATGACTTCGACCCAATAGCGCAGGGAGTCCATCACCAGCCGGATAACAAAGGGATTTTCGAAATCCAACGTATTCCCGCACCCCGCGTCGTCGATATAGTAGCGTTTCTCATCCGCGAGCCGGTAGTAGCTGGCATTGTCCAGCCCGCGAAACATCAGCGTCGGCCCCATCTCCGACCCTTCGGCGGTGTGATTGTAGACTACGTCCAAAATCACCTCGATACCCGCAGAATGGAACCGTTCCACCATTTGCTGGAACTCCGAGATATCAGTGCCTTGCATGTAACGCGGGTCCGGCGCGAAGAACCCGTAGGTCATGTAACCCCAATAATTCGTCAGTCCGCGGTCCAGTAAGAACTTTTCGTTCAAGAACGCCTGTACGGGCAACAATTCGACTGCGGTGACACCCAGATTGTTGAGATGTTCAAGAATGGGATCAGATGCCATCGCAAGGTAGCTGCCGGCATTTTCAATATCCTCACGACCCGCAGTCAGCCCCTTCACATGGGCCTCGTAAATCACCGAGTTTTCCAACGAGTGGTTCGGTCGCGGTGTATCGTTCCAATCGAAATGCGGATCCACAACCACGCAGCGCGGCATGTATGGCGCGCTGTCGGTTTTGTCGAAACTGAGGTCCTTATCCTTGTGATCCGTCTTGTAGCCAAACAGCGCGTCATTCCATATCGGGTGTCCGGTCAGGCGCTTGGCATAGGGATCAATCAGCAGTTTGAACGGGTTGAAACGATGTCCTTCGCGGGGCTCATACGGCCCGTCCATCCGGTATCCGTATTGTTGTCCTGCTTTCAGGCCCGGAAGGTAGCCGTGCCACACATGGCCTTCGCGTTCGGGCAGGGTCACAACTTGGTGCTCGGCCCCGTCCTCGTCGAACAAACACAGCATCACCTTGGTCGCATGTTGCGAAAAGACGGCGAAATTCACCCCCTCGGCATCAGCAGTTGCCCCCAAAGGTGACGGCTGCCCAGGGCGAATTTGAAACGGCTGCGAGCTCATATCAGGCTGGCATAAATGGCGTGATATTCGGCGGCGGACGTCTCCCAGCCCACCGGTTGCGCCATCGCATTCCGCTGCATTGATTTCCAAACTTCAGGTTGCTTGTAGAGACCGCCCAGCCGCGCAAAGGCGTTCGCAAGCGCTTGGGAGGTGACAGGGAAGAACTGCAGGCCCGTCGCCACCCCTCTGGCAAGTGCGGCAGGCGAAGCGTTGATCACTGTGTCAGCAAGCCCACCGGTCAATGCGACCAACGGCAAGGTGCCGTAGCGCAGACCGTAAAGCTGGGTCAGACCGCAAGGCTCGAACCGCGATGGCACCAAGATAACGTCGCCGCCCGCCATCATCT
This sequence comes from Litoreibacter ascidiaceicola, assembly GCF_900129235.1. Taxonomy (GTDB): domain Bacteria; phylum Pseudomonadota; class Alphaproteobacteria; order Rhodobacterales; family Rhodobacteraceae; genus Litoreibacter; species Litoreibacter ascidiaceicola. Next base: position 82,547 of record NZ_FQUV01000007.1, on the reverse strand, counting down.
GGTGCGACAGCGCTTCGTCGTAGCCGATCTTGACGGAGACGTTTTCCTGCCCTGCTGCCACCTCCAGCAACGCGACCTCCAGCCTCGGATCTCCGGATCCCAACAGAGCCAGTTGGCCTCCTTGTTTCAGCAGCTCAGGGAGTGCCTCCAGCAACAGATCAAGGCCTTTTTGTTCGGTCAACCGAGAGACCAACACGCACAGAGGGCCGTTAGATGTGCCAAGCCCAAAGGTTTTCTGCAGAGCTTTTTTGTTGGCAGCCTTTCCTGCGGCTGTTTTGTAAGGCTTGATATTCGGGTCCGTCGCGGGGTTCCAGATGGCCTCGTCTATGCCGTTTACGATCCCGGACAGATCCGATTTACGGTGCCGCAGAACACCGTCCATGCCAATGCCAAATTCCGGCGTTAGCAGTTCTTCGGCGTAGGTGCGCGAAACAGTTGTGATCTTGTCCGCGCCCATGAGTGCGGCCTTCAAAGCCGACACCTGTCCCCAGAACTCAAAATGCTCTGCGTTGAACCTTGCCGTGTCCAGCTTCAAAGCGGCAATTCTATCCGCCGAAGTATTTCCGTGAAATGCGATGTTGTGAACGGTAAAGACAAACGGCACGTCCACACCCGCCGCTTGCAAATACTCTGGTGTCAGTCCGGCCTGCCAGTCATGCCCATGCACAATGTCCGGCGTCCAGGTGCCTGCACCCTTATCGGCGATTATTGCAGCAACATAGGACAGCGCCGCGAACCGTTCGGGATTATCATCCCAATCCTCACCCGCCACGTCGCTGTAGATGCCGCCGTCGCGGTCATACAAATGCGGCGCGTCGATCACCAAAAGGTCCAAACCTGCCACTGTGCAGCTGCGCAACTTCGCGGACCCACCGAACAGATCTTTGTAGGTCTGGAGCACCTTGGTTTTACCAAGCTTTTCCATAACGGCTCTGTAGCCGGGCAACAATACCCGCACCTCGTCGCCGTAGGCCGCCAATGCAAGTGGTAGCGCGCCCGCGACGTCCGCCAAGCCTCCCGTCTTGATCAACGGAGCGCATTCCGAGACGACAAAGAGAACCTTCGTCATGAAGCCGCGGCCTTCTTGTTCAGCATGTCTTGGGTGATCAATGTCGTGCCACTCTCAGTGACACGGAACCATTTGGCGTCCTCACTGGGATCTTCGCCGACCACGAGACCCTCGGGAATAATCACACCGCCATCGACAACCACCCGCCGCAGTCGTGCCGAGCGATGAACCGTCACATTCGGCAATACCACCGCATGATCGAGCACAGCGTAGGAGTTGGTATGCACATTGGTGAACAGGCAGGAATTGCGAACTTCGGTCCCCGAAACAATGCACCCCCCCGACACCATTGACGAGATCGCCATGCCGCGCCGGTCGCGCTCGTCATGAATGAACTTCGCAGGAGGTACGCTTTCATTGTAGGTCCAGATCGGCCAGTCGCGATCCCACAGGTCTAACTCGGGGGTAAAATTCGTCAGGTCTATATGCGCCTGCCAGAATGCATCGACGGTGCCCACGTCTTTCCAATAGGCCGGCGCATCGTCCGCCCGCACGCAGCTATCGTCAAACCGGTGCGCCATGGCCTTACCGCCTTTGACGATCTCGGGGATCAGGTCGTTGCCGAAGTCATTGGTTGAATTGGGATCTTCGGCGTCTTTCAACAGAAGATCGCGCAGGAATTTCCAGTCGAACACATAGATCCCCATAGAGGCCAATGCCTTGTCGGGGTCCTCGGGCATGCCGGGTGGGTCAGCGGGCTTTTCAAGAAAGCTGGTAATGCGTCCGTCCTTGTCAGTGTCCATGACACCAAAGGCTGTGGCCTCCATGCGTGGTACCGTCAGGCAGCCAACGGTGACGTCCGCCTTAGTCTCGACATGCTGGCGCAGCATAATTTCGTAGTCCATTTTGTAGATATGGTCGCCTGCCAGAATGATCACGTGGTCCACTCCGTAGCTGTCCACGATGTCGATATTCTGGGTCACGGCGTCCGCGGTCCCTTTGTACCAGCTCTCATTGCCGCCACGTTGCGATGCCGGCAGCACGTCGATGAATTCGTTGCGTTCGGCGCGGAAGAAGTTCCAACCGCGCTGCGTATGGCGGATCAGGCTGTGCGCCTTGTATTGAGTGGCGATGGCCATCTTGCGGATGCCGGAATTTACTGCGTTGGACAGAGCAAAGTCGATAATGCGAGCCTTGCCGCCGAAAGGCACGGCAGGTTTCACACGCCGGTCTGTCAGCTCCTTTAAGCGGCTCCCGCGCCCTCCGGCCAGTACGAACACCATGGATCTCTGTGTTAAGCGCTTTGTCGGCATTCCTAGTCCTCCAACCAGTTGTTTCTACTTTTCGTCGCGTCGACGCAGAACCACCACGGAGAGCGGCGGCAACGTCAGTACCATTGACTGTGCATGCCCGTCTGCCGCCACGTCTTCCGCGTGACCGCCACCCAGATTGCCACGGTTCCCACCCCCGTAGATTGCAGCGTCAGTGTTGAGAGCTTCTTCCCAGAACCCCTGATCCGGAACGCCAATTCGAAATCCGTTCCGCTCAACCGGTGTGAAGTTGCATATCGCCACCACTGGCGCGTCTCCTGCATTGCCGTAGCGCACAAACCCTGTTGTTGACTGTGCAGGGTCGTTGCTCAACCATGCAAATCCGTCCGCCACACAATCTTTCACGTGCAGTGCCGGCGTCTCGCGGTAAAGCGTGTTCAGGTCCCGAACGAGTTGCTGCATGCCTTTGTTGGCCGGTTGCTCCGCCGCGCCCCAATTCAACTCGGAATTGTGGTCCCATTCTTCAGGCTGTGCAAATTCGCAGCCCATAAAGAGCAGCTTCTTGCCCGGCTGGGTCCACATGAAGGCGTAGTAGGCCCGCAGGTTGGCGAACTTCTCCCACTCGGTGCCCGGCATTTTTTCGATCATCGAGCCTTTGCCATGCACAACCTCATCATGGCTGATTGGTAGGATGAAGTTTTCCGTGAAGGCCCAGTCGATAGGAAAGGTCATCAGGTGGTGATCGTGCTGGCGGTAAATGGGGTCTTTTTCCATGTAGCGCAGGGTGTCGTTCATCCAGCCCATGTTCCACTTGTAACCAAAGCCAAGTCCGCCTGAATGTACTGGCTGCGACACGGCAGGGAATGACGTGCTTTCCTCGGCCACGGTCATCACGCTTGGGTCCGCGCCGTACACTGCGATGTTCATCTCTTGCAGGAACTCGATCGCTTCATAGTTTTCGCGCCCGCCGTCTTTGTTGGGCACCCATTCGCCATCGTTTCGCGAATAGTCGCGGTACAGCATCGAGGCCACAGCATCCACGCGTAGCCCGTCCAGATGGTATTCCTCCATCCAATAGAGTGCGTTCGAAACGAAGTAATTCTTCACTTCGCGCCGCCCGTAATTAGGGATCAACGTGTTCCAGTCTTGATGAAAACCCTCACGCGGGTCGGCATGCTCATAGAGCGCGGTGCCGTCAAATTTGGCGAGGCCATGTTCATCCGCCGGGAAATGCCCCGGAACCCAATCCAGCAATACGCCGATCTCGGCGGCGTGGGCGGCCTCTATAAGGTCGCGAAATTCATGTGGAGGGCCGAACCGAATGGTCGGTGCAAACATACCAACGGGTTGATAGCCCCACGACCCGTCAAAGGGGAATTCAGACACCGGTAGCAATTCGATATGGGTAAAGCCCATGAACTTCGTATATGCCACAAGATCGCGGGCAAGCTCTTTGTAACTTAAGGGCCGTCCGCCATCATCGTAGCGGCGGCGCCACGATCCAAGATGAACCTCGTAGATCGAAATGGGGGCCGACCGATCTGCCCGTGCTGCGCGGGCTTTCATCCAAGCGTCGTCTTTCCAGCCGTATCCGCCAATATCGCGAACAATCGAGGCTTTCTCTGGCGGGTGCTGCGACCCGAACCCCACCGGATCAGCTTTCAGCACCACTGATCCGTCAGCACCGACAACCTCGTACTTGTACAATGCCCCGTCGCCGACTTGCGGCAAGAAAATCTCCCAAACACCGGTTTGCCCCGCAGGCCGCATCGGGTGGCGGCGGCCATCCCATTGGTTGAAATCTCCTACAACACTGACGCGACGCGCATTGGGTGCCCAGACGGCGAAGTGAACACCTGCCACCTTTTGATGTGTGGTCACATGCGCTCCAAGAACCCGCCACAGCTCTTTGTGAGTGCCTTCGCCGACCAGATACTGATCGAAATCCGAAAGAACGGGATCAAAGGCAAACGGATCATGCGTCGTATGTTCAGACCCGTCCGCGTAACGCATTGTCAGGGAGTAGGCTTTCCCCGGGACAGGGCCTGAGAACACGTCGCCTTCAAGGCGTGGCAGAATTGTCTTTTTATTGCCAACGGTCGCAAAAACCTCGACTGCGTCTGGCTGAAATGTCGTGATCCACCGCTTATTTCCGACTTTGTGCGGCCCAAGAACTTCAAATGGCGTGGAATGGGAGCCGTTGTTAAGCGCAGCCAATGCGTCCGAACTAACGGTCTTTGGGCTCCGCGCAGCGCATTTTTCGGACATCCTAGACACTCCAGTCGATCTATTGCGGTCATCTGCGCTTTCGCGTGAAAGTGAAGCATGTACGCACCATACACGTCAACCAAACGCAGTGCAGACAACGAAACATCTGGTTGATGCTCGGCGAACCAGCGTTAGTGAAAACCGTTACGGCCCGTCATACCTGCATTCCGCGCCAACCTGTGCGAATTGAGCTGATCTTGGGGTACCCGATTGATACTTCAGGATGAAGAAGGAACAAGTATAAAATCCACTTTAGACCCACTCAGAACTGGAACGTTTCTAAAGCAACCGTTTGATTAACCGCTGCGAATTTACCTTTGCCTCGCACATCCGCTATCCAGCCATCTCCACTGCTAAGCTCGTCGGCCAATGTCTGCTTCGGGCAAGCTGCAATGCGCTGACATTTTGGCGACAGACGGCAGCTCATCGCTGCTTTCTGCACTTAATAAAGTTGGAAGGTCCAACCGGCATTTCTGTCCGCGACCTGTGAATTCGAGGTAAGATTTTCGCTACGGTCTGCAAGGATGACAGAACTCTTCGCTGCGCGGCGGAGCCATTTTTTGCTCACGCGGCAATTCTGACGCTGCGAGCGCAAGCAGCGAGAAAATCCAAAGTACACAGTGGGCTCCAGGCAGACCTTTGCATCTTGCCACACCCGGAATCAGGTCGAAGGCGATTGTCGATCCAAGAGCCGCCGACCAACCGGTTCGCGCCTCAACACGCCCTGCATTCACCAAATCTCAACTTTCCTCACCGCGCGCCGTGTTAACCACGCCAAATCCCGACACAATGCCCGACGCAATGCCGACGCAATGCCGACGCTTTGCAGACGGCTTGCCGACCGCCCAAAACCCTTGTTTTGCAGACGTTAACCCTCAATTCGCACCCCAAGCGTCGCGCACCGCGCAGACACCGTCCCACGGGTTAACCCTTCCGTCGGACACGGATTTCCGATATAGCCAAATTACAACCGATTTAAGGCCAGCCGCACATGCCCATCGCCCTCGAAACCTTCTTTCTGGACCCCGCCTTCGAGGGCACGCTTCAACAGCAAATCCAGCAGTTGGTCGCAGGCGGCATCCTGTCCGGTCGCTTCCGCCCCGGCGAAAAACTCCCCTCCTCGCGCAAGCTCGCCACGCATCTGGGCGTCAGCCGGATCACCGTCACGCTGGCCTATAACGAGTTGATGGCCGACGACTACCTGTCCTCCGCTGGCCGCTCCGGTTACTTCGTGTCCGAGAACGCGCCGGAGCCGCCGCAGCTCAGCCCGCGCTCATCTTCGGACACCGTTGACTGGACGCGCGCCATCGGCAACCGTTTCTCCGGAAACCTGCAAATCGAGAAACCTCTCGATTGGCGAAAATACAAATATCCCTTTATTTACGGTCAGGTAGACCCGTCACTATTTGATCGCCAGAACTGGCGTCTTTGTGCTGTCCGCGCCCTCGGGCAGCGTGATTTTGACAGCCTGACGGCGGATCAGGTTGATCGGGACGATCCTCAACTGTTGGAATTTATCGCCCGGAACACCCTGCCCCGCCGCGGTATTCTGGCAAAACCCGAGGAGATTCTGATCACCGTCGGCGCGCAAAACGCCCTGTGGCTGGCAGCACAGGTGCTGCTCACCCAGCGCCGGACCGCAGCGCATGAAAACCCGTGCTACCCCGGCCTGCGGTCGATTTTGCACCAGTCGCGCTGCCACCGGATCGAGATACCCGTGGACGGCGACGGGTTGCCCCCCGACCTTGTTCCACCCGAAACGGACGTGGTCTTCACAACGCCCAGCCACCAATGCCCGACAGCCTCCACCATGCCGATTTCGCGCCGCAAAGAGCTTCTGCGCCGCGCGTCAGAGGACGATTTCCTGATTGTCGAGGATGACTACGAATTCGAAATGTCCTTCCTCAAACCACCGTCACCCGCCTTGAAATCGCTCGATGACGACGGTCGGGTGATCTATGTCGGGTCATTCTCCAAATCCCTTTTTCCCGGACTCCGTCTAGGCTATCTTGTTGGTCCTGAACCATTTATTCGCGAGGCGCGCGCGCTTCGCTCAGCCGTTCTCAGGCATCCTCCGGGTCACATGCAACGCACCGCGGCGTATTTTCTGTCCCTTGGGCACTACGACGCCTTGGTGCGCCGCTTGCGCAACGCCTTCCACGACCGACGCCGCATCATGGATAGTGCCTTCGCGGAATACGGGCTGACCGTGGCGGGTGCCGGCGCATTTGGCGGCTCCAGCTACTGGATGCGCGCCCCTGACGGCGTTGACACCAAAGAGCTGGGGGACCGCTTAAGACACAAGTCCGTTCTGATTGAACCCGGAGCCGCCTTTTGCGAAAGCACATCGCGGGAATACAAGCATTACCGTCTGGCCTATTCCTCTATCGGCGCCGCGCAGATCACGCCCGGGGTGGCATTAATCGCAGCCGAGATTGAACAAATGCTGCGCTGAATTAGCGTTTACACCTCCCGTGCGCGACGCTCTGAAACGCTTTTATCGACTGGAAAACGAGCGCGGCGAGCCAATTTTTGGACTTATAGTCTGAAACAACTGGTCATAACGCGACTCTCGTCCACACCATAGTTTCCATCCAGACATATACAAACGGGCACCTGCGCCCGCCTTTACCTACATTGGGAGATCGCCACCATGAAGATGACGACCGAAGAAGCTTTCGTTAAAACCCTGCAAATGCACGGTATCCGCCATGCGTTCGGCATTATCGGCTCCGCCATGATGCCAATCTCTGACCTCTTTCCAGCCGCGGGCATCAAGTTTTGGGACTGCGCCCATGAAATGACCGCCGGTATGATGGCAGACGGCTTCACCCGCGCCACCGGAGAGATGTCGATGATGATCGCCCAAAACGGGCCAGGCATCACCAACTTCGTAACGCCTGTTAAAACCGCCTACTGGAACCACACCCCGCTGCTGTTGGTCACGCCTCAGGCCGCAAACAAAACCATCGGCCAAGGTGGTTTTCAGGAAATGGAACAGATGAACCTGTTCAAAGACTGTGTGGCTTATCAGGAAGAAGTGCGTGATCCGACACGCATCGCCGAAACGCTAAACCGCTGCATCATGCAAGCGCACCGCGCTTCCGCCCCCGTTCAGATGAACATCCCGCGCGACTTCTGGACGCAAGTGATCGACATCGAACTGCCTGTCGCTGTTGACTTCGAACGCCCTGCTGGCGGTCAAGACGCTGTTGCCAAAGCCGCTGATTTGCTGTCTTCGGCCAAGTTCCCTGTGATCCTGAACGGCGCTGGCGTTGTGCTGGCAGGCGGTATTGATGCTTCAATGAAGCTGGCGGAAAAACTCGATGCGCCCGTTTGCGTTGGTTACCAACACAACGATGCTTTCCCGGGCAATCACCCGCTGTTCGCAGGCCCACTAGGGTACAACGGCTCGAAAGCCGCCATGGAGTTGATCTCCAAGGCGGACGTCGTGCTGGCACTTGGCACGCGTCTGAACCCGTTCTCCACTTTGCCCGGCTACGGCATCGACTATTGGCCCACAGAGGCGAAGGTCATTCAGGTTGATTTGAACCCCGACCGCATCGGTCTGACCAAGAAAGTGACCGTCGGAATTGTCGGAGACGCCAAAAAAGTGGCCGAAGGCATCCTTGATCGTCTGAAAGACAGCGCAGGCGACGCTGGCCGCGCGGATCGCAAGAACCTGATTGCACAGACCAAATCCGCTTGGGCGCAGGAACTCACCTCTCTTGACCATGAGAACGACGATCCGGGCACCACATGGAACGAGCGTGCACGCACCCGTGAGCCGCAAAAAATGGCACCTCGTCAGGCTTGGCGCGCCATTCAAGCTGCTCTGCCGAAGAATGCCATCATTTCGTCGGACATCGGCAACAACTGCGCAATCGGCAATGCTTACCCGTCATTTGAGGAAGGCCGCAAATATCTGGCCCCCGGCCTGTTCGGCCCATGCGGCTACGGCTTTCCTGCCATCACTGGCGCAAAAATCGGTCGCCCCGATGTTCCGGTTGTCGGCTTCGCCGGTGACGGCGCGTTCGGTATTTCGATGAACGAAATGGTCTCCGTTGGCCGCGGCGACTGGCCTGCAATGACCATGGTCATTTTCCGCAACTATCAGTGGGGCGCCGAGAAGCGGAACACCACCTTGTGGTATGACGACAACTTTGTTGGCACCGAGTTGAACGACAACGTCTCTTACGCGAAAATCGCTGACGCATGTGGTTTGAAAGGTGTTCAAGTCGCCACCATGGAAGAGTTGACCGAAGCGCTGAACACAGCGATCAAGGGTCAAATGGAAGACAACGTCACCACGTTCATCGAGGTTCTATTAAACCAGGAACTGGGAGAGCCGTTCCGCCGTGACGCAATGAAGAAACCTGTTGCGGTTGCTGGTGTAGCTGCATCGGATATGGCCGCCGAGTAATTCTCGCGCCATACTACGAACCTTACCCGCCCCAAGAAATTGGGGCGGGTTTCGTGGTGAACAGGCCGCGTTTTGGGAGAGACCGCAATGACCACCGACAATCCATTCCTATCCCAACGCGACGCCGTATGCCCAAGCTGGCTTCTGGACATGGCGCAGAAAGCCGCGACCCCGCGCGTTGCAATCGCCCGCGCTGGCGCGCCCCTGCCGATGGAAGCCGCCCGTGACGCCACCGAGGCAAACATCATGGAGCCGGTCTTCACCGGTGAGCGCGCGATGATCGAGGCCGAGGCCGAAAGGCTGGGCTGGGACATCTCGCAATTCCAACTGATCGAAGCGACCGGCGAGCAGGAAAGCGGCCAAGCCGCTGCCATGGCCTGCGGCGAGGGCCGCGCCGACGTGATGATGAAAGGCCAGCTGCACTCCGACACCTTCATGCGCGCCGCCTTGGCGCGTGATGCAGGGCTGCGGACGGGCAACCGTCTGGTGCACATCTTCCACATCACCCACCCTGATGGTGGCAAGTCGATCTCCATTTCGGACGCGGCGGTAAACGTCTCCCCGAACCTTGAGACCCGCAAAGACGCCACCCGCGAAGTGGTCAAACTGCTCCAGATGCTTGGAACCGATCGCCCCAAGGTCGCCTTCCTGTCCGCAACCGAAAGTGTGCTGCCGGCCGTCCCCTCCTCGGTCGAGGCGGATGAATTGGAAACTTGGGCCAAGTCCGAGATCAAAACCGCAGACTTCTCCGGCCCGCTGGCGCTCGACCTGATCCTGTCCCCCGCCGCCGTTGCCACCAAAAAACTGACCGCCGATCCCGTCGCTGGTCAGGCGGATGCCATCATCGTGCCGGACATCGTATCGGGCAACTCCCTGTTCAAATCGCTCGTGTATCTCTCGGGTGGATGTGCTGCGGGTATCGTCATGGGGGCCAAAGTCCCCGTCCTTCTGACCTCTCGCGCCGACCCGCCTGCTGCCCGCATGGCATCCTGCTGCCTCGCGGCGATCGTCAACGCCGCCAACAAAAACAGCTGACCGGAGTCTTCCCATGAACCAACCCGTGATCGACCTCTCCCCCAAGGTCAGCGACGAAATCCGCAAAACAACTTGCTACATGTGTGCCTGCCGCTGCGGGATCGACGTGCACATGAAGGACGGCAAGGTTGCCTATATCGAGGGCAACCGCGACCACCCCGTGAACCAAGGCGTTCTATGCGCCAAGGGCAGCGCGGGCATCATGCAGCACAACGCGCCATCCCGCCTGACCGCCCCAATGAAACGCACAGGCCCGCGCGGCTCCGGCGAGTTCGAGACAATCACGTGGGACGAAGCCTATGACATCGCGACGGGCATCCTGAAGCCGATCCGGGAGTCCGCCCCCGAAAAGCTGGCCTTCTTCACCGGCCGCGACCAGTCGCAAAGCTTCACCTCGCTTTGGGCGCAAGGTTTCGGCACGCCGAACTACGCGGCACATGGCGGCTTCTGCTCGGTCAACATGGCCGCCGCTGGCATCTACACCATGGGCGGCGCGTTCTGGGAGTTTGGCCAGCCCGACTGGGACCGCACCAAAATGGTTATGATCTTTGGCGTCGCCGAAGACCATGACAGCAACCCGATCAAAATGGGTCTGGGCAAGGTCAAGGCACGCGGCGCCAAGGTCTATGGCGTGAACCCCATCCGCTCCGGCTACAACGCCATTGCAGACGAATGGGTTGGCATCACACCCGGCACAGACGGGCTGTTCATCCTGTCCATGGTCCATGAGCTGTTCAAAGCCGGAAAGCTCGACCTCGACTATCTGGCGCAATTCACCAACGCGCCCGTGCTGGTGAATGGCGATGAGAAATCCGAGGATTTCGGCCTGCTCCTGCGCGACAAAGACAACAGGCTGATGGTGATGGACCGCGCCACCGGCAAGCCTGCGGCCTTCGACGCCAAGGGTGTGAAACCCGATCTGGCAGGCTCCCTGCGCGACGCAGGCATCAGCCACCGCTCGGTCTTCCAACACATGGCCGAGAAATATCTCGACCCGCAATACGCCCCCGAAGCCGTGGCCGAACGCACGGGCATTTCAGCCGACCGCATCAAGCGCATCGCGGCGGAACTTGCCGATGTGGCGTTCAACCAATCCATCGAGCTGGACCGCGAATGGACCGACTTCCGCGGCCACAAACACACCAAAATGGTCGGGCGTCCAGTGTCCTTCCACGCCATGCGCGGTATCTCCGCCCACGCCAACGGCTTCCAAACCTGCCGTGCGCTGCATGTGTTGCAGATCATCCTTGGCAGCGTCGAGACCCCCGGCGGCATGCGCTTCAAGCCGCCCTACCCCAAGCCACCGGAAGCCCACCCGAAGCCGCATTACGGCGTCACACCCGGCCAAGCCCTCGACGGCCCGCACTTGGGTTTCACCCACGGCCCCGACGACCTGTGTCTCAAAGAAGACGGCACCCCCGCTCGCATCGATAAGGCCTTCACATGGGAAAACCCGATGTCGAGCCACGGTATGATGCATATGGTCATCTCCAACGCCCACGCGGGTAACCCGTACAAGATCGACACGCTGTTCATGTATATGGCCAACATGTCGTGGAACTCCTCGATGAACACGCGCGGCGTGATCGAGATGCTGACCGACCAAGACAGCGACGGGAACTACGTGATCCCGAACATCATCTATTCCGACGCCTATAGCTCGGAAATGGTGGCCTATGCCGACCTGATCCTGCCCGACACCACATACCTTGAACGCCACGACTGCATCAGCCTTCTGGATCGCCCGATCTGCGAGGCAGATGCCGTCGCCGACGCAATCCGTTGGCCTGTGGTCGAGCCTGACCGCGACGTCAAAGGCTTCCAATCGGCACTTTGCGATCTTGGCGGGCGTCTTGGCTTGCCGGGTTTCGTCAACGAGGACGGCTCCCAGAAATACAAAGACTACGCCGACTACATCACCAACCACATCCGCCGCCCCGGCGTCGGCCCTCTGGCGGGCTTCCGTGGTGACGGTGACGATCACGGGCGAGGCGATAGCAATCCTGACCAACTTGACCGCTACATCGAAAACGGCGGCTTCTGGATGGAGCACGTCCCCGAGGACGCGGCTTTCTACAAGCCGTGGAACATGAACTATCAAGACTGGGCCGTGAAGAAGTCCTTCTTTGATAAAACCATGCCCTACCTGTTCAACCTCTATGTCGAGCCGATGCGCAAATTCCAGCTGGCCGCCGAAGGCCACGGCACCCGCCAGCCGCCAGAGCACCTGCGCGAGCGGATCAAGCAAACGATGGACCCACTACCGATCTGGTATTCGAACGAGGACGAGAACAAGGCCGACGAATACCCCATCACCGCCCTGACCCAGCGCCCGATGGCGATGTACCACTCTTGGGGCAGCCAAAACGCTTGGCTGCGCCAGATCCATGGCCACAACCCGCTCTACGTTCCTCAGAAAATCTGGGACGACAACAACTTCAAGGAAGGCGACTGGGCGCGCGTCACCTCCCCCCATGGCGAGATCACCGTCCCCGTCGCGTTGCAAAAAGCGTTGAACGACAGCACGGTCTGGACGTGGAACGCCATCGGCAAACGCAAAGGCGCGTGGGCCTTGGAACAGGACGCGCCGGAGGCCACCAAAGGCTTCCTGCTCAACCACCTGATCCACGAGCTGCTGCCTCCCAAAGGCGACGGTCTCCGCTGGGCCAACTCCGACCCGATCACCGGCCAAGCCGCTTGGTTCGACTTGAAGGTCCGCATCTCCAAAGCGGCACCTCCCGCGCACAACCAGTCGCAACCAGAGGTCGAGGCGCAGAATTCGCCAGTCGGCACAGGGCCGTCGAAACTGGCATGGAAGGTGGGGAAATGACCTCTATTCCTGATCGTTTTAGGTGCCATACAGAAATCCGACGCAATGCCGACGCATTGCCGACAGCCGAAAAGGGCCTGAAATGACCCAACTCCCGACCCACACCGAAAAGAAGCTGGGGCTTGTGATCGACCTCGACACCTGCGTCGGCTGCCATGCTTGCGTGATCTCTTGCAAAGGCTGGAACACCGAAAACTACGGCGCGCCATTGTCGGATCAAAACCCCTATGGCGCGGACCCGTCCGGCACCTTCCTGAACCGTGTGCACTCCTACGAGGTGACGCCGGATGAAGGCGCCGCGATGACGGTCCACTTCCCCAAATCCTGCCTGCATTGCGAAGATGCACCCTGCGTCACCGTCTGCCCCACAGGGGCGTCCTATAAGCGTGTGGAAGACGGGATCGTGCTGGTGAACGAGTCCGACTGCATCGGCTGCGGCCTGTGCGCATGGGCCTGCCCCTATGGCGCGCGGGAGATGGATCAGGCCGAAGGAGTGATGAAGAAATGCACCCTCTGCGTCGACCGTATCTACAACGAAAACCTGCCGGAAATCGACCGCGAGCCCGCCTGCGTGCGCACTTGCCCGTCGGGTGCACGGCACTTTGGTGATCTGGGCGACGAGACCTCCGACGTGTCCAAACTGGTGGCCGAACGCGGTGGCATGGACCTGATGCCAGAGCTTGGGACCAAACCCGTCAACAAATACCTTCCGCCGCGCCCCAAGGATGACCAGATCGACATCCTCGCCCCCTTCCTCGAGACCGTCGCGGAGGAGCCGCAGGGTTTCCTTGGCTGGCTCGATAAAACGCTCGAAAGGATCGGCTGATGCATCCCGCTCCATCCATTATCTTCTTCACCGTTTTCTCTGGGCTGGGCTTTGGCCTGCTGACATTCCTTGGCTTCGGCAAACCTGACTATTCGGGCTTCACCGCATTCATCTTCTTCCTCATCGCCTATGTGTTCGCAGTCGGTGGCTTGGTCTCCTCGACCTTCCACCTCGGCAACCCACAAAGGGCGCTGAAAGCGTTCTCGCAGTGGCGCAGCAGCTGGTTGTCGCGCGAAGGGTGTTTGGCCGTGGCGGCCCTGACTGTCATGGGGATCTATGCCATTGGTGTGGTCTTCCTCGACACCCGCTGGACCCTGCTTGGACTGGTCGGCGCGGCCCTAAGCCTTGCAACCGTGTTCGGCACCTCGATGATCTACACCCAGATCACCACCGTGCCGCGTTGGAGCCATTGGACGACACCAGTGTTGTTCATCTTATACGCATTGACGGGTGGCGCATTTCTGGCGGGCCAGACGTCGATCGCGGCCCCCATGCTACTGCTCCTTGGCGTGTTTCAATGTGTGTATTGGATCATCGGCGACAAGCTGTTCTCGGCCTCCGGCTCCACCATCGAGACCGCTACCGGATTGGGGAGCATGGGCAAGATCCGCATGTTCGAAGCACCGCATAGCTCCAAGAATTACCTGATGAAGGAAATGGTCCATGTGGTCGGTCGCAAGCACGCCCGCACCCTGCGCATCATTGGTGTGTTATGCCTGTCGCTGCTGCCCTACCTGCTGCTGGTGCTGCCGCCGTTCTATCACCTGATATCGCTACTGGCGTTGCTGCTGCACATCGGGGGCGCATTGATCCTTCGCTGGCTTTTCTTCGCGGAGGCCGAACACACCGTGGGTCTTTACTACGGTCAGCGCTAAGCCAAACCCCTCAATGCAAAAGGCCCCGCCAATCACGGCGGGGCCTTTTTGATTTCAGCAGTCGAAGATTAGATGTCGACGCTTTGCACCGCCTTCTGTTCCGCATGCAGGTCCGCCAACGTTGTTTCACCAGCAACAGCAGTTGTCCCGACCGAAACCGCTGGCAGGATACCTGCTGGCAAATACACGTCCAAACGGCTGCCAAAACGGATAAGGCCAAAGACCTCGCCCGCCTTTAGGGCGTCGCCAGTTTTGACAAAGCACACGATACGACGCGCCACTAAACCAGCAATCTGGACGACCCCAATGCGGTGGCCGTCAGGGGACTCGATGGCCAACCCGTTGCGCTCGTTGTGCTCGCTCGCCTTATCCAAAGAGGCGTTCACGAACTTGCCTTCGTGGTAAACAATCTGGGTGATCGTCCCATCCATCGGGGAGCGGTTCACGTGGCAGTTGAACACGTTCATGAACACCGACACGCGATAGACCGGAGCATCGCCAAGACCAAGTTCGGGCGGCGGGGCCACTTCGGAAATCAAAGACACGACGCCATCCGCCGGCGACAGGATCAAGCCCGCGCGTTGCGGCACTGTACGCACCGGATTGCGGAAGAAATAGTAGCACCACACCGTGGCACCGAGCCCCAGCCAGAAAAGGGGCTGCCAAATCAGCCCAAGCAGCACAGCGATGCCAGCGAAAATCGCGACAAACTTGCGGCCTTCTGGATGCATTGGCACCGCCACAATCTTAAGCATGTTCATAGGTATGTCCTGTCCATAACAAAGCTGGCACGCTCAGTGACAGCAAAGCTGTTGCAGGGCAAGTGCGCCTAGCCTTCAGCCAATCGGGTTTCGCGCTCTCGCATGTAGGAAACCGGCAGCGAGCCGAGATACATCAGGTTCGCAAAGATAAAGGTGTGCCACGGATATACCATCAAGCAGATCACCACGATTGCCGACCCGATAGCGATCATAGGTAGGTGATTCCGGTTCACCGACGCGTGCTTGATCGAGAATGTCGGGATCATGCTAACGGCCAGCAGGGCGATTGCGATCTCGTAGACGGCGATAATATGCGAATGATTGCCCAGATTGCTCCACCCTACGAGGCTTAAGAACACGGGCATCAATGCCAGTGAAGCCAGAGCCGGCGCAGGGACGCCTGTGAAGTAATCGCGTTGCCCTGCTTTCGGTGGCACGGAGAGGCCCACATTGAACCGTGCAAGGCGCAAAGCGCAGCAAATCGCCAGAACAAGACAGCTCAGCCAGCCCAGATTTTGATACTCCGACGCGTGGTAAAAAGCGTTGTATATCAATAAACCCGGCGCAATACCAAAGTTGAAAAAGTCCGCGAGCGTGTCCAGCTCCGCGCCGAAGGGGCTGGCAGTGTCCAGATATCTTGCGATTTTGCCATCGGCCGCATCCAGAAACACGGCAAGCATGATCAGATACAACGCTGCCGGAATATTGCCTTCGATGCTCATTCGCAGCGAGGTTAAGCCCGCGCAAATTGCAAACACCGTGACGAGGCTCGGCACGATATGGCGCAACTTGATGCGACGCTCTGGTGCCAATGGTGCAACCGGAGTGTTTTTTTGCTCGCTTTTGTCTGTCTTGAAGTCAGCCAAATTCTTAACCCTTACGGCTCAATGCCCAATTCCGTGCCTTGTCACACCCAGAGCGACAAGCCGCCTCCACCCTGCGATATGCAAATCACGGCCAAGGACCTTAGGTCTTTAGCACTTCGAGCAAACCCCGCCCAGTCCGGATTGAAGTAATCGACATGACACGCAATGGTAGCGTTCTAGGCTTCAACGGCGACCAATAAAAGGAACTGGCCGATCGGGACAGATAATTCGACATGTATTGCCAATTATCTAATGCCGAACGGATCGTGTTTGAAACTAGCCTACTCGATGCGTTCCTGATGCGCGACTTCAAAGCCCCAATCGTCTTTTTTGCCGAACTTCTGCAAGCGCCAGTCGCAGGCCCGCGCATGGGCGTCCATGCCTTCGGTGCGCGACAGGCGAGAGGCAACCGAAGACATCATCGGGTCCGCGTCTGTCTGGATTTCCTGCCAAGTCAGGATTTTCAGGAACTTCATCACGTTCAAGCCCCCCGTATACCGCGCAGCCTGACGGGTCGGCAAAATGTGGTTGGTGCCAGAGCATTTGTCGCCATGGGTCACCGTGGACCCCTCGCCCAGAAACAACGACCCGTAGTTGCGTAAACGGGTTTTCCACCACTCAAGGTCTTCGGCCTGAACCTGCAAATGTTCGCACGCGTATCTATCCGACACCTCGGCCATTTGCTCGCGATCGTCGCAAATTACGATTTCGCCGTGGTTGGCCCAAGCCTCCGCCGCGACCTCGCCAGTAGGCCAGTCCTTCGCGATGATCGGAA
Organism: Litoreibacter ascidiaceicola; assembly: GCF_900129235.1. Lineage (GTDB taxonomy): Bacteria > Pseudomonadota > Alphaproteobacteria > Rhodobacterales > Rhodobacteraceae > Litoreibacter > Litoreibacter ascidiaceicola. The sequence goes on along the minus strand of NZ_FQUV01000007.1, from coordinate 65,608 downwards.
GAATACGGTTAACCGTTTCGGCCAGCTCGGACGACGTTGTGAACAACCAAACGGGCGAGGTCGTGCCGTGCTCTGCCTGTGACAACAAATCAATTGCTACCGTCATCGGGTCAGCCGTCGTATCGGCAATAACGGCGCTTTCGGTGGGGCCTGCGAACAGGTCGATGCCAACGCCACCGAACAGCTGCAACTTAGCCTCGGCCACAAACGCGTTGCCGGGGCCGACCAAAATATCGGCTGGTTTCGCACCAAACAGTCCCATCGCCATAGACGCAACGGCCTGCACGCCTCCCATCTCCAGAATGACGTCAGCGCCAGCAAGGTCCATTGCATAGGCCACGGCAGGGTCAATCGCATCGCCACGCGGCGGTGACGCCGCAACGACGAACGGAACGCCAGCCGCACGGGCCGTCGCAACGCTCATCAACGCGGAGGCCACGTGGGCATAGCGACCGCCCGGCACGTAACAGCCTGCGCAATCCACAGGCACGCAGCGCTGGCCAAGAGTCACCCCCGGCTCGGTTTCGATTTGAAAATCCGTGAGGCTTTCGCGCTGTGCTTTGGCAAAGCGCTTGATCTGGGTATGGGCGAACTGGATGTCCTCTTTTGCCTGATCGGAAACTTGGGCAATCAGCTTCGCCTTCTTCTCGTCCGACAACGCAAAGTCCTGCGTCCAGCCATCCAGATCCTTGGCGTAACCGCGCACGGCCTCTTCACCGTTCTCACGGATGTTCGCGAGCATGCCTTCAACAATCGCGCGGGTCTTGCGATCCGAGTCCAGCTTGTCGACTTGCGGGGTCTTGAGATGCTTCATCAGAACGTCCTCACTGTTACAGCCTTGTGTAAAAGGCATGTTGTACGCGGGCGGATGGCGCAAATCATATTCGGGGTCTTGGCGGCACTTTCAGGAAACCCGAAGGTATGATTTCTGCTAGTCGTTGTCTTGCAGCCCTGCCCCTGCACCAGACTGCCGAGATGCCTCGGAGGAAGGCACGAAGGTCTTCGCCGCCAGTTCCTGCAACCGCGCCAACGGCAACAGGGGAACCGGCTGAGGAGGGCCGAGAGGCTTTAGCCCATGCCTCGCCGACGAGACCATAATCGTCCGCGCATCCGGGCGATCAATAGCCAGCAAAATCCCGTACACCTGTTCTGTTCTTACCAAGACCGGCCATAGCAGTTGCGGCCAGTCCAGATCGTGCAGCACCACGCGTTTAGCCCCGCAAATAAAAGCATCGGCCAATGCCGGCCCCGCCATCGCGATACGCGCGTCGTCGATCACCATATGCTCCGCCGTACCTTCACACCGCACTGGGGCATGCGGACCTTCCAGCGCCGCCGCAGCCATCGCAAAAAGTTTCGGGTCACTCATCAACAGCGCTGCCATGCCGGAGACGTCCTGAGAATGGCCCAACGGGAGCTTTGCCCCCAAACCCGCTTTCAGCAGCAACGCCTGCACTTCCGCGACAGAACGTCGTTCTGCCGGATAGTCCGGACCGTCATCCAGGAAAGCGTCAATCCAACTCATTGCTTGAAAACCGGCATCCACCAATCATCCGCGTCGTCCAGTTCGTCATGCAACGGCGCGCCCTGTGCCAATGTAATACGGGTCCACCTGTCCGATTTGGGATCAAATTTCGCCGCCCCAAAGAACGCCAGCTTACAGCGCAGCATATCAATCGGTTTGCAGCGGTCGCAGATCAGGTTCTCGCGTATTTCGGCATAGGGGTATGTCGCCAACCGCTGGACCCGACACGCTGCGTTCCGATGTTGCGGAAACGCCCGCAGGAATGCGGCCAGATCACCAGTGGCCCCAATCAGATCACGCGCTAGACCCTGCATCTGGCGGGCAATATCCAGCGGGCTTTCGAGCTCGCCGCCGGGTTCCTCGTATCTGGACCCCAAGCGCGGCTCTTGCTTCTCCTCGCTGACATACCAAAACTGGGCATCCTCTTGAGGGTCGCCGAAGTCGTATTCCAAAGCCCAAGCGCAGTCGCGCTGGAGTGCCATCCGCAAGTCAGCAACGTCGGTGCGCGGATCAAGCGGTGCGCTGGCCGCGGTGCCCATACATTCCGTCAAACCATCAAGCAGATCGCCGAACGGCTCGATCACGAGGGACACAACCAGTTCCTGACACTCCAGCGTAAACACTTGGGACACACGAACCAGCTGATCCAGCGGTTTTGGTTGGCCCAACAACTCAGGCAACTGCGGCACCAAGTCCGCCCAATCCTGTCGAAGCTGCTCGATGCGCGCTTGCTGCGCGCTGTCGAGCACATCCCATTGGCTCAGGTGCTGTGTCGCGCGGGCGGCAAGCTGTTGAAGCCTCTCGCGTTGCGGCTGTGTTAGCATTGGCACGGCACGCACCCGCGCCAAAGCGGTCTCGCGCACCATCATCCAGTTGTTCAGCAATTCCGGATGGGACACCAGGAAGGGTGCCATTCCAAGGCCGGTAGAGTTTCCAATCCCCAAGTGCCGTTTCAACCCGCGGTCAAGTTCAGCGCCGCCGACATGTTCCACAAGATCATGCGTGAAGCCGCGGATCAGCCAAACCGTGAGCATTTCCGCGGCGAACGGACCCTCCAATCCCGGCCGGTCGGCAATTACATCCCGATCCGCTATGCCAAACTTGCCATTTCCATACACGGCTGTCGTGCGCATCAGGTACCCGATGTCGCCGATCATCTTCGCGTCAGGCTGACGGCCTTCGCGCAGGGCCTTGGTCACCTCGGCAAACAACCGCACCGACTTGTTTGCACGGCTCAGGACCAAGTCCCGTTCGGTGAACCGTCCGGCTTCCTGTTTTGGAGCGTTCTCCCTCAAGCGCTCGATTTCAGCGGCATCCGGCACACCATCATACAAAACGAATGCCGCATCCCAAGCCTGCGCGATAACGCGGTCCGTCCGTTGATCGGCGTCCAACTCGTTGGAAAACGCGATTAGGGAATAAACGTGTCCGCCCAGTTCAAGCGAATAGACGGCATGACCGAACCCGTCCTTGTTGATCTGCCAAACGGGGCGCGTCACCACGGCCTGGTCGGCACTCAGCCGTCTGGTCAGCGAACGTAAAAAGCTCAATCGCGTGGGGAACATCGAGCCCATGCGTTCCAGCCGCATCACCTCGTCAGGGCTGCGGAGCGGCTCTTGTGGTGGCAGGGCTATTGTCATTCCGCACCTCCGAAGGATTGATCATAAAACCGCAACCAGTTCTCCCCCATAATCGCGTCAACTTCGGTCTGGGAAAACCCCGTTGCGAGCAGTCCGGCACTGAGGTTTGGCATATCACGATTGTCGACAAACCAATCCGGTTGAGGGGGGAAGCCCGCCTGATCGGCGGACCCCTCGCCGTAATCCATTTGCTTGGACCACCGACCGTTGCGCATCCAAGTTACAATGCTGTCGGGTTGATCTTGGCACAGATCCGACCCGATCCCCAGATTTTCCACGCCGTAGCGCGTGGCGGCTTCGGCGATCATCTCGCAAAAGCTGTCGAGGGTGCAGTCTGTTCCATCTTTCAAGTGATGCGGATACATCGAAAACCCAAGCATCCCGCCGGACCCTGTCAGCGCTTTCAGCACCTCGTCCGACTTGTTGCGCAACGCATTATGCCACCATTTCGGATTGGCATGGGTGATCGCGATTGGCCGGCTGGAATGCTCTATCGCTTCAAGCGTCGAGCGGTCGCCGGAATGGCTCATATCAATTACCAAGCCCACGCGGTTCATCTCGTCTACCGCTTGCCGCCCGAAGCGGGTCAGTCCGGTGTCGTCGTCCTCATAACACCCCGTCGCGAGCAGCGACTGGTTGTTGTAGGTCAGTTGCATGAACCGGATGCCAAGCTGGTGCCAAACCTCGATCAGCCCGATATCATCTTCAATCGGGGACGGGTTTTGAAACCCGAAAAACACCGCCGTGCGACCCGTCTCGATGGCCTTGCGCACGCAATCCCCCGACGTACCGCGCACGATCAGATCAGGATATTGCTCGAACCAACGGTTCCATCGCGAGACGTTCAAAACGGCCTCGCGGAAGCTCTCGTGATAGGCGATGGTGACATGGATAGCGTCGACGCCACCGATCCGAAGCTGGCGAAACGCGGTCTCGGACCAGTTCACATATTGCAGGTTGTCAATAACAGCTGGTTTCATACCTTCACCCTGCCAGAAAGCTAATCAAACGCAAGAAAAAGGGCGCCGAAGCGCCCCTGTTCAGAAGTCGACTGCCGTGTATTTAACGTCTTGATAGTCGGCGAGCCCTTGGCTGCCACCCTCTTTCCCAAGGCCGCTTTCTTTCACCCCGCCGAACGGCGCTTCAACCGTGGTAATCAGGCCGGAGTTGATGCCGATCATGCCATATTGCAGCTTCTCGTTCAGCTTGAAAATCCGCCCGACGTCACGCGTATATGCGTAAGAGGCCAATCCGAAATCGGTATCATTGGCCCACGCAATCGCGTCATCTTCGTCCGTAAAGCGGAACACAGGCGCGAGTGGCCCGAAGATTTCTTCTTTGGCGAATTTCATGTCCTGCGTGGCGTCGGTCACAATTGTCGGCTCGAAGAAGCTATGCCCGTTTCCATGACGCGCGCCGCCGGTAACAATCTTGCCACCTTTGGCTGCCGCATCCGCGATGAATTCCTCGACCTTTTCGACCGCATCCATGTCGATCAATGGCCCTTGCTCAACGCCATCTTCCCGACCATCGCCGACTTTCATTTTTTCGACGGCTGTTTTCAGCTTTGAGACGAACTCGTCATAGACCCCCGACTGCACATAGATGCGGTTCGCGCAGACACAGGTTTGGCCAGAGTTGCGGAACTTGGACACCATCGCACCCGTCACCGCCGCATCCACATCCGCGTCGTCAAAGACCAGGAACGGCGCGTTGCCACCCAGCTCCATCGAAACTTTCTTCACCGTATCCGCCGATTGGCGGATCAGTTCTTTGCCAACCTCGGTCGAGCCTGTGAACGTCACCTTCCGCACACGCGGGTCGTCCATAATCGCGCCGCCAATCTTGCGCGCGGACCCCGTCACGATATTGACGGAACCCTTGGGATAACCGGCCTCTTCGGCCAACGCGCCCCAAGCCAACCCGCTATATGGTGTCGCGGTTGCAGGTTTTGCCACCACAGTACATCCTACTGCCAGTGCCGGTGCGATCTTGCGCGCCAGCATTGAGGACGGGAAATTCCACGGCGTAATCATACCGACGACACCAATCGGGTGGTTGGTCACCAAAAAGCGCCGTCCATTCGTCGGCGCTGGAACAATCTCGCCCTTGGCGCGCCGGACCTCCTCCGCAAACCAACGCACATATTGCGCCCCGATGCCGATCTCACCCATGGCCTCGGCCAGTGGTTTACCCATCTCGACGGTCAGCAACTCGGCCAGCGTTTTCTGGTTGTCCATCAAGGCGTCGTGCAGCTTCCACAGCATTCCGACGCGCTCCATCAGGGCCATGCCAGCCAGTCCGTCAAACGCAGCCGCGGCGGCGTCGATGGCGCGGCGCGTTTCCACGTCCCCGCACGCAGGCACGGTGCCGATAACTTCACCCGTTGCGGGGTTGGTCACGTCGATGGTGTCACCGCTGTCCGCACCGATCCATTCACCACCGATGAAGTTGGCCTCTTTCATGTATTTCTTATAGCTCATAGCGGATCACCCCTTGGTAAATGCGAATTGCGCGTGTTGTTTGTAGGTTTCCCCCGGACGCAACACTGCGTTGGGAAACCCTTCGTGATTGATTGCGTCGGGCCAAATCTGCGGCTCCAGCGCTACGCCGGAATTGGCACCGTATACGCGCTCCCCAAGCCCCGTCGGTCTCACCGACAACTTGAAGCCATCATACACGTGCAGCCCCGGCTCCGTCGAGCGCATCTCCATCGACACGCCCGACGCAAGCGACCTGAGCGACCCGATACGGCGAATTGCTTGCCGTTCATCAGACAGGCACAGGTTGTGGTCGATAAACACCTTGTCATGGATCGGTCGTTCAGTGCGAAAATCGTATCGCGTTCCCGACACATCGCGACTTTCACCGGTCGGGATAAAGCCGTCATCCACGACTGTCATGCGGTCGGCGTCGACTTGCAGGACATGGTCGCGCGTATCCTGCCCGCCATCCAAGTTCCAATAGCTGTGATGCGCGAAATTGCACAAGGTCGGGGCATCTGTTTCAGCTTCGATTCTCATATCGAAAACTCCTCCCGCCAAACAGGCGTAGGTGCACCGCGCCACCATGTTTCCCGGATAGCCCATTTCGCCATCTGCCAAATCAATCCGCAGGGTTACACGGTCCGCTTCGACATGCTCTACCGTCCAATTGCGCTTGCCAACGCCCGCCGACCCGCCATGCAGGTGGTGTTGGGCCTTAAAGTTTCGGTCCACCTGAAAAGGCGTTCCGTCAATCTCGAATGCCCCGTTTCCGATGCGATTGGCGCATCGACCTACGATCGCCCCGAAATAGGGGCTATCAGTCAGATATGGTGCAAAGGTCTCGAACCCCAGCACAAGCGGCGCTTCGTGCCCGTCTAACCTCAAGTTTTGCAACACCGCCCCAAAGGACAGCACATCGGCCACAAGCCCGCCGCCCGAAATCCGGTGCTTTAGAACCGCGCTGCCATCTGGCATTTCTCCAAAAATCAAAGCGTGACTCCGACAATCATTGTGGCTTCAGGGGCTGCGAAGACTGCCCCAGCACACACAACCTGACCAATCGCCATCCTGCAAGAACAGTTCTGATCTGGATTGATCAAATTCTGGCTAAGTATAACCACGCAGTTTGGTGTCGCTCGGGGCTTGGTCACAGGCAAGAGTGTGCTAGTAACCGCCACATGACGAGCCAACTCACATATCCCGACTGGATTGCAGTCGATTGGGGCACGTCCAACCTGCGGGTTTGGGCTATGACTTCGGATGGCGAAGTTTTGGCCCGGAACGGGTCTGAACATGGCATGTCGGACCTCGCGCCTGACGAGTTTGAGGTCACGCTGCTGTCTCATATCGCGCCATGGTTGGGGCGTGATACCACACCGGTGATTGCGTGCGGCATGGTGGGGTCACGACAAGGCTGGGCAGAAGCACCTTATCGCGCTGTTCCGACGACACCGCTCGGGCAATCGCATGCTGCGCCTTGCAAAGACAGTCGCATCGCCATGCATATTCTTCCCGGTCTCAAGCAAGAACGCTCGGCAGATGTCATGCGAGGTGAGGAAACCCAAATTGCGGGCTATCTGGCTGATGCGCCGGATTTTGACGGCATCCTGTGCCTTCCCGGAACGCACACAAAGTGGGCTCATATTAGCGCGGGCGAAGTGGTCTCCTTCCAGACCTTCATGACCGGAGAACTCTTCGATCTTCTGGGAAGGGACTCCGTGTTGCGCCATTCTATCGGTGAAGGCAGCGCACTTGACCAAGAGGCATTCGCAGGCGCTATCGCAGATACAATCAGCCGGCCGGAAGCCGTTGCAACCCAGTTGTTCAAAATTCGCGCCGTCGATCTTTTGCACGGGGCGGACCCTGCGGTTTCACGCGCACGCCTGTCTGGCGTTTTGATGGGGTTGGAGCTGGCGGCGGCGCGGCCCTACTGGCTGGGTCAGCCTGTGGCATTGATCGGGACGCCAGCGTTGAACACGCTCTACAAAAAGGCGCTCATGGCGCAAGGCGTCGAACCATCGGTACATGATGCGGACGCAACGACCCTCCGAGGGCTCACAGCGGCCTACAATGAGCTCACGTGCTAGGCGCGAGCAAGTAAGCAACCACGGCCACCAAGGTCGCAAAATATGATGCGGTATGAGTATGAGTGCAAAAGTCCACGATGAGCGCGCCTGCATATTGGGCGAGGGAGCTTTCTGGCATCCCGAACTGAACAAGCTTTTCTGGTGCGATATTATGGGGCGTCGGCTGCTGTGTGATGACGGCACCGAATGGATGTTCGACGAACATATCTCCGCCATCGGATGGATCAGCGAAACACTGCTCTTCATCGCCAGCGAAACCGCCTTGTTCAGTTTCGATCTTGGAACACATGTCAAAACGAAGCTTTGCGATCTGGAAGCCGACAATCCAGCCACCCGTTCGAATGACGGGCGTGCGGACCTACAAGGAGGCTTCTGGATCGGCACCATGGGCAAGCAGGCCGAACTGGAATCCGGCGCAATCTACCGCTTTTACAAAGGCGAGTTGCGCCGCCTGTTCGCGCCGATCACCATTTCCAACGCCATCTGCTTTTCGCCCGATGGCACCGTCGCGTATTTCACCGACACCTACTATTCCCGCGTTATGAGCGTCCCTTTGGACGCAAAAGGGTGGCCGCGCGCGGCGCCTCAGTTGTTCCTTGACCTAAGTAAGGACGGGTTGAACCCCGACGGGGCCGTCACCACTGCGGATGGCGACGTTCTTATCGCCTTGTGGGGGGCGGCCCGTGTCGCGCGGTACAATAAGTTCGGCGACTTCCAAGACAGCTATGACATGCCCACAGACCACATAACCTGTCCCGCCTTGGGTGGTCCGGATATGGCCACGTTGTTTGCGACGTCTGCACAACAGGGCCTATCTGCGGCAAAACGGCAGGCCCAGCCGGATGCGGGCAAGACGTTTGCAGTCAAAACAGATCTAAGCGGGCTTCCCGCGCCACGGATCATCCTTTAGCCGCAACAAAAAACCCGCGAAAGCATCCATGCATCCGCGGGCTTATTTGGTGGCGTTACCTGGACTTGAACCAGGGACCTAACGATTATGAGTCGTTCGCTCTAACCAACTGAGCTATAACGCCGCTGGGCGGGGGATATGAAAACGCGGCGACGGGGTCAAGCGGGAATCGATGGTTTGGGGCTTGCCAACACCGCCAGCGCAGAGGAACTTCTCACCGAAGACGGAGGAACCCATGACACTGCTGACCCAATTGCGCGAAATCGTAGGTGACAACCACGTTTTGACCGATATCGAAACCGCCAAGTATGACCACGACTGGACAGGCAAATATCAGGCCACGCCGATTGCCGTGGTGCGCCCTGCCTCCACCCAAGAAGTCAGCGACATCGTTAAAATCTGCGCCGCCGCAAAAACCGCGATCGTTCCTGTTTCAGGCAATACCTCTCTTGCTGGCGGCACTTACGGCAAAGACGCCGTTATGATCTCTATGGAGCGCATGAACGATATCCGCGATATCCGCCCCGATGCCCGTATCGCGATTGTTGGCGCGGGCGCCGTGCTTTCCTCGATTCACGATGCTGCCGACGCGCATGATCTCGTGTTTCCGCTGACTTTCGGTGCAAAAGGCTCCGCGATGATCGGCGGGGCGCTTAGCACCAATGCCGGCGGGTCCAACGTGGTGCGCTACGGCTCGACGCGCGGCTTGTGCCTTGGCTTGGAGGTCGTGTTGCCCGACGGCCAGATTATGAACCTTATGAGCGAGCTGCACAAAGACAACTCCGGCTATGATCTGAAAAACCTGATGATCGGCGCGGAAGGTACGCTTGGGCTCATCACCTCTGCCGTTTTGAAACTGTTCCCGAAACCACGTGCATACGCCACCGCAATGGTCGCGGTTCCCGCCTTTTCAGACGCGCTCAGACTGCTCAACGATCTACAAGCCGCCACCGGTGGCCTTGTCGAAGCGTTCGAGTACATGGATGCGTTGTATGTCGCTGACCACCTGACCATGTTCCCGAAAGCCCGCGCGCCGTTTGAGGACAAGCACGACATCAACATCATGGTCGAGGTCGGCGCAACCGCTCCAAACCTGACCGACCTGCAACCCGACGGCACGATCCCGCTAGTCACATTGTTAGAAGACACCTTGGGGCAAATGATGGAAGACGGTCGTATCGTCGATGCTGTCGTCGCCCAAAACGACGCCCAACGTCGCGAGATGTGGGAACGCCGCGAAGCGGCGGGCGAGGTCATGTTGCTGCGCAAAACGATGATCAACAACGACATCTGCGTGCCGGTAGACAAGGTCGACGACTTCTTTGAACGCATCGACGCGCGGCTCGCAGAACTGGACCCGAAGGCATTGCATTCTTCCGTTAGCCACCTCGGTGACGGCAATATTCACTTCCTGCTGTTCCCGACAAAGGACGACGCCCAGCACATAGACGTGCTGACTGAAGCCGTTGAAGATGTTGTTTTGTCTTTGGGCGGCAGCTTCTCGGCGGAGCACGGGATCGGGTTAACCAAAAAGCCGTCCATGGCACGGCGCAAAGACAAGGTGGCGTTGGCAATCATGCGGTCAGTGAAGGCCGCAATCGACCCCGACAACATCATGAACCCCGGAAAGGTTCTGCCTCAGACCAACTGAGCGACCAGCGCCTCAAGCTCGCCCAAATCCTTCATCACCCGAAATCTCGGGTGATCCACCGGTGCCTCCGCCCTCTCCACTTCCCACTCGAACTTCGCTGGAACGTGTATGCCCCAACCACCTGCTTCAATGGCGGGCACCACGTCGGACTTCATCGAGTTGCCCACCATAATAGCACGGTCGGGCCCATGCCCGTGACGCATAAACGCGCGAATATAGGTCTCCGGCGTTTTGTCGGCGACAATCTCTACTGCATCGAACATCTCGCCCAGCCCTGACTGGGCAAGTTTGCGTTCCTGATCCAACAAGTCACCCTTGGTGATCAGAACCAGCCGGAAGTCTTGCCCAAGCGCTTCCACCACCTCACGCGCATGAGGCAGCAGGTGAACGGGGTGGCTTAGCATCTCCTGTCCGGCTTCAATAATCGTCTGGATCACGGACACCGGAACCTTTTGATCCGTGACCTCAATTGCGGTTTCGATCATCGAAAGCATGAACCCCTTGATGCCAAAGCCGTATTGCCCAAGGTTCTTCCGCTCGGACCGCAACAGCCGTTCAGCCAGATGATCCGGGTCGGCATAGTCGCGCAGCAGGTCGTAAAACACGTCTTGAGTCAGCCGGAAGAATTCCTCGTTCTGCCAAAGCGTGTCGTCCGCATCAAAACCGATCGTCGTAATCTTTTGACTCATTTGGCGTTTTGCCCCCTTTTCTGGACTTATATGCCTCTTATATAGTAGGCCTCGCCAACCGAAAGATTGTCGCCGCAAGGGAAAGCCAAAAGTGACCCCGTTTGAGATCACCATGTCTGACAAGGATGACAACCCGGAAGGGGACACCTCTGTTGTCACCAAGACAAAGCCAAAAACCAAGCGGCCACCTATGTATAAGGTGATGCTGCTCAATGACGACTATACTCCTATGGAGTTTGTCGTGTTGGTTTTGGAGAAGTTTTTCGGCCTCAACCACGCGCAGTCGGTCGAGATTATGCTGACGGTCCATAAAAAGGGACTGGCGGTTGTTGGCGTATTCGCGTTCGAAATCGCGGAAACCAAAGTGGCGCAGGTCATGGAATCAGCCCGCCGCAACCAGCATCCGCTGCAATGCACCATGGAGAAAGAGTAGGCCCCGCGCCTACCGCCCCCTATGACAGAAACCCGTTTTTCACTGGCGCTGGACCAAGACCTCCTGAGCCTGCCCGAAGGGGATGTCGCCGTGCTGAACGCAGCGGGCGATATGGACTTTGGCTTTGCAGACACCAACCGCCTGCATCTGACCCAAAGCTTCTATCCAGACCACCAGTCGCTGTCGTCGCGCGGGTTCAATGTCAGCGTTGAGGATGCCACACCTGTGGCGGCCAGCTTGGTGATGTGCCACCGCTCCAAACCCGCCACGTTCGATTTGATCGCCCGCGCTTTGAGCCAAACGGCCACAGGCGGCATCGTCGCCATTGAAGGTGCCAAGACCGATGGCGCGGAATCGGTGCTCAAATCTGTGCGCGCGCGGTTTGACGGGGTGGAGACCTATTCCAAGGCCCACGGCAAATTGTTCTGGTTCACGCGCCCCGAGACATTGCCCGACTTGTCTGACTGGATCGCCAAACCCATCACCCTTGACGATGGCTTCACTACCTATCCGGGCGTGTTCTCGTCTGATGGCATCGACAAAGGCTCTGCGCTGCTTGCGCAACACCTACCCGATTTCAAAGGCCCCGTCGCCGACCTTGGCGCTGGCTGGGGCTACCTCGCCCGCAAAATTCTGACCTCCGAAGGTGTCACATCTGTTGATTTGGTCGAGGCAGATCACCCCGCGCTGGAAGCCGCCAAGCTTAACATCACCGACCCGCGCGCAGCGTTCCATTGGGGCGATGTGACCTACCATGTGGGCAGCAACTATGCCGCCGTGGTGTCGAACCCGCCGTTTCACCTTGGCCGCAAACCCGCGCCGGAGCTTGGGCAAATGTTCATCCGCCGCGCCGCGGACATGCTGATGCCCAAGGGACAATTCTGGATGGTTGCCAACCGCAACCTCCCCTACGAGCAGACCCTGAACGAGCGGTTCGGGCAGGTCGACACCATTGCCCAAACGGCGGGTTTCAAGGTGATCTGCGCCCGCCGTCCGATGAAGGCATCGCAAAGCGCTCGCGCTAAGCGCTGAATCACCCTAGTTTGACCGAATCCAACCGGAGACATTTCCATGTCATTTTCCATCGCTGGTAAGACTGCCATCATCACTGGTGCCGCAAACGGGGTCGGTCTCGCGATTGCCCGGCACTTCATTGCCGAGGGGGCCAATGTCATGATGGCTGACCGCGATGAAAAGCATCTGCGCGCCGAGATGGGTGATATTGCCGATGACGACGGCAGCGCGCGGATCTTTTCATGTGACCTGCGCGAAAAGCTAAGTCAGGCCAACCTGCTGTCCGCCACCATCGACGCCTTTGATCGCGTCGACATTCTGGTCAATGCGTCGCGTCAGGTGCTGCCCACAGACCCGATGGACGACGAAGACGATTCCGTAGAGCATTTGCTGCAACAAAACCTGATGTCCGGCTTGCGGCTTAGCCAGCTGATCGCCAAGCGCATGATCAAGCAAGCCGAGGGTGCGGATGAAGGGGAGATGGCCGGCTCCATCGTGAATTTGTCGTCCATTGCGGCCCGCAGATCACGGCCCGGACTGATGGGATACTCGATTTCCTGCGCCGCTCTCGACCAGATGACGCGAACCCTTGCGATTGCGCTGGCCCCGAACCGTATTCGGGTCAATGCCGTCGCCTTCGGCTCGGTGATGAGCGCCAGCTTGAAAAGCTCGTTGAAAGAAACCTCCGACCTTCGGGAAGACATCATCGAACACACACCGTTGGGACGCATCGCACCGGCGAATGAAGTCGCTGAGGCTGTGCAGTTTCTCTGCTCCCCCGGCGCAAGCTTCATCACCGGCGAAATCATGACTGTCGACGGTGGCCGCGCGCTTCTGGATCCGGTCGGAACCGCAGCGCACTAACCGGCCACAGCTTCACACTGCGCCCAGAAATCGACGTTCACCCATCCAAGCAGCGGGCTGGGTGACCCAGAGTCAACGCTGCCATAAGACACAAACTGCCAGCCCTCGAACATCGAGTAATGGGCCAGCCCGATAGTGTCGCCAGCGCGGATGCGCCCAATTTGTGCGGTTTGCTCGTTGGCCCCCGCGAACACAGCAATATCCGCGCCGCGATAACCCAAACAGCTGCTCTCCAAACCGTCATTCACGGCGACATCAACCAGCTTGCGGCGTAGATCAATTCGGTCCAGATCAAGATAAGTGTTATTCGTGTCGACATCACAGCCCCAACGCGCCTCTTCCTCGCGGATCGCGGAGACGGTGTTTGTCGCCCCCGGCGACAATGTGGGAGCGGTCGAGGTCGTGCAATCGCCATTGTAGAATGCCGATTGCCCAAGTGGCGAGGCAAAGCAATACCCCGCTTGATCAAACAGATGATTGCGTGACCACCAGAGGTCCGCACATGGGTCATCCGCCAACGCAGGTAAAGGGATTAGGGCGATCAGGAGCAGGGTGAGATATTTCATAGGCCCAAACAGACCACTCCCCCCGCTCCCGTCAAGTGTTTCGCCGTACTACAATGTGATGCGGAACCGCGCGAACCCGTCAGGACCGTCACCTGCTGGCTCTATCTTCACGCTGGTTACGTCACCTATGTATTTTGAAGCCGCGGGCCCTGTGTCGAACAGCACCGACGTGCCTTCCAGCGGCGCGAAGGTCCAGTTTGCATCAGCACGCGGGCTGACGGTGCCTTTGTCAACGATGTAGCGCACGATCACGTCACGGTTGGTGTCCGGCCCCTCAAACACGATGGTATCTCCGGTGCCGGGGAAGCTGCCCCCGCCGGACGCACGGTAGTTGTTCGTGGCGATGATGAACTCCTGCGCGGGGTCAATCGGCGCGCCCTCGAAAGTCAGGTTCACAATGCGGTTGGCGTCCGGGTTCTGCGGCTCCCCCTTGGAGGTAAACTTGGACGGCTGGGAAAGGTCGATCTGGTATTCCACCCCGTCGATTACGTCGAAATTGTAGCTTGGGAATTCGGGGTTCAGCAGCACCTGATCCGGCTGCCCCGGCTCCACCTGATTGAACATGCCCGCAGAGCGCTCCAACCAGTCCTTCACCTGCGCGCCTGTCACACGCACAGCGCGCACTGTGTTGGGGTACAGGTACAAATCCGCCACGTTCTTGATAGCAACGTCACCCACTGGCACGTCAGTGAAATACTCCGGCCCGCCACGGCCACCAGCCTTGAAAGGCGCTGCCGCTGACAGGATCGGCAGCCCTTCATGCTCGGTGCCTTTCAGCTGATCCGCGATATACCAAACCTGCGCATTGGACACGATCTGCACTGACGGATCATCCGCCACCAGCGCAAAGTAGCTGTGCAAGGCCGCGTCAGTCTTGCCCACCGCGCGGCGCACATAGGCGAGCGTTTCTTCGTGCTCTTTTGCGACCGCAGCCAGCACCGCCTCGTCGCTTTCGACCAGCGCGGTGACCGAACGGTCCTCGTTGCGCTGCGAAATCGGTCGTGCCTCCGACATATGCGAGACGATCTTCCACTCGTTACCAGACCGCTCCAGCATCAGGTCGATCACCCCAAGATGCGACCCCCAGAAGCCGCCCATCGCGGCGGGTTTGCCGTGTAGCGTGCCTTTCTCGGCATCGACGCCTGCAAACTCCTCATATTTCGGGCCAGGGAAGACCAGGTGGCTATGCCCCGTCATGATCGCGTCGATTCCGTCGACCATCGCCAGCGGCACGGAGGCGTTCTCCATCCCGTCCGTGTGATCCGCCGACCCAATACCAGAGTGGCTCAACGCTATGATAATATCCGCCCCCTGCTCTTTCATCATCGGCACATAGGCCTTGGCAGTGTCCACAATATCGCGCGTCTGCACGTTGCCTTCCAGATGCTTGCGGTCCCAGTTCATCACCTGCGGTGGCACAAAGCCGATCAGGCCGACCTTGATTGGATGGCTGTTGCCCTCGCCGTCTTTAACGGTCCGGTCCAAAATGACGAACGGCGGCAGCAGGGTTTTATCCTTGGTCGGCTCCGCGCCCATTTCCTTGACGATGTTGGCTGACACCACGGGGAAGTCCGCCCCTGCCAGTGCTTTCGTTAGGAACTCCAGCCCGTAGTTGAATTCATGGTTGCCCAAGGTCGACGCATCAAAGCCGACGGCATTCATCGCCTGAATAACAGGATGCATGTCGCCTTCCTTCATCCCGCGCTCATAGGCGATGTAGTCGCCCATCGGGTTGCCTTGCAGGAAGTCCCCATTGTCGAGCAGCATGGAATTCGTCGCCTCGGCGCGAATGCCATCAATAATGGTCGCCGTGCGCGCAAGCCCCACCGTGTCTATGGGCTTGTCGGCATAGTAGTCGTAAGGGAAGACATGCACGTGCAGGTCGGTCGTCTCCATAATCCGCAGATGCGCCTGATTGGCAGCCGCGCGGGCCGAGAACGGATGAACTGCGATCAGGGCGGCGGTGCCCATCAAGAAGTGGCGGCGATCAAGCGTAAATTTGGTCATGTCAGTATCCCCTTTGTAAGTCTCCGATTGAGCAACGGATTACCTGAGTCTCACAACAAGTTTCTAACATGGCCGGTGTTTTGCGCCCAAATTGGCCTGTTGCCCGTCGCCGGACATGCCAATGCGGGGCGCAACCCTAGGCGGCAAATTCCGGAAAATGGTTGCAGCCGCTGCTGAGGTGGAGGCATTTGGTGTTCGATCCCCATTGGCGACAACCGTGCGAAAGGAAATATGATGGCAAATCCTCTTTATGACGAACTTTTCGGGATTCACGCCGGGCAGCTCACACCCTTTTTGCACCTCCCTGACGGTACAATTATCACCCACACGGATTTCCTCGCCATCGCAGCACGCATCGCGTCACTCACCGCGCTGATCGGCTTGAAAGCGGGTGACCGGGTCGCCGTGCAAGTCCAGAAATCCCCAGAGGCGCTTGCCCTTTATGCGGCCTGCGTCCAAGCCGGGCTGATCTTCCTGCCTTTGAATACCGCCTACACCGTCGATGAGTTGACCTATTTCATCGAGAACAGCGGCGCGGCGCTAATCGTCTGTGATGGTGCGAACCATGAGAAGCTAGCCACCTTGGCTTCACGCTTGGGCGCGCAGGTTGAAACGCTGAACGGCGACGGGTCCGGTAGCCTGATGGCGAAAGCCGCCTCGATGCCAAAGGATTTTGCAACGGTGGACCGCAAATCTGATGATCTGGCGGCGCTGCTCTACACGTCCGGCACAACTGGCCGCTCCAAAGGGGCGATGCTGACGCAGGACAACCTGTTGTCAAATGCCAGAACTCTGGTTGAGGAATGGCGATTCACCGCCAACGACGTCTTGCTGCACGCCTTGCCGATTTTCCACACGCACGGGCTTTTTGTGGCCACCAATGTGACACTGATCGCAGGTGGCAGCATGATCTTCCTACCGAAGTTCGATACCGACGAGGTGATAGACCTGTTGCCCGAGGCGACCACCCTGATGGGCGTCCCGACCTTCTACACACGGCTGCTGTCCGACGCCCGCTTCACGCGAGACCTAACCCAGCATATGCGCCTGTCTGTGTCCGGCTCCGCCCCTTTGTTGGCGGAAACGCATGTCCAG
Source organism: Litoreibacter ascidiaceicola (assembly GCF_900129235.1). Classification (GTDB taxonomy): domain Bacteria; phylum Pseudomonadota; class Alphaproteobacteria; order Rhodobacterales; family Rhodobacteraceae; genus Litoreibacter; species Litoreibacter ascidiaceicola. Next base: position 48,641 of record NZ_FQUV01000007.1, on the reverse strand, counting down.
TTCGAGGACCGGACCGGTCACCGTATTCTCGAACGCTATGGCATGACCGAAACCAACATGAATACGTCCAACCCCTATGACGGCGATCGGCGCGCGGGCACGGTCGGCTTCCCCCTGCCCGGCGTAGAATTGAAAATCACCAACCCTGAAAATGGTGAACCGCTTCCAGAAGGCGAGATTGGCCAGATCGAGGTGCGTGGGGCCAATGTGTTCAAAGGCTACTGGCACATGCCGGAGAAAACTGCCGCCGAGCTTCGCGAAGATGGCTTCTTCATCACCGGCGATCTTGGGAAGGTTGATCCTGACGGGTATGTACACATCGTCGGTCGCAACAAGGATTTGATAATCTCGGGTGGCTACAACATCTACCCGAAGGAAATTGAGCTGGTTCTCGACGAGCAGCCCGGTGTCGCGGAAAGCGCGGTGATCGGAGTGCCACACCCAGATTTTGGCGAAACCGTGTTGGGGGTCATCATCCCCCAGGCAGACCAATCTCCGGATCTGGACGGAATACTGGACGCCTTAAGCCAGTCACTCGCGAAGTTTAAACTCCCCCGCAAGCTGGTGGTAATGCAGGATTTACCGCGCAACACCATGGGCAAGGTGCAAAAGAACATTCTGCGCGATCAGTTCGACACCCTGTTTACCGGCACATAAGCCACCACGAAAAACGCCGCCACCCATGGGGCAGCGGCGCAATCGTCAGCATCGCTGAAGAAGATCAGTCGTCGTCTTCATCCGCGCTTGGTGCGTCTGGCAGATTGAACAGGCTGTCGGCATCCACCAACAGGTTGTCATCCTCTTCCTCATCCGCATCGTCATTGCCAGACAAGGTAAATGTCTCAAGACCCGAAATCGCTGTAGGCAGCTCCGGCTCGGGCGCTTGCCCCAACGATTGCTCGGTGGACACCAGCTTGCGGCGCTCCTCGTCGGACAGGGCGGTGCCCTCTTTCAGGCGCTTGGCGTTGGCCTTTTGCACAGCGGCATCCAGCTCGGACTGTTTGCACAAGCCCAAGGCGACCGGATCAATCGGCTGGATGTTCGAGATGTTCCAGTGCGTCCGCTCGCGGATCGCGTTGATCGTTGGCTTGGTGGTCCCGACCAGTTTGGACACTTGACCGTCCGATAATTCGGGGTGGAACTTCACCAACCACAAGATCGACGCAGGGCGGTCCTGACGCTTTGACAGTGGCGTATAGCGCGGGCCGCGGCGGACTTCTTCGCCCTCGGCAGCAGCGTTGTATTTCAGCTGGAGGCGGTACTTTTTGTCTTCCTCGGCCTTGTCGATTTCTTCTTGCGTCAGCTGGTTGTTCGCAATCGGGTCAAAACCCTTCACACCTTGCGCCACATCGCCGTCAGCAATGCCTTGAACTTCCAGCTCGTGCAGGCCGCAGAACTCGGCGATTTGAATGAAGGTCAATGTGGTGTTGTCCACGAGCCAGACGGCGGTGGCTTTCGCCATAATGGGTAGTGCCATTTTGCTTTCTCCTAATTGCCGCATCTGCGGACACATCTTCCCCGTCACCCGGCTTAGGGGCTGTCCCGTTTGGAACAAGTTCGTGATGTTGGGGAACTTGGAGGCTATATAGGGGCGGATTGATCGTAGGGAAAGAGAAAATGCGCATCTTGTTACTCGGTCTGCTGATCTGGGGCGCACCTCTATGGGCCGAAGAAGAGCGCGCCGGTAAGTTTGACTACTATGTCCTTTCGCTCAGCTGGTCGCCCACATGGTGCGCCTTGGAAGGCGACGCACGTGGGGCAGATCAATGCGATGATCGGCACGACTTCGGCTGGACCCTGCACGGGCTTTGGCCCCAGAACGAACGCGGCTGGCCATCCTATTGCCGCACCGTGGAACGTGATCCTTCCCGCGGGCAGACCAAAGCCATGGCTGACATCATGGGGTCGGGAGGGCTTGCGTGGCATCAATGGAAAAAGCACGGGCGGTGCTCTGGGTTGTCATCTGACGCGTATTTCGAGATTTCGCGCCGCGCCTATGCGTCGCTTACCCGCCCTGCGGTGTTTCGAAATCTAGAAAAACCCGTCAAATTGCCGGCAAAGGTCGTTGAGGAAGCATTTCTAGAATCAAACCCGCGATTGTCTCCGGATATGATCACAATAACCTGCAAGAATCGCCGCATTCAGGAGGTGCGCCTCTGCCTGAACAAGGATCTGGAACCTAGAATCTGCGGAGAAGATGTAGTTGGAGACTGCTCTATAAAAGACGCGCTATTCGATCCAATCCGTTGAAAGTAAATGGTATTTACTGCTTCACGCTTAACTGGATGACGCAAAAAACGGACTGTTTCTAAAATCCCCCTTATTAATTTTGCTCTAGGTATGGTATTCCATACCTGTGCGTTACTTCCTGGGGGAAGGAATCATTGTTTTTTTTTAAACATCGGATTTGGTTGAAACTTGCGCTCGAGTATAGTGCGTCACCTCAATCCGGAACTTGGCATCTACTGTCAGGGATGGTCACGAGTTTTGTAGCTCTTTGGGCAACCAAAGATTTAGGCGGTTCAAGCCGGGTCGCCCCCGACCCGGCTTAATTCCTCAAACCTTCAGCACGATTTTTCCGATATGCGCAGAGCTTTCCATGTGCGCATGCGCCCTTGCTGCGTCATCCAAAGCAAACTCACTATCCATAACCGGCGCAATGCGGCCCGCTTCGATCAGCGGCCAAACCTTGTGCTTCAACTCCTCAGCTATCCGCGCCTTCGCAAGGTCGCTTTGCGGGCGCAAGGTCGAGCCAGTGATGGTCAGGCGTCGCATCATCACCTGCGCAAAGTTCAGTTCGATCTTCGGGCCCTGCAAAAACGCAATCTGCACCAATCGTCCGTCATCCGCCAACGCGCGAATGTTTCGCGGCAGGTAGTCTCCGCCGACCATATCAAGGATCAGGTTTGCACCACCTTCGGCTTTCAACACCTCGACAAAATCGACGTTGCGATAGTTCATCGCCTGTTCTGCGCCCAGCTTCGAACAGGCGTTGCATTTCTCATCTGATCCGGCGGTCGTAAAAACGCGCGCGCCCATGGCGTTCGCCAATTGAATAGCCGTGGTCCCAATGCCGGACGATCCGCCATGCACCAGGAACCGCTCCCCCGCTTTTAGGCCACCCCGCATGATGACGTTGGAGTAGACCGTAAAGAACGTCTCTGGCAGCGCTGCCGCTTGGGCCATGCTCAGCCCAGACGGAACCGGCAGGCAATGCGCGGCGGGCGTCCGAACATATTCCGCGTAGCCACCGCCCGGCAGCAACGCGCAAACCTCATCCCCGACACTCAATCCCGTGACCCCGTCCCCAAGCGCTGCGATAATCCCCGCACCCTCAAGTCCGGGAAGGGGCGAGGCCCCTTTCGGCGGATCATACATGCCAGCGCGCTGTAGGGCGTCGGGCCGATTTACGCCTGCATAGGCCAGTTTGATCAGCACCTCGCCATAACGTGGGCTGGGAAGCGGCATCATCGCCGATTGCAGGACTTCTGGCGCACCGGGCTTGGTGATCTCCACAACCCGCATCATTTCTGGAAGCGACATATGCAGTCCTTATTTAGAGTTGGTGTGACCGGGCAGGTCTGAAACAAAGCCGGACCCCGGCGCTTTGAGTTGCGACAACAGCCAGTTCGGTCCTGCCATCAGCTTGGAGGCCACAGGGTTCGCGTTCACTTGTGCTTTGACCTTCTCGAATTGCATCACGTTGTCGATGCGCCGGTCAAGAAACTCCCAAGTCGCCGCGTTATCTTCGCTTTCGTCACCCAACCAGAACAAGACCGTCGCACCATACACCGCCGAGAGTATCGTGCGTTTCGTGTACCAGTTGTGGTCCTTGGATTGGTCACCCAAGGCCGTCCAAATAGCGTCAGCGGTGCCCCATATCAGCTTGGCCCCCTCGGCCGCGTTCGTTGGCAACGCAAACAGCGCAGAGCCGCGGCGGACCGCTTCCTTATCGACGGCTGCCGCTTCCAAACGATAGCGCACACCAGCCGCGATTCGGTCGCGGAACCGCATCGACATCAGGTTTTCCGATTTCAGTCGCGCCACCATCTGCGCGTCGCCCCGTTTGTGGAACGCAATTGCCAGATCCAGAGCCCCGCGCGGGTAAATTGACTTCGCCAACCCCGGATCAATGTCACAGTCTTCAATTGCTGCGTCGAATGTCTCTTTCGACCAGCCGTCAAAAGCGACGTGCGGCAGGCTTGCGTCAAGGATTTTGGTCTTCAGGTCTTCCATAGCGGGCTCCTTTCGGGTGCATACTTCCTTGGTAGACAAGTTAGAGCGGCTTTGCTATATCGCCACTTCCTGCAATCTTGCAAAATCTAACCTAGGAAGGTGGTGACACCACATGCAGGTAAGCGTTCGCGACAACAACGTCGATCAGGCTCTCCGCGCTCTGAAGAAGAAACTTCAGCGCGAAGGCGTTTTTCGGGAAATGAAGCTCAAGCAACATTTCGAAAAGCCGTCTGAGAAGAAAGCACGCGAGAAAGCCGAAGCAATTCGCCGTTCCCGCAAGCTGGCTCGTAAGAAGCTCCAGCGCGAAAACGGCGGGTAAACCCCGACTTTTCAGCACAAGAATAACGACCCCCGCAGCGCAAGCCGCGGGGGTTTGTTTTTGGGGAACAGCGCAACTACGCCTCGGCGTGAAGACATGCCTCTTCGCGTATAATCTTGGCGACGACATCGGGACGCTCCACTGGCACCGCGTGACCGCAGTTTGGAATTACAGTGACCCTTGCCCCGGGTGCATTTTCCGCAACGAACGCCCGGAACGCATCGACCGGAGTTGTGTAATCATCCTCGCCAATGACGAAATGGATGCGTGCCTGCGCCTGCTTCAGCTTGGGATTTGAAAGAAAGTCCTGTGATTGCGCCTTGAGCGAACGGATCCTGCCGATGTTGTGCCTGTTGGCAAGAAGCTGCGCCAACTGCGTGCAGGCTTCGGCACGAATTTCGGCTTCGTCGGTAATATGTCCTTTACCCTGATACAAATCGTCCACCCAAGGCTCGATCTGTGCGCGTCTCAGCGGTACTGAGCCTCTGGAATAGTCGAATGGCGGCGCGGTCAGGACGTAGGCGCGGGCTTTTGTCGGCAACTGCAGCGCCAGCTGGCATCCGATTGAATTCCCGACAATAACCGCCGAGGAGCTGTTCGCGTCGCCTGCAACCTTCCGGGCTAAGCTGAGCAAATCATGGGAAAGGTAATCCAGCGTGGGTGCACATAGGGCAACACCGGACGGCCGAAGCTGTCGCATCACCTGCTGGAAATGAAGCGGACTCCCGATGAGACCATGCAAAAAGTGAAACAACTCAGATACTCACAACTCTACCAATGCCCCTCTATGACAGCAATTTAGCGATCCGAGGTGTGCAAAAACTGTGAGTTTCGTCTGCGCGCTTAAGCGCCGTCCGGAAGTTTGGCAGAATTGTCGTCCGGATCGTCGTCAAACACCTTGCGGGTTTTTACACCCTGAAACTTGGCGAAGGCTTCCATCGTCTTCACAGGGAAAAACGTGGATTTGATGCTCTCGAAACCGGGCAAACGGCCAAGAATGGCGCTGGTTGATTGCGAACAGGATGCCTTTGGCACCGCGCCGTAGGCCGCCGCTTCTTTGATCGCCTGCTCTGCGACTTCTGGCGAAACCTGCAGCTCTTGCAGCACCGTGTGATAGGTCTCGCGGGTGTGGTAATCCACGTAGACGTCGACCATGCGGTCGGTCATCCCGTAATGCAGGTCATTGCGTTCCGGCGCGTTGGGGCTCCACCATGTTCCTGCGGGGTCCCAAACGACCCGTTGAGACCCGTTGATCAACAAGCCAGTATGGCCACCCGCACCCGACCGGTTGTTTATCACCGTGATCAAAGTAATCGAAGCTGGGCCGCTATGCCGGTAAGCCTTGGCACGGACTTCTTCTTCCGGCGCCCAAACAGGTTCGGCCCCGCAAGCTGCTACAAAAGCAACCAGCCAAATTGATAAAAACAATCGTTTCATTTGTGACCGGATTACCCGTTCACCATCGCCAGCAGAACCAGAAAAATCAGGATGCCGATGACCGCGTATGTGGTGAATTTTACGAAACCTGCGAAGGTCTTCTCGTGGTCGCTGGTATCCATGGAGCCATGTTTGTGCTCAGCCATTGGTCTTCTCCGTTGTTGGCGTTTTGGGTGAAGTAGCGGATTCTCTCACCGCTGTCACGCGTCAGGGAGACGCGGGCGCAGCAAGATCATGCTTTTTCCAGAACTTCCGCCAGCCTGAACCCGATGCGGTTGGGTTCAGGCTGATCCACATGCTTGGGCAGCGCCCTCAATTGCACATTCAACTGGCTGACATGCTGGATTTGTTGCGTCCGCGCGCCGCCCAAATCAGCGCCATAAAAAGTAATGACATCAGGTGCGTAAAATCCGATTCCCTCGATGCGCATGACGCCTGTATCGCCACCCACGAAACCCATCGCGATCTCATGGTCGTTATCGAGCTTTTCTTCGAAGTTCTTGATGTAGAGGATTATCCGCTCGTATGCCCATTCCGCCGGTGATTTCTGCTCTATCGGCGTTTTGCACATCGACTCGGGGAGCGGCTCTTCTTCGGGCGTCGGGCTACATTCATTTACGTGAACGACACCCGCACGGCGCAATGCATAGGCTTCAACTGCCTCGGCAGTGGTCTCGATTTTGTCATCCATGCCTCAAGCCCCTTTGCGCTGGTAAACATATGCCCCATCTTCGCGCAAAGACCGGGTCGCTTGTCCAGCCAAATATAGGTGAGCACAATGCGCCACGCTTTCGACCAAGGCCAACCCGTACTCACCGCCACGGATTTCACGCTTGAACAGCGGCAGGAAACACTCATGAGCGGTTTTGGGGGTGTCGAGGTGCTGCAATAGCCGCTCCAACGCGCCGTGATGATTGTCGATCAATTGTCGCATCCGCAGTGGCAGGCCAGTAAACGGCAGTTTGTGGCCGGGCAAAACCAGCTGGTCCGGCGTCGCATAGGCCCCAAGCCGCTCGCAGGCCTCCAGCCAGTCTGAAACGGGGTCGGCCTCCGGCTCGGTCGGATACACACCGAGGTTCGGGCTGATTGAAGGCAGCAGCTGGTCGCCGCCCAATACGACACCATCCGCCCACAAGGTCGCGTGTTCCGGTGCGTGGCCATTGCCCATACGCACTGTCCAGCCCCGACCGCCTGCACTCAGCGTGTCACCTTCACGGACACGACGATACCCAAGCGGCATTGGCGCAACGCAATCGGCAAAATTGAATGGTCGCTCAGCTGCCCGTTGCGCAAAAATCGCAGGCTCCATACCGGCGCGTTTCCAGAACTGTAGAGATTCCGCCGTGGGGCGATCCTGCTCGTCCAGCACCAGCATCCGTGCCATGAGCCACGCGGTGCGCGTTGTCACCAGTTCCGCACCATGTTCGGACTGGAACCAACCCGCCATGCCAATGTGGTCGGGGTGATGATGGGTCACGATCACGCGGCGAACCGGCTTGCCCGCCAGAGGCCCGGCAAGCAGCTTTTCCCAGATCGCGACGCCGCGTTTGGAATGGAAACCCGTATCAACAATCGTCCACGCATCCCCGTCATCCAGCGCATAGATATTGACGTGGTCCAGCTTCATCGGCAGCGGCAGGCGCATCCAAAGGATGCCTTCCGCGACCTCTATGGCTTCGCCCTCTGCGGGGATATCGGGGAACGGGTAGCGGAGCGTTCCGCTCAAGCCACCAAATCCTCTTCGCTCAAGGCGTATAAGTCATCTGCCCCTTGGCGCGCTTGATCAGCCAGACTTCCATGCTCTGGCAGAAGACGCTGAATGAAGATCGTCGCCAAACGCCCGCGCGCGCTGTCCAAGCCCGCAGCGTTCGCGGCACAGAGGTGGTAGTAGCCCCCCAGAACACGCGCGAACATCCGCAGATAGGAAACAGCGCCTGCAAACCGGTCATTCATCTCCTGCTCAACCAACCATTCCGTGGTTTCGCGCAAGGTTTCAGCTGCGGTGAAGACAGGGCCTGCCAGCTCTGGCATTGTCGCTTTGCAGCTTTCCGCATATGCCTCGATCTCGTCGATCAAAGCATAAGCCGCCTCACCGCCATCCATCATCTTGCGGGCCACAAGGTCCATCGCCTGAATGCCGTTAGTGCCCTCGTAAATCGCCGTCACCCGCACGTCGCGCAGGTATTGAGCCGCGCCGGTTTCCTCGATGAATCCCATGCCGCCATGGACTTGAATGCCTTGTTGCGCGACCTCGATACCGGTGTCCGTGCCAAACGCCTTGGCAATTGGTGTCAGCAAGGCGGCGCGGGCAGTCCATTCAGGGGCGCCTGTGGCCGTTTGCATATCAATCGCCGCCGCACAGGCCGCTGCGATCGCGCGGGCCACGAAGACATCCGCCTTCATCTGCGCCAGCATCCGGCGCACGTCGGCATGGCCCAAGATCGTCTCGCCCTCGGCCGCTTTGCCCTGCTTGCGCTCCTGCGCGTAGGTCAGCGCATGTTGATAGGCGGCTTCCGCCACCGCAACGCCCTGACCGCCAACGCCCACGCGTGCGTTGTTCATCATGGTGAACATCGCGGCCATGCCGCCATGAGGCTTGCCCACCAGCCAGCCCGTCGCGCCGTCATATTGCATCACGGCAGTGGGCGAGCCGTGCAGGCCCATTTTATGTTCCAGCGATACCACTTTCAGCGAGTTCGCCACGCCAGGCTTGCCGTTCTCGTCAGGGATCAGTTTGGGCACCATGAACAGCGAAATGCCCTTCGTGCCGGGTACACCGTCTGGCAAACGGGCCAGCACCAAGTGGCACACGTTTTCGCTGAAGTCGTTATCTGCCCAGCTGATGTAGATTTTCTGACCGGAGATCGCGTAAGTGCCGTCGCCATTGTCCTCGGCCTTCGACTTCAACGCCCCCACGTCAGAGCCCGCCTGCGGCTCCGTCAGGTTCATCGTGCCGCACCACTCGCCCGAGATCAGCTTGGGCAGGTAAAGGTCCTTGATCGCGTCGGACGCATGATGCTCGAGCGCCTCGATCTGGCCTTGGCTCATCAGCGGGTTCAGCTGCAACGCAAGGCAGCTGCCTCCCATCATTTCGTTTACCGCATTCTGAATGGAAAACGGCAGCCCCATGCCGCCGTATTCGGGGCTGGCGGCCATGCCGATCCAGCCCCCTTCCGCGATGGCTTTGTAGCCGTCCGCAAAGCCCGGCGATGTACGCACGACACCGTTTTCCAGCTTTGCGGGGTGCAAGTCGCCATTGCGGTTCAACGGCGCAAGGACCTCGTTCGACATTTTGGCTGCTTCATCAAGAATTGCCGAAACCATGTCCGGTGTCGCCTCCGCAAAGCGTTCGGTTGCAGCGACTTTGTCGAACCCGACGACATGGTCGAGCAGGAATTGGTAGTCAGCGGCGGGGGCACGATAAGGCATATTCAGTCCTCGAATAGGTGTCACACGGCTTTGCAACGGGCCGTCGGATCAGATAAGGGGTCCATCATCAATACCGTTCACTGTGCCGCTCCGACGCCAAGGCATCAAGCGAAACGCAACGTCAAAATTGGGCCATCCCTTATGACCGACCTCGACACGCTTTTACTTGGCCCCGCCGATTTGGCCAAGGTCGCCAAGATGTTGCAGTCGGGACAGCTTGTCGCTTTCCCCACAGAAACGGTCTACGGTTTGGGCGCTGATGCGCGAAATGGCTCCGCCGTCGCCGCCATTTACGCCGCCAAAGGGCGGCCCAGTTTCAACCCGCTGATCGTCCATGTTGCCAGCATGGAACAAGCCGAAGCGCTGGCCCATTTCGACCATGACGCCCGCGCTTTGGCACAAGCGTTCTGGCCCGGCCCGTTGTCATTGGTCCTTCCCCTGAAGGACGGGCACGGGCTGTCGTCACTGGTTACCGCAGGTCTTGATACCGTCGCCATCCGGATGCCCGCGCAGCTCTTGGCTCGGGACTTGCTTGCACTGGCCGACTGCCCCGTCGCCGCCCCTTCGGCCAACCCGTCCGGACAGATCAGCCCTACAACCGCAGCGCATGTGTTGGCGGGCCTGTCAGGCCGGATCGACGCTGTGTTGGATGGCGGCCCATGCAAGGTTGGCGTGGAAAGCACCATCGTCGCGACCTCCCCCCTTCGCCTGCTGCGCCCCGGCGGCTTGCCCGTGGAAGCGTTGAACGCCGCTTTGGGCAGCCCTCTCGCCGAAGACACCAACCCCGACACGCCCAGCGCGCCCGGTCAGCTGGTCTCGCATTACGCCCCGAATGCCCGCGTGGCGCTCAATCAAACCGACGGTGCTTTCATGCTGGGGTTCGGGGCAGTCAACGGGCAGCTCAACCTCTCGCCCTCTGGTGATCTGCATGAGGCGGCCGCCAATCTGTTTGCGATGTTGCGACAGATGGACGAGTTGGCCTCCGACACTGACACAATCCGCGTCGCCCCGATCCCGATGACGGGGCTTGGCCTCGCGATCAATGACCGCTTGACGCGTGCCGCAGCACCAAGATTAGGCTGACCCGCCGCCCGGTGACAAGAGCAACGGGTTGATCCCCAACAGGTCAAGCGCACCCTCCCATTTGGCCTCGTTAGCGCCCTTGAACACCAAATCGCTGTCTGCATCACAAATCAGCCAGCCATTGCGCTGAATTTCGTCTTCCAGCTGCCCCGGCCCCCAGCCAGCATAGCCCATGGTCAGCAGGCACCGCTCCGGCCCCTCGCCAAGCGAGATGTCTTCTAGAATATCAAGCGTCGCTGTCAGCCCGTAGCCGCCTTCGATCGTCAAAGTGCTATCGTCGCTGTGATAATCCGGCGAATGCAGCACGAACCCGCGCCCATAATCCACCGGCCCACCAACATGTACCCTGATCTCGCGGGACCGCGGCGCTTCGGGGATGTCCAACTGCTTCAGCAGGTCGTTAAACTTCAAATCCCGAGCTGGCTTGTTGACGATAAGCCCCATCGCCCGCTCCTCGGAGTGGGAACACATGAAGATCACGGACCGCTCGAAGCGCGGGTCGCCCATATCCGGCATCGCGATCAGCAGCTTGCCTGCCAGCTTGGTCGAATCAAAACTCATGCCCTCAAGGTGGCGGCAAGCGACGGCTCATTCAAGCGACCTTAAGAGCGCAGGTCGCAACTTGTGTCAGCGCATCGCCTAAACGTGAGTTTATTGTCATATTCGGAACGGCTATCGACGTTGCAATGACACTCAACCGCATCACCCAGTTCCTAGCCACTTGCGCCACCAGCCTCGCGTTGATTACCCCCGCGACAGCGCAGGTGGTGCAATATGATGCTTCCGATGTGGTGAAGGTGACGATGCTGAACGGGTGGCGCGCAGATGGCGGGCGCCATTTCGCCGCGCTCAAATTCGATTTGGCCCCCGGCTGGAAGACCTTTTGGCGCGCACCAGGGGATGGCGGCTTCCCCACGCGGTTGAACTGGTCATCATCGCAAAACCTTAAGGACGTGACGATCCTTTGGCCAAAGCCGCAGGTGTTTCGCCAGAACGGTTTGCGCTCCATCGGGTATCACACTGAATTCGTTCTGCCGCTGTCTTTTCAGGCAACCTCTGATGGTCCCATCTTCGTCGACGGCCAACTGAATTTCGGTGTTTGCGACGAATTCTGCCTTCCGGTGACGCTCGACCTGCACCTGATGTTGCCGCCCGAGCAAACAACTCCCGTTGAGGAAATCGCGGCAGCCCTAGGCAAGCAGCCGATCAGCGCAGCGCAGGCCATGGTGCGGCAGGTCAGGTGCCGGGCCTCCGTCCGTGACGGCCGCGCGTGGATTGACGTAGAACTGCTCATGCCGCCGCTCGGGGGTAAGGGCGAAGCGATGGTGATCGAAGCGTCAGACCCAAGCCTTTGGATCAGCGAGCCGTTCATCACACGGGTTGGCGACACCCTAAGCGCAACAGCCGAGGTGATCACCCGCAACGGCAAGCCGTTTCGCCTGAATTTGGAACGCCTGCGACTAACCGTTCTGACGACCCAACGCGCGGTCGACATCCACGGCTGCTCCTAGGTCTGTTTTCGACGCAGAGCGCCATGCGCCACCGCAGCAACCAGCCAGCTGATTGCCAGCAATACGCCGGTCCCCGCCAAAAACAGCAAAAGCGCCGAGGACACTTGAGAGCCTTCCCCCGCGACACTGGCAAGCGGGCCCGGAAGAGAACCGCTGAAAATTGCGCTGCCCAATGTCGCGGCAAAAAGCCCGACGACAGCAGCGACCAGCCCGAAAGTCACCCAACGAAGGCCACCCGCGGATTGAACCGCGCGGCGCAGCGCCTTCACCTGCCTCGACACATCCGCCTGCATGGCCATCAAGGACGGAACAACCAACAGCACCAGCACCAGCCCGAAGCCAAGCCCGTAGCACAACGTGACCACAGTCGGCTTCAGAAATTGCGCCTGTGACGATGTTTCAAACAAGAGCGGCGCAAGACCCAGAACCGTCGTCAAGGTCGTCAGAAGAACAGGCCGCAACCGGTCCGCTGCCCCGTCAATGATCGCGGGAATCAGGCCCCGTTCCTGAGCGTATTCATCCACCGTCGAGACCAGAACAATCGAGTCGTTGATGATGATGCCTGTCATGCCGATCAGCCCGACCACGGTGAACATCGACAACGGAATATCCCAAGCGTTGTGGCCGTAAATCGTCCCGACGAGCCCGAATGGGATAATCAGCATAATGACGATGGGCCGCGTCCAGCTGGAGAATACCCACGCCAGTGTCAGGTATATGCCGATCAGGCAAAACAGGAAGCCAAGGCCGGCATCCGTCAGAAACTCCGCTTCTTGTTCGGCCAAGCCGGACATGTTGGTGGCCACGCCAAAATCCTGCTCGATCATCGGCAAAATGGTGTCCTCGAGGCTTGCCATGATCTCCTCGGCACGCACGGGATCGTCCTCGGAAATGTCGCCCGTCACCGTCACCAGACGTATGCCGTTCTCCCGCCGCACAGTGGAGAACCCCGATTGCCGGACAACGGCCACGATGTCGCTCAGCGGGACATACTCGCCGGACTGCGCGCGCAGGAATGTCCGCTCTAGGAAGTCGGCTGTCAGCTCTCCCCTTGGCAACTCAACGCGGATCGCGGCAGATCGCGGGCCGTCGGGATAGGTCGCGGCCTCAATGCCATTTAGCCGGTTGCGCAACACGCGCCCCAAGTCGTCGATGGTGAAGCCCAACGCTTGGCCTTGTGCGGTCAAATCAAGGATCAATTCTTCCTTGTCATAGGCAAGATTGTCCTCAAGCGCCGAGACCTCCGAGAATTTAGCGAGCGCGGTTTTCAACCTCTCAGCCGCTTGTTTCAAGGTTTCCGCATCGGCGCCATAAATCTGCACGTCCAGCGCATCACCGCCCGGACCGGAGCGCCATCCACGGAAGCTGACCGTCTCCAGCATCGGATGGCGGCGCACAGCATCCTGCAACTCGCCCACGAACTGGAAGCTGGAATAGGACCGCAGGTCGGCGTCGATCAACTCGATCGCAATCGAGCCAAGCTGGTCGCTGTCCTTGGTTTCCTGTCCGGCCAAGCCGCGCCCTGTGGTGCCGCCAACCTCGGCCAGCACATAGTCGATGGGATTGCGCCCGTGCTCGGCCTCGTATTTTGCAGCCAGCTCGTCCGTGGCGCGCTGCATCTCGCGCATCATCTCGATCGTGTCGTCGCGGGTTGCCCCGGGTAGCATGGCGAAGTTACCAGAAATGGAGCCTTGTTCAGGCGCGTTGAAGAACCGCCATGTCACGTCGCCTTTGATGAACAACGCGGCCTGCGACATCAACAAAAGCAACGCACCTGCCATCACCGGATAGCGCGCCCAGATCACACCCGCGATGAAGGGACGAAAGACATTTTCCCGCACCCAGTCAAACCCGCGCGTCACCGTGCGCGACGGCCAGTCATACCAGCGTTCCTTCGCTTGCGCGGCCAAGGCGTGCGACATGTGGTTCGGCAATATCAGGAAGCACTCCACCAGCGACGCCAGCAACACCACGATCACTGTAAACGGAATGTCTGCGATCAGATCGCCGAAACGCCCGCCAACAGCGACCAAGCCGAAGAACGCGATCACCGTGGTGATTGTCGCCGCAAACACCGGCTGTGCCATGCGCCGCGCCGCGTTTTCAGAGGCGGTGGCCGGATCTTCGCCCAGCCTTGAGGCCCGAAAATCGGCGTGTTCGCCCACCACGATGGCATCATCGACCACGATCCCGAGCGTGATAATCAACGCAAAAAGCGAAATCATGTTGATGGTAATTCCCGCCGCATACATCAGCGCAATGGCCCCGAGCATCGCAACGGGAACCCCCGCAGCCACCCAGAACGCGGTGCGGGCATTGAGAAACAGGAACAGCAGCAAGACCACCAGCCCAAGCCCGACAAGCCCGTTATCAAGCAGGATGTTCAAGCGTCCGGTGATAGCCTCTGAGCGGGTGCGGATCAGGTCGACTTTGGTGCCTTCGGGCAGCGTCAGCTCCAGATCTTCCGCAACCTTCTGAACCGTCTCCTGAATGGCAATGGCGTCACCGCGGTTGCTACGGTCGACCCGCACAGAGACCGCAGGATTCTCGCCCACAAAATAGGCCCGCTCGCGGTCGGTTCCTTCAACAAAAATGCTCGCCACATCGCCAATTGTCAGCTTGGAGCCGTCAGCATTGGACCGCAGAACAATCCCTGAAATCTGGTCTGCGCTGCGTTTGGCCACCCCCGTGCGCACACGGGCATTCGCCCCGTCCACGTCGCCCGCCGGATCGGCAGAGGCTTCGCCGCGAATGGCTTCGGCAATTTCGGCCATCGTGACGTCGTTGCGGATCAGCGACAGCGAGGACACCTCGACAATCGTTTCGGGAGCAGCCACGCCCCGAATAGTGGCCCGCGTCACACCAGCCGCAAACAGTCGCGTTACAAATTCGTCGGCAAACCGCCCCAACTGGTCGACGGAGACAGGGCCGGTAATGACGACATCCGTCACCCTGTCACGCCACGCCCCCCGTCGCACATTCGGCTCTTCGGCGTCGTCAGGCAGGTTCGATACGCTGTCGACAGCCACTTGCACGTCATCCGCGGCACGCGACATGTCCCAGTCAGGCTCGAACTCAAGGCTGATATTGGCGCTGCCTTCGCGCGATTGGGAGCTGGAGCTTTCCACCCCCTCAACCGACAACAACGCAGGTTCAAGCAGCTGGACAATCGCCCCATCGACATCGTCCGCGCCGGCCCCGTCCCACTGAACGCTGACCGAGACGTTATCAATTACAACATCAGGAAAAAACTGCGTGTTCATGCGCGGTACGGCGGCAGCGCCAATCGCGATCATCATCACCAGCAATAGGTTCGCGGCAGTGCGGTGGCGCGTAAAATACGAAAGCACACCACCGGTTTTGGATGCGATGACATCCCTCATGGCCTAGCTTCCCATCCGGCTTTCAAGCCGCTCGATCATGTCAGCAGGCACCTGCGGTTCGGCCAGTCGAACCAACATGCGGGTTTTAACCTCGTCGGGAATGCGGGTATTCGCCTCGACAAATGCAATCAGCTTAGCGCGGCGATCTTGGTCCAATTCGACCATTTCCGGCTCCTCGGGAGCCGCGCGATCACCGCGCAGCGGTTTAACCTTGATGCCGGCCCCCAACAGTTGCGAGCGTTCGGCGACAATCTCACGACCCTGAAGGCCGCGCGCGCGCACTAACACATCATCACCCTGCCGCCGCAGAACGGTGACCTCTGCGTTCTCCAGCCGGTCTTCGTCGCCCAAGACCAGCACTGTGCCAGCCGCATCGACGGCAGCAGACGGCACAACCGCCACGCGTTCCAACGCGGGCTCCTCAATCGCGACCGTCACAAAGTCGCCGGGGCGCAGCCCGCCTGTGTCAGTCAGTTCCGCAAACAGAAGCCGTCCCGTGGTGCCTTCACTGACAGCGGCGCTTTCGCGGGTCATACGGCCCTGAAAGCTCAGGTCAGTGCCAAGCACATCCAGCGTGACGGTAACGGGCGCGACAGTAAGCTTTCCTTCACTATCCAAAAGCCGTGCATATTGCGCGGTGGACACACGGAAAGACACTTCCAGATCGTCAGGATCAATCAGTTCCGCCAGTTGCTCGTTATTGGCGACAAGCCCGCCTTCGGTAGCAGTCACGCCGGACAGCCGCCCGTCAAAGGCTGCGAACACTTCGGTGTCTGCCAACAGACGCTCCGCATTCGTCAGGTTGATGCGGCGTCGCTCGATCAGGGTTTGCGTCTGGCTTACCCGCGCTTCGGCCTGTTGGATGGCTTGCCGGCGCGACAGGACCGATTGCTTGGCGCTGGCTTCCGCAAGTTCCGCCGTCTCGACGGTCGCTTCAGTACCGACACCGCGCGTTTTCAGGTCGCGCTGGCGTTGAAGCGCGCGCGCGCGCAAGGCCAGTTGTTCTTGCGCAGCCGCCAAATCGTCCTGTGCCAGCGCCAAAGCGTTGCGTGCTTCGCGCAGGTCAGCCTCGGCTTCGACCAAATCGGTGCGGGACACATCTACGGCTGTCTGGGCATCCGCAGGATCAATACGCGCCAGAAGCTGTCCCTTGCGTACGGTGCCCCCTTCTTGGAAATCCGGTGACAGTTCAACCACAGTACCACCGACCGGTGCCCTTAAATCCAGCGTGCGGCGGGACCGCACTTCGCCAAAACTGGTCAGTACGGGGGTAACGGTTGCAGGCTCAAGTGCGACGACATTGACCGAGAATACCCGTTCGCGGGCCGGTCGCGTCACACCTTCCCGCGCCCAACGCTCCTGCAAGGAGCTATAGATCGTGTTGCCGCCCACAGCGAGCAGGCCCACTGTCAGGGCCATCAGAAACAAGCCGACAAGGCTACGGCGGAAAAAGCGCATGGGCGATCGGGCTCCGAAAAATCACTTATAACATGTAGAGCGCAAACATGCGCACGTCCAACTCCACTGACTTAAACGTGTCGTTCCGTCATTTCCGTCGCTTGTGCTCGTCCAATCGCGGAAAAATCTCCACAAAGTTGCAAGGACGGTGACGATAATCCAGTTGTAGCGACAGAATCTCATCCCACGCATCCTTGCAAGCGCCGGGACTGCCCGGCAGCGCAAACAGGTATGTCCCGTTCGAGACTCCGCCTGTGGCTCGGCTTTGAACGGCGGATGTCCCGATCTTATTCATCGAGACGATGGTGAACACGGTTCCAAAAGCCTCGATCTCTTTCTCATACACATCGCGATGCGCCTCAACGGTGACATCACGGCCCGTCAGCCCCGTGCCGCCCGTCGTCAGGATCACGTCAATTTCAGGGTGCGCACACCACGTGCGAAGCTGTGCGGCAATCTCGGCCCGCTCATCGCGCAAGATCATGCGGTCCGCCAGCTTGTGGCCCGCGGCTTCCAACCGGTCCACCAGCGTCGAGCCGGATTTGTCGTCGTCGGGCGTGCGCGTATCCGACACGGTCATCACTGCAATCCGGACCGGCACAAAGTCCTTGCTTTCGTCAATGCGGCTCATAGGGGCTCCTTTCGAAGCACGGCACAGATCTTCAGCCGCGCAGCCTGTCCTTTAAACTTAACAAATCCGCCCATGTCTCGCGTTTGGCATGGGGCATCCGCAGCAAATATGCGGGGTGAAGCATTGGCAGCGCCGGTTTGCCAAACACCTCGTCCCACTGGCCGCGCATTTTAGTGATCCCTTTGCGGCCCAAAAGCGCCTGACAGGAATGGTTGCCCATCAACACCAGAAAATCCGGATCGGCGAGCGCGATGTGACGCTCCAGAAACGGCAGCATCATCGCCACCTCGTCGGGCTTCGGGTCGCGATTTTGGGGCGGGCGCCACGGCAGGACGTTGGTGATATAAATCGGGTTCTCGGCATGGTCGCGACCATGATCAATGGCAGCAAACATCGCGTCCAGCAGCTGACCGGCAGGCCCGACAAACGGCTTGGCTTGCTGATCCTCTTCGCGACCGGGGGCCTCGCCGATCACCATAACCCGCGCACCGACAATCCCATCGCTGAACACCAGATTGCGGGCGCCGTTTTTCAGGTCGCAATGCGGAAAGGACGCCATTGCCGCCTTCAACCCTTCCAGATCTTGCGCGCCTTGAGCCAGCTGGCGGGCGATGCCCACAGCGTCGGGGCCTTGCTGCGTCACAACAGGCGCGGCGGCGGCAGGTTCGGGCTTGGCGGCTTTCGGGGCTTCTTTGGGCACCTCATAGCGGTTGATCGGCACGTCCCCGATCGCCTCGTCAGCGCCAAGGTCCACATGCCAGTCCAACAGCGCTTTGGCCGTATGAAAGTCCAGTCCCGATTCCATGGGGGTAAACCTAGTCTGGCCGCACTGGCCCCACAATGGCATAACCGTCGCAGGGCGGCCTTGCCCGACTGAACGCTCCCCCTTATAACCCGATAAAATCACGAGAGGGCCTCCATGACATTCCGCGCGAAGCATCTGCTAGGGATTGAACATCTTGCCCCCGATGAAATCACCACCCTGCTTGATCTGGCCGACCAATATGTCGACCTGAACCGCCGCGACGTGAAACATTCCGACACGCTGGCGGGCCTGACCCAGATCAACATGTTCTTCGAGAACTCCACCCGCACGCAGGCGTCGTTCGAAATCGCAGGCAAGCGCCTAGGCGCCGATGTGATGAACATGGCGATGCAGGCGTCTTCGGTGAAGAAGGGCGAAACCCTGATCGACACCGCCCTGACGCTGAACGCCATGCACCCCGACCTTTTGGTCGTGCGCCACCCGCATTCGGGTGCGGTGGATTTGCTGGCCCAGAAGGTCAACTGCGCCGTGCTGAACGCGGGCGACGGGCGGCACGAACATCCCACGCAGGCCTTGCTGGACGCCCTGACCATCCGCCGCGCCAAGGGGCGCCTGCACCGCCTGTCTATCGCCATTTGCGGTGATATCGCCCATAGCCGCGTCGCGCGCTCCAACATCCTGCTGCTGGGCAAAATGGAAAACCGCGTCCGCCTGATCGGCCCGCCAACCCTGATGCCATCAGGCATGGAGGAGTTCGGCGTCGAAGTGTTCGAGGACATGCGCAAGGGCCTCAAAGACGTGGAAGTGGTGATGATGCTGCGCCTCCAGAAGGAGCGCATGGATGGCGGCTTCATCCCGTCCGAGCGCGAGTATTACCACCGCTACGGGCTGGACCCGGAAAAGCTGTCCTACGCCAAATCCGACGCCATCATTATGCATCCCGGCCCGATGAACCGCGGCGTAGAGATTGACGGCGTGCTGGCCGACGACATCAACCGAAGCGTAATCCAAGAGCAGGTCGAAATGGGCGTCGCCGTCCGCATGGCCGCCATGGAGCTGCTCGTGCGAACGCGGCGCGAGGCCGCGCAAGAGCAAGGGGTGATGGTGTGAACGAACCCAAAGACCCGCGCACCTCTGGCAAGGTGGCCATGTATGCCCTGCTCGGCATCTTTGCGTTCACGGGTCTTATGATTTGGCTGGGGGGCTGACCAATGGACAATCCACTCGAGATATCGAAACACGAAACCGGTTTGCTACGCGTATTCCAAATCACCGACGACGTGGCGCTCCCCTATTCGTTGAAGGGTGACAGCGAAAACTTGGAGCGCGCCTTGGGGGGCACACGTCTGGACCCACAAGAAATGCAGAGCCTAAATGCAGGTGAGCTTTCCGAGGATGAATTGAGACGCCTGCTGGTCGAGGGCTATGACATCGCTCCGGAAGCCGTCAACATGTCGAAAATTCCACATACCACATCCGCGTTGATGCTGATCCGCAGCGCCGCGTTTGAGAAAAAACCTGTGCTGTTGAAGCTAACTGAAAACGCCAAGCTGGTCGCCACCTTCACCGAAGGCCGCGCCCCCGCGCCGAAGTTTACCCCGCTGGACAGCGACGCCGCCAAAGGTGTGCTCGAGGGCCCCGCGGCCGATGCGAAGCAAGGGCGTGGATTTGGGGCGCGACTGGCGGTGATCGCGATGGCGGCGATGGTTTCGGCCGCCGCAATCATGTACTTTTATTACACGGGGCTTTGATGGCTGACCTGCTTTTAACCAACGCGCGACTGATCGACCCCGAGGCCGGAACGCTGACTCTTGGCGCTTTGCTCGTCAAGGACGGGCGGATAAACGAAATATTAACGCAAGATGTTGATCTGAATGACAAAAGGTTCCCCGCGGGGAACCGTGTGGACTGCGGCGGCAAGTGCCTTGCCCCCGGCATCGTGGATATCGGCGTGAAGGTTTGCGAACCCGGCGAGCGGCATAAAGAAAGCTTCCGCACGGCAGGGCTGGCGGCAGCAGCAGGTGGGGTCACCACCATGGTCACCCGCCCCGACACCATTCCCACGGTCGACACCCCCGAAACGCTGGAATTCACCAAACGTCGCGGCGCGGAGATGGCCCCCGTCCGCATCGCGCCGATGGCGTCGCTGACCAAAGACCGCGCAGGCCGCGAGATGGTCGAGATGGGTTTCCTGATGGACGCAGGCGCGGTGGCGTTTTCCGATGGCGACAACGTGGTCACCGACAACAAAGTTCTCAGCCGCGCGATGACCTATGCCCGCGGCCTTGGCGCGCTGGTCATGGGCCACCCGCAAGACCCGGGATTGTCGAAAGGCAGCGCCGTGACGTCGGGCAAGTTCGCCTCGCTACGCGCGCTACCCGCCGTTTCCCCCATGGCGGAACGGATGGGGCTGGAGCGGGACTTAGCCTTGGTCGAGATGACCGGCGTGCGCTACCACGCCGACCAGATATCCACGGCCGTGGCCCTGCCGGTTCTGGAACGCGCCAAGGCGGCCGGTCTGGACGTAACCGCTGGCGTGTCGATCCATCACCTGACGCTGAACGATCTGGACGTCGGCGACTACCGTACCTTCTTCAAGGTCAAGCCGCCGCTACGGTCCGAAGATGACCGCGTGGCGATGGTGGAGGCCGTGGCGTCCGGCCTGATCGATATTATCTGCTCAATGCACACGCCGCAGGACGAGGAAAGCAAACGCCTGCCTTACGAGGAAGCCGCGTCAGGCGCAGTTGCCTTGGAAACCCTACTGCCCGCAGCAATGCGTCTGTTGCATGTCGGTGCGATAGACCTGCCGACTCTGTGGCGCGCGCTGTCTCTGAACCCCGCCAAGCGGCTAGGTTTGGAAGGGGGTCGCCTAAGCGTCGGTGCGCCCGCCGATCTGGTGCTGTTCGACCCTGATGCACCGTTCGTGATGGATCGCGAAACGCTCCGGTCCAAATCCAAGAACACCCCGTTTGACGGGCAACGGATGCAAGGCCGCGTGCTGCGCACCTTCGTTGGTGGCACGGAGGTGTATGCCCGTGCCTGAGATCGTTACCGCCCCCTACCTTCTGGTTTTCGTCGCCGTCGCGTCCTACCTGCTCGGCTCCATCCCCTTCGGGTTGGTCATTGCCAAGGCCATGGGCCTCGGCGACCTGCGCCAGATCGGATCGGGCAATATCGGGGCCACAAACGTGCTGCGCACCGGCTCCAAAAGCGCCGCTTTGGCGACGTTGTTGCTGGACGCGGGCAAGGGCGGCATCGCGGTTTTGCTGGCACGGTTCTTCATCGGTGAGGATGCCGCGCAGCTGGCAGGGCTGGCCGCCTTCATCGGCCACATCTTCCCCGTCTGGCTGAATTTCAACGGCGGCAAGGGCGTCGCGACATACCTTGGCACCCTGCTGGCGCTGTCGTTCTTCGCGGGGCTGGCGGCTTGCCTGACATGGCTGGCCTTCGCGCTGGCTTTCCGGATTTCGTCGCTCGCCGCATTAGCCGCAGCGGCGCTGATGCCACTTTGGCTGCACTTCATGGGCCTGCCAAGTTACGTGATGCTGGCGGCGTTGCTGGGCGCGCTGATCTGGATGCGCCATGCGGGCAATATTCGTCGAATTCTGAGCGGTACTGAGAAAAAAATCCAACTTAGGAAAAGCTGATGGGACCGGTCGCAGCCCTCCGCTCCTGCCTTTCAAAAAGCTTTCAGTGGCGCGGGCGCGCAGCGCGGGCGGAGTTCTGGTGGTTTTTCGTGATCTTCTACGGGGGCCTGATTGTCACCGCCATCTACACCATTCTCTCGGTGGAATCCGGCGATGATGTGCTTTGGCCGCCAGTGGTCTTCCTGCTGGGGCTGTTTCCGGCATCCCTCGCCGTGATGGCGCGGCGGTTGCATGACAAAGGGCTGACCACGTGGTTGGTGCTTTTGGGTGTTGTGCCTTTCGGCCAGCTTGCCCTGCTGATCCTTGCGGTCTTGCCGGGTGACGAGGGACCGAACGGGTATGGCGACGACCCGCTGGGCCGCGCCAAGCCGGAGGGGCTGACCTATGGTAGCTCCCGCGTTCCGTTGGTCCGCGACAACGACTAGTAGCTGTACTCGTCGTAGATACGGCTGAGGTCGCCGTTCCAATCGCCGTGATACTTTGCCAGCAATTCATCCGCAGGGGTTTGGCCCGTCTCGATGCTTTCCTTCAAGGCGTTCAGGAAATGCGTCTCGTCCGGAACCAAGCCACCGGCGCCGGGTTTGGCGCGGGCTTTCAGGCCGGCTTCGGAGATCGCGACCACCTCGCGGGCAAGGTCGATCATCTTCATGCCGTTCACTTCCGCCGCCAAACCGTCGACGGAGGCAGCAACGCGCCATGCCTCGCGGGTCTCGGCGTCCCAGCCTTTGGCGACGTCCCACGCGGCGTCGAGCGCGGTTTGGTCATAACAAAGCCCCGTCCAGAACGCAGGCAACGCGCAAAGCCTGCGCCACGGACCACCATCCGCACCGCGCATTTCGATGAACTGCTTGACCCGCGCTTCGGGGAATACTGTGGTCAAGTGGTCGGCCCAGTCTGACAGCAACGGCTTTTCACCCGGCAAAGCAGGTAATTTACCTTTCAGGAAGTCGCGGAAGGACATGCCCAGCGCGTCGATATATTTGCCGTCGCGGTAGACGAAATACATCGGCACATCGAGCACCCATTGCACCCATGCCTCGAACCCCATGCCTTCATCGAAGACGAAAGGCAGCATGCCGGTGCGGTCGTCATCCAGCGCGCGCCAGATGCGGGAGCGCCATGATTTGTGGCCGTTGAGCTTGCCTTCAAAGAAAGGCGAGTTGGCGAAAAGGGCCGTGGCCACGGGTTGCAATGCCAAGGCGACGCGCATCTTTTGGACCATGTCGGCCTCGGAGCCGAAATCGAGGTTCACTTGCACGGTGCAAGTGCGGCGCATCATGGCGGTGCCCATGGTGCCGACTTTTTCCATGTAGTTGTTCATCAGCTTGTAGCGGCCCTTGGGCATGAGGGGCATTTCCTCATGGCTCCATTCCGGCGCGGCCCCGAGGCCGATAAATTTGACGCCAATCTCGTCGGAGACGGACTTCACCTCGGCCAAGTGGATGTTTACCTCATCGCAGGTTTGGTGGACGGTCTCCAAAGGTGCGCCGGACAGCTCAAGCGCACCGCCGGGTTCCAACGAAACGTTAGCGCCATCCTTGGTCAGGCCGATCAGGTACCCGCCTTCCTCAACAGGTGCCCAGCCGAAGCGGTCGCGCAAGCCGGACAGGACGGCGTTGATGGAGCGGTCGCCCTCATAGGGCAGCGGTTTGTGGGTGTCTTGGCAGTAGCCGAATTTCTCGTGCTCGGTGCCAATGCGCCAATCTTCCTTGGGCTTGCAGCCGTCGGCCAGCAGTTGCGCAAGTTGGGAATGGTCGGTGATCAGGCCGCCGCCGGATTGGGGAATGGACATGTCGGAGGCTCCGCCTAACTGGTTTGACGTCTAGGGGTGAGGCGATTTGCGGGGGATGTCAATGCAGGCGAACCGGCTCTTTGGCCCAGATCACAAAGCTGTCAGGGGTGGTCGACCCCATGGCGCGGATCGCGGCCTCGAAATCCACACCCTTCAATGGTGCCAGCGCGTCAAACAGCTGGGCCGCCCCTTCGGCAGAGTTGGGGATCAGCAGGCGGGGTCCGCCGTTTTCTTCCAGTAGCCAATGGATGTCTTCGGCAAACGGCCCTTGGTCGTTGGTCAGGATGGTCACGCGCGCCAGATCATTAATCGACACGGCACCGCCACCAAGGGGGGCGAAATAGGTGATTTGGCGCTCGTCCACCTCGACCACGCCGGGGCCGTCATGGCGTTTGGAAGTTAGGCGTGCGCGACGCCATGCCGTCCATGAGATTGCGAGGCCTGCGACAGCAAACACCCCGCCGATGCCCTGCCAGAGCAGGCCGTGAAGATTGAAGATCATCACGCCAACCACAGTGATTGCCGCGCCGACCAGCAGCTCGAAATAGCGCCAGAACAGGTCT
Organism: Litoreibacter ascidiaceicola; assembly: GCF_900129235.1. Taxonomy (GTDB): domain Bacteria; phylum Pseudomonadota; class Alphaproteobacteria; order Rhodobacterales; family Rhodobacteraceae; genus Litoreibacter; species Litoreibacter ascidiaceicola. The sequence goes on along the minus strand of NZ_FQUV01000007.1, from coordinate 24,383 downwards.
TGCAGTTCGGGACGGATCACACCCAGTCCCCGAGGGCTGTTTGCCAAAGTGCCAAGGCCGCGACGGCGGCTGTGTCAGCGCGCAGGATGCGCGGGCCGAGGCTGATGGCGTGGCTGTTGGAGTGGTTGCGGAGGATGTCCCGTTCGCGTTCGGAGAAGCCGCCTTCGGGACCGATGACGATTGCCCACGGTCCTTGGGGCAAATCATTCAGGCGGGACGGCTCCCCCGCCATGGATTCGTCGCAGAACAGAAGGTGGCGATCCTCGGGCCATGTGTCGAGCATGGCGGACAGCTTCTGGATATTCGCCACCTCCGGCACATAAGTGCCGCCGCATTGTTCTGCGGCCTCGATGGCGTGGGCTTGCAGCTTGTCCTGCCGGATGCGGTCTGAATTGGTGTAGTCGGTGTTTACGGGAAAAATCTTGGCGGCCCCCATTTCGGCAGCTTTTTCCACGATGAAATCCGTGCGGGCCTTTTTGATCGGCGCGAACAGGAGCCACAGGTCGGGGGGCGTTTGCAGGGGCAAGGTCTGCTGCTCGCAGACCACCATGCCGCGCCGCTTGGCGGCGTCGACGACGCGAGCGGTCCATTCGCCGTCCTGACCGTTGAACAGGGCGACCACGTCACCGACGCCAAGGCGCATGACGTTGAAAAGATAATTCGCCTGCGGCTGCGTCATCGGGACGGAATTGCCCTGCCCCAATGGCTGCTCTACAAACAACCTGATTTTTGCGCGTTCCATGGGGCTGAACATATGAGCGAGACACGCCAAACGCCAGAGGGCCAAGTCATTGATGCTGTCGATCAGAACTGGGTCGACACTTGGGCCCCCGCTGTCACCCGTCCCTATCTGCGGTTGAGCCGTGCCGACCGGCCTATCGGGACGTGGTTGTTGCTGCTGCCGTGCTGGTGGGGTGTCTTGTTGGCGGCCGCCGCCGACCCTGCTGGACTTAGCTGGTTTGACCTCTGGATCATCGTGGGCTGCGCCTTGGGCGCGTTTTTGATGCGCGGCGCGGGGTGTACTTGGAACGACATCAGCGACCGTGACCTTGATGCGCAGGTTGCGCGTACCAAGTCGCGACCGCTGCCGTCGGGGCAGGTGACGGTCAAGGGCGCCGTGATCTGGATGGCTGTGCAGGCCTTGGTGTCCTTCTTCATTTTGCTCACCTTCAACACCGCAGCCATTGTGCTGGGCATTCTGGCGCTGCTGCCAGTCGCGATCTACCCGTTTGCCAAGCGGTTCACATGGTGGCCGCAGGTGTTTCTGGGACTTGCGTTCAACTGGGGTGCACTGCTGGCGTGGACCGCGCATACGGGGTCTTTGAGTGCCGCTCCGGTGATTTTGTACCTCGCCGGTATCTCGTGGACGCTGTTTTACGACACGATTTACGCCCACCAAGACAAAGAAGACGACGCGCTGATCGGTATCAAATCAACCGCGCGGCTGTTTGGCGAGGACTCTGTTTGGTGGTTGCGCCTGTTCATGGCAGTGTCGGTCCTGTTGATGGCCATCGCCATCATCGTGGGGCTTGTTCCTGATGCAAATATTATGGCTTTGACGCTCGCCCTATCGGGGGCGTGGGCTTTCGGGTGGCATATGGTCTGGCAGTTGCGCCGTCTGGATACCGAGGACTGGACCGTCTGCATGCGCTTGTTCCGATCCAATCGCGACGCGGGTCTAATTTGTGCGCTGTTTCTTGCCGCTGCGGCGTTGCTGTGATTGAACAACCCAGCCGTCCGCTTTAGACGGTATGAGTGCCTTGCCGCACCTTCAATGGTAGACGAACCGTATGAGACTAAAGACAATTGCTGCTTTCTGCTTTGCTGCCGCCCTATCCGTTGGGGGCGCGTGGGTGTCGGCTGGGCTGGTGGAGACCCGATCTGCGGAGGTTGTGACCTCCAAGCTGATCGACGGGGAGCACGATTGGACAACTGTCACCACAGACGGACTGCTTGTTGCTTTGGGCGGGGAAGCCCCTGACGAAGCCACCCGTTTTCGCGTTGTATCTGCCGTTGGAGCGGTGGTTGATCCCGACCGGATCGTCGACAACATGGATGTGAAGGCGCGTGAAAAAATCGAAGCGCCGCGTTTTTCGGTCGAGATGCTGCGCAATGGCGAAGGTATCTCGTTGATCGGGCTGATCCCGCCTACCGAGGAAGGCGACAGTATCGCCGACCAGCTGCGTGATCTGGCCGAAGGGTCCGAGATCACCGACCTTCTGGAAACCGCCAATTACCCGGTGCCCGCCAACTGGGAGCCGGCACTGGCGTATTCGATCAAAGCGCTACGCGATCTGGAACGCTCGAAAATATCTGTGTCCGCCGACCTGATCGAAATCACGGCCATTTCCGATAGTCCCGACAGCAAACGGCGCATCGAATCGCAACTGGCCCGCAGCGCGCCAAACGGGGTGCGCCTTGCTCTGAATATTTCTGCGCCGCGACCGGTCATCACGCCGTTCACCCTTCGGTTCACGCTGGATGCGGAAGGTGTGGCCGCTTTCGACGCCTGCTCTGCCGATACCGAAGAAACCAAGCGCCGTATTCTTCTTGCAGCCAGTGCCGCAGGCCGCATCGAGAAGCCGGAATGCGCCATCGGGCTGGGTGTCCCATCCCCCAACTGGGCCAAAGCTGTCGAGGTTGCGATTGCGGGGCTCAAAGATGTTGGTGGCGGCTCTTTGACGTTTTCGGATGCCGACATCACCATGGTAGCACTTGATACGACCGGCCAAGGCACCTTTGACCGCGTGGTCGGTGAAGTCGATGCGGCGCTGCCCGAAGTGTTCTCGCTGCACGCGGTGCTGCCGGAGAAAGTCGTTGTGGACGGCACCGGTGCAGAGGCCGCTATCGAGTTCGTCGCGACCCGAAGCCCGGAAGGTCTGGTGCAACTTCGCGGCAGGCTGCCCGATGACAATGTCGAACAGATTGTTGGCTCGTTCGCACGCGCGCAGTTTGGCAGCGACAAGGTCTATTTGGCAACGCGCGACGATTCCACGCTTCCGGAAAGCTGGCCCGTACGTGTGCTGGCAGCGCTTGAGGCATTGGCAAGTTTGGAAAACGGCAGCGCTGTCGTTCAGAAAGACTATGTCGAAATTCGCGGCGTCAGCGGTGACCAATCGGCTTCGGATACCATCTCCAGAAAGCTTGCAGACAAATTGGGCGACTCGGAGAATTTCGAGGTAAATGTCCGGTATGACGAGATGCTGGACACAACCCTGGACCTTCCGACACCCGAAGAATGCGTGGCGCGGATAAACACGATCCTGAACTCGGCCAAGATTGTGTTCGAGCCGTCATCCTCGGAGATTACAGAGGCCGCAGGTCGCACGGTTGACCGGATCGCGGAGATTGCAAAGCAATGCGAGCGTGTGAGGATGGAAATTGGCGGCTACACCGATAGCCAAGGCCGCGAAGAAATGAATACGGCCCTGAGCCAACAACGCGCAGATGCGGTGCGGGCAGCATTGCTAGCTCGTAGAGTTCTGACGAGCAACATCTCCTCCAAGGGGTATGGCGAGACTGACCCGATTGCCGATAACGACACCGCTGACGGGCGGGAAGCCAACCGCCGCATCGAGTTCAAGCTGTTGACAGACGCTCGTGCGGCGGCCACAGACGAGCCTGAGGGCGACACAACTGAAGCAGAAACCGAGACACCAAGTGAATAGATCAGAATTCATCATCGCCACCGCATTCATCCTGTTTCTGGCGTTCTGTGTCGGCTGGTTCACCTGCTGGCTGGTGCAACGGTTCAGCCGCGTGACCACGGCGGATGTGGCAGAGCTGGACGAGATGGCCAAAGCCCTGCACGACGCCGAAGAGACCCGCGATCAGGCGATCACCTATCTGCAACAGCGTGAGGCAGAGCTGACCAACCAGCTGTCACAGACCGAAGCGGAGTTGAGGGCGGCAATGGACGGGTTGCGCGATGCGCGCCACGAGGCGGAAGAGCTGCGCGGCTATATCGAGCGGGCCAACCAAGGCGCCTGACGGGGCCTCCGGCGGGAATATTTTTGCCAAGATGAAGCCGGAAACGCGCTAGTCCCAACGATTGAGCGCATCCTCGTCACTGTCTTTTGCGGCAACCCATTCTGATCCGTCGGAGGTGATTTCTTTCTTCCAGAACGGCGCGCGGGATTTTAGGTAGTCCATCAGGAACTCTGCTGCTGCGAAGGCGTCAGCGCGGTGTCGCGATGCCGTGGCGACCATCATGATATTATCACCCGGCTCCATGGTGCCGAACCGGTGGATCACCAGCACGTCTGCGAGGCTCCAGCGTGTTTGCGCCTCTTCGCAGATCTGCATCAAGGCGCGTTCGGTCATACCGGGGTAGTGTTCTATCTGCATGCGGGATAGCCCGCCGGAGACATCCCGGGTCACCCCAGTGAAGCTGACCACCGCGCCGATGTCAGTGTCGCCGTTGCCGAAAGCGTTGAGTTCCGCGCCCGGATCAAACGGGGCTTCCTGCACGACGACACGCATGGGTCAGCCGCCCGTCATGGGCGGGAAGAACGCGACCTCGCGCACGCCGTCCAAGGGTGCATCGAATTCGGACAAGTCCTGATCCAGTGCCACGCGCAAGGCCGACAGGTCGGAGAACGCCAGCGCGTAGCGGTCCTCGCGCGCGCGGAGTTCTTCAACCAGGTCCATTACCGTCACGGCAGAGGTCTGGAGCTTTTCTTTCGGGATGCCGATGCGTTCCCGCACCCAAGCGAAGTACAAAACGTCGATCATGTTTTACCCTCCTCTCGCAGAAAGGGCATCGCCTTGCGCAGATAATCCCATCCGGTGATCAAAGTCAGAAGCGCAGCTGCCCAGAGCAAAACAGCGCCAATGTTGAAGGTGATCTCGGCGGCACCCGCGAACCATGTCAGGCCAAGCGGGTCTTCGGCCGCGCCCGACATGATGGCGTCCAGCGTTTCGTTATCCATGCCGGAGGTGCGGTCTAAAAACTCGTGCTCGAACAAGCCGGTGGCGAATAGCACCGCGATGGCGGTCATTTGCGCCGTGGTTTTCCACTTCGCCAGATTGGTCACCTTCAACAGGCCAGCCGTGTCGCCAAGGAACTCGCGCAGGCCCGAGACGAAGACCTCGCGGAACATGATCAGGGTCGAGGGCAGCAGCACCCACGGGTTCATGCCGGAAAAGCCTGTGATGACCAGCAACGCGATGATCACCATCGCCTTGTCGGCAATCGGGTCCAGCATCGCGCCGAACTTGCTTTCCTGCTTCCATGCGCGCGCGAGGTAGCCATCGATCCAATCCGTCAGCGCCGCCGTTACAAACAAAATGAGCGCAAACCAGTCGGCCCACGGTCGCTGAAAATACAGAAACATGACAGCCACGCCCGGGGCCGCCAACAAACGCAGAAGCGTCAGGATATTAGGAATATTCCACGTCATGCGCCATATGTAGCCGAGGGTCGCGTCGGGGGGAAGTCACGAGTTCGGATAGCTCAGGCAGGCGATCATTTGCTGCACCACGGCGTCCAGGTCTTGTGCGATGTCGACGGCGAAGCCTGCCTCGTTAGCTTGCAACGGTTCCAGCGTCGCGAATTGACTGTCGAGCAGGCTGACGGGCATAAAATGGCCGCTGCGCGCGGACATGCGCCCCTCGATCACCGCGCGGTCCCCCATAAGGTGCGCGAATTGCGTTTGCGGGCAGGCCGCGCGGATGCGGTTGCGGTAGGCGCGTTTGAGGGCGGAGCAGCCGATCAGCGTCGGCTCGGTGGCCTCTGCCAACGCCATCCCAACCTTGTCGAGCCATGGCGCGCGGTCGGTGTCGTTGAGCGGCGTACCTGCGGCCATCTTGTCGATATTGCTTTGCGGGTGCAGATCGTCGCCATCGAAATACTGCGCGCCGAGCCTGGCTGCAACGGCTTGCCCGACCGAGGACTTACCGCATCCGGCAACGCCCATGACGATGACTTTCAGCATTTACAACGAGGCCGTGATGCCACCATCGACATAGAGGATGTGGCCGTTGACGAAGCTGGACGCAGGCGAGGACAGGAACACCGCCGCGCCGACGAGCTCGTCGACGTTGCCCCAGCGGCCTGCGGGGGTGCGTTTCTCCAGCCAAGAGGAGAAGTCCGCGTCGGCGACCAGTGCAGCGTTCAGCGGCGTGTCGAAATAGCCCGGCGCGATGGCGTTGCATTGCAGCCCGTGTTTGGCCCAGTCGGTCGCCATGCCCTTGGTCAGGTTGCCAACCGCGCCCTTGGTCGCCGTGTAAGGCGCGATGCCGGGACGGGCCAAGGCAGTTTGCACGGAGGCGATGTTGATGATCTTGCCCGCGCCCCGTTCGATCATGTGGCGCGCGACGGCTTGGCCGACATGGAAGACCGAGGCGATATTGGTTTGCAGCAGCTTCTCGAACGCCTCGGCGGGGAAGTTTTCCAACTCCGTGCGGTGCTGCATGCCGGCGTTGTTGATCAGGATGTCGATGGGGCCGGTTTTGGCCTCGAAGTCGTCAACGGCTTTGCGCACGGCCTCGTGGTCAGTTGCATCGAATGCCAGCGTGTGCGGCGTGTCGAGCGCCTTGGCGGCGGCGGCGAGCTTGGCCTCATCACGCCCGTTCAGGATGATCTCGGCCCCTGCGTCTTTCAGCCCTTGCGCCAAGGCGTAGCCGATGCCCTGAGAGGAGCCGGTGACAAGCGCGCGCTTGCCTGTGAGGTCGAAAAGAGCGGCGCCCTTGGTCATGGTGTCATCCTTGATGTGTGAGTGCTGGTATTGTGGCACGAAAAACGGCGTGCCGAAAAGCGCTTATGTATTGGGGTTGAAGCAGGGCAGCGGATCGTTTTCGGCGGGGGTCGCCTCAAAGATCGCGCGGGCGATGGCGCGGGCAAGGCAGGTCGCGGCGGCGTGACCGATCATCAGTGGATCACCTTGCTTTTCGCCTGCGGAGACGGCGAAAACCAAGTCCCCGTCCATCGGCGTGTGCGACGGAACGATGGCCCGCGCCATGCCGTCATGGGCGGCGACGGCCATGCGTTTGGCCTGCGGCTTGGTCAGCTTGGCGTCGGTGGCGACGATGGCGATGGTGGTGTTTGCGCCCTCGCCCGCGTCGGTTTTCAGCGGCAGCCTGACCGCGCCATAAGACGCGGGATCGCCGCCAAGACCGCCGAATTCAGCGTCGATCTCGGACTGTGCCGCCCAGAACTTTCCGGCGGGCGTGACGACTGAGCCGATGGGGTTGGCGGCAACGATGGCAGCAACGGTCACGCCGTCGTCGAGGATGATGGAGGCGGAACCCAGTCCGCCCTTGTAGGTGGCGGAGGTCGCACCTGTGCCAGCTCCGACCGACCCCAAAGCGAAATCTGCCGTTGCGTTGTCGAGTGCTGCGCGGCCCAGTTTGGCGTAGGGGTTCTCGCCCCAGTCCTTGCGCCCGCCATTGAGCAGATCGAATATGATCGCGGCGGGAATGATCGGCACGCGCATATCGCCCACCGTAAAGCCGCGCCCTTGCTCACGCAGGCCAGCAGTCACGCCAGAGGCGGCGTCCAGCCCAAAAGCAGAGCCGCCAGAGAGGACCAGCGCGTCCACGCCTTCGACGGATTTATCAGGGTCGAGCAAGTCCGTTTCCCGCGAGCCGGGTGCGCCGCCCATGACATGCACCGACGCCATGAAAGGCACGTCCGCAGTCAACACGGTGACGCCGGATTTCAGCGTGGCGTCTTGGGCGTTGCCGACTTTCAGGCCCACCACATCGGTGATCAGGTTGCGCGGACCGGCTTTCATCAGATGCACCGCCCGCCGTCGACTTCCATGCAGACGCCGGTAATCATCGACGCCTCGTCGGAGCAGAGGAAGCAGGCGGCGTTGGCCATGTCCTCGGGCGTGGAAAAGCGGCCCAAGGGGATGGTGGACAGGAATTTTGCGCGGATTTCCGGTGTGTCTTCGCCCATGAAACTTTTGAGCAAGGGCGTCTCGCCCGCCACGGGGTTGATCGCGTTGACGCGGACGCCTTCGGGGGCAAGCTCCACCGCCATTGCCTTGGTCGCGGTGTTCATCCAGCCTTTGGAGGCGTTGTACCAGTTCAGGCGCGGGCGCGGACTGACGCCAGCGGTGGAGGCCACGTTGAGGATGGCCCCGCTGCCCTGTTTCTTGAGCAGCGGAACAAGGTGTTTGGCGGTCAGGTAGACGGACTTGCAGTTCACCGCGAACACCTTGTCAAAGTCGTCTTCGGAGACGTCTTCCATCGGGGTCGGCAGGTGCGTGGTGCCTGCGTTGTTGATCAGGATGTCGATGCGCCCGAAGGCGTCGAGCGTGGCTTGCACCATGGCTTGAACGCTGGCGTCTTGGGCGACGTTGGTCTCTACCGCGCGGGCGTTTTGGCCAAGCTCTGCCACCAAGTCATCCGCCATGTTCAAATCTGCGATCATGACATTCGCGCCTTCGGCCACAAACTTACGCGCGATCCCTGCGCCGAAGCCCGACGCGCCACCGGTGACGATTGCTGTTTTTCCTTCAAGACGCATGTGGTGTCTCCCTTATGTTATGTTCAGCCGTGCAGGGCGGCCACGGTTTTGAGGGTCGAGAAGCCGTAAAGCGCCTCGAAACCCTTTTCGCGTCCATGGCCGGACAGGCCTGTGCCGCCAAACGGAAGCTCCACCCCGCCGCCTGCGCCATAGTTATTCAGGAATACCTGACCCGAGCGCAGCGCTTTTGCCAGCCGCATCTGACGCGCGCCGTCGCGGGACCAGACGGAGGCCACAAGGCCGAACTGGGTGCCGTTGGCGATCGACAGCGCCTCGGCCTCGTCATCGAAGGGGATGACTACTTGGACGGGGCCGAAGATTTCCTCTTGGGCGAGGATATGGCCAGGGCTGACGCCTGCGAATAGTGTGGGGGCAACGTAGTGTCCGCCTGCGGGGGCGTCGCTAACGATCTGACCTTGGGCGGCTTTTTCCAGTGATGCGCCTTGGGCGAGGAAGCCTTCAACGATTTCTTTTTGGCGGGCGGAAATTAGCGGGCCGACATCAAGGTCCGACATGGCGGGGCCGACTTGTAGCTCGCCGTAGCGGGCCGCCATGCGGTCCAGCACCTCGTCAAACACGCCGCGCTGCACGAGGATGCGTGACGAGGCAGAGCAGGTCTGGCCCGCGTTTTGCACACCCGCGTTCACGAGGAACGGCAAGGCCGCCTCGATGTCGGCGTCGTCAAAGACCAGTTGCGGGGACTTGCCGCCAAGCTCCAGCGTGACGGGGACGATGTGTTCGGACGCTTGGCGCTGGATCAGCTTGCCCACACCGACGGAGCCGGTGAAAGACACGTGATTGACGCCCGCATGGCCCGACAGCGCCGCGCCTGCTTCGATGCCTAGGCCGGGAACCACGTTCAGCACCCCTTCGGGCAGACCCGCTTGGCGAGCGAGGTCGGCAAAAGCCAACGCGGTCAGGCAGGCCTCCTCCGCCGGTTTCAGCACGGCGGCGTTGCCCATGGCCAATGCCGCGCCAACGGAGCGACCGATGATCTGCATCGGATAGTTCCACGGGATGATGTGGCCGGTGACGCCATGCGGCTCGCGCAGGGTGTAGACCGTATAGCCGTCGAGATAGGGGATCGTGTGGCCGTGCAGCTTGTCAGCAGCGCCACCATAAAATTCCATGTAACGGGCCAGCGCGAGAGCGTCGGCTTTCGCCTGTTTCAGCGGTTTGCCGACATCCATGGCCTCTAGCCGCGCGAGTCTGTCGGCGTTTTCCAGAACCAACAGGCCGATCTTGGCGAGGATGCGTCCGCGTTCAGGGGCCGTCATGCGGGCCCATGGGCCTTGCAGGGCCTCCTGCGCGGCGGTCACCGCGCGGTCGATATCGTCCTGCTGACCGCGGGCAATCAGGCAGATGACCTCGCCCGTGGAGGGGTTGCCAAGCTCAAGCGTCTGCCCTGCGGCGGGGTCGACCCATGCACCGCCGATGAAGCACAGGGCAGTGTCGAACCAGATGTCTTGGATGCTCATGTTCGGGCCTTTCTACAAGTCGGGCAGCGTCGGTGCGGCGGCGATCAGGGTTTGAGTGTAGGGGTGTGAGGGCGCGGTGAACAGGTGTTCAGTGTCGCCCTCCTCCACGATTTTCCCCGATTGCATCACAAGGCAACGGTCGGTGATGGCGCGAACCACGGACAGATCGTGGGAGATGAACAGATAGGTCAGGCCGAACCGGTCGGACAGATCGGCCAGCAAATCGAGGATTTGCGCCCTGATCGACACGTCGAGGGCCGATACGGCCTCGTCCAGTACGATGAGTTCGGGCTTGATGATCAGGGCGCGTGCGATGGCGATGCGTTGGCGCTGGCCGCCGGAAAACTCGTGGATGTATTTGGTCTTGTCGGCGGGGGTGAGGCCGACGGAGATGAGCGCTTCGTCGATCTCCGCTTCGGTGGCTTTGCGGCCCAGCAGATGGAACGGCTCAGACACCAGACGGGCGACCTTGTGACGGGGATTGAAGCTGCCATAGGGGTCTTGGAACACGACCTGCATCTTGCGGCGCACCTCTGGGCCGACGGGTTGGCCGTCGAGCAGGATTGTGCCGCCTTGCAATGGTTCAAGCCCGAGGATCGCCCGCGTCAAGGTCGATTTTCCGCAGCCGCTTTCGCCCACGAGGCCGAGGCTTTCGCCGCGCTTGATCTGGAAGCTCACGTTGTCCACGGCGCGGAATTTGTCCGCCTGACCGAACAGGGATTTGCGCGGCAACGTGTAGTCACGGGTGGCGCTTTGGACCTGCAAAAGTGGCGTGTCTTGCGGAGTTACGTTGCGGTCGGGCTGGTGGCTGGACGCCTTGAACAGGGCCTTGGTGTAGGGGTGGCTCATGGTGCGGTGCAGGTCCGCGCCGCCTTCCTCCACTACCGCGCCGTTCTTCATGATGGCGATGCGGTGGGCCATGTCGGTGACAACGGCAAGGTCGTGAGAAATGAGCATCAAGCCCATGTCATCCTCGCGTACAAGTCGGGCCAACAGGTCGAGGATTTCGGCTTGTGTGGTCACGTCGAGGGCCGTTGTCGGCTCGTCCGCGATCAGCAGTTTCGGCTGTAAGGCAATCGCCATGGCGATCACCACGCGCTGGCGCTGGCCACCGGACATCTCGTGCGGATAGCGGCTGAGGGGGAACTTGTCTTGCGGCAACTCGCAGCGGGTCAGGGCATGGGCGGCGCGCTTCATTGCGTCCACCTTGGAGGTGTCCGGCTCGTGGATCAGGATGGTTTCAGCCACCTGTGCGCCGATGGTTTGCACGGGGTTCAGCGCAGTCATCGGCTCTTGAAACACCATACCCACGTCGCGGCCCCGCATGGCGCAGAGGGCAGACTCCGATTTGGCCAGCACGTCCTCGCCAAGCAGGTTGATGCGCCCTTCGCAGCTCGCGCCACTTGGCAGCAATTGCAGGACCGAGAACGCGGTCAGCGACTTGCCGGAACCACTTTCGCCGATGACGCCAAGGATTTCACCGTGACCGACGGACAGGGACACGTCCCGCAATATCGGAGTGCCGCGGATCGACAGGGACAGGTTTTCGATGGACAGGAGTGTCATCGCATCACCCTCAGCTTCGGGTCCAGCGCGTCACGCAACCCGTCGCCTGCAAGGTTCAGGCCCAAGACGGTGAACAGGATGGCGAAGCCGGGGAACAGGGCGACATGGGGCGCAAGTGCTATCAGGGTTTGCGCGTCGGCGAGCATCCGGCCCCAGCTTGGCGTTGGGGGCTGCGCGCCGAGGCCGACATAGGATAGGGCAGCCTCGGCCAGAATGCCCAAACTGAACTGGATGGTGCCTTGCACGATCAGTAGGTTGGCGACGTTGGGCAGGATGTGTTCGACCGAGATACGGGTGGCACCTTTGCCCGCGACCCTTGCCGCAAGCACATAGTCACGGGTCCAAAGAGACAGCGCAGCACCACGCGTCAGGCGGGCGAAAACGGGGATGTTGAAGATGCCGATGGCGATGATGGCGTTGACGGCGGAGGGGCCGAAGATGGCAGTGATCAGGATGGCGATCAGCAGCGAGGGAAAAGCGAAGATCAAGTCGTTGCCGCGCATGATAACCTCGTCCAGAAGCGAGCCTTTGCGGGCAGCGGCGGCAAGGCCAAGGGGCACGCCAAGTCCCATGCCAATGACGACCGCGACGATTGCCACGGCGATGGAAGTGCGTGCGCCGACCATGATCATCGAGAAGATGTCGCGCCCGAAATGGTCGGTGCCGAACCAGTGGTCGGCGGTGGGGGGCTTCAGCTTGTTGGCGATTTCCAGAACGGTGACGTCGTAGGGCGTCCAGACGAAGGAAACCAACGCGCCCAGCGCAAACATAACAGTGAGCGCGAGGCCGAAGATGAGACTCCTCATGCGCGCCCCCTGAGGCGGGGGTCCACCCACGCATAGGCCAGATCGACGGCGAAATTGACCATGATGACGGCGAAAACCAGCAGGAAGACCACGCTTTCCACCATGATCAGATCGCGCTGCGAAATGGCTTGGAAGACAAGGCGCCCAAGGCCCGGCAGGTAGAAGACGTTTTCAATGATGATCGCGCCTGCCAGCAGGAACGAGAATTGCAGGCCGATGATGGTCAGAACCGGGATCATGGCGTTGCGCAGGGCGTGCCGCCAGAGCGCTTGGCGTTGGGTTAGTCCCTTGGCGCGGCAGGTGCGGATGTAATCCTCCGACAAGGTATCCAGCAGAGCGGAGCGCATGACGCGGGCAAGGATCGAGGCTTGCGGCAGGGCCAGCGCGATTGCGGGCAGGGTTAAGGCTTTCAAAGCGGCGGCGGGATTTTCCCATCCGGGGAAGCCACCCGCCGAGAACCAGCGCAGGTTGATGGCAAAGAGCAGGACCATCAGCATGGCGAACCAGAAATTCGGGATGGCGATGCCCAGTTGTGTGGCCCCCATCACCGACATATCTGCCCAAGAGCCGCGTTTGGTGGCGGCGAGGATGCCGACCGGAAAGGCGATGAGGACCGTGAGGCCCAGCGCGATAAGCGCAAGCGGAAGGGATATCCAGAGACGGTCACCGATGATCTCGGCCACTGGTGAGCGATACGTGTAGGAGGTACCAAAGTCGCCCGACAGCATTCCGGTTACCCACGACAGATAGCGCGTGGCGAGGGACGCGTTCAGCCCCAGTTCTTCACGCAGCGCTGCGACCGTGTCGGGCTGCGCGTTAAGGCCCAGCATGAAGGATGCGGGGTCGCCGGGGATCACTTCAATACAGGCAAAAATGACAAGGCTCGCCACGATCAGCGAGATCGCGAGCGAGCCTACTCTTTTGATGGCATAGCGTAGCATTATGGTGCGCTATGCCCCGCGCTTACTCGGACCAGCTGACGGCGGTCAGATCAATCGCCTGCGTCGGTGCGTCTGGCCAGATACCTTGCAGCTTAGCATTGACCACCGAGGTCAGGGCCAGCTGGAAAAGGTAGGCATTGACGTAATCCTCAGAGATGATGGTCTGCGCCTGTTGCAGCATCTCGGTGCGTTTAGCGCCATCCGCCTCGACATCGAAATCGGCCATCAGCTTTTGCAGGTCGGCATTGTCATACTGGAAGTAGTAGTCGGGCCGCGCATAGATGCCGATGTCCATCGGTTCTGTATGCGACACGATGGTCAGGCCGAAATCCTTGCCACGGAAAGCCTGTTCCAGCCATTGCGCCCATTCAAGGTTGCTGATTTCCGTCTCGATGCCCACGGCGCGCAGTTGCGCCGCAATGATCTCGCCGCCGCGGCGCGCGTAGGAGGGCGGCGGCAGTTTCAATGTGGTCTTGAAGCCGTCCGCCATGCCCGCCTCGGCCAGTAAGGCTTTGGCTTTCTCGGGGTCGTATTCAGAGTTCCCCGTCAAGTCGATATAGGCCGGATTATGCGGCGCGAAGTGGGAGCCGATGGGCGTGCCGTATCCGAACATCGCCCCGTCGATGATGGCTTGCCGGTCGATGGCATGGCTGACGGCCTCGCGCACCAGTTTGTTGTCGAAGGGGGCCTGCTTGTTGTTCATCGCAAGGATCGTTTCGCCCTCGGTGTTCCCTGCCAGCACGGTAAAGCGCGGGTCGGCTTCAAACTGGGCCAGGTTCTCCGGCGCGGGGTAGCTGTAAAATGCGTCCACGTCTTCGGCCATCATAGCGCCGAAGGCGGCGGTCGGTTCGGAGATGAACTTGAACGTGGCTTTGTCCAGCTTGGCCGCATCACCCCAGTAATCTGCGTTCTTCACCAAGGTGATACTGTCGCCTTGCTTCCAATCATCGAACTTGAACGCGCCGGTGCCAATAGGCTTGATCTTGATGTCGTCGATGCTTTCGGGGGCCACAATCACGGCATCGCCCCAAGCCATGTTGAACAGGAAGTTGCCTTGCGGCGCAGTCAGCGTGACTTTGACGGTCAGTGGATCCACGGCTTCGACGCTGGCGATATTGGCGAACAGCGCCTTTTGAGCGTTCACCGAATCTTCGGCCCGCGCACGGTCGAGCGAGAATTTAACATCGGCAGAATCCAGATCCGTGCCGTCGTGGAATTTCACGCCGCGATGCAGTTTGAAGGTATAGGTTTTGCCGTCCTCGGAAATGTCCCAGTCTTCGGCCAAGCCATTAATGACCGAGCCGTCGGACGCGAAGCGCATCAGCCCCTCGAACACGTTGGAATACAGCACCTGGTCGATTGCACCTGCTGCGGCAGAAGTCGGGTCAAGATGCGGCGGCTCCAGTTGCAGCCCGATGGTTACATCGGTTTTGGCGATGGCCGCCCCTGTTAGCAGCGCAGTTGCTGCCACGGTTCCTAAAATCCAGCGGGTCATGGGGGTATCCTCCGTTCGGGTAAACGCGACAGCCGCGCCGTTGGTAGAAGTCTGTAACGGATTTGCAAGGTAATCAAGCGCAAGCCACTGGTAACACAGACGCTAAATTGCTAGGCCCTGCGCAACTTTGTTGCGAGAAAGCCCGCCCTCATGAGCGCCACTGCCCGTAAAGCCCACGCAGATGCCCCCCGCAGCGACCCTGCGTCGGGGTGCATATTTACGAAGACAGCACCGGAGCAATTGACATGAGCGCGCCTATTGTCCGCTCCCTGAGCGACTTGCGCGGGATGGTTGCGAGATGGAAACAGAGCGGTGAAACCGTGGGCGTGGTGCCGACCATGGGAGCGTTGCATCAGGGGCATCTGAGCCTTGTGCGCGCGGCCAAGGAAGGCTGCGACCGCGTGATCGTGACTATTTTCATCAACCCCAAGCAGTTCAATAACCCCGAGGACTACGAGAACTATCCGCGTACGGAGGAAGACGACGCCCGCAAGCTTGGGCCTCTTGATGTTGATGCCGTCTATGTTCCCGATGGGCCGACAATGTATCCTGACGGTTTTGCCACCAATGTATCTGTTGGCGGGCTGACGAATGTGCTGTGCGGCGCGCACAGGCCAGGCCATTTTGACGGCGTCGCGACTGTGGTCAGCAAGCTGTTCCTGCAAACCCAAGCCGACCGCGCCTATTTTGGCGAGAAGGATTTCCAGCAATTGCAGGTGGTCACACGCTTGGCCGCTGACTTGGATATTCCGATTGAAGTTGTAGGTTGCCCGACCATCCGCGAGGAGGATGGATTGGCCATGTCGTCACGCAACCTGCTACTGTCCGACCGCGCCCGCGTTTGGGCACCAGAGCTGAATGCAGCGATGGAGGAATTGGCCGAAGGGTTGTTGGCCGGAGGAGATGCCGCCGATCTGCGCGCGCAGGCTGTGGCCCGTATCGAGCGGGCGGGCTTTACCGACGTCGAATACCTAGACCTGCGCGCCTGCGATACGTTGGAGGAGCTGACCTCCCCCACCCGCCCCGCACGACTGCTGGCCGCCGCATGGCTGGCCGGAGTGCGATTAATCGACAATATTGCGGTGGGGTAGTTGGAGTGCCGGAATTTGCCTCGGGATCAGCTTTTCCAAAACCATGCGATGCAGCCATGGCAGCTATTTCTGGGGTAACCCTTTTATATTTCTGCCAAAGCCCATATCTGGATTAGTAAAATATGAACGGCGTTCAAGGAGTTGACACGTGCGATCTGAAACTAAGATATTCGTCTTTGCTGCAATCATAGCAGCAGCCATCGTTCTCGCCCTTGATGTGCTGACATGGATCGCTATCGGAGATACAGACCGATCATGGATGGACGATGCATTGTTGCAAAGAATGTCGACCCCCGCCGTCCCATTTATTCTAGGCGCGATAGCAACACTGTTTGTAGATTTGCCACGGGCAACTGCATGGCGCATCGCCGGAATTGGCTTAGCCATTCTGACGGCGTTCTTTGTGTGGCTCTCTATAGACGGCTATTTCTACCAAACCCAGAATCGCACGGGCGGAGCGAACATTGGTCTGTTTTTTCTGATTATGCTTGCTGAAGTGGTCACAGCGATACTGATGCCAATATTGGTTTTTTGGCGCGGTGAAATTCGACGTGGACAAAAGGCATAGCAAAACTGTGCTTCGTCCGCAGGACAAACGGATGAATTCCTAGCTACGCCTTGGGCACCAGCAAATCCACCAGAACCAGCGCCATGACCTTGGCGCTGTCGAGCATGTCGTCTACCCCGACGTATTCGTCAGGTTTATGCGCCAGTTCCAACAGGCCCGGCCCGTAGGCGATGCAGTTATCAAGCTTGCCGATCCGGTCGATGTGTTTCTGGTCATAGGTACCGGGTGACACTACGTATTCGGCTTCGACCCCCAAAACATCACCGATGGCCTTCGCCACGGACGTCACTACCGGTGCATCTTTCGGGGCCATGGTCGGCTCCACAGACCAGATCTCGTTCAAGTCATAGCGGAAGTTTTCGCGCTCTGATTTCACCTTCTCAAGGATCGCGCGTATCTCGCTCTCCACCTCGCCCTTGCTTTCCTCCATGAGGTAGCGGCGGTCGATGATCATCTTGGCGTGGTCGGGGACGCAAGCAGAGGGCAGTCCGGTAAAGTCCGCCTCAGGTTCCGCCTGCCCGCCATGCAGCGAGTTGATGTTCATCGTGGACGACCGCGCGCCGACCGGTACCACAGGCATCGCCGTCTTTTTCTGCGCCAAGGCAGGAAACAGGCTCTCTTCCATCTCGTGCAGGACCGCGCCCATGTGGCGCACGGCGCAGTCGCCAAGGAAGGGCATGGAGCCATGGGCGATCTCGCCATGAGTTTCGACCTCCGCCCACCAGACGCCACGGTGGCCTAGGCAAATCCGGTCCTTTTGAAGCGGCTCCGGGATGATCACATGCTGGACGTTTTTGTAGTGGCCCTGCTCTGCCAGATAGGCCACGCCGCCGTAGCCGCCGGTTTCCTCGTCGGCGGTACCGCTGATCTCGATGCTGCCAGAAAAATCGGGGTGCTGCTCGATGAACGCCTCGGCCGCGATGATAGATGCGGCAAGGCCGCCTTTCATGTCGCAGGTGCCGCGTCCGTAGATTTTTCCGTCAAACAGCTCGCCGCCAAACGGGTCCTTGGTCCAGCCGGCCCCGACTTCGACCACATCTGTGTGACTGTTGAAATGGACGCAATCGCCAGCACGCTTGCCGTCATATCGGGCGACAATGTTCCAACGCGGATATTTTTCGCTGTCGCCGGGGGTCCCAAAGGCGCGGATCAGGTCGCAGGTGAATCCGCGCGCCTCTAGCCGCTGCTTTAGGTATTCGCAAATCTCGCGGTAGTTCTCGCCCGGCGGGTTCAAGGTCGGGATGCGCACCAACTCTTGGGTGAGCGCAATTAGATCGTCACGCTTTGCGTCGATACGGGTGCTCAATGCTGTGTCAGTCTTCATACCTGACAAGCTATGGAGAACCGGAGTGTCTGCCAAGTGCGCGCGACCCGCCCCTTATCCTTTTTCGTGGAAATGATCGTAGATTGCGCGGGCCATCGCTTCCGACACGCCCTCAACACTTGTCAGATCGCTCAAGTTCGCGCGGGCCACTGCTTTGGCGGATCCGAAATGCAAAAGCAGTGCTTTCTTACGCTTCGGTCCCACGCCTTCGACCTCGTCTAGCGGATTCTTCAATTGCGACTTGGCGCGTTTGGCACGGTGGGTTCCGATTGCGAAACGGTGCGCTTCGTCGCGCAGACGCTGGATGAAGTAAAGCACGGGGTCGTTGTGGCGCAGCGCGAAGGGGCGCTTGCCGGTGCGGTGGAATTCCTCTTTGCCAGCGTCGCGATCGACGCCTTTGGCGACGCCGATCATGGCGATATCCTCTACATCCATTTCTCGCATGATCTCGCGAACAGCTGACACCTGCCCCGCGCCACCGTCGATAAGCAGGAGGTCGGGCCACATGTCGGTCTTACGCTCCGGGTCTTCCTTTTGCAGGCGCTTGAAGCGTCTTTGCAGCACTTCCTTCATCATGCCAAAGTCGTCGCCAGGCACCAGCTCCTCTCCCTTGATGTTGAACTTGCGATATTGGTTGCGCAGGAAGCCCTCCTCGCCCGCGACGATCATGCCGCCGACGGCATTGGTTCCTTGGATGTGCGAGTTGTCGTAGACCTCGATCCGCTTCGGTGGCTCCGGCAGATCGAACGCCTCGGCCACGCCTTTCAGAAGTTTCGTTTGGGTCGCGCTTTCGGACATCTTGCGCGCCAGACTTTCGCGCGCATTTCGCAGGGCACTGGTGACCAGCTCCTGCTTCTCGCCACGTTGCGGGACCAAGATTTCAACCTTGCGCCCGATTTTCTGCCCCAAGGCCTCCGCCATCAGGTCAGGGTCTTCGATCCCGTGCGACAGGATGATCTGGCGAGGTGGCTCTTTGTCAGAATAGAACTGCCCCAAGAAGGCTTGCAAAATCTCGGGCTCCGCCGCGTTTGCGGTCTTGGGATAGAAGTCGCGATTGCCCCAGTTCTGGTTGGCGCGAATGAAGAAGACCTGCACGCAGGCCTGCCCGTGTTCCAGATGCAGGGCGATGATGTCGGCCTCGGCCACCGTTTGCGGATTGATGCCTTGTGTGGTCTGCACTTGGGTCAACGCGCGGATGCGGTCGCGCAGGGCGGCGGCGCGTTCGAACTCCATATCCTCGGAAGCTTGTTGCATCTGTTTTGCCAAGGTCTCCTGCATGTCGGTAGAGCGACCTGAAAGAAACTTCTGCGCATCGCGCACCAGCTTTTCGTAATCAGCCTCGCTGACCTTCCCAACACAGGGCGCTGAACACCGCTTGATCTGGTATTGCAGGCACGGACGCGACCGCGTCTCGAAATCGCTGTCGGAACAATTGCGCAGCAAAAACGCGCGCTGCAATTGGTTCAACGTCCGGTTCACCGCGCCGGCAGACGCGAAGGGGCCGTAATAATCCCCCTTCTCGCGTTTAGCGCCGCGATGTTTTTTGATCTGCGGAAACTTGTGCGTGCTGGTCACCAGAATATTCGGGAAGCTTTTATCGTCACGAAGCAGCACGTTGAATTTCGGCTTCAGCTGCTTGATCAGGTTCTGCTCCAGCAGCAGCGCCTCCGTTTCGGTCTTTGTCGTCAGAAACATCATTGACGATGTTTCCGAAATCATCCGCTCGATCCTCGGACTGTGGCCGTTGGGATTGGCGTAGTTGGACACGCGCTTCTTCAGTGACCGCGCTTTGCCAACGTAAAGCACGCGTTGCTGCGCATCGAGCATTCGGTACACGCCCGGAGAGTTGTCGAGCGTCTTGAGATAGGACTGCACGCAGGCATGCCCCGTTAACGTTACGGAAGCTTCGGGGGTGGCGTCTGAGGGTGACTTAGCGTCAGTCATGAGTACTGCGTGATTCCTTACCTTCGCTGCAATGTCGCGCAGATGGGTTCAAGATAAAAGGTTTCCACTGTTCCTGTGGATAACCTTGTGGGGGAAATGCGGTGAGCTGGAAATTATCGTTAGTTTTCGGGGCCACCAGCTAGTTGCACAAAAATTAGGCAGTAAATTAAGGCATTGTTTTTAAATGTTATTTTTTATCAACTTTGGCAAACATCTGAAAACATTAAGCTTTTAGTAACAGATTCGTGACGGCAATCGCTGACGTGGACAAGTCAATCCCGATACGGCAAAAAGCTAGTACTTTTCCTCTATTCAACGCCCAGAACGTCGGGAGTGCGCCATCCAAGATGTTGGCCCCCGTCGATGCATAAAAGTTGCCCCGTCAGCGCCGGTGATCTGACAATATATTCCACCGCAGACGTGATATCGTCGGTGTTTGATCCGCGCTCCAGAATGGTTGCAGCACGCTGACGCGCGAAGTGATCATCCGACTGCCGTGCGCCTTGCAATGTCGGTCCGGGTCCAATCGCGTTGACGCGGATCGCCGGGGCTAGTGCCTGTGCGCTGGTCTGTGTGAGTGCCCACAACCCCATCTTGGCGAGCGTATAGGTCATGAATTCAGGTGTCAGTTTCTCAACGCGCTGGTCGATCATGTTTATGATCACTGCCTGCGCTATCCGTTCACCGTTTTGATCTTCACCCACTTGCGGTGCCTGATTGGCAAAGGCCTGCGTCAGAAGAAACGGCGCCTGAAAGTTGGACCCCATGTGGCGGTCCCACCCCTCGCGGGTGGCAGAGTGAAGAGTGTCGTACTCGAATATCGAGGCGTTGTTGATGAGGACTGTCAGCGGTTGCCCCACTGCTTTGGCAGCGGCGGGAACCAACTCCTCTGCTGCGTCCATGTCCAGCAGGTCTGCTTGCAAAGCCACGGCTTTGCGCCCCTTCGCCTCTATCAGCGCGACAGTCTCTGCGGCGGCTTCGGAGGACGAGGCGTAGTGCACCGCTACATCAAACCCCATATCGGCCAGCTTCAGCGCCATAGCGCGACCCAGCCGGTCCGATGCCCCTGTTACCAATGCCCGCCCGTTCGTCATTTACGCCTCTGCGCCCAACACAATCACAATGTAGATGACATATAACGCGCACAGCGCGAAGCCCCAACGTTTGCCCAGATCTTTGTGCCAGAACACAACTGGAAACAGGATCAATGATGAGGCCAACATCACCCACAAATCAAAGCGTAGGAACGCGGGTGGAACAGGGAGCGGGCCAACCAAACCAGCAATGCCGATAATCACAAGTAGGTTGAATATGTTGGACCCGATCACGTTGCCCAAAGCCACATCGGCGTGCTTGCGCATTGCGGCAACCACAGTGGTCGCGAGTTCCGGAAGTGAGGTGCCAACGGCGACGAGGGTCAGGCCGATGACAGTATCAGACACCCCCATACGGGTCGCGATCGCGCTGGCGTTTTCAACTAAAAGACTCGCCCCGAGCGGAAGTCCAATAAGGCCCACAATCAGGTAGGCCGCGATTTTCCAACCGCGCATCGTAGGGTCTGCACCCTCCGGTTCCTCCTGCGCTGCGGCGGCACGGCCACTAAGCGCGTCGCGGAACTGATCCGTCAGAATCAGCGCCATACCCGCTAGCAGCACCAAAGCGTGCACCCATGTGATTGGTCCGAAGAAACTGACAGCAATGAAGAGGAGTGTCGCCGCGATCATCTGGAGGTAGCTTTTTTGCGTACGTGACTGGCTTGACGGAAGCCCGTAAAACAACGCGGGTATACCCAACACCAGCAACACGTTGGCCGTGTTCGAGCCTACAACATTGCCCAAAGCCAAACCGGGAACACCGTCAATCACCGCTTGAATTGCAATGAGAAGCTCTGGCGCTGACGTGCCGAAGGCAACGACGGTAAGGCTTACGATCAATGCCGGAATGCCAAGCCGCAAAGACAAGTTTACCGCGCCACGCACAAGGGCATCGCCAGCCAACAGCAGGATAATCAGCCCGCCGAGCGCCCCTAGAACTTCAAGCATGCCTTAGCCCTTTTTCTGACAGGGGCACGGACCCTTGCCTATTCTGTAACTTCCGCATTTGCTGCATTTCAACGCGGTTTTCGCTCCCAGTTTCGGGCCAATTTTTGGGAACTTAAGCTTACCAAACATCGCCAACACAGCCATGCCGACAAGAAACAATGTGATGATCTTGAATATCATGAGGTCAAAGCCCGAACTGCGCCCAAAGCGCTTTTTCATCGAGCTGATCAATCGTGTCCGTCAGAACCCGCGCCCCAAACCGTTGAAACAGGGAGCGTTTTGGCCCAAAGGTGTTGAAGCGGACATTGTCGCCAAACCGATCTTTCATCACCGGCACCAAGTGGCCGACTTCGTCTGCAAGGCCAACCTCTATCGCTCTCTCGCCCACCCAAATCTCACCCGTAAACAAGTCGCTATCGTCGGACAGTTTGGCCGCCCGGCGGGATTTGACATGCGCGATGAATGTGTCGTGGATTTGCGCCTGCAACGCCTTCAAGCGCTTGATGTCGGCGGGCCGCTCCGGCCGGAACGGATCAAGCATCGATTTGTCCTTGCCCGCTGTATGCACGCGACGCTCGACGCCTTGGCGTTGCATCAACTCGTGAAACCCGAAGCTTGCAGAGATCACACCAATAGAACCGACGATAGAGCTGTGATCCACATAGATGTGGTCCGCACTCGCGGCGAGCCAGTATCCCCCCGACGCCGCCACGTCCTCGACAAACGCGAAGACGGGTACATCGTTTTCATCGGCCAAACGCCGGATGCGCGCGCCGATCAGAGAGCTTTGAGCGGGAGAGCCACCGGGTGAGTTTAACTGCAGGGCAACAGCAGCCGGTTTACCCTTTTTGAAGGCTTTGTGCAGGATCGACGCCAACCCCGCGTCGTTAAGATTGCCGCCCCGACCGCCAGCCGCGATCACACCGCTCATCGCGACGACGTTGACCGTCGGCGGCGACTTCACAAAAGGAATAAAACGTTTCATTCCTAGCCATGTAGAGCCCCCCTCCGTTCCAAACAAGGGCGATGTCGGAAACGGGCTTGCAGGCGTTGCCTTTTGGCGCAACCCTTGGCCAACAGCTTCGGGAGACGCCAAATGAAAGACTCTAACTTCCTCAACGAAAACAACGCGCGCCACATGTGGCATCCAATGGGCCACCCGGGCGCCATGCAAGCTCACCCGCCGCGCATCATTTCATCGGCGCAAGGCTCGACCATTACCGACATGAGCGGGAAGACGGTTGTGGATGGCGTTGGGGGCCTTTGGTGCGTGAATGTCGGCTACTCATGTGATCCGATCAAGAAGGCCATCGCCGATCAATTGCAGGTGCTTCCCTACTACTCCGCCTTCGCTGGAACCTCCAACGAGCCAGCCATTGAACTAAGCTACGAGCTGCGCGAAATGTTCGCGCCCGATGGAATGGGGCGGGCGTTCTTTACCTCAGGTGGGTCCGACGCTGTGGAAACCGCGCTACGTTTGGCGAGACAGTATCATAAGGTGCGTGGAGAGCCGTCCCGCACCAAATTCCTGTCCTTGAAGAAGGGCTACCATGGCACGCATTTTGGCGGTGCCTCGGTCAACGGCAACAATCGTTTCCGCATCAATTACGAGCCCCTTTTGCCGGGCTGCTTTCACATTCCCTCGCCCTACCCCTATCGCAATCCATTCAACGAGAGCGACCCCACCAATCTGGCACAGCTTTGCGCGGCAGCGATGGTTGATGAGATCGAGTTTCAGGGGGCCAACACCATCGCGGCTTTCATCATGGAACCGATCCAGGGCGCTGGCGGCGTCATCGTACCGGATGCCACCTTTATGGGTCTGATGCGCGACATCTGCACCCGTTACGGCATCCTGATGATCGCTGATGAAGTCATTACCGGCTTTGGTCGAACCGGCGACTGGTCCGGTTCGCGCCACTGGGGTGTTCAGCCCGACATGATGACGATGGCCAAGGGTATCACCTCCGGCTACTTCCCCTTCGGTGCTTGTATGGTGTCCGAAGCAGTGGCCGAAACTTTCGAGTCCGGCGACCCAGACCTCGCGGCCATCTTCCACGGCTACACATATTCGGCGCATCCCGTCGGTTCGGCCGCTGCTTTGGCGTGCATCAGAGAAACCCAACGGATGAAGATCAACGAGAACGCGGCTCCGCGCGGATCGCAGCTGTTCAACGGCCTGCTGGCCTTGAAAGACAAGTATGATATCGTTGGCGACGTGCGTGGTGGCCATGGGTTGATGGCTGCTTTGGAGTTGGTGTCAGATGCAAACGCCAAATCACCTGCCGCACCGTCCACGGTCTCGGAAGTGTTCAATGTGGCCTATGAAGCTGGTGCAATGGTGCGTATCGGCGGGAACAATTTGCTGATGTCACCACCACTCATCATTTCCGAAGGTGAAGTTGCGACCATATTGGAAGCGCTCGACGCCGGCTTGTCCGCCGTTAGCGCTTAACCCGCTCAGGGTTTCGTTAGGGACGCGTCACCGTTTTGTCGGTGGCGTGCTTGCCCGACGCATCATTCCAACATCACTGTGCAAGCCACCCGAGGGCGGTTTGTAAACTATGGTATTTCTGGGGTATTAGTTTTGGTTGCGGGAGTAGGATTTGAACCTACGACCTTCAGGTTATGAGCCTGACGAGCTACCGGGCT
>NZ_FQUV01000002.1 GCF_900129235.1 Litoreibacter ascidiaceicola | reverse complement strand
GGCCACTCGCGCAGCTGATCCGACCGTCAGTCTTGAAAATGACCACAAAATCCATCAAAATCCGTCAGAACAGGCATCACTTGGGAAATGTCAGCCGAGGATTATTTCTCTTGAGCCGCTGCTGAACTTGCTCGAACAACTCTGCATCAATGATTGCGGGCACCTCGACTATGATCTGGTCATCTGCAGCCTTACCTTTTCTGAAAATGAACTCGCCAATGTAGACTGTATCATGGAGAACAAGGTGAACTTGGCCTGTTGTCCATTTCGCGCCGCCTCGTCTCGAGAACGTGTTTTCGTTCAGGTAACAGGCAATTTTTTTGATGCCCATTGGCCCATTTTTACCGTCACCTTCGAGATAAAGATTGTAGATCAATCTCACGTCTTCGGCTTCGGCTGGGTGCACCGCTAACTTTTTTTTTACAGTTTGCCCGCGATGCCCAGCTTCAACGGCGCGATAACCGAAAGGTGGAGTTCCGCCGTTCCAGAATCCTTGGCGAGCGTTTTCACCCATACTTCGAATGACATGTTTTGATGTCTCGAGCGAGAACTGCTCGTCCATCAAGTTGATTATTTTTCGAAAAATGCTCGCGCCGGCCGTGTCTCCGACATCTTGAGTAATGCTTATAAGCTTTACACCCAGCCTTTGAAGTTCTCTTCGGAAAAGTTCAAATTCAACGGAATCGCGACCCAAACGGCTGAAAGAGTGAACCAAAACGACCGAGATTACGCCTGGATTAGCTTGGATAAGCTCTCTCATTTCGTGCAACCCGGGACGGTCAAAACTTGTTCCGGTATAGGCATCACTAAACTCACGTATGCATTCGAGCCCGTTCGCACTGCAATACCCGTGCATCTTGAGGAACTGATCAGGTATCGACAGATCTTTCTCAGCCTGCCTTCCTGTCGAAACCCGTGCATACAGAACTGCGCCGCCTAAAGGAGCAGACTTGGTCGGTTCAGACTCGCGCTTCATATTCACTCTCCTGCTCGTTCCGAACCGCTTCACGCTCATCGCAGGGGGTCCCTTTAGGAGTGTCTTTAGTAGTGAGAAGCTGGCTGAGCTCAGCCCAGAAGTGCGCTTCAATTGCGCGAATTTCATCATTCGAAATTTGTGTGACAGCTTTCAGCCCGTTGACTACGACGAACCGAGATTGACTGCCCAAAGTGGATGAGGACTTCGAAATCTCCGAACGAAGGCCGCCCGGCTGTTTGATTGGTGGTTGCATCATTGCATCTCCATACGAATGGCAATGTCGCTGCACGCGATTTTGCCGATTGTCGTAGAGTTTGAGCAGACACTCAAACCCGCCCAAGCAATGCGTCGCACAGCTTGGCACAAGAGATGGAATCGAGACCTGTCCCGATCATCTGATGGTTAGAACATACTCAGGCCCCCGCGAATTTCAACCTATAAGCATCTGTTTTATTTTATTTTTTATCCCTTCTGATTTCGTCGAAAGAGCCAATGTTATCCGAGTCAAAGTCGCGCAGTTCGTTTGTGATCAGGGTGTTCAACGGAAATCACCCTGGTCAGAAACGGACTGACCGAACTCAGGCGCCAACGGGAACAAAGGTGAACAAATGCTTGAAAATTCGTCGCCCATATCGATAATCAAGAGACTGCTATTTCGTTGTTACCAACGCTGCAGGGCTCTTTGAAAGGTTGTTTAATGATAGCTGACAATTCAGCGGCACCTGCCGGTAGCCGCGCTGTAACTTACACTCGGGTCTCCACAGGGCGGCAAGCGGAAAAAGATTTGTCCGTTCCCGATCAGCGGAAGCAAATCAATCGACATTGCAAAAACCACGCATACATCGTTGTTGCCGAATATAGCGATGCGCGAAGTGGGCGGACAAGCAACCGACCTGGCTTTCAAACGATGATCGACGACATCATCTCCGGTGCCCTGCCTTGTGATGTCATCGTTGTTCATTCTTTCAGCAGGTTCTTTCGAGACAACGCCGTATCCGAACTAACGATACGCGCACTCGCTAAGCGCAAAGTCCGCGTGATCAGCATCACTCAAAGAATTGAAGAGAGTCCGGAAGGCAGACTACTTCGCCAACTCATTTCCTTATTTGATGAGTTCACCTCGAATGAGATTTCTAAACATGTCACTCGCGCACACCACGAAAATGCGCTGCAGGGGTTCCATAATGGCTCGGTTCCGATTTACGGATATCGATCTGTAACTGCGGAAATTCGGGGCGGAACTCACAAGAAAATATTGGATCTGGAGCCAGACGAAGCCGCGGTCATGCGCATGATTTTCGATCTGGCACTGGAGGGCGACGGCACGACCGGTCCGATGGGGGTCAAGGCTATTGTGAAATGGCTGAACGATCGCGGATACAAGACGCGCCAAGGAAATGCTTGGGGCGTCAGTGCGCTCCACAGACTTTTGAGTTCCAAAACCTACGCAGGGATAAGGACTTTTAATAGCAATTTCGACGGTGGGCGAAAAATAACTACAAAAGTGAATTCGATTATCTCGGAAGCGGAATTCGAGCAACTCCGAGAAATGATGGATGCCAAAAACCCAAAAAGTATGCCGCCGCGCGTTGTCACCGGCGACGTTCTTCTGACAGGTTTGGTTACCTGCCCAGAATGCGGCAATGGAATGACGACAAGCACTGGCAAGGGCGGACGCTATCGCTACTACGCTTGCTCAAACAAGATGCGGACGGGAACTTGTAAAGGCCGACGTGTTCCTATGGAGGAGTGCGATGCCTTAGTCGTTCAGCACTTGAACGACGAATTCTTGAACATCGAAAATATCGACGGCTTACTGAAGCCATTGCGAACCCGTCAGGAGCGATCTTCCAATGCATTGAAGAAACGACTCGTGGCCCGTGAGAAGGAAGTTCAGTCAGCAAAGCGGGCGCTCGATAATCTTTATTCATTGCTTCAAGCGGATCTCGTCGATTTAGATGATCCAGAGTTCAAGGAGCGCTTTCTTGCGGCTAAGGAAAATCACAAACGCGTTCACAAAGAGCTGGATCAAGTGACGGCCGAACTATCGCCGGAAGCAAAGGTAACTCACGAAAGCGTTGCCCGATTTGTAGAGACACTGAAGAACGCACTTTCAAACTCGACCACGTTGGAAAAGCGAAGCTATCTTCGTTCGATCGTTGATGAAATTGTCGTCGGAACAGATAAGATCACGATATGTGGTCGTCATGCTCAGATTGAAAAGGCCATCGTTGCCCGACAAGTTGAGCGTTCAGCGGTGCCCACTTTTGTTCGGGAATGGCGGAGAGACAGGGATTCGAACCCTGGGAACCCTCTCGAGCTCAACGGTTTTCGAAACCGTCCCGTTCGACCACTCCGGCACCTCTCCGCAAAGGCTGACATGTGATCAGGTGCGCGGGGTTTAGCGGGCAACTTGGCCCGCTGCAAGCCCATCCGTCAGGTTTTCCGCGCAAGACGCCGCCGGTCGCGATAAATTCAACGGCGCGGGCATTGTAGCGCAAGGGATGGAGGCTTATCGTCAAGGGAACTTGACCAAAAGGAAACGTAATGCGCCTTCTGACTGCAACCTTCACTGCCTTGATGATTTCTGCCGCTGCGGTGTCTGCGCAAAGCGCGTCGATGCTGGACCGGTATTTCACCGCATTGGACATGGAGACCGTTTTTGAGGTGCTGCGCGACGAAGGCGTGACTGCGGGGCAGGATATGTCCGGCCCTGAAGGCGTCAGCCCGTCCCCTGCATGGACCGCGCGACTGGAACGGATTTACGAGCCGGAAAAGGCAAAGCAGTCGTTCCTTGAGGGGATGTCCTCAATTGACGATCTGGAAGCTTCGGAAGAGGCGCTGGCGTTTTTCGAGACCGATCTTGGCGCGCGCATCGTGCAAATCGAGATCGAGGCACGCAAAACGCTGAATGAAGAAGGCGGGGAAGATGCGGCGGCCAGGAATGTCGCGACGATCCGCAAGGAAGATCCGGCGCTGTATCTGATGTATCAGGAGTTCATCAAAGTGAATGATCTGGTGGAAAGCAATGTCGCGGGGGCGCTGAATTCCAATCTGGCGTTTTACCGTGGCATGGCAACCAGCGAGAGCTATGCCGAAGGGCTGTCGGAGAGTTTCATGCTGAATTCGGTCTGGGAGCAGGAGCCGGAAATCCGTCAGGAGATGGAGGAGTGGACGATCAACTTTTCCTCGGTGGCCTATAGCGGGCTGACCAAAGCCGAGTTGCAGCGCTACATTGACATCTCGAAAACGCCTGCGGGGCAGCGGTTGAACAGTGTGCTGTTCGCGGGCTTCGACAAGATGTTCGAGCAGCAGAGCTATGAGTTGGGGCGGGCGACCGCCGAGTTCATGATCGGTGAAGACACCTAAACCCCGTGCACCATGAGACTCACGGTGAACGCTTCGGGGTCTTTCGCGAGGTTCGGCTCCTCCGCAAGCATACGGGTCAGGGCAGGGCGCGTTTCGGCCTTAACTCCTGCCAGTTGATAGGCCATTTCCAGAACTGGCCCGCCGCCGTCTCGAAGGTCTTGATGCAGTGCCTCAAAGTTCTGCGACACGTAGGTTTTGACCTTCGAGCGGCGCGCGTTGTAACTGGCGTTGTGAATGGCATTGCCAACCGCATAGGCTGGCAAAAGAACCGGATTGGGCAGGTGTGACGGGGCGCTCGGACTACATCCCGCGAAGGCCAACACAATAAAGCCGATCGCGGTGCGGATATTCGGCCAGAGCCTGTTGACAGAGGGGCGCAATTCCAACATAAGCCCGCATCTGCGCATGATGCGTGGATTTTTGCAATGACGTCCCGATCCGGGGGCGCGCTGTCCGAGGTGGCCCAATTGGGCCCATGAACGCCGCGAAATGCGGGGCCACAGGGCGCGGAAGATAAAAGGGTATGCGATATGTTCGCGGTTCTAAAAACCGGCGGCAAGCAGTATAAAGTCGCCTCAGGCGATGTTCTGCGTGTCGAGAAACTGGATGCCGCCGCTGGCGACAAAATCCAATTCAATGAAATTCTGATGGTCGGGGGCACTGTAGGTGCTCCGTTGGTCAAAGACGCAGGCGTTCAAGCCGAAGTCATCGACCAGATCAAAGGCGTGAAAACGATCAACTTCGTTAAACGTCGCCGTAAGCACTCTTCGAAGCGCACCAAGGGCCACCGTCAGCAACTGACGCTGCTCCGCATCACGGACATCCTTGAAAAAGGCGCAGACAAGTCCGGCGTGAAAGCTGCCATCAATGGCGCTGGCGTATCGGTTGCTGCAATCGAAGCGGCTGCTCCGGCCAAGAAAAAAGCCAAAGCCGCTGCCAAGCCAGCTGCGAAAGCTGAAAAAGCTGCTGCTCCGAAAAAAGAAGCTGCACCAAAGAAAGCCGCTGCTCCTAAGAAGGCCGCAGCGAAATCCGAAGGCGCAGATGATTTGACACGCATCAGCGGTGTTGGTCCGGTTATCGTGAAGAAACTTCACGCGCTGGACGTTACCACATTCGCCCAGATCGCAGCATGGACCCCAGAGGACATTGCTGATATGGACGAGAAACTGAATTTCAAAGGCCGCATCGACCGGGACAACTGGCTCGAGCAGGCTGCAGAACTCGCTAAAGGTTAAGGAGAAGCACAATGGCACATAAAAAAGCAGGTGGTTCATCCCGGAACGGTCGCGACTCAGCGGGTCGTCGTCTTGGCGTGAAAAAATATGGCGGCGAGCTCGTCATTCCCGGCAACATCATCGTGCGTCAACGCGGCACTGTTAAGTGGCCTGGCGAAGGCGTCGGCATGGGCAAGGATCACACGATCTTCGCGAAAGTCGAAGGCAACGTGAAGTTCCACAAAGGCCTGAAAGGCCGCACCTTTGTCTCTATCGTCCCGATGGCCGAGGCCGCCGAGTAACCGAGACCCACAAGGTTTGAAAAATTTGAGGGATCGGTTGAAAGACCGGTCCCTTTTTCTTTTGCTACGTTAGGGCTGACCATGAGTGTCGCCGCCGCATCATTTGCCATATTTGCCGCCTCTCAGGTTGGCACGCCGGGGCCAGCCAACATGGCCCTGCTGGCAACAGGCGCGCGCTATGGCCTGCGTCGTGCATTGCCGTTCGTGGCAGGCGTGGCGCTTGGCAAGCAATTGGTCATCTGGCCTGTGGGTTTCGGGTTGATGCAGCTGGCAGACAGCGCACCTTGGGTGTTCCAAGCGCTGAAATGGATGTCGGCGGCCTACATCATCTGGTTGGCATGGCGGGTCGCAAATATGCGCCTGAATACCAATATAGAAGCAAAGGCCCCGGGTTTTGCGGCTGGATTGATCGTCCATCCCTTGAACCCGAAAGCATGGGCGATGATCACGGCGGGCTTCACCGCGTTTACGGAGCCCGGGACACCAAGTCTTGAAGCGACCGTGACAATCGCCCTGATATTGCTAGGAGTGCAACTTATTTTGCACCCGATTTGGACTTATGGCGGGGAGCGCATAGCGCGCAGCGTGGCTGGAACGCCCGCCGAGAAATATTTGATGTGGACCTTGGCGGCGCTGACCGTTGCAAGCGTCTTTTTTGTACTATTTGCGGGAGGCAAATAATGAGTTTTGAAGGAACCTACACACAGCCGATCATTGAGGCTGATGGTTTTGTGCTACGCCCTGTGAGCCAATCCGATACCGGCCAGATCGGCCTTTATGCGGCGGATGAGCGGATTGCAAAGGCGACATCGTCGATCCCGCACCCGCTGCCCCCCGGCACGACTGAAGGCTTCATCAAGCGCTCGCTTGCCGAAGGCCGCGCGGAAGATGTGTGGGTCATTGACCCGTCGGATGACGGCTCTCAAGTGTTGGGTCTGATCGGCTTGAACCGCATGGACCGCGAGCAGTCGGAGATTGGTTATTGGGTGGCACCGCAGCTGTGGAACAACGGCTTGGCCTCCAAGGCGGTCGAAGCACTGGTTGCAGCGAACCCGCAGGCCTGCCGCACGCTGTTCGGCTCGGTGTTTCAGGACAATCCCGCTTCGGCGCGGGTTCTGAGCAATGCGGGTTTCGAGTATATCGGTGACGCGGAGACGTTCTCGGTGGCACGGAATACGAATGTGCCGACTTGGACCTATATCAAGAAGCTGGATTGAGCGTAGCGGACGGGTGCGGTAAGGCTGCGCCACTCCGCTTGAAAGGCCAAAGACTATGAAATTTCTCGACCTCACAAAGGTATATGTCCGCTCTGGCGGCGGCGGGGGCGGAAGCATCAGCTTCCGGCGCGAGAAATATATCGAATATGGTGGCCCCGATGGCGGCGACGGCGGCAAGGGCGGCGATGTGATCGCCGAAGCGGTGGAGGGTCTGAACACCCTGATCGACTTCCGCTACCAGCAGCATTTCTTTGCCAAGTCCGGCCAAGGCGGCATGGGCCAGCAACGCACCGGCAAAAGCGGGGAGGACATCATCCTGCGCGTACCCGTAGGCACCGAAATCCTTGATGAAGACGAAGAAACCGTCATCGCGGATGTGACCGAAGTGGGCCAGCGCGTCGTGCTGGCGCAAGGCGGCAATGGTGGCTGGGGCAACCTGCACTTCAAGTCCGCCACCAACCAAGCACCACGCCGCGCCAATCCGGGCCAGCCGGGGGTGGAGCGGACCTTGTGGCTGCGCCTGAAGCTGATCGCGGATTCCGGCCTGTTAGGCTTACCGAATGCGGGTAAGTCTACGTTCTTGGCCGCGACGTCGAACGCGCGCCCGAAGATTGCCGATTACCCGTTCACCACACTGCACCCCAATCTGGGCGTGGTTGGCGTAGACAACGCCGAATTCGTCATGGCCGATATTCCGGGCCTGATTGCTGGGGCCTCCGAGGGCAAAGGCATCGGGGACCGCTTCTTGGGCCATGTGGAGCGTTGCGCGGTGCTGTTGCATCTGGTCGATGGCAGCTCGGACACGGTGGCCGAGGATTACCAAACGATTATCACAGAGCTCGAAGCCTATGGCGGCGAGTTGGCGGACAAGCCGCGTGTGACTGCGTTGAACAAGATTGACGCGCTGGATGACGACGAGCGGGCCGAGAAGAAAGCCGAGCTGGAAGCTGCGTGCGGTGGTCCGGTGATGATGATGTCCGGCGTTTCCGGCGAAGGTCTAACCGAGGTGCTGCGCGCGGTGCGCTCCGAGATTCAGGAGGATCGTCTGCGCATCGCCAAAGCCAGCGAGGAGCCTGAGCCATGGCGCCCGTAGCGACAGATCTGCGCAACGCAAAGCGTGTCGTCATCAAAATCGGCTCTGCCTTGTTGGTGGACCGCGACACAGGCGCGCTTCGCGAAGACTGGCTTCTTGGCCTTGCACAAGATGTTCTGCGCCTGAAACGGCGTGGGCAGGACGTGGTTCTTGTCTCCTCCGGCTCCATCGCGCTTGGGCGCACGGTGCTGGCGCTTGGGGCGGGGCCGTTGCCGCTGGAACAATCGCAGGCCGCCGCTGCCGTCGGTCAAATCCGCTTGGCCCGCGCGTATGAAGAGGCGCTTGCCCCGCACGAGATTACCACGGCGCAAGTTTTGGTGACGTTGGAAGACAGCCGCGATCGCCGCCGCTACCTCAATTCCCGCGCGACGCTGGAGCAGCTTTTAAGCATGGGGGTCGTGCCGATCGTGAACGAGAACGACACCATCGCGACGGACGAAATCCGCTATGGCGACAATGACCGCTTGGCCGCACAGGTGGCGGTGACCGTCGGGGCCGATCTGGTGGTGTTGCTGTCCGATGTGGACGGACTTTACACCGCTAACCCCAGTGAGGATGCGACCGCCACGCGGCTGGAGGTGATCACCGAGATCACCCCCGAGATCGAAGCCATGGCAGGGGACGCAGGGTCCGGCCTGTCCAAAGGCGGGATGAAAACCAAAGTCATGGCGGCGAAAACCGCAATGGCTGGCGGGGCCGCGCTGGTGATCACCGAGGGCTCCATCATGACGCCGCTGGATGCGTTGGAAAACGGTGCCAATGCCAGCTGGTTTGTCCCGCATACCGATCCGCAACTTGCCCGAAAGCGCTGGATTTCCGCGATGAAACCGCAAGGCGCACTTATACTGGATGATGGTGCGGTCGCAGCCTTGGGTCGCGGGAAATCCCTGCTACCAGCAGGGGTTACGCAGGTCTCGGGCCAGTTCGACCGCGGTGATCCTGTATCGCTGCAACGACCGGACGGCACGAATATCGGCGTCGGCCTGTCGCGCTACACTGCCGAGGAGGCGGAGCTTCTCAAGGGCCATCAGTCCTCCGAGATTGCCGACCTGCTTGGCTACCCCGGTCGCGCCGCTCTTGTGCACCGCGATGATATGGTGCTCTAAACGCACTCGAAATTTCCCCGAAGGTCCCACCCCATGACCCAAGACGTGAACATCCCTGCAATGATGGCCGAGATAGGCCAACAAGCCCGTGCCGCCGCCGCCGAACTGTCCTTTGCCAGCGCCGAGCGCAAACATGCTGCCCTGATCAGTGCCGCAGACGCCGTTTGGGCCAACCGCGACAAAATCATCGCGGACAACAAGCTGGATCTCGACTATGGCCGCGAAAAAGGTCTGTCACCCGCCATGATGGACCGCTTGATGCTGGACGAGGACCGTATCCGCGCGATGCAGGACGGGCTGCGCGCGGTGGCCGATCAAAAGGATCCTGTGGGCGAAGTGATCACCGAATGGGATATGGCGTCTGGTTTGCACATCAAGCGGGTGCGCACGCCTTTGGGGGTCATCGGCGTGATTTATGAAAGCCGTCCTAACGTAACGGCCGATGCCGGCGCGCTGTGCCTGAAGGCCGGAAATGCGGTGATCCTGCGCGGCGGCTCGGAAAGCTTTCATTCCTCCGGTGCCATTCACGCCTGTCTGGTGCAGGGCCTGAAAGATGCAGGGCTGCCAGAGGCCGCAATCCAGCTTGTGCCAACCCGCGACCGCACGGCGGTGTCGGAAATGCTGACGATGACCGACTATATCGACGTGATTGTCCCGCGTGGTGGCAAGGGGCTGGTCGGCCTCGTGCAACGCGAAGCCCGTGTTCCGGTTTTTGCTCATCTCGAAGGCATCGTTCACATCTACATCGACAAGGCGGCAGACCCTGTGAAAACGCTGAACGTAGTGCTGAACGCCAAGATCCGCCGCACCGGGATTTGCGGCGCGGCGGAGTGTTTGTTGATCCACGAAGATGTGGTCGACACGATCGGGCAAGGCGTCATCCGCGCGTTGCTCGACAAGGGTGTGACCGTGGATGCCGATATGAAGCTGGCGAAAATTGATGGCACCAGTCCGGCGAACTCCGAACACTGGGGCCGCGAATTCCTCGACATGGAGATCGCCGCCAAAACGGTGGGCAGCGTCGAAGAGGCGATGGATCATATCCGGCAATACGGCTCCAACCACACCGATTGCATCATGACCGAGGATCAGGCGACCGCTGATCTGTTCCTGACGCGGCTGGACAGCGCAATCCTGATGCACAATGCCTCGACCCAGTTCGCCGATGGCGGGGAGTTCGGGATGGGCGCTGAGATAGGCATCGCGACGGGCAAAATGCACGCGCGCGGCCCTGTCGGGGCGGAGCAGCTGACGTCGTTCAAATATATCGTCACCGGTGACGGAACGATCCGCAGCTAAACACCGGATTGCACGGGGATTTCGAGCAGTTGCACATCAATATCGGGTGCGACGCTTGATATCTCTGCGCGAACCATGGCGGGGCGAGGCAGGGCGGTCGTCAGCACCTGATATTGGCCCTCGTATTTCAGGTCCGCCAATCGTCCCGCAAGATCAACAGCGTCAGAGCCACGTGACACCAGCCCAGAGATGATCGTCGTTGGCTTCAACTCGGCCAGAACTTCGCCATCCAACGCGCTAACTGGCGCGAAATGCACCAGTGCGTTCGGTGGTATCGTGCCGGATGGCAAGCGGATCAGGTCAACGTGGTTCAGCCCCAAGACAAGTATCACAGGCGGGTATTTGGGATGCCTGTTCGGGGATACCTGGCAGGCCGGTTGCGAAAGTCTGCTGTCCAATATGCGTCCTCCCGGGTGGTTTTGTACGCTACACGTCACCTCTCTAGGCTATCAGCGTCGCCAAACCGCACAAGACAGGTTTCCCTGTCCTCGGGCTGCGGTTAGATGTAGCGATGGCGGCGTGATCAAGAGGCCAGAATGACACTCGAAGCAGTCCTGGAAGGCATCCCGATGCCTGTGTTGCTGATTGGCGATGACAGCCGGATCAGGTTGGCAAACTCTGCCGCGTCGGAGATGTTCAACCGTGATCTGGGGGGTGCAAGTGTCGTGTCGCTGGTGCGGCAAGCGCCTGTGCTGGCCGTGATCGACGCAAGCTTGACCGCTGCCCAAGCGGGGCAGGCACGGTTTCTGCTGTCCGGCTTATCGGGTGAAAACACCTATATCTGTCGAGCGAACCCGTTGCCGGATGGCGGTGCGATGCTGAGTTTCGAAGACCAAACGCAGCAAGAAGACAGCGAGATAATGCGGCGTGATTTCGTCGCCAATATCAGCCACGAGCTGCGTACGCCGCTGACCAGCCTCATTGGGTTTATCGAAACCCTGCGAGGCCCTGCGCGCGGAGATGTCGATGCTCATGACCGTTTTTTAACCATCATGGACCGCGAAGCGCAGCGGATGAACCGGATGGTCTCCGACCTGCTGTCGCTTAGCCGCGTCGAGGTGGATGAACGTATCCGCCCGCGCGATCAGGTGGATTTGGCGGCGGTGCTGCGTTCGGTGGTCGCGACGCTGGAAGGTAAGCTGTCAGATGCGTCAGTGACCGTTTCTGCGGACGCTTTGAGGGACAGCTTTCCCATCCTTGGAGACCGTGATCAGCTGACCCAGTTGTTTTTGAACCTGATCGAGAACGCGATCAAATATGGTGGCACAGGGAAAACCATCCATATTGGCGTTGAAAATCTGGATCGGGACCTGGCTTTGCGTCAACCGGCGGTGCGGGTCGACATTCGCGACGAGGGCGAGGGAATCGATGCGATACATTTGCCCCGCCTGACCGAACGCTTTTACCGCGTGGACGACCACAGAAGCCGCGATCAGGGCGGAACGGGCCTTGGTTTGGCGATTGCCAAACATATCGTCTCCAGACATCGAGGTCGGCTGAAAATCACGTCAGAACAAGGCATTGGAAGCTGTTTCTCGGTGTTTTTCCCGCGCGCGCAGTGACATTTCTTCGGAACGGCTGCCCATTGTCATGAAACTGTTACGAAAGCTTCACAAAAGGTCAGCACGGCGTCTTTAGACCGCCGGTCATGCGCTGCCACCAAGGGGGTGGGGGCGCGCACATGACACCAAAGGAGTGACCTTATGTCGTTCGTCAAAACCGTGGCCTCTGCCGCAATCCTCGCTGCAGCTGCAAGTGCTGCCGATGCTCGTGATCAAATCCGCGTCGTCGGTTCGTCCACCGTATTCCCGTTTTCCACCACAGTTGCCGAGCAATTTGGCCGCTCGACCGACTTCCAGACACCTGTTGTCGAATCTACCGGCTCCGGCGGCGGTCTGAAGCTGTTCTGCGCAGGCGTCGGCACCGAGCATCCCGACATCACCAACGCATCGCGTCGCATGAAGGCGAAAGAGTTCAAACTTTGCGCCGACAATGGCGTGACCGAAGTGACAGAAGCCATCATCGGCTATGACGGCATCGTCATTGCCAACGCCAAGGGCGGACCCGTCCTGAACGTCACCCGCGAACAACTGGTCACAGCACTTGCTGCCCAAGGCCCGCTGCCCGAGATGTGGTCCGACGTTGACCCGTCGCTTCCCGTGATCAAGATCGAGGTACTTGGCCCGCCCCCATCCTCCGGCACCCGTGATGCGTTTGAAGAACTGGTCATGCATGAGGGCTGCGAAGGCGCAGGCATCGCATGTGAAGGCATCACCATTCGCGAGGACGGCGCCTATATCGAGGCTGGCGAGAACGACAACCTGATCGTCTCCAAGCTGGAAGCCAACCCCAACGCGATCGGCGTGTTCGGCTTCTCGTTCCTCGACCAGAACTCGGACGTGCTGCAAGGCTCCAGCGTGGACGGGGTCGAGCCCACCTTCGACAACATCGCGGATGGCGCCTATCCGGTGTCCCGCTCGCTCTACTTCTACATCAAGAACGCGCATGTGGGTGTGATTCCCGGCCTGCAGGAATTCGCGGACGAGTTCATGTCCGACGCGGCTGCCGGTGAAGAGGGTTATTTGGTCGACAAGGGTCTGATCCCGCTGCCCGAAGACGTGTTCGAGACGATCTCGGGCAATGTCAAATCGTTGAGCCCGATGACGGGCAACGAGTGGAACTAGACGCAAACTCAGGGCAGGGGCAGCAACTCGCGGCCCCTGCACCAGTCCTTCGGGGGAACGGATGCTGACACTGACTTTCTTTGCGATCCTTGCACTGGCGCTGGCGTTTTTCGTCATCGGGCGCAGTCGTGCGGTGGCTGTGGTGCACGGGGACGTGCGCCTTTTGCATTCGCGTCCGAACTTCCACGGCATCCTCGCACTTCTGCTCTCGGCGATTTGCGGCATCGCAGTGTTGCTGCTGCTGGGAACCATGGGGGCGGTGTGGATCGAGACGCATCTGCTGTCCGCGATCCTGTCCGCCCAACCCGACATGTCCCCGATCGAGGCCGAGTTGGTTCTGTCCGACGCCCGTGCGCTGGCCTCCGGTGGTATCGCCTCAAAATCCGATCCGCTGCGGTTGGAGATCGCGCAGCAGGTCGCACGTCTAGGCGCGCTGCATCACTGGGGCACAGTCATCGTTTCGCTTGTCGCGACGCTGGTTGCCGGGCTTTGGGCGCTTGGCAAGATTTCATCCGACTGGCGGGCGCGCAATCGGTCCGAGACGATCATCCGCCGCATCCTGATGCTCACCGCCGCCA
Organism: Litoreibacter ascidiaceicola; assembly: GCF_900129235.1. Lineage (GTDB taxonomy): Bacteria > Pseudomonadota > Alphaproteobacteria > Rhodobacterales > Rhodobacteraceae > Litoreibacter > Litoreibacter ascidiaceicola. The sequence continues at coordinate 584,827 of NZ_FQUV01000002.1, read as the reverse complement.
TTGCAGTGCTGACCACGGTCGGCATCGTCCTGTCGCTGATCTTCGAGACGATCAACTTCTTCAACAATATCGACTGGCAGGTCCACAAATTCTTGTTCGGCACCACATGGTCGCCGCTGTCAGGCGTGCAGGCGGGCAAGCTGGACCCCGACAAGGTTGGTGCGGTGCCCCTGTTCGCAGGCACCCTGATGATCACCGTCATCGCCATGTTGGTCGCTGTCCCTGTGGGGCTGTTTTCCGCAGTCTACCTGTCCGATTTTGCCAGCCCTCGCGTCCGTGCGTGGGCCAAGCCAATGCTGGAGTTGCTCGCCGGTATTCCCACGGTCGTCTACGGCTTCTTCGCTGCGATCACGCTGGCACCATTCATCCGCAACTCTGGCGAGGCGATCGGGCTGACTATCGCGTCCGAGAGCGCATTGGCGGCGGGCATCGTCATGGGGATTATGATTATCCCCTTCATCTCGTCGCTCAGCGATGACGTGATTAACGCCGTGCCGCAGAGCTTGCGTGATGGCTCCTACGGGTTGGGGGCGACCAAGGCGGAAACCATCCGTCAGGTCGTGCTGCCCGCCGCCTTGCCCGGCATTGTCTCCGCCGTGCTGCTGGGCGTGTCCCGCGCGGTGGGTGAGACGATGATCGTGGTCATGGCCGCAGGGCAGGGGGCGAACCTGACCGCCAACCCGCTGGAGGCGGTGACGACCGTGACCGTGCAAATCGTCATGCTGATTACCGGCGACACAGAGGCGTCCACCGCCGCAGGCCCTGCCTTCACCTTGGGATTCACGCTGTTCTGCGTGACCCTGCTGATGAACATCGCGGCGCAGCGTGTGGTGCGCAAATACCGCGAACTGTATGACTAGGGGCTTGGCAAATGGTTGACATGACAACACTCAGCGCGCGCCACGGGGATGCGGCCTCGACCAAGCGCGTGCGCAAGCGCCGCGCCGCCGAGACGCGGCTGAAGGCTTACGGCATTATCGCGCTGTCACTGGCGGCAGCGGCGCTGGTTGCGCTGTTGGGGTCGGTGTTCACCAAGGCGGGCGGGGCTTTGACCGAGACCTATCTGACGATGCCGATCACCTTGGAGGCGTCCGAGATTGATCCCGACGGCACGGGCGATCCCAAGATTATCCGCCGCGCGGACTTCTCGGGGCTGACCAAGGATATGCTGAAAGAGCAGTTTCCAAACGCCAAGGGCCGCACGACGCGACGCGAGCTATACGACCTGACCTCGTCGGGTGCCGCGTTCGAGTTGGCCGACAAGGTCGCCGCCGACCCGTCGCTGGTGGGCCAGACCATCGACTATCCGTTCCTCGCCTCTGACGTGACCGACCTGTATCTGAAAGGTGCGTTCGGGGAGTTGGTGTCGAAGCCGGTCACAGGCAATCTGACCCTTTCCCGAGATGGCGACACCTACATTGTGTCCTCGACCGCCGATGATTTCGGCAAAGCACTGGACCGCGTGAAAGAGGGTCTGACCGTCGAGGCCGCCAAACTGCGCGGTCAGGCGCGGTTGCAAGATAACGGCGTGGTTGAATTCACCCGCCGCGCCGAAGCGGCAGACACCGCCGAGGAGCGCGAAAAGAACGAAAAGCTGGCAGACGCTCGCGCCGCCGCCCGCGACGCGCTGTTGGCCGAAGCCGATAAGCTGGAAGCCCGTGCAGCTGCACAAGGCGGCGACGAGGTGCTGGACGAAAACAACCGCTCGGTGCTGATCAACGTCGCCGGTGGCTGGCTGAAGATGACCCGCATTACACCGAACGGTGGTCTGGCCGAAGCGGTCGTGCCGATGGAGCGCGCGGTGAATGCTACGAATTCCTGGGGGCTTCACACCACCGACCTGCCGGAAGCCTCGCGTAAAGTGTCTGATAACCAGATCATCTGGATCGAGCAGCTCAAGGCGCAGGGCAGGGTAGATGTGGTCTTCAACACCCGCTTCTTCACCGCAGGCGACAGCCGCGAGCCGGAGCTGGCGGGCATCTGGGGGGCGGTCGCGGGCTCGTTCTGGACCATGCTGGTGACCTTCCTGCTGGCCTTCCCCACGGGCGTTCTGGCGGCGATCTACCTTGAGGAATTCGCGTCGAAAAACAAGCTGACCGACTTCGTGGAGGTCAACATCAACAACCTCGCCGCCGTACCGTCCATCGTGTTCGGCTTGCTTGGTCTGTCGGTGTTCTTAGGTGTGCTCGGCGTACCACGGTCCGCGCCCTTGGCGGGCGGCATCGTGCTGGCGCTGATGACGCTGCCCACGATCATCATCGCCGCACGAGCCGCGATCCGCGCGGTGCCGCCGTCAATCCGCGACGCCGCCGTGGGCCTTGGCGCGTCACCGTTACAATGCACCTTCCATCATGTGCTGCCGCTCGCCATGCCCGGCATCCTGACCGGCACGATCATCGGCATGGCGCAGGCTCTGGGCGAGACCGCGCCGCTGATCATGATCGGCATGGTGGCGTTCATCGTGGATATCCCCGGCTCCATCACCGACAGCGCGTCGGTGCTGCCGGTGCAGGTGTTCCGCTGGTCCGACTTCCCCGAACGCGCGTTCGAGGCCCGCACTTCTGCGGCGATATGCGTGCTGCTTTTCTTCCTCGTGGTGATGAACGCCATCGCCGTGATCCTGCGCAAAAGATTTGAAAGACGGTGGTAGACATGCTCGATACAACCCAGACCCTTTTGACGGAGCGGACCATGTCCAAGGATATCAAGATCAGCGCAAAAGGCGTGGACGTGTTCTACGGCGATACCCATGCGATCAAGAACGTCGACCTTGAGATCGAAAACAAGGCGGTAACTGCTTTTATCGGGCCGTCGGGATGTGGCAAATCCACCTTCCTGCGCTGCATCAACCGGATGAACGACACGATCGATATCTGCCGCGTGACGGGGGACATCCTGCTTGAGGGGCAGGACATCTACGCCAAGTCCGTCGACCCTGTGCAGCTGCGCGCCCGCGTCGGCATGGTGTTTCAGAAGCCGAACCCGTTCCCCAAGTCGATATACGATAACGTGGCTTATGGCCCAACCATTCACGGCTTGGCGAAGAACAAGGCGGAACTTGATGAAATCGTTGAACAATCCTTGCGCCGCGCCGCGATTTGGGATGAGGTAAAAGACCGCCTGCACCAGCCCGGCACTGGCCTGTCCGGCGGCCAGCAGCAGCGCCTGTGCATCGGCCGCGCCATCGCCACAGCGCCGGAGGTTTTACTGATGGACGAGCCATGCTCTGCCCTAGACCCCATCGCCACGGCGCAAGTGGAAGAATTGATCGACGACCTCCGGCAGAACTACACTGTAGTCATCGTGACCCATTCCATGCAGCAAGCCGCGCGGGTCAGTCAGAAAACCGCGTTCTTCCACTTGGGAAACGTCGTAGAATACGGCGATACGAATAAGATTTTCACCAACCCCGAAGACAGCCGGACCGAGAGTTACATCACCGGACGGATCGGGTAGGGAGCAGGGATATGATGGACCAGGAACATATAGCCTCCGCCTTTGACCGTGATCTTGAGGGCGTTCAGGCGCTGATCATGCAGATGGGCGGACTGGTGGAGACGGCGATTTCCGACGCCGCACGGGCGCTGGAAATGCGTGACACAGAGCTGGCCGAGCAAGTCCGGCGCAACGACAAGCTGATTGATGCGCTGGAAGAACAGGTGGCGTCCGAGGTGGCCCGCGTGATTGCCGTGCGCGCGCCGACAGCGGGTGATCTGCGCACGGTGCTGTCGGTGCTCAAGATTTCCGGCAACCTCGAACGCATGGGCGATTATGCCAAGAACCTTGGCAAACGCACCTCGGTCCTGTCAGAAATGCCCGCTATAACGGGAACGGGCGGTGCGCTGCGCCGGATGACGCAATTGGTGAATGTGATGCTGAAAGACGCGCTGGATGCGTATATCCAGCGTGATGTGGAACTGGCCGAGGATGTCCGCCAACGCGACAGCGAAGTGGATCAGATGTATAATGCGCTGTTCCGCGAATTCCTGACCCATATGATGGAAGACCCGCGCAACATTACGGCCTGTATGCACTTGCATTTTATAGCAAAAAACGTGGAACGCATGGGCGATCATGTAACTTCAATATGCGAGCAGGTGGTCTATCTGGTGACCGGTGACATGCCGGACGAAGGTCGCGAAAAACAAGATCGGACATCGACAGACAGCGCGCTAGGTAAGGTTTAGGATTGTGCCGCAACCTGTTGTTCTTGTTGTTGAAGATGATCCCGCGCAACGCGAGGTTCTCGCGTATAATATCCGCGCCGAGGGCTATCTGGTCGAGACTGCCGAAAACGGCGATGAGGCACTGTTGATGGTGCAGGAACACGCGCCGGATGTGGTCGTGTTGGACTGGATGTTGCCAAACGTGTCGGGCATCGAAATTTGCCGCCAGATCAAGGCAAAGTCTGAAACCAGAGACATTCCGGTGATTATGTTATCTGCGCGCTCCGAGGAAACAGACCGCGTGCGCGGGTTGGAGACGGGCGCGGATGACTATGTTGTTAAACCATATTCTGTCGCAGAGCTGCTGGCGCGCATTCGCACGCAGTTGCGTCGCTCACGGCCCTCGGCGGTGGGTCACAGGCTTGAGTTCGAAGACGTTGTCATGGATGTCGAAGAACATCGCGTGTTCCGCAGTGATGTAGCGCTGAAGCTTGGCCCGACGGAGTTCCGGCTTCTGGCGACATTCATGGAGCGGCCGGGACGTGTGTGGTCACGCGAGCAGTTGCTGGACCGAGTTTGGGGCCGCGATATCTATGTCGACACACGCACGGTCGATGTTCACGTCGGCAGATTACGAAAAGCGCTGTGTGCGAACGGTGGCAGAGATCCGGTGCGAACGGTCCGTGGTGCGGGCTATGCCTTGGGGTGAGGCACAGCGCTGTCCGGTAACTTGATATTAGTATCAAGCACTTAAAGGTTATAGCTATCAGGTCGCCGTTTCTACATTAACTAATTATTTACATAATACTGATTATAGGTAAATCGTTTGTTAGGAAGTGAACCCCTGCAAACCGTATATCCTTACCGAAACGTCCGTCTGTCACATTGCACCCCTGCCGATGTCTCGACTTGCACCCGCGACTTATATTCACCCGATGCGCGCAATTGGAATGACATATGACCAACGTCAAGCGCACCGCTCGGAAGATCGGACCCGATGACGAGCACAATTTAGCGGTCCCTAGCCTTATTCGGCAGCGTGAAACGTGCGTTTGACAACACGACCTACAGCGTGGTCTTGTGAAGTATTGGAAGTTTAGCTGTAAAATACTCGACAGGGCCTGTTTCGCGTCCTAGGTAGTTGTTCGGTATTCTTAAGGAACCGTCGATGACGTCTGTGCTAGTCCTCAATGGGCCAAATTTGAATTTGCTGGGAACCCGTCAGCCGGAAGTATACGGCTCCGTCACATTGGCTGACGTGGAGGATTTGTGCGAAACGCACGGTAAGTCCTTGGGAATAAAGGTAAGCTGCCTGCAATCCAATCACGAAGGTGTGTTGATCGACGCGATCCATGATGCCAAGGGTACCCATGGCGGTATCGTCCTGAATGCAGGCGCGTTCACCCACACGTCGGTGGCGCTGATGGATGCAATCGCCTCGGTCGAGCTGCCGGTGGTCGAAGTGCACCTGTCCAACATTCACGCCCGCGAGGCGTTCCGGCACAAATCCTTTATCGCCCCCGTCGCATTGGGCCAAATTGCCGGCTTCGGTGCGAAAGGATATGTGCTGGCGCTTGACGCGCTTGCAGCCCACCTTGGTACGGGATCATGATACAAGAGCATCTCAGCGCTCTCATTGCCAGCAACTCGCTGGAGGACGTCTGGTCGCTGCACACGGCTAAAATGGCGGAATTCGGCTTTGACCGCATCGTCTACGGCTATACGCGATTTCGCACCGGCACCACGCTGGGCGATCTGCAAGATGCGTTGATCCTGACCAATCACGACCCCGCCTATGTCGAGCATTTCGTTGGTGACGGTGCCTATTATCAGGGTCCGATGGTCGCTTGGGCGGCAGAAAACGTGGGCGCGTGCAGCTGGCGGATGATGCAAGAGCTTGCCATGACGGGAAAACTGTCCCCTGGCGAGATGGAGGTCGTCGCACTCAACCAACGGCTGGACGTCACCGCGGGCTACACTGTCAGCTTCCACGATGTGTCCATGCGCGCCAAAGGGGCAACCGGTCTGACGGCGCGGCGCGGGCTGTCACAAGACGACGTGGACGCGGTTTGGGACAAATACGGGGATGATCTGGAACTGGCCAATAAGGTCATGCATCTCAAGGTAACGCAATTGCCCCACACAACCGGACAGCGCCGCCCCCTCACCGCGCGTCAACGCGAAGTTCTGGAATGGGTGGCCGACGGCAAGACCATTCAGGACACGGCGACGATCATGGGGCTGAACCCCGCAACGATCGAAAAGCACCTCAGGCTGGCTCGCGAAACTTTGGACGTTGATACGACCGCGCAAGCGATCCTGAAAGCGTCGAGCCAGAACCAGTTCTTCCTGATCGAAAACTCGTCCTAACGCCCCCCTGCTCTGCCGAAATCCCTGCCTGTTTCCCCGGCGTCGCTTGGTCGACAGGGTCGGCGAATTTTGATGGTGTGCGGGTGCGCAATGTCGAGGTATGGAAAGCCGTACTTTGATTTTCCGCACCGCGGCGTAATAGTTTTGCTATGCCTTAGAGTGACGGTTTCGGCCGTGAGGCATATGTTAGGGTGCACCTTGCATTTCCAAGGGTTGTTGCCGCTCGGGGTTGCCCCGTTTGGCGCACGTTCGCAGAAGGTCTCGACAGCCTTCGGTGAATGCTACTCTCCTCCCTGTCGGGCCCGCATCATCCCCAGCGTGGGGGTCTGACCATAAAGAAACGGCGCGTCGGGTTTGTCCCGCGCGCCGTTTTCAATTTCAAAGATTGGAAAAGGCTTAGCCTTTCAGCGTTGCCGCCACTTCTTCTGCGAAGTTCTCTTCTTTTTTCTCGATGCCCTCGCCCACTTCCAGACGCACGAAACCGGTGATTTCCACGCCAGCTTCTTTGGCCGCCGCAGCGACGGTCAGGTCAGGGTTCACAACAAACTGTTGGTTCAGCAGGGTCACCTCGGCCATGAACTTCTTCATGCGGCCAACGATCATCTTCTCGATTACCGCTTCAGGCTTGCCGCTCTCACGAGCGATGTCCATCTGAACGGTTTTCTCTTTTTCAACAACAGCCGGGTCCAAATCAGCTTCGGACAGCGACGCAGGGTTCACAGCGGCCACGTGCATGGCGACCTGCTTGCCGAACGCTTCGTTCTCGCTGGACAGGGCAACCAAAACGCCGATTTTGCCCATGCCGTCCGCAGCAGCATTGTGCACGTAGGACACGACCGAAGGGCCTTCCAGACGGGCCATGCGGCGCAGGGACATGTTCTCGCCGATGGTGGCGATCTTGGCGGTGATGACGTCGGCGACAGATTTGCCACCCATGTCGGCAGCAGCCAGCTCTTCGGTGTTTGCAACGCCGATCGCCACGTCAGCCACGCCAGCAACCATGGCCTGGAATTCGGAGTTCTTACCAACGAAGTCGGTTTCCGAGTTCACTTCCACAGCAACGCCAACGCCGTTTGCAACTTTGACGGCCACAAGGCCCTCGGCGGCGGTACGGCCGGATTTCTTGGCAGCTTTCGCCAAACCTTTGGTGCGCAGCCAGTCTACAGCGGCTTCCATGTCGCCATCTGTTTCGGTCAGCGCTTTTTTCGCGTCCATCATGCCTGCGCCTGTCGAGTCGCGCAGTTCTTTCACCATTGCAGCGGTAATCGCCATCTTGGTTCTCCTGAATAGAGGTGGGTTGATCCCGAAGGCCGCGATCGGCCTTCGGGCAATAGATTAGCGTGCGAAAGCTTTAGGCTTTTGCAGGGGCCTCAGCGGCGGCAGCTTCAGCAGCAGGTGCCTCGGCAGGCGCAGCAACAGCTTCCTCAGCCGGAGCTTCTTCCATAGCACCTAGATCAACGCCAGCAGCGCCCATTTGCGCTTGCATGCCGTCGAGCGCCGCACGGGCCACCAGATCGCAATACAGGCCGATGGCGCGCGATGCGTCGTCATTGCCCGGGATCAGGTAGTCGATGCCGTCTGGCGAGCAGTTGGTGTCGACCACGGCAATCACCGGAATACCCAGCTTTTTCGCTTCCGCGATGGCCAGATCTTCTTTGTTGACGTCGATCACGACCAGCAGGTCAGGAACGCCGCCCATTTCGCGGATGCCGCCGAGGGAAGCCTGAAGCTTGCCTTGGTCACGTTCCATGCCCAGACGCTCTTTCTTGGTCAGGCCGGTGAAGCCGTTTTCCTGAGCTTCGTCGATGGACCGCAGACGGTTGATCGAGTTGGACACGGTTTTCCAGTTGGTCAGCGTGCCGCCAAGCCAACGGTGGTTCATGTAGTATTGGGCGCATTTCTCTGCGGCTTCGGCTATCGGGCGTTGTGCCTGACGCTTGGTGCCGACGAACAGAATGCGGCCGCCTTTTGCTGTGGTGTCGCGCACAACTTGCAGCGCTTGATCCAGCATGGGGACGGTTTGGGTCAGGTCCATGATGTGGATACCGTTCTTGGCGCCGTAGATATACGGGGCCATACGCGGGTTCCAGCGTTGGGTTTGGTGACCAAAGTGAACGCCAGCCTCAAGTAGCTGACGGAGCGAAAATTCTGGCAAAGCCATGTCCGTTTTCCTTTCCGGTTTAAGCCTCAGCGGGGTGTCAGAGGCGTTTGCCTCAACCGGTGGACGTCATGGGATTTCTCCCCCAATCGGCCCGACCCCGCCTGCGAAGTGAGCGCCAGATACCCCAAGCCCCCCTGTGCTGCAAGCCCCAAAGGCCCGTTTGGGGACCAAAAGGTGAGTGATGCGTGAGAACAGGGTGAAAATGCCATGCATTCGACGCCCGCACCCTAGTCAACGCAGCTGTGCGGGCGCAGCGTGATTGGGTTCTTAACCCGTATTTGGAGTAATTATAATGAAAACTGTCATTCTCGCGATCTTCGCCGCAGCGGTCTCCACCGCTCCTACCTTTGCCGTGGATGCCATGCGTTGCAATGTCCAAACCAGCCCCGGCGTCTACGAGCCAGTGCTCCGTATTGTCACCCAAGGCAGCTCTCGGGATATCCGCTTGGGCTCGGAAGGGCTGACCCGTAAAATCTTCTACCGTGACCGACGTGTTGTGGCCTATCTGGCCAGCACTGTGGGCGTCGCGCCACATGATCTGCCAAGCCATGTCTCCCGAGTCTGTGGCGCGGTCGAGGAAGCTGCGTCGCGCGCGGCCCCTACCGCGGCTGCGATTGCAGCGCCTCCTCCTCCGGCAGCGAGCGAAACTGTGGCAGAAGCGGTATCTGAAGGCCCGACCGACGACCCGACTGACGAGCCGGTTTACTAAGATGCCCTCTTGAACCCCCGCTCATGGCCTGATTTGAAGATGGCCATGAGCAAGACACCTGACATCCTGTGCATCGGTGCGGTCCTGTGGGACATCATCGGACGCCACGACCACGAGATGGAGCGCGGTCACGACCGCCCCGGCCGCATCACCCGTGTGCCGGGCGGTGTCGCGATGAATATCGCCATGGCGTTGCAAGCCTATGGCATGACCCCTGCCCTGTTGACCGCGATCGGGCGTGATGCCGAAGGCGACGAGCTTCTGCGCGCCTGTGCGGGTATGGGGATGGTCACCGACCACATCCACCGCCCCGACGATTTGCCCACCGACCGCTACATGGCCATCGAAGGCCGCAACGGGCTGATCGCCGCCATCGCCGACGCCCATTCACTGGAGCAGGCAGGTGATGCGATCCTCGCTCCGATGACTTCTGCCTTGTCCGGCTGGACCGGGCTTGTGGCGCTGGACGGAAACCTGACCGTCGACCTGCTCACCCAGATCGCTGCGGATGCTGCGTTCGCCAAGGCCGATCTGCGCCTCGCGCCCGCCTCCCCCGGCAAGGCCGAACGCTTGCGCCCGTTTCTGGCCCATCCAACCGCCACGCTTTATGTAAACCTTGAAGAAGCGGGGCTGCTGCTCGACACCACCTTCACCGACAGTGCGACCGCTGCCACGGCCCTGCTTGCCCAAGGGTTGCACCGCGCGCTGGTCACCAACGGCGCAGAGGCCGCATCGCTGGCCATGGGCAACAAACTGTTAACCTTCACGCCGCCCAAGGTGCAGGTGAAGCGCATCACCGGCGCGGGCGACACTTTCATGGCGGCGCATATTTCAGCCGAAGCCAAAGGCGCTACACCCGAAGCGGCGCTGCAAAACGCCATGACCGCAACCGCCACCTATATTTCCGGAGATAGCTATTGATCCCCTTGCATTACGCCCCCGAGGTTGAAGCCGCCCAAGCCGCAGGCACGCCGGTCGTGGCGCTTGAAAGCACGATTATCACCCACGGCATGCCCTACCCGCAAAACGTGGAAACCGCGCGCAAGGTCGAGCAAACCATTCGCGACCAAGGGGCCACGCCCGCGACCATCGCGGTTATCGCAGGCCAGCTGCATATCGGGCTGACCTCCGACGAGCTGGAGACGCTGGGCCAAGCCAAGGATGTTGCCAAACTGTCCCGCGCCGACATGGCCGCCTGCATCGCCACGGGTGGAACAGGCGCGACCACCGTCGCCGCCACGATGATCGCCGCCCGCCTCGCCAGTATCGAAGTGTTCGCCACGGGCGGCATCGGGGGTGTGCATCGCGGTGCGGAAAACAGCTTCGATATCTCCGCTGACCTGCAAGAATTGTCCCAAACCGCGGTCACCGTGGTTGCTGCGGGGGCGAAGGCCATTCTTGACCTGCCGAAAACGCTGGAGGTCTTGGAAACCCTCGGGGTGCCGGTCATCGCTTATGGTCAAGACACCCTGCCCGCGTTCTGGTCCCGCGAGTCCGATCTTGCGGCGCCCCTGCGCATGGATAGCGCCGCCAGCATCGCCAAAGCGCATCGGATGCGGGGTGCTCTGGGGTTGCCCGGCGGGCAGCTGGTAGCCAACCCGATCCCCGCCTTCGCCGAAATCCCCGCCGCCACCTTGGCGCCGATCATCGCGCAAGCATTGCAAGAGGCCGCAGAGCAAGGGATCGACGGCAAGTCCGTCACGCCGTTTTTATTGGGACGCATTTTCGAGCTAACCAATGGCGCGTCGTTGGAGGCAAATATCGCACTTGTGCTCAACAATGCGCGTTTGGCAGCGGAAATAGCGCGCAACCTGACCCAAATCGGGGCGAATTGACGACTTGTTTCACTGGCTGCTTGTCGGATGGCATGCGGAACCATACATACGTTAACGCAACACTAAGAAAGACCTGACGCGCCGATGCTGCTGGACGATTTGGACCCTGACCACAAAAAGCCTCCTCGCAAGGCGAGTTTGTTCGCGCGCATGCGCGGCAACTTTTTGGCCGGGCTGGTGGTGATTGCCCCTATCGGGCTGACCATGTGGCTGACTTGGAGCGTCGTGGGCTGGATCGACAGCTGGGTTCTGCCCTTCGTCCCCTATCACTACCGCCCCGAGCAATATATCGGCATCAACCTGCGCGGTGTCGGGGTGGTATTCTTCTTGCTGTTCACCATGGTGATCGGCTGGATGGGCAAGGGCATTCTGGGCCGGTCCCTGCTGCGGTTCGGCGAGAACCTCGTGGACCGCATGCCCGTCGTGCGCTCCATCTATAACGGTCTCAAGCAAATCGCCGAGACGGTGTTCTCGCAGCGCGAAACCTCGTTCGAGAAGGCCTGTCTGGTCGAATATCCCCGTCGTGGCATCTGGGCGATTGCCTTTATTTCCACGAGCGCCAAAGGCGAGGTTGCCCGTGGCATCCCGACCGAGGGCGGGCTGATGTCGGTCTTCCTGCCGACCACGCCGAACCCGACCTCAGGTTTCCTGCTCTTCGTGCCGAAATCGGATATCATCGAGTTGGACATGAGTGTGGAAGACGCGGCGAAACTGGTGATCTCGGCGGGGCTGGTCTATCCGAACAAGGAAGACCCGTCGAAGCCTCCGGCGGAACTGGCGGCGCAGTAGATAGTCTGAGGCCGGGCAAGGCCGTCGCCCAATTGAGAGTGAAGGGCGAAAAGCATGGAAATTGCACAACCAACCCCAGAATTATCTGTCCCGGACGTTCTTGCGGCGCAAGAATACTACCGCGACTATCTGGGTTTCGAAATATCTTGGCATGACGAAGCAGGCGGCATTGGCGCAGTAAGCCACGGAAACTGTGCCAACTTTTTTCGAAAAGAAGTCGGGAATATCCAAAACGGTGTGTTCTGGATATTCACCGAGGACGTTGATGCGGCCTTCGCGGAGCTTACGCGCTCAGGTGCCAAAATCACCGATCCAATTCGGAATACGACGTGGGGTATGAGGCAGTTTACCGTGGAGGATGCCTACGGCAACGTCTTCTACTTTCACCACGATCTTTAGGGGCTTTTAGGACTGACCATTTCTAAACGCGACAATTAGAGCTGTCAGCGGCTAAGCCCTACAAATTCTCTAACGCTCACAAAGTCATCTGTGTCAGGACAGTCCTTCCCGGTTAGCAAAAGTCTTTTATAATTCGTCCTACTCCGACCACCACACATCCGGCTGGAACCCGATCCAGTCGCCGTAAACCGGCAGCTTGTCAGGGAACTTCAGGTTCGCGTCATGCGCCAGCATCGAGACGTTGGAATACCACAGCGGCACCACATAGCGCCCTGCCGTCAGGATACGGTCCAATGCTTTGACCGCCGCGCGGTAGTCCTCTTGGCTCTCGGAGGTCAGCATGGTCTGGATCATCGCCTCCGCCGCAGGGCTATTCATCCCCATCAGGTTGCGCGATCCGGGGCTGACCACCCCGTCACTGCCCCAATATGACATCTGTTCGTTGCCGGGGCTTAGGGACAAGCCGCGAATAAAGTGCGTCATATCAAAATCATAGGCGTCGGTACGCTCTCGATATTGCGCGCTGTCGACCACGGTGATCGTCGGGAAGACGCCCAAGCGTTCCAGATGCTCTTTGTAGATATTGGCGATGGACTGATGCTCCGCGCTGCCTTGCTTGAGCAGGATATCAAAGACGAACGGGTGGCCGTCCGGCCCCGTCAACACGCCGTCTTTCACCACCCAGCCCGCCTCTTCCAGCAGGCGGGACGCCTCGCGGATGCCAGCGCGGTTGCGGGCTGATCCGTCGCCTGTCGGCAGCGCGTAGCCTTCATATGTCCCCGGCAACAGCGTGGTTTTGTAGGGCTCCAGAAGTTCTGCGACCTTGCCGGTCGCCTCGCCGTTCTCCATCGCCAGGACGGAGTTGTGGAAATAGGACGCGATGCGTGGCAGCCCCTCTTCGCCGTTCAGCTTCTCGTCGATGAACTCGTAGTTGAACGCCTGCAACATCGCCTCGCGCACGCGCCAGTCCTTGAAGATGTCGCGACGGGTGTTCATCACAAAGCCGTTCATGCCCGTGGGGCGCTGATGCGGGATCTCGGATTTCACCACCTGCCCGTTGGTGACACGTGGGAAGTCGTATTGTTGCGCCCATTTGGCGGTGCTGGTCTCGCGAATGGTGTTCAGCTCGCCCGCCTTGAACGCCTCGAACATGGCTGTGGCGTCGCCGTAGAACTCCATCCGCAGCTCGTCGATATTGTTGGTCCCACGCCGGAACGGCACATCATTGCCCCAATAGTCGGGGTCACGCTTGAGCGACACGAAGCGGCCCGCCTCGAAGTCGTCGATAATGTAGGGGGCGGAGGAAATCGGGATCGTATCAAGCCCGCTTTCTTCAAAGCTGACACCGTCCCATTGCGCTTTCTTCAGGATCGGACGCATGCCCATGATCAGGGCAAGTTCGCGGTCCGGCTCTTTGAAGGTGAAGCGGATTTTGCCGTCCGGCGTTACTTCCGATGTCTCGATTTTGGCCCAGGTTCCGGCATAGCGCGGATGGCCAATGGTGCCCAAGGTCTCGTAGGACCAGATCACGTCCTCGGCGGTCACGGGGCTGCCATCCGAGAATCGGGCCTCGGGCCGCAGCTTGAATTCCACCCAGAGATTCGTCGAATCGGTCTCCACGGTTTCCGCCAGTAGCCCGTAAAGGGTGAAAGGCTCGTCCCAAGACTGACCCATCAGGCTTTCAAATGCGAGGAAGCGAAGCTGCCACGGCACCCGTCCTTTGCGGATAAACGGATTGAGCGAATCGAATCCGCCGACCTCGCCGGTGACGATCTTGCCGCCTTTGGGCGCATCGGCATTCGCGTAGGGCAAAGACACAAAGTCTGGTGGAAGCGCGGGGTCGCCATACATAGCTATGCCATGCTGTGGCTCGGCAAATGCGGCGCTGGCCGCAAGGATCGCGGCGCTGGCCAGTCCATTGCGCACGGTTTGGAAATAGTTTGACTTCATTTCGGTAACAATCCTTCGACGCCCTGCTCTGATTGAGGATCATGCTACGCAGGGTTTCCAACCTTTTCAAACTTTTAGCTTGGCGGGTGGCGGTCAAATGCTTATAAAGGTGTCACTGCTCGATAGGTTTCTTGCCTGTATGAAACCTGCCTCAATAACTTAACGCCAGCTTCGTGCTGGCGTTTTTTTTTGGCTTTGCCTAGGCGGAGCGATGTGGATGGAGCAGTTGGCTGCAGGTCAGAACAGGCTGGTCTCCAGCCCTAGAAAATCATCCACCGTTAGCGCGTCCAGTTCAACGCCGCGCAGGCGGATGGTCAGGCTGGTGTTCGGTGCCAGCAATTCGCCCGGCATCTCGAAGACCACGCTGGGGCCCTGCTGCGTGGCATGGGCCATAAACAACGCCATCACATCGACCGCCGCTTCGTCCATGGTAATTTCCAGCGCCAGCCGGTCCTCGCCATGGGTGAAGTCGTTCACGATCATTTCGCTGTCACCTGTCAGCCCGTCGCTGACAAAGATGAAATGATCCGCGCCCGCACCGCCTGTCAGGGTATCGCGTCCGCCAAATCCGTAAAGCGTGTCGTCGCCAGCGCCGCCATTCAGCCGGTCATTCCCTAACCCCACGCGCAGCACGTCATCTCCGGCGCCGCCGTTGAGGCGGTTATTTCCCGCCGTGTCGGTCAGTACGTCGTCGCCTGCCTGCCCGTACAGGCTGTCATCGCCGCGGTTGCCTTCCATCGTGTCATTGCCCGACCCGCCATACAGCCGGTCATCACCCGATCCGCCGCGCAGCGTGTCGTTGCCCGCGCCGCCTGCCACAAGGTCGTCTCCGTCGCCGCCATCAAGGTTGTCATCGCCATTTCCACCATTCACACGATCGTGGCCGGTCCCGCCTTGGATACGGTCATTGCCGTTCTGACCCCAAATCTGGTCATCCCCGGCCAAGCCGCCAATCACGTCGTTGCCATCACCGCCACGGATCGTCTCGCCAGCCTCGGTTCCGGTTAGAATGTCGTCATCGCCCCCGCCAGTTTGCGTGACCCCCGCGCTGCGCATTTGCGCTATCGAAGGGATTACATCAGGCACCAAAAGCGCGGTGAAGTCGGGATCAAACGGGTTTTTCATGCCCGCATCTAACAAGGCAAAACTCCAAGATTCGGTAAACTCCGCGAGACCACCGCCTTTCGCCCTTCATTTCGCAGGTGCAGCAATATATGTCAGGGGCAACACATTGCGCCAAAAGGACCACGCCCATGACCCTCCCTGCCCCGCTCCAAGGTAAAACCGCTGTCATCACCGGCTCCAACTCCGGCATTGGTCTGGGAATTGCCCGCGAACTGGCCAAGGCCGGCGCGAATGTGGTTTTGAACTCCTACACCGCCAACAAAGAAGATCACGCGCTGGCCGACGAGATCACTCAAGTCACCGGCAACGAGGCCCGCTATATTCAAGCCGATCTGTCCAAAGGCGACGATGCCCGCCGCCTGATCGAGACCGCAGGCAAGTGCGACATCCTCGTGAACAACGCAGGCATCCAGCATGTCGCCCCCATTGACGAGTTTCCGGTGGAAAAATGGGACGCCATCATCGCCATCATGCTGAACTCCGTGTTCCACACCACCGCTGTCGCTCTGCCGATGATGCGCGCGGCGGGCTGGGGCCGGATCATCAACATTTCCTCGGCCCACGGCCTGACCGCCTCGCCGTTCAAATCCGCCTATGTCGCCGCCAAACACGGCGTTGTCGGCATGACCAAGGTCGTCGCACTTGAAACCGCCCGCGAGCCGATCACCGCCAACGCCATCTGCCCGGGCTATGTGATGACGCCATTGGTGGAGTCGCAAATCCCCGACACGATGAAGAAATACGACATGGACCGCGAGACCGTGATCAAAGAGGTCATGCTGGAACGCCAGCCGTCCAAAGAGTTCGCCACCACTGAACAGTTGGGCGGTGTGGCGACCTTCCTGTGCTCGGACGCGGCGACGCAGATCACAGGCACCACGATTAGCGTCGATGGTGGCTGGACGGCACTTTGATAAAAGCCACCTCATGATCCCCAAACGCATCAACCTCGCCCTGCAAGGCGGCGGCGCTCATGGCGCCTTCACATGGGGCGTTCTGGACCGCATTCTGGAGGACGAGCGGCTGGAGATCGCTGCGATCACCGGTACCTCTGCTGGCGCGCTGAACGGTGCCGCGTTGAAATCCGGTCTGATAGAAGACGGCGCGGACGGGGCCAAGGCCAAACTCGACTGGCTATGGGCCGAAATCGGCGGCTCGGACCAGTCACATCTGCACAGCTGGATGCACGGTGTCACGCCCGGCTCGGTCAGCCACGCCGTTGAATCCTCGCCGTTTTATCAGGCCATCGACATCTTCAGCCGCATGGCCAGCCCATATAGTTTGGGGCTGCTTTACAGCCATCCTTTGCGCCCGATTGTCGAGCAGATGAATTTCAACGAAATCTGCGCCACCGAAGGGCCGGACCTGTTCATCTGTGCGACCAATGTTCGCTCCGGCAAGATCCGGATATTCGACCGGCACGACACCGATACCGACGCTATTCTGGCCTCCGGCTGCCTGCCGACGATCTTTCAGGCGGTGGAGATATTCGACCCCAAAACCGACCGTGTCGAGGCCTATTGGGATGGCGGTTATATGGGTAACCCTGCCCTGTTCCCGCTGTTCGAGCCGGAGTTTCCGGCGGATGTGGTCATCGTCAACATCAACCCGCTCTACCGCGAAGCGCTGCCGCGCAAGGCGACGGAAATCCAGAACCGCATCAACGAGATCAGCTTCAACGGCTCGTTGTTTCGCGAATTGCGGGCGGTGCAGTTCGTGCGGGACCTGATCGCCAGTGGCAAGGTCACGCGCGGCACGATGAAAGACGTGCTGGTGCATATGATTTCCGATGACGCGCTGATGAACAAGCTGTCGGTGGCCACCAAAACCGTGCCAACCCCGTTTGTGCTGCACGAGCTGAAACAGGCAGGGCGCGACGCCGCACACGGCTTCCTTGATACGCATTTCGATGATCTGGGCGACCGGTCCTCCGTCGATTTGCGGGCGATGTTCGACTAGTCTTGATCGCGTTACAGGCGCAGGGTACGCCATAGCGACTGATTTCGGAGGCTCCATTCCATGAACATCCTCGTCCTGTGTACCGGCAATTCCGCACGCTCCATCCTGCTGGAGGCAATTCTGGCCGATCTGGGCTATAACAGCTTTTCTGCCGGCTCCAGGCCCGCAGGTCAGGTGCATCCCGTCGCTTTGGAGACGCTTGAACGCCACGGCATCACGCCGAAGCACCCGCGCTCCAAAAGTTGGGACGAATTTGCCATACCGGATGCGCCGGAGATGGATCTGGTCATTACAGTTTGCGGCAATGCGGCAGGGGAAACTTGCCCTGTCTGGCCCGCCAAAGACGGGGTTGTGCCCTTGCGAACACATTGGGGCGTTGAGGATCCCGCCGCCGCCAGTCCGAAAGATCAGCCCGGTGCGTTTGAGACCGCGTTTCAAGTCCTGCGGCGTCGCGCCTTGGCATTTGATGCGCTGGACGACAAACGCGACAGACGCGCACTGGCCGCGATCGGAACCCTGCCATGATCGCGCGCCAAATTGCCGCCGAGGCGCTCGGCACCGCGCTGTTGCTGATCTCCGTCGTGGGCTCCGGCATCATGGGCGAAAGCCTCGCGGGCGGAAATACTGCCATCGCGCTGCTGGCCAATGCCATTGCAACAGGCTGCATGCTCTATGCGATCATCACCGTGCTCGGCCCGATCTCGGGGGCGCATTTCAACCCGGCGGTGACGCTGGCTTTTCTGATGCGGTGGGAAATCACCCCGAAGCTGGCGTTGGCCTATGTCGTCGCACAAGTTGCGGGGGGCATACTCGGCGTCTGGATCACCCATCTTATGTTCGACCTGCCAATCTTGCAGCTCTCTACAACGGCACGCGCAGGCATTGGCCAATGGAGCGCCGAGGCGGTCGCCATGTTCGGCCTGCTCTTTGTGATTTTCGGTGGTTTGGCCGCCCGCGCGGACTCGGTGCCGACGCTTGTGGCCCTCTACATCACCGGTGCCTATTGGTTCACGGCCTCCACCAGCTTCGCCAATCCGGCGGTCTCCGTCGCGCGCAGCCTGACGGACACCTTCGCAGGCATACTGCCCTCTCACGCGCCGGGGTTTGTTGCGGTGCAACTGCTCACCACCCTGATCGCCATTCCCCTGCTCGGCTGGCTCTTCGGGCGCAAATAAGACCACCATATAGTTTCATCTTGGCAAAAATATTCCCCCCGGAGGGTCCGACCTCACCCCAGCGACGTCACCCAGAGGATCAGCGCGTCCTCCGCACTGGTCGACACCACGTTGTGCCCCATTGACGCGTCATAATACGAACTGTCGCCGCGCTTCATCTCCACCGGCTCATAGAACTCGGTGAACAGGCGCACGGAGCCTGTCAGCACATACAGAAACTCTTCCCCGTCATGGCGTACCCAGCCGTCGAATTCGTCCATGCTGCGCGCGCGGATGCGGGCGCGATAGGGCAACATTGCTTTCTTGGTCAGCCCGCTCGCCAGCAGCTCGTGCTCATAAGTCGGGGTCACATGGGTGGCTCCGGTATCCGACCGCGTCACATCCATCCGGCCATTGACCTGCGCCTTTTGCGGCGGGGTGAACAGCTGCGGCATCCCGATGCCCAGACCTTCGGCCAGCTTCTTCATCAATTCGAAGGTGGGCGACATCTGCTCGTTTTCGATCTTCGACAGGGTCGAGCGCGCCAGCCCCGCCTGCTGCGCCGCCTGCTCCAGCGTCCAGTTGCGCGCCTTGCGCAGCTCTCGCACCCGTGCGCCAAGGTTCAACGGCTCCACGGGGCTGTTCTCGCCGCTTTCGCGGGCAAGGCGGATCAGGCTGGGTTCTTGTTTTGCTGTCATGGGCGATCTCATAGCGCCCCCTTGCGGCTTCTGGCAATGGGGGCTAGCCCTCTGCCCATGCAATTCTCTGTCTTTGATCACGGCCCGCCAACGCCCTGCCCGTCGCCGTTCAACATGGCTGCTTATGTGCTGTCCCATGCCACCGCTTTGGGCGACAAAACCGCGCTGGAAGTCGTCGGTGGAGCGCCTGAAATCCTGACTTACCGCGCGCTGCTGACCCGTGTCACCCGCGTGGCAGGCGGGCTGCGTG
The DNA here is from genome assembly GCF_900129235.1 of Litoreibacter ascidiaceicola. Lineage (GTDB taxonomy): Bacteria > Pseudomonadota > Alphaproteobacteria > Rhodobacterales > Rhodobacteraceae > Litoreibacter > Litoreibacter ascidiaceicola. The sequence continues at coordinate 565,262 of NZ_FQUV01000002.1, read as the reverse complement.
CGCAGCGCCTCAGAGAGGGCGACCGCATCTTGTTCCGTCTCGGCAACACGCCGGACTTCCCCGTGGCCTATCTGGCCTGTCTCTGGGCGGGTCTCATTCCCATTCCCGCTTCGTCGCAACTGACAGTCCCCGAGGCGACGGATATCGCGCAACAAACCGATCCCGCGCTGATCCTGCACCAAAGCGGCGTGTCCCTGCCCGACCACCCCGCGCCGGTCCTGACGACGCTGCCCGAGGCCGACCCGATCTCACCCGTCATGGGTGATCCGAACCGGCTGGCCTATATCATCTTCACCTCCGGCACCTCGGGCCGGCCCAGCGGTGTGCGCCATGCCCATCGCGCCATCTGGGCGCGGCGGATGATGTGGCAGGGCTGGTATGGCCTGACGCCTGACGACCGGATGATGCATGCAGGCGCGTTCAACTGGACCTATACGCTCGGCACCGGCCTGATGGACCCGTGGAGCATCGGGGCCACGACGCTGATCCCCGCCTTGGGGGTGCTGTCCTCCGCCTTGGGCGATCTGGCGTCTGAACACAGCGCCAGTATTTTCGCAGCGGCACCGGGCGTTTACCGGCAAATGTTAAAGTCACCCTTGCCATCCTTGCCTCAACTGCGCCACGGGCTGTCCGCGGGTGAAAGCCTGCCCGACGCGCTGCGCACGCAATGGCGCACGCAGACCGGCACCGACATTCACGAGGCGCTCGGTATGTCGGAATGTTCCACCTTCATCTCCGGTTCGCCCGCTCTGCCCGCCAAACCAAGCACGTCCGGCAGGCCCCAACAGGGCCGTCGCATCGCCGTGCTGCAAGACGGCAAACCGGTGCCGCCCGACACCCCCGGTCTGCTGGCCATCCACCGCGACGATCCGGGCTTGATGCTGGGCTATCTCGACGCGGACCTGCCGGACGGCGACTGGTTCACCACCGCCGACACCGTGAGCATGAGCGCCGAGGGTGACATCACCTATATGGGTCGCAACGATGACATGATGAACGCGGGCGGCTACCGCGTGTCGCCACTGGAGGTCGAAGCCGCCTTCAACGACTTTCAGGGCCTCACCGGATGCGCCGCCACAGCCGTTGAAATCAAGGCCGACACGCAGGTGATCGCCCTGTTCTATACCGCAGAAACACCCATCGACGAAGACACTCTGCGCGCCCATGCACAGAGCCTGCTCGCTCGCTACAAGCAACCGCGCCTTTACATCCATCGCGACACGTTGCCTAAAGGGGGAAACGGCAAGCTGAACAGGCGCTTGCTGCGCGACGCATTTGAGGCCCCCAATGATTAAACTCGACATAATTTCCGACGTCATCTGCCCGTGGTGCTATATCGGCAAGGCCCATCTGGACCGCGCGCTGGAGGCCGCTCCGGACCACCCGTTCACCATCGAATGGCACCCGTTCCAGCTGAACCCTGCGATGCCCGAGGGCGGCATGGACCGCCGCGAATATCTGGAGCACAAGTTCGGTGGCAAGGAAGGCGCTGTGCGCGTCTATGGCCAGATTGCGGAGGCCGCAGAGGCCGCAGGTCTCGATATTGATTTCGGGGCCATTCAACGGACGCCCAACACCATCAACGCCCACCGCCTGATCCATTGGGCAGGGCTGGAGGGGCGGCAAACGGCCGTGGTCTCCAAACTGTTCAAGGCCTACTTCAAAGAAGGCCGCGACATCGGCAACACCGAAGTGCTGCTCGACATTGCCGAGGCCGCCGAGATGGACCGCGAGATGGTCGCTCGCCTCATGGCGACCGATCAGGACGTGGACGACATCCGCGCCCGTGACGCCAACGCCCGCGAGCGCGGTGTCACCGGCGTGCCGACCTTTGTCGTCGCAAACCAGCACGTCCTGCCCGGCGCGCAGCAGCCCGACCTGTGGGCCAATGTGATCACCGAGTTAAACACGCAGCTTGCTGATCAGGCATGATCACCGCCCATCTCCCCTCCGGCTATATCCTTGGCCGCACGGCACAGCGTTACGGCGTTCACCCGTGGTTGATGCCCGCGGCATTGCTCGGGGCGGTGCTGCCTGATCTGGACCTGATCTGGTTCTACCTTGTCGACAACCGCGCCATTCACCACCACCATTATTGGATCCATATCCCCTTCTTCTGGTTTGTCGTCTGGCTGCCCACAATGCTGGCCCTGCGCCGCTGGAAGCCGCGCTGGCTACCACCTGCCCGCGCCTTCTTTGCGGGCATTTTGCTGCACCTTCTGCTCGACACCGTTGCGGGCGATATCGCGTGGGGGGTACCCTTCACCGACCAGCTGTTCCATCTGTTCACCGTCCCCGCCACGCAAAGCCACTTCGTCATGTCGTTTATCCTGCACTGGACCTTTTCGTTCGAGCTGATGATCTGGGCGCTGGCAATCTACCTCTATGCAAAGGCCAAGCTATGAACCGCCCCACACGGCGTCTGTCGCAGCCCGAATTCATTGCGATGATCGCGGCGGCCATGGCCCTGACCGCGTTCAGTATCGACTCGATGTTGCCCGCCCTGCCCGAAATCGCGCAGGCCCTGACCCCCGACGCGCCCAACCGCGCGCAGCTGGTGCTGACCAGCTTTGTGCTGGGCATGGGAATCGGAACCATTTTCACAGGGCCGCTCTCTGACAGCTTCGGTCGCAAGCCGGTGATCCTTGGCGGCGCGCTGCTTTATGTCATCGGGGCCACGCTGGCGGGGCAAGCCGAAAGCCTCGAGACCATGCTCGCCAGCCGTATCATCCAAGGCTTGGGCGTCGCAGGCCCGCGCGTCGTCGCCATCGCCATCGTGCGTGACCTGTATCAGGGCCGACCAATGGCTTCGATCATGTCCTATGCCATGATGATTTTCACCTTGGTGCCAGCCGTCGCGCCGCTTCTGGGCAGCTACATCATCGTCAGCTTCGGCTGGCGCGCTGTGTTCTACAGCTTCGTGTTGTTCGCCACGCTGGTGATCGGCTGGATGATGATCCGCCAGCCCGAAACCCTGCCCTTAAAGGCGCGGCGTCCGTTCCGGCCCACGGCAATTGTCGCGGCGACCAAAGAGTGCTTTTCGCACAAGGTTTTCACCCTCTCGACGCTGTTGCAGGTCCTGTCCTTCGGGATGCTGTTCGGCTGCCTCAGCTCTACCCAGCAAATCTTCGAGACCAGCTTCGGGCGCGCCGACACCTTCCCGCGCTGGTTCGCCCTCATCGCCCTTATCGCCGGCACTGCGTCGATCCTGAACGCGCGGCTGGTGGTGCGTTTGGGCATGCAGCGGATGATCTCGGTGGGCTTCGGGATGCAAATCTTCTTTTCGGTGTCCGTCCTGATCGCGGGCTTCTTCGCCACCGTTCCCTTCGCGCTCTATGTGCTGTGGACTACGTCGCTGTTCTTCATGGCGGGGTTGGTGATCGGCAACCTGAACGCCTTGGCGATGGAGCCTGTCGGCCATATCGCGGGCTTGGCGGCGTCGGTCATCGGGGCTGTCGCGACAGTCCTTGGCGCGGCCATTGCGGCCCCCATCGGCCTTGCCTTTGACGGCACCCCCTTGCCCTTGGCCATCGCCACCTCGACGCTGTCGGTCCTCGGTTACGTAATTGTGAAACGTGGTCTGCGCTAGGGCTGCTAACCAATCCTAAACACACTTCAAAAGGAAAAACCCATGCTGATGCCACGCCAGAAGACCCCCAACCTGACCGTCCCGCTTGCGGGTGGCGGACAGTTCGATCTTGCCAGCGAAGGGTCCGAGCGCGGCACCGTTATCTGCGTCTATCGCGGCCTGCACTGCCCGCTTTGCGCGACCTACCTCAAGGAGCTGGAGAAGCTGACACCGGAGTTCAACGCCCGTGGCGTCGGCACCGTCGGCATCTCCACCGACCCGCAGGACCGAGCGGAGGATATGGTGACCAAGATCGACGCCAAAAACCTGCGCATCGGCTACAACCTGCCTTTGCAAGACGCCCGTGACTGGGGCCTCTATATCTCCACCTCGAAAGGCGCGTCCTCCATCGGCATCGTGGAGCCTGATCTGTTTGCCGAGCCCGGCTTGTTCCTCGTCCAGCCGGACCGGTCGCTGTATTACATGTCCGTGCAGACCATGCCCTTCGTGCGCCCCCATTTCTCCGAGCTTCTGTCCGCCGTCGATGGCGCGATGAAATCCGGCTACCCTGCGCGCGGTGAATACACAGGCGCGGTCTGAGACTTGTTAAGAAATTAACCGTGCTGGCGGCGATCTTCGTGGCGCCGCCCGCACTCCTGTTCGGCATGTTCGTCTACGCATTCTACGAGAACTACGCGATCTGGCCCTACAGCCCCGTCTCCTATCTGGTGATGGCCCCCGCCCTGCGTTCGATTACGCCCATCGCGCAATGCAGCCCCTTGGTCTACCAGCGTTATTTTCAGGAATGTGGCGGCATCTGCGGCGAACAGCAGCGCGTGTGGTTCGGCACCACCGCCACGCTGGACATCTTGCAAAACACTTACGATCTCGACGATCTACGCGCGCAGCTGGATGGTTTCGACGAGGTGTCCTTGCACATGTCCACCGGTCGCCCCGGTTTGCCTGAAGGCTGCTCCGAGGCCTCCATTTCCGCCTATGACGATTACGCAATCGACTGAGCAGCGCACGCAGGGTTAACGCGCTTGAAAGCCTTGGTGGCTTAAACCCCCGCTCGGATATCCAACGACGACAGAAGATCAGGGTCTCCCGATTTCCCGAAGATCACCCCGAGACAGGGTGCAGGGGGTAAGGGCCGATCCGTTTTGCGCAAGACGGTATATGATCCGCCTCAAACCGGCGGCCGCCGACCTCTCTTTCAGATCAACGCATTACCGAGACGCAAAACCCCGCAAGGATCAGGCTTTCGCCTTCTTCGCCGGTTTGAACGTGCCCGCATGTTCCGCCAGATCGCGGGCAATGGCGAAGGCACCCTTGATCTTGTCCGCTTCCTTGCTCCAGTCCCGCTGCACCACGACCTTGTTGTCGCGCAGCTTGGCGTTGTTCTTGGCGTCTTGCAGGTACTCCACCAGCCCTTCCGGCTTGGCGAATTTGTTGTTGTGGAACTCGATCGTCGCCCCGCGCTCGCCCGCGTTCAGCTTGGCGATACCGGCGCGTTTGCACATCGCCTTGATCCGCACCACCAGCATTAGCGTGTTCACCTCGCGCGGCAGCTTGCCGAAACGGTCGATCAACTCGGCGGCGAAGCCTTCCAGCTCCACCTTGGTGGTCAGGCCCGACAGGCGACGATAGAGGCCCAGTCGCACATCCAGATCAGGCACGTAATCCTCTGGGATCAGCACCGGCACGCCAAGGTTGATCGTCGGTGCCCATTGGTCGTCATCGTCGGTCAGACCTTCCATCTGGCCGGAGCGTATCTTGGCCACGGCCTCTTCCAGCATCGACTGATACAGCTCATAACCAACCTCGCGCATATTGCCGGACTGCTCCTCGCCCAGAACATTCCCTGCGCCCCTGATATCAAGGTCTTGGGAGGCGATGTTAAAGCCCGCCCCTAAGCTGTCAATCGACCCCAGCACCCGTAACCGTTTCTCGGCAGTCGGCGTCAGTTTCTGGCGCGGCTTGGTGGTCAGATAGGCATAGGCCCGCGTTTTCGAGCGCCCCACCCGTCCGCGTATCTGGTAAAGCTGGCTCAGGCCAAACATATCCGCGCGGTGGATGATCATCGTGTTGGCGGTCGGAATGTCGATGCCGGATTCGATGATCGTGGTCGCCAGCAGAACGTCATACTTGCCGTCGTAAAAGGCGTTCATCCGGCTATCCAACTCGCCCGGCGCCATCTGCCCGTGGGCGACCAGATAGGTCACCTCCGGCACATGCTCTTTCATCCACGCCTCGATATCCGGCAGATCGGTGACGCGCGGCACGACGTAGAAGCTTTGCCCGCCGCGATAGTGTTCGCGCAACAGCGCCTCGCGCATGGTGACGGTGTCAAATTCCGACACATAGGTGCGGATCGCCAGCCGGTCGATGGGCGGCGTGCCGATGATCGACAACTCCCGCACGCCCGACAGGCTCAGCTGCAACGTGCGCGGGATCGGGGTGGCCGACAGGGTCAGCACGTGAATGTCCGAGCGCAACTGCTTCAGCCGCTCTTTATGTTGCACGCCAAAGTGTTGTTCTTCATCAATAATCAGCAGGCCAAGGTTCTTGATATTGACCTGTTTCGACAGCACTGCATGGGTGCCGACGACGATATCCACGGTGCCATCCGCCAGCCCTTTACGGGTCTCGGCGGCCTCCTTGGTCCCGACAAAGCGCGACAATTGCCGCACGTTGATCGGGAAGCCGCGGAAGCGGTCTTTGAAGCTTTGCGTGTGCTGGCGCGACAGCAGCGTCGTGGGCGCGACAACCGCCACCTGCAAGCCCGACGCCGCCGCGATGAAGGCCGCGCGCATGGCGACTTCGGTTTTTCCGAAGCCCACATCGCCGCAGACCAAGCGGTCCATCGGGCGGCCCTTTGCCAGATCGTCCATCACCGCCTCGATGGTGGTCAACTGGTCCTCGGTTTCCTCGTAGGGGAAGCGGGCGCAGAAGGCTTCCCACATATCCGCAGGGGCTTCCAGAATTGGCGCACGGCGCAGTTCGCGTTCGGCGGCGATGCGGATCAGGCGGTCGGCCATATCGCGGATGCGCTGTTTCAGGCGGGCCTTCTTGGCCTGCCACGCACCGCCGCCCAGCTTGTCCAGCAAGCCTTCCTCGTGGCCGTAGCGCGACAGAAGTTCCACGTTCTCGACCGGCAGATACAGCCTGTCCCCGCCCGCATATTCCAGCAGGATGCATTCGTGCGGCGCACCGGCGGCGGTGACGGTTTCCAAGCCGATATAACGCCCGATGCCGTGGTCCACATGAACGATCAGCTCTCCCAGCGACAGCCCTTGCGCTTCGGTCAGGAAGTTCTCCGCCCGCTTGGTTTTCTTGGCGCGGCGGATCAGACGGTCGCCCAGTACGTCCTGCTCCGAGATCACGGCAAGACCCGCAGCGGTGAAGCCCTGTTCCAACCCCCAGACCGTCAGATGAACGCCGCTTTTGCGCACATCCTTGAACGACGAGACCAGCTTGACGTCGTGGATATCCTGATCTTGCAGCAACCCGTGCAGCCGCTCCCGCGCCCCGTCCGAGAAGCTGGCGATGACCACTGCACGCTCTGCCTTGAGCGCATTTACATGATCCGCCAAGGCGCTGAATATGTTGCGGTCTTCGGCTTGGCGCTCCGGCGCGAAGTTGCGCCCGATGCGCCCGCCTGCATCCACGACACCTGCGCCCGTCGCTTGCGGCAGAACCGCCAGTTGCAGCACGCGGGTATTGGATAACGCTTTCTTGAACGCAGAGTCGTCCAGATACAAAAGCTGCGGCGGCACGGGTTTATAAACACTGTCCATCCGCGCTTTGGATTTCAGCGCCTCGGTGCGATTTTCATACTGGTCGGCAATGCTCTCCCACCGCGCCAATCGTGCGGGCGCAGTCTGGTCGTCCAGCGCCACAACGGCGTCGGGCAAATAGTCGAAGATGGTTTCCAGCTTCTCGTGGAAGAAGGGCAGCCAATGCTCCACGCCCTGATGCTTGCGCCCCGCCGAGACTGCTTCATACAGCGGGTCATCCGTCCCCGCCGCGCCGAATTCAATCCGGTAGTTCTGGCGGAACCGCGTGATCGCCGCCTCGTCCAGAATGATTTCGGAGACAGGCGCTAGCTCCACCCGCGTCAGCTTCTCGGTCGTGCGTTGCGTCGCCGGATCAAACCGCCGCGCGCCGTCCAGCACGTCGCCGAACAGGTCCAGCCGCACAGGGCCGGATTCGCCGGGCGGGTAGATGTCGATGATGCCGCCGCGAATGGCGTAGTCGCCCGGCTCCATCACCGTGGGGCTTTGCGAGAACCCCATGCGCACAAGGTATTCGCGCAAGGCGGTTTCGTTGATCTGGCGGTCCACCTCGGCCACGAAGGACGCGCCCGCTAACACCTCCCGCGCAGGCACATATTGGGTCGCGGCGTTCAGCGTCGTCAGCAGGATGAACGGCCCCGGAATGCCACCCGCCAACCCCGCCAAAGTCGCCATCCGCGCGGCGGCCACATCGGCGTTGGGCGACACGCGGTCGTAAGGCAGGCAATCCCAGGCGGGGAAATCCAGCACCGGCACCTCGGGTGCGAAAAAGGCCAAGGCCGTGCGCATCGCGGCCATGCGCTTGTCGTCGCGGGCCACATGCACCACGGGGCCGCGCTTCAACTCTTTGAGCAAGAGTTGCGCGTCAAAGCCCTCGGGGGCGCCGGAAATTGTGATCATATCCATGGCGGCTGACCTAAGTTATCGGGGGCGGGTGTCAACCGCCCAGCACGCCCACGGACAGGTTGTGGAACATCCCCCACATCGACGTCACAAGGATCGACAGCATCCCGATCACCTGAATGGTCAGCCTCTGGCGGCGCAGTTTCAGGCGAATATCGGCAAGCGAGCTGTGGTTGATCCGCCGCGCGCAACGCACCGACAGCGCGAACACCAGCGACATTGGCGCAAAGATCAGGAACAGCGCCTGCGAGAACTCCAGCCCGTAGTAGAAGCCCAGCAGGGCCAGTGCGGTCAGGGCGAAAAAACCAAACCCTACCAACCAGTTACCAGCCGTGTCTGCGATATAGGTCAGACGGTTGGCGTTGACGCGGACAAGGTCTTTCAGGTCCTGTTCCACCTGCCCGCCATATTTCACAGCGCGGGCAACCACGTCATAAGGCACACCGATCACGTAATGCGACGCAGCGCTCCACGCGTAGGCCAGCATGATCCAGAACCACAGGTTGGAGAAAGAGCGCATGTCGATCAGCTCGAAAGCGGTTGAGTAAAAATCCACGCTTGAGGCGCCTCTTTGGTCGGAGTTGTCGTGAGCGCGCACCCTAGTCGCGGATTAAGGCGATGGAAAGACCAAGGCTGCGGGTTTTCAGGCACCGATTGGGGCGTGGGGCTTGAGGCGGTACGGATATCATGCGACCACTGGCGAAATCCCACGACGAAAGCCGTTCTGCCATGTCCCTCACCCCCATCAACGCGCCCTTCCCGTCCACCCGCTTGCGCCGTTTGCGGCGCAATCCTGCCTTGCGTGGGCTGGCCGCCGAGAACGTGCTGTCGGTGGATGATCTGATCTGGCCGATCTTCGTGATGGAGGGCGACAACGACGCCCATCCCATCCCCTCCATGCCCGGCGTGTCGCGCCTGACGATTGACCGCGCGGTGAATGCGGCCAAGGAAGCCCGCGATCTGGGTATCCCCGCAATCTGCATTTTTCCCTATGTGGAAGCGTCGTTCAAAACCGAAGACTGCAAGCTCGCATGGTCCGCCGACAACCTGTCCAACCGCGCCACGGCAGCGATCAAATCGGCGGTGCCGGAGGTCGTCGTGATGACCGACGTGGCGCTGGACCCGTATAACGCCAACGGCCATGACGGCATCGTCCGCGACGGGGTGATCGTCAATGACGAGACCGTAGAGGCCTTGGTGAAAATGGCGCTGGCACAGGCGGCGGCGGGCTCGGACATCCTCGGCCCGTCCGACATGATGGATGGCCGCATTGGCGCCATGCGCCGCGCGCTGGAGGCTGACGGTTTCCAAGACATAGCGATCCTCAGCTATTCGGCCAAATACGCCTCTGCCTTCTATGGTCCGTTCCGGGATGCCGTGGGCGCGTCCGGCGCTTTGGTTGGGGACAAGAAAACCTACCAGATGAACCCCGCCAATTCCGACGAGGCCCTGCGCCTTGTGGCCCGTGATCTGGCGGAGGGCGCGGATATGGTGATGGTCAAGCCGGGCATGCCCTATCTGGACATCTGCCGCCGTGTGAAAGACCAGTTCGGGGTGCCGACCTATGCCTATCAAGTTAGCGGCGAATACGCGATGATTGCGGGGGCCGGGGCCAATGGCTGGATCAATGAAGAACAAGTGATGATGGAAAGCCTGATCGGCTTCAAACGCGCAGGGTGCGACGGCATCCTGACCTACTTTGCCCCCCGCGCCGCAAAGCTGTTGAACGGATGAGTTATGCTGTCGGTCAGGTCTGGACTTTCCCCGAGACGCAAGAGCACCCGCAACTGATCGTCACCATCGGGCGCATCGACACCGCCACCGATCTGGGGGCGGATGCGTCCAACTCGGCGGTGCTGTCGGTCTCCATGACCCCCGACGAGGACGCGCGCAAGCTGGACTGGCCGGACGTCGACCACACACCGATTGCCGAAACCGCCTTCAACGCGGATGGCACGGGCGAGTTGGTGATGGACGGGGTCTCGCCCTCCGAGGGGTTCGCCGAAGGCTACCAGACATGGCGCGCCGCGTTTGATGCGGGCAATGCGGGCGTATTCACGATTGCCCCGCCCGAGGCCTACGCCGCGATCTTGCAAATGTTCGCGGACCGCGACTAAGCACGCTCGGCGGTCCCCCGCCCATAAGGGGCGCAATTTGCGTGACATCGCGCACGGCTTGCCGTAATTTATCCACAAGGCCCGAATTTCAGAGGTCAACGGCAGTAAATTAAATATAGGCGGATCCCATGAGCATTCTCACTCGGCGCAATTTTCTTGCGACTTCCGGCAGCGCAACCATGTTGGCGGCCTGCGGCAATGGCGTAAACTCCCAAGGTGGCTCGAAAATCGACGCCCGCGTGGATAGCGCGTTTGACTTTATGTATAACAATGTCGGCGGAACGACCGACCTGTCCAACAAGGCCACCGGCATTTTGATGATGCCGCTGGTCTCCGAGGCGGGCTTTGGCGTTGGCGGCTCCTACGGGCGCGGCGCGCTGCGGGTCAATGATGTGACCGTGGATTACTACTCGACCACCGCCGCCAGCTTCGGCTTCCAGATCGGGGCGCAGCAATATTCTCACGCCCTGTTCTTCATGACCGAGCAAGCCCTGTCCGACTTCCGCCGCTCTCCCGGCTGGACCCTGGGCGCGGATGCGCGGTATGCGGTGGCCAATGACGCGGGCAATCTGGGTGTCGACACGACAACTGCCCTGACCCCGGTGATTGCCGTGGTCTTTGGCCAATCCGGCCTGATCGCCGGCGCACAGGTTGAAGGCAACAAGTACAACCGCATCATTCCGTAAGCGGTTAAACCCTCCGGAATTAAGGTTCTTGGTGAGATATGGCCTAGCGTGTTACGCTAGGTCAATGAGGACCGGCGTTACCCAGTTTGCACGACATTTCACCCGCGCGCTTCGGCGCGTGCGGCTTTTGGCTGTTCTGGCGCTCGCCCTGTTGCTGTCGTCGCAAGCCCAAGCGCAGGACGGCAGCGCCGAAAAACGCATTGCGCTGATAATCGGCAACGCGGCCTACAAGAACGTGGCGGAGCTGAAAAACCCGCGCAACGACTCTCAGGATATGGCCGCCGCCCTCAAGCAGGTCGGCTTCGAGGTGCTGCTGCACACCGACCTGACCCAAGGCACCATGCTCGACACGCTGCGGGGCTTTCGCCGCCGCGCCAGCGAGGCAGATGTGGCCCTGATCTATTTTGCAGGCCACGGCATCGAGATCGACCGTGTGAACTACCTGCTGCCGGTGGATGCCGTTCTGGAAACCGATTCCGATATCAATTTCGAGGCGGTGAAGTTGGAAACCATGATCTTTGCCGCCAGCGGCGCGGACCAGTTGAGCATGGTCATCGTGGATGCCTGCCGGAACAATCCATTTGCCGCGTCGATGAAACGTAACAATCCCAACCGCTCCATCGGGCGCGGGCTGACGGCTGTTGAGCCGTCGAAGAACACCCTTGTCGCCTACGCCGCCAAGGAAGGCACGACCGCCGCCGACGGCAAAGGGCGCAACAGCCCCTATGCGGATGCGCTGATCTCCTCGCTGAAGACGCCCAAGCTGGAAGTCGGGCTGATGATGCGGCAGGTGCGCGATAAGGTGCTGGCCTCGACGGGCGGGCAGCAGGAGCCTTTTGTCTACGGCTCGCTTTCTGCCGACGAGATTTATCTTAATGATCCGGATGGCGGGAACGCCACGCAACCCGCCTTTGTGATCATGGAAGATGTGGTGGAGGACGTGCCGGATACCAGCGCCGCCGAGATTGTGTTCTGGAAATCCATCTCCGACCAGCATGCGGTGGAAGAGCTGCAAACCTATCTACAGAAATACCCCGAGGGCTTCTTTGCCGAATTGGCCCGTGCCCGTATCGCGCGGGCGGGCGGCGAGGTTCTGACGCCCGAGGAGCCGCAAGTTCGGCTTCAGCCGAAGGCGCAAGAGATCGACCGCGCCCTGACCCGCGACGAGATCGTGGAATTGCAGGAACGCTTGTCGGCCCTCGGACACAGTCTGGGCCGCGCCGACGGGGTGGCCGGCCGCAAGACCAAGGCCGCGATCCGCGTGTTCGAGCGCGAGGAAGCGTTGCCGGTGCGGGGGCAGCCGACATTGTCGCTGATAACGGCGTTGCGTGCGCGGATCGGGGAAGAAGAGCTTGCCATCTGGCGCAACACCCAGGCCTCGCGGGTAACCCCGCCGAAACCAGCCGCGACGCGGACCAAAACCAAGGCGAAAACGCCGGTCAGAACCCGCCCGAAACCCGTGGCGGCGGCACCCAAGGCGGCCCAGCCTGCGCCAGCCCCGGCTCCCAAGGTGGTCCAGCCAGCGCCCGCCCCGGCCCCTGCGCAAACGAAAGTCTCCAAGCCTGCGGCCAAGTACAAGCAATTCTGCGCCGCCAACCGCCAATGCGCCACCCGCACCTGCCGCCGCGGCTCGCAGGGCAACTTCTTCAGCAATGCCCGCAATTGCAAATTCTGCGATCTGTATGTGCAGCGTTGCCAGTAGGCGTGGAAAACAGTCACGGTTAAGTTGCACGACCGAGGCCCCTACCCGTCCAGCGCCCTTAGCCGCTTGATCAGCGACGACGTGTCCCAACGTCCGCCGCCCAGCTTCTGGACGTCCTTGTAGAACTGGTCCACCAGCGCCGTCACCGGCAGGGACGCGCCGTTTTCATCCGCCGTGTCGAGGCAAATCCCCAAATCCTTGCGCATCCAGTCGACCGCGAAGCCGTGGTTGAATTCGTCGTCGATCATCGTCTCGAAGCGGTTCGACATCTGCCATGATCCTGCCGCGCCTTGGGAGATCACCTCGACCACCGCTTTTCCGTCCAGCCCCGCCTTGTCGGCGAAATGCAGCGCCTCGGACAGGCCTTGGACCAGTCCCGCGATGCAGATCTGGTTGACCATCTTGGTCAACTGCCCTGCCCCGTTTTCGCCCAGTCGCTTGCAGGCCTTAGCATAGGCGTCGATCACAGGCTCCGCGCGGTCATAAGCGCCTTGGTCGCCGCCGCACATGACACCCAGCTGGCCGTTCTCGGCTCCGGCTTGCCCGCCGGACACCGGCGCATCGACAAAGCTGATCTGCTTGGCGTCTGCCACGGCATACAGCTCGCGGGTGACTTTGGCGGACACGGTGGTGTGGTCCACAAAGATCGAGCCGGCGGACATGCCTGCGAACGCCCCGTCGTCGCCCAGACACACCGCGCGCAAATCGTCGTCATTGCCGACACAGGCCATCACGAAATCCGCACCCTCTGCCGCTTCGCGCGGGGTGGCTGCAAAGCTGCCGCCATGCTCGGACGCCCATTTCTCGGCCTTGGCCGAGGTGCGGTTGTAAACGGTCACCTCATGGCCCGCCTTTGCCAGATGCCCCGCCATCGGGTAGCCCATGACGCCCAACCCTAGAAAACTAACTTTGGCCATGTGAGGGCCCTCCCTGTTTCATCTGTTTGATTATGCCTGCCAACCGATGTAACGACAGGGGCTGAGGCGTCAATAGCAAGGCGCATAAGCATGGCGGGTCAATGGGTCTGATATTCAAATGGTCGTTGCGGCTTTTCATGCTGCTTGCGCTGCTGGCGGGACTTGCTCTGGCGGCGGTGTACTACCTCGCGTCGCGGTCTCTGGTGGACTACAACGCCGAGTATTCCGTGCCTGCGATCAGCGGTGAGGTCGAGATTATCCGCAACAATTCCGGTGTTCCGCATATCTTCGCCGACGCGGATGAAGATGTGTATTTCGGCCTCGGCTTTGCCCATGCCCAAGACCGTTTGTGGCAAATGGTCATGCTGCGCCGCACCGCACAAGGTCGCCTGAGCGAGCTGTTCGGGGAGCGTACGTTGAATGTCGACAAGCTGATCCGGCGGCTTGATCTTTACGGCCTCGCGCAACGCTCGGTCGCCGCGCAGGATGCGGATACCACGGCCGCGCTTGAGGCGTATTCGGCAGGTGTCAACGCATGGCTGCGCACGGTGAACCAACAGGCCTTGGGCCGTGGCGCACCGGAGTTTTTCATCTTCTCGCCACAGATTGCCCCGTGGCAGCCCGCCGACAGCATCGCCGTCATCAAGATCATGGGGTTGCAGCTGTCCGGCCATCTGGAGGAAGAAGTCATTCGCGCCCGTGCCTCGCTGCTGCTGACACCGGAACGGGTGCGTGACCTGCTGCCCGACACCCCCGGCAAGGGCATTGCCGCGCTGGATTACGCGGGTCTGATGCAAGGGCTTGGCCTGCCGCGTTATGCCGCCAATACCAGCGGGCCGAAAGACCCGCTGTCGCCTTTCCCCGAGCGTGAACTGGCCGGCGCATCGAACGCCTTCGCCGCTGCACCGGAGCGGTCTGCTGCGGGTGGCACATTGCTGGCCAACGATCCGCATCTGGGCCTGTCGGCCCCGTCGATCTGGTATCTGGCGCGGCTGGATCTGGCCTCGGGCGGCGTGATTGGCGGCACCATTCCGGGGATGCCAGTGGTGCTCACGGGGCGCTCCGACAAGGTGGGCTGGGGGCTAACCACGGCCTATGTCGACGATCAGGACCTGCTGATCGAAAAGCTCAACCCCGACAACCCGAACGAATACCTGACACCGGACGGCTACAAGCCGTTCCGCACCGGCCAGTCGATCATCGAGGTCAAGGACGCGATGTCCGAGACCATCAGCCTGCGCTGGACCGATAACGGCCCCGTGCTGCCGGACACGCATTACAACCTTGGCACGATCACACCCTTGGGCCATGAGGCTGCGCTAAGCTGGACCTTGCTGACGGACGAAGACACCTCCATTCAGGCCGCGCTCCGGATCATGCGGGCGGGTAGCGCTGCGGAGGTGATTTCAGCGGCGTCGGACTATGTCGCCCCGGCGCAGAACCTGACGATCGTGGACCAGAACGGCATCGCGCTGAAAACCATCGGCCATGTGCCGCGTCGCACCCCCGCGCACCAGTCGCGCGGGCGCATCCCTGCGCCGGGCTGGCTGGAGCAGAACCGCTGGCTGGGGGTCATGCCCTACGCGTCGAACCCCGAGTTTACCCGTCCGGCGGGCGGCATTCTGGGCAACACCAACAACAAGGTGATCGAACGCCCCTTCCCCGACCATGTCAGCTACACCTATGGCGACACGCAGCGCGTGCAGCGCTGGCGGCGGCTGATGCTGAACCGTCAGGTGCATACCCGCGACAGCTTCGTCGAGGCGCAACTGGACACGGTCTCGTTCACCGCGCGCTCCTTGTTGCCGCTGATCGCCGCCGATTTGTGGTTCACCGGCGAGGCTGCGCCCGATGGCACGCCGGAACGGCAACGGCAGCGCGCGCTGGACCTGATGGCCGAATGGAACGGCGAGATGTCAGAGCATTTGCCCGAGCCCTTGATCTACGCCGCGTGGCTGCGCGCGCTGCAATCGCGGCTGATCCGCGACGAGCTTGGCCCGCTTGAGTCCGAGTTCACCCATGTGGAGCCGCTGTTCATCGAACGCGTGTTCCGCGATGCGGACGGGGCCTCGGTCTGGTGCGACGTGTTGCAATCGGCGCCCGTCGAGACCTGCAGCGATATCTCGCGTCTGGCCTTGGACGATGCATTGGTGTGGCTGAGCGACAAATACGGCACTGCCATTGAAAGCTGGCGGTGGGGCGACGCGCATGAGGCGACCCATGATCACCAAGTGTTGGGCAGTATTCCGTTGCTGTCGGCCTTCGTGAATATCCGTCAATCGACCTCGGGCGGGGACAACACATTGCTGCGCGGGCGGACCTCCGGCAAGGGGCCGGAGCCGTTCCAGAACGTGCATGCGGCGGGCTATCGCGGGGTCTATGATTTCGGCGACCCTGACAGCTCGCTCTTTGTAATGGCGACGGGTCAATCCGGTCACCCGCTGTCACGCCATTACGACGATCTGGGCGTGCTGTGGCGGCGCGGGGAATACATTCCCATGTCGCTGGACCCCGAACTGGCGCGCGCTGGCGCAGTCGGCACGATCACATTGCAGCCGGAATGAGCATTCACCTGATCCGCCACGGGCAGTCAGCCTTTAATGCGGTCTTTTTCGGCGGTGCCGACCCGATGATCTTTGACGCCCCGCTGACGCAGCTAGGCGCAAGCCAAGCGCAGGAAGCACGTCACAAAGTGGTGGAGTTGGGTATCCGAGAGGTGGTCTGCTCGCCCCTGACCCGCGCGCTCCAAACCGCGCGGCTGATCTTCCCGACCGAGGATATTCATGTGGTCGCCGAGACGCGGGAGCATCTGGGGCATAGTTGTGACGTGGGCCGCGCACCTGCCGAATTGCAGGCGGTGTTTCCGGATATTCCTTTCGCGCATCTGCCTGATATCTGGTGGCATCAAGGGGAGCTGAATGCCGTCGGGGTGCCGGTTGAGCCCGCGGATGTGTTCGAGGCGCGGATGGTGCTGCTTGCAAGCGCTCTGCGCGCCCGCGATGCCCGCCCGCTGGCCGTGGTCTGCCACGGTCATGTGATTGAAGCGCTGACAGGCACGCATCCCGACAATTGCGGCATTGTGGAACTACGGGACTAGATACGCTGCCCGCTAGCAGGACGGCGTTGCAGGACAGTTCGCCGCGCGGAACTGGTTGAGCAAGGTCGACATGGCATCCGTCTCGCCCAGATGCTGGCCCACGGCGCAGATCGCGGCCTGATGCGGCATAAGCGCGTCGGTGAAGGTGGCCTCCCAGCCTTCGCTGACCTCCAGCATCTGCTCGGCTGAGTAAAGCAAGTGATCCACGAAGGCGCGATAGGCCCCTGCCGTGTTGCCCTCCATCAAGGCACAGGCATCGACGGGCGCTGCAAAATCCGGATGGCTGACTGACAACGTGAGGTGGCTGCGATATGCCTCGCGGGCAGAGGTCGCGGCGGCGATGCGGTCGGCCTCGTCCAGTTGCACTTTCACGCCGATCAGCGCGATCACTGCAACGCAGGCGGTGACGATTGCCGCCCCCGCCTCGATCCCTTCGGCGTTCCGTTTGAACCAGCTCATATCGCGGGCATCTGCTGGGTCGCGCAGTGGATGCCGCCGCCCAATTCGCCCAACGGATCAACATTCAGCGTGATGATTTCCCGCCCCGGATAGTGCCGCTTCAGAGCCGCGACCGCCTCCGCATCAGCTTGCTTGTCGCCGAACTGTGCGGCGACCACACCGCCGTTGCAAACGTAGTAATTGGCATAGGACGCAACGAAGTCGGCGGATTTGACCCGACGGCGGTCCGGCTCGTAGATCACGTCCACATCCAGCCCTGCGGCTTCCAGCGCGTCATGGGTGTCGAGGGCGGCCATGTGGAACGGGTCGGACTTGTCCGGTTCTGCGGGCAGGTTGATCAGGACCCTGCCCGGTCCGGTGAACCGTGCCAGACTGTCGATATGGTAGTCGGTGATATCCTCGCCCCAGACGCCTTCGGACCAGATCATCCGGTCGGCTCCGTAGGCGTCCAGCAACGCGGCTTCGATCTGGTCGCGGCTCATAGCGGGGTTGCGGTTGTCATTCACCCACGAGCTTTCATGGGCGGCCAGCAGCCCGTGCCCGTCCTGCTCCACGCCACCAGCCTCGCCCTTCAAGGGCGTGGGCAACAGCGGCAGGTCGAGGCGAGCGGCCACGGCTTCGGCAATACGGGCGTCGCGGGTGTTGACCTGCTTTTCACCCCAGCCGTTGAACTGGATATGGCGGATGGCCAATTGCTTGCCATTGGTGACGAAGATCGGGCCTGCGTCGCGGCACCACAAATCCTCGGTCGGGATGTCCCAAAGTTCGACCTTGGCGGACAGCATCTTGCGCGCGCGGGCATGGTCAGATTTCGCTGCCAGCATGGTCACAGGCTCGAATTCGGAAATGGCGTTGGCGATCCGTGCGATTGCGTCTTGCGTCATGTCCAGAAAGACCGGATCGGGATGGACCTTCCGGCTGACGGGCCATTGCATAAACGTCCGTTGATGCGGGCTTTCCTCTGGTGGCAAGTAGAAGCCGTCGCCGGCCAGAACGGATGTGGGCAATGAGGCGGCGAGAGTCATGGCGGCCCCTCCTTTAAGTGCTTGGCGTCGGTTCATAAATCATACCCTCAAGATCATTTTCGACCGTAGGGCTGACCAGTTTCCGCGTCAAATACTCCCGTGCGAGAATGCCCCCTAGCCGACCGCCCGCGTGATCATGACGCCAAGGGTGGCAGAGGTCGCGGTCAGCAGCGTGCCCCAAGTCAGATCGGTGGCGACCATGGTCCATGTCCAGCCCTTCATCACCGCCAACGAGGTGAATTCGTAGGTGCCATAGCCGAACGCCCCCAGAAGGGCGGCGGTGCCGAAGACCCAAAGCAAGGATTTGTCCTCTGACAGCGCGGGGATGGAGACGAACCACAGCAAGGCCACGATGTAGAACGCATAGAACAGCAGCGCGGGGCCGTAGCGGGGCTGATCCAGAAGCAGGTCAGGAATATAGCGCTCGAAGACGGGTTTAATGAGGTAGCTCAATCCGATGTAATCAAGGATCAAGAACAGCCCGAAGGTTGCTGCGTAGAGGATCAGGTAGGTGCTGGCCATATGAGAAAATGCTCCTTTGCGTTACCTGACGCATATAGAGCGGGAAACGGACAGGGCCACGCTTGGGCTACAGTTTTTCGAACTGGCCTTTTTGGGCCGCATTCCATGTCACCGTCAGGTTGAATCCGGTCTCTGTCTGCTCCTCGTTGTCCACGACTTCCTGCCCGAACAACCATGCGCGCGCCTTGCCGTCGGCGAAGCCCAGCTCGATCACTTCGGTGGTTGAGCCTGCGCGCAGCAAGGCCGTGACCGCGTCCAGCAGCCCGTCGACCCCTGCCCCCGTGATCGAGGAGGTCAGGAAGATATGCTCGTCACGGTCCGCCTTGTTGGTCGCAGCTTCCAGCGCGTCGGTCGCCAGCTTGTCGGACTTGTTCCAGACCTCCAGCACCGGCACGTCCTTGTCGACGCCCAGATCGGTCATGATGGCGCGCACGTCGCGGGCTTGGCCTTCGCTTTCAGGATGCGAAATATCGCGGACATGGAGGATCAGATCGGCTGATAACACTTCTTCCAGCGTGGCGCGGAAGGCGGCGACAAGCTGCGTCGGCAGGTCCGAGATGAAACCCACCGTGTCGGACATGATAATTTCCAGCCCGTCCGGCAGCTCGACCGAGCGCATGGTCGGGTCCAGCGTGGCGAACAGCATGTCTTTGACCAGCACCTCCGCCCCTGTCAGGCGGTTGAACAGCGTGGATTTGCCCGCGTTGGTGTAGCCCACGAGGGCCACCACCGGATAGGGCACCTTGGCGCGGGCGGCGCGGTGCAACTCGCGGGTTTTGACGGTTTTCTCTAGCTGGCGGCGGATGCGCACGATGGCGTCGTCGATGGCGCGTCTGTCGGCCTCGATCTGTGTCTCGCCGGGGCCACCGACGAAACCGAGCCCGCCGCGCTGGCGTTCAAGGTGGGTCCAGGCGCGGACAAGGCGGGTGCGCTGGTAGCTGAGGGCGGCCAGTTCGACCTGCAACACGCCTTCGCGGGTAGCTGCGCGGTCGGAGAAGATTTCCAAGATCAGGCCGGTGCGGTCGAGGATCTTGACCCCCCATTCCTTTTCCAGATTGCGTTGTTGCACGGGCGAGACAGGGCCGTCGATCAGAACAAGCTCGACCTCGGCCTCTTTCAGGCGGTTCTTCAACTCGACGATTTTGCCGGTGCCGAACAGCGTGCCAGCTTTGACCTTCGGCAAAGGCACAATTTCAGAGCCCGCGACTTCCAGTCCGGGCAAGGCGTCGGCCAAGGACACGGCCTCAGACAGTGCCATGCTGGACAGCCTGCGGGCCTTAACGTCTTTAATGTCGGGGTGGATCACCCAAGCGCGGGTGAGGCCAGCTTCCTCGGTTTCAAGAATTCTCTTCACCGTCGTAAAGGTTGATGGGCTGCGATGGCATGATCGTGGAGATCGCGTGCTTGTAGACAAGCTGCGACTGTCCATCGCGACGCAGGAGCACGCAGAAATTGTCAAACCACGTGATGACGCCCTGCAATTTGACGCCGTTGATCAAAAAGATCGTAACTGGAATTTTGGTTTTCCGAACGTTATTCAAAAATGCGTCTTGAAGGTTTTGCTTATCAGCGGCCATTTTTTATTGCCTTTGTTTTTGCGCTTGCTGTGCGAGTGCCTGTGAAGTGGGCACACTGTCCCTGATGAATTGGCAGTATGTCTTGGGATTTCTGAGAGGTCCAGCCCCGAAATAAAGGTTTTCCGGCAGGTTGTTGCCCAAAAATCCCTGACCTTAGCGCCGCCAGAAGTCGGGGTTGAACAGCGCGATGATGGCAAGGGTTTCCATCCGGCCCAAGACCATCGCCGCGATCAGGATGGATTTGGCCTGAACGGACAGGTCGGCGTAGCTTGCGCCGTTATCCAGCGCCACGTTCACCAGCGGCCCCGTGGTCGATAGCGCCGCGATGGCGAAAATCACCGCGTTCTCGAAGCTGAGGCCTGCAAAGGCCAGCGCCACGACTACGGCGGCAATCGACAGCGCGAACAGCATGAAGAATATCCACGCGATAAATGCGCCCTCGCGGCGCATACCCCGCCCCAGCCTGCCGCCGCCACCGACTGATGACGGGTGGACCAGCCGCTCCATCTCGCGCAGCCCGTGTTTGTAGAGCGCGTAGAAGCGCAGCAGTTTCACCCCGCCCGCCGTGGTGGCCACCCCGCCCCCCATGATCGCCAACCCTGCAAGGATCAGCCCCGGTGTGGGCAGCGCGGACCAGTCCCGCGCGGCTTCCCAATCGGTCGAGACGAAGCCGGTGGTGGTCAGGAAGGATAGCACGGTGAACATGGCGCCCCAGAAGGCCCGCACCGAGGCGAGCACGTCGGCCTCCTCGTTGACTTCAATCGCGCCAATGAAATGGCGAAACCACAGGGCCAGCGGAACGACGACCACGAACACCAGCGCCACCCGCATTTCGGCGTCTTCCTTGAGGCTGGGCAGGTAGTGCTTGTCCAGCGGCAGGGCGATGGCCTGACGGGTGACGGCAACCAGCATGAAGGCAAAGATCACCACCTCGCCCGGCACCGACATTCCGACGTCAATCATGGTTTTCAACGGCAGGATGCCACTGGTCGACATGGTCGCCAGCGCGATCATCAACCCGTGGAAACTGCCGGTGCCGCAGATGACTTGCAGGAGCCAGATGATCACGGTCAGCGACAGATAAATCGGCAATATCTTCGCGGTGTAGCGCGCGATGCGCTGATTGGGTTCGGTCGCTTTTGCAAGTTGCGCGCCGGAGCCCGGACGCCCGCCGCCAGAGGCCGTCGGGCGCAGAACCTCAAACCCGCCTAGGGTCATCGGGGCCAGCACGGCGACGGCGGCCACAATCACCAGAAAACCGCCCATCCAGCCGACCAACCCGCGCCACAGATGCACCGGATCAGGCACGACGCGCGGGGTGTCCAGAATGGACGCGCCGGTGGTGGTGATACTGGAGACCATCTCGAAATAGGCGTTGAAGAATGACATCGAGGGCCGCGCCTCGTGCAGCGGGATGGCCAGCATGACGGGCAACACCAAAAACGCGGCGACAAGGGTCAGAAGCTGGCTGCGGGCGACGTTGCGGACGGGCTGGCGAAAGGTGGCCAGCGCGATCAGCGCGGATAGGGTCAAAAACAGGATGGCCCCGTAGAAAAACGGCTGTGCCACGCGGTGCTGGTTCAGCGAAAAGGCGTGGATGGCGGGGATCAACATGGCTGTGGCCCCTGCCCCCATCAGCTGCACAAACAAAGGCAGGCGGAGCAGCACGGGGATTGTTGAGGCTTTGGAAGTCTGGCCCATGATCAGAAGAAGTCGACCGAGACCTGCAACAGCCGCTCCACCTCCGGCACGTCGGCGGCCAGTGCGAAAATCACGATGATGTCGCCCTCCTCGATCCGTGTGCCACCTTCGGGGCGCACGATCTTTTGGCCCTTCTGGATCGCGCCGATCAGCACGCCTTCAGGGAAGTTCATGTCACGGATGCGCTGGCCGGAAATTGGCGATGTGGACAGCACTTGCGCTTCGATCACCTCGGCCTCGGCGTCGCCGATGGAGTAGATCTGGCGCACGCGGCCATGGCGGATATGGCGCAAGATTGACGACACGGTGGTGGCACGCGGGTTGATATAGGCGTCGACGTTCAGCGGCTCCATCAACGGCACCAGCGTCGGGTCGTTGACCAGCGCGATGGCCATGGGACAGCCTTCGGCCTTGGCGCGCACGGCGGCCAGCAGGTTGGTCTTGTCGTCATCGGTCACGCAGAGCACGGCGTCGGCGCGTTTGATGCCGGCCTCGTTCAGCAAGTCGGCGCTTAGCCCGTCGCCATGCAGCACGATGGTGCGCTCCAGCAGGTTGGCGGCGCGTTCGGCGATGGTGCGGTTCTTCTCGATCATCTTGGCGCGGATGCGGTCGGTGCGCGCCTCTAGTGCCTGAGCGACCGCAAGGCCGACATTGCCGCCGCCGATGATGACCACACGCTCTTGTTTGGACTGGGTCTTGCCGAAGATTTCCATGGTGCGCGGCACGTCTTCACGATGGGCGCAGACATAGACCTGATCGCCGTCAAACAGCTGGTCATTGGGGTCTGGCGAGAACAGCGTACCTTCACGCCGTACACCGACGACCACCGCGCGCAGGGTCGAGAACAACTCCGTCAACTGGCGCAGCGGCGTGTTAAGAACGGGGCAGTCTTCTTCAAGCTGGATGCCCAGCAATTGTGCCTGCCCCGACAGGAAGTTTTCGGTGTCAAAGGCCGCGGGGTCGGCAAGGCGTTGCAACGCGGCCTCGGCCACTTCCTTTTCGGGGCTGATCACCACGTCGATGGGCATGTGATCGCGGCGGTAGAGGTCGGAATAGATCGCGGTCAGATAGCTTTGCGAGCGCAGACGCGCGATCTTGCGGGGCACGGAAAAGGCCGAATGCGCCACCTGACAGGTGACCATGTTGACCTCGTCCGAATGGGTCGCGGCGATGATCATGTCGGCGTCGCGCGCGCCTGCACGGTCCAGCACGTCGGGGTAGCTGGCAAAACCGGTGATGCCTTGCACGTCCAGCGTCTCGGTGGCGCGGGCGACCAGTTCCGGGTTGTTGTCCACGACGGTGACGTCGTTTTTCTCGCTCGACAGGTGGCGGGCAATTTGCCAGCCGACCTGACCGGCCCCGCAGATGATAACCTTCATCAGATAAACCCCGTTAATTCGAGTGCCAAGGCATGGCAGATGGCCGAGCGCCGGTCAATTGGATAGCGCATGGCCGTTACGTGTCGGAACCCGTATCGGCCATGTCTTCGTCCTGTACCTGAGCCACCCGCGCCCCCGCTTTATTGGAGGTCACGACGCCCAGGGATTTGAGCTTGCGGTGCAAGGCGCTGCGCTCCATGCCCACAAAGGCGGCGGTGCGGGAGATATTGCCGCCAAAGCGGTTGATCTGGGTCATCAGATACTCGCGCTCGAACAATTCGCGGGCCTCGCGCAGGGGCAAGGTCGCCAGATTGCCGCCAATGGTCACGCCACTTTCGCTTGCGGGCGCGCCTTCGGATTGCGGCAGTTCCTTGGCTTCGATTTCGCCCTTGTCAGGGCCAAGGATCAGCACCCGCTCGATCACGTTCTTGAGTTGGCGGATGTTGCCGGGCCATTGCATGGTTTGCAGCAGGGTAACCGCGTCGTCGGCCAGTTTGCGCAGGGGCAATCCTTGCGATTTGTTGAAGGTCTCGATGAAATAGGAGGCCAGCGTCGGGATGTCCTCGCGACGCTCCTCAAGGTTTGGAACGGCGATCGGAACCACGTTCAGGCGGTGATACAGCTCCTCACGGAAGGTGCCTTCCTTGATCGCCGTCTCAAGGTCGCGGTTGGTCGAGGAAATCACCCTCAGATCGACGCGCACCATGTCGTTGCCGCCGACGCGCTGGAACTGCTGCTCCACCAGAACCCGCAGGATTTTGGACTGGGTGCCAAGGGGCATGTCCGCCACCTCGTCAAAGAAGATGATGCCGCCATGGGCTTGTTCCAACAGGCCCGGCTCGATGCCGCGTTCCTTGCTTTCGCGGCCGAATAGCACCTCTTCCATGCGCTCGGGCTCGACCGTTGCGCAGTTGACGGTGACGAACGGTGCCTGCGCACGGTTGGAATTGGCGTGGATATAGTGGGCGGCCACATCCTTGCCAGCCCCTGCCCCGCCGGTCAGCATCACGCGGCCATTGGAGCCTGTGACCTTGTCGAGCTGTGCCTGAAGTGTCTTGAAGGCGGAGCTTTCGCCGATGATTTCAGCCGATGCGACTTCGCCGCGTTTCAACTGGTTGTTCTCGCGACGCAGCCGCGAGGTTTCCATGGCGCGGGTGATCACGACCATCAGCTGGTCAATGTTGAACGGCTTTTCGATAAAGTCGTAAGCGCCTTGCTTGATGGCGGCGACGGCGATCTCGATATTGCCATGGCCGGAGATGATCACCACCGGCACATCTGGATTGTCGCGTTTGACGTGCTTGAGAATGTCGATCCCGTCCATGGCGCTGTCTTTGAGCCAGATGTCGAGGATCATCAGCGCCGGAGGCTCGGCGTTGATTTCGGCCATGCACGCCTCGGACGTGCCAGCCAGCCGCGTGGTAAACCCTTCATCAATGAGGATGTCCGAGATCAGCTCCCGAATGTCCCGCTCGTCGTCTACGATCAGAATATCGCCCATATTTCTGCTCCTTAATAAACGGCCCTCAGGCCACGTTTTTGCGTTTAGCGGCTGACAGGCGCGGCAGTTTTACCACTGCCTTTGCGCCCTGATGGCCTGTGTCGTCGAAGGGATCGGCGTCGCGCAGCACAAGACTGCCACCATGCTCTTCGATAATCTTCTTCACGATGGGCAGGCCAAGGCCGGTGCCCTTCGCGCGGGTGGTTACATACGGCTCGAACAGCCGCGCGCGGTCTTCCGGCAGACCGACGCCATTGTCCGAAATGGTCAATGTCACGTCCTTCTCGCTGGTTTTGACCGCCAGTTTGATTTGCGGCGTGTGGCCCTCCGGCGCGCCCGCTTCCTGATAGCTCTCGATCGCCTCGCCGGCGTTCTTGATCAGATTGGTCAGCGCCTGCCCGATCATCGTCTGGTCCAGTTCCGCGAGAATTTCTGGCTCGCTGCTGTCCAAAGTGATTTCAACGCCGGGCTGGCCGGACTGTTGAAGCACCACAGCGTCCTTGATCAGTTTCATCAGATCAGTCTCGCGCAGTTCGGGTTCCGGCATTCGCGCGAATTTCGAGAATTCGTCAACGATGCGCCGCAAATCGTTGGTTTGGCGGATAATCACGTCGGTGTATTGCTCTAGGCTTTCCAGTTGATCACCTGCAAGCGGGGTAAACTTACGCT
Source organism: Litoreibacter ascidiaceicola (assembly GCF_900129235.1). Taxonomy (GTDB): domain Bacteria; phylum Pseudomonadota; class Alphaproteobacteria; order Rhodobacterales; family Rhodobacteraceae; genus Litoreibacter; species Litoreibacter ascidiaceicola. The sequence goes on along the minus strand of NZ_FQUV01000002.1, from coordinate 539,642 downwards.
TGAGCCGCTCGGCGGACAGCTGGATCGGAGTGAGCGGGTTCTTGATTTCATGGGCAATCCGGCGGGCCACATCGCCCCAGGCCGCCATCTTTTGCGCGCTGACCAGCTCCGACACGTCGTCAAAGGCCAACACGTAGCCTTCCAGATCGCCGTATTCGGAAGTCCGTGTGGCAATGCGCACAAGCAGGCTTTCCAACTGGCCCCGGCGGGTGACCTTGATCTCTTCTTGCGCTGTTTCAGCACCGGTTTCGATCAGGTTGGTCAGCACCGATCCGAATTCCGGCACCACGTCATCCAAGGTCGATGAAAGGTCGGTCTCGTCCTCCAGATCAAGCAGGCGCAAGGCGGACCGGTTCATGAATGTGATCTGGTTGTCTGCGTCGAGGCCAATCACCCCGGCGGTCACCGAGGATAGCACCGAGTCAAACAGTCGGCGGCGACGCTCAATTTGTTCGTTCGTGCTGAGCAGCGTGTCTCTTTGGACTTTAAGTTCGCGGGTCATCTGATTGAAAAGACGCCCCAAAAGGGCAATCTCGTCGTCGCTTTTCGCCTCGATGACCTGCACATCCAGATCTCCCGCGCCGACCCTTTGCGCGGCACTTGCAAGCTGGCCAACAGGCCGCGCAAGGCGTTCCGCAAACCACAGGCCAAGCCAGATTGCGGCGAGGATCAGGATCAAAGCAAAGCCCAGATAGATCAGACCGAACTCGAACAGCAGCCTGCCCCGGTCGTTTTCCAATTGCTGATACAGACGGACGGTTTCTTGCGTTTGATCCAGCAAGCTGAGGATTTCGCCGTCCACCGTGCGACTGATATAGAGATAGCGGTCGGGATAGGCGGTCAGGCGCAACAGGGACCGGAACTCGTTATTCGGCCAGTCTTCGATGACCACGGGTTTATTGTTCTGCGCTTCCTTGAACGCGGCTTCCGGCACCGGCTCGAAATCGAAGCGGTACGATCGGTTGCCGCGCGCTTTGAGGTTGCCGGCCCCGTCGACAATAAACGCTTCTTTCAACCCGCGCTGCACTTGTTCCTGCGCTTGGGTCAACACCTGCCGGAGGTCAGAATCTGAAATGAAATTCGTGGTTTGCTTGGCGATATTCATGTAACCCGCCAGACGCAATGCGTCCTCGCTGAGGTCGTCATGCTGCTCTTGCTCATAGGCCTGCGCGGCAGATAGTGAAGTGCCGACGACGTTTCTTACACGATCCGAAAACCAGCCCTCCAAGCCGAAATTGAGGGTCACCACTGCAAAAATTGCCACCAGAATGGTCGGGATCAGGGCGACGAGGGCAAAAACCCCTGTGAGGCGCAAATGCAACTGCGATCCGGCAGAATTGGCACGGCGGGAAGCGACAATTTTCCCGACCTTCTGCGCCACCAGCGTGGCCACGGCGAGGACGTAGACCAGATCGGCCAAAAGGATCAGGCGGATGCCGTGGGATGTCGGGTCCAACTCGAACGGGCCAAGACCCATATAGGTCAGAACGGCCAGCACAGGACCCATTGCAACAAGCCCGAAGGTGGCAAAATTCTGCACCCGGCGTTGCTTGCGCAACCGATTCAGCCTGTCCCAAGTCGCAGCGCGACTGTGGTTCCCGTTTTGGGTTTTCATCTGTTTTCTTACCGCCTTGCCACGTCTTGTTGATGTGATCGTTGGACCGTCCATGCGGCTCAATCGTCACGGTGACTGTTGCGGTTTTACATCAACTTGCGGCGCCGTGTCACGCGAATATCGAGGTCTGTCACCTTTTTTCTCAAGGTATTGCGGTTGATGCCAAGTAAATCGGCACATTTAGCCTGATTTCCACCTGTGGCTTCCAAGGCGATTTCCATCAATGGCAGCTCCACCTCGCGCAAAATGCGCTGGTACAGGCCGGGTGGTGGCAGCACGCCGCCATGCAGATCGAAGTAGCGCCGCAGATGGAGGGCGACCGACGCAGATAACTTGTCGGCCGTGGCACCACCCATCAAGGGTTCGGTCTCGGGCTGACTGCCGAGAACCTGCTCGACATCGCTGCGCCCGATCTCGTCCTCGGCGGCGGTGACCATCAAACGGCGCACGGTGTTTTCCAGCTGCCGCACATTGCCGGGCCAGCTGTAAGTGCGCACCATTTCCAACGCATCGTTGGAAAATTGTCGCGAAGGTGTGCCGTCGCGTTCAGCTTTCAGCAAGAAATGCTGGGTTAGAAGCGGAATATCTTCGACTCGTTCGCGCAAGGAGGGCACGTTCACAGTCACGCCGCAAAGGCGATAAAACAGGTCTTGCCGGAAGTCACCGGATTCCATTTTGGCCATCAGGTCCTGCTGTGATGTCGCCAGAATGCGCGGTGCGTCATCCGTTAAGCTGTCGAGCATCCGTACGATGCGCGCTTGGGCGTCGCCATCAAGATCGGACACTTCGTCAAACAGGATCGAGCCACCACGGGCGCGGCTGAGCATGGTTGCAGGCCCCTCCATCGCGGCCAGATCACTGGGCGTGGCGGTCACCAGCGGCAGATTGCGCCTGTCGGAAAAGTCATGAATGGCGCGGGCGATCAGGCTCTTGCCAGTGCCGTTTTCGCCGGTGATCATCACCGACAGATCGGTGTTCATCACGCGGGCCACCAGACGGTAGAGCTCCTGCATGGCCGGTGTACGGCCCACCAAGGGCAAGTCGCTGCCTTCGCTGCTGGGCTCGTCCGCGTTGCGCGGTTTGGAGACGACCCGCTTGCGGTCCAGCGCACGCGCCGAGCGCTTCATCAGATCTGGCAGGTCGAATGGTTTGGGTAGATAGTCATAGGCATCAGCCTCGGTCGCCTGAATGGCGGTCATGATCGTGTTTTGAGCCGAGATAATGATCACCGGCAAGGACGGACGCTGGTCGCGAATGGCGGGTAGCATTTCCAGTCCGTTCCCGTCCGGCATCATCACGTCGGAGATTACCAGATCGCCCTTCCCCTCTCCGACCCACCGCATCAGCGTGGTCAGCGACGAGGTGGCGTGAACCTTGCACCCTGCCCGCGTCAGCGCTTGGGTTAAAACAGTGCGAATGGTGCGGTCGTCATCTGCGACAAGTACGGTGCCGTCCATGGGTCAGGTGCTCTCTTTCGGGTGGGTCATAGGTCGTGCTGTTTCGGGGCGACGGGCAGCGAGATGCGGAACACTGTGCGCCCGGGAACGGAGGAGACGGAAATCCAGCCGTCATGCTCCGAGATGATTTTCGAGACCAGCGCCAGCCCAAGGCCGGTTCCGTTTTCGCGGCCAGAGACGAATGGCTCGAACACCTCGCCTACAAGGTCTTGCGGCAGTCCGGGGCCGTCGTCGATGATTTCGACCTGTAACGGCACTGCGGCGCGGGTGCCGTCGGGGCGCTCCACGCGCAGGGACATCTCGTAAAAGGTGCGGATTTCGATCGTGCCGCCGGATTTGTCTGCGGCCTCCGATGCGTTTTTCAGCAGGTTCTGGAAGACCTGAAGCAGTTGGTCGGAATCGGCAAAGGTGGACGGCAGCGACGGGTCGTAGTTTTCCTTGATCTTCATATGTGCAGCAAAGCCTACGGCGGCGCTTTTTTGCGCGCGATCAAGTACATCATGAAGGTTAACGGCGGTGCGCATGGGCGGGCGCAGATTGCCGAACTGTTCGACTTGTTCGAGCAGTTTCACCACACGGCGGGATTCCTCGACGATCAGATCGGTCAACTCAACGTCATCGCCGCTCAGGTTCATACCCAGCAACTGCGCGGCACCGGTAATGCCAGCCAGCGGGTTCTTGATTTCATGGGCCAGCATTTCGGCCATGCCGATGGCAGAACGGGCCGCACTTTTGGATTGCAGGTCGCGGCCCATTTTATGGGCGATCTCGCGCGGCTCAAGCAGGATCATGATGTAGCCGGGGCGATCGACGATGGTGGTCAACTGCACGTTGCATTGCACAGGGGGCTTTTCGCCCGACCCGACATCGACCGTGTTCACAAACAGGGCAGAATTGTCTCGACGCACACGGGTGACGGCTTCGTCCAGTGGCGCGTCGACATGCAGCTTGTCCCAGACCGGAGCGCCGCGCAGGGATTTGGCGGAGGCGTTCATGAAGGTCTCGCCCGCCGGATTGATCTCGGCGATGTTGCTTTGGCCGTCGATGACCAAACACGGGATCGGAAGCGAAATCCACAAGGTGTCAAAGAAGCTGGCGGTCATGCGGCGGCCCCGTTTTGCAGTGCCAGCGGCAGCAACTTGAGGACATGTGCGGCGGATTTTGCGGTGAGCACCTCGCGGCGCTGCGGGGCGGCGGTTCCTGCCACGTCCATATACCAGCCTAAATGCTTGCGGGAGACGCGCAGCCCAAGCTCGGGGCCGTAGAAATCGAGCATGTCCTCGTAATGTGCCGCGACCATATCGGCCAGCGCGGTGCCTTTCGGGACGTTCGGCGCGTCGGTGCCATGAAGCTTGTGCGCCACCTGTGCCAAAGCCCAAGGGCGGCCCTGTGCGCCCCGCCCGATCATCACCCCGTCCGCGCCGGACGCGTCGAGGGCGGTGAAAGCCGTGGCGGCATCTGTTATATCGCCATTTGCCACGACGGGGATGGTGACCGCGTCCTTTACCGCGCGGATGGCTGTCCAGTCAGCGCGGCCTTTGTAGAACTGGCAGCGGGTGCGGCCATGGATTGTGATCATCTGGATCCCTGAATCCTGTGCACGGATCGCCAGCGTCGGCGCGTTCAGCAGCGCGTCATCCCAGCCAAGGCGGGTTTTGAGCGTCACGGGAATGTCCACCGCCGCGACCACCGCGTCGATCAGCGTCAAGGCGTGGTCGAGGTCTTTGAGCAGCGCGGAGCCGGAATAGCCGTTGGTGACCTTCTTGGCGGGGCAACCCATGTTGATGTCGATAACGCGGGCGCCGTTTGCGGCGACGACACGGGCGGCCTCGGCCATCCAGCGGGCTTCGCGGCCCGCGAGTTGCACGGAGGTGTTGGCAAATTCCATGCCCAGCTCGGCCTTTTCGCGCACGCCCGGTTTGGCCTGCACCATTTCCTGACTGGCGACCATTTCCGACACCACCAGCCCCGCGCCGAAGCTCGACACAAGCTTGCGGAACGGCAAATCGGTGATCCCCGCCAAAGGGGCGAGCAATACCGGAGGGTCGATCTGATGATTTGCCAGTTGGATGTGCAAACGCCTAATCCTTGTGCATTTGATCACTTGGCTACCCGCTTCGCAGGGTGCTGGCAACGTGTGGGGCAAGGGAATTCGCGATAACACGCCGCTTTATTTGAGTTTGCCTAAAAATTAGGCGGTGGTAACGGGGGCATTGTTCTCCGGACGCGCACATCATAGACAAATTTCATGGATTTGAACCGCCCCTCTGTGGCCGCCGTGATCGTGGCGGCAGGTCGTGGCACCCGCGCGGGTGGCGAAATTGCCAAGCAATGGCAAGCGCTTGGGCGTCGTCGCGTCATCGACTGGACCTGCGCCGCCTTCGCCGCGCACCCGTTTGTGGACGAAATTGTCTTGGTCGTCCCTAACGACGCGCCTGCGGACTGGATGCCGGACGGGGTTTGCGTGGTCGTTGGTGGGGATACCCGTGACGCCTCGGTCCTGAACGGGTTGCAGACTGTCGAGGACCGCTTTGATCTGGTGCTGATCCATGACGGCGCGCGGCCTTTGGTGAGCGCTGACGTTATTGACGGCGTGTTAGATGCGTTGGGCGAAGCACAAGGCGCGGCCCCTGCCTTGGCGGTGACGGATGCGCTGTGGCGCGGTGACGGCGGCAAAGTTTCCGGTACGCAGGACCGCACCGATTTATACCGCGCACAGACCCCGCAAGGGTTTCATCTGGCGGACATTCTGGCGGCGCACCGCGCACATACCGGAGGCGCGGCCGATGACGTGGAAATCGCCCGCGCGGCGGGCTTGGACGTGGTCATCGTGGCAGGCAGCGAGCGGAACCTGAAGATTACCACGCCCGAGGATTTCGCGCGGGCCGAGCAATATATGGAGAACACCGTGGATATACGGGTTGGCAACGGGTTTGATGTGCACCGCTTCGGAGACGGCGATCATGTGATGCTGTGCGGGGTCGAGGTGCCGCATGGACGCGGGCTGCAAGGCCACTCGGACGCCGATGTGGGACTACATACCATCACGGACGCGATTTACGGCGCCTTGGCGCAAGGCGACATCGGGCAGCACTTCCCGCCAAGCGATCCGCAATGGAAAGGCATGGCCAGCCATGTGTTTCTGGAACACGCGCGGGATCTGGCGGGCGAGATGGGGTTTGCGATCTCCAACGTGGATTGCACGCTGATCTGCGAGGAGCCGAAGATCGGGCCGCATGCTTTAAAAATGCGTCAGAAGGTGTCGGAACTGCTGGATATTTCGCTGGACCGTGTAAGTGTCAAAGCCACCACCTCCGAGCAGCTGGGCTTTACCGGCAGGCGCGAGGGCATTGCCTGCATGGCGTCTGCCACGCTGATTAAAGGATAGCTGAATGTTCTCTGTCTCGAAATTCTGGGCGACCTTCTTCTATGTGGGCCTGTTGCGCCCTGCCCCCGGCACTTGGGGCTCGGCGGCAGCGGTGATCGCGGCGTGGGGCATCGTGGAATGGCGTGGCTACACGGCGCTGGCGGCGCTGACGGTGATCATGTTCGTTCTGGGCTGGTACGTCACCGCGCTGGAGACCAAAGGCAAGGACGACCACGACCCCTCCGAGATTGTGATCGACGAGGTCGTGGGACAGTGGATCGCGCTTTTGCCCCTCGCCGTCGGCCTGAGCCATTCCGGCGCGTCGTTCTGGACCCTGTGGCCCGGCGTGGTGACGGCGTTTATCGCGTTCCGGTTGTTCGACATCTGGAAACCCGGCCCCGTGGGTTGGGCGGACCGCAAGGAAGGGCCGTTGGGCGTGATGCTGGACGACGTGATTGCGGGCCTGCTGGCGGCCATCGTCGTGGCAATTGGCGCGTGGCTGGCCCATGGCTGACGCGGCACAGGTCTTGCAGGCGGCGCGCGCCAAAGGCTGGCGCATCGCCACAGCGGAAAGCTGCACGGGCGGCCTGATCGCGGGGGCTTTGACCGAAATTGCAGGATCATCGGACGTGGTGGAGTGCGGGTTTGTGACCTATTCCAACGCGGCCAAGCAAAAGATGCTGGGCGTGACCGAGACGTCGCTGGAAGCGCATGGCGCGGTGTCCGAACAGGTCGCGCGGGAAATGGCGGAAGGCGCGTTAAGGGCCTCCGGCGTAGAACTGGCGGTGTCCGTGACGGGGATTGCGGGACCGGGTGGCTCGGAGTTCAAACCCGAAGGCATGGTGTGCTTCGGCGTGGCAACGGCGCGTGGTGTTGTGACCGAAACCGTGCAGTTCGGCCCGCTTGGACGGGCGCAGGTGCGACAGGCGACTGTGACACACGCGCTGGATTCGTTGCTGAAAGCTGCGCTTTCGTAACCGCCCTATTTCAAAGCATCGCCCGTGGTTTCAGCCTAAAAATGTAGCACTACTGGAATCGCTCAGGTTTTCAGCAGTGCGCGGGCCACTTGCCTCTTTATGTCGCGCCCGCTGCCCTGTTTCTCCCCTGTAACGGATAAATACGAGGGATGAACTCATGAACGGAGCGGATACCGCCTGGATACTCGTCGCAACAGCCTTGGTGTTGTTTATGACCCTGCCGGGGCTTGCCTTGTTTTATGGCGGGCTTGTGCGGGCACGAAACGTGCTCAGCGTCTTTATGCAATGTTTCTCGATCGCCTGTGTGATGAGCATCCTGTGGCTCGTCGCCGGTTATTCCATCGCTTTCGGCGAAGGCAACGCGTTTTGGGGTGGCTTGGATAAGGCGTTCCTGAACGGTGTGACAGCGGACAGCCTGTCGGGGACGATCCCCGAAGTGCTGTTCTTTGCGTTTCAGATGACCTTCGCCATCATCACCCCTGCCCTGATCGTCGGCGCCTATGTGGAACGGATCAGCTACGCGTTCATCATGGTGTTCTCGTCGCTGTGGATGCTGATCTGCTACGCTCCGGTGGCGCATTGGATCTGGGGCGGCGGCTTGCTGGCAGGCGCGGAATGGTCGCTGTTTGAAGACGGCGTCAACGATTTTGCGGGCGGCATCGTGGTGCACCAGACCGCAGGCATTGCAGCGTTGATCCTTGCGGTCTTCCTTGGGCCGCGCCGCAAGGCCACCACCCCGCCGCATAATCCCGGCATGGTGATGATCGGGGCGGCGATGTTGTGGGTCGGCTGGTTCGGCTTCAACGGCGGCTCGCAACTGGCGGCGGATGGCGGTGCGGCGATGGCGATCACGGTCACGCATATCTCGGCAGCGATGGCGTCTATAACTTGGGCCGCTTGGGAGCGGTTCCGGTTTGGCAAAGCGTCGCTGGTCGGCATGGTGACCGGTACGATTGCGGGGCTGGCGTCGATCACGCCTGCCTCCGGCTCGGTCGGGCCGATGGAGGCCATGCTGATTGGCGGCGTCGCGGGTATCATGTGCCAAGAGCTATGCGGCGTGGTGAAGAACCTCCTCAAAATCGACGATACGCTGGACGTTTTTGCGGTGCATGGTGTGGGCGGTATCTTCGGCATCATTATGCTGGCGGTGTTCGGTCACGCAAGCTGGACCGCGCAACTGGGCGGGTTGCTGGTCGTTGGCATCTGGACGGCTGTTGTGACCGCCGGTTTGGTGGTTCTGGTCAGGATGATCCTGCCAATCCGCGTGTCGGAAGAGGACGAAATCACCGGTTTGGACCTCGCGTCGCATGGGGAACGGGCTTACGAGCTGACCTCCTAAGCTGAAATATCTAAACAAATTCAATGAGGGCGCGGGAAACTGCGCCCTTTTTTGTGTTTTTCGACTGATAATACTTGAAAGCGCGCCAGCAATACCCAAATATGTAAATGTAAATAACATTCACATAAAGGAGCGACAGATGACCCCTACCCCAACAGCCACCCACACGATGCCCCGCATGGGCTGGTTCGCCCGGGCTGAAGCCTGGCTGGACGAGCGCGGTAAGGGCGCATGGATCGCAGCCATGGTCTTTGGCTTTATCTTCGTGTGGCCCGTTGGCCTCGCCATTCTTGCATATATGATCTGGAGCAAACGCATGTTCAACTCTTCCTGCCGCAGCCGCGCCATGGCGCACCGTTCTAGCCACGGGTTCAAAACCTCCGGCAACACAGCGTTTGATTCCTACAAGGCAGACATGCTGAAACGCCTTGAGGATGAGCAGCACGCGTTCGAGACCTTCTTGGAGCGTCTGCGTGAGGCCAAGGACAAATCTGAGTTCGACGCCTTCATGGATGAGCGTGCAGACGCCGCTAAATCCAGCGAAGACGCCTGAACCTACCCGCTGCGCCCCTGTTCGGGGCGCGGCACCCCCTTTTAAATCCGGAGACGCACCCCCATGTCTTTCACTATGAATGACACCTTCGACGCCCTGCCCGACCCGCACACCCAGCCCGCCTTTTATGAAGGCGTCGGCGTTAAACGCCTGTTGGCGTGGGTCGTGGATACGGTTCTGATCGGCATAATTGCTGCCGTGATCGCCAGCATCCCGCTGTTTTTGCTATGGTTCGTGTTCCCGCTGGTGTTTTTGGTGGTGTCTCTGGTCTACCGCATCGGCTCGATCCGGGCGGCCTCGGCCACACCGGGCATGCGCTTGTTCAACATTGAGTTGCGCGCCCATGACGGCCAGCGACTGGACGGGTCTGCGGCGGCTTTGCACACCATTGCCTTCATGATCGCCAGCGCCTTCTTCATCCCGCAAATTGCATCGGTGTTTTTGATGCTGATGACCGAACGCGGGCAAGGTCTGCATGACATGTTTACCGGCGTCGTGGCGATCAACGCGCCCAGCCGGTACTAAAGAGACCTTTTCTCCGCACAGTTCAAAGAAATGACGGCTGTGCGGAGACCCTCCCCAAAAAGCATTTGTGAGTCGCGAGGGGCATTGGTAGGCTCTGGTCGAACTGCTCTTGCCCGAGGCTCCATGCGCCACACACTACCCATTGCCCCCCAGTTCTACGTAACGGCCCCGCAGGCCTGCCCGTATCTGGACAAACGCCGCGAACGCAAGTTGTTCACGGCGTTGCAGGGCGAGCACGCGAATACCTTGAACAATACCCTGAGCAAGCAAGGCTTCCGGCGGTCCCAGAACGTGCTGTACCGCCCGTCTTGCGCTGATTGTTCCGCCTGTTTGTCGGCCCGCATCCGAGTGGCCGATTTCAAGCCAAGCCGGAGCCAGCGCAGGTGCCTGAACCGCAACAAGGTGCTGGAGCGCGAAGCGACATCGCCTTGGGCCACGGAAGAGCAATACGAGCTGTTCCGCCGCTATCTGGATTCGCGTCATGCCGATGGCGGCATGGCAGATATGGATATTTTCGAGTTCGCCGCGATGATCGAGGAGACGCCGGTCAAAAGCCGCGTCATCGAATATTGGGACCGCTCCGGCGATAGTCCCGAGCTGATTGCGACCTGCTTGACTGATGTGCTCGATGACGGGTTGTCGATGGTCTATTCGTTCTACGACCCCGATTGGGCGCGCAATTCGCTTGGCAGCTATATCATTCTGGATCATGTGCGGATCGCGCAAGAAGCGGGCCTGCCCTATGTCTATTTGGGCTACTGGGTGCCCGGCTCCCCGAAGATGGGCTACAAGGCCGGTTTCGGCGCGCTGGAGATTTTCCGCGGCGGGGCATGGCAGTCGATGACTGACGCCGAGGACTATGACGAGGACACGCACCCGCTATCCGTGGACCCGATCGCCGAACAGGTCGCCCGCATCAGCCTGCCCGACACCCGCGCCCCGAAAGAATGAGCCGGCATATCTCGGCCTTCGCCATTGTGGTGCCGAGCTATGATGACGGGATTGCATTCTATGTGAAGCGCGCTGGCTTTTCCCTGATTGAAGACACCAACATGGGCGACGGGAAGCGGTGGGTGTTGATTGCCCCCTCGCCCGACGCCGAGACCCGCATTTTGCTGGCGGAGGCCAAGGGAGACACGCAGGTCGCTGCCATTGGCAACCAAACCGGCGGGCGTGTCGGGTTCTTCCTGCACAGCGATGATTTCGACGCCGACTTTCAACAGATGTCAGCCGCAGGCGTCATCTTCGAGGAAGCCCCGCGTGACGAGCCTTACGGCAAGGTTGCCGTGTGGCGGGATCCTTGGGGCAACCGGTGGGATTTGCTCCAGCTGAAATCCTAGCCCGTACCGGTGGCTTTGGGATCGCCCAATTCCGAACAGCGATCCGACAGGGCATTGATATCCAGTATCGTGATGCCCGCTTTGGTCAACTCGATGATCCCGCGATCACGCAAACGCCCGAGCTCCTTGTTCACGGTTTGACGCGAACAGCCCGTGACATCCGCCAGATAACCTTGGCTTTCCGTGAACACGGTGCCGTCTTGCGACAGCTTTTCCAGATAGACGCAGATTTTCTGCTCTGCGCTGAAGAACTGGTCGACAGACTTGAACCGGTTGTCATGGGAAAGGACGTCGTGCAAATCGGCTGCAAAATTCCGGACGAACACCTTGGAGGTCATTTTCTTGATCAGGTCGGAGCGTCGGCAAACAAGAACTGTGGTGTCGGACAGTGCTTTACAGGTTCCCGCACAGGGGCGCTCTGACAGGGTTTCGACCATCCCCAAAACATTGCCGGAAAAGGCGTGGTAAATGATCGAGTGATGCCCCGTTTCATTCACATAGCTGACCTCGATGCGACCCTCCGCGACGATCAACATGCTATCGGTTTGCTCGCCTTGGCAAAGCATGGTTTCGCCAGCTTTGAAGGTACGGCGTTTGCAGCTGTCGAGAAAAAACTCCTGCGTTTCGCGCGGCAGGTCGCAAAGGAGGTTGGCGTTTAGCAGATGCGGGAAGCGAGCAGAATTTCTCAAGGCCAATTGCTACCTTTTAGGGTCCTATCCCGCTCAAAATGCCTGACTTGACGCATCCGAAGCAAGAAAATGGGGAAACAAATCACTCGTTACCGAACAGTTTCAGCATATACGGGTCTCAATGCAAGGCGTTGTCGGCTAGTTGACAGGAGCAGCCCGTTTTCTAAGCAATTCCAAGGAATTAATCATTCCGTTGTGTCACATCTGCCACCTCGGCCCAAGGTGGCAGATGCGCAAGCATTAGTTCCCGATCAGGTTCGGAAGGATAGTCACGACCGACGGGAACAAGGCCAAAAGGCCCAATGCCATCACCTGGATCAGCACGAAGGGGATGATGCCACGATAGATATGTCCCGTCGTGACCTCTTTCGGGGCGACGCCGCGCAGGTAGAACAGCGCGAAACCGAAGGGCGGTGTCAGGAACGACGTTTGCAGGTTCACCGCGATCATGATGGTCACCCATTTCGGGTCCATCGTACCGCCGTAGATCACCGGCCCGACAATCGGGATCACGATGTAGATGATCTCGAGGAAGTCGAGCACGAAGCCCAGCACGAACAGCACCAGCATGACGATGATGAAGACCTGAAGCTCGCTGTCAAAGGACTTCAGGAACTGCTGGATATAGTGCTCCCCGCCGAAGGAAATCACCACAAGGTTCAACAGCTGCGAGCCGATGAGGATGGTGAAGACCATGGATGTGACCTTGGCCGTCTCCCGCACCACAGGGCTCAGCACGCCGTAGTTCCACAACACGTAGCAGGCGAAGAACAACCCGAACATGGCGAACAGATAGGCGGCTTGGGCGACGAGGAAGGCCAGCGTGTTCTCGAAGCTGACCACCTCGATGTTAACGCGCAGGTCAAAGTTCACCCCGACAAGGATCATGATGATGATCGCGAAGGTCGTCAGGATCACCATGCGCCCCGACCGGCCCTCGTCTTGCAGCTTGCGGTAGGCGGCGAGCATGATTGCCCCGCCTGCCCCGAGTGCCGCCGCGGGTGTCGGGTTGGTAATCCCGCCAAGGATCGAGCCCAGAACGGCGACGATCAGAACCAGCGGCGGGAACACCACGCGGATCAGGTCGTTGCGCCCGAGGATTCCGGCGGCGTATTTGGCCCCGTACAGCATCAGGCCCAACGGGACGAGCAACAGCAAGAAGGTCGTGCCGGGTGATGTCGTTGGCGCAATCAACAGCGTGTCGACCAGCATCGCCAGCAAGACACCCGCGACACCCACAATCAGCGGCACCGGATCGGCGGTCGGGGATACGCCACGTGCCACGACGATCATCAGGCTGATCAGAAGCAAGCCCACAGCGATACCTGTACCAATGGGGGCAGCTGCGGCGACTTTGGTGTCGATGGCGGTGGCCAGCTCTTCCTCGGTCAGTTTGACCGATTGGGCGACACCGCCAGCGGCGTTGATGACCTCTTGTTCGGCCAGCGCGGTGGCCCACGCCTCTTCGCCGTGCAGCTCGATCATCGCCCCTTGGCATTGCTCCGACACATTGGTGCGCAGCGATGCTGTTTCACCGGCGTCAGAGAAGCTGTCCACCTGGAAGTTCTGCGACCCGATCACATTCACCTGCATCAGCAGGATCAGGCCGACAATCAAACCGATAGGCGCGAACAGGAACCATGTCAGGGCCTCGGACCGGCGGATCGGCTCGGCATTGGCAGCGCCAAGCTCGACCGCGGGGGCCTTGGACGGGTTCAGCACCGCGTACCCGAAGGCGTATAGCGCATAAAGCAAGGCCAGCATGATGCCGGGCAGAAGCGCTGCTTGGAACAAGGTGCCGACGGACACCACCGCAGGCTCGCCCAGATAGGTCAGCGCGTCGGAGCAGCCGACCTCTTGCGCGCGGGCTTCCTGTGCGGCGGAATAAAGATCACCGGCCAATGTGCCCAAAAGCACAATCACGATGGACGGCGGAATGATTTGCCCCAGCGTACCGGAGGCCGCGATCACACCCGTGGCAAGCTCCGGCGAATAGTTGTTTTTCAACATGGTCGGCAGCGACAGCAGGCCCATGGTGACAACCGTGGCCCCCACGATCCCGGTGGACGCCGCAAGGAACGCGCCCACAACAACCACGGACACGGCCAGACCGCCGGGCAGCGGGCCGAAGACGCGGGCCATCGTTGTCAGCAGGTCGTTGGCGATCTTGGAACGTTCCAGCGTGATGCCCATCAGCACGAACATCAACACGGCCAACAGCGTTTCGATGGACGCCCCTGCCAGCACACGCTCGTTGATGCGGTTCACGATGAACGACACGTTGCGGTCCAGTGCGACTTCCCAGCCTTGCACGAAAACCGGCTCCGCCAGTCTTGGCAAGTCGGGGTATCGGAACATGGATATGGTTTCGGGTTTCAGCCCTTCCGCCACCAAGGCGGCGTATTCGGCGGAGCCTGTGTCAATCGCTTGGTGGATCAACAACCCGCCCGAGTCGAGCGCCGCGATGATCGCGAAGGAAATGATCCCCGCGCCACCGATTGCAAAGGCCACTGGAAAGCCAGACAGGATCCCGCCAAACAGGCAAAGGAACACGATAATCAGGCCGATTTCGACGCCATCTAATCCGAAAAGCATTGGTTCAGCCCCTTAGTGAATATTTGCGACAAGCTCGGCGTCTTCGTCGCCCAGCAGGTCTTTGTCGAGGTATTTGCCCTCACTCTCCGGACCTTCCTTGCGTTCCAGATAGGAGCGCATGAAGAAGGCGATCGCTTGCAAGAACACCAAGGCGGTGAACATGCACAGCAGGATCTTGAAGAGGAAGTATGCGTTGAAGCCGTTGGGCGAGAACCCGATGGTCTCGATATTCCAGCGCAAGGCGCGCGATTTCAGCATCAGCTTCTCCAGCGCGTCGGAGGCCGACGGGTTCGGCACCACCAGATGCCGCCACAAGAAGAACCAGCCATAAAGCCATGTCAGCGCCGCGACGGGCATCATGAACAGCAGCGATCCGACCATGTCGATGGTCTTTTTGGTGCGGTAGCTGACGGCGGAATAGACCAGATCAACCCGCACATGCCCGCCTTGGACAAATGTATAGGTGACGCACAAGGCCACCACGAGGGCGTTGTAGAGCTTCAGCTCCTCCGCCCACCAGCTGATGTCCTTGGAAAAACTCATACCGAAGCCCATGGAGATTTCGGCGCGCGCAAAAATGCGCTGCATGAAGATGATGACGATTTGTTGCAGGACCATGATCAGGCCCGCCCAAGCGGCGATCCGGCCGATGAAATTGGCAAAACCTTCCAAGGCCCGCACGCAGCCCCACATGAACGCGTTGCGCCACAGCCCGATGGCCAGCAGCACAAGAAACGCGGTGATGACAACGAAGAACAGCTCCACCGAGGCACCGTAATAGATGAAGCGCATCAGCGCTTCCTTATGCTCGGTCGTTGGCAAGGATTGGTTGATATAGGGCACCCAAGACAGCCATTGCCCGGGATGCGTAACCGCATAGGCAAAGTTGTAGAATGACATGGCGATGTTGGTGAAAAACCAGACGATTGCGTCCAGCATGGCGTGCCCCCCCTGATGTCCCCGTACCCGCCAATCCCCATGGCGGCTTGGTTGGCGTTTCGGCCCGTTCTCATGACAAGAACGGGCCGAAACAATATTTAAATCAGTGCCTTATGTGGCAATGCTGACCTTAGCCCAATACGCGGTCGCGCTGCGAACGGTAGGCGCTTTCAGATTTCTGGATCCAGCCCGAAGAGGCTTTCATTGACGCTTGGTAGTCGTCGAAGATCTTCTTGTAGAGCTCGTCGCCCATGTTTTCCTGATGCACTTCATCGGACGCCTTACCAAACGCATCCCAAACGCTGTCAGGGAATTCCAGCGTTTTCACGCCGGCCGACTGCAGGCGCTGCAAAGCCGCACCGTTGTTGTTGAGGAACTGCGCGAGGTTCCACTGGTGGGCCTCGGCGGATGCGATCTCGACGATCTTCTGATGTGCAGGCGACAGCGAGTCGTAGACTTCGCGGTTGGTTGCGATCGACAGACCTGCACCCGGCTCGTGGAAGCCTGCGGTGTAGTAGGTCTTGGTGATCTCTTGGAAGCCGGCTTTCTCATCCGCCCATGGGCCGATCCACTCGGTGCCGTCGATAGCGCCGGATGCCAGCGCTTGGTACACTTCCGCGCCGGGAAGGTTCTGCACGGATGCGCCGAGTTTACCCAAAGCCAGACCGCCAAGGCCGGGCATACGGAATTTCAGACCGTTGAAGTCTTCGGGGCCGTTGATTTCCTTGCGGAACCAGCCACCAGCCTGCGCGCCGGTGTTGCCGCCGAGGAAGGATTTCAGGCCGAAAATTTCGCCCAGCTCGTCATGCAAAGCTGCGCCATTGCCGTGGTAGTACCAGTTGGCCAGCTCTTGCGCCGTCATGCCGAACGGCACGGAGGTGAAGAACGCATAGCCCGGGTGCTGGCCTACGAAGTAGTAGTCCGCGCCGTGATACATGTCAGCCTGACCGGAGGTCACGGCGTCAAACACCTCGAACGCGCCAACCAGCTCGCCTGCGGCTTTCACGTCGACGGTCAGGTTGCCGTCGGACATCGCGGTGATGCTGTCAGCAGCGTGCTGAGCGGCGTCGAACACGCCTGCAAGGCCACGTCCCCACGTGGTGACCATGGTCAGCGTGCGCTTACCTTGCGCATAGGCCGGTGCGGCCAGCGCAGTCGTTGCTGCCGCTGCGGTGCCGCCAAGTGCGGATGTTTTCAAAAAAGAACGACGATCCATAGGTGTCTCCTCCCAAAGGTTTCATCGGGTCACAGGCTACGCGGTGACTCGACGGATCGTTACAAGTGTCGCGACCTTACGCAGGCTTTTCAGGAAGCTAAATACCCATCGCTGGGTAGATTGAAAAAATAATTCGCTGAATGCGCAGGCTTATCGCCCCTCATTGACGCGAATTGCGCCGTGGCGCATCTTGCAATGGCCATCTCAGGGAGGGACGGTCAGCAAATGTCCCGATTGTGGACCTCTATCAAAAAGCGTTTTGCGCTGTCTTACCGTCAGAAGATTTTTCTGCTGACCAGCCTGCCGCTTGTGCTGGCCATGGCTGCGATTTCGGTCATGGTGACCGTGCAGTCGCGCCAGCTTGCAGAGCGCGAAATCCGCGAGCTTGAAAGCCAGCTGATCGAGGCAAAACGCGCGGAGCTGAAGAACTACCTGTCATTGGCACGCACCGCCATCGGGTCGATCTACGGCAACGCAGCCCCTGACGACGAGGCGGCTAAACTTCAGGTAACCCAGACACTTAGCGCGATGATCTATGGTCAGGACGGGTTTTTCTTTGTCTATGATTACGACGGGAACAATCTGGTCTCGCCCCGCCAGACCTTCCTGATCGGCAAGAACTGGAAAGGGCTCAGCGATCTGAACGGCGTGCCTGTGGTCGACACGATTATCGACACCGCGCGCTCCGGCGGGGGCTATCATGCCTATGACTGGGCCAAGCCCTCGACCCGCGAGACGGCGCGGATGGTCACCTATGTTATCGGGCTTCAGGATTGGAAATGGGCTCTTGGGACGGGTATCTTCATCGACGATGTCCTCAGCACGGTGGCCGCCGCCGAGGCCGAGGTGCAGGCCCGCATCCAGAAAACCTTTGTCTATATCGTGCTGATCACCAGTCTTGCTCTGTTCGGGGTGTTCGTTGCGGGGTTATTGCTGAATTTGCGCGAACGCCGCCTTGCGGATGCCAAGCTGCGGGCGCTGACCGAACGGATTATCGACACGCAAGAGGAAGAGCGCGGCCGCGTGGCGCGGGAGCTGCATGACAGTATCAGCCAGATTCTGGTCGGCGTGCGCTACACGCTGGAGCTGGCCGCAAAGCGGGTCATGGGTGGCGATCCGCGGGCGTCGGAAAGCCTCGACAAAGGCATTGGCGGGCTGACCGAGGCCATTCACGAGGTGCGCCGCATCTCTGCCGACTTGCGCCCCGGCGTGCTGGATGATCTGGGGCTTGGTCCGGCGCTGAAATCGCTGATCGAGGAGTTTTCCCGCCGCACCGGAACCGAGGTCGAGTTCAAAACCGTGGTGTTCCGCAACCGGCTGGACAAGGACGCCAAAATTGCTTTGTATCGGATCGCGCAGGAAGCGCTGACCAATGTGGAGCGTCATGCGGATGCCAGCCACGTGTCAATCGAAGTGTTCGGTCATAGGTCGGGGGCTACCATGCGGATCACCGACAACGGCACCGGCATCGCGGCGCGCCCCAGCTCAGAGACCATCGGCGGGCTTGGCCTGCGCAACATGCAAGAACGGATCGACCAGCTCAAAGGCACGCTGCGGGTCCTGTCGAGCGATAAGGGTACGATTATCGAGGCCTCGGTCCCGCTGACCCATATGCTGTCGCCCGAGGCCAAGCCCCCTGCCCTCAAACCAAGGAAATCTGCATGAGTGACGCTGTAAAAGTGCTGGTGGTCGACGATCACCCGATGGTGGCCGACGGGATATGCGCCATTCTGGAAAGCTATGACGACATCGAGGTGGTCGCGACCTTAAGCAACGGTCAGGAAGCGCTGGACCGTGTGGACGAGCTGTCGCCGGACGTGATTTTGATGGATCTGAACATGCCGCAGATGGGCGGACTGACGGCGACGGAGTTTTTGCTGGAGCGCAAACCCGATATCCGCATTCTGATCCTGTCGATGCATGATGCGCCGGAATATGTTTCCACAGCAATGTCGCATGGCGCGCGCGGCTACCTGTTGAAAGACGTGCCAACGGATGAAATCCACCGGGCCATTCAGGCGGTAATGCGCGGGGAGACATATCTGTGTGGCGGGGCAACCGCCTCGCTGTCCCCGAACACGAACGACGGGCGCGAGTCGCTGACGGCGCGCGAGCAAACGATCCTGCTGCAACTGGCACAAGGCAAGTCGAACAAGGAGGTCGCGGTCGATCTGGATATTTCGGTTCATACCGTCGAGACGCACCGCAAGAATATCAAGCGAAAGCTGGGCATCAACTCTACGGCCGGACTGACCCGCTACGCGATGGAACATGGCGTTCTGCAAGGAACGGGCGTGGAGTTTTGACCAAGGTCAACGCGGATTGAGGGGGATTGTGGCTAGGATGGTCGTCAAAGGAGACGGATCATGCCAGCAGCAACCGACAAGGCGGCGCTTCTTGCCGTCACTGAAAAAGAATACGAAAAACTTGAAAAACTGATCGCGCCGTTGGATGCGGATCAGGCGGCGGCCGGCGAGGATGGCACGTCGATCAAGGATGTAATCGGCCATCGCGCACATTGGATCGCGCTGTTTCTGGGCTGGTATGGCGACGGTCAAGAGGGCAAGCCGGTGTTCTTTCCCGCCGAAGGCTACAAGTGGAACGATTTAAAGCGCTACAACGCGGATTTGCGGATGCGGCAGGCGGGGTTGAGTTGGGATGAGGTCAGGACACTGCTGACAGATCGAAAGCGCGCATTGGTGGGGCTAATCAACAGCTTGTCCGAGGGCCAGCTTTATGGCGGGCCGATGAAAGGTGGCAATAACGCATGGACGACGGGACGCTGGGCGGAAGCTGCCGGAGCGAGCCATTTCCGTTCTGCCGCGAAGTTCATTCGGGCGGTGATGCGCGCGGGGTAGCTGTATGGGTTTGGCCATATGTCGCCGTGCCTTCGGCCCGTCGATCCGCCGGGGAGGCGCTGCCTCCCCGGACCCCTCCGAGGTATTTTTGAAGCAATGATGGGGTTGGTTGGGGTTTCCGGCGTTTGATATGGCGGATTTAGGTGGTCTCGGCAGTATGTCGGCTTTGAGGACAGGCCGCGCTTTACGTGGGCAGCATCCAGACACCCATCCCCAGCATGATCAGGTTTTCACTCAGCGAGATGGCCCCTAAAGGCACGTTCGACGCGCCGCCGACACACGCACAGGTCGGCTCTCGCCCGTCGATATACACCGCCTTGATGACAGAGACCGCGCCGATGGCACCGATTGCAATGCTCACCGGTGCAACAAGCCAGATCAACGGACTGCCTGCCCCGATTAGAGCCATCATTCCGACGCCTGCGTAAAGTTCCAGAAACGGGTATGCATATCCATAAGGCACGTAGCGCCGCGCCAGCAGGTCATAACCCAGAAAGCCGTTCACGAAACTGCCGACATCCTGTAATTTCTGAATGGCCAGCGCGACCATCGACATGGCGAAGAACCATTTGAGCCAGATGAGCGGCGCGAAGCTGTCATACAGGTTGATCATCAGGGCCAAGGCCATGAGGGCGGTCGCGCCGAAGATGGCCATGACCGGGCGATAGGTGGTCTCGTCCTTGCCTAAAACGCGCAGGCCGAGATGCTTTTTCAGCGCGGCGTACCCGCCGACCCGTGTGCCCGAGATAAATGTCTGGGGCGTCGTATCCACATCATGCCGGAGCATGAAGGCGTCCACCGCGTCGCGGGTGGTCAGCAGGTGGTCTTCGACGGTGTAGCCCTTTCGTGTCAGCAGAGATTTGCTTTTGAGGCCGAACGGGCAGAGGTGGCCTGGCATCGCCATGCGGTAAAGCGTAGCCCGCTTCGGGCTATCGCGGGTTGATTTTTTTCGACCGTCGCTTTGGACAACGGTACTGGCGCTGGTGTCGGTCATGCTGTCCTCCGTGCCATTTTAGTTGTCTGTTGTGCGTGGCGTACCCGGTGCGGCGTCGCCATTGGTTTCGATGTCGGCGATGTAGCGCTTCATCTCGGCGATCTCACCGCGTTGCGCCTCGATAATCGCGTCAGCCAGAGCTTGCACCCGTGGATCCGAGATTTCGGCGCGCTCGCTGGTGAGAATTGCGATGGAGTGATGCGGGATCATCGCACGCATCCACGCGAGGTCGTCGACGGTCTGCTGGCTACGGACCAGCCAAAGCGACAGGGCGAACACAATCGCAGCACCGATAAAGATTGCCCCGTTCACAGCGCGGTTGGTATACATGCCCAACATGAAGGCAAGCATGATGATCGCCATCACCGCCCCCATGTAAAGGGCCATCCACATGCGTGTTTGCGAGTAGAAGACGTGATCAAGCGCGTAGGTGTTGAGATACATCAAGGCGTACATCACGATGGTCGAGGTGCCGATCATCGCGAAGAATCGCCCGTATTTCATGGAATTGCCGTGCTGTTTCGGATCGTGTTCGGGCATGTTGCCTCCGGTCGGTCGCGGGTGTGCCTCTCCGGTTAAACGCGGCAAATGCGGTCTTTGTTCCTGATGGCGTAGTGGCAGGGTTGAGATTATCGCCGTGCCTTCGGCCCGTCGATCCGCCGGGGAGGCGCTGCCTTCCCGGACCCCTCCGAGGTATTTTTGAAGCAATGATGGGGTTAGGAGAGTTTCCAGTCTTTCGCGTTTATTGGCACGAAAGCCTCGATCGCGGCTGTGGCGATGACATGGGTTTGGTTGTTCTGGGCATCGTGCACGTCGAGGCCGCCTTTGACCGCTGTGACTTCGGCGCGGCCTCTTGGTAATTCGGCGGTGAGCGCCTTGAGGTCAAGCTGGTCGGGCTGTTGCACCGCGATTGTGACCTGCACCCGCATCTCGGTGTGATCTATGCCGAGGGATTTAAACATCACGATGGAGGAATGATGCAGCGCGTCCTGAATGGCACGCTTGGCGGCTCTGGTATAATCGCGGCCGTAGAGGTCGTTGCCGGTGCCCATTTCCAAGATGATGCGATGCTCCATCACGCGGCCTCCATGTCCAAGCTGACCATGATGGCGGCGTTGACGATGACTGTGACGCCGGAGCCGTCTGGCTTCGGGATATCGAGGCCGCCGTGTTTGACCGTGATCGCGGGTGTGCCATAGGGAAAGATGCCCAAGAGTTTTGACGTGTCCACCGCGTCGGGATCCTGTGCGCCGATTTCCACGTCGATGATCATGTCGGATTTGTCGAAACCAAACGCCTCGGCCAGATTGACCGAATTGTGCCATAGCGCGTCACGGATGGCGCGGGCGGCGGCCTCGGTATAGTCGCGACGGCGCAGCGACGTGCCCATGCCGAATTCATGGATCATGCGGGTTTTGGGCATGGCTCTGCTCCTCAATTAGGTCTTTGGCGGTTGTGGCCCTAGTCCCGTTGTGGCGCAAGCCCTGCGTTCTCGGCGCTGATCCGGACATAGAGCATGGCCGCGTTCAAGGCCGTCCAGACCACGGCCACCCAGACCAGGCCCAGCACCATCGGGGCGACGATAATTTCGGCCACCACCAGCGTATAATTGGGGTGACGCAGGTAACGGAATGGGCCAGTGGTGACCAAGGGCGTGTCGGTGAGGATGATGCGCGTGGTCCAGCGCGACCCAAGCGTGGCGAGGATCCAGAGCCTGAGCCCTTGCAGGGCCACAAAGACCACCAGCCACGGGATCGAGACGGGGTTTTGCCAGCCGAAAACCACCAGCGCCGCGATCCACGCGGCGTGCATCGTGACCATCGCCGGATAATGTGCCGCGCCGATCTCGGTGGCACCGTCCGCCATAAGCCGCGCGGTATTGCGCTTGGCGATGACCAGCTCGGACAGGCGTTGTGCGATGATGAAGGCAAGGAACAGAATGGCGGGGCTCATGTGACCTCCCTCATTTGATCTTCAGTGGCAGGAAGGCACCGGTAAAACCGGGACCGAGGGCGGCCAACATCATCTGGCCTGATTGATTGCGCTCCAACACCTGCTTTAGCACAAACAAAACCGTCGGCGCGGACATATTGCCGAAATCGCGCAGCACGTCCCGCTCTGCCGTCAGGCTATCGGGCGCCAAGGACAGCGCTTGCTCGATGGCCGTGACGACCTTCGCGCCGCCCGGATGGCAGACGAAGCGTGTGATGTCCTTCTCGCTCAGGCCGCTGAGGCCCAACGCCTTGAGCGCGGCTTCACGCAGGTTAGACGTCACGAAGTCAGGGATAGAGCGGTCGAAGATCACGCCAAGGCCCACCTCGTCCACGTCCCAGCCCATGATGTCCAGCGTGTCGGGCCACAGGATCTGGCGCGCAACTCCAAGCTCTGGCCCCTGCCCGTCTGTGGACAACACCGCGGCGGCGGCCCCGTCGCCAAACAGCACGGTTGCGATAATATCGGCCTTTTGCATCCGGTCGGTGCGGAACGACACCGAACAGGCCTCGACCGAGACCATCAGCACGTTGGAGCCGGGGCTGGCCGCGGCCAGTTGCTGCGCAATACCAAGCCCGCTGACGCCACCCGCGCAGCCGAGGCCGAAAACCGGCACGCGCTGGATGTCGCGGCGAAAGCCCATGCGGGTGAAGGCGCGCGCCTCAAGCGTTGGCGTGGCGATGCCGGTGGTCGAGACTGTCACCACGGTGTCTACCTGATCCGCACGCAGCCCTGCGTCGTCAAGGGCTGCACGGGCGGCGTTGATGAACAGCTCGGTGGCCCCTTCGACATAAGTAGCGCTGCGCTCGCGCCAGCCTTTGTCATGGGTGAACCAGTCGATGGGCACCACGGAATAACGCGTCTCGACGCCGGAGGTGGCGAAGCTGGGTGCCAGTCGCTCGAATTGAGAATAACGCGGGCCCAACAGACGCCGTGCGGTGTCTTCAGCGAGTGTCTGGGGCAGGATGTGGGGCGGCACCGCTGTGCCAAGCCCGTTAAGATATACCGTCACGCACACTTGTCCTCTTTAGGTCATTAACTACCTAACGCGCCGGACACGAAAGGGTTGCGGTTTCACAGGAATGTGCGCGGCTCTACGCCGAAGGCTCGATGCCCTGACCGAACAGAAACAGGCACGCGCCTTCGTCGCTAACGTGAAATTCGCGTTGGTTATAGGGCTGGTTGAACGGCGCGCGCGCCCTGCCCTCTGGCAGCTTGGACAAAGCCGGTTCCAACTCCGCCCAAAGCGCGTCGACATCATCGACGTCTATATACACCATCTGCTGGCGCGCCGGATCGTCGAGGTTGAAATCGACCTCCAGCAAGCGTACGGCCACATTGTCGCGCCGAAGGAATGCGTAGTTGTCCGCCTGAAAGCCGCAGGTGAAGCCGAGCATGTCCTCGAAGAAGCGCCTTTGCGCCGCAAGGTCACGGCAGTTTACGAACGGGGTGATCTGGGTCATTTCGGCCATTTTGCGCCTCTCGTTTTGCGAACCTTCCCCGTTGAGGGGTGTTTGTGAAAGAAAAATACCAAAAAACCGCACCCAGAGACACAAAATTCAGCCAATTGGCGGTTGACCCCCCTGAATCGGCTGGTAATGTCCCCGCACACTCACGAAGGAGCATCTGGCATGGCCGATGTAGTCGTCATTCTAGTCAAACGGTGCATGGGTCGGTAACGACACTCCATACTGGACCCCATGCGCCCCCGCCAAACACGGGGGCTTTTTTGTGAGCAGATGAAAAGATGGATAGCTAAGGACAGCACGATGGCGAACAAGCAAATGACCGGCGCGGAGATGGTGGTTCAGGCCCTGATTGATCAAGGCGTGGACACGGTATTCGGATATCCCGGTGGCGCCGTGCTACCGATCTATGACGAGATTTTCCAGCAGGAGAAGATCAACCACATCCTCGTGCGCCACGAACAGGGTGCGACCCATGCCGCCGAAGGCTACGCGCGCTCCACTGGCAAGCCGGGCGTTGTTCTGGTGACCTCCGGTCCCGGCGCCACCAACGCGGTAACCGGCATGACCGACGCGCTGATGGACAGCATCCCGATGATCGTGCTGACCGGTCAGGTGCCGACCTTCATGATCGGCAATGACGCCTTCCAAGAAGCTGATACCGTCGGCATCACGCGGCCTTGCTCCAAGCATAACTGGCTGGTGAAGGACACCGACCAGTTGTCCAACGTGATCCATCAGGCGTTCCATGTGGCGACCAGTGGCCGCCCTGGTCCCGTTCTGGTGGATATTCCAAAGGATGTGCAATTCGCCAAAGGCACCTATACGCCACCGAAAGCCGCCAGCACGCAGCACTATGCGCCCAAAGTGAAGGGCGACATCGAGAAGATCACCGAGCTGGCAGAGATGATGGAAAAGGCGCAGCGCCCGATCCTCTATACCGGCGGCGGCGTGATCAACTCCGGCGACAGCGCGACCGCGCTGCTGCGCGAGTTGGCGAAGGAAACCGGCTTCCCCGTGACCTCCACTTTGATGGGTCTGGGTGCATATCCTGCGTCCGGTGACCAATGGCTGGGCATGCTGGGCATGCACGGGCTTTACGAGGCTAACATGGCGATGCATGGCTGCGATCTGATGATCAATATCGGCGCGCGGTTCGACGACCGGATCACGGGCCGCGTGGATGCGTTTTCGCCCCAGTCCAAGAAGGCGCATATCGACATCGACGCGTCCTCCATCAACAAGATCATTCATGTGGACGTGCCAATCATCGGCGACGTGGCGCATGTGCTGGAAGACCTGCTGCGGGTGTGGAAATCACGCGGGCGCAAGACCCATAAAGAAGGGCTGGCCAAGTGGTGGACCAAGATTGAAGAGTGGCGCACAAAGCGTTGTTTGGAATACAAAAATTCCGAAACCATCATCAAGCCACAATACGCTCTGCAACGGCTGGAGGCCCTAACCAAGCACCGCAAGGACCGCTTCATCTGCACCGAAGTGGGCCAGCACCAGATGTGGGCGGCGCAGTATCTGGGCTTCGAGGACCCGAACCACTGGATGACCTCCGGCGGCCTCGGCACCATGGGCTATGGCCTGCCCGCCTCCGTCGGCGTGCAGGTGGCGCATCCCGACGCGCTGGTGATCAACGTGGCGGGCGAAGCGTCATGGCTGATGAACATGCAGGAAATGGGCACCGCGCGGCAGTATAACCTGCCGATCAAGCAGTTCATTCTGAACAACGAGCGCCTTGGCATGGTCCGCCAGTGGCAGCAATTGCTGCACGGCAACCGCTACAGCCATTCATGGTCCGAGGCCCTGCCCGATTTCGTCGTTCTGGCGCAGGCTTTTGGGGCGAAAGGCATCAAGTGCACCGACCCGTCCGATCTGGATGACGCGATCATGGAGATGCTGAACCATGATGGGCCAGTTGTGTTCGATTGCGGCGTCGAGAAGCACGAAAACTGCTACCCGATGATCCCCTCGGGCGCACCTCATAACGAGATGCTCATGGGCGAGGACACCGGCGAGGACGCCATAGGCACCAAAGGCGCGGTGATGGTGTAATCCATGCTCGAACCGGCTGACGGAGTGACATTTCGCCAGACCTTGGACACCTATGAGCTGGTGTTCGAGGATGGCGAAGTCTTGTCTGCTCCCAAGGAAGGTTTGAAAATAGTCACTCCTAAAAAGAGCGGGCCATGGGACAAGATTTATGCGGCCGCGTCCTTTAGACGCAATGGCGAGCGTTGGCGCTGGTTTTACTTGTGGACGGACGGAGCCGTGACCGAGGAAGGTTGTCTTGCTTGTGAGTGTGGGCTGCCGTTGACCCGCGCCACGCTGAGCAAAAATGGCTATCGGGATGAGGCAGGAAAGCTCACCGAAGGCGCGAGACAAGGCTGTTTTCAGTTGGTGAAAGCCCTATACCTACCCGTACGAGAAGAAGACATCGAAGCCGCATTGGATGAACTGATGGCACAGTTCCCGAGCGACAAGTTTCTGGGCAATGATTTGGTGTCTCACACATTCGAGTGCCAGACCTGCAAAGCTATGGTCGACATTGGTGCAAACACATATCGGGGACCGGCATTTGTTGAACGCACGACAGTTGAGGAGGCTAAGTTGCAAGCCAGAGAAGAACTCGAAAGGTTCACCACTCATAAAAGCGAACAGAAATTCTACGAGCCGGGCGGGTTTAACTGATGTTCGAGTGGCTCACCTCCCTCTTCGCTGCCGCCCTGCCCCCGGCGGTGGTGCCGGACTTCGACCTGAACCGCGACGTCTACCAGCAGGAATTGCGCTTCGCTCAGGCCGCCGAGGTCTGCGTTTGCGGCGTGGGATGTCAAGATGCACCCGACGGCGGCTATCTGGTGACGGCCACCGCAACGGGCTCGGGGGATGCGCAAGTGTTGCATTTCTCGGACCGGATCGAAATTGACGGCCTGCCCGTGACCGTGAGGCCCGCGAGCATCTGCCTCGACAAGCCAGCGCAAGAACCGCTGCGCCTGACACTCCTGACACAAGCGGGCTATCCGGCCAAATCCGGCACCCCCGTGATCGACATAAGATAGAAAAATGCGACGCACACACAGACACACTTCATGCCATACGTTTTGCAGACGCATTGCAGACAGAAATCAGACACCGAAAAGAGGCCCAAAATGTCCCCGCTGAAAATCAAAAAAGGCTCGTCCAAGCATTCGGCCTATGACCTCAAGGACCCAAACGCCGACTATATCGAACGCCACACGCTAGCTTGCGTCGTCACCAACGAGGCCGGGGTTCTAGCACGGGTAATCGGGTTGTTCTCGGGACGCGGCTACAACATCGAAAGCCTGACCGTGGCGGAGGTGGACCATGAAGGTCACCGCTCCCGCATCACGATCGTAACCGTGGGGACACCCGCCGTGATCACCCAGATCAAGGCGCAGCTGGAGCGGATGGTGCCCGTCCATGACGTCCACGATCTGACCGAAGAAGGTGCCAGCGTCGAGCGTGAATTGGCGCTGTTCAAGGTCACTGGCACTGGCAGCGACCGGATCGAAGCGCTGCGTCTGGCCGAAATTTTCCGCGCCAATGTGGTGGACAGCACACTGGAAAGCTTCGTCTTCGAGATGACGGGTCATTCCGAAAAAATTGATGCTTTTGCTGACCTTATGCGCCCTTTGGGCTTGGTCGAGCAGGCCCGTACCGGCGTCGCGGCGCTGTCGCGCGGCGCCAAGTAGAGCGATCCGCGCCCCTGCAACCCGAGGCAGATCGAGTAAGTACAGGGGCACGGACCTTTCGCCACGACGAACAGTGCTGGCTCTCGCCGTGGCGAAATTTGGTTAGGCCTCGGGGATCAGGCCGCCTTCTGTTGCTGCTGTCAGCTCCTCTTCGTCCACAACGCCGTCACCATTGGTGTCGACTGCGGAAAAGCCTTCCTCGGTCAGGGTTGGATACACGGCCAGCATCTCGGTGAAGGACACGACGCCGTCGCCGTCGCTGTCCAGATCAGCCACAGCGGCGAATGCCGAGGTGCCCATTACAGTTGCGGTAGTCAGTGCAATAAGAGCGGTTTTCATTGAACTCTCTCCATTTGGTCGTTTCAGGTTTAGGCCCGTCCTTCTGGGCCGAGCCACCTCGTTGGTGGTCTCGGGACTGTAGATGGACCCTGCCCCGTCCGATGGGGAGAGGTCCGTGCTAAACCGCTGAAAACAAGCCATTCGCTGCCGTTTCGCTGCGTGGACGCAGGCATGGGATTGCCGAGCAAGCCCCCTCATAAGCCGTTCGGCGGGAACCTTCCTACGGCTCGCACCAGTTTCGGCAGGAAGCCGTTCACGCGTCGCGGTGAGGCAAACCATGTCGCAGTGATACAAGTGATCTG
This sequence comes from Litoreibacter ascidiaceicola, assembly GCF_900129235.1. Taxonomy (GTDB): domain Bacteria; phylum Pseudomonadota; class Alphaproteobacteria; order Rhodobacterales; family Rhodobacteraceae; genus Litoreibacter; species Litoreibacter ascidiaceicola. Next base: position 511,357 of record NZ_FQUV01000002.1, on the reverse strand, counting down.
GCCCCGAATCTGGGAGGGTTTTCCAAATTCAGTTGTTGGGAGGCCGCTATGTCTACTGATCTCACCGCCGTTATAGCACCCATTGAACAGGCCCGGGGCCTGCCGAACGCCCATTACATCGACGAGGCGACTTTTGCCGAGGAAACCGCCGCTGTCCTGCACGCCACTTGGGCGGGATTGGCCGTAGGGGCTGACGTGCCGGAAAACGGCGATGCGAAACCGATGGAGTTTCTGGGCCTGCCGCTGCTGCTGATCCGCGACAAGGACGGCGATGTGCGGGTGTTCCAGAACACCTGTCGCCATCGGGGGATGATTTTGGTCTCCGAGCCACGCAAGATCGAGGGCGCCATCCGCTGCCCCTACCATTCCTGGTGCTATTCGACCAAAGGCAAACTGGTGGCGACCCCGCATGTGGGTGGACCGGGGATGAATACCCATGAGGCGATAGACAACGCCACGCTGGGGCTGATCGAGGTCCGCTCCCATATTTGGCGCGACGTGGTGTTCGTGAACATCTCCGGCACCGCCGCCCCGTTCGAGGAGATGCATGCCGACCTGATCGCCCGTTGGTCCGAGTTCGACCAGCCGATGTATCACGGCGGTGCGGACAGCAGTTTCACGCTGGCGGCCAACACCAACTACAAGCTGGCGGTGGAGAACTACTGCGAAAGCTACCACCTGCCTTGGGTCCACCCCGGCCTGAACAGCTATTCGCGGCTGGAGGACCATTATAATATCAACGAACCGGACAAGTATTCGGGCCAAGGCACCTTGGTCTATCGCCAGTTTGAAGGCGAAGGTGGCAAGCGGTTCCCAGATTTTAAAGGCCTGAGCGAGATGTGGAACGAGGGCGCGGAATATATCACGCTCTACCCCAACGTGCTGCTCGCCGCACAGCGCGATCATGGCTACGCGATCATTCTAGAGCCGAAGTCGATCAACCAGACGCTGGAGCATGTTCATATCTACTACGCCGCCCCTCAGGTGGATGATGCGATGCGGGTGAAGAACACCGCGCTTTGGAAGGAGGTGTTCGAGGAGGACATCTTCGTGGTCGAGGGTATGCAGCGCGGCCGTTACGGACCGGGCTTTGATGGCGGGCGGTTCTCCCCCGCGATGGACGGCCCGACCCATTGCTTCCACGCATGGGTGGCGCAGCGGATACTGGATTACCGGCAAAGCCACGCCGTCGCGGCGCAGTGAGCCTTGATGCCGAGTTGCTCGCCGCGCATGCGGCGGGTGATGTTGAGGCATTGATCACGCTATATACGCGGGCCTCGGAAGAAGCTGTGAAAGACGTCGCACAGGGGTTCTACTTGACCCACGCCTATGTGTTTGCGCTGGAGGCAGGTGACGCGCGGGCCGAGGGGCTGGCGGAGAGACTTCGTGTGCAGGGGCGGTTGTAAACCTAACGCTCCCCCCGCGTGTTTCGAAAATCTCTGAAATTGACGTAGGGCAACGCGGGCGATCTGTTTTTCTTGTATCCTATTCCCATCGTTCTTGCCACGAATCCCATGGATACTCAAAAAAGAAAACAGGAATTCGTGAGGCTAAACAGAAGAAGGGATTGTAAGAAACGCGAGGTTATTGATGCGACGAGGTCTATATTGCTGGGCTCTTCTTGTTCCGTTTCTGGCGTCTATCGCTGTGTCGGAAACGCTCCTTTGCGATAACCCCAACGTGAGTGTCAGATTCCACCAACGAGACATTGCCGAACTGACCTGCAACGCCGTTGAACAAGCTGAAGCATTATTTGATCAATGTGACCTGCCACCGCTCAGTCGACCTTTGAGAATAGACATTGTTGAAGACCTGAAACCGGGATGCGTCGCGCTATATCATTGCGGGAAAGACCGGATTGAGGTGCTTGAGCCTCAGAAGATGCAAGCCCGGCGAAGCCCCAAAGATGCCTTTGCGTTTCTCGAGATCACCCCATATTTTCAGAGCGTTATAGTGCATGAACTAGCGCATTCGAACTTTGACGATGCGCCCTGCCCGTTTGAATCGTGTATCGCTGCGGACGAATATATCGCTTATTCCATGCAGATCATGTCGCTGACTCCCCAGCAAAAAGCCGAATTCGTAGCGAATTCTGACTTGGACCGGAAGATTACACGCGATGAATTAAGTGCGATAATTCTCTTTATGGCCCCTACCCTGTTCGCCCGAAAGTCATGGGCGCATCTCTCACAACGCAATGATCAGTGTGGGTATCTTCGAAAAATTCTCGATGGGACAATTTTGTTCGACTACGAACGGTTCTAGCGGACCGCGCCGACAAATTGCGGCGCAATCGAGCGCGAACAACTACCTAATAAGAAAAAGGCCCCTTCCGAAGAAGGGGCCGAGGTTCACTGATCAGGCTCGTAATTATACCGCTCAAGTTTTTTTGCCTGCGGCCTGATCTGCGTCAGGGGCGAGCGCACCCGCCCCGGAACCCGAGCACCGCCCCGCAGGGGCAGCGCCGGTATCTTGTTTAGCTACAGCCGGATGTCCCGCCGCAGGTGTTGCACTTCATGCAGGTGCCGTTGCGCACCAGCGTGTAGTTGCCGCATTCGCCACAGGCTTCGCCTTCATAGCCTTGCATCTTCGCTTTGGTCCGTGCGTCCAAGGACGTGGCTCCAGAGGCGATTGCGTTCGTGACTTCCGGCACCAGCGTTTGCAGGGCTGCAACCGGATCGGCCGCACTATCGAGCGCTGTGGCCCCCATCGTCGCGTGCCCCATGCCCATGCCGCCTTGCAGCACTTTCAACTCTTGCGGCACGCGCTTGCGCAGGTAGCCGGTGGAGCTGATTTGCTTCAACACTTCAAGCGATTTGGACGCTGCACTTTCCGACAGATCGTCGATGTTCTGCAGGTTCTCGTTCTCGCCGCGACCGATGTCATCGAAGGTAGCGCCCGTTGGCTTCACATGGGCCAGATCGGTGCGGTCCAGATAGGACACCGCCAGTTCGCGGAAGATGTAGTCAAGGATCGACGTGGCGTTCTTGATGCTGTCATTGCCTTGGACCATGCCCGCAGGCTCGAACTTGGTGAAGGTGAAGGCGTCCACGAACTCCTCCAGCGGCACGCCGTATTGAAGACCAACGGACACCGCGATGGCGAAGTTGTTCATCATGGCGCGGAAGCCCGCACCCTCTTTGTGCATGTCGATGAAGATTTCACCCAACTGGCCGTCCTGATACTCACCGGTGCGCAGGTAAACCTTGTGCCCGCCAACGACAGCCTTTTGGGTGTAGCCCTTGCGGCGCTCCGGCATCTTGGTGCGTGCAGTGGCTTTTTCGACTTCGCGGATGATGATCTTCTCGATCACCTTCTCGGCCAGCACGGTGGCTTTCTCGTGGTTTGAGCCGCTCTCGAGGATTTCGGCTGCCTCGTCATCGTCTTCGACAAGTGCTGCGGCCAGAGGTTGCGACAGTTTGGAGCCGTCACGGTAGAGCGCGTTGGCCTTGATGCCCAAGGACCAGGACAGCTCGTAGGCTTTCTGGCAGTCCTCGATATTGGCGTCGTTCGGCATGTTGATCGTCTTGGAGATCGCACCCGAGATGAAGGATTGCGCTGCTGCCATCATGTAAATGTGGCTGTCGACGGACAAGAAGCGTTTGCCCTTCTTGCCGCATGGGTTGGCGCAGTCGAACACTTTGTAGTGCTCTTCTTTCAGGTGCGGTGCACCTTCCAATGTCATCGTGCCGCATACGTGGTCGTTGGCGTGCTCGATCTGCTCTTTGCTAAAGCCCAAGTGGCGCAGCATGTCGAAGCTGGGGTTGTTCAGCTCTTTCGCCGGGATGCCGAGGGTCTGCGTGCAGAACTCCTCGCCCAAGGTCCACTGGTTGAACACGAAGCGGATGTCGAAGGCACTTGGAAGTGCTGCTTCGATCTTCGCCAGCTCGGCCTCGCCGAAGCCGTGACCGACCAGCGAGGTGTGGTTGATGCCCGGCGCGTTGCCGATTGTGCCATGGCCCACTGCGTAGGACACGATTTCTTCGATCTGATTGCTGGCATAACCGAGGTTTTCCAGCGCGCCTGTCACACCGCGGTTGATGATCTTGAAGTAGCCACCACCGGCCAGCTTCTTGAACTTCACCAGTGCGAAGTCAGGCTCGATGCCCGTAGTGTCGCAGTCCATGACCAGACCGATGGTGCCGGTCGGCGCAATCACGGTGGATTGGGCGTTGCGGTAGCCGTGCTTCTCGCCCAGATCCAGTGCTTCGTCCCATGCGGCCATTGCGAGGTTGACCAGGTCTTGGTCAGGGCAGTTCGCGTGGTCCAGCGCCAGTGGCTTGATGTCCAGCTTCTCGTAGCCTTCATCATTGCCATAGGCCGCGTTGCGGTGGTTGCGGATCACTTTGAGCATATGCTCGGAGTTTTTCGCGTAGCCCGGGAAAGGCCCCAACTCTTTGGCGATCTCGGCGGAGGTGGCGTAAGACACACCTGTCATCAGCGCGGTCAGGGCACCGCACATCGCGCGGCCCTCTTTGCTGTCGTAGCCGTAACCCATGTTCATCAGCAGACCGCCGATATTGGCGTAGCCCAGACCCAAGGTGCGGAAGTCGTAGGAGCGTTGCGCGATCTCCTTGGACGGGAATTGCGCCATGGTGACGGAGATTTCCAGCGTCAGTGTCCACAGGCGGCTGGCGTGCATATACAGCTCTGCGTCGAACTTCTGGTCCTTTTGGTAGGTCAGCAGGTTCATCGAGGCGAGGTTACAGGCCGTGTCGTCGAGGAACATATACTCGGAGCACGGGTTGGAGCCGCGGATCGGGCCATCTTCGGGGCAAGTGTGCCACGCGTTGACGGTGTCGTGGTACTGGATGCCCGGATCGGCGCAGGCCCATGCGGCATGACCGACTTGTTCCCACAGGTCGCGAGCCTTGATGGTTTTGCAGACCTTGTTGTCCTTGCGGTTGATCAGGTCCCAGTCGCCATCGGCCTCGACCGCCTTCAGGAAGGCGTCGGTAACGCGGATGGAGTTGTTGGAGTTCTGACCGGAGACCGAGTTATACGCTTCAGAGTCCCAATCGGTGTCGTATGTCGGGAACTCTATCGACGTGTAACCCTGCTTTGCATAATCCAGAACGCGTTTGACGTAAGTTTCTGGGATCGCGACTTTCTTCGCTTCGCGAATTGCGTCTTTCAGCTGCTCGTTTGCCTTCGGGTCCACGGCGTCTTCTAGCTTGCCGTCCCAACCTTTGATCGCCTGGAAGATCACATTGAGCTTCTGCTCGTGCATTTTAGAGCCTGCGACGATGGACGCCACTTTCTGCTCTTCAAGAACCTTCCAGTTGATGAACTCTTCGATATCGGGGTGATCCGCATCGACGATCACCATCTTGGCCGCGCGGCGTGTTGTGCCGCCAGATTTGATCGCCCCTGCTGCGCGGTCACCGATTTTCAGGAAACCCATCAGGCCGGAGGATTTCCCCCCGCCTGACAGGCTTTCGCCAGCAGCACGCAGGGAGGAAAAGTTTGTGCCAGTGCCGGAACCGTATTTGAACAGGCGCGCCTCGCGGACCCACAGGTCCATAATGCCGCCGTCATTGACCAGATCGTCAGAAACGGACTGGATGAAGCAGGCGTGTGGCTGCGGATGCTCGTAGGAGGATTTCGACTTTGTCAGCTTGCCGGTCTGGAAGTCGACATAGTGGTGGCCTTGAGCCGGACCGTCGATGCCGTAGGCCCAGTGCAGACCTGTGTTGAACCATTGCGGGGAGTTCGGAGCGGCCATCTGTTTGGCCAGCATCACGCGCATTTCGTCGTAGTAGGCAGACGCGTCGGCTTCGGTGGTGAAGTAGCCACCTTTCCAGCCCCAGTAGCACCATGCGCCAGCCAAGCGATCGAACACCTGCTTGGATGAGGTCTCGCCGCTAAAACGTTGATCTTCGGGAAGTTTATTGAGCGCAGCTTCGTCAGGGACGGAGCGCCACAAGAACTCGGGGACGTTCTTTTCTTTGACCTTCTTGGTGGCCGCTGGAACACCTGCTTTGCGGAAGTATTTCTGTGCGATGACGTCGGAGGCGACCTGGCTCCATCCTGCGGGGATTTCGACGCTATCAAGCTTGAAAACGATCGTACCGTCTGGGTTGCGAATCTCGGACGTTGTGGTGGTAAATTCCAGCGCCGTGTAGGCGTCTTGTCCGGCTTTCGTAAGCTTGCGGTCGATCTTCATTCGTCTGTTCCCCGATACCCAGGCGCAACATTGCGCGTAATAAATCCGTTTGACCTGCCTCATGCGGGCCGTGGTGCCGGATCGGAGACAAACTCTCTCGTCCCATGCATGAGCATGGGCTGACATCTTGCGATGTAATGTGTCTGGAGTGTTGCCCCGTCCCGTTGCTGCTACCCGCCACTATATGTGGTGGCTTGGGCATCAGCCTGCACAACCTGACGTATCGACCCCCATCGGGTCAACGGAATTTTTACCAGTTTAGGGGACAAAAATCTGTTGACCTTTGGCTGGTCGGGGTTGCCGCGATTCTCTGGCTCCATGAGGCCCAAAAATGTGCACAGGCGTGCCAAAAAGAAAAACCAATCAAATTGGCCAACTTACCACTTTAAGCTAGGGTATTGAGTGAACTATCCACAGGCTTATCCACAGCGCTCGGAACACATTTCGATGCAATGGCCCCACATGTAGGGGGTGATGAAAGAATTTGCATCTATATGTAGCTGAGTGGAGTTTTTTGCGATTATGTCACGCCCAATTGGGGTTAAACGGCATTTGGAAACAGAATCGCTCCGGACGCGTGGAGGCACCAGATCGCGCCACGTGACTGTCACGCCAAACATGACGCTAGGGAAGCCTCCGAAACGGGCTCTAGTATTGATGCTTGAATATGGGGGTAATTTTACTCTGATGTTTCAGAGCTTTAGATGGTCGGGGCGAGAGGATTCGAACCTCCGACCCCCTGTACCCAAAACAGGTGCGCTACCAGGCTGCGCCACGCCCCGACGATCTGAGGGCTTCCTAAACACCTTCTTCGGGTTTGAAAAGCCCTAACCGCAGGGCCAAAGCGCTTCATTTTGATTAAAGCTCGAATGCTGCAAAATATCGCCTGTCGAAATGCCAAATTTAGCAGCCAGACCGCCGCCGATCTCCAGAACATGAGTCAAACCATCCCCACCTTGAATGGGCGTTTCATCATGCGGAACCGCGTTGGCATGTATATGCGCAATGCGACCTGTCGGTTCGACGAAAATGAGATCAAGCGGAATCAGCGTGTTTCGCATCCAGAACGCCAGAGGTTGAGGGCGCTGGTAAACAAACAGCATTCCGGCGAGCTTGGGCAGCGTTTCGCGGTTCATCAAACCAACAGCCCGTTCGCGTGCGTCGTCTGCGATTTCGACACGGAACGAGATTGAACCGAAACCACCCTTGATGCTGACGCGGTTTTCCGAGCATGCGGCCGCAACAGAGCCTACACCGATAAAACCGGTTAGGATGATCGCAAATGCGGCAGCTTTAGTTGTGGTTGATAGCGTGGTCCCAAGCGTGGATTTCCGCAGCCATCTGGCCACGTTCTCCATCGACGACCCGAACGCAGACGGCTTCACCCGCCAGAAGATCGGCAAGGCCGCATCTGCGCAGAACCTCGACGTGAAGGAAAATGTCCTCGCTTGAACCATATGCATTGGCAAATCCGAAGCCTTTGCCCTTGTCAAACCATTTCACCCGGGCCGGTATCATTTCTACGTTATCATAGTCGGCGATGACGTTGGCGATGCCCGTGTCGTTCGGATCTGTTTCCGGTGGCGTGAGCGACAAAACTTCGACGGCTTGCAGCCCGCGATCGGTTTCCTGCACGCGCAGCTCTACCTTGCTGGCATCCGCGACGGAGCCTTGGCCAAAGTTACGCAGCACATTTGCATGGAGCAAAATGTCGGGACCACCCTCGTCGGCGACAACAAAGCCAAAGCCTTTCACCGCGTCGAACCACTTAACCTGACCCACGACAAATCGCGTGGTATCAGCAACTTCACTATTCTGTGTCATCCACACTGCGTCGAATTTTTCGACGCCTCCAAGACTGCCCATGGAGTACTCCCAACTAATGTTGGGTCCACGTTCTCACATCGAGAGGTTTCAAGATAGGTAAGGGTTTCCTGCCCTCACCCCTTACGTGTACGTCAATTTTGTATATTTATGACGTAGTTACGGGCTCAACCGCGAGGTTTTCCACGGACTTTCCGGATCATTGCGTGTCCAGCGGAATCGGTCGTGGAGCCGCGCAGGCCCATCAGCCCAGAATTCAATTTCAACGGGTTGGATTCGAAACCCGCCCCAAAACGGCGGCCTGTCGGGGTTTAAACCCTTCTCCGCCGTCACTTTCGCAACTTTTGCCATCAAAGCGCCACGCGATGACAAAGGTTGAGATTGCTTCGATGCCCAAGCCCCCAACCGGCTTTTGAGCGACCGCGACTTGTAATAGACGTCCGCTTGTTCACCGTCTTCGCGCGACACTATACCACGAACACGCACCTGACGGCGCAAAGATTTCCAATGCATCACGAAAGCAGCGGTGCCGGAACTGTCCAACTCGCGCGCTTTTGCACTTTCAAAGTTGGTATAGAAGACGAAGGCGTCGCTTTCGATGTCCTTCAAAAGCACCATACGTGCGTTCGGCAGCCCGTTTGCATCCACGGTCGCCAACGCTATTGCGTTTGGATCGTTGGGCTCGACCTTCTCGGCCTCAGTGAGCCAATGACGTGCGATCTCAAAAGGATCTTCGCCTGCGAATATTCCTGATCTGTCAGTCACTCTATATTCCCACCGTGTTTCATCGCCGCACTATCGCCAATGAATTAAGGGCTCAACCCTGACGCGGCGTCGTTTTTGACCAATTGGCAAAATTATGCCTACGCCAGCAATGACGCAGTTCTGTTTCATATCTGCGCCTGAAGGCTCTGCCGCGACTTGATGCAGCCTGTGCTTTCGCCTAAACCATCCCAAACAAAACAAGAAGTGGCCCTGGGGGACAATATGTCAAATGGATTGATGGCAGGCAAACGCGGCCTGATCATGGGGGTGGCCAATGACAAGTCCATCGCATGGGGAATCGCGAAAGCTTGTGCCGACCAAGGCGCCGAGATCGCATTCTCGTACCAAGGGGATGCGCTGCTTAAGCGGGTCCGCCCGTTGGCCGACAGCATCGGATCGAAACATGTCCTGCCCTGCGATGTGGGCGATGGCGCGTCTATTGACGCCTTGTTTTCAACGCTGGAAAAAGACTGGGGCGGCTTGGACTTCGTGGTTCACGCCATCGGGTTCTCCGACAAAAACGAACTGCGCGGCCGTTATGTCGACACCAGCGCCGACAACTTCCGCATGTCGATGGATATCTCTGTCTACTCTTTCACAGCAGTCGCGCAACGTGCCGAGAAGCTGATGAAAAACGGCGGATCTTTGCTGACGCTCACCTATTACGGCGCCGAAAAGGTCATGCCGCATTACAATGTCATGGGCGTGGCCAAGGCTGCGCTGGAAGCGTCGGTCAAATATCTGGCCGAGGATCTGGGCAAAGACAACATCCGCGTTAACGCGATTTCAGCCGGTACGATCAAGACGCTTGCTGCCTCGGGCATTGGCGACTTCCGCTACATCATGAAGTGGAACGAGTATAACTCGCCACTGCGCCGCACAGTGACACAAGAAGAGGTCGGCAAGTCCGCCCTGTATCTGTTGTCTGATCTCAGCTCGGCGGTCACCGGCGAGGTTCACCACGTGGACGCGGGTTACCATGTCGTCGGCATGAAGGCCGTAGACGCGCCGGACATCGAGAAATGACATTAGCGGGCTTCGTTAGCGTCGCCCTTATCCATTTGCTTGCGGCGATCTCGCCGGGGCCGTCTTTCGTGTTGAGCGTCCGGTCCGCCGCGTCCGAAGGTCTGCGAACGGCGATGGGGCTTGCTGTCGGGTTCGGCCTTGCAGCGACACTTTGGGCGGCGGCTGCCTTGCTTGGCCTGTCCTTGCTGTTTGAAGTGGTCCCTGCCCTGTTCACCGCGCTGAAAGTCGTGGGCGGGTTGTTCCTGACCTATATCGCATGGAAGATGTGGCAACACGCCTCCGAGCCTTTGCCCGTTATCGCCGAAGGCACCGCGCCACGGTCTGTATTCGGGGCGGTTTGGCTGGGTCTCATAGCGATGCTTGCCAATCCCAAGCCAGCCGTGTTTTTCGGTGCAGTTTTCGTCGGCTTGGTGCCGGTTGAGGCCTCCTTGGCGGACAAGCTTTTTGTCTTGTTCAATATCTTCTGGGTCGAAACCGCGTGGTATATGTTTGTGGCGCGCGTCTTCTCGCTGCCCCGCGCCCGCACGGCTTACGGCCGCTTCAAATCGAAACTGGATCGCAGCTTTGGCGGTCTGATTGCCGTTCTAGGCGCCAAAATTGCCATCACCTGAGGGAACCTGACCAATGACCGACCGCCTGCCCCACGAAAAAGGCTTTCACATCAGCTGGGATCAAATCCATCGCGACAGCCGCGCGCTTGCGTGGCGTCTTGACGGGCATGGACCGGATAACGGCGCATGGAAGGCCGTGGTCGCCATCACCCGAGGCGGCATGGCCCCTGCGATGATCGCCGCGCGGGAGTTGGACATCCGCACGGTGGACACGATTTCGGTGAAATCCTACGACAACCAGACCCAGTCCGAGGCCAGCGTTCTGAAGAAGCCGGACGACGCCTTGATGGGGGACGGCACAGGTATCCTGATCATCGACGATCTGGTCGACAGCGGCAAAACGCTGGAGATCGTTCGCGACCTCTATCCCAACGCGCATTTCGCCACCGTTTACGCCAAGCCAAAGGGTCGCGCGCAGGTGGACACGTTCATCACGGAGGTCTCGCAGGACACATGGATTTTCTTCCCGTGGGACATGGCGATGCAATATGTGAAGCCCTATCGCGGCGAATAAGCTTTCGGCTCTAACCCTCTATACGGAATGTTAAATCATGCGTCTCAATCCGAATATGGCCGCCACCTTTCCGCCTCCGGTGATGGAGGCGCGGCGCTGGATTGACGGGGTTGAATTCCCGGCAGATCGCCCGCTGATCAACGTCTCGCAGGCCGCACCTGTCGATCCGCCCCCTGCGCCCTTGCGCGAAGCGATGTCGAAGTTCGTCCTCGAGGATGACGGCACGCATCTATACGGCCCCGTTCTGGGGTTGCCAGAACTGCGGGCGGAGGTCGCATCGCAATGGACTACGGCCTATGGTGGGAAGGTCGCAGCCGAGCAGGTCGCAATCACCTCCGGCTGCAATCAGGCGTTTGCGTCGATGATCGCGACCCTCTGTGCTGCGGGGGACGAGGTGATCATCCCGACCCCGTGGTATTTCAACCATAAGATGTGGCTTGATATGGGCGGAATTTCTTCGGTGGCGTTGAAGACAGGTGCCGGATTGCTGCCGTCGGTCGATGAGGCCGCAAAGCTCATCACATCAAAGACGCGCGCTATCACGTTGGTATCACCAAACAATCCAGGTGGCGTGGAGTATCCATCCGACCTGCTTGGCGCATTTTACGACCTGTGCGAGGCGCACGGCATCGCGTTGATCGTAGATGAAACCTATCGCGACTTTGACAGCCGCAGCGGTGCACCACATGACCTGTTTACCCGTCAAAACTGGGACGAGACGCTGATCCAGCTTTATTCCTTCTCCAAGGCCTACCGGCTGACGGGGCACCGTGTCGGAGCGATGGTGGCCTCGGTCGCCCGTCTGGCAGAGGCGGAGAAGTTTCTGGATACGGTGACGATCTGCCCCAACCAGTTGGGGCAACGGGCCGCTTTGTGGGGGATGCAGAACCTTGCCGCGTGGCTGGGGGAGCAGCGTGCCGAAATTCTCGCCCGCCGCGCGGCAATCGAGGACCAATTCCCCAAGCTCGCCGCCAAAGGCTGGACGCTTCAAGGCAACGGCGCGTATTTCGCTTATATGACCCACCCGTTCGACGAGCCGTCCAATGAACTGGCCCAGCGAATGGTGCGTGACATCGGCGTTTTGTGCCTGCCCGGGACGATGTTCGTTCCCGAAGGCGATCCGTCCGGCGCGACGTCGCTGCGCATCGCGTTTGCCAATATCGACGCGGACGGCATCGCAGAGCTGTTTACACGCATGGAAACCCTCTGATCCGCTTGCCCCTTTGGGGGGGACGGTTTAACAGGTTCCAACTGGTTTTCTTCTAGGAAGGTGAGACATGGCCAAGTCAGGCAAATCTAGCGCATCGCGCATCGCGGTGTGGGGTATTTTGCTTCTGTTGGTGGCAGGGTTGGCGGGCTTTGGCTCCGGCGGTCTTGGCGGCAACATTCAGACCGTCGGCAGTGTTGGCGATACGCCAATCACCGTTCAGGAATACCAACGCGGTCTGCAACAGGAGCTGGATTTCGAAACCCGCCGTCGCCAGCAGCCGGTCTCGATGCAAACCGCTTTGCAAGAAGGTCTGGATATCCGCGTTCGTGAACGTCTGGCGGCCTCCACCGCGTTGACCGAGGAAGCCCGCGTGATGAGCCTGTCCGTTGGTGACGCCGAAGTGCTGCGCCAATTACAACAGGTTCCCGCGTTCCAAGGGCCAAGCGGCGCGTTTGACCGCGACGCCTACGAGTTTGCGCTGGAACGGAGTAGCCTGCGCCCTGCCGACTTTGAGGACGACCTGCGCAAGACTGCCGCACGCGAGTTGTTGCAGCAAGCGGTGACCGGTGGGCTGACCCTGAATAAATCCTACGCCGAAACGCTGTATGGCTATCTTGGCCAGCGCCGGTCTTTCCGGTGGGCCGAGTTGAATGCCGATCTGCTGGCATCCCCGAACGCCGCGCCGACCGATGCCCAATTGCAAGCGTTCTATGACGAAAACGGAACCCAGTTCGAAACGCCAGAGGTGCGGAAGATCAGCTATGCTTGGCTGACACCGGATATGCTGGTTGACGACATCACCCCTAACGAGGACGAGCTGCTTGCGCTTTATGAAGAGCGCTCCGGCGAGTTCAACCAGCCCGAGCGCCGTATTGTGGAACGTCTGGGCTTTGCCGACACAGATGCTGCGACGGCCGCCAAAGCGGCGATTGATGCGGGTGAGACCAGTTATGACGACCTCGTGACAGAGCGCGGCCTGACCTTGGAAGATGTGGACCAAGGCGAAGTATCGCGCGACGATCTGGACGGGCCGATTGCCGACGCGGTTTTTGCACTGACGGAACCGGGTATCACCGATCCGGTCGAAACCTCGCTTGGTCCCGCGCTCTACCGTGTGAACGCCGTTTTGGAAGCACAAGAAACCAGCTTCGAGGAGGTCCGCGATGATTTGGTCGCCGAAGCTGCAGAGGATCAGGCACGTCGCGCAGTTCTTGATAAACTGACCGAAGTGGAAGACCTGCTGGCCGGTGGTGCGACTTTGGAAGAACTGGGCACGGATACGGAACTTGAGTTTGGCCAAATCAACTTCTCTGACGACGAACACGAAGGGATCGCGGGCTACGACAACTTCCGCGAAGAGGCTTTGTTGTTGCGCGAAGGTGACTTCCCCGAGGCGCGCGAGCTGTCTGATGGCGGCATCTTTGCTGCGCGTCTGGACGAGGTGGTGCCACCCGCCCTACCCCCGTTGGCCGATATCCGTGACGATGTTGCGGCGGCTTGGGATGCGGCGGAAACCAAGCGCCGGTTGAGCGAGTTGGGCGAGAGCTTGAAAGCGCAACTGGATGCAGGCACCGCGATGGAAGCTTTGGGCCTTGTGGGCCGCACAGAAACCGACCGTGGCCGCACAGAGTTCATCGAAGGCACGCCCCCAGCTTTGCTGGTCACTGCGTTTGATCTGGAAAAAGCCTCCGACACGGCCCTGATCCCGACGGATGATGGCGCGATATTGGTGGAGCTGCTGGACATCTCGGCTGCCGACCTTTCGGCTGATGAGGCGCAAAACTTCCTAACACAGCTGTCCCAACAGGGCAGCGCGGGCCTCGCGGCGGATGTGTTCGAGTTGTACGGTCAAGCGGTGCAAGCACGCCACGGCCTGAGCCTTGACCAAGTTGCGATCAATGCCGTGAACGCGAGCATGCGCTAAGCATGGCCTTGTTTCCGGAATATGACGGTTTCGCCGAGCGGTACGAGGCAGGCGAAAATCAGGTGGTCTACACGCGGCTTGCCGCTGATCTGGATACGCCGGTCTCTTTGATGCTGAAGCTGACCGCTGCGCAGCCCGACAGTTTCGTGCTGGAATCGGTGACTGGCGGCGAGGTGCGCGGACGGTATTCGATTATCGGCATGAAGCCCGACCTGATCTGGCGTTGTCGTGGCGAGACGAGCGAGCTGAACCGCTCCGCCCGCTTCGACCCCGATGCGTTCGAGCCATGCGCAAGCGATCCGTTGACCGCGTTGCGCGAAGTGCTGGCCGAAAGCCGGATTGATCTGCCGGAAGGTTTGCCTGCGGCCTCTGCAGGGCTGTTCGGCTATCTGGGCTATGACATGATCCGGTTGGTCGAACATCTGCCCGATGTGAACCCCGATCCGTTGGGGCTGCCCGACGCGGTGATGCAGCGCCCGTCGGTCGTGGTGGTGTTGGACGGTGTCAAAGGCGAAGTGATCGTCGTCAGCCCTGCGTGGGTGGCCTCCGGCTTGTCCGCGCGCGCAGCCTACGCGCAAGCGGCTGAACGGGTGATGGATGCGGTGCGTGATCTGGACCGCGCGGTGCCCACAGATGCGCGCGATCTGGGCGAGGAGACTGCGGTCGCTGATCCGGTCTCGAACTTCACCCATAGCGGCTATCTGGATGCGGTCGAGAAGGCCAAGGATTACATCCGCGCGGGCGATATTTTCCAGGTTGTCCCGTCACAGCGCTGGACGCAGGATTTCCCGCTGCCGCCGTTTTCGCTGTACCGCGCGTTGCGGCGCACCAACCCGTCGCCCTTCATGTTCTACTTCAACATGGGCGGGTTCCAGATCGTCGGGGCCAGCCCTGAAATTCTGGTGCGGGTCTTCGGGCGCGAGGTGACCATCCGACCGATCGCAGGTACGCGACCGCGCGGAGCCACGCCGGAGGAAGACCGCGCGTTGGAAGCCGATTTGTTAGGTGATCCGAAAGAATGTGCAGAGCATCTGATGCTGTTGGACCTTGGGCGCAACGATACCGGCAAGGTCTCGAAGATCGGCACGGTGACACCTACAGAAAAATTCATCATCGAGCGCTATAGCCACGTGATGCACATCGTCTCCAACGTCACCGGAGAGCTGGCTGACGACCAAGACGCCCTGTCTGCGCTGCTGTCAGGACTGCCTGCGGGCACCGTGTCCGGTGCGCCGAAGGTACGTGCGATGGAGATCATCGACGAGTTAGAGCCGGAGAAGCGCGGCATCTATGGCGGCGGCTGCGGATATTTCTCGGCCAATGGTGACATGGATATCTGTATCGCGCTGCGCACGGGCATCGTGAAGGACGAGAAGCTCTATATCCAAGCGGGCGGTGGTGTTGTGTATGACAGTGACCCGGAGGCGGAGTTTCAGGAGACCGTCAACAAGTCCAAGGCACTACTTATGGCGGCGAAAGAAGCCGGATTGTTCCTGCGCGACGGCAATGGCTAACCTTTAGGGACTTAAGCCCTACGAGCCTTCACCCGCCAGCATCACAGCCGAGACCGGAACCATGGCGATCCCCGCCTCTTTCTTCTCGAGCACCCATTCCACCAGCCCTTTGATCGTTTCGGGGTAGCTGCGCCCGACAACCACGACCGCGCCATCGCGGTTGGCATTAAAGGCGGCGCGATCCAGATAGCGTTTTATTCTGGGGCTTTCTTCCAGCTCTGCGTCCAGCACGCGGAAAACCGTGGCGGCAGGAATATCCTCGCGGCGGGCGGCTTGTTGCGCGGTATTCAGCCCGCGATCATATGTGACCAAGCCGTGGCCGCTGTTGCGGATGGCCCCAAGGACCGGTTGCAGCAAGGATCGGTTGGACTGGATGCGCCCGTCGAGCGGATCCATCAGGCCGACCGCCTGATCCAGAATCGAGAAATACGCCTCGACCGCTACCGCGACATCGCTTGGCGACGAGGCTGTGGGCAGCTCGTTGGCAATCGCGATGACTTCTATTCCGGCCGCGCGGTAGTCCGCCATGATGCGGGCGGCGTCAGGCGCTGTGGGGTCTAGCGCGATGGTCACGGGAATGGACAATTTCATCAGGTCCGCGCGCGGGATGCCGTCCTCACCGCTATCAATCAGGATAACGCCGAAAAGGGATTTACCCTCTGCCCCTTCAACCTTGGTGCCAAACGCCTGCAATGCGCCAAGATCGGTCGGCGCGGCGGCGGGCTCGGTCGGGGTGTCGTCTTGCGGGGCGGGTGTGACAAGCGATGTTGCCCCGCCAGTGCCAACGCTTGGAAGACGGTTTGTCACCACGCCCGCATCAACCTGCGGCAGCGTGATGGGCGTGTCTGCGGAGGCCACTTCGACCGCTTCCTCTTGGGCGTTGCCAATCGTTGGCAGGCTGGACACGCGCGGTTTTGCAGGCGCTTCGCTGTCCACGACCTTTTCGGTACCGGTGATCGTTGGCGAGGGGAGTTCAGACGGCTGCACGGTTGTTGTTTCCGCGTCGACGGTCGGCTCTACATTCGGCGACGCATCCGCGGTTGGGGTCTGAACCCCGGGATTCACCTGAGTGACCGGCTCCGGCATGGGATCGGCGCTGGCAATGATAATTTCGTCATTGCCTTCGGCCTGAACGGTTGGCGCTTGCGGGATAAGCTGGGCCACCTGAGCGTCGGAGGTCGCGATCTCGGCGGTGGGGCTGTCGGTATCAACTGCGCTGCTGCTGTCCAGCTGCGGCGTGGTTGCTTGCACGACGGGCGCGTCTTGCTGCTGTTCGGGGACAGTGACGCTTTCGCTTTCGGTAACGGCGCTGTTCTCCGTGACAGGAGTTACAGTGTCGGAACTGGTGGTAGTTGCGGCGACTGACGGCACTTCATTTGCTTGCGGAGTGGTCTCGGTTACTTGCGGAGTGACGGCCTCCGAGGGCGTGGTTTCAACCTCGAGTTTCGGGGCGGCGTCAATCCGGTCCTGCGGCAGCGGCGCATAAAGCGACAACATCGTCATCACCACCACGCCTACAAACCCACCTGACACAATACCCGCGCCTATACCTTTGCCCATCGTTCTGATCCTCGCCCGACCACTTGTCGTTTTCACCCCAAAGCGCACTTCTTACGAGGCTTTTGCCCGTCTTGTTGTATGTGGGGTCCAGATAAGCGGCCTTGACCCCGGCGCGCAGCTCTGGGCATTTATACCGCGACACGGAAGGCGGTGGAAAGCCCTTTCGGAGCAAAGGGTAAGATGATGCTGCTATTGATCGATAATTACGACAGTTTCACCTACAATCTGGTGCATTTCTTCGGCGAACTGGGCGCGGATATGAAGGTTGTGCGCAATGACGCCATTGATGTGCAAGCTGCGATGGCTCTGAATCCCGAGGGTATTGTTCTAAGCCCCGGCCCCAAGACGCCTACTGACGCGGGTATTTGTCTGGCGCTGACGGCGGCGGCCGCAGAGACCCGAACCCCGCTGTTCGGGGTGTGTCTGGGGCACCAGACCATTGGCGAGGCCTTTGGCGGCAAGGTGGTTCGGCATACCGAAATCGTTCACGGGAAAATGGGCAGCTACATTCATGAAGGCAAAAGCGTTTTCAAAGGCTTACCCTCTCCCTTCGACGCGACGCGCTATCATTCACTGGTGGTCGAGAAAGACACGCTGCCGGACTGTCTGGAGGTGA
The DNA here is from genome assembly GCF_900129235.1 of Litoreibacter ascidiaceicola. Lineage (GTDB taxonomy): Bacteria > Pseudomonadota > Alphaproteobacteria > Rhodobacterales > Rhodobacteraceae > Litoreibacter > Litoreibacter ascidiaceicola. The sequence goes on along the minus strand of NZ_FQUV01000002.1, from coordinate 493,627 downwards.
CGGCAGCACTGGAAAACGGGACAATCATGGGATTGCAACATCGCGAATTGCCCATCCATGGTGTCCAGTTCCACCCCGAGAGCATCGCCTCGCAACACGGGCATCAGATGCTGCAAAACTTCCTTGATGTTTTGCCCAGCAAAACAGGAGTTGCCGCATGAGTGAGAGGCTGAAACCACTGATCGGAATTGCCGCCGAGCGCGCATTGACCCGCGACGAAGCGGAGGTCGCTTTCCAAGCGCTGTTCGAGGGCCGCGCGACGCCCAGCCAGATCGGCGGATTTTTGATGGCGCTGCGCACGCGGGGCGAAACGGTCGAGGAATATTCGGCCGCGGCGGCTGTGATGCGGTCCAAATGCAACCCTGTCGTCGCACCCGAGGGCGCAATGGATATCGTCGGCACAGGCGGTGACGGGAAGGGCACGCTGAACATCTCGACTGCGACTGCGTTTGTCGTGGCTGGTGCGGGCGTGATTGTGGCCAAGCATGGCAACCGAAACCTGTCGTCCAAATCCGGTGCTGCGGATGCGCTTGGGGCCATGGGGATCAACGTCATGGTGGGCGCCAATGTTGTAACCCGCGCGATCCGCGAGATTGGTATCGGCTTTATGATGGCGCCAATGCACCACCCCGCCATCGCGCATGTGATGCCAACCCGTGCAGAGCTTGGCACGCGGACGATCTTCAACATCCTTGGGCCATTGACCAACCCTGCAGGGGTCAAACGTCAACTCACCGGCGCGTTTTCGGCTGATTTGATCCGACCCATGGCGGAAACACTGTTGGCGCTCGGCTCCGAGAAAGCGTGGCTGGTCCATGGTGGCGACGGAACCGACGAGCTGGCCATCTCTGCGCCGTCGAAGGTTGCGGTGCTGGAAAATGGCGCAGTGCACGAGATGGAAATCGCCCCTGAAGACGCAGGCCTGACGCCACACCCGTTCGAGGACATCCTTGGCGGCTCGCCGTCCGAGAACGCCATCGAGTTCCGTGCGCTTCTTGAAGGCGAGAAGTCCGCATACCGTGACGCGGTGCTCCTAAACTCCGCCGCGGCTTTGGTCGTGGCTGACAAAGCGGCCAACCTGCGCGAAGGTGTGGACATGGCCCGCGCCAGCATCGACAGTGGCGCAGCCAAAGCCAAGGTTAATGCCTTGGCAAAACTGACATCGGAGGCCGTATGAGCACCCCAACCGTTCTGGAAAAGATCAAGGCCTACAAGCTGGAGGAAATCGCGGCGCGCAAAGCCGAGCGGAGCCTCGCTGACCTTGAGGCCGACGCGGCAAACGCCCCGGCACCGCGCGGCTTTGCCGACGCCTTAACCGACGCGGCTATCAGCGGGTACGGCTTGATTGCGGAAATCAAGAAAGCCAGCCCGTCAAAAGGCGTGATCCGCGAAGATTTCGACGTCCCGGCCTTGGCCAAAGCCTATGCGGATGGCGGGGCGACCTGCCTGAGTGTGCTGACCGACGGGCCCTCGTTCCAAGGGGCTGACGACTATCTGGTGCAAGCGCGCGAAGCCTGCTCCCTGCCCGTCTTGCGCAAGGATTTCCTTTATGACCCGTATCAGGTTGTCGAATCCCGCGCGCTTGGTGCCGATTGCATCCTGATCATCATGGCCTCTGTCGATGACAGTCTGGCTCACGAGTTGGAAGACACGGCGATCCGGCTGGGCATGGATGTGTTGGTTGAAGTCCATAATGACGAAGAACTCCAGCGCGCCTTGCATTTGAAAAGCCCGCTTCTGGGGATCAACAACCGTGACCTGCACACCTTTGATGTAACCTTGGACACCACCCGAAAGCTGGCGCGCCAAGTGCCGGAGGACAAGCTGATCGTGGCCGAGAGCGGTTTGTTCGAGCCAACCGACCTGTCCGATCTGGCCCGCTATGGCGCACGCTGTTTCCTGATCGGCGAAAGCCTGATGCGGCAGGAAGACGTGACTGCCGCAACACGCCACATCCTCAGTGATAAACCAATGACTGGCGGGCTTTAAATGTCGGAGCTGACCCATTTCGACGGCGACGGCCATGCGCATATGGTGGACGTATCCGACAAGCCTGTGACCTCTCGTGTTGCGGTGGCAGAAGGCTGTGTGAAAATGCAGCGCGAGACGTTTGATCTGATCACCGAAGGTCGCGCCAAGAAGGGCGATGTTCTCAGCGTTTCACGGCTGGCGGGGATCATGGGGGCGAAGAAATGCTCTGAGCTGATCCCGCTGTGCCATCCCTTGCCCATCACCAAGGTCGCCGTCGAGCTGACGCCTGATGCGTCCTTGCCGGGCATTCGCATTGAAGCGACGGTCAAGACGACGGGTCAGACCGGTGTGGAAATGGAGGCGCTTACCGCTGTGTCTACCGCTGCGCTGACGATCTATGACATGGTGAAGGCTGCCGAGAAAACCATGGAAATCAGTGATATACGGCTGGTTCTGAAAGATGGTGGCAAGTCAGGCTTGTTCGAGGCCCCGCGCGGATGATTTCGGTTGCTGATGCTTTGGCAGCGGTGCTGAAACTCGGATCGCCCGTTGACGTTGAACTTGTCCCGCTCATTGATGCTGACGGGCGCGTGTTGGCGCAAGACGTCGCTGCGACACGGGACCAGCCCCCCTTTTCCGCCTCCGCAATGGATGGCTACGCAATCTCGACCGTTGATGTCGCCGCGGGAGATACCTTCACGGTGATTGGAGAAGCCGCGGCGGGCCACCGCTTTGACGGCAAGATCGACGACGGGCAAGCCGTGCGGATATTCACCGGCGCCCCGCTGCCCGTTGGTGCCCAGCGGGTTATCATTCAAGAAGACGTCACCCGCGCAGGATCGTCGATAACGTTGAGGGAGAATATCGACAAGGGCCACCACATCCGGCCTTCCGGCGGCGACTTCAAAGTCGGTGATCTGCTAACCGCCCCGCGCCGTCTTGGCCCGTCGGATGTGGCATTGCTGGCGTCGATGAATGTCGCCCTAGTCCCCGTGCGCCGCCGCCCTGTTGTGGCGATCATCGCCACGGGGGACGAATTGGTTAGCCCCGGAGAGACACCGCGCGACGACCAGATCATTGCCTCCAATTCGCTTGGCCTCGCCGCGATGTTCCGCCGCGCGGGCGCGCAGACGCGGTTGCTTCCAATCGCGAAAGACACCGCCTCCTCACTGGAAATGGACCTGTCACTGGCCGAAGGCGCTGACCTGTTGGTGACCATTGGCGGTGCGTCTGTCGGTGACCGTGATATCGTGGCCGAAGTTGCCGGAACGATGGGGCTTGAGCGGGATTTCTATAAGGTCGCGATGCGGCCCGGAAAGCCCTTGATGGCCGGGCGTATCGGCAAAATGGCGATGATCGGTCTGCCGGGCAATCCGGTCTCGTCCATGGTGTGCGGGGAGCTTTTCATTCGCCCCTTGCTGGATCACTTCCTCGGCTTGCCCGCAGGACCACGAGCACGGATCAGTTTGCCCTTGGCTCAGCCGCTCGACGCCAACAGCCAGAGGGAGCATTATATGCGTGCGAACATCGAAGACGGCGCGGTGCGGGCTTTTGATCGCCAAGACAGTTCGTTGCTGACTGTTCTGGCCCAAGCCAACGCCCTGATTGTCCGGCCACCGAATGATCCGGCCCGTGCGGCGGGTGAGCGGACCGAGGTCATTGCGCTCTAAGCGTTGACACAAAACAGGAACAGCGGTAGAACATCGGAGAACATGGCGCGAATAATGCGCCGCCATCAGGGAGTTCTTAGCCGATGCTGACCAAGAAACAGCTGGACCTGTTGAAATTCATTCACGGACGTATTCAGCGTGACGGGGTGCCGCCCTCGTTCGATGAAATGAAGGATGCGCTGGATTTGCGTTCCAAGTCAGGCATTCACCGCCTGATTACGGCGTTGGAAGAACGTGGCTTCATCCAACGGCTGGCCCACAAGGCGCGGGCGCTGGAGATCGTGAAGCTGCCTGACGCGATGGAGAATAGCGGCTTTAGACCGCGTGTGATTGAGGGCGACCGCCCTGCCCCGAACCCTGCCGCCATGGCGCTTGAAGGGGTTCACGCACTGGAATTGCCTGTGATGGGACGGATCGCCGCCGGTACACCGATCGAGGCGATCAGCGAAGTGTCACACCATGTGGCTGTTCCGGGCTCGATGCTTGCGGGCAGTGGTCACCACTACGCGCTTGAGGTGAAGGGTGATTCGATGATTGAAGCGGGCATCAATGACGGCGACGTCGTTGTGATCCGCGAGCAAATCACTGCAAATAATGGCGATATCGTTGTGGCATTGGTCGAAGATCAGGAAGCCACGCTGAAACGCTTCCGGCGGCATGGCGCCTCCATCGCGCTGGAGCCCGCGAACTCTGCCTACGAGACGCGGGTTTTGCCGGACCATATGGTGAAGGTCCAAGGTCGTCTGGTCGGATTGATCCGCTCTTACTGAGTGCGTTTGCGCTGATGTGAGACCCACAGCCGGTTGCCTTGTCGCGATCGGCTGTTTTCGTATCTGAGACCCGTTTCGGTCGTGTAAATCGCGACAGCCCCGCCTTCGCTGAAATCTAGGGCGGTCCAGCCCGCGCAATCTTCCGGCAGCTTGGATTCGACACGTGGCAGCACAACGATGTCATGTGACGCGCAGGCCTCCGAGATGTCGATTTTCTCGGGGTTGGCGGCGTTAAAACCCAACGTGCTTCCCGCGACCTGCGTGCGAATGTGATTGGGGCTAAACCCTGCGCGCGTTGCGGCTTGTGCCTGATCAGCAGTATCTCCATCGTTTTCCAGCCAAACTCTGGCAGAAAACCCGTCACCCTTGGGCTTGTTCAAGGCCCGTTCCTCATTTTGCACGATCCCAATCAGGCGGCCAGTTTCGGAGATGAGCACCTCAGGGCGCTCAACATTTTGCCAAAGACCGAACGCCACGATAACGGGCACAAGCCCGACCAATCGCCCTGCTCCTTGCCAGATGCAAAGCATCAAGCCGCCCAGCGTCACCAAGGGGAGCACTGCCGGACCCGGCGCGACAATCGCGCGGGTGCTGCCGTCCAAACCTGATACCAAGTCCGCGACGCGCAGTATCCACGCCAAACCAAGCTCCATTCCCCATAGACCGATGCCCTCCAGTCCCAAGGGCGCCAGACATCCGGCCAGAAGCGCGCCGGGCATCACGACAAGTCCCATCACCGGCACCGACAGCAAGTTCGCCAAAAGGCCGTACTGTGCCACTTGGTTGAAATGCGCCGCCCCGTAAGGTGCGGTCGCAGCCCCTGCAATAAACGACGATAGCAGCAAGGCCGCCGCGCCCGAGAGCCATTTCGGGAGTATCAGGAACAGCCCCCGATCGCGGATCACAGCGAAGACAGCAACCAAGGCTGTGGTCGCCGCGAACGACATTTGAAATCCCGGGCCGACAAGTGCCTCTGGCGTGATGATCAGAACGATAAACGCCGCGATCGCAACCGCCCTGAGGGACAATGCAGGCCGCTCCACGCAGATCGCGAGCAACATGACGGTGACCATGATGAACGCCCGCTGCGTTGCGACATTTGCGCCGGATACTCCGAGGTAAAGCACGGCGGCGAACAACGCGCCTACAGCCGCAACCTTTCGAAGATTGAGCCGGACAGCCAGTTGAGGCACCGTGGACAGACCAATGCGGATCAACGCGAATACCGCGCCCGTCAACAACCCCATATGCAGGCCGGAGATGGCCAGAAGATGTGCCAGATTTGACGCCCGAAGGCGGTCTAGCAACTGGGGATCAAGATCGGCCCGATCCCCGGTAATGATCGCGGCGGCAAACGGCCCTTCTTCGTCGGACATTCGGGCCTTGATCGCGGCGGAGAGGCTCAATCTAAAGGTGTATAGCCACAGTGAAAATCCTTGTGCGCGCCCTGCGGGTTCCAGTCGCAACATGGGATTGCGGGTGTAGCCGAGCGCGCCGAGTTGCTGGAACCACAGATGCCGCTGGAAGTCGAAGCCACCGGGCTCCACCGGCCCGGCGGGTGGCCCCAGATGTCCGGTCGTAAGCACCGTGTCGCCGGGCGCAAAGTCGATCCCAAGATCATCCCCGTGAAGCGACACGCGGACGCGGAGTGGTGTGCGGTGCGGCGGCACCCGTGACAGACGGACGTGATCAAGCGTCAGGCGCATTTTCTCTGACGCGGATTTGTCGATCGAGACAATGCGCCCCTCGATCGGCCCGTAATAGCGATAGGACAGCACCGGAGCGGCCACGGCTTTTGCCCGAAGGCTTGCAACCGTGGTTCCAACGAGGACCAAGGTCAGCAGCCAGAGCGTGACGGATACCCAGCGGCCTCTGTGTTGGCCGAAAGCGTAGGCTACAAGCCACAGCGCGCTTAAGGTTGCGGCGAGCATTATCAGGTGCCACGTCACCGGCTCTGACGAGGCCGCGAAATACAGCCCGATCCCTGCGCCTAAACATACGGGCACCCATGGAAACAAATGCGATTGCTGCCGTGCAAAGGTCGCGAAAACAGCTGGCCCTAGGCGCGGTGATTTGGGCTCTGCCCTGACGTTACCCGCCCTTGTCTCCATCACTGTGATTGCCTAAACCTGAGCGCAAATGGGCCAGTACGACTGGTCCAGCCTGAATTGGGCCGATCCTGCCCGAACATGCTTTCCAAAAGGTTAAACATCCTATGACAGACGCCCCTGTGGTCACCCGCTTCGCCCCTTCTCCGACCGGATACCTGCACATCGGTGGCGCACGCACCGCGCTGTTCAATTGGCTCTATGCACGCGGACGTGGCGGGAAGTTTCTGCTTCGGATCGAGGACACCGACCGCGCGCGCTACACGCCTGAGGCGACGCAAGCCATTCTGGATGGCCTGACATGGCTGGGGCTGGATTGGGACGGCGACGCAGTGAGCCAGTTTGAAAGCGCCGACCGGCATGCCGCTGTTGCGCATGAAATGTTAGCTGCGGGGACGGCGTATAAGTGTTTCGCCTCGCAAGACGAAATCGAGGCGTTTCGTGAGGCCGCACGGGCAGACGGGCGCTCGACCCTGTACCGCTCCCCGTGGCGCGACGTGCCTGAAAGTGAACATCCCGACGCGCCTTTCGCCATCCGGATAAAAGCGCCGCAGGAAGGCGATATCACCATTCAGGATGCCGTGCAGGGCGACGTGACCTGGAAGGCTGACGCGCTGGATGACATGGTTTTGCTACGTTCTGACGGCAGCCCCGTTTATATGCTGGCCGTTGTGGTTGATGACCACGACATGGGCGTCACCCACGTCATTCGCGGCGATGACCACCTTGCGAACGCGGCGCGTCAATCGATGATTTACACGGCGATGGGTTGGGACTTGCCTGTCTTCGCCCATATTCCGTTAATCCATGGACCAGATGGCAAAAAACTCTCCAAACGTCACGGGGCGTTGGGGGTCATGGAATACGCAGCCATGGGCTACACGCCCGCCGGAATGCGCAATTATCTGGCGCGTCTGGGCTGGAGCCATGGCGATGACGAGGTGTTCACCACCAAGCAGGCTCTGGAATGGTTCGATCTGGACGGCATCGGCAAAGCGCCTGCGCGGCTCGATTTTAAGAAAATGGAAAACATTAACCGTCATCAGATCGGGATAAGCGATTCTGAAACCATGGTGCGAGACGTACAAAGCTATCTGACTGCAGTTGGTCAGCCCGTGTTGTCGGATGACGAGGCAAAGGCGTTTGCAGATGCGTTTGATAAACTCGACGTCACGGACAAAACCGTGGGGGATTTACTGGCAAAATTTGCGTTTGTGCTCGATAAGCCACCGTTCACCTTGGATGAAAAAGCGGAAAAACTGCTTGATCCGGTATCCCGTGGTATACTGACGCAATTGACGCCGCAGTTGCAAACTGCTAGCTGGAACCGTGAAGCGTTGGAGCAAACCGTGATGGAGTTCGCCGAGGCGCAAGATCTCAAATTCGGGAAACTTGCTGGCCCCCTACGGGTCGTGCTTTCAGGCCGTGCAGTTTCACCCAGCGTCTTTGACATGATGATGATCATCGGACGTGACGAGACCCTCGCGAGGCTGGCGCATGTCGTCGGTTAATACCCTCGCCGCGCCGCGGCCGGGAGCTTAAAAGAACAAAACGACATGGCATATCATGCCATATATAACAGGAGGTTACGACCGCGTTACCCTCCAGACACACGAAAGGTGAATGTATGTCCGACAAATCCGCACGACTGATTATTGGCAACAAGGAAATCGAGTTGCCAATCCATACCCCGACTGCTGGACCCGATGTCATCGACATCACCAAACTCTACGCCCAAGGCGATGTGTTTACCTATGATCCGGGCTTCACCTCCACGGCGGCTTGCGACAGCACGATCACCTTCATCGACGGTATCAAGGGTGAATTGCTGCACCGCGGCTATCCGATCGACCAATTGGCTGAAAAATCCCACTTCCTCGAAGTCTGCTACCTGTTGCTTTACGGTGAACTGCCATCGGCAACCGAGCTGGAAGACTTCGAAGCCCGTGTTACCAATCACACGATGGTGCACGAACAAATGCACAACTTCTTTCGTGGTTTCCGGCGTGATGCGCATCCAATGGCGACGCTTGTGGGCGTCGTGGGTGCCATGTCCGCATTCTATCACGACAGCACCGACATCAATGATGACTGGCAGCGTGAAGTGGCCGCCATCCGACTGATCGCAAAATTGCCAACAATTGCTGCGATGGCTTACAAGTATTCGGTGGGCCAGCCCTTCGTCTATCCGCGCAATGACCTCGATTATGCCGCGAACTTCCTGCACATGTGCTTCTCGGTTCCAGCCGAGAAATACGAGGTTGATCCGATCCTTGCCCGCGCAATGGACCGTATCTTCACTTTGCATGCCGACCACGAGCAGAACGCGTCGACATCGACGGTTCGTCTGGCATCATCATCCGGTGCAAACCCATTTGCGTGTATCGCGGCTGGCATTGCGTGCTTGTGGGGTCCCGCACATGGCGGCGCGAACCAGGCTTGCTTGGAAATGCTTAAAGAGATCGGCACGGTTGACCGCATCCCCGAGTTTATCGCGCGCGCTAAGGACAAGAATGACAGCTATCGCCTGATGGGCTTTGGCCACCGCGTTTACAAAAACTTCGACCCGCGCGCGACAGTACTTAAGCAATCCGCCGATGAAGTTCTTGAGTTGCTGGGCGTTGAAAACAACCCGCTGTTGCAGGTCGCCAAAGAGCTTGAAAAACAAGCCCTGAATGACCCGTATTTTGCAGAGAAGAAATTGTTCCCGAATGTCGATTTCTATTCGGGTATTATTCTGGAAGCGATGGGTTTCCCGACCTCGATGTTCACCCCGATCTTTGCCCTTGCACGGACCGTCGGGTGGATTTCGCAATGGAAAGAGCAGATTTCGGACCCGAACCTGAAAATCGGGCGTCCGCGCCAGTTGTATACAGGTGCGACGAAGCGTGATTACACAGACATCGAAAACCGCTAACAAAAAAGGCCACCCTCGGGTGGCCTTTTTCTTAACAAACGCGGTTTAAAGCATTCCCCCTTTAACGCCCTTCGTAATTCGCGGCACGCTTGTCCAGAAATGCCAGAACACCCTCCCGAAAATCATGGGTCTTTCCGCATTCACCTTGGAGCTTGGCCTCTAATAGAAGCTGCTTTTCCAAGTCGTTCTCGAAGCTGGAGCGAATGATCTTTTTAACCCGCGTGTAGGCCTCGGTTGGACCATTCGCCAGATAAGTTGCGCGGTCCAGCCAATGCTGGGCAAACTCCTCGTCGGCAACGGCCTCCCAAATCATTCCCATTGCGCTGGCCTGATCCGCCGTTATCGGCTCTGCAAACAATGCGGCCCCCATCGCTTTGGCCATACCCACCTGTCGCGGAAGGAAGTAGCTGCCGCCTGCATCAGGAATAAGCCCGATGCGAGTGAACGCCTGTAAGAACACCGCGGATTTTGTGGCTATCACGACGTCGGCGGCCAGTGCCAGATTGGCCCCTGCCCCGGCGGCCGGACCGTTTACAGCGGAAATCGTCGGGATGCGGCAATTGTAGATGGCCATCAGCATCGGCACATATTCGTCGCGCAAAGTTCGCTCCAAATCGGTCGACGCAACACTGGCACGGTCGCCAAGGTCCTGACCGGAACAGAAGGCCCGCCCCTTTCCGGTCAGAACCAAGACCCGTGCGCTTGCCTCTGCGGCTTTAACGGCATGCAATATTTCGGCGCGCATTTGCGTGTTAAGCGCGTTCATCACCTCGTCGCGGGTGAACTCGATCACCGCCACGTTGTTGCTGACAGTCAGTCGCAGGGTTTCGTATTGCATCGCTGGTCTCCAATTCGCGTGTTGAGCGACACGATAACGAACCGGTCAGTTTAGAAAAGCGAAACGCGCCGTCATTTCAGACTTTTATCCACCGCGCTTTGCCCGCCATGCCTCCAGTGCCGGATTCGTGCTGGGCCGCTGCGGTCGCGTGGCGGGTTTCGGTGGTACAAGCGGCGCGCGCCGGTAGTGCAATTCCCGTGCGCCGAAATAGAAACTCACAATGGCCCCCAAAAGCCACCAAAGCGGTTCCGGCACATAGGCTAGCCCACGCATACGCTCGGCAAATTCCAGCGGATTCACCATCGCGTAGATGAACAATCCCAAAGTTCCGAGAGCCAGCATCGGGCGCGGCAAACGGTTCAAGCCGTTCATGGCTCGGTCGAACCATCCGAGCCGCCCGTATTGAAACTCCGCCCCGTGTTGCGTCAGGGCTGCGGTGAACGCCTCATGGCCAAGCTCCATCTGGCGGGTCGCATTGGGGCGAAACACTTCGGCCACGTCCACGACCGCACCAGCGACCCCAGTGACGCCACCCCTGAGCACTTGCGAGATCAGCCCCATGCCGCCACCCGTTTGCGGTGTTCGGTGGCCGACAGGCGGTAATGCGGTGACAAGAACTCCTCGGCCCGCTTGATCCAGCCGCCTTTGCTGCCGTCCCGTCTGCGCGCGTATTTTCGCGAGGCAGGTCGGCGATCTGCTAGCGCGTAATAGTAGTCGCGCCGCGCGATGCCATAGGCGTCAGCCATGTGGTCAGGCGCATCCTGAAAGGCGGCATAGGTCGCGCGGATCGTGTGCGGTCCGATCCTGCCATCAACCGACACGTCCTGCCCCATGTCGTTCAGCAGGCGTTGCAGCAGTTTGATGGCATTTGCCCCTGCGTTCACATTCATATCGAACACGCTCGCCTGTAGCGGTTGCGGCAGGGCGTCGATGCGCGGCTCACGAAAGTAGTGGTCAATGAAGATCTCGACCGCCTGAGCCTGCGTTAACGCCCGCACATCTGCGCGGGTTACGGTCCCGTCGCCATTCAGATCAAGGCCCAGCCGGCGCATGGTGTGAATGGTAACACCGTGATTGGTTGGGCCACCGGGATCGTCGGGATCGTTCACATAGCCGCCTTCACGGCGAACAATGTCTTGCGCAATTTCGAGAACTGTTTGCATCTTTGGCCTCCGCTGCAACACGGGGCCAAAGTTGCGCTTATTTGGTTAACGGAGCCTCTAGCTACCGTTCGCCTCTTTATACACGCCTTGTTCTTTCAACGCGTCGATGACTTCGACCGGCATGTATTTTTCGTCATGTTTGGCAAGGATTTCCGAGGCTTGGAAGACGCCTTCAATGTAGCGTCCGGTGCCGACCATCCCCTGACCTTCTTCGAACAGGTCAGGCAAGATACCCTTGTAGGTGACCGCGACAACCGCGTTTCCATCGGTCACATTAAAGGTGATCTCTTGCGACTCGTTGACTTTCAGGCTGCCGTCTTCGACCAACCCGCCAATACGAAACGTCTCGCTCTCGCGCGGCGGGGTTTCGACAACTTCCGTGGGCGAGCGGAAGAAGTTGATCCCGTCTCGCAGGGCGTATCCGATCAACGCGGTAGACACGAGCAGCGCCACCGCAGCGACTGCGATGACCTGAATGCGGCGTTTTTTCTTGAGGCCTTTCATGGCGCGGATCCTTTACGGGAACAGCGGGGCCATCATCAGCCCCTCGGTCTCTTCTAGACCTAACATCAGATTAGCATTTTGCAACGCCTGACCGGATGACCCTTTCGTAAGGTTATCAAGGGCTGCGATCACAATGGCGCGGCCTTCTATCCTGTCACCAGTGACGCCGATATGCACGAAGTTGGAGCCGCGTGTCTCATGGGTCGATGGCGCTTGCCCAAAGGGCAGAACCTCGATGAAGGGCTCGTCGCTATAAGCCTCGGCCAGCGTCGCGTGAATTTCTGCGGCGTCACCTTTGACATAAACGGTCGCAAGAATACCGCGGTTCATTGGCACCAGATGCGGGGTAAACTGCACCTTAACAGACCGACCGGAGATGGCAGAGAACTCTTGGTCGAACTCGCCCAGATGCCGGTGCGTGCCACCGATTGCATAGGCGTTGCTACCCTCGGACAGTTCCGCATGCAGCAGGTTTTCCTTCAAGGACCGACCTGCCCCAGACACACCGACTTTAAGGTCAAGGATGATGTCGTCCAGATCAATCACCCCGCCCGCAATCAGCGGCCGCAGGGCGAACTGGCCCGTCGCCGCATTACAGCCGGTGCCGGCCACGAGCCGTGCCTTGGCGATATCATCGCGGTAGAATTCCGTCAGGCCGTAGACCGCTTCGCCCTGCATATCCAGCGCTGCGTGGTCGTTTCCGTACCATGTCTTATAGGCCTCAGGGTCGCGCAGCCGGAAATCAGCGGACAGGTCGACAATTTTCAGGGTCTTAGGCAACAATTTGGCGATGACCTCTTGCGACGTCTTGTGTGGTAAGGCGCAAAAGCATAGGTCAATGTCCGAGAAGTCGATCTCGTCGATGGTCACCAAAGTGGGCAGGTCCAGATGCCGAAGATGGGGGAACACCTCGGCCATCTCCATGCCTGCTTTGCGGTCAGCCGACAGGGCCGCGATGGAAAGAGAGGGGTGCGTTGCAATCAACCGGACGAGTTCCGCTCCGGTATAACCGGACGCACCAAGGATGGCGATTTTATGGGTCATGACAGACTCCGTTTGAATTCACAGATGGTTTAGAAGAAAGACAGGCGCGCGGCAATCATGCCGCTTCGAACTGGATCTTTCGTCGCAGGAACTGCGTGGCGCGGTCGGTGACCTGTGCCGGATCGCCCGTGGTCAGGAACTTGGTCTCGGACCCTTGGCCCAGCATATTAGGGTGCCGCTTGAGATAATCAGCAAGGCTCGCCGAAACCAGATTGGCTTGCGAAAATACCTTTACGTCTTCTCCCAAAGCATCCTGAAACGCCTTTTGCATCAACGGATAATGCGTGCAGCCCAAGATCGCCGCCTGCGGATGGGGCATCCGCCGCTTCAGCGCGTCGACATGCGAGCGTACCAAGGCCTCCGCCAGCATCTCGTCGCCGTCTTCAAGCGCATCCACCAGACCGCCACAGGGCTGCGTTTCGACATCGACGCCAATGGCACGGAACGCCAGTTCACGCTGGAACGCCCGCGACGCAACGGTCGCAGGGGTGGCGAATAGGGCCACGTCCCGCACGTCCACTTCACGCGGCGGGGAATTGTCGCCCCAGTTGCGCTCGGTCAGGGCTTCGATCATCGGCACGAACACACCAAGCACGCGCTTGTCGGTTGGTACCCAGTTTTCCTGCATCCGCCGCAAAGCCGCAGCAGAGGCGGTGTTGCACGCAAGGATCACCAGATCACAGCCCGCATCGAACAGCGACTGCGTGGCCGCACAGGTGAGGTTGTAGATGTCGTCAGCGGTGCGCACGCCGTAAGGTGTGTTCGCACTATCGGCAAAATAGCATACTGGCAGATCGGGCATATCAGCCGCGATCTGGTCATAAACGGTCAAACCGCCCAACCCGCTATCAAAGATACCTACTGCCATTCGTCTGCGCCATTTCCACGATTTGCCACGTTGTCGTTCAATTCTCGCCCATAGTCCACTGCGATTTGTGGTTAGCGATACGGAACTCCGGGCAACACCGACAGCATCTCGAACATGATATTCGCCGCGGTTAGCGCGGTGTTGCCGGAAGTGTCGTAAGGTGGTGCAACTTCGACCAGATCGCAGCCCACAATGGGCAACCCGCGCAGCCCCCGGATCAACTCCAACGCTTGCGGCGTTGTCAGCCCCCCTATTTCAGGCGTGCCTGTGCCCGGTGCGATGGAGGGGTCAAGACTGTCGATATCATAGGTGATGTATACCGGCCCCGCGCCCATGTTCTTTCTGATCTGCGCCGCCAGCGGCACCGTTGATTTATGCCAAACCTCCTGCGCGAGCGTTAGGTTGAAACCCCATTCGCGCGGCTCGTCGAAATCTTCGGCGGTGTAGCCTGTTCCCCTCAGACCGATCTGGTAGACGTCCGTTGGGCGAAGCAGCCCTTCTTCATAGGCCCGGCGGAACACCGTTCCATGGCACTCGCGCTCGCCAAACATCTCGTCATTTACATCCGCATGGGCATCCACGTGTACAAGGCCCACTGGCCCGTGTTTCTTGGCGATGGCGCGCAGGATTGGCAGGGTGATCGTATGATCCCCGCCGATGGTCATTGGAATGACATCTTGCTTCAAGAGTGCGTCGTAATACTCTGTAATAATACGAATACTTTCGCGAAGGTTGAATGTGTTGATGGCCACATCACCAATATCCGCACATTGCAGCGCATCAAACGGGGCGGCACCCGTCTGGACCGCATAGGGCCGGATCATCGAACTTTCGTTTCGAACTTGGGCCGGTCCGAACCGCGTACCGGATCGCCAGCTGGAGCCGTGATCCATTGGGATGCCAACAAACGCCACGTCGAGCCCTTCGGCATTTTCAACCTTTGGAAGACGCATAAATGTGCCCTGTCCGGCAAAACGCGCAAGGTCGTTCCCTGAAACCGGTTGGTTTGGCATCACGCGCGCTCCCGTTTGTTATAGCAGTAAAGGCACATCAATTCGGTCGCCACATGTGCACCCGCAACAGCGGTGGCGTTGCCAACGTCGAACGGTGGGGAAACCTCCACGACATCGCCGCCGACCATATTCAAACCCTTAAGGTCGCGCAGGATGTGAAGCGCTTGCGCCGAACTCAACCCGCCCGAGACAGGCGTACCGGTTCCCGGCGCGAAGGCAGGGTCGAGGCAATCAATATCGAAGGTCAGATAGGTTTGATGGTCACCGATGATGGATTTGATCTTCTTCACCACAGCCGCCGTCCCGTCTTCATGCACTTCGCGGGCATCTATGACGTTCACGCCCATATAGTCCTCGCAAACGGTCCGGATGCCGACCTGCACCGAGCGTTCCGGCACGATCAGACCTTCCTTCACCGCCTTATAAAACATGGTCCCGTGGTCAACACGGGCCATGTCATAGTCGGGCCAGGTGTCGGAATGGGCATCGAACTGCAACAAGGATAGAGGCCCGAATTTCTTCACATAGGCCCGCAAAATCGGGAATGTGATGTAGTGATCGCCACCAAGACACAGAGAACCTGCTCCTGCGTCAAGAATACCGGATATGTGGTTTGTAACTGCTTTAGGAAAGGCAGGTATGTCTGCGTAATCAAACGCTAAATCTCCGTAGTCTGCAACATTGAAATCCACCATTGGATCAATGTCCCAGCCATAAGGCGGATCGCAGGCCTGCAACGTCGAGACCTCCCGAATGGCGCGCGGCCCAAGACGCGTGCCGGGACGGTGCGTGACGGCTTGGTCGAACGGAATTCCTGTTACGGCTAGGTCAACATCCGTGAGGTCCTTGCTATAGGTTCGGCGCAGGAAGCTGAGCGCACCGCCAAAGGCGTTCTCGAAGCTATGCCCCCGAAAACCGTCGCGCGTTAACGCATTGTCTACGTCGTTTGCTGCATCAGTAAGTGCCATTATCCGATCCTTATCCCATCGCGCACCAGCTGGTCCGTCACTTCTTTGATCGCCAATTCAAGGGTTTCCGCGACGAAGTCCACCTGCGATTGCGTGATCACCAATGGCGGTGACATGACATTCAGATGCCCCATCGGGCGCACCATCAACCCGCGCGCCTCTGCGGCGTCAGCGATGCGCTTGCCCACGTCAAGATCGTCCGGCAACAATGCTTTTGTGGCTTTGTCAGCTACGTTTTCGACACACAGCATCAGCTTGCGCCCGCGAACATCGCCAACCATCGGCAGGTTTTCCAGTTGCCCTAAGCGATCTTCGAAATACTGGCCGACCTTTGTGGCATGCGCGAGAAGGCCCTCGCGCTCGATAATCTCGATATTCTTCAGCGCCGCCGCACAGGCTACCGGATGCCCCGCATAGGTAAAGCCGGATGCGTACCAGCGATCCCCTTGCATCGCGTCCCATATCCGGTCGGAAAAGATCATGGCACCAATGGGTTGGTAGCCGGAGCTAAGGCCCTTGGCGCAGCAAATGATGTCCGGCTGCACCCCGAATTCGTCCCACGACGCGAACCAGTGACCCAAGCGCCCGAACCCCGTTACCACCTCATCCGCGATGAACAGAATATCGTGCTTCTGGCAAACCTCTGCCATGCGTTTCAGGTAGCCTTTGGGCGGCACCACGACGCCTCCGGACGCTTGAATGGGTTCCGCGAAGAAACCACCCACTTTGTCGGGGCCGATTTCGTTAATCTTGGCTTCGAACTCCACAACCAGATCATCGCAGAACTCCGCCTCGCTCCGCTCCCCTATCGCGCGGTAGCAGTCTGGTGCGCTGACGTGGTGAATTCCCTCTGATAGGTATTCAAACTCCGGCATCTTGTCGCCGGACCGTTTGCCGATTGAAATCGTCGCAAAGCTGGAGCCGTGGTAAGAACTGTCACGCGCGATGACATGGGTTTTGTCCGGCCGACCGGAGCAGCGCTGATAATACGCAACCATGCGGTAGGCGCTGTCGACAGCGGTGGAGCCGCCAGTTGTCAGATGGACGTGGTTCAAATCACCCGGAGCCAGTTCCGCCAGCTTGGCGCTTAGCAAGGCGGACGGTCCGTTGGTCATGTCCACGAAGGTGTTGGAGAAGGCCAGTTTCTCGGCCTGTGCGGCGATGGTTTCGGCCATTTCGCGGCGACCCAAACCGATATTTGTGCACCAAAGCCCACCGACCGCATCCAGATATTCCCGTCCATCGCTATCCCACAGGGAACAGCCGGATCCGCGCTCGATCACCAAGGGTCCGTCGCGGACGAAGCTCTCGAAATGGGTCCAAGGATGCAGCGCGTGGGCCTTGTCCAGCGCTGCAATGTCGAGGTTGGTGTCAGCGCTCATGATCGCTCCTTCGTCAATTATATCGCCAACCTGCCCCCGCGTTCGTGACAATGCAAGACTTGCGCCTAAGTTCATGCACAGGCAGACAGGAACTACAGCGCGAACCAAGAAGGCGACCATGACAACACCTGAACGACTCCAACTTCGCGACAAGTTTGTGGATGCGATGAGCCAGCTGGTCTCCTCGGTGACAATCGTGACGACCGATGGTCCTGTTGGTCCCGCTGGGGCGACCGTTTCGGCGATGACATCCGTGTCCGCGGACGGGGATGCGCCGACCATGCTGGTGTGTTTGCACCACGAAACCACCGCGGCACCTGCCATCCTGAACAACCGCTGTTTTTGCATAAACCTCTTGGGGGCGGATCAGACCGACATCGCCAATGTCTTTGCCAGCCGCACCCCTGCGCCGGGCGGTGACAAGTTCACCGCCGGACAGTTCGAACCTATGCGGAGCGGCGCGCCGGGGTTGGTCACAGCATTGGCACGCTTCGATTGCAAACTGCTGTCAGACGAGCGTATCGGCACCCATCACGTCATGATCGGCTCGGTCTTGCAGGTGGCCTGCCTTGACGGGCCACCTTTGTTATACGGCAATCGGGCGTATCAAAACCTCGCCTAAAGCGGCTGTGCGGTTTCCACCAGTTTCGCAAAGAAGGACGCACCGATCGGGGCGACCTCGTCGTTGAAATTGTAGTTGGGGTTGTGCAGACCTGCGTCGGTGCCTTGGCCAAGGAACAGGTAAGCTCCGGAGCGTTTTTCCAGCATGTAGGAAAAATCCTCAGCCCCCATCTCGCGACCGCCTTCGTCATTCACCGCCGTATCGCCCGCGATCTGGCGCGCAACATCTGCAGCAAACGCAGTTTTGCGCGCATCATTTACCGTCGCAGGATAGCCGCGTTCATATGTCAGACGCGCCGCCACACCATAGCTTGCCGCCTGCCCGGCCACGATCTCTGTCAAGCGACGCTCGACCATATCCTGCACGGTTGGATCGAAGGTACGCACGGTGCCGTTGATATAGGCTGTATCTGGAATGACATTGTCAGCCGAGCCAGTGTGGATTTGCGTCACCGAGACCACCAGATCATCTAGCGACTTATGGTTCCGCGATACGATGGTCTGGATTGCGTTGCAGATGCCCAATGTCGCGACCACAGGGTCTTTCGTCTCATGCGGGTAAGCGCCGTGCCCGCCAACGCCGTCGATATGAATGTGGAACGTATCAACCGCCGCCATGATCGGGCCGGGCGTTGTCACAAACTCGCCAAACGGAACGCCGGGGTTGTTGTGCAGCGCGTAGACTTCGCTGATGTCAAAGCGCTCCATGATGCCTTCCTCGACCATGACGCCCGCACCGCCGCCGCCTTCCTCCGCAGGCTGGAAGATTAACGCGACTCGGCCCTTGAAATTCCGCGTCTCGGCCAGATACCGCGCCGCCCCAAGAAGCATCGTCGTATGCCCGTCGTGACCACAGGCGTGCATTTTGCCTTCTACGGTAGACGCATAGTCCAGCCCCGTGGCTTCCTGCATCGGCAAAGCATCCATGTCTGCGCGTAGTCCAATCGTTGGACCGTCACCCTGCCCTTCGATGATCGCCACGACGCCGCTTTGCGCGATGCCTTCGTGAATTTCCGTGATCCCGAACTCTTTCAGGCGCGCCACCACGAACGCCGCCGTTTCGTGGCACTCGAACTGCAATTCGGGATGCTGGTGCATCCATCGGCGCCAGGCTTTCATATCTTCAGCGTAGTCGGCGATGCGGTTCACGGGTGGCATGCGGGCGTTCCTTCTGGTTATCTGCGCGCAACGATCCTCCAAACGTAAAGACACTGCAATGCCTGATCTTGTCCATGACGCCTCACAGCCCATGCCCCGCCTGATTGAAATCATGCGCCGTCTGCGGGACCCGAAATCGGGCTGTCCTTGGGACATCGAACAGGACTTCGCTTCCATCGCGCCCTACACCATCGAAGAAGCCTATGAGGTCGCTGACGCCATCGAACGCAGTGACTGGAAAGAACTGGAGGGGGAGTTGGGCGATCTGCTGCTCCAGACGGTTTACCACACTCAAATGGGCACCGAGGCAGGGCTGTTTGACTTCGCCTCCGTCGCCAACGCGATTTCGGACAAGATGATTGCCCGCCATCCCCACGTTTTTGGCGATGAAAGCCGTGATAAATCCGCCGAACAACAAGTGGCGGACTGGGAGCAGATCAAAGCTGCGGAGCGCGCGGGCAAAGCGCAAGGCGGCACGCTGGATGGCGTCGCTGTGGGCCTTCCCGCCTTGTTGCGGGCTTTGAAGTTGCAAAAGCGGGCCGCACGGGTCGGCTTCGATTGGCCTTCAACGGATGAAGTGCTCGACAAGATTGTCGAGGAGGCCCGCGAATTGGTCGAAGCACGCGATACCTTCACCCAAACCGAAGTCGAGGAAGAGTTCGGGGATTTACTCTTTGTCATGGCAAATCTTGGCCGCCATCTGGGGCTGGACCCCGAAGCAGCTTTGCGGGCCGCAAACGCGAAATTCACCCGCCGGTTTGAAGCGGTCGAGGCGAAGCTGGCAGCGCGTGGCAAAACCCCGTCCCAGTCGGACTTGTCCGAAATGGACGCCCTGTGGGACGAAGTGAAGGCGGAAAGCAGACGGTAGTTATCGTGCCTTGAACAGGCTTCCCATAATCCCGCGCACAAGTGCTGTGCCGGTCTTTGTCCCAAGCGAGCGCATCATGGATTTGGCAAACGCCTCCCCCACACTGTCGCCGCGGCGCTTTCGCGTTTTCGTCTTGGAGGTGGACCTTTTGACGCGCGTGCCCGAATACCGGCGACCTGTTTGATATTCCCGCTCGCGGGCTTCCAACTCGTCTTCTTTGGCCTCGGCCTCTTCAGCGGCTTTTGCTGCCGCTTCTGCGCGTTGTGCCAACATCTCGAACGCTGATTCACGGTCCAATGCAGTCTCGTATTTTCCTGCGACTGGGGAAGCCGAGAGGATCGCGCGACGCTCTTTGCTGGTGATCGGTCCAAGTTGCGAGGACGGTGGGCGGATCAAGGTGCGCTCCACCACGCCCGGAACGCCTTTTTTGATCAGGAACGAGGTCACGGCTTCACCGACCCCAACTTCCTTGATCGCATCCTCGACATCAAAACGCGGATTTTCGCGATACGTATCCGCTGCCAACCGCAAATCTTTTTGATCCTTGCGGGTAAAAGCCCTCAATGCATGCTGCACGCGGTTGCCCAGCTGCCCCAGAATATCTTCCGGCACATCGGCGGGCTTTTGCGTGATAAAATAGACCCCTACGCCCTTGGAGCGGATCAGGCGCGCGACTTGCTCGACCTTGTCGACCAAAGCTTTCGGCGCGCCGTCAAACAACAAATGCGCCTCGTCAAAGAAAAAGACGAATTTCGGCTTGTCGGGATCCCCGATTTCCGGAAGCGTCTCGAACAGTTCCGACAGCATCCAGAGCAGGAAGGTTGCGTACAGTTTCGGGGCGGACATCAGCTTGTCGGCGGCAAGGATGTTGATCTGCCCGCGCCCGTCCGCGTCGACATGGAACATGTCCTCAAGGTCCAAAGCTGGCTCCCCGAAGAAATCGGCAGCGCCCTGGTTTTCCAATACCAACAGTCGACGCTGGATCGCGCCAACCGATCGCGAGGAAACGAAGCCATAGCGCAGCGCCAGCGATTTCGCATTCTGCCCGATCCAGACCAGTAAGGACTGCAAATCCTTGAGGTCCAACAATGGCAGACCTTCTTCATCGGCCACGCGAAAGGCAATGTTCAAAATGCCTTCCTGCGCCTCCGAAAGCTCCAAAAGGCGGGACAAGAGCAGCGGGCCCATTTCGCTGACCGTTGTGCGAACAGGATGCCCACTTTCACCATACATGTCCCAAAAAGTCACCGGGAAGGAATCGTAGCTAAAATCCGAGAAGCCGATCTTGGCTGCACGTTCCATGAACGCACCATGCAGCTTGTGAGTGTCTTTTCCTGCAACCGCCAGACCGGACAGGTCCCCTTTTACATCGGACATGAAAACCGGAACACCTGCGTTGGACAGGCTTTCCGCCAAAATCTGCAAAGTCACGGTTTTGCCCGTCCCCGTGGCGCCCGCGATGAGGCCATGGCGGTTGGCGTATTTCAGCAAAAGCTCTTGCGGATCCGCGTAACTCTCGCCGCCACCGCCTACAAAAATGCTACTCGTTTCTGCCATGTTCGCCCCTAACTGCACTCGATCGGTTTTTATGTCGTGCCACAATAGCTTGTTAACGTCTATGTGCCAGTATCATCGTCATGCTGATGTGGCTGTCTTGGCAGCACATTGCATGACTTCCTCCCTGTCGACTGGGCCGTGTCTTCGCGACACGGCCTTTTTTTGCCGATAGGAATGTGAACAAATTGTCGCAGGTTTACAGTTGACCGAAGCGCTTTGGACGCCTAAAGTTTGCCTCATAAGTCGGCCTAGTCCGACGGGGAGAAAAATTCGGAAGAAGGGCCTGCTTGCGGGCCCTTTTTTCATTGGCGCTGATTCTCGGCGGAAATTCCCCTGCTCAGAGGCAGAATTG
Organism: Litoreibacter ascidiaceicola; assembly: GCF_900129235.1. GTDB lineage: Bacteria > Pseudomonadota > Alphaproteobacteria > Rhodobacterales > Rhodobacteraceae > Litoreibacter > Litoreibacter ascidiaceicola. The sequence goes on along the minus strand of NZ_FQUV01000002.1, from coordinate 471,855 downwards.
CGTTTTCCGACCTGACACCCCTGCACGCGCGTGTTAAACCCCTGCCAATATCAAAATTGAGTAGCAGGATCACATGTCTGAGTATTTGAAATCCCTGATGATTGGCGCCGCATTGAGCGCTTTTGTTGCTGGCGGCGCGTTGGCGCAGACTGCAACCGATACAACCACCGAAGCCGCAGAAGAAACTGCGACCGAGGCCCCCGCAACCGAAGCTCCGGCAACTGACGCCCCGGCGGCCGAAGCTGAGGCCGAGACCCCGCGTGCTGACGGCCTGAATACGGGTTCCGAAGTGGTGGAAGTTGGCAAGACCTATAAAATCTCCGATCACGGTGATTGGGAACTTCGCTGCATCAAAGCCCCCGAAGGCACCAAAGACCCTTGCCAGCTGTACCAGCTGCTGGAAGACCAGCAAGGCAACTCGGTGGCCGAGATCAATCTGTTCAACCTGCCCGATGACGACAAGCTCGCCGCGGGTGCAACGATTGTGACGCCTCTTGAAACCCTGCTGACGCAAAATGTTCTGCTGTCGGTGGATGGTGGCAAGGCCAAGGTCTACCCGTTCACCTTCTGCACCACGATTGGCTGCTTCTCTCGCGTTGGCTTCACGGCTGGTGATGTCGCGGCCTTCAAGGCAGGCAACTCCGCGAAAATTGTTGTGGTTCCGGCACAAGCGCCAGACCAACGTGTAGAGCTGACCATGTCCCTGAGCGGGTTCACCGCTGGTTTCGACGCTGTGAAAGCCGCAACCGAAGCTGAGTGATCGCCAGATCATCTGAAAAACTGAAACGCCGCCGCTCCGGACTGGAGCAGCGGCGTTTTCTTTTGGGCCGTGCGTGTCGGCCTACGTTTCTTTCAGCCGTGCCTTTCGACCACCCCGCCGCTTCGCTTCCGGCTTTGCCGCCAGTCCTTCACGAAGGACGAGCGTCATCGGGTGCGTCTCCGGCATGGCGCTATAGGCATCCAGCAGTCCGGCAATCGCGGCGGAGCTGTCTTGCCCGTCAGGCAAGTTGAGTGCCCAGTCCAGAAAGATCGAGCGGCACTCGCTTTCGGTGATCCCCTCGATCCGGTAGGCCTCGCGGATCAGGCCCTTCCGGTCGATCATTTTCAAATCCATCTGGTGCTCCATCAGATCATTGGTAACGCCCAGTTAACCCGAAACCTGCGTCATTGCAGAAGCTGTTCTACGACTTCGGCGGCTCTTTTGCGACACTCGGCGACGTCGTCAGCAAGAATATCTACCGTCTCGCGGTTACAATCGCGCAAAAGCATGGCAATCCCGCCTGCGCCCATGTCTTCCGGTGTCAGTGATTTGGTGGACATCAAACGTGCGGCCATCTGGATTTTGGAGAACAGCGCGTGGGCGCTCAGAAGATGCTCATACTGCTCGTCCGATAGTAATCCCGCCTGTTTGGCATCGCTCAATTGCAGGTCAATCTTGCGCGCGGTGCCATGGCTAATGAGACTGAGCGCCTGACTGAGCAGTTCGATATCCTGCCGCCCGCCAGCGCCTGATTTCACATCCCAAGGCTGGGGCGCGCCAGACGCCTCGGCCAGCCTCACCCGCATCTCCCGGGTTTCGCGTTTCACCTGCTCTGCTTCAAATTTGCTGGCGAGTGCCTGACAGCGCACTGCCTCCACATCCGCTTGTAGCGACGCATTACCAGCAACCGCCCGTGCGCGAGTCAGCGCCAGATGTTCCCACACCCATGCATCGTTCATTTGGTAGTTTCTGAATGCCTCCAGCGACGTCGCGACGGGCCCAGACTGGCCGGACGGACGCAAACGCAGGTCGACCTCGTATAACCGCCCTTCCGCCATCGGGGCCGTCAAAGCCGTCACAAAGGCCTGTGTCAGGCGGGCAAAATAGGTGCGCGTTTCCAGCGGGCGGCGACCCTCACTTTGCTCGACGCCTTCGGGGTCATAGATGACGATAAGATCAAGGTCCGAATCCGCCGTTAAGGACGCCGCACCAACAGAGCCCATTCCCAACACAACAGCCCCGCGCCCGGGTGCTGGTCCATGTTTGCGGGCGAACTCCGCTTCGACCACGGGCAATAGTGCTGCCAAGGTCGCCTGAGCCAAGTCGGCATATTGAGCGCTCGCGTCTTCAGGGCTGAGCAATCCTTGCAGATGATGCACACCAACGCGGAAATGCCATTCCTTCTGCCAGCGCCGCGCTGCATCCAACTGCCCTTCGTAATCGCCGATTTCCTGCATCTTTTCGATCAGGTGTTCCGTGAGGCTCTCCACATCTGGCCAATCAGCGAAGAAATCCCCCCCGATCACCGCGTCCAGCACGCCTGCGTTCCGCGACAGATAGGTCGCCAACGCAGGAGACGTGGCGCAGATATCCACGATCAGCTTGGTGAGTTGCGGGTTGGAGTCGAACAACGAGAAGACCTGAACACCTGCGGGCAACCCCGACAGGAAGCGCTCGAATTCGGCCATCGCCTCGGCGGGACGTGTCGCCTGCCCCATCTGTCGCAGGATGGTCGGGAACACCCGTTTGAACAGCGAGACCGAGCGCTCCGAGCGCAAGGCAGGCAAGCTGCGCCATTGCTCCAGATATGTGCTGGGCGGTGCCAGCCCTTCAGTCTCCGGCGCTTCTTCGGCGTCGTCGGGGGCGAAAAAGCTGTCGGTGACTTCTGCAACTTCTTCAAGCCGTGCAAGCAAGCCCGCGCGAAACTTCGCGATGTCCTCTTCCCCCATGAAGCGCGCCAACCGCTGGAACCCTTCTTCGTTCTTGGGCAATTCATGGGTTTGGCTGTCGCCAATCATTTGCAGCCGATGTTCCACCTCGCGATGCGCCACATAAGCTGCCTGCAACCGGTCCGAGGCGTCTTTGGGCACCCAGCCCGCTTCAACCAGTTGATCCAAACCCTCCCGCGTGCCGCGGACCCGAAGATGCGGGTCGCGGCCCCCCGCGATAAGCTGCCGGGTTTGCGTAAAGAACTCGATCTCGCGAATACCGCCTGCCCCCAGTTTCATGTTGTGCCCATCAAGCTGCATTTGCCCACCAAGCCCTTTATGGCTGCGGATCTTCAGCCGCATGTCATGAGCATCCTCGATGGCTGCGAAATCCAGATGTTTGCGCCAGATGAACGGGCTCAGGCGATCAAGGAACCGCTCTCCCGCCTCCAGATCACCCGCACAAGGCCGCGCTTTGATGAATGCCGCGCGCTCCCATGTCCGGCCAACGCTCTCGTAATACCGCTCCGCTGTTTCCATCGCGATACAGACGGGCGTCACCGACGCATCGGGGCGAAGTCGCAAGTCCGAGCGGAACACGTACCCGTCAGCCGTGACATCCGACATCAGGCTCATCAAGGCGCGAGTGATTTTTATAAAGGTCGTCCGCGCCTCAAGGTAGTCGTCAGGCTGGAAACGGGTTTCGTCAAACAGACAAATCATGTCGATGTCGGACGAATAATTAAGCTCGTAGGCCCCCATCTTCCCCATCGCCAAGATACACATACCCGCCCCGATTTTGGCATCGGCTTCAGTTTGGCCGGGCAGCTTCCCGCGTGCGATTTGCGCGGCGGTCAACTCGGTCAAGCCACGCTGCAAACACCGATCTGCCAGCTCCGTGAGGGCATGGGTCACCATCTCAAGCGGCCAGACACCGCCAATGTCCGCAACAGCTGCCAGCAATGCAATCCGGCGCTTGGCCTGCCGAAAGACGACTTTCATATCCCCTTCGCTCTGCTCGATATCCTGCCAAACCCCGTCGCGCAGGTCTTCTGCCTCACGGGTTGCAAGCTGGGCAATCCAGTCCGCTTCGCGCTCCATCAGCCCCGCCAGATACGGGCTGCATCCTGCCGTGGTTTCCAGAAGCGTTACCAACGCCTCAGGCAGTTCCCCAAACAGGCGACGCACGTGTGCACACCGTTCGGTGTTATGGGGAAGCGGGTGACGGGTGATGCGATCATGAAATGCCATATCGCCACGATGAAAGGCCCAGCGTCCGCCGTCAACAAGCGCTTGCAGCAATGCCCGCTATGCGTAAGGTCGCACCCCATGAGTAAAAGCCTAAAACGCGTGACCAAGGCCCTCGCCGATGCGGGGATCGACGCGCAGATTGTTGAAACCTCGGATCAAACCCGCACCGCAGAACAAGCCGCCGCGCAGGCTGGCTGCGTGGTGGATCAGATCGCGAAGTCCATTATTTTCAAAGGTGAAGACAGCAATCTGGCTGTGCTTTTCATCACCGCCGGCGGTAATCAGGTGGATGCGGCCAAGGCCAGCACCGTCGCGGGCGAGGTGTTGGGAAAGGCAGATGCAGTTCTCATTCGCGCCCAGACCGGATTTGCCATTGGCGGGGTGTCACCTGTCGGGCACCTCAACCCCATCCGCACATTCATCGACCCGCGCTTGACGGAATTCGATGTGATCTGGGCCGCCGCCGGAACGCCAAGGCACATCTTCTCGCTCGCGCCTTCTGATTTGATCGCCCTGACAAACGGCCAGTTGGCTGACTTCACAGGTTGATCCGCGATTACACCTGATCTTCAAACCCGGCGATCCGCGCGACCACTTTAGCCGCCCGCAAGCCCGGTGGTTCGTCGCCGCGGCCAAGCCGCTCCATGGTGATCTCTGCCGCCGCAGCTTGGGCCGACCGCTCTGGTCCGGGCTTGAGCACCTGTTCCAGCGCCCGCGCAATATCAACGGGCTTGCACGCATCCCCCAGAAACTCTGGCACGGTGCGGGTTTCGGACACCAGATTGACCAGAGTTACCGTATCAATCTGCAACATCGCGCGGATCAGTTTGCGTGAAAACCAGTTCATGTCATAGGCAATCACCATCGGCACGGTGTTCGCCGCAAGCTCCAATGACACCGTGCCGGACGCCGCCAATGCCACGTCCGCCGCAGCAAAGGCCGCGCGTTTTTCAGCCAGTGCCGCGTCTGGATTCATGCCGCGTGGGTCAAGGATAACCGGCTGCCCCGGCCAGCCACGGGTCTGATCATAGACCAATCCCGCAACCGGAGCCGCAGCCGGAATAACCACACGGATGTCTGGACGTTGAGCGGCAAGTTTGTGCAGGCTTTCACCGAATATGCTCGCCAACCGTGACACCTCGCCCCGCCGGGATCCGGGCAAGGTAAGAACAACCGGCGCATCGCTTAGACCATGGGTGGTGCGAAAGGCCGACGCATCCGACGCCTCGGCCAGTGGTTCCGCCACAACGGGGTGCCCAACGAAGTCGCAAGGCAGCCCTGCCCCCTCCATATAGGGTGGCTCGAACGGAAGAAGCGCCATCACATGATCGACGATCCCGATCATCCGCTCCGTGCGTTTCGGGCGCCAAGCCCAAACCGAAGGTGCCACGTAGTGAACCGTCGGAACCGCAGACAGCTCGCGCAGTTTACGCAAGACCCGCAGGCAAAAATCGGGGCTGTCGATTGTTACAACCACATCCGCGCCCGAGCCGATAATATCCTCAACCGTCTCATCACGGCGTTTGAACAGGCCGCGCAATTTTGGCAGCACCTCCGCCAGCCCCATGACCGACAATTCGTCCATGGGAAACAGGGAGGTCATGCCTTGCGCCTCCATCAACGGGCCGCCGACCCCTTGAAACCGCACATTCGGGTTCAGCTGTTTCAGGCCCTCCATCAAGGCCCCACCAAGCTTGTCGCCCGACGGCTCGCCCGCGATGAGGTAGACCTTCACTCGCGCACCCAGATGAACAGGCCGTGCTTTTCGGCTAGTTTGGTGCAAAGAGCGGACTGCAACACGATGACACGGCCTGCTTCCACCACGATGCCGTCCAGCCCGACCTGAACGGCGCGCAGGATGGTATCCGGACCGATGGTCGGCATGTCGATGCGCAGTTCTTGCCCGGGCTTCGCCGCCTTGATCATCACGCCGCCCTTAGGTGGCAGGCCTTTCGCGCGCGGGCTTTTGAGTATGCCAAGCGGGGCTTTGCCCCAAGGCAGATTAGCCCGCTCATGTAACAGGCTTTGCATCATGAAATCCGTGCCGGGCTGGGCCTCGATCACCAACGGCTGCCGTTCATGCACGATACACGCTTGCCCGACATCGGCGGCGGCCATTGCGGCGATCACCTCGATGCCGCGGTCGGCGTCGCGCGCGTGTTGTTCTGACGGGCGATGACTGCCCAGATATCCGGCAGGCGGCAAAATGTCGGGCTGTATCTCGTGGGCGCCAACAGGGCGAATTCCAGCCTCCTCGAAGAAGCCCAAGACCAACCTGAGGGCGGCGTCATCCCCCACCTGCAACGCCTGCATCATGCGCGGCACAAGGGGCATGGTTTCGGGGTCGATCTTTGAGGGGTCAAGCGGAGGACGGTCAACGCGGCCCGCAAAACAAATGCGGTCCACGCCTTGGTCTTTCAACCAAGTGATAAAGCTGCCCAAGGTTTCGATACGGAATTTGCGGACCGGTTGGTCTCCGCGCGCGTCGGAGCCTTGCCATTCCATTTGGCACAGATGATAGGGCGTGTTTGTGTCTGCCAGATGCTCCAACAGAAGCTCCGGCAACGCGCCCTCACCTACAACCAGTGCCAGCATCAGCGCGGCGCAAGGAACGACCGGCCGCTGTCGCCCAGAATAAAGTCGACAACCTCGCGCACATATTCGCTGTCTGTTTCTTCGGCCAGCCTGCGGGCGCGATCCTGAAATGCGCCATCGCCTTGGCGCAACATTTGATAGGCGGCGCGAAGGGCGGTGATATCCGCCCGTGAGACGCCCGCGCGCTTCAGCCCGACGTAATTCAACCCGTCCAACTCGCCACGTGGGGCTTGTACAAGGCCGTATGGAATGACGTCATTGGTCACCATGGTGACCGCGCCGATAATTGCGCCGCGCCCGATGCGCACGAACTGGTGAATACCTGCAAGACCGCCGATGATCACCTTGTCTTCGATGATGCAATGCCCCGCCAATGCGGCTTGGTTGGCCATAATCACACCATTGCCGACAATGGCATCGTGGCCGACATGCGCGCCGGTCATAAACAGGCAATCGTCGCCGACCTTGGTCAATCCACCGCCGCCGGACGTTCCGGTATTCATCGTCACACCTTCGCGTATGCGGTTGCGGGCGCCGATTTCCAGACGGGTTTCTTCGCCGTCAAATTTCAGGTCCTGCGGAATCTCACCGATCACGGCGAAGGGAAAAACAACCGTCCCCTCCCCGATCGAGGTCTTGCCCGTCACAACAACATGGCTCTTCAGCTCGACACCAGTCGCAAGCGACACATTCGCCCCCACCGTGCAAAACGGGCCAACGATCACCCCGTCGGCAAGTTGCGCGCCGTCTTCAACGAACGCCGAAGGGTGGACTGTCGCACTCACTTCGGCAGGTCCATCATCGCGGTGAATTCGGCCTCCGCCGCCATTTCACCCTCGACCGTTGCGACGCCTTTGAACTTCCAGACCTTCGCGCCAGCCTTGCCACGTGTGACCTGCACATCAAGGTGCAGAACGTCACCCGGAACAACCTTGCGGCGGAATTTGCAGCCGTCGATTGCCATGAAATAGACCAGCAGGTCTTTGTCAGCCATGTCCATGGTCACACCGACCATCACCGCGGCGGTTTGCGCCATGGCTTCGATAATCGTGACCCCCGGCATGATCGGAGCCCCCGGAAAGTGGCCTTGGAAATGTGGCTCGTTGAACGTTACGTTTTTGATGCCACGCGCGCTTTCGCCCGCTTTGATATCCACGACCTTATCAACCAGCAGGAACGGGTACCGGTGCGGGATGATCCGCTGGATCAGGTCAATATCGGCAGTGGTGGTGGTCATGGATATATCCTTTGGCCTTTAGCTCATTTGGGTAGCACCAGCCTACGCGCGGCACAAGTTTGGTGGGTTAGTTATCTGTGGAGCTATCGTCAGTGTCATCAATCGTTTCTGCGCCTTCAGGATTTGGGCGCGGCAATGGCAGCGGGCCCGGGTCAACCGGTCTTGGTGATGCACCGATGGCCGCGTCGATCCGCTCGATCGCAGCATCCGTGATGTCGATCTGGCGCACCGAGAAAATAACCGCTGAGTTGTTGAGAATTGCAACTGCGCCTGTTTCCTCGACCAACTCCAACAAGACCGGAAAAGCCGCCTCGAAAAAGCGGACGCGTTCAGCCTCGGCCTGTCGCCGGATGCTCTCGGTTTTTGCAGCCTGAGCACGGCGGATACCCGTAACGCGTTCATCGAAATCGACAGCCAGCTTCTGGAATTCTTCGGCAGACATCCCTTCGCGCTCAACCGTCAAGCGGCGCTCTTCTTCCTCAAGCGCAGCCTCGATCTTGCGGTTCTCCTGCGACAGGTCCGCGGACTGCTTTTGCAGGTCCTCCTGCACCCGTTTCCCAAAAGCCGACGCCGCATAAACGCGGTCCTGATCCAAGGTGAGGACCGGACTGGGCTGAATGCTCTGCGCCACAATCGGGGTGGCAGCGCAAAGCGCTACCATACACGCGCTTAATGCACGCCGCGAGACCATGATCAGAACTTCGTGGAGACAGTGAGATCGAACGACCGTTCTTTGTCGTAGTCTTCCTTGACCAGCGCCTTGGAGAAGTTAAAGCGCAACGGACCAATCTGAGTATCCCAAAGCAGGGATACGCCAATGACCGAGCGGATTTTGAAGCCATCGTCGACAGCCGCCCCGGGAACGGCATTCGTTCCGGTGTTGGTGTCATCCAGCCCCCAAAGCGAGCCTACGTCAAAGAACACGCCGCCTCGGATGCCGTATTCTTCCGGCAAGCCCAGTGGGAAATCGGCTTCCAAGCGCGCGACTGCGAAGTAATTCCCACCAAGTGCGTCCTGATTGGCACTTGTGAGGTCCCGAGGTCCCACACCTGCCCCGTCAAACCCACGCAGCTTGCTTGACCCGAGGAAGAACCGCTCGGTAATGCGGCTGTTCCCTGTCAGGCGCGTATTCGCCCCGAACTCGAACTGCGCACGCAGTGTTACTTCTTCGCGCGCAACCCTGGTTTCCGCAGAAACCAAACCCGTGGTTTGCAGGTACTTCAAACCGCCACCAACGCCAGCGATTTGTTGCCCGAACCGCAACAGCACCCCGCCATTCGGGTTCAGTCCCGTACGACGCGTGTCGTAGGAATAAAGAACACCAAGTGCAGATGTGAACGCAGAGCTTTCGTCACGACGAATGATGTTAGAGGTTGTGGCGTTGACGTTTTTGATCGAGTCTTTCGAAATCCGATAGCTCAGGCGCAAACGCCCATTTTCGGAAACGGGGAATTCGATGCTGGGCTCAAACCCGACATTTTGCGTATCGTAATCTGCGTATTGGCTATCCGTGGTGCGATAATAGGCGTTCAAGCCAAGTGACAGATCGCGCCCCAAGAATGAAGGTTCGATAAAGTCTACCGACGTATTCTTGTTGTCAGACCCGGTATCAAACGAGAACGAAAGGGTTTGTCCGCGTCCGAGGAAGTTTCTCTCTTTGAAGTTCACACTCAAAGACGCGCCCGCATCGGCACCGTAGCTGACCCCGAAACCCAACGATCCTGTCGTGGTTTCTTCGACATCAACGTCAACGACAACCTGCTCCGGCCCGCTGCCTTGACGTGTGTTCACATCCGCCGTCGAGAAATATCCCAAGGCGCGAATGCGTTCGGCAGCGTCGCGAATTTCGCGTGGGTTGAAGGGGTCGCCCTCAACTGTATTGAACTGACGGCGGACAACGCGGTCCAGCGTCGTCGCGTTGCCCTCGATATCGATACGCTCGACGAAAACACGCGGTCCGCGGATCAGTGCGAATTCTACATCCAGTGTGACATCGGCGTCATTGCGGGTGATGCGTGGCTCGACGCGGACGAAGTTTAGCCCCTGGCGCAGCGCAAGACGCTCCATGCGGGTGATGGTGTTTTCGATTTTTGCCGGAGAGTACACCTCGCCGTCTTTCAGACGGGCAACCTTGTGATATTCGTCGGCATCAATTTCCGGCAAATCGGAATAGGTGGTCACCCGCCCGACTTTAAATTGCTGGCCTTCCCTGACCTTGAAGCTCACGAAATACCCGTCACGCTGGCGCGTCAGCTCCGGTGTTGACGATAGAACCTGAAAATCCACGTAGCCGCGTGACAGGTAGAAATCCCGCAGCAGCTGGCGGTCAAACGCGATGCGATCACCTACAAACGTGTCCGATTGAATGATCGAGCGCAGGAACCCTGCTTGTTTGGACTCGATCACACGGCGCAAGCGACGGTCCGAATACGCGCGGTTGCCGATGAAGCTAATACGCTCGACCTCGACGACGTCCCCTTCGGCGACTTCGAACACCAGATCGACGCGGTTGTTGGAACGTGGGATAATCCGCGGCGTCACGGTCGCAGCGATACGCCCGGCCTGGCTGTAACCTTCGGCCAGCAACGCGGCGTCGGCCTCTGCCGTGGCGGGGCTGTACACCCTGCGTGACTGCGACTTCAGCAGTGGAATAAGGTCCGCGTCCTTCAGACGCTTGTTGCCTTCAATGTTCACACGGTTGATCGTCGGATATTCGGTAACCGTCACGACCAAGCGGTTCCCGACCGGAACCACATCCACGGTTTCGAACAGTCCCGAGCGTTGCAGACGCTGGATCGCATCATTGAGCTCGCCCGCAGTGGCACTTTTGCCGCGTTCCAAGCGCAGGTAGCTCAGAATCGTTGCATCTTCGATGCGCTGATTGCCGTCGATCTGGATCGAGGAAATCGGGAAACTCTGGGCAAATGCTGGCGTCAAAGGCACCGCGCTGCTGACTGCGGCGATGGCGAGCCCGGACAAAGCTGCCCTAACGCACTGAATTTGAATGAATTGACGTGCGTTCTGCGTCGCTTTTGCGATCTTCATGTGTTTGGGTCCCGCTCTGACACTCTATATTGTGTGTTCGGTCTAGCCCGAGTCTGCACACTTGTCAAAACGAAGCCCAAAAAAGACACGCTGAAAACAGGCGTCTTTTATCTCGGTTTGTTACAGATATTTCAGCGGATCAAAGTCCGGCGAGCAGTCCTGCTGTTGCAAGTGCTGCGACGATGGCAACCGGCCATAGCAGGCGGTCCCAATTGAGGCTGATCAAAAGGCTCAGGCCTTGATAGCTGCTTTGAATGTGTTGCATGGGTCCGTTCCCTCACGAATACGGACCCTTTTTGCCCTTCAATTGTGGCGCCAATACGGCAGCTTCACGCGCAAAAGAAGTCATTTGTTAAGGCAAACACCATCAAAGACAGCAGCAAAACCAGCCCGCCCATCATCATCGCGTTCAGCGCTTTGTCGCTTGGCGGACGCCCGACAACGGCCTCATAGGCGTGGAACACCAGATGCCCACCATCCAGCACAGGTATTGGGAAAAGGTTAAGCAATCCAACCGCGGTGGACAGAACCGCAATAAACCAGATGAACTCGGCCGCACCTTGCGAGGCCATATCACCGGAGGTTTGTGCGATGCCAATCGGGCCCTGGATATTGCACGAACTGATCGCTCCCGTAATCATATGCCACATGCCCGACAGGCTCGATTGCGCGATGAACCACGTCTGGCGCACGCCACCCCAGAGCGCGTCCCCTGCCCCAAGCGTCTGACGGGTCGGCTCGAAAAATGCCCCGCCGGAGAAGCCGATCAGCCAGCGCGTCTCGAATCCGTCAGCCGTGGGCAAATCACGTTGGCGCGGTGTCAGTGTTTTCTCCAGCACCTCCCCATTGCGCCAAACCAGAAGGTCCAAAGGCTTGTCCTCGTTGCTTTGGGCGGCGACTTGCACTTCGCTCAGCGCAAAGACAGGTGTTCCGTTGACCGATTGGATGACATCGCCCACTTCCAAACCACCATCCATCGCGGCCGATTTCGGCTGCAACTGGTCAATAACCGGTGGGAACGGGAATACGCTGTCAAAACTCACCACTTGCCCGTCGCGTTCGACCTCATAGGAAACCGTCGGTGCGGGTGCGGCGTCACGGGCCGCAAGGTAGAAGCCCTCCAAATCTGTGATTTCGGCGTCGCCAACACGTAAGATTCGGTCGCCTTCTTGGAACAGTTCAACCTCGCCAGGCAGCGGTTTGAGTTTGCCGATGATCGCTTCATCCGTCGTGGTGCCTGAAAACAGGAATATGCCCGCAAAGACCAGAATGGATAGAATAAAGTTGAAGACAGGGCCTGCCGCCACGGTCGCCGCACGTCGCCACAGATCGGCCCCGTGCATGGTGCGTTTCCGCTCGGTCTCGCTTAGCCCGGTGATCGCGTCGCCATCCTTGCCGGATGCCGCGTCCGAATCCCCCAGAAATTTGACATATCCGCCAAACGGCAAAGCCGCGATCTGCCAACGGGTGCCGCGCTTGTCGACGCCCGAAAACAGCACGGGACCGAACCCCAACGAGAACACTTCCGCATGAATGCCGCACCAGCGGCCCACGATGTAATGGCCGTATTCGTGAATCGCTACGATCACGCTCAACGCCACGACAAAGGCGACCAACGAGCCGACAAAGCCGCCAAACGACGGAAGCATCCCCAAAATATCCATAAACCGCCCTTTCGCGTCTCGTTTTCCGGTGTCTAGCGCACCGTTGCGTCTTGCATCATGTCTTGTGTGGTCTTGCGTGCCAAATGGTCCGTGGCAAGCACCTTATCAAGGGTGAGTATGTCGCAACTAAGACCATTACGCTGCTGTAAACGGTTCAAAACTTTGTCAACAAGCCGCGCCATATCCTGAAATCCGATCTTGCCCGCAATGAACGCGTCCAATGCGGCCTCTTTGGAGGCGTTGAAGGCAGCGCCGGACAACCCGCCCGTTTGCATCACATCGCGCGCGATGCGCAGCGCGGGATATCTGTCTTCGTCGGCGGGTCTGAAATTCAGGCTTCCGATCTGCGCCAGATCTAGCCGCGCGACAGGGACATGCCCGCGATCGGGCCAGTGCAGCGCATAGCCGATGGCATGGCGCATATCGGGCGGTCCAAGATGCGCCATCAGCGCCCCGTCGTTGAAACCAACCAGCGCATGGATCAGGCTTTCAGGATGCACGACGGCCTCAATCTTATCCGCATCGACACCAAAGAACTCTTTTGTCTCAATAAGTTCCATCGCCTTGTTAAACATCGACGCGCTGTCGATGGTGATACGTTGCCCCATATCCCAGTTCGGATGCGCGGAGGCCTCCGCCAAGGTCGCCGTCTCCAGCGCTTGTAGGGGCCAATCGCGAAAAGCGCCGCCGGAGGCGGTGATAATAATGCGCTCGACCGCTTTCATATCCTCCCCCACAAGGGCTTGGAAAACGGCGGAGTGTTCGCTGTCCACGGGCAGAATGGTCGCCCCGTATTTCCGCGCCTCGGCCATCAGATACGGCCCCGCTGTGACAAGGGATTCCTTATTGGCCAACGCCAGAATTGTGCCATGACGCAAGGCGCGAAGCCCCGGCACCAAACCGGCGGCCCCGACGATCGCCGACATGAACCAATCCGCCTTGCGGTCCGCCGCGTCCGCCAAGGCAGCTACACCTGCGGCAACTTCGATCCCTGTTCCGGAAAGTGCGGCCTTCAAATCGTCATAGCAGTCGTCAAACGCCGTCACCGCAAGCTCGGCGTTGAGCGAAATCGCCTGCTCTGCCAAACGCGCCACATTACGCCCGCCTGTTAATACCACCACGTCATAGTGCTCAGGTGCACGCGCGATCAGATCGACCGTGTTTTCCCCGATCGAGCCGGTGGAGCCAAAGATCGTGACTTTGCGCATCAGCCAATCAATGCCGGTGGAAAATCAACGACTTGCTCGATCAGCAGCAAGAACACCGACGCGCCCAGCATCCCGTCAAAGCGGTCGAACACGCCGCCATGACCGGGGATCAGGTTCGACGAATCCTTCACGCCCATCTTCCGCTTCACAGCGCTTTCAGCGATGTCCCCCATCTGCGATGCCATGGAGATGGCCACCGATATGCCCAATATCTCGAGCCCCACCCCCGGGACCGTCATGAATGCCGCGCCCACCAGCGCCGCCGCAACCCAGCCCGCTACGGTGCCGGACCATGTTTTCTTGGGGCTGACGCGCGGCCAGAACTTCGGGCCGCCGAATATCCGCCCCGCAAAATAGCCCAGCACGTCGGTGGCGATAACCACCAAGGCCAGCCAAAGCATCCAGACAAAGCCGAAATCAACGCGGAGGATCGCAAGCCCGTAGCACGAAATCACGATCAACGCAGCAAACACCATGTAGAGCGTCCGGTTGCTCGACAGCAACGCGATGCCCGCCATTGCAGGGACCAGAATGAACGGCAGTCCTAGGCCCGGTGGCAACAAGCTCACCGCCAGAAACGATCCAGCCGCCAATGCCCCCATGGTCAAAGCGCGGTTTTGCCCTGCCCCCAGCATGCGGACCAGTTCCCAAACCAATGCCCCGCACACAACCGTCAGCAGCGCCATGAACCAGAAGCCACCCGCCCAGACGGCACCGATCCCGACAACGGCCATGACAGCGGCCGAACTCATACGGGCCGCTAGATCAGAAAATTTTTCAGATGATGCGCTCATGTCGCCTCCCTAGAATTGCAGGCGAACGGCCTTCAGGCCTTCACAGCGCCAAAGCGACGGTCGCGACTGCCATAACGGGCCACAACGCTGGTGAACACCTCTGGCGTGAAATCAGGCCAGTGGGTGTCGATAAATTCATACTCGGCATAGGCCGATTGCCATAGCAGAAAGTTGGAAATACGCGCCTCGCCGGAGGTGCGGATCACCAGATCAGGATCCGGCAAAACATAGGTATCGAGGAACGAGGCCAGAACTTCCGAATTCACCTGCTCCGGCAATAGGCGCTTTTCCGCGATTTCCACGGCCAAACGCTGCGTGGCACGGGTCACCTCGTCCCGCGCGCCGTAGTTCAGCGCAATCGTCAGGTGCGTCGTGTCGTTCTTTTCGGTCAGCTTTTCAAGGTAATCCATCAACGCTTGAAGCTTCTTGTCCAGCTTTTCGCGGTCCCCGATGAAGCGGACCCGCGTGCCGAGGCGGTGCAGATAATTGGCCTCGCGCTGGATATAGCGACGGAACAGCGCCATCAAACCCGACACTTCGGATTGGGTGCGCTTCCAGTTCTCGGTCGAAAATGCAAACATTGTCAAGTACTTGACGCCCAATTCAGGGCAGGTCTCCACGGCCTGACGGACGCGTTTCGCACCCGCTTGGTGGCCGAACAGCCGGGGCCGGTTGCGCTGCGTCGCCCATCTGCCGTTGCCATCCATAATGATGGCAACATGTTTGGGCCCATTCGGATTGATATCCACAGCGCTCATTTCGTTACCTCAATTTATTATTCGTTAATCTTCTTTATCAAAAATGCCCGCACGTGTCAGTCGATCCGTTGCGGGGAATTTCACATCTAAACTTGCATGATCTCTTCTTGCTTGTTCTCTAGCGCCTGATCCACCAGCTTGATCTGCGCGTCGATCATGTCCTGAACTGCGGACTCCCAGAATTTCTGGTCGTCCTCGCTCATCCCGTCAGCCTTGGCCTTTTTGATCTGATCCATCGCGTCACGGCGAATGTTGCGGATCGCCACACGGGCATGCTCTGCGTATTGGCCCGCCACCTTGGTCAACTCGCGGCGGCGCTCTTCGTTCAATTCAGGGATCGGCAGCATAATAATCGTGCCGTTTAGTTGAGGATTGATCCCCAAGCCACTCTCCCGAATGGCTTTTTCCACTTTTCCGACAAGTCCCTTGTCCCACACATTGATCGTCACCATGCGCGGCTCCGGGACGTTCACCGTACCCACTTGGTTGATCGGGGTCATGGAGCCGTAGGCATCGACCATCACCGGCTCCAGCATTGATCCCGATGCGCGCCCGGTGCGCAGCGAGCCGAATTCGGTCCGCAAGGATGCCATCGCGCCGTCCATACGGCGTTGAATATCGTCGGTGTCGAGCATGAAGTCTTCAGACATGGGAATGGTCTCGTCTATTTGTTCTTTGCCAATTGTCTAAACCAACCCACACGCCATGACCAGAGGTCCCTAGCGTCCCCAATCGCCACGTTCCAGTTCCACTGATGTGGGCAACACCCCCAACTGGTTCAGACGAAGGTCCAAGGCTTGCGCACGCGCAATTGCATCCGCGTTTTTTTGAGGGCCGGATGCTGCCCAATAGTCTGCTTGAGACGCCACAAATGTGCCCCAGGACATCGCATTTATGATTTCAGCCTCTGGGAGGTTGCCTCGGGCTACTTCAAAAGGAACCCATCCAAGCCATCCTACTCCCAAGCGAGCGACATCCAGCGGATGGTATTCCGCCCGGTAGCGCGTCGGCATTCCGTTTATGTGCATAGGACGTTGCCAGTCAATTATCGCCGCGCAGACATCTCTCATAAGGGCCGCGGTCAGTCCGCGTTGAGGGTGTGGGGCGAAAATGTCGAAGGTCAGCCCACTTTGGCCGAACTGGGCATCCCAAGACAGTTGTAGCTTGTAACGTCGCGCGGTTTCGGCGCCTCCCGACGCGTAGACCGTGCGCGGCCCCACGCGGTCCTCACCATCGAAGATCATCGCTTCACGCTCTTCGAACCAAGCGACCAGATCGGACACCTGCCCCAATGCATCAAGGCGGGCATCATCCCCTTCCCCGCGCGGCGTTTCGACCCACCAGGTATCCTCGCAAAACGGTGTCTGGCTCAGCGCCTGCAATAGCTGTTGGAACGCTGATACCGCGTCAGGCAGCGCCCATCTTAAGGGCGCGTACACGGCGTTTATGGACAGGTCGATACTCATATTGCGCTCCGATCACAGAATTTGGGTTTCGATAACCAGCGACATATCGCCCGGCGTCAACGGCCCAATGAAGAACTCATACATGAAGATTTTGAAAACGACTTCGCTGAAGACCCATACGAGCGTGACATCCGGATGAACGGGACGCACGACGCCATAGTGCCGCACAGCCTCCTCAAAGATTTTCGGCATAAGTACGTTCTCGATGAACTGGTCTCGGATCGTCGGGCGCCCGCCTTCGCTGAAGGCATCCCTAAACCAGCTATCATGGCCCCATTTGGCTTCTAGAAGCCTGCAAATATGCGGCACTAGCCCATCGAATTTCACGCCAGCATATATCCATTCGAAAATAGTCCCCGTAGCCGGGTCATGAGGGAAGAACTGACCTACACCTTTGGCACGGATGACCCGGTTTTGGTACCTATACCCAAGAACTTGCGTCCTCTGCGTTGTGGAGTACGTGCGCTGAAAGATGGTGCCTGCCTGTGCGGCGATGCAGTCGACGCATCCCTCGGTGCAAATTTCTGTTCTGGTGTCGGCCGATGATTGAGCCTCGATATCAGCGCCCGTATCGGGTCCGGCATCCACGTCCGGCAAATCCACTGGCGGCAAGTCAGGCCCGATCTCGGGAAACTCGACAGGCGGAAGGTCTGGCGCGGGCGGCGGCGGCCCTACACAAATCTCAAGGATCGCGCCGGGGAGCGGGACTTCAATACATCGTGCTGCCGCAGGTCCCGCCATCCTACCACCAAACCTCAGCACCGCGACCGGCATCGGTCAGCATCAGTTTCATACATGCGCAAACGTCACCAAACCGGATATCGGCAGAGCCGGTTTTTGCGGTCAGGGTCTCAATACACGGCTTCGTTGCGCCAGAAGTCGGGGGCAAGGCAGGTGTGTATCATAACCCAGCGGGCGCGCATCAAGGGTGCTTGCACGCCAAAGGATGCGGCAATCCTGCGCGCGTAACCGACCTGCTCGGAAAGCTGCGTGTCGCTAATTGCCTCAAACCGCGATGGCGACCAATCTTTGAGCCGAAGCGCGAATTGGTGGTCGTTCTTTTTGTGTGCTTCGTCATTCAAAGCACTCTTCATCTCAGGTGTTAGTGTCAGCATGGCATCGGAAAATCTCGCGAAATAATAACGCAATGCTGTCCCGACCGACCATCACCTGTCAATCCGCGACGATCGTATACGTCCCCTCGCCCGCCAGAATGCCTTTGAAGCCACCCGGCTCGTCCAGCGAGAATACGATGATCGGCAGGTCGTTGTCGCGGGCCAGTGCGATGGCGGACGCGTCCATCACGCCAAGACGCTTTTGCAGGACGTCATCAAAGCTGACCTTGTCATAGCGCACCGCGTCGTCATGCTTGGCGGGGTCTTTGTCATAAACGCCGTCGACCTTGGTGCCCTTGAAGATCGCCTCGCACGACATCTCGTTGGCGCGCAGCGTCGCGGCGGTGTCGGTGGTAAAGTAAGGGTTCCCCGTTCCGGCGGCAAAGATGCACACGCGCTTCTTCTCCAAGTGCCGCACGGCGCGGCGGCGGATATAGGGCTCGGCCACCTCGTTCATGGTGATCGCCGAAATCACCCGCGTGTGGATGCCTAGACTTTCCAGCGCACCCTGCATCGCCAGCGCATTCATCACCGTGGCCAGCATGCCCATATAATCCGCCGTCGTCCGCTCCATCCCCTGCGCGGAGCCCTGAAGCCCGCGGAAAATGTTGCCGCCACCAATGACCATGCAGATTTCCACGCCCATTTCGTGGACCGATTGCACCTCGCGGGCGATCCGTTCCACCGTTGGGGGATGCAGCCCGAATCCCTGATCCCCCATCAATGCCTCGCCGGAGATTTTCAACATAACGCGTTTGTAGGTCGTCTTGGAGGCATCGGTCATGGCGGGCAGCCTTTCTGGGGGTACGATTTGAGCAGTTGCAAATTGGTGGCAAAGTGTCGGAAAACGCGGCAAGTTTCAACGGCCAAGCGCCGACCGCCCGCGACAAACTGTTAATAACTGGAAACCCACCGCGCGATGTTGCCTTTGCTTGAACATATCGGAGCCGAACAGCCGGTTTTGATCGCCGGACCAACTGCCTCCGGCAAGTCCGCGCTGGCCTTGCAGATCGCAACCAAGCTGGGCGGCACGATCATCAACGCCGATGCGTTGCAGGTCTTCGATTGCTGGCAGCTTTTGTCGGCCCGCCCCGATGCAGGCGAATTGGCGCAGGCAGACCACACGCTCTACGGGCACGTGCCTTACCGCGAGACCTATTCGACCGGACATTGGCTCCGCGATGTGACGACAGAACTCGCCAAGCCGTCCCGTCCGATCATCGTCGGGGGGACCGGTTTGAACTTTACAGCCCTCACCCAAGGCTTGGCCGATATCCCCGCTATTCCTGTTGAAATACGCGCAGCGGCCGAGCAATTGACCCGCGAAGATATGCTTCAGGATCTGGACCCCGAGACCACCGGACGCATCGACGTTCTGAACCGTGCGCGTGTGCAACGTGCGTGGGAGGTTCAGAACGCCACAGGTCGCTCGATCAGCGCGTGGCAGTCCGAAACGCCGCCGCCCATCCTGCGCCGTGAAGATTGCACCGCGATTGTGCTGAATGCCCCCGTCCCGTGGCTCGACGACCGGATCATCCGCCGGTTTGACCAAATGCTGCAAAAGGGCGCGCTGGACGAGGTTCGGGTGCTGCAATCTGATTGGGACATCCAGCGCCCCTCCGCCAAGGCCATCGGCGGACCTGAGCTTATGGCGCATCTAAATGGCGAAATTCCGCTGTCAGAGGCCCGCGACCGCGCGATTATCGCTTCGCGTCAATATGCCAAGCGTCAACGAACTTGGTTCCGCGCCCGGATGAAAGACTGGACGCAGGTTTCCGCCGATGAAATGCGTTTCTGACACAGAATTGCCTTAATTCGACATTTGACAGCTTGGAGGCGGGCAAACTACTACTCGGATTGTCTATATTCGACGTTCCGGCACGACAGCATTCGCAGGACATTTTATGACCCGTCAAATTCTACCCCAAGTAGAGACCCTTGCGACCCACCAGCGGTCTGAAGCATGGCGGACTGACGCGGCGCAATCGTTGGACCATCCGATCCTGTTCTGGATCACCCGTGGTCAGGGGCGCATCATGGTGGATTGCCGGATGCGTGGCATCGGGCCGAATACCGCGATCTTTATCCCGCCCCATACGCTGTTCAGCTACGAGATGTTTGCAAGTCCGCAAGGCATGGTCGTCTCGCTTCCGCGCGACGATACCTCCGGACTTCCGCGCAAGCCCGCGCTGCTAAAAGCTTCGAGCGTGCAGATGCAAAGCGAGATCACGGGGCTCATCGACGCCTTGTCGCGCGAGTTGGGTGAATTGCGCCCGGGGCAACGCCGCGCCGTCATGGCCTATGTGATGATGCTTGGCGTCTGGATTGACCGCGCGTTGACCGGACAGCCTCAGGGCGAGCTTGGGAAATCGGAACGCGTGCTGCAAAAATTCAGCCATGTGGTCAGCATCGGCCACCGTGATGGCAAATCGCTGGGCGAATTCGCCGCCGACTTGCAGGTCACCCCGACCCATCTGACACGCTTGACGCAAAATGCCGTCGGCAAGCCGGCCTCCGCGCTGCTGCAAGAACGGGTGATTCAGGCCGCATGCGAGGCCTTGCTTCACACCGACCGCCCTGTGCAGGACATCGCCGAGAAACTCGGTTTCTCCAGCCCCGCCTACTTCACGCGGGCCTTTCAGGCACATACGGGAAAAAGCCCTTCTGCGTTTCGCAAGACAAGGTAAACCTCCCGACATATCGCGATTTTGCAATACGTTCGCCGGATCGCACCGAATTCAGCTTCAATAAATGTCGCTTTTTGACATTGCGAATGTCGCTTTTATACCCCAGTCTGACGGTTCCAACCGTTGACGCGCCCTGAAAATTGGTGCGCTATGCGAGCCGGAGCGTCGAAGGGGAGACGCAAAGGCCGAAGACAATCAGCCATAAGCCAGCTGGACCGGGCGTGCTCGGTCAAACGTGCTGCAAAAAAACGACATAGTCTACAGGGAGACAATTATGACAAAACAAACCTTTACTGGCGGACCGGTTCACCCCGCCGTCGATATGTATGTAAAAGAACACAAGGCAGGCCAGATGGACCGCCGCGAGTTCATGACACGCGCAACCATGCTGGGTGTCACCGCGACAGCCGCATATGGCATGATCGGTGCCACACCTGCGAAAGCTGCGGCGCACGCCCAGCAAGGCGGCACTCTGCGCATGCAAATGGAAGTCCGTGCGCTGAAAGAT
Source organism: Litoreibacter ascidiaceicola (assembly GCF_900129235.1). Lineage (GTDB taxonomy): Bacteria > Pseudomonadota > Alphaproteobacteria > Rhodobacterales > Rhodobacteraceae > Litoreibacter > Litoreibacter ascidiaceicola. Next base: position 450,839 of record NZ_FQUV01000002.1, on the reverse strand, counting down.
CCGCGCACATTTGACTGGACGCAGATCGCATATTTCACCGCCGGGTGGCTGGAATATATGGTTGAGTACAACTCCGATGGCTCTTTCGAGCCGATGCTGCTGGAGTCGTGGGAAATCAACGACGACGCGACCGAGTACACATTGAATGTTCGCAAGGGCGTCAAGTGGAACAACGGTGACGACTTCAACGCGGACGATGTGGCGCGCATGATTGCTGCATGGTGTGATAAAGACGTCGAAGGCAACTCGATGGCGGGTCGTTTCTCGGTTATGATCGACGCCAATACCAACAAAGCTGTTGATGGAAGCATCACGGTTGTCGACAGCCACACGGTCAAACTCAACCTGCCAGCACCTGACATCACATTGATCGCAGGCATGTCCGACTACCCTGCCGCGGTCTATCACAGCTCCGCCACGGGAACGCCGGAAGATATGCTGGCCAACCCGATCGGCACCGGCCCTTACAAGCCAGAATCTCTGGAGGTCGGTGTTAAAGGTGTCATCGTACGCAACGAAGGCTTCGACTGGTGGGGCTATTCCGCTGGCAAAGGCGCGTATCTCGATCGCATCGAATATATCGACTACGGCACTGACCCTGCAGCTTGGGTTGCAGCGGCTGAAGCCGAAGAAGTCGACATGTTCTACGAAACTGTTGGCGAATTCGTGGACGTCATGGACGGTCTGGGCTGGGAAAAGTCGGAAGTGGCCTCTGCCGCGACCATCGTTATCCGTCCCAACCAGCAGGCTGAAGACGCCAACGGTGTAAAGCCTTACGCAGACGTTCGCGTCCGTCAGGCCATCGCCAAGGCCGTTGATCGCGGTGTTTGCCTTGAACTGGGCTATGCGGGTCAAGGCATTGTCGCGGACAACACGCATGTTGGCCCGATGCACCCGGAATATGCAGATGTTCCTGGCATGGAGTATGATCCAGCCGCCGCCAAGGCGCTGCTCGAAGAGGCCGGCATGGCCGATTACGAGTTCGAGCTGATCTCCATCGACGATGACTGGCGCAAGAACACAACTGACGCCGTTGGCGCTCAGCTGCGTGATGCGGGCTTCAACATCAAGCGGACGATCATTCCGGGCACCACGTTCTGGAACGACTGGACCAAATACGGCTTCTCGTCGACCAACTGGAACCACCGCCCGCTTGGCGTCCAGATCCTCGGTCTTGCTTACCGCTCCGGCGAAGCATGGAACGAAGCTGCGTTCTCGAACGCCGAGTTCGATGCAGCCTTGGCCGAAGCCAACTCGATTGCCAACGATGACAAGCGTCGTGAGGTAATGGTGAAACTGCAAACGATCATGCGCGACGAAGGCGTGACCATCCAGCCCTACTGGCGGTCGCTCTATCGCCACGCCAAGCCGGGTATTGTCGGCGGGGACCAGCACATCGCTTACCTGCCGCAAATCTACAAATACGGCTTCGCTGCGTAAATCAATTCAGGTCAGGGCCGCATCTTCGGGTGCGGCCCTTTCTTCCTCAATAACCGCGCTGCCAGGACTGCCTTGGCTCCAGACGCCCATAAGGGCGCACATGTCGCGGCCAAACAGACAGGGACCCCAATCACATGGGAATGTTCATCCTACGACGTGTAGGCGTGATGCTGCTGACGGCTTTTTGCCTGACCTTCATCGTGTTCTTCATGACGAATCTTTACCCCAACCTTGAAAAGCTCGCCAAAACCCAAGGCAACTTCCGCATGTCCGACGAGGCCGTGGTCAGCTACCTGACCCGCGAGGGCTACATGGCCCCCCTGCCCGTCAAATACGGGCGCTGGCTGGGTGTGTTGCCGAACCATGTCACCACCAACGATGAGGGCGTGACCACCGGCAAGTGCATCCGCGAAGGCGTCAACACCGCCGAGACAGCACCGCGCTATTGCGGTGTGTTGCAGGGTGAATGGGGCTATTCGTCGGTCTTCAAGGATGACGCAGGTTCGATTATCGCGAAACGCTTGGGGCTGACCGGATGGCTCGCCCTGCTGGCCTTCGCCGTGATGATCCCCGCAGCCCTGATTATCGGCGTCCTTGCAGGGATGCGCGAAGGCAGCCGGATGGATCGAACATTGTCCACCTTCTCCATCGCCTCGTCTGCGACGCCCGAATATGTCTCCGGTGTGATCTTCATCGCCGTGTTCGCCTCTTCCGCCTTCGGCCTGAAATGGTTCAAGGGCTCCGCCACCTCCGCGATGGAGGACTTCACATGGGCCAACATCACCCTGCCTGTCGCGACGATCGCGCTCTACGGGGTCGGTTATGTCGCCCGCATGACCCGCGCCTCCATGGCCGAGGTCATGACCGCGCAATATGTCCGCACCGCGCGGCTAAAAGGTGTCAGCTTCGGCAACATCGTCGTCAAGCACGCCTTGCGGAACGCCTTGATCGCGCCGTTTACCGTCATCATGCTGCAATTCCCGTATCTGCTGACCGGCGTCGTCATCACCGAGACCTTGTTCAACTACAAAGGCTTCGGCTGGATGCTCGTTCAGGCCGCCTCGAACAACGATATCGACCTTCTGCTTGGCGGCTCCGTCGTCGCGGTGATCGTCGTTCTCGTAACGCAGCTGATTTCGGATGTCGGCTACGTGTTCCTCAACCCACGCATTAGGATTTCATAATGGAGCCGCTCACTTGGACTGGTGCGCTAGGCACCCTTTTGAACCCTCTCTTCGCACTTGCTGTGTTGGGACTAATCCTCACCGTGGCCGGCTACTTGCTGGTAAGCGCTTACGAGAACGTACAAGCCGCGTTCAGCACCACCACCTCTGGTGCGGTTACGATGAGTGCGCCGCATTCTGAATCCTTGGCGCGGTTCATCCTACCGACTGCCGTCGCGACATTGGGGCTCGGTATGATCTACCTGCTCGCAGGTATCGTCACGCCCTATGGAACCGCTGGTATCCTTGGCGAGCTGGGCGTGCGTTTCCTGCCCGTCTGGATCGCACTTGCGGTGACCTTCTTCCTGTCGATCACCTACAAGCGCAAGCTGGGCCTCTATGGCAAACTCTTCGACAGCCCAATCGGCATGTTCGGCTTCGCCATTGTGATGTTCTGGGTCTTCACCGCGATCTTCGTCGCGATGGACCTGATCATCACCCATGATCCGCTGGGTCAGGTCTCTGGCATGAAGAACAAGCTCCCCGGCACGCCTTTGAGTGGCGCGGAAGACGGCGACTACACCCATTACCTGCTTGGCGGCGACAACCTCGCGCGTGACGTGTTCTCGCGTATGGTCAAAGGCTCTCAGGTGGTGTTGGTCATCGCACCGGCAGCCACATTGTTCGCCTTCATGGTCGGCATTACGCTGGGGCTTCCTGCGGGCTATTTCGGCGGCAAGCTCGACACCATCATCAGCTTCATGGCGAACCTGGTTTTGGCCTTCCCTGTGATCTTGCTGTTCTTCTTGCTGGTCACACCGGAAATCCGTGCCGCCGGCATCGCGATCCCCGGAACGGAGTATATCTGGCGCGTGCCAACCATCCTCGCCTCGATCCTGTTCTTGTTCCCGCTGGTGTTCCTCGTGGTGCTGTTCGACTCGCGCTACTTCACCCAGCCCCCCAAACGGAACCTCTATGTCGGGCTGACCATCCTGATCGGTGGATACATCTATCTGGGCATGGCGTGGGATGCAGACCCGTTCGGGCTGATCTCCATTGATGGCGGCGTGCTGATCGTGTTCGTCTCGGTGGTCTTCGTGAACTCCCCCACTGTGTTCCGGATTGTGCGCGGCCTCGTGCTCGACATCAAAACCCGCGACTACGTGGCGGCGGGGCAAACCCGTGGTGAAGGCCCGTGGTACATTATGCTGTGGGAAATCCTGCCCAACGCACGCGGCCCGCTGATCGTCGATTTCTGTCTGCGCATCGGCTACACCATCATCCTGCTGGGTACCTTGGGCTTCTTTGGCCTCGGGCTGTCGTCGGAAAGCCCCGACTGGGGCACGACGATCAACGCAGGCCGACGCTTGCTTAGCATCTATCCGCATCCCGCGATCGTGCCTGCCATCGCCTTGATGAGCCTCGTTCTGGGGTTGAACCTGCTGGCCGACGGGCTGCGCGAAGAATCCCTGAAGGACTGATATCATGCCCGACAAAAAGCCGACACTTTGCCGACGCTTTGCCGACCGGCCTTCAGAGCCGAAAAAACCAACTCAGGGAGGCCGCAAAAATGGCTGACGCAGAGACCTATTCCGGCCCGATTCTAGAGATCGACCAATTGTCGATTTCCTTCTTCACCCGCCTTCGCGAGATCCCAGCCGTGATGGATTTCTCCTGCATCGTGCAACCCGGCGAGGCCATGGGCCTTGTCGGCGAGTCCGGTTGCGGCAAGTCCACAGTGGCCCTTGGCGTCATGCAAGATCTGGGCGTCAACGGCCGCGTGGTCGGCGGCTCCATCAAGTTCAAGGGGCAGGACCTTGGCCAGATGAGTCCGGAGGAATTGCGCAACATCCGCGGCTCCGAAATTGCCATGATCTATCAAGAGCCTATGGCGTCTTTGAACCCCGCCATGCGCATCGGCAAGCAGCTCATGGAAGTGCCGATGATCCATTTCGGCACCTCCGAAAAGGAAGCCTACGAGCGCGCTTTGGAAGTGGTCACCGACGTAAAACTGCCCGACCCCAAGCGCATTCTCAACTCCTTCCCGCACCAGCTATCCGGTGGCCAGCAACAACGCATCGTGATCGCTATGGCCTTGATGTCAAAGCCTTCCTTGTTGATCCTCGACGAGCCAACAACCGCGCTGGACGTGACCGTGGAGGCCGCCGTGGTCGAACTGGTCAAAGACCTTGGCAAGAAATACGGCACGTCCATGCTGTTCATCTCGCACAACCTCGGGCTGGTGCTGGAAACCTGCGACCGCATCTGCGTGATGTATTCCGGCGAGGCGGTCGAGACCGGCTCCATCGAAGATGTGTTCGACGACATGCAGCACCCCTACACGCAGGCGCTGTTCCGCTCGATCCCGCTGCCCGGGGCCGACAAGAACTCGCGCCCGCTCGTCGCCATCCCCGGCAACTTCCCCCTGCCCCACGAGCGTCCTCAGGGCTGCAATTTCGGCCCGCGCTGCGACTACTTCCGCGAGGGTCTCTGCGACCAGGGCGACATTCGGATGCAGAAGATCAAAGGCAACGACCGCCACGGCTCCCGCTGCCTGCGCATCGAAGAAATCGACTGGAACGCACCGATCGAGATCGGGGCGCAAACCGAAAAGCCCGAACCTGGCGAAGTCGTTCTGAAGATGGACAACCTCAAGAAGTATTACGAGGTCGCCGCCTCAGCCCTGTTCGGCGGGGCGAACAAGAAAGTGGTGAAGGCCAACGAAACCCTCAGCTTCGAGGCACGCGAGTCTGAAACCCTTGCAATCGTTGGGGAATCCGGTTGCGGCAAGTCCACCTTCGCCAAAGTTCTGATGGGGCTGGAGACCGCCACCGAAGGCAAGATCCTGCTCCATGGCAAAGAGATTCAGGACGTCTCGATTGAAGATCGCGACACCAAAACAATCTCCAACGTGCAGATGGTGTTCCAAAATCCGTTCGATACGCTGAACCCATCAATGACCGTTGGGCGTCAGATCATTCGGGCGCTGGAGATTTTTGGCATCGGCGACACCGAGGCGGCCCGCGAGACACGGATGCTCGAATTGCTGGACCTCGTAAAACTGCCCCGCGAGTTTGCCACCCGCATGCCGCGACAACTGTCCGGTGGTCAAAAACAACGCGTCGGCATCGCCCGCGCCTTTGCCGGTGACGCCAAGATTGTGGTGGCAGATGAACCCGTCTCCGCGCTCGACGTGTCGGTTCAGGCGGCGGTCACCGATCTGCTGATGGAAATCCAGCGCGAGAACAAAACGACGCTGCTCTTTATCTCTCACGACCTGAGCATCGTCCGCTATCTCGCCGACCGCGTTATGGTCATGTATCTTGGCCATGTGGTCGAATTGGGCACGACAGATCAGGTCTTCCAGCCGCCTTATCACCCCTATACCGAAGCGCTGCTCTCGGCTGTGCCCATCGCGGATACCTCTGTCGAGAAACAGCATATCGTACTGGAAGGCGACATTCCCTCGGCCATGAACCCGCCCCCCGGATGTCCGTTCCAGACGCGCTGTCGCTGGAAGGATCAGGTGCCGGGCGGGCTATGCGAGAAAGACGTGCCGCCCGTGCGGACCTTGGCGGAAGGCCATCAAGTCAAATGCCACCTCGCGGATGACATCTTGGCCCGCATGGAGCCCGTCATCAAAATCGCCGCCGAATAAACAAATACCGCGCCTCCAATCGGGCGCGGCATCCCCTATCATTGCTTCAAAAATACCTCCGCCGGAGGCTCCCTCAGACGCCGTAAAGCGTGCCGAATTTGTCTTCGAGATACGCCAGCAACGGCTCCTCTGTCGGCACAAACCCACAAGCATATTCGATGGTGTCCCGCGGTGCGCGCAGTCCGCCATATTGTTGCAAGCAATCTTTCAACCACGCCGTTGCCGCAGATGTATCCCCACGAGACAGGTCCTGATCCAGCGATGGAACCGCCCCGCGCAAAGACGCATACAGGCACCCCGCATAGACATTGCCCAAGCTGTAAGTCGGAAAATAGCCGAAAAGGCCAAACGACCAATGCACATCTTGCAGAACACCGTTTGACGGCTTGTCGACGGAAACGCCGAAATCAGCTTCAAACCGCGCATTCCACGCATCTTCCAAATCCGCGACGTCCAATGCGCCGGAAATCAGCTGCCGCTCCAGATCAAAGCGCAACATGACGTGCAGGTTATAATGCACCTCGTCGGCCTCGGTCCGGATGTAGCCAGACCCCACACGGTTCACGACGGCATAAAACGCCTCCTCATCCGCGACCCCGAAGTCGCCGAACTGGTCCCGCATCTGGCCGTAGAGCCATCCTGTGAACGCGCGCGAGCGGCCAAGCTGGTTCTCGTATATCCGCGACTGGCTTTCGTGCACGCCCATCGAAACACCAGCCCCAAGCGGCGTCAGCGCATAATCGGCCCGCACCCCTTGCTCATAACAGGCGTGGCCCACCTCGTGAATCGTGGAGTAAAAGCAGTTGAACGGGTCGCGCGGACTGGTGCGGGTGGTGATCCGCACATCAGTGCCGGAACCACTGGAGAACGGGTGCACCGCTTTGTCGATCCGCCCACGTGACAGATCATATCCGAAGGTCTCCGCCAGCTTGGCGGACAAGGCCATCTGCCCCGCCTCGTCAAATGTATGCTCCAGTGGTGCAGGCGCCTTCGCCGCAAGAACACGGGCGCGCAGATCGACCAGCCGCGGGCGCATACGATCAAACAGGCCCTGCAGTTCTGCGCCAGTCATGCCGGGCTCGTAATCGTCCAGCAATGCGTCATAGAGATCGCCACCGCCTGCAAGGCAGGCTGCCTCTTCGCGCTTCAAATCAATCATCCGGCTAAGTGTTGGCGCGAAGCTTTCAAAATCGTCCTCGGCCCGCGCCTTGGCCCAAATCCCCTGCCCCGCAGAGGTGTGTCGCGCGATGTCGGTGGCAAGCTTCTCCGGCACCTTGGTGTTGCGCATGTAGGAGCGCTTCAACTCCCGCAGGGTCGCCGCACCGGTCTCGTCTGGCGCTTCAGCCTTCGACAGCCAATCCCCGATCCGCCCATCCGTGCGCCGCGCGTGCAGGACAGCCTCTAACGCGGCCATTTCCTCGGAACGCAACTCAGCGGCACCCGCAGGCATCACCGTTTCCTGATCCCAGCCCGTGCGGCCCGCGACCGAGGCGAGGGCTTGCGTCGTTCGGTCATGGGCCATCAGGTCTTCATATGCTGACATGGAGTTAAGTCCTTACAGATTGGGCGGTGGGATAAATGCTCAAGAACCGAGCCCGCAGGATCAGGCAAATCAGGACCACCGCACCAAGTTGGTGAATGATCGCCAGATGCCAGGGGGCCGCATACAGAACCGTCCCGATGCCCAGAACCAGCTGGCCGAACATCATCACGGCAACCCAGTCAAAAGCCTGTTTCACCGCGCGGTTGGCCGCGCTGCGCGAACGCCACCAGATGAACATGCTGAACAGGAACAGGATGTAACCCAGCGTGCGGTGGTTAAATTGAACCAGCGCCTCGCTCTCGAAGAAGTTCCGCCACACAGGGCTGTATTCGAACGCCAGGGTCGGAAAGACGTCTCCGGCCATCAAAGGCCAGTCGGTATAGGTGCGCCCCGCGTCGATACCCGCGACCAACGCCCCGACGATGATCTGCAAATAGGCAACCGGAATAAGCCAGCTGGTGAGTTTTGTCAGTGTGGGGGACCCCGACCGGCGGGCCTGCATCAGCTCGGCATCCGTGCGCCCGAGCATGAAAACATACCACGCGATCAGACCAAGGATGACAAAGGCCAATCCCAGATGCGTGGCAAGCCGGTAGGACGCGACATCCAGCATCTCGCCCGTCAGGCCAGAGGACACCATCCACCAGCCGATTGCGCCCTGAAGCCCACCAAGCGCCCCGATCCCGACCAAACGGCCCGTCCAACCTGTGGGGATCTGTTTGCGCACCAGGAACCAGAAGAAGCCCATGGCCCAGACCAACCCGATCACCCGCCCAAGCTGGCGATGGCCCCATTCCCACCAGTAGATGGTTTTGAATTCCGACAGGCTCATGCCTTTGTTTTGCAACTGGTATTCCGGGATCGCGCGGTACTTCTCCAGCTCCGCCTCCCATGCGGCTTCCGACATCGGCGGCATGGCACCCGTCACGGGTTTCCACTCGGTGATGGACAAGCCGCTATCGGTCAGGCGGGTCAGCCCGCCGACGACGATCATCACCACAACCATCGCGAACAGCACCATCAGCCACGCGCGTATCCCGCGTCGGTTTCCACGGCTGGCCGCACGGTCAATCGCACCCGGTTGCGCTGTGGGTTTTTCGGCCGTTTCGACCTCTTCGAAAATGCTGCGTTTGCCTGCCATGTCGTGCCTCGTTAGTTCGTCATCAACCTAGGCCGCAAGGCCCAGCCCGACAAGTCAATCGCCGCGTTCTTTCCACCGCACAAACTGTCGCAGCATTCCGTGGAAAGTTTGGATGTCGGCCTGCGTCATCGGCAGACGTGACAACATGTTGCGCAGATTGAGCCGCATGGAATCCGCTTTGTGATCAGGGTAGAAGAATTTCGCCGTGTCGAGCCGTTGAACGAAGTGCTCGTAGAGCTTCTCGACCTCAACTTGTGTGGCGAATTCCGTTCCGGCCATCTCCACCACCTCCGGCGCGTCCTTGCCCGATTGGCGGCGCCATTCATAGGCGACCAGCAAAACGCATTGCGCAAGGTTCAGCGACGCAAAACCGGGGTTTACCGGAACCGAGATCAGCGCGTTGGCCTGCGCGATGTCGACGTTTTCCAAACCTGCCCGTTCTGGCCCGAACATGATGCCCACTTGCTTTCCCGCTGATGTCATCGCCCGTGCATGCTCCATCGCGCGTTCTGGCGTCATCACCGGTTTGGTCAGGTCGCGGGACCGTGCGGTGGTGGCAAAAACATAGTCCATGTCGGCCAATGCATCCGCTGTGCTGTCGAAAACACGCACATGTTCCAGAACCCGCGACGCACCCGAAGCCGTGGCGACGGCGGCAGGGTTCGGCCAGCCATCGCGCGGGGTGACCAGCCGCATCCGTTGCAACTCGAAGTTCCACATCGCCCGCGCGGCGGAGCCGATATTCTCGCCCATTTGCGGCGCGATCAGCACAACGGTCGGTTGCGCGCCGCCCCACGGGGCTTGGCATTGGTGGTCGGTACCGGACATGTGGCCTCTATCAATAGGTGAGGCAGGGTTTAGGGCTGCACGCGCTGCCCCGCAACACCCTTGTGAGCGCCCGCAGCCCCCGCTATGACGGGCCAAACAACGGCGGAGACGACCATGGCCCAGAACCAAACTGCCCAAGAGGGCCCGGAAACCCCACAGGTTTACCTGATCACCCCGCCCGAATTCGAGCTGTCGAGCTTTCCGGACACCCTGTCGCGAGTGCTGGATTCTTGCGAGACCGCGTGCCTACGTCTAAGCCTTGCCACCAAGGACGAAGACAAGATCGCGCGCGCCGCTGATCTGATCCGCGAACAAGCCCATGCCCGTGACATTCCCTTGGTGATCGACAGCCATTTCCTGCTGGTCGAGCGGCTGGGTCTTGACGGGGTTCACCTGCTGGATGGCGCGCGCTCGGTGCGCTACGTGCGCAAGGAAATCGGACCAGACGCGGTGATCGGTGCGTTCTGTGGGCCATCGCGCCACGAAGGCATGAGCGCCGGCGAAAGCGGTGCTGATTATGTGTCTCTTGGCCCGATTGGGGAAACTGTCTTGGGCGACGGCCAGATTGCCGAGACCGAGGCGTTTGAATGGTGGTCGCAAATGATCGAACTGCCCATCGTGGCCGAAGGTGCGGTCAACATCGCGGCTGTCGAGCGGCTGGCCCCCTACACCGATTTCTTTGCCATAGGCGAAGAGATTTGGCGGGAAGACAATCCTAGCGCTGCGTTGAAAGCTTTGCTTGCGCCTCTGGGTTAAGTTTCAGCCCAGACCGGACGATTTTCTCACACGCGGCTGCAAGGTCTTTCCGGCTGTCGAACTCGGAGACCTTAAGCGGGCCATGATAGGTGACCATAATCTGTCCCTGAGGAGATGCCGCCAGCGTTTGCAAAAGATGCGGTGCGAACTCCATATCGCCCCACCAACCGTATAGCCGTGGATCGGCACCGTTCGGCGCCTGATAAGACAGCGTGACGGGTTGTACATATAAAACATCGCGCAGTTCTGGCGTGAAGAACGCCGCGAAGAGCGTTGATTTAAATGTTAATATTCTAATTCCATCCGAGCTTGTGCCTTCCGGAAAGAACAACAGCTTGTGTCCTGCCAACAGCCGTTTCTCGAACAGTTCCTTTTGAGCATGCGCCTGTCGCGGGTCGCGGTCGATAAACACGGTGCCCGTTGAGCGTGCCAGCCAGCCGATACCGGGCCAGCGAGCCACCTCGGACTTGGAGACGAAATAGACACGCTTTCGCGCGTTCAGCGAGAAGATGTCGAGCCAGCTGCAATGGTTGGACACGACCGCGCCGCGCTCTGCCATCGGCTGACCTTCGGAGCGAAACTTGATGCCCAGCAGGAAAAAAGACGTCCGGCAGACGATCCGGGTGATATGCGGTGTCCAAGGGCGGTGGTATCCATGGATGGGACGCTCGATCAGCCGCACAAGAAGCAAGATCGCAAGGCCGCCAAACACCAGCAGTGCAAGCGGTACGCCGCGCAAGATCACCCGAATCCACGCAAAAAAACCTATCCGCAGGTTTGGCGGTGCTTCGCCGCTGTCCCACGTGCTCATAAAGCACCTTTGCTGTCGCGATCACGCGAATAGATATCTCGGTGCTTTTGCGACATGCGCGCCGTGTCCATCACCAAACAGACATCTATCGTGTTGAATTCATGATCAATAAACGCACCGTCGCCCACCATACCCCCAAGTCGCAGATAGGCTTTGATCAACGCCGGCGTATCCCTCATCGCCTTCGGGCGGTCGATATCGTCCGGCGCGACGAGGTCCATGCGTTGATGAACCAATGCGCGTGGACGCAGGTCCGGCGGGGCCAGATGCGTGTGATGCAGGTGGGACATGGATTGCGCGACCGCCTCGACATCCGTTCCATGGTAAGATGCCACACCGAAAAGCACCTCGATCCCGTGCGTGTCGATATACTGGGCAAGCCCTTGCCACAGGTGGAACATCGCGGCTCCGCCACGGTAATCGGAATGCACGCAGGAGCGCCCAAGCTCCAGCAGCCTGCGTCCGGTGGCCTTCAGGGGGCCAAGATCGTACTCGCCCTCGCTGTAAAACGAGCGGCCTTCTGGCAGCGCGTCAGATCTAAGCAACCGGTAAACGCCCACCACCTGCCCGGCACTGACGCCGCGGGCATGATCCAGCAGGATCAAATGGTCGAAATGAGGATCGAAAGCGTCCCGTTCCAGCTGGGCTTCGTGGTCGACATGCTCGCCATCGCCGCCGAGTTCCTCGACAAAAACCTGGTACCGCAAATGTTGCGACGCCCGCAGGTCGGCTTCGTCTTTGGCTAGACGGGTTTCAAACTGCGGGGCTGCTTGGGTCATATGCCAGACTGCTTGGTTTCAGGTGCTTCTAGCAAATATGCGCCCCCGCCCCCCAAAGCAATGCTGCAAGGGCAATGCATTAACTGTTGAATTGGAGGGTTAGTGCAATATTGGCACTCTCTAATGTCATCTTGCCCATATTCTCAAAATTAACCGTAAGTTTACCGTTTATGTTAGATTGAACTTGTCCAAGGCCCCAATCAGGCTCGGCCGGATTGCGCACCAGCATTCCGGGTTCCAACAAGGAGTTCATATTGTCCGACAAAGCTCACCCCCACGTCGTTGATCAAGTTTCGCAGCCAGAAGGCCTTCGGGACACCGCATCTCTTCTGGCCTCCCGCATCTGTCATGACCTCATTAGCCCGATCGGCGCAATCAGCAATGGCATGGAACTGCTCATGATGTCCGGTTTGCCTCCGTCTCCGGAGCTTAGCCTGATCGAGGAGAGCATCGCAAATGCCAATGCCCGCGTTCGCTTGTTTCGGCTGGCATTCGGGGTTGCGAGCGGTGGGCAGCGCATGGCGCGCGGTGACATCGTCAAATTGCTAAGCGATTGTTACGGCACCGGACGCATTCAAGTCATCTGGGAGCCAACATCGGATGTCAGCCGCATGGAAGCCAAAATCGCGCTGCTGGCCGTGTTGTGTCTGGAAGTGACGCTTCCGGCAGGTGGGAAAATCGTTCTGCGTTGTGATCGCGGCCAATGGCAAATGCAGGCCTATGGCAGCAAAATCCGCTTTGATCCCGCGACGTGGAATTTGTTGATCAATCCAGCACCCGACGCATCAGAGCTTCAACCTTCGCAAGTGCAATTCATCTTGCTTCGAGACGCATTGGCCCATCTTGGAAAAACTGCGCTGGCTGGACATTCCGACAGTGCAGTCTCGTTGCGATACGAGTTTTAGAGCGCTTTCAAACCATCGCCAAACCGCCGCATGTTTGCCTGATAGCCCAAGGCCGAGTTGATCAGCCCTTTCTGGGCCTGATCATCAAGTTCCCGCACGACCTTACCCGGTGCGCCCATCACCAAAGATCCGTCAGGGATGACTTTGCCTTCGGTGATCAAGGCACCCGCCCCAATCAGACAGCCTTTGCCGATCTTCGCGCCGTTCAGCACCGTGGCCCCCATGCCGATCAAAGACCCCTCGCCGATCACGCAGCCGTGCAACATGGCCTTGTGACCAATAGTGCAGTTTGCGCCAATCACCAGCGGGTATCCCATATCGGTGTGCAACACGCAGTTTTCCTGAATGTTGGACCCGCGCCCGACCGTGATCCGCTCGTTGTCACCCCGCAGGGTTGAACCGAACCAGACGGACGCTGCCTCCTCGATCAGGATATCCCCGATTAGGTTCGCGTCCGGCGCGATCCAGAAGTCATCGCCCTCTGGCAGTTGCGGTGAAACACCGTCTAGAATGTAGAGGGTCATTGTCGGGCCTCGTATTCATCGTTCAGCTTGCGCACCAAAGTCATCAATCCCGGCTGGCGCGACCGCTTCAGGCGTTCGGCGGTCAGGATCGCCTTAAGCTCTTGTTCAGCTTCGTCGATATCATGATTGATCAGGCAGTAGTCGTATTCAGCCCAATGGCTGATCTCGTCGCGGCTTTTTTTCATACGGGCCGCGATCACCTCGTCGCTGTCCTGCGCGCGGGAGCGCAGCCGCTTTTCAAGCTCCACTATGGACGGCGGCAGGATGAAGATCGAGACCACATCCTCGGCCAACCCCGAGTTACGCACCTGTTGCCCGCCTTGCCAGTCGATGTCGAAGATGACGTCCCGCCCGTCGCTGATTGCGGCCTCGACCGGTCCTTTCGGGGAGCCGTAGAGGTTGTCGAACACTTCGGCGTGCTCCAGCATTTCGCCATCATCAACCATCTGACGGAACTCGTCATGGGAGCGGAAGAAATATTCGCGACCGTCCTGTTCGCCATCGCGCGGGGCACGGGTGGTTGCAGAGACCGAAAACGACAGGCTGTCATCCCACTTCATCAAGCGCCCAGCCAGTGTGGACTTCCCTGCCCCAGAGGGCGACGAAAGGATGATCAGAATTCCGCGCCGGGCTGTCATGGCTACTCCACGTTTTGAACTTGTTCACGCATCTGGTCGATCAGGGCTTTAAGGTCAAGGCCCACCCGCGTCAGCTCTGGCGAGCCTGACTTAGAGCACAAGGTATTCGCCTCGCGGTTGAATTCCTGCATCAGGAAGTCAAGCTTTCGTCCGACGGGGCCGTCACTGCCCAGCAAAGCCTCCGCCGCAGCCACATGTGCGGTCAAACGGTCGATCTCCTCCGAGACGTCCGCTTTCACGGCCAGCAGCGCCAGTTCCTGCGCAATGCGGTCCGGGTCGGCACCGTCCACATTACCCATGATCCGCGCCAGGTTCGTTTTAAGGGTCGCCGCAACCTGATCTTTGCGGGCCTCCGCGCGCTGTGCGGCCTCGGATGTTAGCGCTGCGATCTGTGCCAGTTGCTGGCGCAACACCCCATCGAGCGCTGCTCCTTCGGACGCCCGCATCGCCGAGAACCCTGCGATTGCCGCATCCAGACTTTGCATGATCTCGGTCTCTGGCAGCGGGCCGTTGTCCATGTCGGTACGCATAACGCCGCGCAACCCAAGATAGTCAGGCGCGCTTGCTTCCGTCAGCTTCAACCCTTTGTTCTTTGCCATGGACCGCACGCGGATCGCGGACAGGATGTAGCTTTCCAGCACATGTTCATCCAGATGCACCGGACTGGCGGAGGCATCCTCATCAAGGCGCAGGGTCATGCTGATATTGCCACGGGAAAACGCCTTGGTAAGTTTCGCGCGGATCGCTTGCTCTTGCGGCATCAGTCGTTCGGGAAGGCGCAGACGAATATCAAGCCCCTTGGCGTTCACGCCCCTCATCTCCAGCACCCAAGATGTTTGGGACGCTTGGCCGGTTTCAGAGGCGAAGGCGGTCATGGATCGGATCATAGCGGGTTAACCTATTAACACTTTAGAAACCCACTTAGGGCAACCTATGTGCCATATTAAGACAACGGTAATGATTAGCAACTTCGGGGTAGCAAGCCACGAGGTCAACAACAACCGACGAGATTGAAAGGTACAGGTGTGCCATGTGGCCGGGGGGCCATGTCGCAGACCGCTGCTGGGGTAGACAGATGACGCAACACCAAAACACCACATCGCCAAGCGCCGAGATCGTTTCGCTTTGGCAGCATCAAGCCAAGCGCGACATATCCGCAATCGGCGAGATGCGCGGCTACTGGGAAAGCCTGCGTGGAGGGCGATTGGTTCCCCTGAGGTCCGAGATTGACCCGCGCGAAATCACGGGCGCTTTGGAATACGGCTTCATTCTGGAGCGCCTTCAGCCTGGCGCGATCCGGTTCCGCCTTGCGGGGATGCATCTTTGTGACCTGATGGGGATGGAGGTGCGTGGCATGCCGCTGCGCTCGTTTATTTCGCCAACCAGCCGTGCCCGTTTTTCCGCGATGTTGGAGCGGGTTTTCACCCAGCCTGAAATTCATGAATACGTAATGGTCTCCGAGGATTCGAATGGGACATGCCTGCGCGCGCGTCTGTTGATCCTGCCGCTGAAAAGCGATGGAGGCACCGTCGACCGGGCGATTGGGTGCTTCACGACTGAAGGTGTTGTCGGTCTTGCGCCAAGGCGCTTTCGAGTGTTGGAAACTCGTGTCACCAGCCTTATCAATGGCGCGCAAACGCGTGAGTTCGAGGCTGACGAGATGCCAGTTACGCCCGCACCGTTGCGTGCCGGATTTGCCGAGACGCAAGAAGCGTTTGATGCAGAGCCCCGACCGCAGTTGCGGCTTGTGGTGACAGATAATCCGGACGCATAAAAAAGCCGGACACAGAGGCCCGGCTTTTTAGACTTTTGGCAAAAGGCGGTTAGCCCGCTGCGCGTTCTCTTGCTTCACGCAAGGACGACAGCTCCTCTGACACCAAGAACGCAAGTTCCAAAGACTGGGACGCGTTCAGGCGCGGGTCGCAAGCTGTGTGGTACCTATCCGACAGGTCCTCGTCTGTGACTGCACGGACACCGCCAGTGCATTCCGTTACATCCTTGCCGGTCATCTCGAAATGCACACCACCCGGGATCGTGCCTTCGGATGCGTGGATTGCGAAGAACTCGCGTACTTCGCGCAGCACAGATTCGAATGGCCGCGTTTTGTAGCCGGTCGACGATTTGATTGTGTTGCCGTGCATCGGGTCACAAGTCCAAACGACGTTTGCCCCCTCTTCCTTCACGGTTTTGATCAGGCGCGGCAGGTGTTCGCCAACATTGCCCGCGCCAAAGCGTGCGATCAGCGTCAGACGACCCGCCTCGTTTGCAGGGTTCAGCTTGCTCATCAGAACCTTGAGGTCTTCTGGCGTGGTTGTCGGGCCGCATTTCAGACCGATCGGATTTTGAACACCGCGCGCAAATTCGACATGCGCCCCGTCAGGCTGACGAGTGCGGTCACCGATCCAGATCATGTGACCAGAGCCCGCAACCGGAAGGCCGGAGGTGCTATCGATCCGACACAGCGCTTCTTCATACTCCAGCAAAAGCGCCTCGTGGGACACGTAGAAGTCCACCGATTGCAGGGTGTGGGCCGTTTCCTGCGTCACACCAGCGGCTTTCATGAAGTCCAGCGCGGCGGAGATATTGTTCGCCATCTCGCGGTATTTGGCAGCCTTCTCACCCTCGGTGAAGCCCAATGTCCAAGCATGGACCTGATGCACGTCGGCGTACCCACCTGTCGAGAATGCACGCAGCAGGTTCAGGGACGCGGCGGCCTGTGTGTAGGCTTGCAGCATCTTGCTGGCATTCGGGATACGGGCTTCGGGTGTGAAGTCCAGCTCGTTGATGATGTCACCACGGTAGCTGGGCAACTCCACGCCATCCTTCACTTCCGTCGGGGCCGAGCGTGGCTTGGCGAATTGACCCGCCATGCGGCCAACTTTTACCACGGGCACCTTGGCGCCATAGGTCAGGACCATCGCCATTTGCAGCATCACCTTGAAGGTGTCGCGGATCGTGTCGGCAGAGAACTCGGCAAAGCTCTCCGCGCAGTCACCGCCTTGAAGCAGGAACGCTTCCCCACGCGAGACCGCGGCCAGCGACGATTTAAGCTTCCGCGCCTCGCCTGCAAAGACCAGTGGCGGATACTTGGCAAGTTGGGCCTCGACGGCCCCTAGGGCGTCTGCGTCCAAATAATCGGGCATCTGCACGCGTGGTTTGTTGCGCCAGTCCGACTTAGTCCAAGCCTGTGCCATGGTCATATGCTCCATCTATGATAGCGTTACCAGTATTGAGCCCTGTGTATAACCGCACAGCGAAGGGCTTGCCAATGTCGAAAACTCAGCTAAGGCTTGAGTTTCGGAATCGACATGCCAAGGTCGTTTTTTGGCCTCTAGAAAGAGGCCTCAGGATTGGGAGGTCCGCTGCGTGGCTCATACTGACACATTGGGCACGGCTCAGACGGGACGACTAAAGCCGCGACGCTACGTGTTCGTGCTGATGGAAAACTTCACGATGCTCAGTTTTGCCGGTGCCGTGGACGCCCTGCGCATTGCAAACCGCATGAGACCTGACAGTTACGAATGGGTCTTGGCGGGCGAAGGGGGGGATACGATCTCCTGCTCGTCCGGTATCAGCTACAAGTTGGACATGGACCTTATCGAAGTTCAGCGCGACGACACCCTAATCTTGTGCGGTGGTACGCATGTTCAAGATGCCACGACCAAACGCCTGTTGAACTGGATTCGTCGTGAAGCACGGCGCGGGGTTGTTATCGGTGCCCTGTGTACGGCGTCTTATGTCTTGGCCCGCGCAGGGCTGCTGGATGGCAAGCGCGCGACGATTCATTGGGAAAATCAGGACAGCTTTACCGAAGAGTTCGAAGATGTGGAGCTGACCAAATCCGTGTTCGTTGTGGACGGCAACCGGATGACGACTGCGGGCGGGACGTCCTCCATTGATTTGATGTTGAAGATCATCGCCTCGGACCTTGGGGAAGACGTTGCCAGCATGGTGGCCGACCAACAGATTTATTCTTCAATCCGGACCGACCAAGACCAGCAGCGGCTGTCGATCCCCACACGGATCGGTGTGCGTCATCCGAAATTGAGCCGCGTTATCCAGATGATGGAAATCAACGTCGAAGAGCCGATCAGCCCCTCCCTTCTTGCCAAAGAGGTCGGCATGTCGACACGGCAACTGGAACGGCTGTTCCGGCGCTACCTGAACCGGTCTCCCAAGCGGTATTACATGGAAATCCGGCTGCAAAAGGCCCGGAACCTGTTGATGCAGACCGATATGAGCGTGATCAATGTGGCGCTGGCCTGCGGGTTTGCGTCACCATCGCATTTCTCGAAATGCTATCGCGCGCATTATGACACGACACCGTATCGCGAACGCGGCGCGCAAGCTGCGCGTCCGCTCAGTTAGGTTTTCGCAGCGCCAGAACCGCATTCATGCCGCCAAAGGCAAACGCGTTGGACAAGGCAACATCGACCTTCGCATCGCGCGCCTCGTTCGGGACGACATCAAGGGCGCATTCCGGATCGGGTTCTTCATAATTTATTGTCGGGGCAACGACGTCTTCACGCAGCGCCATGATGCAGGCCAGCAGCTCGATCGCCCCTGTTCCCCCGATCACATGGCCATGCATCGACTTGGTGGACGACATCATCAAGCGATCCGCATGCGCACCAAACACATCCGCCACAGCGGCACATTCGGTTTTGTCATTGGCCGCGGTCCCCGTGCCATGGGCGTTGATATAGGCCACGTCGGACGGGTTAAGCCCTGCGTCAGTCAACGCGCCCGAGATCGCCCGCGCCGCCCCTTGCTTGGACGGCATCACGATATCGGCCGCATCCGATGACATCGCAAACCCGATGACTTCGGCCAATATGTCGGCGCCACGGGCCTTGGCGTGCTCGTATTCCTCGAAGACAAAGATCGCCGCCCCCTCGCCCTGCACCATCCCGTTGCGATTGGCCGAGAACGGGCGGCAGGCGTCTTTGGACATGACCCGCAAGCCCTCCCACGCCTTCACACCGCCAAAGCACAGCATGGATTCGGAGCCGCCAGTGACCATCGCCTTGGTCATACCCGACCGCACGAACTGAAACGCCAACCCCATCGCGTGATTTGAGGAGGCACAAGCCGTGGCGACCGTAAAGGACGGGCCCTTTAAATTGTACTGCATAGACAGATGTGCAGCTGCCGCGTTGTTCATCAGTTTGGGCACCACAAACGGGTGGACGCGGTTTTTGCCCTCTTCGTAGACGGCGCGATAATTCTCGTCTTGGGTGTTCATCCCGCCGCCCGCTGTGCCCAACACAACGCCGGCTTGCGCCGCCAATTGATCGGAGAAGGTCAGCCCCGACTGTGCAATGGCTTCACGCGCGGCAAGCAAGGAGAACTGGGTAAAGCGGTCGTAAAGGGCAATCTGCTGGCGGTTGAACTCAGCATTCGGGTCGTAATTCTTGACCTGCCCGCCAATCTGGATTGCCAAACGATCGACGTCGCGAATGTCCAGCGCGCCAATCCCGCAGCGCCCCGCCTTGAACGCGTCCAGCGTTTGCGCGACGTCAGCCCCCAAAGCATTGATGGTGCCCTGCCCCGTGATAACGACCCTATGCACGCACTAGGTCTTCTGCTGCGCCACGAGGCCTTCGACAGCACCGACGATGCTCTTGACTGTCGAGATATCAAATTCGCTGGCGGACGGGTCGTTTGCGTTGAACGGCACCGAAATGTCGAACGCCTCCTCAATGGCAAAGATGCTTTCAACGAGGCCCAAGCTATCGATCCCAAGATCTTCCAGCGTGGCGTCCATATTGACGTCGCCTACCTCCAGAACAGCTTGTTCGGCAATGATGGCGATCACCTGATCTTTGACGCTCTCGGCCATAAGGCTACCCTCGGTCTTATTCGCGTTGCCGAAGATTTAAGCATTCGGGGTGCGATTTACTACAATCTATTTGTCTTGTTTCAAAGACTTCATAAACCGGGGGAGTCGTCTTAAGGACTTTTGCATCTCGATATGGGTTTCCATTTTTACCGCTGGATAACCCAGCAAAACCCGCCCCGCAGGTGCGTTGGTAAATATCTTGGTGGCCCCGCCTGCAATAACATCATCCCCGACGAAAATGTTATCGTTCACCCCGCATTGCCCTGCCATCACGACGCGGTTCCCGATACGCGAGGAGCCCGCAATTCCCACCTGCCCGCAGAGCAGACAATCGTCGCCCACTTGGACATTATGCCCTATATGGACGAGGTTATCGAGCTTGGTGCCGTTCCCGATGCTGGTATCGCGAATCGTGCCGCGGTCGATTGCACAGTTCGCGCCGATCTCTACGTCGTTGCCGATGCGAACCCCGCCAAGCGAGTGAATGCGCGTCCAGCTTTGTTGTACAGCCTCGCCCTGATCACCTAGGGACTTTCGCACGTTTTCAACGCCGCTCTTTTCAGGTGTGACGAAAGAAAAGCCGTCAGAGCCAATTACGCAGCCCGGCTGCGCTATGAAGTTGTCACCGATATGAACGCGTGAACCAACTCGAACTCCCTGCAATATCAGGGCATTGCGACCAATAGTTGATCCTTCCGCAATAGAGACATGCGACGCGATGCGGGCATCTGCCCCGATGGTCACGTCGCGACCGATCACTACGAACGGTCCAACCGCCGCCCCATCCACAATCTTTGCGCTTCGGTGGACAACTGCGGTGGGATGAATGCCCGGCTCGATTTCCGGGCCCGGGTCCATCAACGTGGTCAGGCCCGACATCGCGTAACGCGGGCGTGGCACAAAGATTGCGGCCTTCAGCCCAAGCGCCTGCCAGTCTGCCCCTTGCCACAATATCGCGGCCTGTGCTGCGCCTTGTGCAAGCCCGTCGCCGTATTTCGGGTCCATTGCCAAAGCCAAATGGTGCTTACCAGCCGACGCTGGCTCAGCCGCGCCAGATACGCGAATTTCGCCGTCGCCTTCTAACGTAGCGCCCAACGCTGTCGCGATTTCGCTCAGGGTAAATTCCGTCATGACATGCTCCGACAAAAGAAAAGGCGCGCTGCGGTTCTCCCGCAACGCGCCCGAAAACCTGTAGTTATCGGTTTAACTTGCTACCGAGCGCAGCGAAACCCCGGCGCGGCTCAGCGCCGAGAAAATCTGTGCGTCGCGGTTATAGACGTCATTGCGGTAATGCGCCTGCCCCTTGGCGTCGACCCATGCCGTGTAATACGCGATATGCACCGGCAACGGCTCACGCAGGTCAACGCGGCGTTCCCGCTTGGTGCGCAGCGCAGATTGGAAGAACCCTTCGGGGTCCTTTTCCTGGGAGGCGAGCAGCGCATAGGCGAAGTCGAACGGCTTGTGAACGCGGATACACCCGTGGCTAAACGCCCGGGACTCACGGCCAAACAAGGACTTGGACGGCGTGTCATGCAGATAGATGTTGTGCTTGTTTGGGAACATGAACTTTACCAACCCCAAAGCGTTGCCCTTCGAGGGGGGTTGTTTCATCGAATACGGGAAGTTCTTCGCGTTATACTGCGAAAAGTTGATCGAACTGCGGCTGACAGGTTTGCCATTGCGACCAATGATTTGAAGCTGGCCAGCAGCGCCTTTGTTGCGTTGCATCAGTGGCAAATATTCTTTGGTCACGATCGAGCGCGGAACATACCAGCTTGGGTTGATGATCATGAACTCCATCGTGTCGGAAAATTCCGGCGTCCGGCGATCAGAGGTGTTCTTGCCCACAACCACACGCGACCGGAAGGTCGACTTACCGTTTTTCATAATATCGACGTGGAAGTCGGGAATGTTTACCCAAACATGTTTCTTCTCCAGCGGGCGACTGTTCCAACGCTGACGCTCCATTGCTACCAGCACCTGCTGTAGGCGGTCCTGCGCATCCTTGTTGACCTGCGCAATTGTCGATGCACCTGCAACGCCATCTGGTGAAAGCCCGTGGTTGATTTGGAACTTTTGAACCGCGGATTGCATCTTCACATCATAGCTTTGCGTCGCGGATTTTCGCATATATCCCATACGGATCAAACGGTTGCGAAGCTGAACAACTGCGCCACCGGACTGACCGGGCTTCAAAGATTTTGCCTGAACCTTATCGCCCCAACCGCCCTTGCCGAGCAGTTTCTCCAACTGAAGTTTTTCCTTTTGCAAGCGGACATATTCCGGTTTGCGCGGAGCCATCTTTTTCAGAAACGCGGCGGGGTTTGATTTGGAGAATGCGTCGATGGTGGACGCGCGGTCGTAGCGAGGCACATCCATCACCAACAGGCTATCAATGCGGCGCGGGGTCAGGACACCGGACCGCAGGTGATCTGCATAATCCAGCATCCGGGTTGCGGCCATCACTTCTACGCGACCACGATCACTTGGTGTTTTCGCAGCTTTCATCGCGGCCTTCAGGCCAGCGGCGTCATAGGCCCCTATTGGCAAACCGTGATCGCCAGCAGAAGCAAGCGCTTTGAGCAAGGCTCCACGGCGACGTCCGTCCCCGTTCCCAACGAATACCGGCTTGTAGTTTCGTTCGCGGTAGAAAGCGGACAGCGCCTCATCTTTGGCGGCGGCTTCGGCAATCGCTTGCTTGAGCGCCGTTACCGCAGCATCTGCACGGCTTGCCCCAACGAAATTTGGCAAGACGAATCCAACCGCGCCCGCGGCTATCAGCTTCATCGTCGAGCGTCTGGTCGGAGAAAGGGTCATGGCAGTTTACCTCAAAATACAAAAAACAATTTCGTCAGACTACATTTCAGCACCCTCCGAGAGTCCATTCACAATCCAGAGGAAAAGCTGCCTTTTTTTTGCCACGTTGCGATAAGGTCACCGTTTGGGTCCTTGTTGGGCAGTCTTATGACTTGATGCAGCGCAAAGACAGATGCGCAAAATTTCGCCTATTTCCACCTTATTAATGCCTCTCTTTCAGAGTGTACTTGGTAAAAGAATCAAGGTGTGGCATAGGGTTCCCATCTGGGGACCAAAAAAGACGACGGCCGTGGCAGCGGTCTAGGGTAACTACGGGACAGGCAATAACCATGAGCAATACCAAATCCGCATTAATCACGCGGCGTGCAATCTTGGGCGCATTCGCAGCAACGACACTTACGGCTGCACCAGTCTACTCCAAAGCTTTCGGTTTCCTCAAAGGCGCAGGTGATGTCCGTCGCCTGAAAATGTATTCAGGCCGCACCGGTGAGAAGATCGACATGATCTACTGGATCGAAGGCGAATACATCAAAGAGTCCCTGAAAGAGATCAATTATTTCATGCGTGACTGGCGGCAGAACAGCTCCATCAACATGGACACCCGCACAATCGACATCATGACCGCCTCCCACAATTTGATGGGTATTTCCGAGCCCTACATGCTGCTGTCTGGCTACCGCTCCCCTAAAACCAATGCGATGTTGCGGTCCCGCTCGCGTGGTGTTGCCAAGAATTCCCTACACATGAAGGGTCAGGCTGCCGATCTGCGCCTGTCTTCACGGTCAGTTGGCCAGATTTCACGTGCTGCTGCATCGTGTTCGGCTGGTGGTGTAGGCCGTTATTCCAGCTCCAACTTTGTCCACATGGATTGCGGTCCTGTTCGGTCTTGGGGCCGGTAGATTAAAGCTACCCGCATCTGCTCTACAAAGCCGGCCTCGCGTGAGGGCGGCTTTTTTTATGCGAAGCATCTAGCTTTGAATATCCCGATCCGCGTTGGAGCGCTGACAAAAAACTACGTCCGAGTGACAGTTGATGAAAATGGTGCACCCGAGAGGATTCGAACCTCTGGCCTCTGCCTTCGGAGGGCAGCGCTCTATCCAGCTGAGCTACGGGTGCCTGCGCATGGCTATACAAGCGCGTTCGAGCTGCCGCAACGCCAAATAAGAACTTCTTCGGCTTGGGGTCAAATCAGGCAAACAGCTCGTGGCACAGCTCTAACGCATCAACCAGCGCATCGACCTCGGCTTGCGTGTTGTACATCGCAAAAGACGCGCGGCAGGTGGCCGTAAGCCCCAAATGCTCCATCAAAGGTTGCGCGCAATGCTGGCCAGCCCGAACCGCGACACCTTTTTTGTCCAGGACGGTCGAGATGTCATGAGCATGGGCCGCTCCGTCCAAGGTGAATGAGAAGATAGCGCCCTTACCTGCCGACTGCCCCTGCACGTTCAGCCAGTTCAACCCATCCAGCCGCGAGCGCGCGTAGTCCCGCAAGGTGCGTTCGTGGGCGGCAATGTTGTCCATGCCAATCCCCGTCATGTAGTCAAGCGCGACCCCCATACCGATCATCTGGACAATTCCGGGGGTTCCAGCCTCGAATTTCATCGGGGCGTCATTGTAGATCACTTCGTCTTTATGGACGTCGCGGATCATATCGCCACCGCCGATAAACGGCTGCATCTCGGCCATCCGTTCGGACTTCACATAGATCGCGCCAGAGCCCGACGGACCATAGAGTTTGTGACCGGTGACAGGATAGAAGTCGCAGCCCAGATCAGCGACGTTAACGGGCATATGAACCGCAGCTTGGGAGCCGTCCACCAGCACGGGAACACCGCGTGCATGCGCCCCGTCACAGATGGTTTTCACGTCGACCACCGTGCCCAACACGTTGGACATATGTGTGACGGCGATCAGTTTGGTGCGCGGGGTGATCGCGTCGATCACCTTTTGCGGGTCAAGATCTCCGTTTGTGTCCACATCGACCCAGACCAGTTTCACACCTTGGCGTTCACGCAGAAAATGCCAAGGAACGATGTTTGCGTGGTGCTCCATCACGCTCAGGATGATCTCGTCACCGGCTTCCATACGAGGTGCTGCCCATCCGTAGGCCACCATATTGATGCCCTCGGTGGTTCCGGAATTGAAGATGATTTCGTCCTCGGACTTCGCCCCCAAGAACGACGCGACTTTGCCGCGCACAGCCTCGTATTTGTCCGTCGCCAGATTGGACAGATAGTGCAAGCCTCTGTGAACATTCGCGTATTCATGGGCATAAGCTTGGTTGATTGCGTCGATCACAACTTTCGGTTTTTGCGCCGATGCCCCGTTGTCGAGATAGACCAACGGCTTGTCATTCACCGTCCGGCTCAGGATGGGGAAGTCTGCCCTTATTTTCTGGACGTCATACATTTGCACCCAACTCCAATCCGAAAATTCCTGCAATCAGGCCTATCGCCAGCGCAATGCCGAACATCAAACCGATCAGGGAAACAACAGCCCCGGCCAAGACCAATCCCAGCGATCGGAACCCATGCAATGCCCGTACAAACTCGAGAAAAATATAAAACACATACAGCGCGCCGACCCAGCCAAACAGGATCGCAATCACCGGAGAGATCAGGAAAAGCGCGATCTGCACGACCTGTAAGGCCAACAGAACGACCTGCATCCAGATTACGGTTTTCAAGCTGTCTTTTAACTCACCACGACCGTCGAAGGCACGGCCAATATAGTGAGTGATGAACACCGAAACGACCAACAAGCCCCAGATCACCAGCCCGAGCAGAAGCGGGCTGCTTGGAAACGGTCCATCTTCAACGATCATCTCGGACGGGACAAACAGCATCGTGAACTCGGTAAACAGCACCGAGACGACTGACACCAATCCAAGCGCGGACCAAAGCGCGTTGCGATCCAGATCAAGTGCAAGCACAGTTTCCGCGGCGCGTTTCGGTCGGCGCAAAGTTTGGCCGACGAGGTTCAGTAGGAATGAAAACATCAGGGTGCGCCTTCCAGCTCGATCAGGCTATTCAGCCAGACCCAAAGAAAAACCATAAAAGACGCAAGAGCCACAAGTGTGGCTTGTTGCCCTGGCCCGATCAGCGCGGCCACAAGCCCTTGGAACAAAACGACAGGGGCAGAGGCAAGCAGCCCCCAAAACATCGCCAAGCGCGCGTCAGTGATGCTCCCCTGCCCTCCGAGCGCATTTGCCATGAAATGGCTGAGGCTGGCCAAGACGTAAAAGAGAATTGGAGCCAACAGCATCGTCCCGAAAAACGTACCAAGCGCCAAACCAAATAACGGCATCTCCCCGTCGCTGAGATGCGACGTGCGCGACAAGCCGGGCAACTGTGCGATGAAGAACAGGATGCAGGCGGCAAACAACCACCCCAGCCCTGTGGCCTCATCAGCCCCCGCCGCGCGAAAGTCCCGCGCGACCGCACGCGGGGCGCGGTAGCTGCGGAATATGGCTTGTGCCGTCGACATCGCTTAGGTGCTGTGCCGCGAGAACCACGCCTCAAGACGGCTTTGCAGGTCTGCGGCCAAGTCTTCGTTCTCGATCTCGTCCAACGCCTCGCCAAGGAAAGCAATGACCAACAAGTTCTGGGCCTCCTTCTCTGGCACACCACGCGAGCGGAGATAGAACATCGCATCCTCGTCAATCGCGCCAGAGGTCGACCCGTGAGAGCAAGCAACGTCATCCGCGTAGATTTCCAGTTCCGGCTTTGCAAGGAACTGGCTATCGCCATCCAGCAACAGGGCTTGGCTGATCTGGTAGCCGTCGGTTTTCTGCGCCCCTGCTTTCACAAGAATCTTGCCTTGGAACACACCAGTGGCCCCGTTGCGCAGCACCTTTTTGAACACCTGACGGCTTTCGCAGTTCACCGCGTCATGGGTGATAAAAACCGTGTCATCGTGATGGAACGCGTCGCCGTCACCGACACAAGCACCGCCAACATGCACTGCCGCGTCATCGCCAACGATTTCGGTGACGATCTCGTTGCGGGTCAGCTGCCCGTTGAGCGACAGCGTAAAGGACTTCAAGGTCGCCTCGGTTGCAACGCGGGCAAAAAGATGTGTCGCGACATGACGTCCATGCGCCCGACCTTGCGGGCGTACGTGGTGTAGTGTGCCGCCATCGGCAATATCGACCTCAAGAACGACGTTGCTGCGTGCGCCCGGAGTTCCGGTTTCCAGCAGCGTCAATTCTGCGCCCGCTTCGACCTTGATCACATGATGCAAGATCGCTTCGGACGTTTTGGAGGATTGCCGGTAGGAGATGTGCAAAGGCTTTTCCGGCTTACCGGTGACACGCACCAACATACCTTCGGTCGCCTGCGCGGTGTTCAGAGCGGCCAATGGGCGCGCGACAGGGCTTTGCCCCGCCTCTTCAAGTTTGCCGTAAAGGCCCTGCGCCCAATGCAAATCCAGATCATTCACTTCGAACAAGCGCGTGATTTCCACGCCGGCCAATTCAGGGGCATCGGATTGATCCGCGTCAAACACACCATCCACGAAAACGAGGCGCGTTTTGTCGACCGTCCCGAAAATCGGTGTGCTGGTTTGCAACGGATCGCAAGGCAACGGAGCCTCACAGACCAAAGCCGAAGGATCAGTGTAGCGCCAGTATTCATCACGCTTTACGGGCAAGCCCATTGTCTGCAAACGCATCAATGCACTGGACCGCGCGGCTGTCGGCCAGCCACCTGCCGGAACCGTCAAGCCGTCTAGGCGCGGGTCGGCCGCAATTTTGGAAGCAACTGTCATCAGGCCACCTCTGCCAGCAAATCGGCATAACCGTTGTTTTCGACTTCCAAAGCAAGCTCCGGCCCACCGGATTTGATGATCCGACCATCCGCCATGATATGCACCACGTCAGGTTTGATATGGTCGAGCAAGCGCTGGTAGTGCGTGATCACAAGGAAGGACCGACCTTCGGAGCGCAGCGCGTTCACACCCTCGGCCACCAGCTTCATCGCATCAACATCAAGGCCGGAATCCGTTTCATCCAGGATGCACATCTTCGGCTCAAGCATCGCCATCTGCAGGATTTCATTGCGCTTTTTCTCACCACCGGAGAAGCCGACATTGACGGGGCGTTTCAGCATGTCAGCGTCGATCTTCAGGCTTTTGGCCTTTTCGCGAATGAATTTCAGAAAGTCTCCCGCGGACATTTCATCCTCGCCACGCGCTTTGCGTTGCGAGTTCACCGCCGTGCGCAGGAATGTCATGTTGCCAACACCCGGAATCTCGACGGGATACTGGAAGGCGAGAAACAGGCCGGCTGCGGCGCGTTCTTCCGGGTCCAAATCGAGCAAATCCACATCGCCCAACATGGCCGTGCCATCGGTGACTTCGTAGCCGCTTTTGCCAGACAGAACGTAAGACAGCGTGGATTTTCCAGAGCCGTTTGGCCCCATAATCGCGTGCACTTGGCCCGCGCCAACCGTCAAATCCACCCCTTTGAGGATCTGCTTGTCTTCATCTTCAAGTTGTACGTGCAGGTTTTTGATTTCCAACATGATTTTTCTCTCTTTCAACAGGAGCAACCCCACATGGGAAACCCATGTGAGGCGCGTGTAAGTGCATTCGATGTTTCGTTTATTCTGTGACGGCAAGTTCCGGCGGTGGAGCTAAGCCCCACTGCGTGGTTTGCGCGAAGGCTTTGAATTTTAGTGCGTCGGCATATTCCACCGAATACATCTGCGTCCAAACGCTTGGTGCTGCGCGCGCCATATGTGGCTCGGCGAAGTGTGTCGCGAAGAAGCCTGCGATGATGACGCAGACCAGCATGAAGGACCGCAGGCCCGACACGTAAAGCAGGAAAAACGCCAGTATCGCGGACATGCCTAGCGGCCCCAAAGCTTCTACCAGCAGGCGGAAGTTGTCGAAGTCCGTGGCCACACCTTGGGTCGCATGAAACGTCGCCAAGGTTCCGCCGAAGAACGAAATCACCCCCAGAATGAGGGCGACGACAACCTTCTTGACCGGAAACTTCTTCTTTTCCTGAATCCCCAAGGTCGCAACCGGAACCGGCCCCTTGCCATTCTGCTGGCGCGTGCGAATTTTGTTCAACTCGCCCGTGCCCAATAGCCCCTCGGCCACATAACCTTGGCCCGAGCTGATCCGATCCAACCGTGCCTGAAAGCTTGTATCTGCCATGCTCATAGGTCGCCCCTCCATCCGTAATCACGGACAAAGCTAGGGGGGCAACCGGGCCAGAATATGGCAAGAAACTGGAGATTTGATGCATCCTTTAAGACGATTTTGCTGGCAGGGTTTACCCCACCGACCCTTCCAACGAAATCGCGACCAACTGCTGCGCTTCCATGGCGAACTCCATCGGCAATGCTTGCAGCACTTCTTTGGCGAAGCCGTTTACGATCAGCGCGACCGCGGCCTCCTCATCCATGCCGCGTTGGCGGCAGTAGAAGACCTGATCGTCATCGACCTTGGAGGTGGTTGCCTCATGCTCGACCCGCGAAGAGTTGTTTTTCACCTCGATATAGGGAACCGTGTGCGCGCCGCATTTGTCGCCGATCAGCAGGCTGTCGCATTGCGTATAGTTGCGCGAGTCCTTGGCCTTCGGATGCATGGAAACCAGCCCACGATATGTGTTCTGCGCCTTGCCCGCTGAAATCCCCTTGGACACGATGCGCGACTTGGTGCGCTTGCCCAGATGGATCATTTTGGTGCCGGTGTCGGCCTGCTGGAAATGGTTGGCGATGGCGATGGAATAGAACTCGCCCTGTGAGTCGTCACCGCGCAGAATGCAGCTTGGGTATTTCCAAGTCACCGCAGAGCCGGTTTCCACCTGCGTCCACATCACCTTGGAGCGATCACCACGGCAATCCGCACGTTTGGTGACGAAATTGTAAATTCCGCCCTTGCCTTCTTCATCGCCCGGATACCAGTTCTGGACAGTGGAATATTTGATCTCGGCGTCTTCAAGCAGCACCAGTTCCACCACTGCCGCGTGCAGCTGGTTGGTGTCGCGCATAGGTGCCGTGCAGCCTTCGAGGTAGGAGACGTAGGACTCCTTGTCGGCGATGATCAGCGTGCGCTCGAATTGGCCGGTGTTTTCAGCGTTGATACGGAAATAGGTCGACAATTCCATAGGGCAGCGCACGCCCGGCGGGATGTAGACGAAGGACCCGTCCGAGAACACGGCAGAGTTCAGCGTCGCGTAAAAGTTGTCCGACTGCGGGACGACCGAGCCGAGGTATTTCTTCACCAGCTCAGGATGCTCTTTGATGGCTTCCGAGATGGAGCAGAAGATAACGCCCTTCGACTTCAATTCCGCTTGGAATGTCGTTCCGACAGACACGGAATCGAACACGGCGTCCACGGCCACCTTGCGCGGGGCCTCGGTCAATTCTTCCGCGCCTTCCACACCCGCAAGGATCATCTGCTCTTTCAGTGGAATGCCCAGCTTCTTGTATGTTTCCAGCAGCTTGGGGTCGACATCATCCAGTGACTTCGGTTTCTCGGCCATGGATTTTGGCGAGGCGTAGTAATAGAGGTCTTGGAAGTCGATTTGCGGATAATGGACCATCGCCCACGTTGGCTCGGTCATCTTGACCCAACGGGCATAGGCCTCAAGACGCCATTCCAGCATCCATTCCGGCTCGCCGTTTTTCTCGGAGATCAGGCGCACGATGTCTTCGCTCAGGCCTTTCGGCGCGTAGTCCATCTCGATCTCGGTTTCCCAGCCGTATTTATACTTGCCGCCCACTTCGCGGACCGCATCTACGGTGTCCTGATCTACGCCCTCTTTGACGTTGTCTACGACTTCCTCAAGCGACATGTCTGTCTCCTTGCTTATCACGCCGCCTTGGCGTGAAATTTTCGTTCTGCCTTCAGCCACGCATCCGCGAAGCGAAGAATTTGTTCTTCCGTCGTCTCGGGTCCAAGCGAGACGCGCAACGTGCTTGTTGCAACCGTCTCGTCGTATCCCATGGCCGCCACCGCTTGACTGGCTTTGACCTTGCCGCTGGAGCAGGCTGATCCGGCAGATACTGCGTAACCAGCGAGATCCATAGCCATCACCTGCGTCTCACCCTTCCAGCCCGGTGTCGCGAAGCAGGAGGTGTTTGGCAGCCTTTCCGACTCATTCCCGACAAAAATAGTATTCTTTGCGGAAGCCTCAATGGCCTTTTCTAGAATATTTCTAAGTTCCGCAACCCGGTCCCAGACTCCATCGGCCAATTCACGCACTGATTTTTCAGCCGCGGCACCAAATCCTGCGATGCCGATGACGTTTTCCGTGCCGGAACGACGCCCCATTTCCTGCCCGCCGCCTTTGATCTGACTTTGAACATCAAGCCCCTGACGCAGGACCAGAGCCCCTATCCCCTTCGGGCCGCCCAACTTGTGGGCCGAGATAAGCGCCATCTGCGCGCCGGACCAAGAAAAGGCGACGGGTATTTTGCCAAATGCCTGCGTCATGTCCGAAAGCGCTAAGCCTTCTGGCAGGCCTTGCAAAACCCCCGTCTCGGAATTGGCAAGTTGCAGCGCGCTGTTGGTCGGATCAGACACGGTAACCTTACCTTTTGCATCAACAGGCAA
Source organism: Litoreibacter ascidiaceicola (assembly GCF_900129235.1). Lineage (GTDB taxonomy): Bacteria > Pseudomonadota > Alphaproteobacteria > Rhodobacterales > Rhodobacteraceae > Litoreibacter > Litoreibacter ascidiaceicola. Next base: position 419,426 of record NZ_FQUV01000002.1, on the reverse strand, counting down.
GTCGCAGGACGTCCAAGCGCCAACTGCATCATGTTCGACAGCCGCGCTTTGCAAGTTGCGCCCTGCGCAAGCAAGGGCCGCGGCTTCGGTTGCAGACGACGTGAACACGATATCGGCACCGGACGCGCCAAAGGCGTCAGAAACTTGCGCGCGCGCACGCTCAACGACGGCCTTCGCAGCACGCCCTTCGGCATGGACGGAGGACGGATTACCGGCCACGTCCATCGCCGCGATCATCGCGTCGCGGGCCGCCTGCACAAGCGGCATGGTCGCGTTGTAGTCAAGGTAGACGCGCGACATGCTCAGACCTCGTCCACCACAGTAAACAGGGTTGGTACAGCCGGACACGGGGTCAAATCGTTCTCGATGACATCTGACAAACGTGTCTGGTGCAGGAACACGTAGACATGCGCCGACAGGCTTTCCCACAAACGGTTGGTCATGCTTTGCGCCTTGGAACCGGATGAGGCACCGGAGGCCCCCGCACCCGTGTGCATGGCGCTCACGGTCTCGTCCACCGCCTCCAGAACTTCGGACACGCGGATGGCGTTGGGAGACTTCGCCAGACGGTACCCGCCCCCCGGACCGCGCACGGATTCAACCAAACCAGCACGACGCAGCTTCACAAAAAGTTGCTCAAGATACGGCAGCGAGACATCCTGGCGTTTGGAAATTTCACCTAACGAGACCAGCCCGCCATCCGTGCTTTGGGCAAGGTCGGCAAGGGCGACCATCGCGTAGCGGCCTTTAGTGCTGAGTTTCATCGCGTAATCCCTCGAAAATAGGCGAATTTCGTTGACGATAGCAGGCTCAGACCTTAACTCAGTTTGACCTGTCCAGCGACTTCGCTCGGGCAACTTAGAATAATTCTAGATTACCTGAGCAATCTCGTCAACTATATGGGGCAGCTCTTAATCTGACGCAAGGAAAGACGCCAATGCCCGAAGTGATTTTCCCCGGACCGGAAGGCCGTCTTGAAGGCCGCTACCACCCCCACAAAGGCAAGCGTGACGCCCCTATCGCGATCATCCTGCACCCGCACCCGCAATTCGGCGGCACGATGAACAACCGCGTGGTCTACAACCTGCACTACACGTTCCATAACATGGGCTTCAACGTGCTGCGGTTTAACTTCCGTGGCGTTGGCCGCAGCCAAGGTGAATACGACCAAGGCATCGGGGAGCTGTCCGACGCGGCCTCTGCGCTCGACTACCTTCAGTCGATGAACCAGAACGCCAAGCACTGCTGGGTTGCTGGGTTCAGTTTCGGCGCGTGGATCGGCATGCAGCTTTTGATGCGCCGCCCGGAGATCACGGGTTTCATCTCGGTCTCGCCGCCCGCTAACATGTACGACTTCTCCTTCCTCGCCCCCTGCCCGGCTTCCGGCCTGATGATCAACGGCCTCGGCGACCGCGTAGCACCGCCGCAGGACACGGTTAATCTGGTGAACAAGCTGCACGAGCAGAAGGGCATCACGATCACCCACCAAGAGGTTGAAGGCGCTGGCCACTTCTTCGAGAATGATCACATGGACACGCTGACCGGCTCGGTCGAGGAATACGTCCAACGTCGTCTTACAGAGAATACCAGATAGCCCTGTGAAGCATCCGTTGGTTACCACGATAGGCAAGCGTTTCAACTCAACTTTTTCAAAGGTGTTTACACGGAAGCAGCCTGCCAAGGAACCTGTGGCACTGGTGGCGATTGCGGCCAATGAGGCAGCGCATATCGCGCAGTTCATTTATCATCACCTTCAGATGGGTTTCAGCCCTATTTGCATCATTACCAATAATTGCACCGATGCAACGCCGGCAATCGTAGATGCGATTGCAAGTGGTCAACGCGGAGTGATGCGCTTGAACGGAGATGCATTCCCGACGAAGCCGAAAGAAAGGTTTTTCCAGCGCGACGCTTACTCGCGCACCTTGTCCATGCTGGAGCGACGTTTTGGCAAAGCTGGATATGGGATGTTTCTTGATATCGACGAGTTTTGGGTTCCGCTCAATGGTACAGTGTCAATTCAAGACTACATCGACAGTCAGGAACGCCCTGACCTTATTGCTTTCAATTGGGTTTTACCCTTCACCGACGCACGGACCTTCACCCTGCCCTTGGGTGGCCCTGTCGACGCGGTCTGCGCAATGCACATCAAGAGCGTTTGGCGTCGTGATCTGCCGCGCACCGGTCTCAATCCTCACCACATTACAAGTTCTGCGATCAAGACGCAGATCGCTGCGTCGGGTTTTCCCCTCGATGATGATTGCAACATGACCACGGGACGCCCTCCGACGCCCGGTAGCGCAGCTGTGATTCACCAAATGTTTAGAAGCCAACCGGAGTACCTTGCCGCGCTTGCGCGAGGCAGGCCAATCGACACGCTTCCTTTTAAGACGAATCGGCCAGGCTACCGGTCGACCATGGTTGCAAGCACCGCCGCTCCTTTGAAACTAGCTCACTCACTGATGGAGCCGTGGGCTGAAGGCTTCGAAGCGTTCGTCGAAAAACACAAATTGGCCGAGGCCATTCAAACTGGTAGGCGAGCAGTCCTTGATCGTGCCCGCACCGCTCTGAAAATCTACAACTCCATGGCTCCGGATGAGAAGGCAACCTTCCAGACGGTATTTCAAGATGTCGACGAACCCCGCGTCTTGGCTGACATTGAGTTTGCAAAGTCCGCAGGACTGTTGGACGGTATTTTTAAAACTGTTCGTCCCACGCCACCCAACCCTCTGGAGGACTAATATGGGCATCACCGAAGACATCGCCGACAACCTTGCCAAGAAAGCAATCGCTGTCGAAAACGAGCTGGATGACGAAAGCGTCATTCCGCATGTCGCGACCCTGATCGGTGCATCTTCGCAAACCACCCAAGAGGCTTTTCTGACCGCCGTGCGTGTCCGCAAAGCCGAAGCGCGGGCTGTGAAGTTCCTGAAGGACAAGCTGGCTGGCAAGCAAGGCGAGAAGCTTCCGACCAGTGGTGATAAGGGCTAAGGTGCGAAGCCTACCGATGGTGATCTTGTGAGCGACAAATTATCCCGGCAATTCGCCTTTCTGAACGAGGCGGACAAACTCAAATCCGTTTTACGTGGCACCACACTTTGCGACAGCTCGCGACAGGAGAACTCGGGCGAGCATAGCTGGCACATAGCTCTTTATGCGATGGTCTTGGCTGAACATGCGGAACGTCCGGTGAATACCGACCGCGTGATAAAGATGCTGCTGCTCCATGATCTGGTGGAAATCGACGCCGGCGACAATCCTATTCACGGCAATCATGATCCCGTCGAGATGGAACGCGTGGAACAAGCCGCCGCCGATCGGATATTTGGCCTGCTCCCTGCCCTACAGGCCGCGGAGTTTCGCGCCCTTTGGAACGAGTTTGAAGCCGCTGAGACGGACGATGCGGTCTTTGCCAAATCCATTGACCGCGTTCAGCCCGTTGTCGCCAATCTTGAAACTGGCGGCGGCACGTGGCCTGAATACAAAGTCACACCAGAACAGCTTGATCGTCGCGTCGGGGTGAAGGTACGTCGTGGTGCGCCTGCCCTTTGGAATCACCTGAAAGCACGCATTGACGCCTGGTTCGACGCACATTAGCGCGATAAACCGCCCGACCTGCGTCATTTCCGTATACAATGGCATACCGTCTTCCCAAGCCATGCAAGGTGCGCTATGAGACGCGCAGTAGATTCCCCATTTGCCGGAGGCGCACATGTCTAAAATTAAGGTAGAAAACCCCGTCGTCGAACTCGACGGTGATGAAATGACCCGCATCATCTGGGACTTCATCAAGAAAAAGCTGATCCTGCCCTATCTGGACGTCGACCTGAAATACTACGACCTTGGCATTCAGGCCCGCGACGACACCAATGACCAAATCACTGTTGATGCCGCCGAAGCGATCAAAAAATACGGCGTTGGCGTCAAGTGTGCGACGATCACCCCTGACGAAGCCCGCGTCGAAGAGTTCGGTCTCAAAGAGATGTGGCGCTCACCCAATGGCACGATCCGCAACATCCTAGGCGGCGTGATCTTCCGCCAGCCGATCATCTGCTCCAACGTGCCGCGTCTGGTTCCCGGCTGGACAAAGCCAATTGTTGTTGGCCGTCACGCATTTGGTGATCAATACCGTGCGACCGACTTCAAATTTCCGACCGGCGGCAAGCTGTCACTGAAATTCGTCGGCGACGACGGTGAAGTGATCGAGCGCGAAGTCTTTGACGCACCGGATTCCGGCGTGGTGATGGCGATGTATAACCTCGACAAGTCGATCATCGACTTTGCCCGTGCGTCGATGAATTATGGTCTGTCGCTGGGCTGGCCGGTCTACCTGTCCACCAAGAACACGATCCTCAAGCAATATGACGGTCGCTTCCTTGAGCTGTTCCAGCACATCTACGAAACAGAGTTCGAAGATAAGTTCAAAGCTGCGGGCATCACCTACGAGCACCGCCTGATCGACGACATGGTCGCTTGCGCCATGAAGTGGAATGGTGGCTATGTCTGGGCCTGCAAAAACTACGACGGTGACGTTCAGTCCGACACCGTTGCACAAGGCTTCGGCTCGCTTGGCCTGATGACATCCGTGCTGATGACGCCAGATGGCAACACCGTGGAGGCCGAAGCTGCGCACGGCACAGTGACCCGTCACTACCGCCAGCACGAGAAGGGCGAAGCCACCTCGACCAACTCCATCGCGTCGATCTATGCGTGGACAGGTGGCTTGAAGCACCGCGCCAAACTGGACAACAACACGCAACTGCAAAACTTTGCAGAAACGCTGGAGAAGGTTGTCGTGGACACCGTAGAAAGCGGCTTCATGACCAAAGACCTCGCCCTGCTTGTGGGTCCGGATCAAAAATGGCTGACCACCGAAGGCTTCCTCGAGAAGATCGACGAGAACCTCAACAAGGCCATGTAAGCTGTTACAATATAACGGAAAAGGGCTAGCGGAAACGCTGGCCCTTTTACACATTCGGGTGGTGGTATTCCTTAAAAATCCGCACTAGCCTATTGGAATTGACCCTTAGCGCGGAGAATTCCAAATGCCCAAGCACTACATCTTTCTGATCGTTGCCGTGCTTGCCGAAACGGTCGGAACATCCTCGGTGCAAGCCTCGCAACAGTTCACCCGATTTTGGCCGTCCGTGCTGGCTTTGGGAAGTTTTGCCATCGCGTTTTACTTCCTGTCCCTCACGCTCAAGGTTTTACCGGTGGGCATCATGTATGCAATGTGGTCGGGACTTGGGATCATTTTCATCGCCATCATAGGCTGGCTCTATTTTGGCCAGAAGCTGGACCTTGCCGCTGTATTCGGCATGTCTTTGATCCTTGCTGGTATCCTCGTCATCAACCTCTTTTCAACTACGGCAACCCATTGAGAATCGCAGCTCTTCTTCTTGCAGGTGGCGCATCCTCACGGATGGGATCACGTGACAAGCTGATGGAAGACATCGAAGGAATTCCACTCGTCCGGCAACGCGCGATAACCTGCATTGCATCATTGGCTGATCGGGTGCGGGCTGTGTTGCCTCCGGATAAGCCATATAGAGCCGAGGCACTCGAAGGACTGGACATCGACATCATCTACAACGAGGGCGCAGAGCATGGGATTTCGCATTCTTTGCGCTGCGGGTTGGTCGGAATTGATGCGGAGGCCGTGCTGATTGTTCTGGCGGATTTGCCTGATATCACAACGGCGGACCTAGATAAGATTATCAAGGCGGCCAAGGCCCACCCGCTTGCAACCATCCTGCGCGGGGCTGATGGCAACGGCAAAGCCGGCCATCCTGTGTTGATCCGGAACGCGTTGTTTGAAGACCTCAAGCAATTGGAGGGCGACACAGGTGCGCAGCCTGTCCTTCGACAGCACAAATCCGACACCGTTCTTGTACCAATTGGAACCGCCGCCTTGCGCGATTTGGACACCCCGGAAGACTGGGAAGATTGGCGTGCCGAACAAGAGACATAGCTGGCCAAGCCTTAGAAAGTCAGCGCCTCAAAGCAGCTTTGCCTCATGTGCTTTCAACACCAATCGGGCAGATCCGTAGGCCGCTTGCCCGACGGTGTCGCCTAGATCAGGGAACAGCTCGAAGATTTCGCTTCGTTGTGCCTGCCCCACCCCTTTGAGCGAATAGTCACCGGGCTGGAAGCTTTCGCTCCACGCGCCGTTGGACAGGATCACCTCGTGATTGTCGAATAGGATATGCCAGTAGGTCACGCCCGCAGATGCTTCTAAGATATCCACCCCATCACGCTGGCACAGGTGCTTGGCCGAGGAAAGCACTTCACGTTCCTCGAACAAAACGCCGACTTGCTCGTTCATCAAAAGGACGCGGTGGTTCGGGGAGAGCAGAAGATCGCGCTCCGGCATTCCATGCCCAAGCGATCCGGCCTGCACCAGAACCGGGCGCAAATGCGCATAACGTTGAAGCGCTTTCGCGCCCACGGTCTTTTTGCCAATCCAGCGGATTTGCTGCAAACCATTGTCACGCGTGATGACACGGTCGCCCTCGCGCAGGGCTTCCACCGGCACCTCACCTTTGGGCGTGGCAATCAACGTACCGGACGTGAAGCAGGGGATGATCTGTTCGATCTCCGAGAATTGCAATCGGCCAGACACATTGCCGTTGGTGTCAAGGAACTCCACGGTGCCCGACTGGCTGTCGCCATCGGCATCGGTTGTCAGGTTCACAAAACGTAAAGGACCGCTTCCGGTCAGATCCAGCGTGTCGAAATCGTCGCCATCAGTCCCGCCGTCAATTCGGTCGCCGGAGCCATCTGCCCCGCTTGAAACCACAAATGTATCGCGGTCGTCGCCACCACTGAGTTGGTCTCGCCCTGCACCACCTTCAATCAGGTCATTGCCTGTGCCGCCATCGACGCGGTCGTTGCCTTCGCCGCCGTAAATTGTATCGTCACCAGAGCCGCCATCAATCGTGTCATTCCCTTCACCACCAGAGATGGTGTCGTCGCCTTCTTGGCCGAAGATCACGTCGTCGCCAGTGCCACCATCAATGGTGTCGTCACCCGGTTCGGTCGGAACGATAACCACGTCTTCAATCAAGTTGCCATTCATCGAATAGCCGGTCTGCCCACCGCGTGCGGTCAAGGTGAACTCGATAAATTGCTGCCCTTCGATTTGGGTCGAGAACCACGCATTCTGATCTGACGGGTTCGTATCCCGTCCGCCGGAGGCCGAGATAGTGTTCGCGCCATCCTGGACAATAAGATTGGAATTCTGGGAGATCCCGAAGCCGCTGACGAATTGCTTGGAGATGGTAACGTTTTCGGTGCCATTGCTTGCGCGATCCAAATCCCCAAATGTCCCGACCGTGTTCAATGTCACTGGCTCTCCGGTGTTCTGATTAAAGAACTCCATGCGGATTTCGACAGTTTGTCCGCGCATCGAAGCGTTAAACACACCGTTCAGCAGAATTTCAAACCCGTCTCCTCCGGTCAGATCTACCGTGAGGTTCGGGTTGGACTTCGACAGAAGGGTCAGCTTGACCTTGATCGGCGTACCGTCTTCCAACGTAGTTGCGTCAAGATACTCGACGCTGGTGCCGTCGGCGCTTTCGTTTTGGGCGTTGGCAAACTGGAGCTGCAAAGGGTCCGCATCCTGCGCACCATTGCCGGCGCCGCTGGGACCATAGTCACCATAAACGGTGTCATTGCCGTCGCCAGCATTGATTGTGTCATCTAAACCGTTTCCGGTAATTGTATCGTCAAGATTTGTTCCGTTCAGAACGTCGTCGTTTTCTGTGCCATTGATAGTAGCCAAAACGTATCCCCCAAGGATAAGCAGACATGGCGCGTCAGGAAAATGAGGCGCCTCTTCGTTTAAAGTAGCTCGAATCCATGATTAATCACTAGGTCAAAGCAGTCGAGAGTTTCCCCGTCAAAGCTATGTGAGCCGACTTGATTTAGCCAAATCAAACGAGCAGAGGCCCCAATCCAGGAATGGGGCCTCTCTTTAACACTCGTCGCGTTTCGGGCAGTGCAACCAAGCGCTGCCCGATATCTACCGCTTACTTAAACAGCAGTTTAGCTTCGTGCTTTTTCAGCGTCAGGCGGGCGGAGGCATAAGCCTCACGACCAGCCTCACCCTGCAGCTCTGGGAACAATTCGAAGATTTCGTTCCGCTGCGAGTTGCCGATGCCTTTCAGGCTGTAGTCACCCGGCTGGAAGCTCTCTGTCCACGCGCCGTTCGACAGGACAACTTCGTGGTTGTCGAACATGAAGTGGATGTAGGTGGTTCCCATCGACGCGATGGTCTGAACACCTTCCGACGGGTTGACCAGGTGCTTGGCCGAAACCAGAACCTCGTTCTCGTCGAAGTAAAGAGCAACACGGTCGTTGTTGACCAGCATCCGGTGGTTCGGGCTAACCAGCATATCACGCTCTGGCAGGCCGTTCCCGAGAGAGCCCTTCTGGATCAAGACAGGCTGCAGATGCGGGTTGTTTTGCAACTCGCGACCGTCCATGCGCTTAGCGCCAATCCAACGGATTTCCTGAATGCCGTTGTCACGGGTGATGATCTTGTCGCCGACCATCAGGTCCTCGACAAGGATTTCACCACGTGGCGTTGCAATCGACGTGCCCGGCGTGAAGCAAGGAACGATGCTTTCGATCTCGGAGAACTGAAGCGATCCGATTACCGCACCGCCAACACCGTCGAGGAACTCGACCGTACCGGAAGTGGAGTTTCCGTCTGCATCTGTGGTTTGACCCACAATCCGCAGCGGACCGGAGCCTGTCAGGTCAAGGATGTCGAAATCATCCGCATCACCCGGGGCCGTGGAGCCAGTGCCACCATCGATAACGTCGCCGATGCCATCTTCGGCACTGCTGACAATGATCGTGTCACGATCGCCACCACCATCGATTGTGTCAGCTCCCTGACCACCGATCAGCGTATCGTTTCCGGTGCCACCGTTGATGGTGTCATCGTCCACGCCGCCGTCGATATAGTCATCGCCCGCGTCGCCGTTGAGGATGTCGTCGTCGTCAGCGCCAAAGATCGTGTCGTTGCCGTCGCCGCCATTGACCACATCCTGACCGTTATCTGTCACCAGATCGCCATCATCATCAGCAATGTCGAGGTTATCAGGCAGACCCAAATCGGGGTCGATACCGGCATAAATGGTGTCGTCACCGTCACCACCGTCGATGGTGTCGGAGCCTTCGCCACCCACGATCCGGTCGTCGCCGTCGCCACCATCAATGGTGTCGCGATCCAGACCGCCGTCGATGATGTCGTCACCCTCGCCACCGAAGATGACATCGTCATCGTCGCCCGTCGTGATGGTGTCGTTACCAGCACCGCCGTCAACGAAGTCTCTGTCGTCGTTCGGGTTTGGATCGCTTGGGAACAGACCGGGGTAGCCCAGATCAGGCAGCGGTGAATGGCCGGAGGTGTTGATGACATCGTCGCCATCGCCGCCCTCGACAGTATCGTTACCGTCATTGGTGGTGATGTTGTCGTTGCCAGCGCCACCAAACACGGTGTCGTCGCCAGAACCAGCTGCAGTGACAGTGTCGTCGCCGTCGCCCAGATCAATCACGTCATCGCCAGAGCCGCCAAGGACTGTGTCGTCCCCGTCACCTGCGTCGATGGTGTCATTGCCCGCCCCGCCGGAGATGGTGTCATCCCCTTCGTTGCCTTGGATGTCGTCGTCGCCGTCATTGCCTTCGATGGTGTCATTGCCCAGACCACCAACAACCGTATCGTCACCGTCGCCAGCTTGGATCGTGTCGTCGCCCTCGCCACCGTCGATGATGTCGTTGTCGTTGCCACCGCCGATGGTGTCATCGCCAGCGCCGCCATCGATGATGTCTTCACCCTGATTGCCACGGATAACGTCGTTACCGTCGTTACCCTCGATGGTGTCGTTGCCTGTCCCGCCGATAATTTCATCGTCGTTATTGGCCCCGATCAGAGTATCGTCGCCAGCACCACCATCCAGCAAGTCGGTTCCCGGCCCGCCCAGAAGCGTGTCGTTACCATCTTCACCGAACAACTGGTCAGCGCCTTGGCCCGCATCCAGCGTGTCGTCGCCGTCGCCACCATAAATAACGTCGTCGCCTTCGCCACCGGACAAGTAATCGTCGCCGGCTTCACCGTAGAGGGTGTCGTCACCTGCTTGACCGTAAACCTCGTCGTCACCTTCGCCAGCCAGCACAGTGTCGTTGCCGTCGCCTGCCAGCACGATGTCGTCCTGTGGGCCTTCGCCCGGCAGGAATTCATCGTTGTTGTCGATCATGTCCCCTTCAGGGTCATCCATGTAGTTGACGTCGATAAGATCGTCACCGGCAGTGCCTTCAACAATGCCGTCGTTCACCTTTACAGTGACAGTCGCGGTATCGAAGCCACCATTGCCATCGGTGATCGTGTAGGTGATCGTCGCCACACCGCCAAAGTCGGCTTCTGGTGTGTAGGACAGAGTGCCATCAGCATTGATAGTCACGTCTCCAACATCCACAGATGCCTCGGTCACGGTCAGATCGTCATTCTCCGGGTCCGTGTCGTTGGCCAGAACCGGGATCACAACAGGCGTCACGTTATTTGTAGACGCTTCGTCATCCACAGCATCGGGGCCGTCATTGACACCCGACACCGTGAAGGTGATCGTTGCCGTGTCGGTGCCGCCATTTCCGTCGGAAACGGTGTAAGTCACGGTGTCTTCACCCGCGAAATCATCATCAGGCGTGTAGGTGATCGTGCCATCGGCATTCAACACCGCTTCGCCGTTTTCGGGCTCCGTGATCTCGGTGATGGTCAGCGTATCGCCATCGACATCCGTGTCATTTTCCAACGGCGAGACGGTGATCTCGGTGTCTTCATCCATGGAGTAGGCATCATCATTCGCAACCGGATCGTCGTTCACCGGTGCCACTTCGATCGTGTGAACCGCGGTGTCTGTGCCGCCGTTGCCGTCGGAGATTTCGTACGAGATCGTCGCTGTGCCGTTGAAGTTTGGCGCGGGCGTGAAGGTCACCGTGCCGTCGCCATTGTCGACCAGCGAGCCTTGATCCGCAGGGACCGTGGCGTTGATGACTGTCAGGTCGTCGCCGTCGTCGTCGGAATCGTTGGCCAGCAGATCAACAGTGACCGGCGTGTCCTCGTCGGTCACGTCGCTGTCGTCTTCAGCCACGGGACCGTCGTTGACTGCACCGACCGAGACGACGGCCTGGCCTTCGTCTTCGCCGCCCTGGCCGTCAACAACCGTGTAGGTGATGGTCGCCGGGCCGTTGAAGTTCGGGGCCGGAGTGAAGGTCACCGTGCCGTCGCCATTGTCGACAACTGTGCCTTGCTCCGCAGGGACCGAGACCGACCCGACGCTCAGCGGGTCGCCGTCAACGTCTGTGTCGTTGGCGATCAGATCAATCGTGATCGCCTCGTCTTCGTCCGTGGTTTCGATGTCATCAACCGCAATCGGGTCGTCGTTCACAGGTGTCACTGTCACGATGACTTCGCCGATATCCGCGCCGCCATTGCCGTCGGTGATACCGTAGGTGATGGTCGCTTCGCCGTTGAAGTTCTCAGCCGGTGTGAACACCAATTGGCCGTCTACAACCTCAACCGTGCCTTGATCCGCTGGAACGCTGGCTGTCGTGATGCTCAGCTCGTCACCTTCGGTGTCAAAGTCGTTGTCCAACACGTCGATCGTAACCGGTGTGTCTTCGTCGGTGGTCGCCGTGTCATCAACAGCCTGAGGGCCGTCATTTACGCCGATAACCTCGACATTCACCACTGCCTCGCCGCTGTCTTCACCACCTTGGCCGTCCTGGACCGTGTAGGTGATTTGCGCGGGGCCCGTGTAGTTCGGGGCCGGAGTGAAGGTCACCGTGCCGTCGCCATTATCGACGACCGTGCCTTGCTCGGGCGGAACCGAAACGGTGCCGATGTTCAACGGATCGCCGTCGACATCTGTGTCGTTGCCGATCAGGTCGATCACAACGGCTTCGTCCTCGAAGGTCTCTGCGATATCGTCAACCGCCACTGGCGCGTCGTTTACCGGGGTCACGTTGACCACATGGATCGCTGTGTCCGTGCCGCCATTGCCGTCGGTGATCGAGTAGCTGATGGTCGCCGTGCCGTTGAAGTTCTCGGCAGGTGTGAACACCACTTGGTTGCCCACGATCTCGACCGTGCCCTGCTCTACAGGAACAGTCGCGCCGGTCACTGTCAGGTCGTCGTTCTCCGGGTCCGTGTCGTTGGCCAGAACATCAACCGTGATCGGTGTGTCCTCATCCGTGGTGCTCTCGTCGTTCACAGCGTCGGGGCCGTCATTGACCGAGCCGACGGTGACCGTAACGGTTGCAGTGTCAGTGCCGCCATTGCCGTCAGAGACGGTGTAGGTGATGGTCGTCTCGCCGTTGAAGTCGTCCTCTGGCGTGAAGGTCAGCGTGCCGTCAGCGTTGATCACAACGTCACCGTCCGGGCTTGTTGCGTCCGTCACTGTCAGATCATCGCCATCCACATCGGTGTCATTGCCGAGCACGGTGATGTCGACAGATGTGTCCTCGTCGGTCGAGGCCACATCATCATTCGCAACCGGATCGTCGTTCACCGGAGTGACAGTGACGTTGACCGTCGCTGTGTCGGTGTTTCCGGCCTCATCTTCAATCGTGTAGGTGATTGTCGTGTCACCATTGAAGTTTTCAGCAGGTGCGAAGGTGATTGAACCATCAGCATTGATTGTCACTTCACCATCTGGCGAGGTGGCATCAATGACAGTCAGGTTATCATTCTCCGGATCTGTGTCGTTGCCCAGCACGTTAATCGTAACGCTGTCATCTTCGTCGACCGTGGCCGAGTCATCGATGGCATCGGGGCCCTGATTGACCAGATCGCCGATGATTTGCTCAATCTCGGTGAACTGAAGGGATCCTGTGACATCGCCATTGCTGTCGAGGAATTCGACCGTCCCCGAGGTGCTGTCGCCGTCAGCATCAACGGTTTCGTTGACGATGCGGAACGGGCCTTCGCCGGTCAGGTCCAGAATGTCGAAGTCGTCACCGCTTGTGCCACCGTCGACCGTATCGCCGTCGTTGCCACCGAGGATTGTATCACGACCAGACCCACCAAGGATCGTGTCGGCACCTTCGCCACCAGTCAGGGTGTCGTCGCCAGCGTCGCCGTAGAGACGGTCATCGCCTGTGCCACCGAACAAGGTGTCGTTGTTGTTCATGCCTTCCAGCACGTCATTGCCAGCGCCACCCGTCAGGACGTCGTCGCCGTCATTGCCGCACAGAATGTCATCGTCGTCGCCGCCGTCGATGGTATCGTTACCGTCGCCGCCAATCAGGAAGTCTTCGCCAGCACCACCTTCGATGGTGTCGTCACCGCCTTGGCCGAAGATGTCGTCATCTCCGGTACCGCCGGACAGGGCGTCGTTGCCCTCGCCGCCTTCGATGCGGTCGTCACCACCTTCACCGAAGATCATGTCATCGCCAGCGCCGCCGTTCAGCGTGTCATTGCCGGATTGGCCGTGGATCCAGTCGTTCCCGTCGCCACCATCAACGGTGTCGTCGCCAGACCCCATCCAGATTTCGTCATTGCCAGCACCACCGGTTGCAGTGTCGTTGCCCGCACCGCCGATAATTGTGTCATTGCCGTCGCCGCCATCCAGCGTGTCATCGCCAGCACCACCTTCGAGTCGGTCATTGCCGCCTTCGCCATAGATGGTGTCATTGCCGTCACCACCGCGCAGCGTGTCATCGCCGTCCGGGCCGTTGTCGACCACTGAGGTATTCGTGTCGAAGAACATGTCCGTGATGCGGACGCCCGAGTTGTTGCCGCCATCTTGGGTATGCTCGACAACGATCCGTGCAACCGGGCCAGCAATACTCACCTGAAGGTTGTACAAATCAGAGTTCGTGTTCGCGTATCCACCGTTGCTGTCGGCGGTGTCGACCCCATTCACACCATCCGAATCGATGAGCGTCAGATTGCTACCACCGGAGAGCTGTACGGGGATCTCGTTGCCATCAGCATCGTACGCCGTCACTTTGACCACGCCGTCGCCGTCGATGTCGTTGATGTTGAAATCTACATCGGTAACCGCGGACGAGAACTCCCACTGGAATTCGCCCCGACCGTTCGAGCCATTGGTGATGGAGGTCAAGCCGCTGTCGGTGTCGACAACTTCGGAGCCGTCGTCAATGCCGTCCACATTCAGCTGTTCATCATTCAGATAGCTATCATGATTGTTTACGTCAGCCGTGCGTGTGAAAGTGACTTCAACATTTCCGGTGTCCTGAACGAATGTAGAATCCACTTCATTCTCGGATTGCAAGTCCCACTCGAAGCTCTCGCGCACAGTCGTGCCTGCGCCAGCGCCGCTGTAGTTGCTATCGCCATAGATGATGTCATCGCCAGTCCCGCCATCGACGGTATCGTCGCCGGAGCCAGCATAGACTTCATCATTGCCTTCGCCCGACGAAATCGTGTCGTCGCCACCGAAGGCGTCCACGATATCGTCATTCGGGCCTTCGCCCGGCAGAATTTCGTCATTGGCGTCAATCATGTCGCCATCCGGATCGCCATCATAGGCCGCGTCGATAACATCTGCACCGGCAGACCCTTCGACAACGCCGTCAAGCTCGTCGACGGCTTCTGGTGTCACGTAGCAAATGTTGTCGATCGCACCCGAGCCGCACAACACTACTTCCATGCGCGCAACGCCGTCTGCATTGATGTTCACAGTCACTTGGCCGTTGTTTGATGTGCAAGGGATTTGAACCGTTTTGATCAACTGACCTGCTTCGTTGTAAAGGCGAACGGTTCCGCCCTCCTCAACGTCGAGCGCGCGGAAGTTTACGACTTCGGAAGGCTCATCAAACTCGAAAATGAATTTGCCGCCACCTGCGTTGTCGTCTGGGTCGTTGCTGTCGCCATCTTCCGACAAAATCAGGACATTGCCCAAATTGTTGGTGTGGAGATCGGAATCTCCACCCGTCGGGTTGTCGGAGTCGAACACCATAGGAGGTGTGGCAGGGTTGCCCGAACTGATGGTCACCCCATTGCTGTTGTATTGGCCGTTAACAATGTCACCGGCTTGCAGGTCTTCAAACGTAAGCAGAACGTTAGGCATTTTCAGTCTCCTATGACTTCACGGATATCGGTCGATGCGCAACCGACCCCGTGAATTCGACAAACTCGTTAGCGCGCACGCGTGAAATCATCCCAACGGAAAAAACGGCGCTAAACGCCGTCAAAACACCCATCAGTACAATCGCTTCAGCCATGAGTAATCCCTTTGGCATCGTGCATTTCGATCTCACCCGTGACTGAGTGAAGACGCCATAACAGCGGCCACACGCCGACGCGGTGCCTAAACAAGGGGATAGTTCGGGCATCCATGCCCAATGTCGGTGACGGATTACGTTCTGCGCCCGTTGTAAACCAACGCGCCACGCAAGCGATCACACGACGTCCCTCGCATCTGGCAGAGATGCGTCATCGTGCGGCCGCCCCCGTGGCCTATGTCTTCACCCCCCAGTTGGGCGTAGTTTGTGATACCGATTAGACAGTCGGGCAAAAAGCAGAATGTTTTGAAGTGGACACAAAAAAGTCCTTTTTTCGGGATGGACCTTTGTTCGAGACCTACTGTTTCAAGGGCGATTAACGCACTGAATGCCAGAGGTCGTATCGAAGCGAGTCGGTCCTTGCGAGAAAGCAGAATGACTTAATTCATAATGTTTTCATTCTGCTAACACCTTCACGCATGGTCGAAACTGCACTTTGCGCCTGCTATAACTCCAGCTACACGAGAGTAGGTAATTTCATACTTTTTGCCCCATTTATGGTTTCTTCCCATTATCTTTTCCCCTTATGAAACGGTGAGACAATCACGCCAGAACCCAAAGGATTGTTTATTAAAAGTTCGATTTCCTCAATTCCTCGAGTCCGATTCGGGGAAGCTGCCCTTGCGGCACCTGAGTCAGCACCTGCCCTATCGTTCTCATAATAGAAACAATCAGTTCCAGCGCGTCAGAATTGTTTCTAAAATCTGCGGCCAGCCCGAATCCCGCCATACTGTTGGCAAAGTCTGCACATCATTTGGTTAACCGACCAGATTTCAGCGAATTCTAACTAGCCTGTGGATAAGTCCACGGTCATCTGGCTGATAAATGTCCGGGGAAATAATGGTACCCGAGGTCGGACTCGAACCGACACGCCTCTCGGCAACAGATTTTGAATCTGTCGTGTCTACCATTCCACCACTCGGGCCCCTTGTCTCGTATGGCAGCGCGGTAGTCGCCACCAGAGGTGCGTGCGGTGTAGCCAAAGCGATCAGGCGCGTCAATTCGTGGAACGCATTATCGTGACGTTTTTGATACTTCAATTTTGAGACCTACCTATAATGGTAGAAACAGGAGACACGACCATGCGCACCCTACTCAGCTTCACCGCCGCCCTAATGTTGCAAACAGGCGCTGTACTGGCGTTTACCTTCCCGAACATTGATGGCGGCGAGATCGACCTTGATAAGTGGGCGGGTCGCCCGGTGCTGATCGCGAACACCGCATCCCTGTGTGCGTTCACCAAGCAATATGACGATCTCCAAGCTCTCTATGACACCTACAAAGCAAAGGGATTGGTCGTCCTTGCTGTCCCCTCGGACGATTTCAAGCAGGAACTCGCAAGCTCTGAAGAGGTGAAAGAATTCTGTGCGGTTAATTTTGCGCTGGATCTGCCAATGACCCATGTCACACATGTCCGCGGCGCGCAGGCGCACCCGTTTTACAAGGACGTTAAAGCCCAGACCGGTTTCACTCCACGCTGGAACTTCAACAAAGTACTTCTGGACGGATCAGGCAAAGTCGTCGCGACATTCGGCTCTGGCGCTAATCCGATGGGGCGCAGCATTCGCAGCCAGATTGACGCGTTGCTCTCCGGCTCCTAGAACATCACCCCGACCAGCCACAATGTGAGGCCGGGAAACGCCACCAGCACGACGACACGCACCAGATCGGACGCAACAAACGGCAAAACGCCGCGATAGGTCTGCGAAATCGGAATGTCCCTGCCCACTTGATTGATGATGAACAGGTTCATCCCCACCGGAGGCGTGATCAACCCCACCTCAACTACGATCAGCGCAAGGATCCCGAACCAGATCGCCGTTTGCTCTGCCCCCATCCCAAAGTCCAGCGACTCGATGATCGGGAAGAAAATCGGGATGGTCAGCAAAATCATCGACAGGCTGTCCATGACACAGCCGAAGATCAGGTAACATAGCAACATCGCAATCAGCACCGTCATCGGCGCGAAGCCCTGCACCGAAACCCACTCGGCCATCGCCTGCGGGGCTTGAGTGAAGGCAAGAAACGAATTGAACACCTGTGCTCCGAAGATGATCAGGAAGATCATCGCCGAGGATTGTGCCGTCTCCAGAATGGAGGCCTTGAAGCCATCCCAATCCAGGCCGCCTGTGGCGATGCCATATAGTCCAGTCGCGACCGCACCGACAGCGGCCCCTTCCGTTGGTGTGAACAGGGCCTGAACTCCCGGCTTGAACCAGTTCCAGTCCGCCGCAATTCCCCCCATGACGAGCACAAAGATCAGCACAACCGGCCATACCTTGATCAGTGTACGAAACCGTGCCTTGATCGGCTTGCGCTCTGCAACCGGGCCGGATCCGGGTTTCACCCGCACATAGATGGCGACGGTCAGCATGTAGCCAAGGGCCGCAAGTATACCGGGGATCAGCGCGCCGATGAACATTTTCACAATGTTCTGCTCTGTCAGGATGGCGTAGATCACCAGAATTATCGACGGCGGGATCAGAATACCCAACGTGCCCCCGGCGGCCAACACGCCTGTGCTCAAAGCGTCGGAATAGCCGCGCTTGCGCATTTCAGGCAGGGCGACATGACCCATCGTGCTCGCGGTGGCCAAGGACGAGCCGCAGACAGCCCCGAACCCGGCACAAGCCCCGACAGCCGCCATGGCCACCCCGCCCTTTCGATGTCCCAGCCAGTCGGAAGCTGCGTTAAACAAGGCGGAACTCATGCCCGACTTGGTGGCAAACTGCCCCATCAACAAGAACAGTGGCACGATGGTCAGCGAGTAGCTGGAAAACGTGTCGTAGGTTAAGGTCTTCATCTGACTGAGTGTGGCAGAGGGTCGGCCCAGCACCACCCAAGTCCCCAGAAAACCTGCCGCAAACATCGCAATACCGATGGGAATGCGCAGGAAGATCCCCACAAGCATGAGGCCAAAGCCGGACAGGGCCAGTTCCAAGCCGCTCATATCGCGGTTTCCCTACCGGTCAAAACCCAGTTCAACGCCCGCCACACGGTGTAGAGGCTGACGACAAAGAACAACGCCGCTCCGATTGTTGACAGCCCGAAGGGGATCCAGACGGGCAGCTGCAATTCATAGGTTGTTTCAGGATAGTAGGGTTTGACCCCCATGCCGAAGGCGGTGCGAAACGTCTCTGAACCGTATGGGAATTTCTCCGCAAACCCCAAATAGAGCCGCCAGAATATCAGCCCCGCGACCACAGCAACGGCCAGATCACCTATCAAGCCGAATACGGCCTTCGCTCGCGCAGGCATCCGGTCAACCAAGACGTCGACCGTAACGTGGCCGCGGTTTAGCTGGCACCACGGCAGAAATGCAAAAATTGCGATCGCGCAGGCGGTTTCGACCAGCTCGAAATCGCCCCTGACGGGTCCTAGCCCTGCAAACAGGAAAAACCGCCCGATAATGGAGGCGACGGTCACCAAGGCTGCGCCGACAAGCACTAGCCCGCCGACAATCGCCAACATACGGCATACTGCCTCAAGCACGCGTCCCACGCGGGTTTCGAATTCTGAGGCTAGAGCCATGCGTTCCTCTTACATCCGCGCAAGACTGCGAGCGCTATGCGCGGAGCTAAGGGGTATTTTCGCCCCGGTGAGGTCACGATGCGACATAGGATTGTTGATTTGCGCGATGACGCCAATCCCTTGCGTTAAAGACGGTCGGTGCTGAACGTATCGCAGCTTTGCACCGTCGCCTTCTCATAGCCTGTGGCGAACCAGCGCTGGCGCTGCTCCGACGTGCCATGCGTGAAGCTGTGCGGATTTGGCCTGCGGCCTGCGTTACGCTGCAACGTATCATCACCGATCTGCTTTGCTGCATTGATGGCCTCTTTCAGGTCACCTTTTTCAAGCGAGTTGAACCGCGCTTGCGCATAGCGCGCCCAAACGCCTGACAGGCAATCGGCCTGAAGCTCGATACGCACCGAAATTGCGTTGCTCTCTGCCTGGCTCACTTGTTGCCGGATTTTGTTTGCCTGCCCCAGAATGCCCAGCTCGTTTTGAACATGGTGGGCAATCTCGTGGGCCACGACATAAGCGGCAGCAAAATCACCCGATGCGCCCATGCGGCGCGACAAGGTCGTGAAGAATTCGGTGTCGAGATAGGCTTTCTTGTCTGCGGGGCAGTAGAACGGTCCCGATGCGCCGGATGCGCCACCACAGGGGCTTTGCGTACCGCCTTTGAACAGAACCAGCGTTGCGGGCTTATACGGACGCCCCACCTGCTCGTTGAAAATCTCGGCCCAGACTTCTTCGGTATCGCCCAAAACAACCGATACAAACTCACCCGCCTGTTTGTCGGCTTCGGTGATCTCTCCGCCCTGAGACGCAACCTGCCCGCCGCCCGAACTTTGCAGCAGAGGCGTGACATCGACGCCTAGGAAATACCCGATCACCAGAACCGCGATGATGCCAACGCCGCCGATGCCACCGGCTTTGCCGCCACGCCCCATGCCGGATTGCATACGGCGGTCTTCAATATTGCGGCTGGTTCGCCGACCTTTCCAACGCATCTGAGCGCTCCTCTTACTAGACTTGGCGTCTTTCTAGGGCCATGGTGTTACGAAGGCAAACTACCCGTAGGCAGCGCGCATATATAAGCGAGCGCTTTTGAGGCGAAGCAGGACTTGAGATGAAGCGACTATATCACTGGACTCTGTCCCTGGCGGATCATCCATACGCTATATGGGCGCTTATCGTCGTGGCGTTCGCGGAAAGCTCGTTCTTCCCTATCCCCCCTGATATCTTGATGATCCCGATGATTATCGCGCGTCCGAACAAAGCGTTCCTGATCGCGGGCATCGCAATGGCCGCTTCGGTCACCGGCGGGCTGTTGGGATATGCCATCGGGGCGCTCGCATTTGAGCAGGTCGGACGCCCAATTCTCGAAGCGCTAGGAAAAGGCGACACCGCGTTGGAATTCAACGCCCGCTTTAACGATATGGGATTCTGGCCCGTCCTTATCGCGGGGCTGACCCCGTTTCCCTATAAGGTCATCACGATAATGTCAGGGTGGACCGGGATGCCTTTGGGTACGTTCCTTGTTACCTCCATCATCGCTCGCGGCGGTCGCTTTTTCATTGTCGCCGGTTTGCTGTGGAAATTCGGCGACCCCATTCGCGACTTTATCGAGAAGCGACTGGGGCTGGCCCTCACACTCTTTCTTCTCGTCCTATTGGGCGGCTTTGCATTGGTGAAATTCATATGAGCATGACACGCGCACAGATCGTAACCACGGCCGCTGGTGGCTCGGTGCTGCTTTTAGGCGGGGCGTTCCTGTTTCAGATTGCCGGTTACCCACCTTGCGAGATGTGTCTGTGGCAACGCTGGCCTCATGCTTTCGCTTTCGTCATCGGTATTGCATTTCTGGTGATCCCAAATCGCTTGCTGGCCTTGCTGGGGGCCTTGGCAGCCGCAACGACGGGCCTGATCGGTATGTATCATGCAGGTGTCGAGCAGAAATGGTGGAGTGGCCCGTCCACCTGCACATCCGGCGACATTTCAAATTTGACGCCAGAGCAACTGCTGGAACAAATCATGGCAGCCCCCTTGGTGCGGTGTGACGAAATCCCGTGGGCGTTGGCCGGCATTTCAATGGCGGGTTGGAACGCAATTATCTCGCTGTTTCTGGCAGGGCTTTGGATCGTCGCGGCCCGCAGAAGCGACTGACCCAAGCCTTCCGGAGCATGCGCAAGGCTCATTCGGGCCACCCCCATTGCACCCTAAACCTAGGTTGGGCTATAGTGCCGACAACTAGATATAGACGCCTTGAGGCGCTTCCAACACGAGATCGGACGCAACGTGAACGACACGCCGGAAACCCCTGAAAACGAAGAAGAAAACACGCCGCAGCGGATGCATCACGACGGGCCGCAGATCAATATTGCCGACGAGATGAAAACCTCGTTCCTAGAATATGCAATGAGTGTGATTATTTCGCGTGCGATTCCCGACCTGCGCGACGGCCTCAAGCCGGTCCACCGCCGTATTCTTTACGCCATGCACGAGACCGGCAACACGCATGACAAATCTTACAAGAAATCCGCCCGACCGGTGGGCGACGTCATGGGTAAATACCACCCGCACGGTGACAGTGCGATCTACGACGCGCTTGTGCGGATGGCGCAAGATTTCTCCATGTCGCTACCGCTTCTGGATGGTCAGGGCAACTTCGGGTCCATGGACGGCGATAACCCCGCCGCGATGCGCTATACCGAAGTGCGCATGGACAAGCCTGCGGGCTCCCTGCTCGCTGATATCGAAAAAGACACCGTCGACTTTCAAGACAATTACGACGGCAAGGACCGCGAGCCGACCGTTCTTCCGGCGCGTTTCCCGAACATGCTGGTTAACGGCGCGGGCGGTATTGCCGTGGGTATGGCGACGAACATTCCACCGCACAATCTGGGCGAGGTGATTGACGCGACGCTGGCGCTGATTGAAAGCCCCGATCTGGACGAGCATCAGTTGATGGAATACGTCCCTGCCCCCGACTTCCCGACGGGTGGCATCATTCTTGGCCGCTCGGGCGCGATCAAGGCGTATACCGAGGGTCGCGGCTCTGTCATCGTCCGCTCCAAAACCCATGTGGAAGAAATCCGCAAAGATCGCTTCGCCATCATCATCACCGAGATCCCGTATCAGGTGAACAAAGCGACGATGATCGAGCGGATCGCCGAAACAGCCCGTGACAAGAAGATCGAAGGCATCAGCCACGTCCAAGACGAATCCGACCGCGTCGGTGTTCGCGTTGTTGTGGAGCTGAAACGCGACGCAACTGCCGAGGTTGTGCTGAACCAGTTGTTCCGGTTCACCCCGATGCAAACCAGCTTTGCCTGCAACATGCTGGCGCTGAATGGTGGCAAGCCCGAGCAACTGACCCTGCGCACGTTCCTGACAAACTTCGTGGCCTTCCGTGAGGAAGTCGTCGCCCGCCGCACCGCGTTCGAGCTGCGCAAAGCACGCGAACGCAGCCATATCCTGTGTGGTCTAGCCGTCGCCGTGACCAATATCGACGAAATCGTTGCTACGATCCGGTCCTCCAGCGACGCTGCCGAGGCCCGTAGCCGCCTGATGACCCGTGCTTGGCCTGCCGCTGACATCGCCCAGTATATCAAGCTGATCGACGACCCGACCCATACGGTCAACGAGGACGGCACTTATCATCTTTCCGAGACCCAGGCCCGCGCCATTCTGGAGTTGCGTCTGCAGCGCCTTACCCAGATTGGTGTCAAGGAAGTCACGGACGAGTTGGAAGAGCTTGCCAAGAAGATCACCGAATACCTCGCCATCCTGCGCTCCCGCGAGCGGATCATGGAGATCATTAGCGACGAGCTGAAAGAGGTCAAAGAGCAATTCGCCGTCCCCCGCCGCACCGAGATCGTGGACTGGTCTGGCGACATGGAAGACGAAGACCTGATCGAGAAAGAGGACATGGTCGTCACGATCACCCAATCGGGTTGGATCAAGCGCACCCCTCTGGCCGAATTCCGCGCGCAACGTCGCGGCGGCAAGGGCCTGTCAGGCATGTCCACCAAGGATGACGATGTGGTCACGCAATTGTTCGTAGCCAATACCCACACGCAACTGCTGTTCTTCACCACGGACGGCATGGCCTACAAGCTCAAGACATGGCGCTTGCCGCAAGGCGGTCGCACCGCCAAGGGCAAGGCCATCGTCAACATTCTGCCGATACCGACCGGTGTGTCCATCGCGGCCATCATGCCGGTGGACCGCGACGAGGCGGACTGGGGCGACCTGCAGATCGTGTTTGCAACGACCGCAGGCGATATCCGTCGCAACGCGCTGTCGGACTTCACCAATGTCATGCGCAACGGCAAGATCGCGATGAAGCTGCCCGAGGGTGTGGAATTGGTAAACGCCCGCATCTGCGATGAAAATGACGACGTCATGCTGATCACCAATGCGGGCCGTGCGATCCGCTTCTCGTCGACGGATGTGCGGGTCTTCTCGTCGCGCAACTCGACAGGTGTGCGGGGCATCCGGCTGAAAGACGGCCAGCGCGTTGTCTCCATGTCGGTCATCCGGCACTTTGAGGCAGACCCGTCCGAGCGCACTGCATATCTTAAAATGCGGCGTGCAATCATGGGCTTGGCCGATGATGCTGAAGTAGAAGATGAAGAAGCACCGGCAGGCGACATCACGCCGGAACGCTACGCCGAGATGTCCGCCTATGAGGATTTGATCCTGACCATCACCAAAGGCGGCGCAGGCAAGCTAAGCTCGTCTCACGACTACCCTGTGCGTGGTCGCGGCGGCATGGGCGTCACAGCCATGGACAAGGCGATGCGCGGTGGTGAGATCATCGCCTCCTTCCCGGTCGAGATGGGGGACCAGATCATGCTGGCAACCTCGAAAGGCCAGTCGATCCGCTGTCCTGTTGACGGTATTTCGTTCCGCTCCCGCTCTGCGGGTGGTGTGAAAGTCTTCGATACTGGCAAGGGCGAAGAGGTCGTCTCTGTCGCCTACATCGCTGATCAGGGTGACGAAGACAGCGACGCGGATGAGGCACCGGAGGCCACAACCGACGAAAGCTAAGCGCTTCTCAACGATTTCGCAGATGGCCACCTTAATCGGGTGGCCATTTTGCTTTTGTGCTTGGCTCCGCGCTGCGCTACATCCCCCTCATGACAGATAGCATCCTCAACATCATCGGTGGCGGCATGGCGGGTTCCGAAGCCGCTTGGCAGGCCGCGAATATGGGCGTCAAAGTGGTCATCCACGAGATGCGCCCCAAGGTCGAAACCTTCGCCCACCGCACCGGCGATCTGGCGGAGATGGTGTGCTCCAACTCCTTCCGCTCCGACGATAGCGAGCAGAACGCCGTGGGGTTGCTTCATTGGGAGATGCGTCAGGCCGGTGGCATCATCATGGAGATGGCCGATAAACACGCCCTGCCCGCTGGTGGCGCACTGGCCGTGGACCGCGACCCGTTTGCACAATCCGTCACAGAGAAGCTGAAAAGTCACCCCAACATTTCGGTGTCTTACGAACCGGTTAACGAGTTGCCGATCGATGGAAGCTGGATCATCGCGACGGGACCGCTGACATCGCCGGAATTGGCAAACGCGATCGCGGCTGAAACGGGTCAAGATGCCTTGGCCTTCTTCGATGCCATCGCACCAATTATCTATTTCGATACCATTAATATGGAAAAGGCGTGGTTCCAGTCCCGCTACGACAAGGGTGAAACAGAAGAAGACCGCACGGCCTATCTCAACTGCCCGATGGACAAAGAAACCTACGAAGCCTTCATCGACGCGCTTCTGGCGGCAGAGAAGACCGAGTTCAAAGAGGGCGAAACCGCAGGTTATTTCGATGGCTGCCTGCCTATCGAGGTGATGGCGGAACGTGGTCGCGAAACCTTGCGCTATGGGCCGATGAAGCCGGTCGGGCTGACCAACCCGCACCAGCCGACCATCAAAGCGCATGCCATTGTGCAGCTGCGCCGCGACAATGCGCTTGGCACCTTGTTCAACATCGTAGGTTTTCAAACCAAGATGAAATACGGGGCTCAGAAAGACGTGCTACGGATGATCCCCGGCCTAGAGGACGCTGAGTTCGCGCGCCTTGGCGGCATTCACCGCAACACCTTCATCAATTCGCCCACCCTGCTGGACGCGCAGATGCGCATGAAGTCGAAGCCAAATCTGCGTTTTGCCGGTCAGATCACTGGCGTCGAAGGATATGTTGAATCCGCCGCGATGGGCCTTCTGGCAGGACGTTACGCCGCCGCAGAGCTTCTGGGCCGCGAGTTGAGCACACCTGCGCCGGAAACAGCAATGGGTGCACTGGTGACGCACATCACAGGCGGCGCGGAGGCGAAGACTTTCCAGCCGATGAATGTAAACTTCGGCCTCTTCCCACCTGTGGTTGATGCCAAAACAGGCCGCAAAAATCGCGCTACCCGCTATAAAATGTACACGGATCGCGCCAAAGCAGCCTGGACAAGCTGGCTCGAAGACGCCCGGCTGGACGCGGCCTAAGGAATTTGCCACGCTAAGCGGATGGCAGACAAGTTTCTTGATAAAGTCTATGGCACCACCGACGCGGGCGCGACGCGCAAGCTCTACGATGATTGGTCGGAGAGTTACGATATCGAGATCGCAGAGAACGGCTATCAGACGCCTGCACGCCTCGCCCGGGCAATGGCGCAAAATTGCCGTGATTTGAACCAACCGCTTCTGGATTACGGATGCGGCACCGGATTATCTGCGGGTCAGCTTCAGACCGCGGGGTTCTCTACGATTGACGGTGCCGACCCTTCTGCCGGAATGCTCGCTCAGGCACGAAAAACACGCCATTTCCGCAATCTAATCAAGCTGGACCTGTCACAACCTTTACCGTTCGACACGGGCGACTACCACGCAATCACAGCTATCGGCGTGATCTCGACCGGGGCCGGGCCAGCCTCGTTGATGGATACGTTGATGGACAAGCTACCTTCGGGTGGCCTGTTCGGGTTTTCCTTAAACGATCATGCGCTTGAGGATGCTGAGTACCTTGCGGGCGTTGCGC
The DNA here is from genome assembly GCF_900129235.1 of Litoreibacter ascidiaceicola. Lineage (GTDB taxonomy): Bacteria > Pseudomonadota > Alphaproteobacteria > Rhodobacterales > Rhodobacteraceae > Litoreibacter > Litoreibacter ascidiaceicola. The sequence continues at coordinate 393,569 of NZ_FQUV01000002.1, read as the reverse complement.
GGTTGCAAGACGCCGGCCATCTTGCGCGCGCTAAGGAATACGGCGAGCACCTGCCGAAGTTGGGCCTGAAATCCATGATCTACGTGTTCGAGAAAAAGTGACCTTCCGCACGCGCTTTGCTCCGTCACCCACAGGGCCGCTCCATCTCGGGCACGCCTATTCTGCGCTATTGGCCTATGATTTAGCGCAAGCGCAAGGCGGCGAATTCCTGCTGCGGATCGAAGATATAGACCAATCCCGCGCCCGTCTTGAATGGGAGCAACAGATCTATGATGATCTGGAATGGTTGGGGCTGTCATGGACGACGCCAGTGCTGAAACAGTCAGACCGTTTGAACCTGTATCAGGAGACGCTGACCGATCTCTGGAGGCGTGGAGTGGTTTATCAATGCCATTGCAACCGCAAAGATATTCTCGCCGCCGCCTCGGCCCCCCAAGAAGGCGGTGAGCCAACCATGGGGCCGGATGGAATCATCTACCCGGGAACATGCCGCCCCAATACGTCTTTGAATGACACAATGCCATTTCCCGAAAACGCGGCCTTGCGGCTGAACCTGTCTGTTGCAGCCACAAGCTCTCGATTGTCGTTCACTGAGCTAAGTGAAGGACCGAACGGTGAGACCGGATTAATCGAATTCAGCGCAGACGACCTAAGGAGGTCTATCGGTGACGTGGTACTTGCACGCCGCGATATTGGGACGTCTTACCACCTGTCTGTTGTGTTGGATGACGCATCGCAAGGGATCAGCCATGTCGTTCGAGGACATGATTTGTTTGAAGCAACCAAAATTCATGTCGCCTTGCAACAGCTCTTGGGATTGCCAACACCCGTTTACCATCACCACAAACTGATCCGTGACGATGCAGGTAAACGCCTCGCCAAACGCGATGATGCGCGCGCGCTTTCTAAATACCGGGCTGATGGCTACACGCCTGACGACATTCGCCACATGACCGGCCTGCCAGTCTAGGTGCTCCGCCCCGTCTCCATTTGGTCAAAAATACTCAAAATAGAACGTCACGCCTCGGGCGCCATCAGCTCGATTTCAGCGCCGTCCTTTAAGGACGTATAAAAACACACGCGCCGGTTGGTATGGCACGCAGGGCCCGTTTGACGCACAATCGCAAGCAAGCAGTCACGATCACAATCGACGCGCAAATCTACCAGCGTTTGAACATGGCCCGAGGTTTCACCCTTGACCCAAAACGCTTGCCGTGACCGCGACCAATAGGTCACTTTCTTCGTCTCCAGCGTTTGTGCTACCGCTTCCTGGTTCATCCATGCCAGCATCAGGACCTCTCCGCTGTCATGATCCTGTGCAATCACGGGCAGCAATCCCTGTTGGTTGAATGTCAGAGTCTTTGGGTCGAAGCGGGTCATGGGATTTACCTTTTGAAAACGCAGCACTAGGACTTATCTATTGTTCTGACCCCGTTGAAAAGGCCGATAGGAGCGCGAGATGTCTGAGAATACCGACCTTATCAAACTCTATTCGGGCCAAATCCTGGCGCTGGCTGCGGAAATTCCGCACACGGACCGGCTGGACTCCCCGCAAGCTACGGTCAAGCGGCGCTCGCCCTTGTGTGGCTCAACCGTGACCGTTGATATCACCATGAATGGGGATCGCGTTTCCGAGTTTGGTCAGGACGTTAAAGCCTGCGCCTTGGGGCAAGCGGCGGCCTCCGTCGTCGGTGGTGCCATTATTGGACGCACCGAAGATGAAATCCGGACCGCGCAAAGCCAGCTCAAGGCCATGCTGAAATCAGGCGGCCCTGCCCCTGATACGCCGTTCGATGGCTTGAAAGTTCTGCTACCCGCCAAGGAATTTCGCAACCGCCACGCATCTATCATGCTGGCGCTGAATGCCAGCGTTGAAGCGATAGAGCAAATTCGCAAAGCCAATTGCGCATAAAAAAAGCCGCCACGTCCGGGCGGGACGCAGCGGCCAGTCAGCTTGTCTAGTCAGGTCAGATGCGCGAACCGGGAAAGAGGCAGCCGGTAAAGTTGGGGACAATGCACATCCTGCGGTGGGTTACGGGACAAGAAACCCATCCGAGCCTAGGGAAAAGACAGCAGGCAGTTAACTCTTAGAATAGCGTGGGCATGTAAAGGGCGACGGTCATCATCACACCGATGGCAGCAATGCCCGCAGCGTCTTGCGCAAGGGCTTTGGGGGATCGGGCCAGAATGTCGCGTAGATCGTTGATCATGATGAATACTCCCTCAAGTTGTTCTCTTTGTTGCACCTTTGTTCTCATTTATCCTTAGTGCTGTAAAGAACTTTTTAAGAACATTTGCGAACAAAACGGGACACTCTTTCGAAATGTTCACCTAACCCACTGTAATTAAACGAATTGCCTTATCTTGCTCCATCAACCACAAAAGAACACGCGCCGCTTTCCCACGAGGAGAGCTCAGCGAAGGATCATCTGCCAGAAGTTTTCGCGCATCGCTTTGGGCCACGGCCATCAATGCCGACTGCCTTTCCAGGTCTGCAATTCTGAAGCGTGGTAATCCACTTTGCGCGGTGCCAATCAGATCCCCCGCACCACGAATAGCCAAATCTTCTTCCGAAATCCTGAACCCGTCCTCGGTCTCCCGCATAATGCTGAGCCGGCGTTTCGCCGTCTCCGACAACGGGTCTTGGAACAGCAACAAGCAGGTTGATGCGGCATCCCCGCGACCAACCCGACCACGCAACTGATGCAACTGGGCCAGCCCGAAACTTTCCGCCCGCTCGATCACCATGATCGTTGCATTAGGTACGTTCACCCCGACTTCGATGACTGTCGTTGCCACCAATACCGAGGTCTCACCCGCCACGAATTTCGCCATGGCAGCATCTTTCTCGGCAGGAGGCATCTGCCCGTGGACCAACCCGACCACGTCCTCACCAAGCGCTGCCCTGAGACGTTTGAACCGGTCTTCGGCTGCGGTTTTGTCGCTCAGCTCGCTTTCTTCCACTAGCGGGCAAACCCAATAGGCTTGCCGCCCTTCGGCGATGACACCGCGAAGCTTGGTGACCACCTCGTCAATGCGGCCAACCGAAACGGTCGCGGTGGTAATTGGCTTCCGTCCGGGTGGCTTTTCGTCCAGCACCGAAATATCCATGTCGCCATACTGCGCGAGCGTTAAGGAGCGTGGGATTGGTGTTGCGGTCATCACCAAGATGTCGACCGCCTTGCCTTTGGCACCCAGCTCGGACCGTTGGTTAACCCCGAAGCGATGCTGCTCGTCGACCACCGCAAGCCTGAGATCGCTGAAATCAACATCCTTCTGGAACACCGCATGAGTCCCGACCAGAACATGGATTTCACCTGCGGCCAGCGCTTTTAGTTTAGCTGCCCGATCCGCTCCTTTGTCGCGACCCGTGAGCAGTTCCAAGACGATCCCCGCATCTTCCGCCAAAGGGACAAGGCTTTCGTGGTGTTGGCGCGCAAGAATTTCGGTCGGAGCCATCATAACGCCCTGCCCGCCCGCCTCCACAGCGATCAGCAAAGCCATAAACGCCACCAGCGTTTTACCCGCCCCCACATCGCCTTGCAGCAAGCGGTTCATGCGCGTCCGTGCTTCCATGTCTGCCGAAATTTCGGCAATGGCACGTGTCTGGGCATTTGTCGGGCTGTAGGGCAACGCCTTCAAGACGCGGGACTGGTACTGTCCTGTTGCCTTGCTTGAAATCCCCGGCTTCGCGCGCACGGTGGCACGCGCCAATCCCAAGGTGAGTTGATGCGCGAACAATTCGTCATAGGCCAGCCTTTCGCGCACCGGATGGGTCGAGGTGATCTCTGACAATTGCGCAGGGCTATGCGCCGCACGGATTGCGTCGCCCCAATCCGGCCAACCCGCTTTTTTCTTTTGAGCTGGATCTACCCATTCTTCCAGCACTGGCACGCGGTCCAAAGCGGATAAGGCGGCTTTATGTATCACCCGTTGGGTGATGCCATGCGTCAGGGGATATACCGGCTCGAACGCTGGGATTTCCGCACCCCGATCCACTGGCAACATGTAATCAGGATGCACCATTTGCGCCTGCCCATCGAAAATCTCCACTTTACCCGACACCACGCGACGCTGTCCGGTCGGCAGTTGTTTTTGCAAGTAGTCGCCATGCGCGTGGAAGAACACCAGCCGGAACTCCAGTTTCTCGTCGCGGACATGCACATGATACGGGCGCCCGCGGGAGCGTGGCGGGACATGCATTCCAATTTCGACCTCGACCGTTACGACAGCGGGCAAGACCGCATCCTGAACCGAGGCTTTGACCGCACGGTCCACACCTGACTGTGGCAGGGTAAACAAAAGGTCACGCGGCTTCTCGATCCCAAGCTGCTCAAAATGCTTGGCCGTCTTCGGGCCAACGCCCTCCAACTCCGTCAGCGCGGACAATAGCGGGAATAGAATTTCGGGACGCCCCGCCATGATATTCAAGCGTCGCCGATAAGGGCGAGCCACTCGTCCTCGTCGATCACTTTGATGCCCAAACCAGCCGCTTTCGTCGCCTTGGACCCCGCACCGGGGCCTGCCACCAGCAGATCGGTTTTTGCCGAGACGCTGCCCGAGACCTTAGCCCCAAGTGCTTCGGCACGGGCTTTCGCCTCGGCCCGCGTCATCTTTTCCAAGGTGCCGGTAAAGACCACCGTTTGACCTGCGACAGGGCTTCCATTATCCGCAGGGCGGGCCACAGGCTGGATGTCCAACTCGGCGACCAAACGGGTGATCGAGGCATATTCCGCCTCTTGTGCAAATGCTTGTGTCAGGGACGCAGCCATCACTGCTCCGACACCGTCAATCGACAGCAAATCGTCCCACGCAGCACCCTCTTGTGCAGCAGCGTCGCGCATCGCCTGATCGAAATCGGGCCAATTGTTATAGTGCCGCGCCAGAAGGTTCGACGCGCTTTCCCCGACATGCCGGATGCCAAGGGCAAAGATCACGCGGTTCAACGGGATGCTCCTGCGCTCGTCAATGGCATCAAACAGGTTTCGCGCAGATGTCTCCCCCCAGCCGTCGCGGTTTTTCAGCTTGGTGAGCGACTGCGCATCGCGCGCGCGCATCGTAAATATGTCTGCGGGTTCGTGGATTTTCAGCTGGTCGTCATGGTAGAACGCTTCGACCTGTTTGGCACCAAGCCCGTCAATGTCGAACGCGCCACGGCTTACAAAATGTTTCAGCTTCTCAACGGCTTGTGCAGGGCAAATCAGCCCACCCGTGCAGCGCCGGACCGCGTCGCCTTCCTCACGGACGGCATCAGATCCGCATTCCGGACAGGTTCTGGGAAACTGGTACGGCACGGCTGTCTCCGGACGCTGAGACAGATCAACATCCGCCACTTTCGGGATCACATCACCAGCGCGGTAAACCTGCACCAGATCGCCCTCCCTGATGTCCTTGCCAGCGCGGATTTCCGCGCCATTGCTGTCCAGACCTTTGATGTAATCCTCGTTGTGCAGCGTGGCGTTGGACACTACAACGCCGCCAACGGTCACAGGCGCAAGCCGCGCCACAGGTGACAGAGCCCCCGTTCGCCCGACTTGTATCTCGATCGCTTCCAACCGGGTCCACGCCAGTTCAGCGGCAAACTTGTGGGCGATGGCCCATCTTGGTGTCGTCGAGCGGAAGCCGAGCCGACGTTGAAGCGTAAGGTCGTCCACCTTGTAGACCACCCCGTCAATATCATAGCCAAGATCGGGCCGCGCAGTCTCGATCGTTTTGTAATGCGCCACAAGTTCTGTCGGCCCGTTGCAGGTTGCGGTCAATGGGTTGATCTGGAAGCCAAGCGCGCCCAACCGCTCGATTGCTCCCATCTGGGTGTCATGCAGCGGTGCAGACAAGGCGCCCCATGCATACGCGAAGAAGGTCAAAGGGCGTGATTTCGTGATGTTCGGATCAAGCTGCCGCAACGAACCGGCGGCTGCATTTCTAGGGTTGGCGAAGCTCTTGGCACCCGCTGCTGCTTGTGCTGCGTTCAGCGCCGCAAAATCGGCGTGGCTCATATACACCTCGCCGCGCACCTCCAAGATATCCGGAGCGCCGGTTAAGCTTTGTGGGATGCTGGCAATTGTTTTGGCATTGGCGGTGACGTTTTCACCAACTTCGCCATCTCCGCGTGTCGCGGCATAGATCAGTTGCCCCTTCTCGTAACGCAGGGACAACGACAAACCGTCAATCTTCGGCTCTGCCGTGTAGGTCAAAGGGTCGGTGTCTCCCAACCCCAAATACTTCCGGATGCGCACATCGAACTCGACCACATCTTCGTCACTGAACGCATTTCCCAGCGACAGCATCCGGACTCCATGGCGAATTTTGGAGAATCCTTCCGCCAACGGCCCGCCGACCTGATCGCTTGGGCTATCGGGGCGTTTTAAGTCGGGAAACCGCTCCTCGATCACCGCGTTCCGTCGCTTGAGGGCGTCATATTCGGCGTCACTGATCGCAGGGGCGTCTTTCCCGTGGTAGTCGAGATTGGCCTGCGCCAGAACTGTCGCAAGTCGGGCCAGTTCAGCAGACGCCTGATCAGAAGTAAGATCCGCTGGCTCGATCGCCTCAACTTCGCTCGCTTGTCCCACTGACCATCCCCGATGTTTGCACCATTTGTAGATATGGCGAGAATGACAGGGCGTCCAGTGGATCGCGCTATTGAAGGGGTTTCCGACTTCGCTTAAATGCGAAAAGGCGCACCCGTGGAGGCGCGCCTTTTTAATCAATCCGCTATCGCTTAAGCACTCGCTGCGATGCGCTTTTGCCCTGTGTCTATACTCGGTTGAGGATCCCGCAATACATAGCCCCGCCCCCAAACGGTTTCGATATTACTTTCGCCGCCGGTCGCTGTGGCCAGCTTCTTGCGCAGCTTGCAGATAAAGACATCAATAATCTTGAGTTCCGGCTCATCCATGCCCCCGTAAAGATGGTTCAAGAACATCTCTTTCGTCAGCGTGGTTCCTTTGCGCAGGCTCAACAGTTCCAGCATCTGGTACTCTTTGCCAGTCAGGTGCACAGGTGCATCGTCTACTTCGACGGTTTTGGCGTCAAGATTCACGGCAATGCTACCGGTTTGGATGATCGACTGGGAATGACCTTTGGAACGCCGGATAATCGCATGAATCCGCGCGACCAGCTCTTCGCGGTGGAACGGTTTCGTCAGATAGTCATCCGCGCCAAACCCGAAGCCTTTCAACTTGCTTTCGGTATCATCTGCACCGGACAAGATCAGGATTGGCGTTTCAATGCGCGCCTGACGCAGTTGGCGCAGCACTTCGTGACCTGTCATGTCGGGCAGATTCAGATCAAGCAGGATCAGATCGTAGTCATAGAGCTTCGCAAGATCGATACCTTCCTCCCCCAAATCGGTCGAGTAAACATTCAGATTTGCGTGAGTCAGCATCATCGAGATGGACTTGGCCGTAGTTGGATCGTCTTCGACGAGTAGCACTCGCATTATGGTGTCTCCGGTTTTCGTCCCCTCAAGTCTGTTAACTCTAAAATCGAAAAGGTTAATGTGAGGTTACCACGGGATGCCTTTATCTCTTTTCCACACTGTTTTGTCTATAATTCTGCAGTGACGTCGCGCGAAGTGCCTTTACACCGTGATCAGCGACCGCGCTGCGCCACGACTCCAACTCTTCTTCCGACAAGCCATATAACTCACAAGCCTCTTCTTCCGAAATCAAGGTGGCCTCGACCGCGCGCACTACCAATGCCTTCCGGCTGGCGACCCAACGCCGGGTCGTGCGATCCGGTAAATCCGCACGGCTCATGGTGGTGCCATCTTGCAAAGTGACCATACGCGGGCCTGTTTCTCGCTTTAGATACATCTACAAATCGTCCCGAATACTTATCTACAGATGCCTTTTTCGCAGCGATGCCTTAAAGGGAGGTGAAGCAAGATCTTGTGACTAGCTAAGATTTTCCTATATTCTCGACTATCCCTGCAACGGAGGCCGTTATGGCACTGGACTGGACACCTGGACGTCTGAATTCGCTTGGCTTTGCCAAGCCCCCTTCCAAGACCCGCGTCGTTGTGGCGATGTCCGGAGGCGTTGACAGCTCCGTCGTTGCCGCTCAATTGGCCGAGGAAGGCTACGACGTCGTCGGCGTCACCTTGCAGCTTTACGACCACGGTGCCGCCTTGGCCAAAAAGGGGGCGTGCTGTGCAGGCCGTGACATTCACGATGCCCGCCGCGTGGCCGAAGATATGGGGTTTCCGCATTATGTGCTGGATTACGAAAACGTCTTCAAAGACGCGGTGATCGACGAGTTCGCCGACAGCTATCTGGGCGGCGCAACTCCCGTGCCCTGCATCCGCTGCAACGAGCGTGTAAAGTTCAAGGACCTGTTGGAAACCGCCAAGGATCTTGACGCGGATTGCATGGCAACGGGCCACTATATCCAGCGCAAGATGGGTGAGCACGGGGCGGAGCTGCATTCGGCGGCAGACGCAAACCGTGACCAAAGCTATTTCCTGTTTTCCACCACGCCCGCACAACTCGACTACCTGCGCTTTCCGTTGGGCCATTTGGCCTCGAAAGCGGAAACACGGGCCTTGGCGTCGAAATACGGGCTGTCGGTGGCCGACAAACCCGACAGTCAGGACATCTGTTTCGTGCCGAATGGCGACTACGCCTCGGTCATTGAAAAACTGCGCCCCGGTGCGGGTGAGCCAGGTGATATTGTCGACATGAACGGCAAGGTGCTTGGCAGCCATAACGGCGTGATCCACTACACCATTGGCCAGCGCCGCGGGCTTGGTGTCGGTGGGCTGGCGTCGCCGCTTTATGTTGTGAAGCTGGACGTGGACAAAAAACACGTGATTGTCGGCCCGAAAGAGGCATTGGCGACCCGCACGATACCCGTGCGCGAAATCAACTGGCTTGGAGACACTCCTTTTGACAGTCAGACCGAATGGCATGTTGCCATCAAAGTCCGCTCGACGCGGCCACCTGCCCCTGCCGTCATTCGTCCGATCTCAGCCACCGAGGCCGAGGTTGAACTTTTGACGCCGGAAGAAGGCGTGTCACCGGGACAAGCCTGCGTATTCTATGACGAAGGCTCGTCTCGCATCTTTGGTGGTGGCTGGATCTGGCGCGGTTACTAAAGCGTTTAGCCGTCTTCCGCATCCGCACGACACCGTCGACATCCACAGGTTTTGGTAAGGGTCGGTCATCGACTACTGGAATGTCATGCGGCAAGCGCAACACTCCGAAGTCCTGCTGCGCTTGCGCCAGCACCTGTTCCTCGATGGGCGGCATCTGCTGTGCCAGTTTGCCCGTCACGATGCGCAGGCAATTAAAGCGTTTGGTGCGGATCGAGACATGTGGAAATTTCACACCCAAACCATCAGGGTTAATAAGCGCAGGATTGTACCGGCTCACCGCGCGCGCCACGAGGCTAAGACCGAACGGTGTTTTTCGCAGGGCCGTTGGTTCCAGGCCAGTAATCTTTTTGCCCTGCATGCGAAGGTTCAGCCCGCGCCGGAATGACATGAATGTTCCTTTTGAGGCTGCGCGCTTATCCTCTTGCGCTTCGGCCGACCAGTTTTCGATGGCGTGTTCGCGAAGGGTTCGCACAAAGCGCTCGCCGAAGGCGTCGCCATCCAACACTTGCGTTTGGATCACCGGCTCCTGACCGCGTGCGTGTTGCTGCATGAAATGGCGAAACACCCGTCCCGGTATCAGTGGTTGTGCGTACAAGACCTGCGATCGGCCCGGTAGGTAGTGATTAAGCAACCATGTCAGATGATCCTTGCACGCATCCGGCATACGGTCGCTGCTCAACAAAACCAGCCTGAACGCTGGGTCTTTTTGGTCACGCAATGACGGCAGGGTCAGCCGCTCCAGCATCTCGAACTGCTGTAAAACGTCGTCTTCGTTGAACTTTCGGGATTGCCGCGCCTTACGGTTCACAAGCCCCGTGGGCTTTCCACAATAGGAAAACCGCATCTGGAAAAATACTTCCATACTCTCACCACTAACTACTACTCGGGGGCTTCGCCCCTGTTTTGATTATGTGATGAGGGTGTCCGCTGGTCGCTTGCAGATCAACTGGTTAACGTTAGGTAAAGATGCAGGTGTTACCCGCTTACACCATACAGATCAGCCGCACGGCTTTCAAAGGCGCGGACCACGCGCTGCATGGCTTCGTTGAAAAACAACCCTGCCGCACCTTGCAAAATGCGGTTCTTGAATTCGAAATCCACAAAGAACTCGACTTCGCAAACGTGTGGACCGAGGTCATGAAATTCCCATGTGCTTTTGAGAAACTTGAACGGGCCATCAAGGTATTCCGTGTCGATCTGCATATCTTCGGACCACAGCGTTACCTTGCTTCCAAAGCGTTCGCGAAAGACTTTGAAGCTTATCACCAGATCGGCCAGCATAACTTCGGCGGCACCTTCATCAACGCGCGACCGGATGCGTGCAGCCGAGCACCATGGCAAAAATTCGGGGTATTTTGCGACATCCGCGACTAGGGCATACATCTGATCTGCACTATAGGGTAACTTGCGTTTTTCGCGGTGACTTGGCATAGGCGTCAGGGGCTCTGCTTGCTCTAAGGTTGATGGGGGGTGTCCCTCAATCGCGCGTAAATTTCAAGGGGATAACATGTCTCATCCAGCCTATGTCATCGACGAGCTGATTTCGGCGAAGTCTATTGCGGCCCGTATCGAGACGCTTGCCCGCGAAATTCACGACCGGTTCAAGGACACAGACAAACTCGTCGTCGTCGGTCTTTTACGCGGATCTTTTGTGTTCATCGCGGATCTCGTACGCGAGTTGGACCTGCCGGTGGAGGTCGATTTTCTGGAAGCCTCCAGCTATGGCGACGGCATGGAAAGTTCCCGTGAGGTCCGCATCCTGAAAGATCTGCGTGGCGAAATTGGTGGTCGCGATGTGCTGGTTGTCGAGGACATTGTCGACACCGGGTTTACCCTGTCCCACGTGCTGCACCTGCTGGAAAGCCGCTCCCCTGCCCGCATCGAAACGATTGCGCTGCTCGACAAGCCCACGCGCCGCGAGGTCGACATTAAGGCGACATGGACAGGGTTCGAAATCCCCGATGAATTCGTCGTCGGCTACGGCATCGACTATGCGCAGCGCAACCGCAACCTGCCCTATATCGGCAAAGTCCGCTTTACATGAGTTGGAGGTGGCTTTGGCGTGCGTCTATCTGGGCACGGCGTCCACCATCAGATCGTCGGGTGAAGCTGGTGGTCGGGTTGATTGTTGCCTGCATCGCCATCGCCTTGATCGAACACTATATCGGCTGGCCTGACTGGGCCCAAATGGAGCGCAGCCCGCGCGCGCCGCGGTACTAAGCCGACCGATCACGGTTTCGGCACTGGACTGAACGCAATCTCTAAGACAGATTAAAGCTACCTTACTTAAAGTCAGCCAACCTGTTCTTAGGAGCCAATATGTCCAAATCAGCATTCGCAGCCGCTTTCATCTTCGCAACTACCGGACTTGCCTTCGCAGGGCCTGACCATGACGATCTTCCGGCAGAGGTTCAAGCCCGTCACGGTCTTATGGCAAACTACGCGCTCAACTTGGGTGTTTTGGGCGACATGGCCAAAGGTAAAACCGATTACAACGCCGAGGTCGCGGGAGTTGCCGCTGCAAACCTTGCGGCATTTGCGAACACGGACCAGTCGCTCTTGTGGCCAGCCGACACGGACACAATGTCCATTGAAGGAACACGGGCGCTTCCAAAGATTTGGGATGACAGAGCAGATTTCGACGCCAAAGAGGCTGATATGGCCAAAGCCGCAGAAATGGTTGCCAGTGTCGCGGGAACCGACCTTGCGGCCCTGCAAGGGGCTATGGGTGGTGTCGGCGGCGCATGCGGCGCTTGTCACAAGCTGTACCGCGAACCCAAATAGGCGATGCTCAAGCGCACTATAACCGCCGTCGCCCTTCTGGGCGCCGGTGTGGCTTGGTGGGTCACCGCCCCCGACTATCTGTCTCATGCAGCTGAAACGGCGTTGATGACGGCCGAGCCTGACACTGATCTGGGAGAGCAGGTATTCTGGGCCGCGGGCTGCGCATCCTGCCACGTGGCACCGGCCACTGAGGAAAGCGATGCACCTATCCTGTCAGGTGGGCAGGCGTTCGCCAGCGATTTCGGTACGTTCTACGCGCCGAACATTACCCCGTCTCCGGCGGGGATCGGTGGCTGGACGCTGCTGGAATTCGCCAACGCCGTGCAATCCGGTATCAGACCCGACGGCGCGCATTACTACCCTGCCTTTCCCTACACGGCCTATGCCAAGGCAAAGCCCGAAGATATCGCGGCGCTCTATGCCTATATGCAAACCCTCCCCGCCGACGCGACAGCGTCCCGCCCTCACGAGGTCGGGTTTCCGTTTAACATCCGTCGCAGTCTTGGAGGGTGGAAGTTCTTGTTCGGCACGCCAGATGGCCCTGATCTAGCGGCCAACTCCCCGTCAATCGAGCGTGGCACCTATCTTGTCGAGGCATTGTCGCATTGCACGGAGTGCCACACCGAACGCAACGCATTTGGCAGGCTGGACACCAGCCGCTGGCTGGCCGGCGCGCCCAACCCGAATGGCAAAGGGCGCATCCCGAACATCACCCCCGCGTCGCTGGACTGGTGCGAGATTGATCTGATGGCCTACTTCACCACAGGGCTTACCCCCGACTACGACAGCGCCGGAGGACACATGGCATCAGTTGTGCAAAACCTGGCCCGCTTGCCAGAGACAGACAGACAGGCGGTCGTCGACTATTTGAAAGCCCTGCCCCCGATCGCCGATAGCACGCCTTAGGCTTGACCCATCTTGGCCAAACGCGCCTCGCGCAATTTGGCGAAATCGTCGCCCGCATGGTAGCTTGACCGGGTCAGGGGCGTTGCCGAGACCATTAAGAAGCCCTTACCGAACGCGGCTTTCTCGTACGCTGCAAATTCGTCAGGTGTTACGAAGCGGTCGATGCGGTGGTGCTTCGGGGTCGGTTGCAGGTATTGCCCGATTGTCAGGAAGTCGATATCCGCCGCGCGCATGTCTTCCATAACCTGCATTACGGACTGACGGTCTTCCCCAAGGCCGACCATGATGCCGGATTTGGTGAACATCGTCGGGTCCAGCTCCTTCACCCGCTGCAACAACCGTAACGAATGGAAGTACCGCGCGCCGGGCCGAACCTCTGGATAAAGGCCGGGCACGGTCTCCAGATTGTGGTTAAAAACATCTGGCCGTGCTTCAACAACGACCTCCAACACTTTGGGATCACAACGAATAAAGTCAGGCGTGAGAATTTCAATCGTGGTCGACGGAGACTGACGCCGAATGGCGCGGATCGTCTGGGCAAAATGCTCCGCACCGCCATCTTCGATGTCGTCGCGATCCACCGAGGTGATCACCACATGGTTCAACCCCAGCTTCTTCACGGCATCTGCAACGCGACCCGGCTCGAACACGTCCAGATCTTCTGGCGGCTTGCCGGTCGCGATGTTGCAGAAGGTGCAGGCCCGCGTGCAGACCTCGCCCATGATCATCATCGTGGCGTGTCCTTGGTTCCAGCACTCGCCGACATTCGGGCAACCCGCTTCTTCGCACACGGTGGTCAGCTTGTGATCACGCATGATTTTGTGCGTTTCTTTGTATCCTTCGCCGACAGGCGCTTTCACCCTGATCCAAGTCGGTTTTTTGGGCTGGGCATTGTCTGGACGCTTCGCCTTTTCGGGGTGGCGCTGGCTTGGGATTTTCAGGTCGCGGGTGGCCATGAGAAAGCGGCTCCTATAAAGATTGCCCAGCATATAGATGGAGAATTGGTTTAACACTAAACGATCTAGTGTCGCAGGGGCAACCGCGCCCGATGCAACACAGCTACCCGCTGTTATCCCTCGTGATCCTGAACCACCAACTTTGCTGCCAGTTTCGGGCGCTCTGACACGTAGGCCAGAAACGCCAAACGGCAGTCCGGCAGCACATTATACAAATTGAGTTGAGTGTTCCGAGTAACCTCACTGCTCAGCGTGATGTCAATCCTAGTTGGCGTTACGGTGAACTGTTCAACGAATTCTGTCTCATTCGCAAACTTCGTGCCTTTGCCAAGTATGCTAAATGCATCTCCGTCCTCAATAAACGAGAATCTGAAGGAAGAAGGGAACTCGTATTTTTTCGGATCCTGCTGCATCACCAGCCCGAACCAGTCATCTTCATAGCGGCAGGTCGTAAAGACGTTTTCGTTATCCATGAAAAGCCTATTCCTTTCTCGTTGGACCGATGCAGGTCCAAATGTGTACTCATAAAGCGCAAACAATCCAATCGCGAGCAACATTGAACCTAGAAGTATCCGCCAGTTCAAAACGGACTCCATCCTCGTTCAATGGCACGCATATTGCGGTTCCACTCCTCCGAGATCGATCGCGTGCCCTGACTGACGTTTTCCTTCGCCTCCCGCGCGCCTCGGATGGCATCTCCGGTAACTGGTAAACACTCATAGGGCGGAAAATCAGCGGCAGGCACATGACGACCAGAAAGCACAGTGAACGTATAAGCCGGGCGCACCGGCCCATTTGGAGGAATATACTCCCGTATAGAAATGCCCGCGCGGGTGAGTATTTCCAGCGCAAAATTATTACATTGCCGCGACCAAAGCGAATACTGACCTGGTGAAGCGGTGCGATCGAAGATCAGCTTGTGGGCGTTTCGTGCCTCCTGAAAGCCTATGGTCCAAAGCTTGTCAGCGTAGAAACTGCCACCACTTTTATAATATGCGGAATCGTTGCGCACCTGTCCCGGCGCAGAAACCACGCGGCCCGAGCCTTCGGTAAACACGCTCCGGTAGTCTTGATCCGTCTTGGGGTAAAACCCCACAATGACCTTTTCACCAGTGTTTGAACCGTCCTCCGCCATCCCGTCGATGGCGATAAAGGAGTGTCCGACATAGTCGCAACGATCGGACAGGATTGCACAAAGCTCGATATCGAATGTGTCACAAACGGCGCAGACGTCAGTGCCGCTGCCGGGTTCAGCACTCGGGTTTACATGACCTCCACCCATTCTCTAAGTCTCCACCAATTGCTCGACAGGCGCACGGTTTTGCAAGGCTCGGGCACGTGGCATCTGTCCCGAATAGTTCGGTGACCGCAATGCCTTAGCGGCCCAGTCCAGCCGGCTGTCAAAATCATCGCCAAAGCGCATCGCCATATCAACAAATACCTTCTGCGGCCCACGCTTAGTCAGCCCATAGCTGCCATGGGCGCGGCGTAGCAGATCGTCCAGCCGCGCCCTGAGCGCTTCATCATCGCCAGCGTGTTGCACCGCGCCTTCATGCTCGGCGCGCACATAGGCCACCATTTCGAGAAGGAACCGCATCCATGACACGGCGGAAAATGCGTGAAAATGTTCAGGTCTCAGCGGAAAGCTACGCTTTGCAACGGCTTCGCTGGCATCCTCAAGTCTGAGGTCAACCAGTGTGTCACCCTTGGCTATTGGCAGCATCAAGCGCGTGAACAGCGTGCCACCGAAGAACCCTTCGAGCTCTTCATCGCTACATACTTCAAGAAATCCCAAGAGCATATCCGGCTCCCAAAACCGGAAGTAATACCCCTTGCCTAGAACATCCACCATTCGAGTAAACTTACGCCAATGTGCCTGAACCGCATCGCGCGAGGCGTGGGATGACATCAAGATCATCCCACCCTTTCCCCACAAATGCCAAGGGGCGTCAGACGCCGTGATCACATTACCGGCGAAGCGGTTGGTCTGATCCAGCCGGTGAACATACGGCGCCTGATCGCGCATCTCATTGGCAAGTTCGCCTGTGAACAGGCATGCACCGACATTGCCTTGCGCTTCAGCCAATTCGACCACGTTAATCAGCACACCAGAGTCGAGAACAGCGTAACATGCACCAACCTCATCATTGGCACCGTCTGCCCCAAATAAGGCGCACCGCTTCTCTGCGTCCAACTCAAGAACGCCAGTATAATCAACACGAGTAAGTTTCGACATCGACAAAAATTTCCTAACAATGCCGTCACGCTATCAAGCAAAGTTTGTTCTGTCTATCGAAGCAGTCGCGGCGCGGTTTCCCGCCTATCCGATCATCGCGCTAACATGCCCGTTCGCATCCATGTAGTGGCGGTGCAATCGCTGAAGTGCGATCCGCAAAACAACCTTCCCGGACCGCGCGGACCAACCCATGCGTTTTTCAGCGGCCTCAAGTCCTTCCAAAAAGCAGCAGCACCGCATGATGATATCGCTCAGCCCCGGGCCCAGCTCGTCCAATGCGCTGAGGATACGTTCTCTCGCCGCTTTCGGAGCCTCCGCAATCGTGGCATCACCCGAAAGCTCTGTGCGATCTCCAGAGACCATGAAGCGGTCCCACCGCAACGCTGCACCCTGCCCCATCTGCGCGAGCTCATAATCCTCGCGGAACCGCTCCCCTGCCTGCACTAGGTCAGGTGCCAAGAAGGTACGGCCATCCTTGTCGCGACGTCGGGCCAACATAGCCAACGGGCTTTCCGCCATGCTGGAGCGGCCCACACCTGTCACAGTGCTTGCGCCCAGCCTTTGGTCCCAGTCCGATTGCGAGTCGCGGAACGGGCTCGCCCCATCCTGCGCCCCTTTCATTCGCCGTTTGCGAGTGATTTCCTCGTCAAGATATTGCTTCAACGCGGCGCGACCTGCCGTGGTGATGCTGTAACTTGCAACCCGTCCCGTACGCGTGCAGTTGATCCAGTCTTTCAATGCGAAGGCCTGTGCGACCTCGCGAGAGACGACCGCCGTACGGGTTGGCGGGCCGTCCTTGAACGAGCGCAACACCACGGCTTTATCCATGTCCGAGGCCAGCGCCAGAACCGCACCAGTTTCGCACAACCGACGAAGGACGCGACGCGCCTCCCGCGCCAGCGCGTCTTCGTCGTCCAGAAGGGCTGGCCCTTTGGGCTCACTCGCCTGGTTTGCTTTGGAATAGGTTTCGGAATGGTAACGAGCATGTGCGGTCATTTTTGGCAGTCCTTGTAGAGTATCGGTCGGTTCACGGTGGATGAAATTGCGGCTTAGGCGATGCAGGGCCTCGTCGACCAACGGGTCATCCCGTCGGTTTTCAAAGCGGCGTACCTGCCGCAAGATCGTCGAGGCGTGGCAACCTTCTCGCCGTGCTAAATCCCTGAGAGACAAGCCCTTTTCTGTGTGAAACAAATACCGTCGAGCTGCGTCCGGAATCCATGTTGGCAGCAAACGATCCGGTGGCAATGTGGCAGTAGAAAACATGTGAGACGTCCCCCAGGTCAGCAGGGCAAAGGCGGCAAAAGCCCCTAAGCAACTCGCACAACTTGAGGTTGTATTGCTTACGAGTTGGTTAACAACGTCGGCATTCGCGTAATTTTGTTTCCAAATAGTAAACAGCCGATTGCGCAGCGGTCGCTCGGCTGATTGTCGCGCAACAGCGGCGTTCGCAGCCGTAGTTTGGCAAGGTAAATTGAACTCCGGAGCACTGCCATGACCGACCTGACCACCCAAATCACCGACCTTCGACGCCCCCGCCTTTTGGTGCGCGCGGCCCGTCATGGGATGAGTGCCTACCGCCGAAGCCGCGATCTGCGCCGCATCACAGGGCAGTCACACTCGACCTCGCCACGCGTGGTGGTGGAGACCTTGTTGCATCAAGAAGAACAGGTCGAGCAGATACGTCTGGCGCGCGACGGCACCTATAACGTCAACAAACATGTTGAGCTGCTCATCGCCTTGATGGCCGAAAGCCGTTGCCTGCCGTTGGAAACACGCCAAACGGGCCGCCCGGGCTGGCGACCCAAACTGGTGTGAGGGAAACCTAAATAAAGGAATCCTGCATGCTGTCTTTCTTCTCACGGACATAGGCGCGCAGCGCTTCGTCGATAGCAGGGTCCAGATGCGGTTGCTGATAGTCGTTCAACTGTTTCTCGACCCGCGCCGTCGCAAGCGCCACGGTATCGCGTTCGCCCTCATCCGCCCATGTCTCGAACGGCTTGTAGTCGAACAGATCGGACCGCCAGAACGCTGTCTTGAAGTTGTTTTGCGTGTGCTCGCAGCCCAGGAAGTGACCACCCGGCCCGACTTCGCGCAATGCCCCCATGGCTTGCGCGTTTTCGTCAATGCTCACGCCCTTGGCGAAGTGATGCAGCGTGCCAAGTTGATCGGCGTCCATCACGAATTTCTCGAAAGACGAGACCAGCCCGCCCTCAAGCCAGCCGCAGCCGTGAAGCATGAAGTTCACGCCGGACAGCAGCCCCATATTCAAGCTGTTTGCAGTCTCATAGGCTGCCTGCGCGTCAGGTAGCTTGGAGCCGCAGAACGATCCAGCGGAGCGATATGGCAGACCAAGGCGACGCGCCAACTGCCCTGCCCCGTAGGTGATGTGGGACGCTTCCGGCGTCCCGAATGTCGGCGCGCCGGAGTTCATGTCGATGGATGTCACAAACGCACCCATGATCACGGGCGCCCCTTTGCGCACGAGTTGACTGTAAGCCACGCCAGCCAGCACTTCCGCCAGCACTTGCGTCAAGGTTCCGGCAACAGAAACCGGTGCCATCGCCCCGCCAACAATGAACGGGGAGATAATGCACGCCTGATTAGCGCGCGCATAGACTTCCAGCGCGCCCATCATGATCGAGTCAAATGTCATCGGAGAGTTGATGTTGATCAGCGACGTCATCACCGTGCGCCCGTCAAGGCCGCCAAACAGAATCTCGCACATATCGACAGAGTCCTGCGCGCGCGAAGGCTCTGTCACCGACCCCATGAACGGCTTGTCGCTCAGCGACATGTGCGCGTAGAGCATATCCAGGTGACGCTTGTTTACCGGAACATCCGTAGGCTCGCAGACCGTTCCGCCGGAATGGTGCAGCCACTTGGACATATAGCCCAGCTTCACGAATTTGTTGAAATCGGCCATCGTCGCGTAGCGGCGTCCGCCCTCGGCGTCACGCACGAAGGGCGGCCCATAGACCGGTGCGATAACAAGGCTCTTGCCGCCGATCTCCACCGAACGCTCCGGATTGCGGGCGTGTTGCGTGATCGTTGACGGGGCGGTCTTGCACAGCTCGCGGGCCAAACCGCGTGGGATGCGAACGCGCTCACCATCAATTTCGGCCCCCGCTTCGCGCCACAAATCCAACGCGTAGGGGTTGTCCACAAAGTTCACGCCGATTTCGGCCAGCACCGTTTCCGCGTTTGCTTCGATGATTTGAAGCGCTTCTTCCGTCAGCACTTCGAAGTTGGGAATGTTGCGTTCGATATACTTGGCTGTCTCGACCGAGACCGCCGTGCGCTCGGCGCGACGGGCAGCACCACCGCCTCCACGGGTACGTCGACGTGGTGTATCTGTATCGGACATAGCGGGCTCCCTCAATTCGTTACCAGTGTGATTACCCCAACATGCGCCGGACCAAGGCCAGAAACCGCCCCTTGCGGCGAAAAAGCGACATGGCGCAACAATTATGGTCTGGCAGGTGGCCTCTACCCCTCGTCAAGCCTCTTGCAACGCGAGGCTCAGCCTCATAATCAGCGTGCATGACAGATCATCTCATTGACCCCGCCGCCACCCATGAAAAACTTCTGATCATCGACTTCGGGTCGCAGGTCACCCAACTCATCGCGCGCCGCCTGCGCGAGTTGAATGTTTACTGCGAAATCCATCCCTACCAAAAAGTGGACGACGCGTTTCTAACCGAGTTCGCACCCAAAGCCGTTATCTTTTCCGGCGGACCGTGTTCGGTCATTGATGAAGGTTCTCCGCGCCCACCGGAAAGCGTTTACGATTTGGGCGTGCCGATCTTGGGTATTTGCTACGGCCAGCAGGTGATGATGCAAGGTCTTGGCGGGCTGGTGGAACGGGGCCATGGCACCGCAGAGTTCGGCCGCGCTTACGTGGTTCCCCGCGGGGAACTTGAGCTGTTGCAAGGTTGGTTTTTGACTGACAAAGAACAGGTCTGGATGAGCCACGGCGATCACGTCTCGAAAATCGCACCGGGGTTCGAAGTTTACGGCACCTCGCCAAATGCGCCGTATGCGATCACCGCCGATGTGAGCCGCAATTTCTACGCCGTGCAGTTCCACCCCGAGGTTCACCATACACCGAACGGTGCTAGGCTTTACGAGAACTTCGTGCGCATGGCGGGCTTCAGCGGCGACTGGACCATGGGCGCATATCGCGAACAGGCGATTGCGGCGATCCGTGAACAGGTCGGCACCAGCCACGTCATTTGTGGCCTGTCCGGCGGTGTGGATTCGTCCGTCGCCGCGGTGCTGCTCCACGAAGCTATCGGCGACCAGCTAACATGCGTCTTTGTTGACCACGGGTTGCTGCGTAAGGGTGAGGCCGACGAGGTCGTCACCATGTTCCGCGACAACTACAACATGAAGTTGATCCATGCTGACGAGCAGGAATTGTTCTTGGGCGAGCTGGATGGCCAATCCGACCCCGAAACCAAGCGCAAGATCATCGGCAAGCTGTTCATCGACGTGTTTCAGAAATATGCCAACGAGATCGACGACGCCAAATTCCTGGCCCAAGGGACGCTTTATCCTGACGTGATCGAAAGTGTCAGCTTCTCTGGTGGCCCCTCGGTGACGATCAAGTCGCACCACAATGTTGGCGGACTGCCCGAAAAAATGGGCCTGAAGCTGGTCGAGCCACTGCGCGAGTTGTTCAAAGACGAGGTGCGCGCGCTTGGCACCGAACTGGGCCTGCCCAAATCGTTTATCGGTCGGCACCCTTTCCCCGGACCGGGTCTTGCCATTCGCTGCCCCGGCGAGATCACCCGCGCCAAGCTCGATATCCTGCGCGAAGCAGATGCGGTCTATATCGACCAGATCCGCAAGCACGGGCTCTATGATGATATCTGGCAAGCGTTCGTTGCGATCCTGCCTGTTAAGACTGTTGGCGTCATGGGCGACGGTCGCACCTATGACTATGCCTGCGCCCTGCGCGCGGTGACATCGGTCGATGGTATGACCGCCGATTACTTCCCGTTCGATCACGACTTCCTCGGGGAGACCGCCACGCGGATCATCAACGAAGTGCCGGGCATCAACCGCGTCACCTATGACATCACCTCGAAGCCTCCGGGCACGATCGAGTGGGAATAGGCTAGGTTTTTACGAAGTCTTTTGACGCCGCGACCGCGCGGTGGAATCGCTCGACCGGAAGGGATATTCCCGTCTCTGGCTGAATTGAGCCGAATTGCGAGGTCGGTTGTAGGTCGATCCCCATCGGAACTGCCGCGAGACCGATCGTTCCTAACCCCGTCAGCTCCGGCATTGCAGCAGGCCGGATTTCCCGTTTGGTCACATCCGCCAGAAATTGGGTGAAGTACGGATTCTGGCTTATGCCACCATCAATGGCCAAGGCACCAGATAGTGGGATGCAGGTGTTCATGGCGCTCACCACCTCTGACGCTCTTAATGCGACACCTTCCAGAATGGACTGCACCATTTGCGCAGGGCCATGGTCAATGGAAAGTCCCAGCCAGATGCCGCGTGCATCGGGGCTCCAATGTGGGCAGCCCAATCCGGCCAACGCTGGTACGAAAACAAGGCCTTTTTCAAGTGCGGATGGTCGTGCGAAATCGTTAATCTGGCCGAAATCCTCGAACAATCCGAGTGACTTGGCCCAGTTAAGAGCAGCACTGGCGGTGTAGACCCCGCCATCCAAAGCAAAGACCGGTTTTTCACCGTCTAACTGCCATGCGACCGTTGGAAGCAATCCCATTTCCGGTTTGTTAACGATCTCAGCGCCCGTTACCATCAACGCGAACGCCCCTGTGCCGAACGTGATCTTTGCGTCGCCTGTGGTGCGACACCCGAACCCGTAGAGCGCCGCTTGCTGATCGACGACGCTGGCCGCCACCGGTACCCGTCCATGCGCCGTTTCAATCGCGCCGAAATCACCGGTCGTCGGAACAATCTGCGGCAAACACTCCATCGGGACGCCGAACAAGTCGCACAGAGTTTCATCCCATTCGAGCCGCTCCAGATTCATCAACGATGTGCGGCTTGCGGTGGTCACGTCGGTGACGAAACGGCCCGTCAGCCGATCGAGGAAAAACGCGTCTGTTGTCCCGAGCCTTAGGGTGCCGCGCCTTATCGCCTCCTGCACAGCTGAACTGTTTCGGACGATCCATCCCAATTTGCTGGCGGAGAAATATGGATCGAGCGGCAACTTGGCACGTGCCATCACCTCGGCTTCGTGGCCGTCTGCTTTGAGGGCGGCGATCTGCCATGATGTGCGATTGTCCTGCCAGACGAGGACCGGCGTCAGCGCTTCCTTGGTCACCGCATCCCATGCCAAGCAGCTTTCACCTTGGTTATCGATGCCGATGGCGTCAATGGGACCAACCGCGTTGATGCAGGCCCGAATGTTGGCGATCAGTTCTTCGGGATCATGCTCCACCCAACCTTCGTGTGGATAGAATTGCTGGTGCTGGATTGCGTGAACGACCTGAGGCACGCCGTCCGGCGACAATGATAATATGCGCGTGCTGGTCGTGCCCTGATCGAGTCCTGCGAGTCTCATACATCCCTCTCCGTCGTCACCACCCAGCCATAAATTCCCGACCTGTCAAGCGGCGGAGATCACTCCAAGCCAGAGAATCCATGCAAGGTTTGCCCGTTACTGCTCTGTTTTTGATCATATTTTGATTATTTTTGACCATTTGGTCACCGATTTGTTTACAAGTTTCAACACCTTGTTACAGTTGATGCAGGTAGCTTGTGGGGGATGCCGCGTGTCGAGGACTAAATTACTTAGCAAGATAAACGGGTTGATCGCTCCATGAGCGTCGTAGTCCTACAGCCGTCCGGCGCTCCATGCTGAAAATTGCCACGACCTACGTGCGCGTTGTCGACCGAGTGAACTACGTCCTCGGTCGGATCATGATGTATAGCCTGTTCGCGATGATCGCGATTTTGCTGTGGTCGACAATTTCCAAACAGATGTTCGTCGTCCCGTCATACTGGACACTGGAAATGGCCCAGTTTGCATTGGTGGCCTATTATCTGGTCGGCGGCCCCTACTCTATCCAGATGGGATCAAACGTGCGGATGGACCTGTTTTATGGCGAATGGTCCGACCGCAAGAAGGCGTGGGTCGACAGCTTCACCGTGCTGCTGCTGATCTTCTATCTGGGGGTGCTGCTTTATGGCGGGATCGATTCCACGCGTTATTCCCTTGAATATAACGAACGCGCGCCCACCCTTTGGCGGCCCCTGCTGTGGCCGGTCAAAACTGTCATGTGCTTCGGCATTTTCATGATGTTACTTCAAGCGGTTTCCGAGCTGATCAAAGACATCGCAAAACTCCGCGAGGTCGAGCTTTAATGTCCTATGAACTGATCGCCATTTTGATGTTCTCGTCGATGATGCTGATGCTGATGACGGGACAGCGGGTGTTTGGCGCGATTGGTGGCATCGCCTCGATTGCGGCGCTGACTTTGTGGGGGACCGGTGGGTCCGACATTCCGTTTTCCGCCGCCATGAAGGTGATGAAATGGTACCCGATGCTGACCCTGCCGATGTTCATCTTCATGGGCTACGTGCTGTCGGAAAGCCGCCTTGCCGATGACCTATACAAGATGTTCCACGTCTGGATGGGGCCGATCAATGGCGGGCTGGCCATCGGCACCATCGGGCTGATGGTGCTGATCTCGGCCATGAACGGATTGTCGGTGGCTGGCATGGCCATCGGGGCGACCATTGCCTTGCCCGAACTCCTCAAACGGGGGTATGACAAACGAATGGTGACCGGCGTTGTGCAAGCCGGATCATCTTTAGGGATTTTGGTGCCGCCCTCGGTCGTGTTGGTACTTTACGCAATGATCGCGCGCCAACCGGTGGGGCAGCTTTGGCTGGCGGGCATCCTTCCCGGATTGATGATGGCGGGGCTGTTTATCCTCTACATCTACATTCGTTGCCGCATTCAACCAGAACTTGGCCCTGCCCTTAGCGAAGAAGACGTGAGCAGCGTGCCGCGGGCAGAGAAGATACGTCTGTTGAGGTCCGGCCTGCTTCCGCTGACGATTTTTGCGTCCATGATGGTGCCGTTCCTGAATGGCTGGACAAGTCTTGTCGAAAGCTCCGCCATCGGCGCGCTGGCGGCCTTCATTGCAGCGGTGCTGAAAGGCCGGATGACACGCGAGGTGTTCGAGACCTCAACCCGCATGACTTTGGCGATTTCGTGCATGTTCATGTGGATCGTGCTGGCTGCTTTGGGCTTTGGCGCTGTGTTTGACGGCTTGGGTGCCGTAAAGGCTATCGACAACCTGTTTACCGAACAACTTGGCCTCGACCCTTGGGTAATCTTGATCCTGATGCAGTTGTCGTTCCTGCTGATGGGGACCTTCCTTGATGACACAGCCATGCTGGTCATCGTGGCACCGCTATATGTGCCGTTGGTCAAGGTGCTGGGGTTCGATCTGATCTGGTACGGCGTGCTTTACACCATCACCACGCAGATCGCCTATATGACGCCGCCCTTCGGCTACAACCTGTTCTTGATGCGGGCGATGGCGCCGCCGGAGATCGGGATCAAAGACATTTATTCCTCCATCATTCCCTTTGTCTTGGTGATGCTGGGGTCCCTCATCCTGATCATGGTGTTCCCGCAGATTGCCATGTGGCTCCCCAACTACGTGTACGGAAAATAACAAACCCAATTCGAGAGGCAGTCCATTTTTGCAAACGACCCCTGAGCAAGGTCAAACAAGGAGAGTACTATGACTTCCAGACGTAAGTTCCTGACGACAGCGACGATAGGTGGCGCAGCCGCCCTTGCCGCTCCGAGCGTGGTCAAAGCGCAAGCCCCTATTAAGTGGCGGTTACAAACCTACTCCGGCGCGCCTCTTGGGGCCCATGTGATCAAGCCGCAGATCGAGGCGTTCAACAAGGCGGCCAATGGCGAGATGGAGATCGAGCTGTTTTACGCAGACCAACTGGTGCCAACGGGCGAGTTATTTCGTGCCTTGCAAAACGGCACACTCGACGCGGTGCAATCGGACGATGCGACCATGGCGTCGCCTGCGGATATCTCCGACTTTGGCGGCTACTTCCCGTTCTCTTCGCGCTACAGCCTTGACCTGCCTGTGCTGTTCAACCGCTACGGTCTGAACGAAATCTGGCAGGAAGCCTATGACGACATTGAAGGTGTCGAGTGGCTGGGGGCCGGTGCGTGGGATCCGCTGCACATCTTCACCACCGAAAAGAAGATTGAATCTCTTGATGACATGCGCGGGCTGCGTGTGTTCGGCGTGCCGACCGCAGGTCGCTTTCTGTCGCGCTATGGTATGATCCCTGTCACGGTACCGTGGGAAGACGTGGAAGTCGCACTTCAAACCGGCGAGCTGGACGGTGTTGCATGGTGCGGCTTTACCGAGGCCTATGAAGTCGGCTGGGCGGATATCTGCAAATATGCGCTGCTGAACAACGTGACCGGCGCGTGGTGCGGGTCGTATTTTGCCAACAGCGACAGTTGGGCCAAGGTGCCACCGCATCTGCAAGAGCTGTTCAAAATGTCGATGGACCAGTCGCACTACTATCGTCAGGTTTGGTACTGGGGTGGCGAAGCCGACCTGCGGGTCAATGGTGACAAGTTGGAGCTGTCGACCATCCCTGCCGAGGAATGGGAAACCGTTGTCGGCGATGCGGCTGGCTTCTGGGACGAACTGGCGTCGCGCAACGAGCGGTCAGCCCGTGTCATCGAGATTTTCAAAAAATACCGTGACACGATGCAAAAGGCGGGCGTTCCTTACCGTTATTAAGTGTAAAACCTTCGAGCGGGCTGCGTGACTGGCCCGCTCGTCTTCCCCTCCTCCATTGCAATTCGGCTTGACCATTCTTCCGGAAGCAGCTTTGCAGTCGGGATGACGATTTTACCCCGCTCAGATATGCGTTTGGCTGCCCTGTGGATGACGGGTGCGATTGTGTCGTTTTCGGCTATGGCCGTCGCCGGGCGTAAAGTCACTGCGGAGCTTGATACGTTCGAGCTGATGACCTACCGCTCGATAATCTCGTTGGTCTTGGTCTTGGCCATTGCTGCGTTCGCAGGAACGCTTAATCAGATAAACGCCCGCAGTATTCGCCTTCATACAATCCGGAACCTGTCGCATTTTGCAGGCCAGAACATGTGGTTTGCCGCGATCACGATGATCCCGCTGGCACAGGTGGTGGCGCTTGAATTCACCTCTCCGATCTGGGTGGCCTTGTTGGCCCCGTTATTTCTGTCAGAGCGCCTGACCCCGCTCAGGATATTTGTCGCGATCCTTGGCTTCATCGGTGTGCTGGTCGTCGCGCGTCCGGATTTGAGCCATATCGAGTTAGGCTCCTTGCTGGCATCAGGGGCTGCGATCGGGTTTGCGGGCTCCGCTATTGCAACGAAGCGTTTGACGCGGCACGAGTCAATCACCTGCATCTTGTTTTGGCTGGCGCTTATGCAGGCCGTTTTCGGGCTTGTTACTGCGGGTTGGGATGGTCAGATCACTGTTCCTTCCGTGAAGCTGCTGCCTTGGGTCGCGCTTGTTTCTGTTACCGGACTGGGTGCGCATTTCTGCCTAACGACCGCGCTAAAGCACGCCCCTGCGGTCATCGTTATGCCGATGGATTTCGCCCGTCTGCCGCTTGTTGCGATGTTGGGAATCGCCTTCTTTTCGGAAACGGTCGATATTTGGGTCTTCGTCGGAGCAGCAATTATTTTTGGTGCCAACTACCTGAATATCGCCGCAGAGGCGCGGCGCAACAGGGCGTTGACCTAGGGGAAATGTGCGCTTTTGGCCACGTCTGAGGGACCGCGCCGCAAATTCTGCAGGCAAAATGGTTGTGACGCTGGGTCACAAATTGACGTGAGCGGAATGTCGCCCCTAGGGTGGGTTAAAGTCATATTCAAGTGTTTCGGGGAGGAAACCATGAAGAACTTCGTAAGCGCCGCAGCAATACTCGCTGCAAGCACATCCATCGTTTCGGCGGGCGGTCTCGACCGTTCCGGTCAACCGATTGGCATCATTTTTGAGCAAGGCAATCGCGTCGAGTTGAGCTTCGGATATACGAAGCCGAGCGTCGGTGGCACGGATGTTCTTACCAACTCGATCAGCAGCGTGGCTAGCAACTACCTGACTGCAGGCGTTGCCTTGAAGTATGATTTTAACGACAAGATTTCGTTCGCCCTGATTGTTGACGAACCTTACGGTTCCGATGTTACCTACCCGGGTTCTTCGGCGACAACGATGCTAGGCGGAACACGCGCTATTGTAGACAGCTACGCAGTCACTGGTATCGGTCGCTACAAGTTCAACGAGAATTTCTCGGTGCATGGTGGCATACGCTATCAAGAGATTTCTGCCGGTGTTACGCTCGGCGGTTTGGCGTATGCTGGACTTAACGGATACAACGCTGAATTTGCCAGCGATGGTGCTTTTGGCTTCCTTGTCGGCGGCGCATATGAACGCCCCGACATCGCACTTCGTGTGGCATTGACCTATAATTCGAAAATCACGCACAATTTAGCGACACAAGAAACTATCGGCGGGGCGCCTGTTGCCGCTCCGGGGTCGACAGAAGTCGTTGCACCGGAAAGCATCAATCTTGACTTCCAAACCGGTATCGCCAAAGACACCTTGCTCTTCGGGAGCATCCGCTACGCAAGACATAGTCAGGTAATTGTTTCGCCCGCATTTTTTGACACGGCGCTTGGCCCTACCCCTGGTGACAGCTTGACCAGTCTCGAAAATAGCTTGGATTTCACGGTCGGTATTGGGCGCAGGTTTAACGACCAATGGTCGGGCTTTGTATCCTATACTCAAAATTCCAAGGGTGACGACGACCTAGTATCGCCACTTGCCCCGACAAATGGCTCCAAGGCGATCACTATTGGTGGCAAATACACCATGGACGCGGTCGAAATCTCGGGTGGCATTCGTTACACCAAGCTAGGTGATGCACGACCTGAGACAGGCACTCCAGACGTTGCACGAGCCAATTTCACGGGCAACAGCGCTGTATCCGCCGGCCTGAAGATCGCCTACAAGTTCTAGGCTTTCATATTACTCTAGAAAAGGGTCCAAACTCATGAGTTTGGGCCCTTTTTATTGCGCATACTTCGGGTCGCCCTGACCGGCCAATTCGCGCAAAAGGCACAATATGAACGCTCAAAAAACAATGTCCGGCCAAGCATGGGTCGAGATGGCGCTACTTGCCGTCATCTGGGGCGGCTCGTTCCTGTCCATACGCCTTGCGCTGAATGAAATTCCGGTCATGACCGCTGTCGCACATCGGGTGTTTTGGGCGATGTTGGTGCTTTGGGCCTATATCCTGCTCCGCAAGCTCCCCGTGCCGCGAAGCTTGAGGATTTGGGCGGCCTTTCTGGTCATGGGATTGCTGAACAATGTCATTCCCTTCGTGCTTATGGCGTGGGGACAGCTGCATATCGAGACCGGGCTTACCTCCATCCTGAACGCCACCACTGCAATTTTCGGTGTGGTCGTGGCCTCCGTCGTTTTTGCTGATGAGCGCCTGACGCTGAACCGTGCCGTGGGCGTCGTCCTCGGGTTCTTTGGCGTGGCGACTGCAATCGGGCTAGAGAACTTGGCGAATTTTGACATTCGCTCCACCGCGCAACTTGCTGTTTTGGCTGGAACTTTGTCATACGCGTTTGCTGGCGCTTGGGCGCGACGGATGCTCTCAGGTTTACGGCCACAAGTGGCGTCTGCCGGAATGCTGACCGGATCCGCCCTTGTCATGGTGCCTTTGGCGATTGCGGTGGACGGCACACCATCGTTCCAACTCAGTGCCACGGCTTGGGGGGCCATCGGGTATTACGCAGTTATCGCCACGGCATGCGCCTACCTGCTTTATTACCGTATCCTCGCGATGGCAGGCAGCGGTAATCTGATGATTTGCACACTGCTTGTCGCGCCCGTGGCGATCATACTCGGCGCAGTTGTGCTGGGTGAGGAACTAGCTCCTAGAGCCTATGCCGGCTTTGCACTTCTTGCCTTGGGTCTGCTGGTGTTGGATGGCCGCATCTTGGCGTTTTTCCGCAAAGCCCCCTAGCAAGCGCGCGTTTGCCCCGCTACCTATTTGCGCGAGGACAAGGAGCGACGCGCATGATCTATAATTCTGGCCAGGACTGGCTGCAAGCCGACGGAAAGAAAGTGCTGTTCTTCGGCATGTCCGGCCTTGGAAAAACGCATATATCCAACATGTTGCGCGCCTCCGGCGACTGGTTTCACTATAGCGCTGATTACCGCATCGGCACACGCTATATGGGCGAATACATCACTGACAACTTCAAACGCCGCGCGATGCAGGATCCGTTTCTGGCGGAGCTTCTGCGGTCGGACAGCATCTATATTGCGTCGAACCTGACCTTTGAAGACTTGTCGCCCTTGTCAACTTATCTGGGCAAGCCCGGCAACCCTGACTTGGGCGGCCTCAGCTTCGCAGAATATCAAAAGCGTCAGGCACAGCATCACCGCGCCGAAGTCGCGGCCCTGTATGACACGGCGCATTTCATCGACCGCGCCAAGGACCTTTATGGATATAGCAATTTCGTGTGCGACAGTGGTGGCTCAACCTGCGAGGTTGTTGATCCCTTCAATCCTGAAGACCCGTTGCTGGCCGAGCTTTCCAAGAACCATCTCATGGTCTGGATTGAAGGCTCTAACGACCATGAGGCGGAACTGGTGCGTCGCTTTAAACGCGCACCGAAACCGATGTGTTACCGTCCGGAGTTCCTGAAGGAGTTGTGGCAAGAGTATTTGGACAATCACAAATGCGCCGAGGAAGAGGTTAATCCGAACGATTTCATGACCTTCACCTATGCCCGCGCCATTTCGCAAAGAGAGCCGCGCTACCGTGCGATGGCCGATAATTTCGGGATCAAGGTTTCTCACACCGATCTGGGAAAGGTCACCACGCCCGAAGGTCTCGACGAGTTGATCGCGGCGACCCTTGGCAACAAAGCCTGATCGACCTAGTTAACAAAGCCCAAACATAGCGGACGCATTTTATGCCCATCAAGCTGCCCTCTTCTGCTCTTCCAGCCTATACCGTGCTCTCGCGCGAGGGCGTGAGCGTGATGAGCGAGGATCAGGCAGCACGTCAGGACATCCGGCCCTTGCGGATCGCGTTGCTGAACCTGATGCCGAAGAAAATCCAGACGGAAAACCAGTTTGCGCGGTTGATCGGGGCGACGCCGTTGCAGATCGAGCTGTCGCTCATTCGCATGTCAGAGCATCAAACCAAGACCACCGCGGCCGAGCATATGGAAGAGTTTTACCGCCCTTTCCAAGAGGTTAAGGATGAGAAGTTCGACGGCCTCATCATCACCGGAGCCCCGATCGAACACCTGCCCTTTGAGGAGGTCACGTATTGGGACGAGCTTCGGGAAGTCATGGACTGGACGCAGACCAATGTGCACTCCACCTTCGGCGTGTGCTGGGGCGGAATGGCGATGATCAACTATTTCCACGGCGTGAAAAAGCACCTGCTGGATGAAAAACTGTTCGGCTGCTTCCGTCACTCCAATTTGGACCCCGCTTCGCCTTATCTGCGCGGGTTTTCGGATGATTGCGTGATCCCCGTGTCCCGCTGGACCGAGATGCGCCAAGACGAAATCGACGCCGCCGACGGGTTGACGACCTTACTTGGCAGCGAAACCGCCGGGCCTTGTTTGGTGGAAGACCGAAAGCACCGCGCGATATATATCTTCAACCACTTCGAATATGACAGTGGCACGTTGAAGGAAGAGTATGACCGCGACGTCGAGGCCGGAACGGCGATCAATGTACCACGCAACTACTACCCTGACGACGATCCGACCAAGAAGCCGATGAACCGTTGGCGCAGCCACGCGCATCTGCTTTATGGCAACTGGATCAACGAGATATACCAGACAACGCATTTTGATCTGGACGATATCGGTGCTTAAGTTTGTACTGATCGCATTGGTTCTAGGTGTCGCTGGTTGCGGGATCGCTTTGGACAAGCGGATCAAAGCCCGCACGGCCAAGGCACTGGTGGAACATCCGCCCACAGGCCAAATTCTGGATGTGAATGGAACTTCTGTCCACGTGCATGTGGAGGGCGAGGGCCCCGATGTGATCTTGATCCACGGGGCTGGCGGGAACTGGCAAGACTTCACATTCTCATTGATCCCTAAGCTAAAGGGCGAGTTTCGGTTCATCGCAATCGACCGCCCTGCCCACGGCCATACGGGCCGGATTGCCAACCGGACAGGCGACGTGGAATCCCTTAACGAACAGGCCGATCTGATACATGAAGCAGCCCAGTTGGTGGGTGCCAAGAAGCCGCTTATTCTGGGCCAAAGCTATGGTGGAGCCGTTGCACTGTCCTACGCCCTCAGACATCCGGACGACAGCGCGGGCCTGCTGATCGTGTCAGGCGTGTCCAACCCCTGGAATGGTGATCTGGATATCTGGTATCGCCTCACGGACAGCTGGTTCGGGCGAAATGTGCTTATTCCAATGACTTCAGCCTTCGCCAACGACCAAAAGGCAAATGAGACGCTGGAAGCCATTTTCGCGCCCGATCCAGTACCGGAAGGGTATCTGGAGCATATGGGCTACGGTCTGGCCATTCGCCCCAGTCAATTGAAGACCAACGCGATGATGGTGAACACGCTCTTGCCGCAGATCAAAGAGCAGTCCCGGCACTATGGCGACCTCAAGCTACCGGTTGAGATCATTCACGGGACGGCAGATACCATTGTCGGCCACGACATCCATGCACTTCCACTGTCGAAACAGCTGCCGGATGCGCGGCTGACGACACTTGAGGGCGTTGGCCACATGCCTCACCACGCGGATGAGCCAAGCACAATCGCGGCGCTGCGCAGATTGGCAAAACGCGCTGGTCTGCAATAGCTTAAAGCTTCATAGTACAGCCGAATTCAAAAGAACGAGGCCTCTATGACCCTGCCTTTCGACGGTGCCATTTCGAAATTCTACAACGAAGAAATCCCCGAAGGTGTTCGCGACGCGATACGTAACGCGGAAAAAGACGATATTCTGGCGCAAAGCTATCCCTATGAGCAGCGCATGGACCGCGACGACTACGACGACACCATGAAGCGGCTTCAGGTGGAATTGATGAAGCTACAGGCATGGGTAAAAAAAGAAGGCAAGCGGGTTGCCATCGTGTTTGAGGGCCGAGATGCATCGGGCAAAGGCGGGACGATCAAGCGGTTCCGCGAGAACATGAACCCGCGAAATTGCAAGATCGTGGCCCTGTCCAAGCCGACCGAGGAAGAGCGTGGTCAGTGGTACTTCCAGCGATACGTCAAACATATGCCAACCGCAGGGCAAATCACCCTGTTCGACCGCAGCTGGTACAATCGTGGCGTCGTTGAAGACGTGTTCGGCTTTTGCGCCGTGCGCGAACGGCAGCATTTCTTTGCGCAAGTTCCCGACTTCGAAAAGATGCTGGTTGATGACGGGATCATCCTGATCAAGCTGTGGTTGAATGTCGGTCGTGCAGAGCAGCTCCGCAGGATGCTGGCCCGCGAGAAAGACAAGCTCAAGCAATGGAAACTCTCCACGATTGATGTGGAAGGCCTGCACAAATGGGACGCGTATTCCGAGGCCATTTCCGAGACGTTTGAGGCTTCCGATACGTCACATGCGCGGTGGACGGTTATCCGGTCCGACGACAAGCGACGCGCGCGTATCTCGGCGTTGCGCAAGGTGTTGAATTCGATCCACTACGCCAACAAGGATGACAGCATCGCGATCCGTCCAGACGACTCCATTTGCGGCGGCGTTGATATGTGGAATCCCAATGCCTAAACGCGGCTATCACCACGGCAACCTCAAGCAGGCGCTTGTAGAGGCCACCTTGCGTCTGATCGAGGACAAGGGACCAACGGGCTTTACCGTGGCGGAGGCAGCCAAACTCGCGGGTGTCACACCCGCTGCAGTCTACCGCCACTTTGAAGGCCGTGAGGCGTTGATTGCGGAATGCGCTTTGCAAGGGCACCGGATTTTTGGCGATCTGATGGAGCATGCCTATGCCGATGGCCGGCCCACCGCGCTCAAGGCGTTCGAGGCGACGGGGCGCGCCTACCTTGCCTTCGCCCGAAAGTTCCCCGGCCACTACATGGCAATGTTCGAGAGCGGCGTGAACCTTCAAGCCAACCCTGCGCTGGCCACAGCCGCCGACCGGTCGCGCGGTGTGCTGGAACGGGCCGCGCAGAAGCTGTCAGAACGCATCCCCGAAGACATGCGCCCCCCTGCGACGATGTTCTCAAGCCATATTTGGGCACTCTCTCATGGCGTGGTGGAGCTGTTCGCGCGTGGCACCCCCGGCTCTAAATCTCCCTACCCGCCCGACGACTTGCTGGAGGCTGGTATAGGGATCTATTTGCGCGGGTTGGGGCTCATTGAACCGGACAGTTAAAGCCCCCGTACCGAATTGGAAACAATGCGTTTCTGCTGGCCTCATGCTTTGACAATTCCCTGCAAAAATAAGAAATTAGAGGCAGAAAATTCTGTCTGCTCAGAGGTATCTCAATGATTTCTGCACTTCTGCTTGCCGCGATTGGTGGCACTTATGCCTCCAGCTTCATTGACTTGGACAGACAAGTGATCGGTGACAACGACATCTTTGGCACCGATGAAGATGAATACGCTAATGGCGGGTCTGGTGATGACTTCATCTATGGCGGCGGCGGCAACGACCTTCTGATTGGCGGCACGGGCGATGACATCATTGACGGCAGCAACGGAGATGATGGAATTGCTGGTGGCGAAGGTGACTATCGCCTGTTTGGAGGACGCGGCAATGACGAGATCGCCGGAGGCAACGGCGTCGACTACATTATTGGTGGCCGTGGTGCTGACCCCTGATCGGTGGGTCGGGTCACGATACAATTTTTGGCCAACGCGAAGACGACGGCATTTATGGAGGATCTGGTGACGACTACATTGGTGCCGGGCGCGGAAACGATCTGGTTGTTGGTGGTGCGGGTGACGACCAGATTGACGCCAATCTAGGCCACGACACGGTCTACGGCGGGTTTGGCGATGACGTGATCTATGGCGGGCAAGGCAACGACGTACTGGCTGGCAATGAAGGCGACGACAGAATTACCGGCGGCGCAGGCAACGACGAGATCAGCGCGGGTGCCGGTTTTGACGACCTCAACGGTGGCCGCGGCGATGACATTTTACGCGGCGGTGAAGGGACGGATTACCTTGATGGCGGCAAAGGCAATGACATCCTTGTAGCCGGGGTTGATACCGATTGGCTGGAAGGCGGCGATGGCAACGACATTTTGGTTGCCCTGAACGGTGGTGGCGCGGACGAGCTTTTTGGTGGTGAAGGGGAAGACCTTTTCGTCGTTGGCGCGGAGAGTTCTGCGACGATCTACGACCATGAGCCCGGAGACCGCATCTTCGTCAACTACGATCCGACCGATGGCCCTGCCCCATTGATCGAGCTGCAAGATGCCGGAGACGGCTCTTTCGACCTTGTTGTTGACGGGGTGTTTTCCACGAATATCTTCAGCTCCGACCCTGAGCTTTCAGTTGCCGATATCGAGCTTGTAGACGCCTTGGGCGGCGGCGTGAACTACGCGGCGATGACAACAGGGGCCGCCGATGGCGTCGCAGTCGATGTGAGCTTTGTCCCCGAACCGCAATCTGGTGAGAATATCATCGAAGGCACGTCTGACAGCGAGTGGCTGAACGGGACGTCCTATGACGACACGATCCTTGCCTTTGATGGGTTCGACACAATTCACGGCGAAGGCGGCGATGATGTGATCGATGGCGGTGGGGGTGATGACTATCTCTACGGCGAATCCGGGAATGATATTCTTGAGGGTGGCACCGGCGCTGACTTCGCTTACGGGCAGGAGGGAGACGACCTTCTTCTGGCGAACAGTGATGGTGCCACTGATGTTCTGATCGGTGGTGAGGGTCAGGATATCTACGTTCTTGACGGGTTTGCAGACGAAGAAGAAATACAAAGCTTCGACATTTATCAGGACCAGATCATTATCGACTACCCTGCTGATGCCGTTCTTCCGGTTATCGAAATTCAACCCATCGGGTCCGGTGCCCAGATACTTGCCAACGGGGTCGAGGTTCTTGAGATATTTGGCAATGTCGAAGGTCTGACGCTCGAGCATATCGTTTTCAAAGATCTCTCGGAGGTTGAGACAACCTATGCCGCCATTGATGCCGCAGCGGGTCAGACTGGTCAGCCTTATGTCCCACCGCCGCCACCACCACCGGGGATCACGCTGTCGGGTGACAGTGGTGACAACACGCTAACCGGAACCGAGGGCGACGACGTCATTGACGGCCAAGCTGGTGACGATGAAATCAATGCGCTTGGCGGCGATGACTTCATCAAAGGTGGTTCTGGTGCTGATACGATAAATGGCGGCGACGGGGATGATATCATTTCTGGCCGCGCTGGTAATGACGTCATTGATGGCGGTGCCGGGAATGATACCATTGACGCGGGCACTGGTACAAATTCCATCCATGGCGGTGATGGCAACGACATCGTCGCGGCCACCGGATCTACCAGTGGTGGGCTTTATGGGGATGCTGGCGATGACATCCTCATCAGCGGCAGTAGCGATATTTATAACACCATGGGAACGCGTCTGTATGGCGGCGAGGGCAATGACATTTTTGTCTATGCCGATGACACCCACTCAAGTTCAATCGGAGGGTTCGAGCCAGACAACGACTTAATCGTCATCCATTTGGATTCAGGTGAACCAGAGCCGGACATTACCATCGACAATAGCTCCCCGTGGAATCGCCTTGAGATTGATGGCATGTATTCAATCAGCATTCTGATGGACGAAAACGAGGACGGAACTGAGCGGTATCTGACGCCTAATAACATCGTATTCCGAGACCTGTCAGAGACGGGCTACGACGCTGACGCCCTAAGAGGCGGCGCATAACGGGCCCCTCCCCATGCTAAGCCAACAAAAAAGGCCACCCGCTTGGGTGGCCTTTTCCGATTTCGCAAGAACTCGAAGCTTAACGCTTGGAGAACTGGAAGCTCTTACGGGCTTTCGCTTTACCGTATTTCTTACGCTCGACCACGCGGCTGTCGCGGGTCAGGAAGCCAGCGGCCTTCAGGGCGCCACGCAAGGACGGATCGTAGAGTTGCAACGCTTTGGAGATGCCGTGCTTAACCGCACCAGCTTGACCGGACAGACCGCCGCCTTTGACAGTTGCCATAACGTCGAACTGATCTTCGGTGCCGGAGACGGTGAAAGGCTGGCGCAGGATCATTTGCAGCACGGGGCGTGCAAAATATGTGTTCTGCTCTTTGCCGTTCACGATGACCTTGCCGGAACCAGGTTTGATCCAAACGCGGGCAACCGCGTCTTTACGCTTGCCGGTTGCATAGGCGCGGCCCAGTTCGTCACGAACGGGTTCACGGGCGATGGCTTCTGCCACGGCTGCTGCCGGGGTGACGCCTTCTGCGATGGTGTTCAACTCATCGAGGGATTGGATTTCGTCAGCCATTCTTATGCGCTCCGCGTATTTTTCTTGTTCATGGCTTTGACGTCCAGAACTTCGGGGGATTGAGCTTCATGCGGGTGATCAGCCGATGCGTAGACACGCAGATTGGTCATTTGCTGACGCGACAGGACGCCACCGGGAAGCATACGCTTTACGGCTTGGATCACAACGCGCTCGGGGTGCTTGCCTTCAAGAATCTCGGCGTTCGTGCGGGACTTGATGCCGCCCGGGTGGCCAGTGTGCCAGTAGTTCGGCTTCTCGCGCTTGTTGCCGGTCAGCTGGATTTTGTCAGCGTTGATGATGATCACGTTGTCGCCCATGTCCATGTGTGGAGTGAAGGACGGCTTATGCTTGCCACGCAGGCGCATGGCAACGATCGATGCGAGACGGCCCAGAACAACGCCTTCAGCGTCGATCAGGATCCATTTCTTGTCGATATCGCTAGGAGTAGCGGTAAAGGTTTTCATGGGTTTTCCTCAAGAATTACGGCCATGGGGCTAAAAGCCCCTTGGGATGGCGTGGTTCTATAGGAACTGAGAGCGCAGTCAACGCCTTACTTCGGTATTTAACTGTTGCAAAACAGTATGTTATAAATAAGGTATTAAATTACCCCAACTAAATCATGTCACGTAGACCATACTCGGCGTGAGGGCCATGCCGCAAAGCCAGAACACCACCCACAATACGACACCCAGTGCCGCCAAGCACGCGAGCTGTTTACGACCTTTTGATACCGCAAAGATCAACAGCGGCAGCTGTGCAATTGTCAAAAGGAAGCCCCCGAGCGTCAGGAACAGCTCAACACCTACAACAAATCCCACCATCCCCACATCCGTTGCCAACGTGTTTCGCGTCAGCAGAACAAACAGCGCGAAAGCAGCCCCCCACACAGCGGGCGAAATCGCGAGGGCGTCCAACCGGCTCACACCCCGACTGGGGGAATGGAATAGGTCAGTGAAGCGCGCGCCACGGGTTTATCGGGCTCTGCCTCCGAATAGAGCCGCCCCTCGGTCACTGCCAGCACGCGCCCCAGTTTGAGCAGCTCCATCCGGCATAGCAATCTCCCCGGCGCAGGTTTTCGCATGAAGTCGATGGAGCAATTCGTCGTGACCGCCAAGGCGACCGGCCCCAGCACTGACAGGATGCAAAAATAGGCGCAAACATCGGCCAGCGCGAACATGGAAGGGCCGGAGACCGTACCGCCCGGCCGCAGGTGCTTCTCGGACGCTGACAAGGCCATGGTCACGAAAGGCGGCGCGATCTCGACAAACTCGAAGTCGTCCGCCACTTGCGTGAAGTCACGCAACAGGAACGCCTCCAATGCGGCCTTGTCCATCTTCACTTCCATACTTCCCCCCTGCCCCAGTTCGTCTTAGGCTTTGTGCTTACCGGACCAGATCAAGGGTGGAATGACAAGATGAACGATGCGTTAGTTTTACGCGCCGATGAGGGCGCTGTTGCACGGCTGACCCTGAACAACCCGTCCAAATTGAACGCATTGTCTGATGCGATGCTGGCCGCGTTGCTATCGGCTTTGGATGAGGTGGCAGAGGATAAAGCTATCCGCGTTGTCATTCTAAATGGCGCTGGCAAAGTGTTTTGCGCAGGCCATGACCTGAAGGAGATGCAGGCGGCCCGTTCCGATCAGGACAATGGTCGCGCAGCTTGGCTGGACCTGTTCGCGCGCTGCTCGGCAGTGATGGCCCGCCTCCAAAGCCTTCCGCAACCGGTGATCGCGCAAGCACACGGAATCGCTACGGCGGCGGGATGTCAGCTGGTGGCGACATGCGATTTGGCGGTCGCGGCGGAAGGCACTAAGTTCGGCGTGAATGGTGTAAATATCGGATTGTTCTGTTCCACACCAATGGTTGCGCTCAGTCGCAATATCCACCGCAAGCAAGCATTCGAGATGTTAACAACCGGTGAATTTATCGACGCGGAGCGCGCGCGGGAAGTCGGGTTGATCAACCGCGTCGCAACAGGTGATCTGGCCGAAGAGACCATGAAGCTTGCGAAGACGATCGCCGCCAAGCTTGGCTCGGCAGTGCGCATCGGCAAGCAAGCCTTCTACGAGCAGGCTCAAATGCCTGTGGCTGAAGCCTATGCCTATACAGGAGAAGTGATGGCGGTAAACATGGCACTGGATGACACGGATGAAGGCATCAAAGCCTTTTTGGAGAAGCGGAAACCAAACTGGAGTTAGTGCCACGTCCCTTTGGGATGGAAGGCGTGGAAGGCAAACGCGAACATCACATCGTGGACGATGTCACGCCCCTGCCCGTCGCGCACCCGAACGGCCCCTACATTGCGTCCTTTGCCAATCTGGCGACTGTCCAAAGCAGAAGCCTGCTCGCCCTGCCATGACAGCTCAATCCCATGCTCGCGGATGGTTTTTTCGCGGCGCAGACGATCCATCGTCCATGCACGGGTGCCGACGCGGATGACGCGGGCCATCGGGTCGATGCCGTTGGGTGGCAGCGCTCCGTCATAAAGGAAAGGCCGCGCGGATGTGTCGTATTTCACGTACGGGTTTGAGCCGTAATTGTAGCCCGCAAGCGGAGCGTTCAACACAAGTCCGTCGGGGTTTCTGTCTTTGAACGCCTCCCAGCTTTCCATCCAGCTTGGAATTTGCTTGAGAGTGCGCCCTGCAAGTTGGCCCACGATGCCCTCGCCCACCGCTTGCTGCCACCAGCTTTCGGTTTGGCGGTCATACATGACCATGTCCGAGTTGCGTAGATTTCCGGACACCCCGAATGACAGAGTTCGTCCTGTGAGACGTCGATCAAAAACCACACCCGAATTGCAAAGCGGGCAGAAGGTCACGGCGATTGGTATGCCGCCCAGCACGTCATTTACGATCTCGTGCACCATGAAATAGCGGATCGGATAGGCGCGCGGACGCTGCCCCGCAAGCTCGACCGTCATGACCGGTTCACGCGGGCCGATGCGGCGCTCGTCCGAGACTTTGAGGAATGTCGGGGAATCAACCGCAGGAATGCCGTCCTTTCCGGGGCCACCGGAGCGGATTTCGCCTAGATCCACAGTTGTTTTGGAAAAGTCGGTGTTTGGCCATCCTGCC
Source organism: Litoreibacter ascidiaceicola (assembly GCF_900129235.1). Lineage (GTDB taxonomy): Bacteria > Pseudomonadota > Alphaproteobacteria > Rhodobacterales > Rhodobacteraceae > Litoreibacter > Litoreibacter ascidiaceicola. Next base: position 353,983 of record NZ_FQUV01000002.1, on the reverse strand, counting down.
GTCAAATACGGGCTTTGGGCATGTCCGACGGACGCCAACACCATCCAGATTGCGGTTACGACAAATGAAAAACGGGCCATGCTAACTCCTCCCAAAGTAGCATGGCCCGTTCACCGCGGCCTGAACAGTCCCGCTCACGCGGGGTTGATGGCGCGTTAGTCGATGACGCGGACGGCCTTCATTTGATCAGGTGCACCAAGCACAGAGCCGTTGGCCCCCTTGCCCAGCTTGATCTGGTCAACCACCTCCATGCCTGAGGTCACTTTCCCCACAACGGTATATTGCCCATTCAAGAAGGAGCCCTCGTCAAACATGATGAAGAACTGGCTATTGGCTGAATTCGGGTTTTGGCTGCGTGCCATGCCAACGACGCCACGATCAAAATTGAGATCGGAAAACTCCGCCGGCAGGTCGGGACGGCTTGATCCACCACGCCCCGCACCGCTGGTGTCGCCACCAACTTTTCCGAACTCAACATCACCTGTTTGCGCCATGAAGCCTTCAATTACGCGGTGGAATACAACACCGTCGTAAGCACCTTCACCGGCCAGCGCTGTAATCTGCTCGACATGTTTCGGAGCCACATCTTCGAACAAGTCGATGACGACTGTTCCATTGGCATCACCGGCGACGTCGATTTCCAGTCCTGTTGCAAAGGCGGGGCTGGCAACCAGAAAGGCGCATGCTGCGAGGAGTTTATTCACCGTCGCCACCATCTGCGTCTGCTTCGGGCTCTGCGGCATCATCTTCAACCGGAGCAGCGGCGCCACCTGCATCTGCTGCAACCACCACGGAAATCATGCGGTCCGGGTTCATTGGCGGCTCGCCCCGTTGGATCGCGTCGACATGTTCCATGCCTTCGATCACGCGACCATAGACTGTGTACTGGCCGTTCAGGAAGTTGTTGTCCGAGAAATTGATGAAGAACTGGCTGTTCGCCGAATTCGGGTTGGCCGAACGGGCCGCGCCGATTGTTCCGCGATCATGCGGCAGCTTCGAGAACTCCGCAGGCACGTCAGGCATGTCGGAGCCGCCGGTTCCGGCCATACGGATGTTGAAATCCTTCTCCATGTTGCCGTTTGCAACGTCGCCTGTTTGCGCCATGAAGCCGTCGATGACACGGTGGAATGCCACGTTGTTATAGGCACCGGAACGCGCCAGTTCTTTCATCCGCGCAGTGTGCTGAGGAGCGACGTCAGGCAGCAACTCGATCGTGACGGTGCCACCGTTAAGTTCCATCAGGATTGTGTTTTCGGGATCTTTAATATCGGCCATTTTAGGGCGCTCCTAAGCGTTTTGATTTGGCGACAAACTAGACCAGTGACGGGCGGTGTAAACCCCCGCCAGAAAACGTGGTGATAAGGTTTATTGTTAACCCAAACGCTCGAGCAAAGCAGCCTTGACCGAAGGTGTGACGAACTTCGACACATCCCCTCCCAAACGTGCGATTTCCTTGACCAGCTTTGATGCAATCGCCTGATGCTGTGCTTCGGCCATCAAAAACACAGTTTCGATGCTGTTATCCATGGCGCGATTCATACCAACCATTTGATATTCGTATTCAAAATCGGCTACCGCGCGCAGCCCACGGATGATGACAGTTGCCCCGACATCCCGGGCGCAATGGATCAACAGGTTTTCAAAGGGATGAACGACGATCTCACATCCTGTCTCGCTGCTGATTGTGGCGCATTCTGCCTCGATCATTGCGGTCCGCTCTTCCAACGAAAACAATGGCCCCTTGTCACGGTTTATCGCGACCCCGATGACCAACCGGTCCACTAAAGAGCACCCGCGGCGGATAATATCTGAATGTCCAAGCGTAATTGGATCGAAAGTTCCGGGGTATAGTCCAATACGCATAGGTTGGGCCTTTGTTGGTCATCAGCACAGGCACGCAACAATATTGCGTGACAGATTGCAAGACGATTGCTGTTCCAATCGCCCTCGTGGGTCACAGGCACTGATACGGAAACCGTCGCGCTTTGGCGCACTGCACCGCATAAACGCCATTAGTGCCCCATTATCATGCCTTCTAACGCGTCTTTTTCCATGGCCAATTCGCTTAGGCGTGCCTTCACGACGTCACCCAGAGTTATCAAACCAACCATTTCGCCATCTTCGATCACCGGCATGTGGCGAAAACGACCATCGGTCATTGTACTCAAAATGGAGTCAGCGCGATCGCTTTTGGAACAGGTGACAAGCTTCTTGGTCATCATGCTGTCCACGGTTTCAGACAGGCAGCTAGCACCGCGCTTTCCGATTTCACGCACGATGTCGCGCTCTGACAGAATGCCCAGAGCCGTTTTGCTGTCCGAGGACACGACAACGGAGCCTATGCGGCGTTCAGACAGCATACTGGCCGCATCGGCGACCGAGGCCTCTGGTCCAATCGTCACAACCCCGTCATCCGCTTTTAGCTTCAATATGTGGCTCACCAACATGTGCGCGACTCCTCTTCTCTTCAAACATTGCGATCTATTCCACCACTGTCGTCGCAACCCTAGCTTTGCGTCAAGTGCGACCTTCCAGCCGCGACACTTCATGCCGCACCCTAACCCCCAGTTCTTGGGCAAAAAATCGAAGGCGGGAAATATTCCGGTCATCCGCATGGCGCACCAGATAGAAGCTCCGCTTCAATGAAAACTGATCAGGAAGCACCCTTGTGAGTTCGGGCGCAAAAGGCAGCGCAAAGTCGTGACCAATCACCAGCCCCGCCCCGACCCTTGCCCAGTTTAGCTGCACAGATGCTGAATTCGATGCGAAATTGGTACGCGGGCCGCCAATTTCCGACAGATAGTCCAGCTCAGCGTCAAAGATCAGATCGGATATGTAGCCGATAACCTTGTGGGCCTTGAGGTCTTCCAGACTGTTCAACGGTGGTGCTTTAGCAAGGTAGTCCCGGCTCGCCATCAAATGCAGGTGGTAATCCGCAAGTTTTTGACTGGTGAGCCTGCCCGCCGTCGGAGGAGATACGGTGATCGCCATATCCGCCTCGCGCTTTGACAGGTTTAGCACGCGCGGGAGGGCCACGATTTGCACTTCCAGCCCGGGATGGTCCGCGCAGATCGACGCACAGACCTGCGGAAGCAGGTAGTTGGCGCACCCGTCTGGCGCACCGACCCGTATTTGACCCGTCATCGCCTCCGCACCGCCTGCCGCGTCGTCATGGGCGTTTAGAATCGTCGTCTCAACCACCTCTGCGCGCGAGGCCAGACGCTCTCCGGCTTGGGTCAACGCGTAGCCCTGTGGGGATTTCATAAACAGGGTAACGTCGAGCGCCTCTTCCAGACGTGCAATTCGCCGTCCGACGGTTGCAGGGTCCAACCGAAGAGCTTTGCCGCCGCGCGACAAGCTTTCGGCGCGCGCGACGGCAAGAAAGACCCGCAAATCGTCCCATTTTGGCTCCGCCATAATCATACCTACATTTTTGCAAAATGGTTTTGGGAAACTGGCTCTTTTTCTTGCATAAATGCAAGCCTAAGCTGGTGCCGAAATTCAAGGAGGATTCCATGCAAGAGCTTACCCACTATATCAACGGTGCCCATGTCAAAGGCACGTCCGGTCGCTTTGCCGATGTCTACAACCCTGCGACGGGTGAAGTGCAGGCCAAGGTTCCGTTGGCCTCCGTCGACGAAATGGACCAAGCCGTGCAGGTTGCGGCTGCGGCTCAACCCGCTTGGGCGGCGATGAACCCCCAACGTCGCGCCCGCGTGATGATGAAGTTCGTGGATCTCCTGAACCGCGATATGGACAAGCTGGCTGAAGCCCTGTCCCGCGAGCACGGCAAAACACTGCCCGATGCCGCTGGCGACGTGCAACGCGGTCTTGAAGTGGTCGAATACTGCATCGGCGCACCAGAGTTGCTGAAAGGCGATTACACCGACAGCGCAGGCCCCGGCATCGACATGTATTCGATGAAGCAGGCTTTGGGCGTGACAGCTGGTATCACCCCGTTCAACTTCCCGGCGATGATCCCGATGTGGATGTTCGCTCCGGCAATCGTGTGCGGCAACGCCTTCATCCTGAAACCGTCCGAGCGTGACCCGTCGGTTCCGCTGATGTTAGCCGAGTTGATGGAAGAAGCTGGCCTGCCCAAAGGTATCTTGCAGGTTGTGAACGGTGACAAGGAAGCCGTGGACGCGATCCTGCATCACGACGTGATCCAGTCCGTGGGCTTCGTCGGCTCCACCCCGATTGCCGAGTATATCTACAGCACAGGCTGCGCCAACGGCAAACGCGTGCAGTGCTTTGGCGGTGCGAAGAACCACATGATCATCATGCCCGACGCCGACATGAACCAAGCCGCTGACGCGTTGGTTGGTGCCGGTTTCGGCGCTGCGGGCGAACGCTGTATGGCGATCTCGGTTGCGGTTGCGGTCGGTGATGACACCGCAGACCGGTTGCTCGAAAAGCTGGTGCCGAAAGTGGAAGCCCTGAAAGTTGGTCCCTACACTTCCGGCAAAGATGTCGACTACGGCCCCGTGGTCACAGCGGCCGCCAAGGCCAATATCGAGCGTTTGGTTCAAACCGGCATCGACCAAGGCGCCAAGCTGGTTGTCGACGGTCGCGACTTCAAACTGCAAGGCTACGAGGACGGCTTCTTTGTCGGCCCGCATTTGTTTGACGGCGTGACCACGGACATGGACATCTACAAGCACGAAATCTTCGGGCCAGTTTTGTCGACCGTGCGTGCTGAAACCTATGAGGACGCGCTGAAAATGGCGATGGATCACGAATACGGCAACGGCACCGCGATCTATACCCGCGATGGCGATACCGCGCGTGACTTCGCGAACCGGATCAACATTGGCATGGTCGGCATCAACGTGCCGATCCCCGTGCCACTTGCCTACCACACCTTCGGTGGTTGGAAGAAATCCATGTTCGGTGACTTGAACCAGCACGGGCCGGATGCGTTCAAGTTCTACACACGCACCAAAACTGTCACCTCGCGCTGGCCCTCGGGCATCAAAGAAGGCGGCGAGTTCTCGATCCCAGTGATGGAATAAAGGGATAATTTGCGCCCTTGCCTTTTGCTGGCCGGGGCGCAAAACTAAACAGACGTTCAGTTCCACGGGAGGAAGACATGGATTTCGCGCTATCCGATGAGCAAACCGCCATTTTCGATATGGCCAAAGCCTTTGGCGACGAGTTCATCGCCCCCAACGCCCTCCAGTGGGAAAAAGACGAGAATATTCCCAAAGACTTGTGGCCTCGATTGGCCGAGCTAGGGTTCGGCGGTCTCTATGTGTCAGAGGAAAGCGGCGGCTCTGGCCTGTCCCGCCTTGATGCCACGCTGGTGTTCGAGGCCCTGTCGATGGCCTGCCCGTCCGTGGCGGCTTTCCTGTCCATACATAACATGTGCGCGGCCATGATTGACAAGAACGGCTCCGCTGCGCTCAAGGCGAAATACCTTGAGAAAGCGATGAGCATGGAGACGTTCTTCTCTTATTGCCTGACAGAACCCGGTTCCGGCTCTGATGCGGCGGCGCTGAAGACCCGCGCAGAGCGGACCAACGAGGGTTTCGCCTTGACGGGTACCAAAGCGTTCATCTCTGGCGGTGGCTATTCCGACGCCTATATCGTCATGGCGCGCACTGGGGATGCTGGTCCTAAAGGCGTCTCGGCAGTTGTCGTCGATGACGGCGCTGACGGGCTATCGTTCGGAGGCCTAGAGGACAAAATGGGTTGGCGCGCGCAGCCGACCCGTCAAGTGCAATTGGACAATTGCAACATTCCTGCGGAAAATTTGCTGGGTGATGAAGGAAAAGGCTTCACCTATGCAATGCAGGGCCTGAACGGCGGTCGTTTGAATATCTCCGCCTGTTCGCTTGGTGCGGCGCAGTCTGCATTGGACAAAACACTGGCCTATATGGCCGAGCGTCAAGCCTTCGGTAAATCCATCGACCAGTTCCAAGCCCTGCAATTCCGCCTCGCCGATATGGAAATCGAGCTGCAAGCCTCCCGCGCCTTTCTGCGCCAGGCAGCATGGAAACTCGACACAGGCGCGCCAGACGCAGTGCAACACTGCGCCATGGCGAAGAAGTTCGTCACAGAGGCCGGATCGCGCGTGGTCGACGGCTGCCTACAACTGCACGGCGGATACGGATATCTGGCCGATTACGGCATCGAAAAGCTGGCACGAGATTTGCGCGTGCATCAAATTCTCGAAGGCACAAACGAGATCATGCGCGTGATCGTGGCCCGCCAGATGATTGCCTCATGACTGATATCTCCATCCGCATCGAAGGCCGCGCGGGCCGGATCACCTTGCAGCGTCCGAAGGCGTTGAACGCCCTCACCTACGATATGGTCTTGGCAATCGAGGACGCGCTGGACGAATGGCGCGCGGCTGACATCGACCTGATACTACTCGACGCCGAAGGAGAGCGCGCCTTCTGCTCCGGTGGTGACATCGCCGATATGTACAAATCCGGCCAAGAGGGCAATCTGGATTATGGCCGGCAATTCTGGCGCGACGAATACCGACTGAATGCCAAAATTTTTGAATACCCCAAACCCGTCGTCAGCTTCCTGCAAGGCTTCACCATGGGCGGTGGGGTTGGCGTGGGCTGCCACGGTTCGCTGCGCATTGTGGGCGACAGCAGCCAGATCGCCATGCCCGAATGCGGCATTGGACTGGTCCCCGATGTGGGAGGATCGTTGATGCTGGCCTTGGCACCGGGACGTGTGGGCGAATATCTCGGCCTCACCGCATCGCGCATGGGGGCGGCGGATGCGATCTTTGCAGGTTTCGCCGATGCCTATGCACCGGAAGTGGATTGGCCTGAGTTGAAGGCCGGCATGATTGAAACCGGCAAACTGCCAACACTGAAGACCGCAGTTCCTAAAGGCAGTCTGGAGGACCTAGTTCCTCAGATCGACACCCATTTCGCGGGTGAGACCCTTGGCGACATCGCGCGATCTCTCGCGAATGACAGCAGTGACTTCGCGCAATCAGCCTTAAAGGCGCTCAACCGCAATGCGCCGCTGGCGATGGCATGCTCGATGGCGATCATTCGACGTTTGAGATCAGCCAACTCGATACGTCAGGCGCTCGATCAAGAGTTTCGCTATACCTACCGCGCTGTCGCACAGGGCGACTTCATCGAAGGTATCCGCGCGGCGATCATCGACCGCGACCGCACGCCCAAATGGGCGCATGCCGGTCCGGAGTCAGTGACCGAAATGGATGTAAGCCAAATGCTGATGCCCCTCGGCGGCAATGCTTTGAACTGGAAGGAAATGCCATGAAGATCGGATTTATCGGACTTGGAAATATGGGGGCTCCTATGGCCTCGAACCTCGCAGCAGCGGGCCATGAGATCACCGGCTTTGACATTGCCAACACCCCGCCTGACGGGGTGGCTGCTGCGAAATCGGTTACTGATGCAGCCACTGACATGGACGTGGTGATCACCATGCTGCCCAATGGCGCAATTCTGCGCAGCGTTGCCGATGATGTCATTCCCGCCATGAAGCAAGGAGCCACATTGCTCGACTGCTCCACGGTCGACGTGGACAGCGCGCGCGCGGTCGCAGACAAGGCGCAAGCGGCGGGCTTGCACGCCGTAGATGCACCAGTGTCAGGCGGTACCGGGGGGGCTGCGGCGGGTACGCTCACCTTCATGGCAGGCGGCTCTGAGGACGGGTTTGCGGCGGTTTCCCCCTTGTTCGATATCATGGGTCAAAAAGCGGTCCATTGCGGCCCTTCCGGCAACGGACAAGCGGCAAAGATATGTAACAACATGATTCTCGGCGTCACGATGATCGGGACCTGTGAGGCCTTTGCACTTGCCGACAAGCTTGGCCTTGATCGCCAAAAAATGTTCGATGTGGTGTCCACCTCATCCGGCTACTCTTGGGTGATGAACGCCTATTGCCCCGCCCCCGGCGTCGGCCCCCAAAGTCCCGCTGACAACGATTACAAACCAGGCTTTGCAGCTGAACTCATGCTCAAGGATCTGCGACTAAGTCAACAAGCCGCAGAATCGTCGGATGCGGACACACCGATGGGCGCCCGCGCAACAGAACTTTATAAGCAATTCGTAGAAGAAGAAGACGGCGCAGGGCAGGATTTCTCAGCCATGCTGCCACGGTTTGTGTCGCGCCGACGCGGCTAACCTATCATTGCTTCATAAATACCTCGGGGAGCGCGAGGGGCTGGCCCCTCGCCCGCCTCACCACAAATCACAGCAATCGCATTAAAGCGTCGTGTGATCTTCTAACTTGGGAAAAGTGGCGCGGTTGACGGGGCTCGAACCCGCGACCCCCGGCGTGACAGGCCGGTACTCTAACCAACTGAGCTACAACCGCGCATCAGCCTGAATGGGTTCTAAAAGTGCAGCGGTGGCGCGGTTGACGGGGCTCGAACCCGCGACCCCCGGCGTGACAGGCCGGTACTCTAACCAACTGAGCTACAACCGCCCACTGCACGCCTGAACCCTCAGGCGTGGGGGTGGTATTATGTCCCTGCCTCGCCCCCGTCAAGCGGCGATACGACCTGCCGTGCGTTTTTCGACAATTCTGTCAAATCGCTCCAGTAAACAGGGAGGCTGACGACGGCATTCCCGAACATCTCATCTGCTTTTGCCTCACCTTCCCGCCCGCCCAACCGGTTGTAGAAGGCTCTGGCGCGCAAATTGCTGTCCACCACAGTTAACCAGAGATCTCGCGCGCCTATCTGGATTATCGCGTCTGCGACGTGAGCCATAAGCCGATAGGACATACCGCTTCCCCGCGCCTCCTCAAGGACATGCAAATTATCAAGGTAAGGAGCCTTACCCAAACGCACCGCAGCGAATCCCAACAGGGTGCCAGCGTCGTCGACAGCCCCCCACAGCGCATCCAAAGGTGTCAATCCTGAGGACCATCGCCGTTCGATGTCAGACGCCATAGGCACTCCTAAATATTCATCTGGTAGAACACCTGCATAGGTGCCGCGCCAGCTTTTCAGCTGAACGGAAGCCACGGCGTTCAAATCACTGTTGGCCAATTGGCGAAACGTAACCGTGTCAGCAAAGATTTTCTTGCTCGTCATACAAAACTCCGTTGCTGGAATTGGAGCAGTCAGTGCGGGCGGGGGAATGGTGGGTCGTGAGAGGCTCGAACTCCCGACATCTTCGGTGTAAACGAAGCGCTCTACCAACTGAGCTAACGACCCGACTGGCGTTCAATTACCGGAAAGCAGGTAACAACCGCAACCCCAAAACTGGACAGGGTTTCGTGCTTTTTGCAGATTTATTGCAGAACCTCATGCGCACCGTTGGAAATGTGAAACACGACGCCCTGCCCGCCCGGCAAATCCAACATTCCATCCATGGGCAACCCCAAGGCCACGACGCGCAACATGCGTGACGTGATCCCGTGGGTAACGAGGACCGCAGGGCTTTTCAGTGACTGCAAAAACATCTCGCAACGACCGCGCAACGCGTCGAACCCCTCCCCGCCCTTGGCTTGCTCATAAAACGCCAAGGGACCGTCGTCGGTCATCTTCGCGTCACCTTCAATCGTCAGCTCGGCGCGCATCCGACCTTGCCAGTCACCGACATCGACTTCACACAACAGCGGATCGGTCCGGATTTGTGCAGCCGAAAGTGCAAAAATCTCTATCGCAGTATGCAGCGCGCGTGTTTGAGGGCTTGAGATAATTTCAAATCCGGCCAGATCGACGGCCTCCAGAATGCGTTTCTGGGTGTGGGCCTGTTCAATCCCCTTAGCCGTCAGCGGCGAATGTAACCGCCCTTGCATACGTCCCGCCACATTCCACTCCGTCTCGCCATGGCGCAGGACATAAAGCTCGGGGAAGCTGTAAGACGACATAACCAAACCTCATAAATGAAGAACGCGCCCTACGGACAAACCGCGGGGCGCGTCAATTCTGGTGGGTGATAAGAGATTTGAACTCCTGACATCTTCGATGTGAACGAAGCGCTCTACCACTGAGCTAATCACCCGTTGGCGGGCGGTTTAGCTTTACTCTGCAGCCTCTGCAAGTGGGTCTTTTGGCGTCTCGGAAGCGGGCTCTTTCAGCTTCGCGCGTAGCACGACCATTTTGCCATTTGGCGTATCTTTCGTCCGTGCAATCTTGATCTTACCCAAAGGAGCCAGGGACAGGTTGTTGCCTGCACGCAGTGCAGTCGCCAATGCTTCCATCGTTGCTTCCAGTGCGCGACGTGCATCCCCTTTTTTCATGCCGCTTTGCGACACCATGAGACCAACCATCTCTTTCTTGGTCATCTCGGGCGCATCAGACTGTCCGCCCGCCTGACCACCGCTTTCGGAGGTCGATGCTGTTTTGGTGGACACGACCTTTGCTTTGGGTGCGGTATTGGCCGCCGCTTTGGGCGTCGTGCTTGCTGCGCGCGTGGTGGAGCGTTTCGTTTTTGTCGTGCCTGTGGATTTGGACTTGGTCGCCATAAGATTGCTCATTTCCGCAATTGAATAATTAACGCAATGATACTGCGTTATCGCAAACAGTGCCACATCATTGTTTCCAAATTGGAAATACTGTGGGTTTTAAGCCAACAACCGCGAGTACAACAAAAGCCCGAATTGTTCCAGTTTTCGCGACGCTTCGGGCCATGCAGATGCCCAAGACAGCCCATCCAGCCCCGAGCCCGCCTTCAATGCAGCAAGGTCACGCCGACCATCAACTCCGGCCAAAACCGCCGCTGCCTGTTTTGGAATTTTCACGACGTGTTTCACCCCGTTCAAGTTAACCGGTATCTGCCCCTTTGCTGCGACAGCCTTCGCCAATGCGGCACCGGACACGCCCTTCAGATGTGGAATGGAGCGATCATCTTGCCCTGCCAGCCGCTGCACAGCGCCGCTTGGGCGTGCATAAACAACATGGGTTTTCATCGTCCCGTCCAGCTTTTCGGCCAGCGCCATGGATTCTACGTCGTCCAAGCTGACTGGACGCGGCGCGAAGCGGCTCAGGTCATAGAGATATGGCTGCGGCACACCTGCCAATGTCAGCCCGGCCGAGTTCAAAGCCGCGACAAGCTGGTCAATCTTGAAAGGGCGATCTTGTGAATGAAGCAAGAGATCATAAAACCCCGCGTCGCTTTGCTTGTGATCCACAAGGTTGGGGTTCAGCTTAAACGGGTGACTGTCCGGCAACGCTTCAAACATCGATTTAGCACGGGCAAGCTGTTCTTTGGGCGGCAATCCTTTTGTCAGTGCGCCGAAGGCTTCTTGCAAGGGATATACACCTGAACGCCCGTAAGGTGCGTAAACCATGAGGCCGATCCCGCCCTCGGGAGCCAGCGCCGCCGCAAGCGCATTGAACCCGTCTTGCGGCTCCGGCAAATGATGCAGCACGCCGCAACAATCAATATAGTCGAAGGTGCCATAATCCGGCGCATCAAGTAGGCTGCCAGTCACAAAAGTTATATCCTTCAACCCGCGCGCCTGAACGCGCGCCTCAGCTATTTCTCGCGATGCTTCGGATAGATCGATATAGGTGATTTCGTATTTTTTTCCTACACTTGTGAGGATTTGTGAAAGTTGGATGAGGGCATCACCAGTACCACCGCCTGCAACCAAAATTCGCGTTGTTCCCGACCAATCCCTCTGCCCGCCAAATAAGTGATGATCCAACTCCAAAGGATGCGACGGCGACCCCGTGATCAGTCGTTTCTTCTCGTCGTCCGGTTTTCGCTCGGGATACGGGTACGCCTCGTATTGCGCTTTAACGTCACTCATGAAATTGCCTCTTCACGGGTTATCGGGTGGGTCAAAAGTCCCACCGCTTGCTCTGGCGTCAGGTCCGCTTCGCGCACCAGATAGGTATGAATGGAGAACACGACGGCCTGCGTTTCAGGCAGCCGCACCATGCATTGGCGTTCCGAGCGGATAAAGCCCGCCTGCCCCGCATCCCGCAGCTTGTCCGACCCGCGATGTGGGTGATGCAAATCCGGGTCCGCATAGACCAGTGCGTTGCTGCGCATCAAAGGTTGCTCCGCACGGATTGCCGTGAACATACGCTCAACGCTGCGCGCGATGCTGTCGCCGTATTCAGCGACCGGATCATGGATCGCTGTCAAAGGTTTGTTAAACTTTTCGGCCAAAGACCAGCTTGCCGGAAAACACAGCAACGCGCCACTCAGCACATGCGCATCACCTTGCTTTTGCAGAATGACGAAGTCTTCCTGAAATAGCGTTGAAAGCGTCTCGAACGGCGCTTTAAAGTCAGGCACCACCGTGCGCCCGTCCGGACAGGTAATCACATCTCCCGCGCCGAAACCGTGGGGTAGATTGCCCAGTGCAACCTTCAAAAGTTCCCGAGCCGCCTCCAGACAGGACGGATCAACCATCAAGACCGCGTCTCGTCGCTCCGCCATTAGTTTTGCTTTGTAAGCCAGCTGCGCCGCATAGGCGTCATCCACCTTCAACCAGTCATCATAGGTCAACGGCATCACCCCCGGTAGACGACGCGCGCGCGGATCAAGCCATGGGGCAAACGGGAGATGGGATTGCAAAATCGGGTCCATGTTGCCTTTAACCATCCAAATTCGACATAATCCATGACGTTTTCGAAACAGCGACGTGCCTGAGCTGTCCCCAAACTGGAGGCAACAGGGAGATGCAGGATGAACGAACATTACCGCGACGCGCGCAAGATCGACCCGACGAAGGGCGCTCGATTGGGTGACGGCAATCTCAACGACAACGACCGCGTCGAGATCGGGCCAACCCTGCTGGCCTATGGCGAATGGGAGAAAGCGGGCCTTGCCCTACCCAATCTGGAGCGGATGCGCGAATACCGCTGGAAGCGATTGACCCAGCACATCGTTGACCGAGACCTTGGCGGGCTTTTGATGTTCGACCCGCTGAATATCCGCTACGCCACTGACAGCACCAATATGCAATTGTGGAACACGCATAACCCGTTCCGCGCCGTCCTGCTTTGTGCTGATGGATACATGGTGATCTGGGACTACAAGAACTCGCCCTTCCTGTCGGAGTTCAACCCGCTCGTTCGCGAACAGCGGTCGGGCGCGTCAATGTTCTACTTCTCTAACGGCGACAAGGTCCAGCAAGCCGCATCCACCTTTACGGCCGAGGTAGAAGATCTGATGCGGGAGCATGGTGGAAACAAGCGCATTGCCGTCGACAAGATCATGGTCGCAGGTCTCCGCGCGCTGGAAGCCCGCGGCTTCGAGGTCCACGAAGGTGAAGAAGTCACCGAACATGCCCGTTCCGTAAAAGGCCCCGACGAAATTCTAGCCATGCGTGCGGCCTGCCATTCCTGTGAAATCGCAATGTACGAGATGGAGGATTTTGCGCGCACCCACGGCCCGACGGGGACGGTCTCGGAAGACGACATATGGGCCGTCCTCCATGCAGAAAACATAAAACGGGGCGGCGAATGGATTGAAACGCGATTGTTGGCGTCTGGTCCGCGCACGAACCCGTGGTTTCAGGAATGTGGTCCGCGTTTGATCCAGAACAACGAGATTTTGGCGTTCGATACCGATCTTGTCGGGGCCTATGGCATCTGTTGTGACATCTCGCGAACGTGGTGGATCGGTGACCGGAAGCCCCGCGCTGATATGATCGAGGCCATGAAGCATAGCGTGGAGCATATCCAGACCAATATGGAGATGCTGAAACCGGGTATCTCGCTCAATGAGTTATCCGCAAATACCCATGTCCTTCACGACAAGTATCAGGCCCAAAAATACGGCTGCTTGATGCATGGCGTGGGCCTATGTGACGAGTGGCCGCTGGTTGCCTATCCTGACAAGCACGTGGACGGGGCCTTTGACTACGAGTTGCAACCTGGAATGACCCTCTGCGTCGAGGCTTTGGTAGGTGAAGTTGGTGGTGATTTCTCGATCAAGTTGGAAGATCAGGTCCTGATCACCGAGGACGGGTACGAAAACCTGACCAAATATCCGTTCGACGCGGCATTGATGGGTGAAAGCTGACACAACTGCTCACCTTGCTGTGACAATCGCCTTCCGAACCTTGTTTGGAGGGCTCAGGAGTTACATTCATTTGGGTATGTAAAACGAGCAGGAGCGTGTCTATGGGCATTGAACGCATAAACTTCACCGGCCATTCCGGTGCAACGCTGGCTGCGCGTCTGGATATGCCGGATGGGCCGCATCTGGCGACGGCGCTTTTTGCGCATTGCTTCACCTGCTCCAAAGACATTGCAGCGGCCAAACGCATCTCTGCGCGTTTGGCGGGCATGGGGATTGCTGTGCTCCGGTTCGACTTCACTGGCCTCGGCCATTCTGACGGGGAATTCGAGAACACGACGTTCACCTCGAACGTGGATGATCTTTTGCTGGCGGCAAAGCATTTGGACAGCATGAACATGGCCCCAGATCTACTGATCGGTCATTCGCTGGGCGGGGCTGCAATCTTGAAAGCCGCGCCGAAGATCGCCTCCGCGAAGGCTGTCGTGACGATTGGCGCGCCGTTTGATCCTGACCATGTCACGCATAATTTCAACGATGCGCTTTCCGAGATAAAAGCGAAAGGCGTCGGAGAAGTGATGCTTGGCGGCCGTCCAGTCCGTATCGGGCGGGACTTTGTGGAGGACGTCTCTGCCGAAAGCATTGCCGACTCCATCCGGAACCTGAACAAATCACTTTTGATTTTGCACGCCCCGCTCGACAACACCGTCAGCATCGACAATGCGGCGCAAATTTTTCAACACGCCAAGCACCCGAAAAGCTTCGTCACGTTATGCCATTCGGACCATCTCATCACCCGCCCTGAAGATGCAGAATATGTCGCCAACGTGATTGCTGGCTGGGCCTCTCGCGATCTGGATTTACGCCCGCCTGCCCCGCCAATCGGTGCGCCGGAAGGTGTAGTGCGGGTCACCGAAGCCGATCCAGACGGGTTCCTGCAAGACATCAATTCAGGGCCGAGCCACCACCTGCAAGCAGACGAGCCGCTGGCCTATGGTGGCACCAACCGCGGTATGTCGCCTTACGGGTTGCTGGCCTCTGGTTTGGGGGCTTGTACGTCGATGACGATCCGCATGTATGCGCGGCGCAAGAAATGGCCGCTGACCCGAGTGTGGGTGGATGTAACTCACAACGCCATGCACGCACAGGATGCGGGCGGGCCGTCAAAGATCGATCGCTTCAATCGTGAGATTCATCTGGAAGGCGACCTCGATACAGATCAACGGCAACGTCTGCTGGAGATTGCAGATAAATGCCCCGTTCATAAAACTTTGGAAAGTGGCGCTGAAATCAAGACCGTGTTGGCAGACTGATCGACCAGCGGTCAGTCGCGCCAGAACCGCAGGTAGTAAAAGGCGAACACAGATTCAACGGCCACGGCTAGAAGTATTCCGATACCGGCCGCACCACGAACCAGTTCAAACAACCCCAGAATGGCCAGTGCCGCCATGGTCACGGCAAACGAGAGAGAGACGACCTGCCTGACCTCGTCGTTTTCGGTTTCTGCTGTGATCAAAGCCAACACCGATAGCCCCGCAAACAGCATTGCTGCGCGCCGTGCAATGAAGTCCACAGACGGCCCACCTTCAAGGGCGAATAGCCAGTAAATCAGACCTGGAAAGAACAAAAGAACCACGAATAGAGCTGCAAAAATGACAAACGCAATTCTATTCAAAACCTCGAAAGTCATTCAGCCGCGACCTTCTTCTTTGCTTTGTTCGGCAGTGGTTTTTTCGCCTGCAACATCGGCTTGAGATAGTATCCGGTATAGGAGCCCTCGACCTCAGCCACCTGCTCTGGCGTGCCGGTTGCCACGACCTGCCCTCCGCCATCGCCACCTTCAGGACCAATATCAATAATGTGGTCAGCCGTTTTGATCACATCCAGATTGTGTTCGATTACAACGACCGTATTCCCCTGGTCCACCAGTTCATGCAGCACTTCGAGCAGCTTTTTCACGTCCTCAAAATGCAGGCCAGTCGTCGGCTCGTCCAGAATATAAAGGGTGCGTCCTGTGGAGCGCTTTGCCAGCTCCTTGGACAGCTTCACCCGCTGCGCCTCACCGCCCGAAAGCGTCGTGGCCTGCTGGCCCACCTTAATATAGCCAAGGCCCACACGCATGAGCGCGTCCATCTTTTCGCGGATGGACGGCACCGCTTTGAAGAACTCTTGCGCGTCCTCAACCGTCATATCCAACACATCCGCGATGGACTTGCCCTTGAATTTCACCTCCAAAGTCTCGCGGTTGTAGCGCGCACCTTTGCAAGTTTCACATTCCACATAGACGTCCGGCAGGAAGTGCATTTCAATCTTGATGACTCCGTCCCCCTGACAGGCCTCGCAGCGACCACCTTTCACGTTGAAAGAGAACCGGCCCGGCTTGTAGCCCCGCGTCTTGGATTCCGGCATGCCTGCGAACCAATCGCGGATCGGGGTGAAGGCCCCCGTGTAGGTCGCCGGATTTGAGCGCGGTGTGCGCCCGATGGCACGTTGGTCGATATCGATAACCTTATCGAGATGTTCCAGCCCTTTTATCGTCTCGCAAGGCGCAGGGGTTTGGCGCGCACCGTTGAGGGTCATCGACGCGGTCTTGAATAGCGTCTCAATCGTCAGCGTGGACTTACCCCCGCCCGAGACACCGGTCACGCAGACAAACTTGCCTAACGGGAACTCGGCGGTCACGTTTTGCAGGTTGTTGCCCGTGGCCTTGACGACAGTCAACTTCTTCTTGTTGCCTTTACGGCGCTCTGCCCTAACAGGAATTTCACGCACACCCGTCAGGTAGTCACCGGTGATCGAGCCGCTGGCCGCAACCTCTGCAGGCGTACCATGTGCTACGACTTCGCCGCCATGCACCCCTGCCCCCGGGCCGATATCGAAGACGTAGTCGGCCTCGCGAATGGCTTCTTCGTCATGTTCCACCACGATCACGGTGTTGCCCTGATCGCGCAGATTTTTCAACGTCGTAAGCAAGCGGCCGTTGTCGCGCTGATGCAGCCCGATGGACGGCTCGTCGAGAACATAAAGCACGCCGGTCAGACCTGAACCGATCTGTGACGCCAGCCGGATGCGCTGGCTTTCACCGCCCGACAGCGTACCCGCGTTGCGCGACAGCGTCAGGTATTCCAGACCTACATTGTTTAGAAAGCCCAAACGCTCGCGAATTTCCTTGAGGATTGCACGGGCGATTTCGTTCTTCTGCTTGGTCAGCGCAGCTGGAACCTTGTCACACCAATCAAACGCTTCCTTGATCGACATCTCGACCACTTGACCCGCATGCAGCCCAGCAATTTTCACCGCCAGAGCTTCGGGTCGCAAACGATAGCCGTCACAGACCCCGCATTTGCGGTTGTTCTGATAACGCTCAAATTCTTCGCGGATCCAGTTGCTATCGGTCTCGCGATAACGGCGTTCCATATTGGGGATGACTCCCTCGAAACTGCGGGTGACCTGATAAACCCGCCCGCCTTCGTCATAGCGGAACGGAATTTCTTCGTCACCGGAGCCATAAAGGAACACCTGCTGCACATGCGCGTCGAGATTCTTCCATGGTGTGTTTTTGTCAAACTCGTAGTGGTTGGCAATGGCTTCGATGGTTTGCAGGAAATACGGGCTTTTGCCTTTCCGCCAAGGGGCCAGCGCCCCGTCATAAAGCTTCAAGGTCTGGTCCGGCACCACAAGACGCTCGTCAAAGAACAGCTCGACACCAAGGCCATCGCATTCAGGACAGGCCCCAAAAGGCGCGTTGAACGAAAACAACCGCGGTTCGATCTCTGGGATGGTAAAACCGGACACCGGACAAGCGAACTTTTCCGAGAAGGTGATGCGCTCCGGCTCGCCCTCTTTCGGGGCCGTCTCAAGGATGGTTATCCCGTCAGCCAGATCCAGCGCCGTTCGGAAGCTGTCCGCCAAACGCGTCTCCAATCCTTCACGCACAACGATCCGGTCCACGACAACATCAATGTCGTGGCGGAACTTCTTGTCCAAGGTGGGCGCATCCTCCAGCTCGTAAAACTCGCCATTAACCTTGACCCGCTGGAAACCCTGCTTTGCCAGTTCCAGGAATTCCTTGCGGTATTCGCCCTTGCGATCGCGAATGATCGGCGCCAGCAAATACCCCCGTGTCCCCTCTTCCATCGCCATGACGCGATCGACCATATCCTGCACTTGCTGCGCTTCGATGGGTTTGCCAGTGGCCGGACTGAACGGAGTACCCACACGCGCAAACAGCAAACGCATGTAGTCATAAATTTCGGTGACAGTGCCAACTGTCGAGCGCGGGTTCTTTGACGTCGTCTTCTGCTCGATCGAGATTGCAGGCGACAGGCCGGATATGTGATCCACATCCGGCTTTTGCATCATATCAAGAAACTGACGGGCATAAGCCGACAGCGATTCCACATAGCGACGCTGCCCTTCGGCATAGATCGTATCAAAGGCCAGCGACGATTTCCCCGAGCCGGATAGGCCGGTGATCACCACCAACTGATCGCGTGGAATGTCCACATCGATGTTTTTAAGATTGTGCTCGCGCGCGCCGCGCACTTCGATGTTTTTCAACTCGGCCATGGTCCACCCCGGATGCGTTGCGCCACACATAAGCCGTCTGGCGGCAGGTTCCAATCGGTTATCAGAACATTAAGGGAACATCTACAGATTTATTTGATCCTCGCGCGCAAAAGGACCGTGCAGCCGATCCCGATCGCACAAAACAACGCCATAACAAAGCAAACGCCCGCCAACCCTGCTTGATCAAACACCAGCACAAAGATCGGTGTTCCGGCGGTCGTACCGACATTCCCCAGCTGCGCGATCCCGCCCGTTGCGCGTGCGCGATCTGTTGGTGCCGCGTTGAAATACGGGATTGCCGCAAATGAGGCCGCAGGGATAAGCGCCATCACAAAGAACAAGCCAAACAGCGGCCAAATCGAGGGGCTTGCCAGATAGACAATACCACTCGCACCAATCGTCAGGACAAATCCTGCAATCACCAGCTGGTCCGGTGGAAAACGCTTGCCGAGGAACCCACCCCACAAAGTTCCGACAATGCTAATGAGTGGCAGTGCGGTAATCACCCAAACCGGCAGGTTCAACGCAACAGGCAAAACGGCCAGTAGGGAAATGTAGAGGATCGTATACCAGACGAACCCGCCTCCCGCGATAAGCAGTCGCGGCGTTGAATAGATCGTTTGATGTTCTGCGAAATATGAAATCGGTACCGGCTTGGCGATCCGCTCTTTGGGCAGAAGCGGGTATAACAGTACGGCTATCGCCAGCATGCCCGCACCATGCGCCACAAAGACAACTGATAATCCACCCAAAGCCAATAAGCTCGGCAAAAATACGGCCGTGAGCGCCATCGATATTCCAAAGAACGAAGCCCAGATCGCCATCACAACCGGACGATCTTTGTCAGCGGCAATGCTCGCCATCAGTGTCGGTGTCGCGACGACTATTGCCAGATGCGACAGGCCTTCAGCCGTTCTGAGCATCGCGAAAAGAGTGATATGCGGTAAGGTGGCCTCCAACAGAGATAACACCCCTCCGGCCAGCAAGGCCCCCGTCAAAGTCCGTGCCACACCAATCCGTGCAACCACCGAGCCGGCCACAGCGCCAAGAAGAATACCGACCATCCCGACGATGGAGATCAGGACTGGAACGAACGCACCACCTTCAGGATAGGTTTCCCGCAGCACAGGCAGGGTGAGCGTCAGCTTGCCGAACTGCGCAGCAGCAAAAAGCCCTGCGACAAGCATGGCAAATACCAAAACCCAATTTGTTTTTTGAGACGTCATGGCGTCTTCCTGAGCTGCATCGCGGATCGCGTCAATCTGCATCTACGCACATGTAAAGCGCGCAGGTTTCCCCGCGCGCCAAATAAAATATCATGCGCCGCGCAAGCGGCTCCTTTATGTCAAGGTTGACTAAAAGTGAATGGCCCGTCCGTAGGCGTCCAGCACGGACTCGTGCATCATTTCGGACAAGGTCGGATGCGGGAAGACCGTGTTCATCAGGTCTTCCTCGGTCGTTTCCAACGCACGGCCGACAACGTACCCCTGAATAAGCTCGGTCACTTCCGCGCCGATCATATGCGCGCCTAGCAATTCTCCGGTCTTCTCGTCGAAGATCGTTTTGACCATGCCCTCCGGCTCGCCCAAAGCGATTGCCTTGCCGTTGCCGATGAACGGGAAGCGCCCGACCTTGATCTTGTAACCGGCTGCTCTGGCTTTCTCTTCAGTAAACCCGACCGAAGCGACCTGCGGGTGACAATAGGTACACCCTGCGATGCTTTCAGGGCGCACAGGATGCACGTCATTTTTGCCAGAGATCAGTTCAGCCACCATAACGCCTTCGTGGGACGCCTTGTGCGCGAGCCATGGCGCTCCTGCAATGTCCCCAATCGCAAAAAGGCCATCGACACCGGTGCGGCAGTATTCATCAACGGTCACATGTGTGCGGTCAATTTTCACGCCAAGGTCTTCAAGGCCAAGCCCTTCAACATTACCGACAATGCCAACAGCCGAGATCACCGTGTCGAACTCGACCTTCTCAACCTTGCCATTTGCCTCGATATGCGCAGTCACCTTGCCTTTGCCACGGTCCAGCTTTTTGACCATGGTTTTCTCCATGATCTTCATGCCCTGCTTGACGAATTGCTTCTTGGCAAATGCCGAAATTTCGGCGTCCTCCACGGGAAGAATGCGGTCCATAACCTCGACCACCGTCGTGTCGCAACCAAGCGTGTTGTAGAAACTTGCAAATTCGATCCCGATAGCCCCCGACCCAATGACCAGCAGCTTTTTTGGCATCCGTTTCGGGGTCAGCGCGTGCTTATATGTCCAGACCAGATCACCATCGGCTTCCAGCCCGGGCAGTTCGCGCGCCCGTGCGCCGGTGGCCACAACGATGTTCTTGGCCGTCAGCTCTTCGGTCCCTTTGTCGGTCTTAACCGAAACCTTGCCTTTTGCGGGGATCGTTGCTTCGCCCATGATGGTGGTGATCTTGTTCTTCTTCATCAAGTGACCAATGCCACCCGATAGCTGTCCCGCCACGCCACGAGACCGCTTAACCACTGCGTCGAGGTCATAGCTGATCTTCTCTGCCTTCAGTCCGAAGTCCTTCGCGCGCTCCATCAGGTGAAATACCTCGGAGGATCGCAGCATCGCCTTGGTCGGAATGCAGCCCCAATTCAGACAGATGCCGCCCAGATGCTCACGCTCGACAATGGCCACATTCAAGCCCAACTGGGCGCCACGGATTGCAGCGACGTAACCGCCGGGGCCCGCGCCAATTACGATCATATCAAAGGATTTAGCGGCCATGTTTTCTCACTCCAGCGTCGAAATCAAAATAGTTTAACGCTAAACTACTTTTTTGATCCGCATAACGCAACGTGAGAATCTGCCGCAACGTCATGCCTGCCACGCATGGCTGTTAGGGTCGCCGCGCCTCTAGCTGCACGAGCGTTTGCGCCAAGAGTGCCCCGACCCGTCTGGTTCCCTTTCGCGACAAATGAAAGCCATCCAACGCAAAGTGGCTGCGGTTCTTAGGATCAATCGCGGCCTTGGTCCGGACAAGCTCCACACCACGCAGGCGGCTGGCCAGCCGTCGCTGCCGCTTGGTCAGCTCCTTTACCACCTTCTCACAGCGCGAAAACAGGTTCGGGCGCACATTGCCTTCATAGTAGGCGAGCAAAATCACACGCGGACCGTCGTCCCGGATTTGCTTGGCAAGGTCTGGCAATACTCCGCTCGATGCATCTTCGGAGATCAACTTATCCAGAACGCTGTCGCATCGAGAGCACCCGCATTTGGCCAACAGATCATTCGCGCCGCCGTTCACGACCACCCAATTCCAGTTTCCCTTGGTGTATTGGGTCGGAATTACGCTTCGCGCGTTTCCTTCGGCGCCAGTCAGAAAGAGCTTCGCACCAGAGGCCGCGCGGTTCTCGACATTGCGCTTCGTCCGTTTCGCAAGAACCTGAGGGATCGACGCCCCTTTAAAGCTTTGCCATTCCAACATGCTGTCACCGATGACAAGAATGTCGTCCTTGGCGTCTGCTTCGGCAGGCAACAAAACGGATACGGCAGCGCAGGCCGCCAAAAAAAGGTCACGAATTTTTGAGATCACTTGTCTAGAATCCTAGCCCGCAGCTTTTAAAGCTTCGACGGTCATCCCGTACCCGCCATCATTGATATAGGCGTCTTCAATCTGTGTTGTGCGGCGGTGAAGGGCGTCATTTCGGTACGGAAAGCGGCCAAATTTGCGAATAACCTCGCGATGGGCTTTTGCATGCAGCAAATTTTCCTCGCCCGACTTTGGCATTCGGGTCAAGAACAAGCGCACGCAGCGCTCTTGGTCTGTCACGCTTTCGGAATGCATGAGCGGCAAGTAGAAGAATTGCCGCGCGGGTTCGTCAATCTTCAGGTCCCAGTTCTTGCTGATCACCGTTTTAGCCACCGAAAGCGCCAAACGGTCTGATGCGAAGGCTTTCTCTGTGCCGCGGAACATATTTCGCGGAAACTGATCTGTCAGAATAATGTAGGCCAGCACACCACTGGGATAGGTCATCCAAAGAGAAAGACCGCCTTCCATGGCGCTCTGCCATAAAGGCTCAAACCGGTCGCGGATTTCGGCGTCCAAAGCCTCACCTCCAGCGTACCAACCCTTTTCCCCCTGCTCATCCAGCCAAAATGCAAGGACGTCCTCAGGTGTAGACATGGTAGTTCCTTCCGTGTCGCGGCCCCCAAGTGTTAACAAAAGGTTACAAGCTGCTGACGAGACCGCAAGTCATTTTTCTGGACTTGATTAACTCGAGGACTCCTCGGCAACACCTTCCGAAGCCTCCGCAATTTCTTCAGCAGCTTCGACGTAAACTTCTTGCGCCAGCTCAGCCAGATAAGGCGTCGATCCCGGGCGCACCGGCGTGTATGGCACCGCCTCGTATTCGTCTTCTTCTGCATAGGCGGATTGGCGACGCGTCATGCGATAGGCCGCATAGGCCGACGTGGCGGCCATCGTCACCATAATGATCAGCCAGAACCCTTGAGGACCAAACTGCGTCATCAGCCAACCCGTCAACACCGGACCCGCAATTGCGCCCAACCCGTTCACGAACAACAACCCGCCTGAGGCCCCTGCCATGTCATCCGCGTCCAGATAATCATTGGTATACGCAATCAGCAGCGCGTAGAGCGGGTTGGTCATTCCACCGATCACGAAGGAACATGCCAGCAAAACGGGGAAATAGCCCCCGAAAATCCAAGCGACCCCGGCAGCTGTTGTCGCCACGACCGACACGCCGAGGATCAAAATACGTCGATCCATGCGATCCGAGAGCCACCCAATCGGGTATTGCAAGATCATGGCCCCAACGAAAATCGAAGACACAAAGACCGAAATCTGCGCGACGCTGAAACCGGCTTGGGTCCCATATACCGCGGACATTCCGAATTGCGCCGAAAAGACGCCGCCAAGCAGCAGCATTCCCACGACCCCGAGGGGCGAGATTTTATAAAGGTCAGAGAAACTCAGTTGCCGCGTTGTCCCGAACGCGGGTGTCGGAGCAACCGAAAGCAAAATTGGCGCGAAAGAGATTGAGACCAGCACGGACGGGATGACAAATAGGATAAACCCGCCCGGATCAGCCACGTTCAGCAAGCCTTGCGCCGCGACAATACCGACCATCTGCACAATCATATAAAGCGACAACGCCTGCCCGCGTGTTTCGTTTGACGAGGCATGGTTGAGCCAGCTTTCCGCCGTGACGTAAACACCCGAAAAACAGAACCCAATTATCACGCGCAGAATAATCCATGCGATAGGATCGGTCACGGTTGGATATAATATCAGGGCTGCAGAGATAAACGACCCGAGTGCGGCGAACACACGCACATGGCCAACCCGTTGAATAAACCCAGGGGCAAGCCGAGAACCACCCAAGAAACCCAAGAAATAGCCAGAGGTAATTAGCGAAAGCTCGAACGTGCTGAAGCCCTCAATCCCACCGCGCACACCGATCAGCGACCCTTGGAGGCCATTGCCAACCATCAAGAACATCATGCCCAGCAGGAGCGCCCACGAGGATTTTAAGACTTCAAACATATTTCGATCCAAATCCTGAAAAGGGCTAAGAAGTTTGTGCTGGGATAGCTGAACATCAGGGCGCATAGCCCCCTATCACCGACGCTGCAAGGTTCACGCGCGTCAAAGCCTATGGCAACAACAACGATGAATCCCCGTAGGAAAAGAATCTATACTCCTGCGAGATGGCGTGGTCGTATATCTGCCGCACCCGCTCCTGCCCCATCAATGCCGATACCAGCATCATCAGAGTAGACTTTGGCAGGTGGAAATTTGTCATCAGTGCATCTGCAATCCGAAACGCATATCCCGGGTATATGAAGATTTCTGTCTCCCCCTGCCATGGCGCGATTACTCTGTTTGACGTAGCTGCGCTTTCAATCAGCCGGAGCGCGGTTGTGCCGACAGGGATCACCCGCCGTCCTTCGGCTTTGGCGGCATTGATCCGCTCGGCAGCATGTTTGGACACCTGCCCCCATTCAGCATGCATCTTGTGGGTTTTAACATCATCGACCTTCACCGGAAGAAATGTGCCTGCCCCGACATGCAAGGTCACGTGTACGAATTCGACGCCAATTTCGGTCAACCGACTTAGAAGATCATCATCAAAATGCAAAGAAGCCGTCGGCGCCGCAACGGCACCGGAAGTCTTGGCAAAGACAGTTTGATAATCCGTCTTGTCTTGCGCATCTGCGGCACGCTTGGCTGCGATGTAGGGTGGCAATGGCATTTGTCCCGCAATCGCCAGCGCATCATCGAACGCCTGACCTTCCAGATTGAACCCCAAAACCGCTTGCCCGTCGGTGCGGGACAAAACCTCTGCCTCAAGTCCTGCCGCAAACGTAATCGCTTCTCCGTCACGAACTTTTCGAAGTGGTTTTACCAACGCCCGCCAACGTCCATCCGTGGTGGGTGACAACAGCGTGACCTCCATCTTCGAGATATTTCCAGCCCGCTCCCTGTGGCCAAACAGACGCGCGGGAATGACCTTCGTATCATTCAAGACCAGCACGTCGCCCGCATTCAGGTAATCGACAAGATCGGTGACCACGCGGTCCTCGATCCGGTCAGGTGTCGCGACCAGCAGCTTGGACGCACTGCGCGGCACCGCAGGGCGTGTCGCAATCAGCTGCTCTGGCAGGTCGAAGTCGAAATCGCTCAATTTCATAAATGCTGTCTCAGTTTTGTAATTTTGGAGGCGGCTGGCGGAATATCTCCCGGAAGATGCCCGGCGTTAGGACTGACAAGGGATTCACACCCACCTTCGGCCCGTCCGCCGATCCTTTAAGTGTATAGTTGAAACCGAATAGTCCTTCGCCCTTTCGAGGTGCGAATAACGCTCCAAACAGGCCATTCACCGCATAGATCGGGGAAACCACTCCGCGCATATCCATTCGCCGCGTTCCCGTGTTGTAAATTCCGTCCATCGTGATCCCCATCGAAGGCCCGACGGCGGACGAGCTTCTGAGCGTCACACCGCCCGGCGTCAACAAAAAACGTGCTTCGGTGTTGGTGAACAGAATGCCATCTCCGGTCAGCTGTTCAAGCAGGCCAATCACGCTAATCGCGGACAACAAATCTGCCAACGCCGGAGCCTTTTTCACGCGTGTATTGGTAATCTTAAGCGCGCCGTCGAACTGACCCGGCTTCCCATTAGGCTGCAACGTCAATGACATCTCCCCACCATTCACGTTTTGCAGGATGCCTGTCGCAGATATGACCCTGCCCCCGTTGTCCGATATGATGCGCACCGCTGGCCCTTTTCCCGTTGGGATAACCGTGCCTGAAATTGCAGCCTTGCCGTTCAGGTTCGCTTTGAAGGTGCCGTCGATCCCCCTGTCATTGCGAAAGCTTCCGCGGAACTGATCCATCGCGATGGTATCGGTCACCACCAATCTGTCGAGCGCGAATTCCAGTGGTGGGCCGCCCGCACTGCTCCCTCCGGTCGTGACGCCAAACTTGCGAATGTCGATCGTTCCGCCCTTGATCACCACCAACGGTTGCCGGTTCGCCCCGCGCCCGACGATCTCGACCTGCGAGTTGAGACGCCCGGCAACTTTAAGCGGCGTGAACACGGCCTTATCAAGTCCGCCGCCATTGGGTTTCAACGAAACAGAGCCGCGCGCATCCAGACCGCTGACCTGAACACGCACATCATTGACCTTTGGCGTGTCGCCCATGGTCAAATCCAAGCTCAACGAACCTTTGGAGGCGCGGGATTTCGCCCACCCCAATGCCGGAATGGACAATCCGACGCCTCTGAGGTCCGAGGTCAGCTTCGCTTGCGGTGCCGCCCCTTTCGCGAGCTGGATCTCCATTTTAGCAGATCCTTTCCCCGACACGCTGCCCTTGGGCAGACCGACGTTAAACGCCTCAAGCATGCGGGATGACAGTTCGATGCTGCCGTCGACCTTACTGGTTTTTCCGGTTCCTTTGCCGATTTTGCGAGACCAGACGACATCCATCGGGATGCCATCAATTGTGCCCTTCCCCTCAATCGACAAGGCACCATCGCCTGCAGACACCTCCATATTGTCAGAGCGCAACACACGTCCTTTGATCAGGGTCTCCGATACAACATCGCTCACCTCTGCCGAGACCACGTAGCCGACGTCCTCGACTTCGACCTTCGGCTCAAGTGGAACCGTCAACCGTGTGGAGACGATCGCGCTTCCGGTTGCCACGTCGGGGGAAAGGTCGGATTTAGACAGGAACTCGAACGGCTCCATATCCAACAAGTAAAGTGCGGCGGGCAGCGGTCCGTCCAACGTTAGATCAAAGACCGCGACAGCAGGCTTAGCTGCCATATCCGGGATTTGCATAACCGACCCGCCGGCCTGCAATGCACCGCCGCTGGGGGCAGTGATTAGCCCCTCCGTCACGCTGAGGTTAAAGGAGTTGCCTGATATGGATGCAAAACCATGTGCGCCCTCAATCGGTGGCAAGGTCTTCAGGTAACTCACCTTCGCCTCTTCAAAATCGAAGCTAACGGCGGCCTTAACGGGTTCTTCCGGGACAACGCGAAGTGCGGCATGGGCATGCTTCACACGCCCGCCCTCGATGTTCTTGATCAACCATTCACGCGTTTTGTCCACCGCGTTCTCTGGCCACAAGGCCATCAGACGGACATGGTCTATCTCGTCGATTCCAGCATTAAGGGCAACCGACCACCCCGCTGGCAACACGTCAACTGATCCTTCCGCCACCAGCTCCGCCCCTTCGTTGCGCAGCACCAACTGGCCTATATCCAGCGCAAGCTCCGCCGGACGATAGCGCAAATCCAGCGCACCTTCCTTGAAGGTCACCGGGGCTTCGAACATTCCTTCGGGTGCAAGACGGACATTCGTAAAGCGAAACTGCCCCAAAAGAGTTTGCGGGATACCCGCCTTAAAATCGAGCAGATCGGCATGGCCGGTGGCACTTAGTCGAAGCTGTGGGGAGTCCAGTGCAATCTGATCAAAGATCAAGCGCCCCGTAGCCGCTTCGTACCGGATATAGCTTTTAGAGGAATTGAAAGGCACCGGCTTCGCCTGCTCTGTCGGGCGCAACGCCCCTTTGGCAAGGTCCAAGGTTCCAGCCAATCCGACGACTTGTCCCGCCGCATCAATTTCAGCCGTCAGCGAACCGGAAGCGGGCGCATCCAACACGTTAAGAAAGTTCAGCGCTCCGATTTGGGCCGCTAGGTCACGAGCGCGCAAATCATTGAACTTCCCGACAAGCCGTGCCCCTTCGGAGCCTTTGGCTTTATCGGCAGAAAAAAACAGCCGCGCGGGCGGGCCACTGGGCTGGTCAAGGTCAAAGGCAACATTCAGACCGATCACATTGTCGCCATTGGTCAGCTTCAACTGCCCCTGCTCGACAATTGTAACCTCGCCAGTGCGCTGATCAGACAGCCGGATCGTCAACGCCTCAGCGCTCGCCTCTTCCATCTCTTCCATCCACGGCGCATCAAGCCAGTCATCAATCTGCTTCATCACCTCGGCCATCGACCCGGCCTTGACCTGAGCGCCACCCATCTGGGTGCCAAAGGCAAGTTCGATCTGACCGTTCTCGTTGCGGTTCAACTCAAGGATAGCGCCCTGAACTTCGACCGTTTCAAGTTTGATGCGACCAAGCAGCAACTCGGACGTGTCGAGCTTGCTGCGCAGTTTAGGCAATGCCAGTATCGGTGCGCCGCCCGCATTGTAGACTTCGATACCGGTGAAATCGACTGTCGGGCGGTACGCGTCGTCCCGCAATCCGACCGCAATCGTGGCCAAGGCGATCCGTTCCCCGTCCAGCTCGGTGTTCAAGCGTTGCTCAACCTGCTCGACGGCCCATTGCGGCAGCTCAATACTGCGGCCCATCACCGATAGTAAGGCAATGATCACAAGGAAAAACGTGAATGTCAGAAGCGTGCCAAACACCGAGAAAAACATCATGACCGCCCCCGGCTTGCGGTGGCGCCACTTGGTGCGAGGAGGTTGTGCGGTATCGCCCCCTTCGGCCTCTGCCTCGGGGGGGAGCGAATCTTCCTCGATTTGCGTGGCGTCGTCGGCCATGCCACCTCGTCTTTCGGTCGGGGCCCTCAGACAGTTGTACTCGCCCCTTTATCTTTACATACAGCGCCCTACTCTCGACGACACATCAAATCGACATCAAAGGACAAAGCCCTATGACACAAATTGGCGAGCTTGCCCCCGACTTCACCCTTCCTCGTGATGGTGGCGATACCGTCACGCTTTCCACGCTCCAGCCCTCGAAGGTTGTTCTGTACTTCTATCCGAAGGACGACACGCCGGGCTGCACCAAGCAAGCCATCGGGTTTACCGAACAATTGCAAGCTTTCAAGGAGGCAGGATGCGAAGTCATCGGTGTTTCCAAAGACACGGCCGCGAAGCATGACAAGTTCCGCGACAAACATTCTCTGGGCGTCATCCTCGCCTCAGATGCAGAAGGGGATGTCTGCAAACAATACGGAGTGTGGAAAGAGAAGAGCATGTACGGGAAAACCTTCATGGGCATCGAGCGCTCGACTTTTTTGATCGGCAGTGATGGCAAAATCCTGCAAGAATGGCGCAAGGTTCGCGTGCCCGGGCATGTTGAAGCGGTACTCGAAGCGGTGCAATCCACATGAGCATGAGCTTGCGCGAGATGGCGGTCGCGGTGCTCAACACGGCTGATCCGCGCCAGAAGACCGCGCTCTCGCGCCGCTTTGCTGAAGAATGGCGAACAACGCGCAAGGATGGCCGAGAGATCGAGTTGGGCATAGCGCAACCACCCGATATGCCCGCACGCCCGTCAAAACCTGAATTGTTGAGCCCCCGTGACGTCGCACAGCGCAAACCCGGAACGCCGGAGGGTCGCATCGCAATGTTGCACGCCATCGCGCATATCGAGCTTAACGCCGTAGACTTGCATTGGGACATTATCGCCCGCTTCCCTGATGTGGATTTCCCGATGGGCTTCTACGACGACTGGGTTCAGGCCGCCGACGATGAATCCAAGCATTTCAACCTGATGGCGGACTGTCTTGAAGCTCGCGAAAGCCACTACGGCGCGTTGCCGGCACATGCGGGTATGTGGATGTCGGCCAGCGAAACCGCGAAGGATATCATGGGGCGTCTTGCCGTTGTACCGATGGTATTAGAAGCGCGAGGATTGGACGTGACGCCGGGCATGATCAAGCTGTTCAAACAGGCCAAGGATCACGCTGCCGTCGACGCACTGGATGTCATCTACTCCGAAGAAGTGGCCCATGTCGCATACGGATCGCGATGGTTTCACTTCCTTTGCGGTCGCGAAAATCTGGATCCGACACCGACATTTCACATGCTTGTCCGGCGCTACTTTCATGGTCAGCTAAAGCCACCATTCAACGAGGAAAAACGTGCCGAAGCGGGGATCGCGCCCGACTTTTACTGGCCTTTGGTTGATCAGCAAAAACCCTGAATGCGCCGCTATCGGCAAGATACCGCCAAAAACACGCGGAAATGACGCAGGTTGTCACATCCGTCGGCTTAATTGTTGCGTGGTTTACGCTCAAAGTTTAAGCAACTCCAAGTTGACAGAACGGTGGGGACCCGCAGTCAGCTTTGATGTCTGGGGAAAACGGGAAATAGAACTGTGAAAACACGCCTTTTCAGCGCACTAGATCATGCACTTGAACGCAAGTTGCCTGAACAACGCCTCTTTCTGAAATCGGAAGAAGGTACGCGCTTCATTCGCTTGCGCCCGACCATGCAGGCGGGGATCGTCCTTGGTGGCGCTGCAATCGCATGCTGGACGTTTGTCGTTACCGCAATTTTCCTGATGGACACGATCAGCTCTGGCAATGCCCGTGAGCAAGCGCAGCGCGAGCGCGCGATTTACGAGGCCCGTTTGAACGCTCTGTCCAACGAACGCGATGACCGCGCCGTCGAAGCCTCGGCGGCCCATGCACGTTTCTACGTGGCGCTTGAACAAATATCGGAGATGCAGTCGTCCCTACTTGCTTCCGAAGACCGTCGCAACGAACTGGAAACCGGTATCGAGGTGATCCAGACGACGTTGCGCAAAACCATGAAAGATCGCGACGCAGCCCGTGACGAGTCGGAAGTCCTGCTGGCGCAGATCAACGCCGATGGCGATCCCAACGCCCCTCTTCTTGCACGCGCCAAAAGCACTGACGGCTCGGTTTCGTTCCTGACCGAAGCTTTGGAGCAAACAGCCGCAGAGCGTGACCAGATTGCCCGCGACGCCCAAGATGCTATTGATACCGCCGCTGAACTGCGCTTCACGCTGAAGATGAATGAAGACCGCAACGAGCAGATTTTTACCCGGCTGGAGGAAGCAGTCACTGTATCCTTGGAGCCGCTTGATAAAATGTTCCGCGCTGCAGGAATGCCGACCGAGAGCATCCTGCGCGAAGTGCGCCGCGGATATTCCGGCCAAGGCGGTCCGCTTCTGCCCGCAACAATGTCCACATCCGGTGGCGGTACTATAACCGACAAGACATCCACCCGCGCGAACCGCTTGCTCAAAGAGCTGGACCGCATCAACCTGTTCCGCATCGCAGCCGACAAATCGCCCGTAGCGATGCCGGTCAAAGCCGCCTTCCGTTTCACGTCGCCCTTCGGCTATCGCAAAGACCCGAAAGGGGCTGGTCGCCGGATGCATGCAGGCGTCGATTTTGCCGGCTCACGTGGTACACCGATCTATGCAACCGCTGACGGAGTTGTGACTCACGCAGGCTGGCAATCGGGCTACGGCCGCCTTGTGAAGATCAAACACGCCTTTGGTATTGAAACCCGCTATGCCCATAACTCGAATATTCGTGTAAAAGTCGGTCAAAGGGTATCGCGTGGGGACCGTATCAGTGATATGGGAGCCACTGGCCGTGTCACCGGCACCCATCTTCACTACGAGGTCCGTCTCAACGGAACTCCGGTCAACCCGATGACCTATATCAAGGCAGGACGCGATGTTTTCTAAAAGCAAAATCAACGACCCAAGCGCAAAACCGGCAGAGGACAGCTCGGCACCAGCCAAGCCATCCCCCTCGTCTTCCAGCGCTCCAAAGCCAGACTTCTCTGCGTCGGCACCTCGTCCAAAAGCGCCGCCATCGTCATTGTCGACAGACCTGACGATCACCGGCAATATGAAGACAACAGGCGACATCCAAGTCGAAGGCAACGTGGAGGGCGACATTCGCGCCCACTTGCTGACAGTAGGTGAAACCGCCGTGATTAAAGGCGAAATTGTCGCTGACGACATCGTTGTCAACGGTCGCGTCATTGGTCGTGTTCGTGGTTTGAAGGTGCGCCTGACATCTACGGCACGTGTCGAGGGTGATATCATCCACAAGACAATCGCGATCGAAAGTGGTGCCCACTTTGAAGGCTCCGTTCAACGTCAAGACGATCCGCTCAATACGGGTGCCAGCAAAGGTGCGGGTGGTGCTCCAGCGGCCAAGCCAGCAGCCTCTCCGGCCCCTGCTTCGACTGAAACACCAAAAGCCTAGAAGCTTATGGTCGAAAAGGCGTCCTTGGACCAATCTGATCCGAGGACGTTACCTCTTTGCGCACCCGAAAGTCGTCCCTACCTGTTGGCCGCAGCGATTCTTGCGTCCTCTCTTGGGTTCATTGACGGCTCTATAGTCGCAATCGCACTTCCTGCGATGCGCATGTCACTCGGGGCTTCTCTGGTTGAAGCGCAGTGGATTTCCAACGCCTACATGCTCACCCTAAGCGCCTTGATCCTCGTTGGCGGGGCCGCCGGCGACCGGTTGGGCCTTGCACGGGTATTTGGCGGCGGCATTGCCCTGTTCGTGCTTGCCTCGATGGCCTGCGCCTTTGCACCGACTGCCAGCTTTCTAATTTCGGCCCGCGCTGTACAAGGGTTGGGCGCAGCCTTCATGGTGCCGGGCTCTCTGGCGCTCATCAGCCGTGCCTACCCGAAAGAAGAACGGGGGAAGGCGATCGGCACATGGGCCGCTGCGGCGGCAGTGACCTCGGCACTCGGCCCGATCATTGGCGGCGTCGCCTTAACCGTTGGCGGTCCGGATGTCTGGCGCTGGATATTCGCCGTTAACTTACCCTTGGGTTTGCTCGCCCTCTACTTCCTTTTCATTAAAATCGAGCAGGACCCGAGCCAGCCGGAGCGTGGCATCGACATTCCGGGCGGGGTTTCGGCGGTTTTGGGTCTTGGATTAATCGCTTGGGCGCTTAGCGGTGCCGAACATGGAGAGGCTGTCTCCAAAGCATCCCTTTATCTCGGATTGGCGGGCGTAGGCGTCCTGTTTGTGTTTCTGCGCATCGAGGCGCGAAGCCCACACCCTATGATGCCACTATCCCTTTTTCACAACAGTGGCTTTACGGTCGCCAACGTCGCGTCTTTTGGCATCTACTTTGCCTTCTCGGCCATCTTGATGTACCTGCCCATGGTTGTTATCGGCGGCTGGGGCGAGTCAGAAATCACCACATCAGCTGCCTACGCACCACTCTCCGTATTTATTGCCCTGCTGTCGGGGTTTTCCGGCAGGTTGGCGGGACGTATCGGTCCTGCGTCATTGCTTGTGGGAGGGTCGCTCGTGCTGGCCGCAGGTTACGCGGCACTTGCACTGGTCATCCCGACCCAAAATTTTTGGGGGGCCGTGATGCCGGCGATGTGCCTTCAGGGCATCGGTATGGGCTTGGTTGTGGCGCCTCTGTCGACTGCTGTGATGGGCTCTGTCGCACCACATGCGACCGGCACGGCGTCCGGTATCAACAACGCGGTGATCCGCATGTCCAGCTTGATCGCAGTCGCGGCTATGGGAAGCGTCGTGGCAATCGGGTACGGCGCTGCCGACGGGCCTGCGACCTTCGGGGAAATTATGCAAGACCCCGGCCATGCCGCGGCCTCGAACGCAGCTTTCATTAAGGTTGCATGGGCGGCCTGTGTGATTTGCCTGACATCTGCGGTGATCACCGCTATCGGCGGGCGAACTGCTGCGCGTGGCTAAGGCGGGCTTAGTCTTCGGCCTGTGCCTCTGCGCGGGACTTGCCGGACACATCTAACGCAAGCGTTGCACCCATGAACCCGTCAAGATCCCCGTCCAGCACACCTTTGGTGTCTGACGTCTCGTGGTTGGTGCGCAAGTCTTTCACCATCTGATAGGGCTGTAACACATAGGACCGGATCTGGTTGCCCCAGCCTGCGTCTCCCTTGTTTTCATGCGCTTCGTTGATCGCCGCATTCCGGCGGTCCAACTCCATCTGATAGAGGCGGGATTTCAGGGCCTTCATCGCGATATCACGGTTCTGGTGTTGCGACTTCTCTGACGACGTCACGACGATACCTGTCGGCTCGTGGGTAATACGTACGGCTGAATCCGTGGTGTTCACGTGCTGGCCGCCCGCGCCTGAGGATCGATATGTATCAATGCGAATGTCAGACGGGTTGACGTCAATTTCGATGTTGTCGTCCACCACTGGATAAACCCAAACAGAGGTAAACGACGTATGCCGTTTGGCTGCGCTGTCGAATGGCGAAATGCGTACCAGACGATGCACGCCTGATTCCGACTTCAACCAGCCATATGCGTTATGGCCGCTGATTTTGTAGGCTACGGATTTGATCCCTGCCTCGTCACCCGGCGACATAGATTGCAGCTCCACCTTGTAGCCACGCTTTTCAGCCCATCTGGTATACATGCGCGCCAGCATGGACGCCCAGTCGCAACTCTCGGTGCCCCCTGCCCCGGCGTTGATCTCCAGAAATGTGTCGTTGGCATCCGCTTCGCCATTCAGCAGCGCTTCCAACTCCGCTGCTGCAGACCGCTCTTTCAGCTTCACAAGCGCAATCTCGGCTTCAGTGACGACATCAGCGTCACCTTCCATCTCACCAAGCTCGATCAGCTCGACATTATCGTCCAGCTCTTGCTTCATGCTCGAATAGCTGTCGATCGCATCAACCAGTGATTGACGGTCCCGCATCAGCTTTTGGGCTGCCTCGGCATCGTCCCAAAGGTTCGGGTCCTCGACCCGCGCGTTGAACTCTTCAAGGCGGTACGCAGCTGTTTCCCAATCCATCCGCTGGCGTAACAAAGCCAGGGATTTCTCGATAGCATCCACATTGTTCTGAGCGTCCGCGCGCATAAGGAAAGTCCTGCAATTTTAGTTAGATCAAGGTGATAGGCCACAGCCCGCCGCCACGCAAGCGGGCTTCATCTTGGCAAAAATATTCCCGCCGGAGGCTCAGGTGGATTTAGTACAACCCGCCCGCGCTCAAAGTGCCGAAGTTTGCCCGCTTTGGAATAACCGCTTTCTTGCCTGTGGATGTCGTCACCTCGGTCACCGCCGTCACATCGTCGGTTCCGCGTGTAAACAGGTTCAGGTTGGACCCCATGGCAAAGCCGCCGTCGATGATTGCGCCAAGCCCGTATGCCGGCTCTTCACCATCGCGGAAATACTCGACCACGACATGGTCGCCACTTGCGTTTGCAGGCAAGACGGCACCAGTAAAGCGGTCAATCTTGACGAAATAACCACCCGGTGGCACGTCGAACTTCCCGCCGCCATATTTGGCCGTTGCCTTCTTCATGAACCGGTTGAACACTGGCCCACACATGCCACCACCGCTTGCCCCACGGCCAAGGCCGCGCGGTCGGTCATAACCAATATAGCACCCTGCCACGATGTTAGAGGTAAAGCCCACAAACCACACGTCTTTGGCGTCGTTTGTAGTGCCGGTTTTACCGGCAGTCGGCACGCTCAGGTTCACAGTTTTCCGAGCCGTCCCGCGCTGGACAACGCCCTGCATCATCGAGGTCAGCTGATAGGCGGTAATCGCATCCATGACCCGCTCGCGGCTGGACGTGATGGTTGGTGCAAAATTCGCGTCAAGTGATGCAAGCTGGCAATCCTCACAGGACCGTTTATCATGCCGATACACCGTGCGGCCCCAGCGATCTTGCACGCGGTCGACCAAGGTCGGCTCGACCCGCTCACCGCCATTGGCGAACATCGCATAAGCCGTCACCATCTTCATCAAAGTTGTTTCCTGCGCCCCTAGGGCATTCGACAGGAACGGGTTCATGTCGTCATAAACACCAAACCGCTCTGCATAGCTCGCGACCGTATCCATACCGATTTCCTGAGCCAGACGAATGGTCATCAGGTTCCGCGATTGCTCGATCCCCGTGCGCACAGGTGCCGGACCGTAAAAGCGGTTGGAGGCGTTCTTTGGACGCCACAAGCCCTGAGGTGTGTTAATCTCGATCGGGGCGTCGACGATAATCGTATTCGGTGAAAACCCACTGTCCAAAGCAGCAGCATAGACGAACGGTTTGAAGCTTGAACCAGGTTGGCGCGTCGCTTGCGTCGCACGGTTGAACACCGAAGCCTGGTAGGAGAAACCGCCCTGCATCGCCAGAACACGGCCCGTGTTCACATCCATCGCCATAAAGCCGCCCTGCACTTCCGGCACCTGCCGCAGTGACCACGTGCCATCGTCACTTGGGCGGACATGGATGATGTCGCCAACATCCAACAGATTGTCTGCATTGGCTGACGCTTTGCCCAGTTTGCCGTCTTCCAGCCTTGGTCGCGCCCATTTGACGTCTGCGCCCAGAATTTGACCCTCATCGCTAACACCTTCCACGCCGACGGTCGCATTCGACTCGTCGAACCCCAGCACCACGGCAACGCTCCAGCCTTCGATGTCCCGAGGGAACACGGTGTCGTTCAAAGCTTCGCGCCACCCGTCACCTGCCAGCTTTTCCGGCTCGATCTTCGCCTTTACGCGGTGAAATACGCGGCGGCCCCGGTCATAGCTTTCAAGCGCACGGCGCAGAGAACTTGCAGCCTCTTCCTGCAATTCGCGATCAACCGTGGCGCGGATTGTCAAACCACCCCCAAAAAACTCCTCTTCGCCAAAGTCTTTGGACAGCTGGCGACGGATTTCATCGGTGAAGTAATCCCGATCGGGCAGTTCTGACTTGAAGTCCGCAAAGCTGCCGCTTTGCACGGTCGACAACGGTTTTTCGCGAGCGAGCTTGTAATCATCTTCCGAGATGTAGCCGTTCTCGAACATTTCACGCAGCACGAAGTTACGCCGTCCGGTCGCGCGTTCGGCTTCCCGAACGGGGTGATAGCGCGATGGAGCTTTGGGAAGAACCGCAAGATAGGCCGCTTCTTCGACATTCAGCTCAGACAGCGTTTTGTTAAAGTAGGTCTGGGCTGCAGCTGCTACGCCGAAACTGTTCTGACCAAGAAAAATCTCGTTCAGGTAGAGTTCCAGAATTTTATCTTTGCTCAGTGTACCCTCAATCCGCGACGCAAGGATCAATTCCTTGATCTTGCGTTCAGCGGACCGGTCGCCAGAAAGCAGGAAGTTTTTCATGACCTGCTGCGTGATCGTTGACGCCCCACGAAGACGCCCCCCCTGCGCGGCATCCAACGCAGCCTTGGCCATCCCCAGAGGATCATAGCCCTTGTGCGTGTAAAAATACTTGTCTTCTGCCGAGATGAACGCCTGTTTCACGATGTCAGGAATCTCATTCGCAGGTGCAAACAAACGCCGTTCCTGGGCAAACTCGTCGATCAATGCGCCCTGACCCGAATAGATGCGACTGATGGTCGGCGGAGAGTATTGCGCCAACGTATCAGTGTCGGGCAAATCGCGCGAATACATAAAGAAGATCGCGCCAATCAGCAGCGCTACCGCGAAGGCACCGATGCAGATCAGACTGAAGATCGACCCGAAAAAGGAAAGAATCGCGCGCAGCATTAGTTCTGCCCCCAAAAGCATGTTGAACAACATATATGTGTAGTGCCGCCCAAGGTCAAAACACCCAAGCGGGGAAAGCAGGCTGAAACCGGCCAGTTTCGATCACGTTTTGGCGCGATCATCATCGACCTGCCGCGATTGCGTCGTCTTCCAGCGCCCAAAGGTCAAGCGCATCAACGATTCCTGCCGCAGCCTGACTGCGCCACACCTGATCTTGCAGCCGGTCCAGATCCCTTTCGGAAGACATAAAGCCCAATTCGATTAGAACCGAGGGAATATCAGGGGCCTTTAGCACCGAGAAACCGGCCTCCAGACGGGGCCGCTTGTGAAGCTTGCCCAATGTATTTCGCAACCCGTCAACCAGCGCTTCGGCAAGCCGGTCGGTGCGCGGCGTCGTTTCGCGCCGCGCCAAGTCCATCAAAACGGTTGCGATCTGGTCGTCCTGCGCTGTCAAATCGACACCGGCAAGAATGTCCGTGCGGTCCTGCCGCTCCGCCAGATTGGCGGATGCCTCGTCGGAGGCCTCGTCGGACAAGGTGTAAATCGTCGTTCCCGTAGCCCGCCCCTCGGCCAGCGCATCGGCATGCAGTGAGATAAACACATCCGCCCCCGCCGCGCGCGCCAGCGACACCCTCTGAGGCAGGGAGACAAAGCTGTCATCCTCTCGCGTCATGATGACATCGTAGCGTCCGGAGCGCAGCAATTGCTCGCGCAGTTCCCGCGCGAATTGAAGCATGAGATCGGCCTCATCCACACCCGCCCGCTGCGCACCTGGGTCCACTCCGCCATGGCCCGGATCAACGACAACCATTCGGCGGGTATCGCCATTGGACGTAATTTGCTCCTGCTGCCATGCCGTCAGCTTTGTCACTGTGGATTTTGCGTGCTCCGAGAAATCGCTTTGGGTGGCCGGGGCAAGGGTTACCGTGATGACCGCGTCCCCGTCTTGAGGGTCGGTTTGCATACCTGCGTTCTCGACCAGCATCGGTTCGGATAACTCCATCACGAGGCGCGACCAGCCATCGCGGATCGTTCCGGCGCGAAGTTCAGCGATGCGGTCTGACCGATCCAAACCTGACAGATCTGGCTCGAAGGAGACTTCGCGAAAATCCACCGCAATCCTGTTGGGCGCGTCGAAAACCTGAACGCGGTACGGCACCGCTTGCGTCAACGCCAGAGACAAGGTTGTGCTGCCACGGCTGTCAGTCACGCGCGACGCATCCATGTCGACACGCGCAAGCGCGCGCAGGTCTTGCGACGCTGCGCTCATGGTCATCCCAAGGGACGCCAGTGCAATGAGTGAGATCAGCCTGCTCATGACCGCCTTTATTATTTTGAAGTTATCCTAACAGGATTCCCCAGACGGGCGAAGGGCCGAATTAACCGCGCTGCGCCATAAACGATGTCAGGCGCTTTATGCCCTCGGCGATATCGTCTGTGCTGCGCGCGTAGGAAAACCGCAAAGTTGTGTGGCCACGCATCGGATCGAAATCCAGACCCGGCGTGACCGCCACTCCGGCCTGCTCCAAAATCTCGGCGGCGAAGGCGCGGCTGTCCTGCGTCAGGTCCGATACATCCGCGTAGATGTAGAAGGCCCCGTCCGGCGGCGCGATCTTGTCGAAACCCGCCTTGGGCAGCCCGTCCAGCATCAAGCGGCGGTTTTCCCCGTAATCCGCAAGCATTGCTTCGGTTTCGTCCCGTGCGCCCAAAGCACCGAGCGCTGCGATCTGGGCGGCGTGCGGTGCACATATGAACATATTCTGAGCCAACCGTTCGATCCGGCGCACGTGATCTTCGGGGACGACCATCCACCCCAAGCGCCAGCCGGTCATTGAAAAATACTTGGAGAACGAGTTGATGACATAGACGTCGTCCGACAGCTCCAACGCAGAAACCGCGCGGCCTTCGTATTGCACACCATGGTAGATTTCATCCGAGATGAAGGCCGTGCCTTTGGCCTGACAGGCGGCAATCAACGCGCCAAGGTCATCTTTGGACAGCATAGTTCCGGTCGGGTTGGCAGGCGACGCCACGATCAGGCCCGCAAGGTCAGCGTCTGGCAGAGCGGGGACGTGTCGGTCGGCGGCATGCGTTGGAATGGCATAGGGGTCCAAGCTCAGCGCCTTGAGGATTTGGCGGTAGGACGGGTATCCCGGCTCAGTAACGCCCACCTTTTCACCCGCCTCGAACAGTGCGGTGAAGGCCAACACGAACGCAGCAGATGACCCCGCAGTAATCACGACGCGCGCGGGGTCCAGCTTGACGCCATACCAGTCCGCATAGAGCGCGGCGATGCCCTGACGCAGCTCCGGCAGGCCAAGGGCGACGGTGTAGCCGAGTGCATCGTTTTCCATCGCACGCGCCAAGGCTGCGCGCGCAGCCTTGGGTGCAGGTGTTCCGGGTTGTCCCACTTCCATGTGGATGATCGATCGACCCGCTTGCTCCAGACGGCGGGCTTGTTCCATGACATCCATAACAATGAACGGATCGACGTCGCCACGACTTGAACTTCGCATGATATCCTCGCAGGGTTGCGGTGTTTCGCGCTTCAAACCAGTCCCCGCCCTCGGGGTCAATCACTGGAAGGGACTCTGTATTGAAACTTTTGCGCCACCTGCTGTTGGTTTTCGTCGCCACACTAACGTCAGTGCCTGCCTATTCTGCCAGCCTGATCCGCGATGCCGAAATCGAACAAGCGCTCCAGCAACTTGCAAAACCCGTATTACGATCTGCTGGATTCGGGTCGGGCCGCATTCGGGTTTTGGTGATAAATGACCCGAAACTCAACGCATTTGTGGTCGACGCAAATCACGTCTTTATCCATTCGGGGCTGATCATGAAGCTCAACCGCCCCGAAGCCCTGCAAGCGGTGATTGCGCATGAACTGGCACATATTGCGAACGGCCACCTTACCCGCCGCGCAACCAATGCGCGCGTTGCTGGTCGTGTCACGGCTATTGGTATGGCCTTGGCTGCGGCCGCAGCGATTGGCGGGAATGGGGATGCAGCTGTCGGGCTTGCCGCAGGAACCAGCAGTTCCGCCGCGCGCAGGTTCTTCGCCCATACCCGTGCCGAGGAATCGTCTGCGGACCAATCCGCGATGCGCTATATGGGCAGTGCCGGGCTGGACCCTTCTGCAATGGTCGACATCTTACAGATATTCAGAGGTCAGGAGGCCTTGCGCCCGGGCAGGCAAGACCCCTATGCGCGAACGCACCCGCTGACCCAAGATCGGCTTCGTGCGGTAAAGGGCTTTGCGGCAAGCTACAAGAAGCGCTCCCAACCGACCACGCCCGAGGCCATCTATTGGTACGCGCGCATGTCGGCCAAACTCAACGGGTTCCTGCGCAATCCGCGTTCCGTTTTGCGCCGCAGCGAGAGCAAGGGAAATGGCGAGATCGCCACATTGCGACGCGCCATTGCCTATCACAAAACACCAAACCTGAAGAAGGCATTGGCCGAGATGAATGCCTTGCTGAAAATGCGCCCGCGTGATCCCTACTATCATGAGCTTAAGGGGCAAATCTTGTTAGAGGCCCGCCAGTTCAACGCCGCCGTCGGCTCCTACAAGCAAGCCTTGGCATTGGCGCCACGGGAGCCGTTGATCGAATCCGGATTGGGTCGCGCGCTGCTTGCGCAGGGCTCCAGTGGTGCAGCCAAACAGGCACTGACTATCCTGACCCGTGCAAGGTCACGCGATCCCGGCGATCCACAGATGCTTCGCAACCTTGCGCTGGCCTATGCAAAAAACGGGCAGAACGCCATGGCATCCGTTGCAACGGCAGAGCGCTATGCCGTGCTGGGTCGGTTCGATGACGCAGCCATTCACGCGAAACGCGCTCTCGGCGCCCTGCCCCGCGGCTCGTCCGGCTGGCTACGCGCGCAAGATATTCTTGCCTCTGCTGAAGCGGCTCCCAAACGCAAGAAGAAGCGCAAATAAAAAAGGCCGGGCAATTGCCCGACCTTTTCTCATCTTGAACTGCGTAGGTTAGCGCCCGAGGGACCACCAGCCTTTGCGCTTCGGCTTATCAGCCTCCGCCGCGGGTGCTGCTTCCGCGACCTCCTCAACAGGCTTCGGCTTCGAAACCCGTGTGCGGGTCTTCTTGGGCTTGGGCTCCGCCGGAGTTTCCTCAGCTGCGACAATCGTAGAGGGTTCAGCCGCTGCGGGCTCTGCTGCTATGGGTGTCGTTGCCTCATCAGTCTTCGTCTTGGTCGACTTCGCACGCGGTTTGCGCGTGCTGGTCTTTTTCGGCTTCTCAGCAGGAGCATCTTCCAACGCCTCAACAGCAGCCTCTGCGACAGGGGAATCCTCGGTCTTTTTGGAGCGAGATCGTGAGCTGGTGCGTTTCTTCGGCTTCGTCTCAGCTTCAGCTTCGATTTCAGGTGTCGGTTCCGATTTCGCATCTACGCTTTCGGTCACGGCTTCCTCAGCCTTGGCCTCTTCAGCTTTGGCGGAAGATTTAGACCGGCTGCGCGAACGTGACCTTGGTTTCGGCTTCTCGCCATCTTCCGGCTTGGCCTCATCCGCGACATCCGCTTTTGCCGCTGGGGCGTCCGCCGTGTCACCATCGGCTTTTACGTCGCCATTGTCTTCACCGTTCTCTCCGGAGCCATCTTCGGAACGATTGGAAGATGACTTGGAGCGGCCACGCCCACCCCGACGACGACGGCGCTTTTTCTTTTTCGGATTTCCGTTTTCATCCAGCTCCGGCGCATCCGCTTCAGCGACGACCTTAGCTGCTTCAACTTCACTTTCAACTTCGACCTCGTCTTCCATCTCGTCGATATCGGACATGTCGATGCTGTCCATCGACACGACGTTCG
The DNA here is from genome assembly GCF_900129235.1 of Litoreibacter ascidiaceicola. Classification (GTDB taxonomy): domain Bacteria; phylum Pseudomonadota; class Alphaproteobacteria; order Rhodobacterales; family Rhodobacteraceae; genus Litoreibacter; species Litoreibacter ascidiaceicola. The sequence goes on along the minus strand of NZ_FQUV01000002.1, from coordinate 311,906 downwards.
AGGCAATAGCGTTGATCACCCGTGTCGCAGTTTTGAACTTCTCGATGGTGTAGTCGGGGCTGACCAGATGCGCGTCAGCTTCCAGACGCACGGCCATGTTGTAACGGCTTTCAATCTGGGCCAAATGCTCGCGCTTTTCGTTCATCAGATAGTTGATGACCGCAATCGGCGCTTTGAGCAGAACTTCTTTGGACCGCTTGCGCGTGCCCTCTTCTTCCAACTGGCGCAGGATGGTCAATGCAAGGCTGTCATCAGAGCGGATCAAGCCAGTCCCATGACAGGCAGGACAAGGCTGTGTGGAGGCTTCCAACATGCCCGGACGCAACCGCTGACGCGACATTTCCAAAAGGCCAAAGCCGGATATACGTCCAACCTGAATGCGGGCGCGATCCGTTTTCAACTTGTCTTTCAATAACTTCTCAACGGCAGTGTTGTTGCGACGTTCATCCATGTCGATGAAGTCGATAACAATCAGGCCTGCGAGGTCACGCAAACGCATCTGACGGGCGACCTCTGCGGCGGCCTCCAGATTGGTCTTCAGTGCAGTCTGCTCGATGGAGCCTTCTTTTGTGGCGCGTCCGGAGTTCACGTCAACCGCGACAAGCGCCTCGGTGGTGTCGATCACGATATAGCCACCAGACGGCAATTGAACCGTTGGATTGAACATCCCTGACAGGTACGATTCCACCTGATGACGTGCAAACAACGGCATCGGATCGGTATAGCGTTTCACGAATTTCGCATGAGACGGCATAATCATGCGCATGAAGTCCTTGGCCACGCGATAGCCAGCTTCACCTTCGACGAAGACCTCGTCGATGTCTTTATTGTAAAGGTCGCGGATAGAACGCTTGATCAGATCGCCTTCTTCATAAATCTGCGCCGGAGCAATGGATTTCAGCGTCAGTTCGCGCACCTGCTCCCATTGGCGTTGCAGGTATTCATAGTCGCGCTTGATCTCGGTCTTGGTGCGTTGCGACCCAGCCGTGCGCACAATCAAACCCGCACCCAAGGGCACATCGATCTCGTTGGCGATCTCTTTGAGTTTCTTGCGATCGGCAGCGTTGGTGATCTTGCGGGAAATGCCACCGCCACGTGCGGTGTTCGGCATCAGGACGCAATACCGGCCAGCCAAAGACAGGTAGGTTGTGAGTGCCGCGCCTTTGTTGCCGCGCTCTTCTTTAACCACCTGAACCAGCAGGATCTGACGAACTTTGATAACTTCTTGGATCTTGTACCGCTTGGCGCGTGGTTTGCGCGGCTGGCGGATTTCCTCAGTCACATCTTCCTGAGCGACACTTTCGATATTGTCGTCTTTTTCCGAGGCAGAGGTTTCTTCGTCGTCATCATCGTCGTCGTCGCTGGAATCAGCGTCGCTGTCCAGATCAACCACATCCATTCCGGGAATCGCCGGTGCCACTTCGGCTTCGGTCGATGTGATTTCCGCTTCGCTGGCCTCAACCGGAGCCTGAGCTTCTGCATCAGGCGTGCTGGCATCAGCTTCGACAGCGTCCGTTGTGGCCTCGTCCGAAATTGGGTCCTTGACCTCTTCGGTCACCACCGCATCGTCAGTCTTGGACTTCTGTGACCGCGAGCGGGACCGAGACCGGGAGCGCGAAGACTTCTTCGGCTTTTCGTCCTCTTCCGCTTGTTGGCGGGCATATTCCAGTTCCTCGTCGATCAGCGCCTGACGGTCAGCCATCGGGATCTGGTAGTAGTCCGGATGAATTTCCGAGTAAGCAAGGAAGCCATGGCGGTTTCCGCCATAGTCCACAAAGGCCGCCTGAAGCGACGGCTCTACCCGGGTAACTTTTGCAAGATAGATATTGCCAGCTAGCTGGCGTTTGTTTTCCGATTCAAAGTCAAATTCATCAACTTTGTTTCCGTCTGCCACCACGACGCGGGTCTCTTCCGCGTGGGTGGCGTCGATAAGCATTTTCTTAGCCATGTTTTCCGATTGCATCTGGCCAACGACAAACACGCCCCGGGGGGCGCGGCATTGTTAACGGGATGTCTTGTTTGGGCGAGCCTGGACGCGGATGGCTGCAAAACGGCATGTGACGAGAGGACTCCCCCGCCATTATGTCCGTTGCTGTGCCTGTCGCGTCTCATCGCGTTCTTGTCTCCGACCCGGGCCAATTATTGGTGGCGCAGGCCTTACGAATGGTGCCACGGCGCGTTTTGCGAGCCAGCGGCGATGGCCCAAAGGGCCGTCAATCCTGCGGTGCTTGAGCTCGTTTTGTCCTTCGAGCATAGCTGCAGTGAAACTCTAACCGTCCAATGCGCCTGTTCGGGGCACCGAGCCGTCCTCAACACATAGTATTGTTTGCATGTCGATTACAATGAACAATCGCTGTTGTGACGGATTACTCTCAATTCATGATCGCATGTCTTAGGCTGCTTAGACATAGTCTGCCCTTTGCAATCCGTACTTTGCCATCTTTTCGTTCAAAGTCCGGCGCGGCAAACACAACTCGTCCATAACACTCGCGATGGAGCCTTTGTGACGGCGCATCGTGTTGTCGATCAACATCCGCTCGAACGCTTCAACGTACTCCTTGAGAGGTTTGCCTTCCGTCGTCACCACCGGCCCCATCTCCGAGTTGTCGGCCATCAGCAGGGACGCAATCGAGCCTGAACCGCGGCGGTTTTGCAGAACGGCGCGTTCTGCGACGTTGATGAGTTGGCGCACGTTGCCGGGCCATGGAGCCTGCAACAGCTGTGCCGCTTCCTGCGCGGAGACTTCCGGTGCGTCAGAGCCGTATTCCTCGCCGAATTGCTCTCCGAAGCGGTTAAACAATGTCAGAATATCCTCGCCTCGCTGGCGTAGCGGAGGGATAGTGATCTTCATTGCAGCTAGACGGTAATACAGGTCGGCACGGATCAAGTCTTCGCAGGTTTTATCCTGCTCTTGGGTGTTGCAAATCGCGATGATCCGCGTCTCGGCGGGGCTGCCCTGCTCGTTGATCAGTTGCAGCAACCGCGCTTGCAGCGTTCCCGGCAGCGCCTCGATATCTTCAAGCACCAAGGTCCCGCCGCGCGCTTGCTCGACTAACGGAAGCTCTTCACCTTCGATGACAGGGTCAAACAACTTCTTCGACAAAGAGGCCTCATCAAAAGCGGCACAACTTAGGGTTACAAACTTCTTACCTGCGCGCGGTCCGACTGCGTGAAGCGCATGAGCAATCAGCGTCTTGCCCGTTCCGGTTTCGCCGTCAATCAGCACATGACCATCGGCCTGCCCCAGATCGAGAACATCCTCGCGCAGACGCTCCATCACGGGCGAGGAACCGATCAACTTACGCATCAAGGCAGCGCCATCCGATAGTTCCCGACGCAGCGCGCGGTTGTCCAATGTCAGGCGTCGCGAAATAGTGGCGCGCTTGGCAAGTTGGGTCATACGGTCGGGGTTAAACGGCTTCTCAAGAAAGTCGAATGCCCCGACGCGCATCGCCTCCACCGCCATCGGAACATCGCCGTGGCCGGTGATCATGATAACGGGCAAGGCGCTGTCCTGGCTCATCAGACGTTTGAGGAATTGCATACCGTCCATGCCGGGCATCTTGATGTCGCTCACCACGATACCGGGATAGTCGCTGCCAATGCCCTTCAACGCGTCCTCCGCGCTAGAGAAGGTCTCGGTGTCGTAGCCGGAAAGCGCCAGCCACTGGGAAATCGACTGACGCATGTCCTGTTCATCGTCGACAATTGCAATTTTCAATGCGTTGGCCATGTTCTGGCTCCTTTTGCTGTACTGCGCCTATTCGGCGGCCTCAACTTTGCTATTTGAGGCGGGTAATTGTGTCGGGGGTTGGGTCTTGATCGCGTCTTGACCCAAAATTGGTAGCTGCACTTCGAACACCGCGCCGCCAGCCTGACCGTTGCGTGCTGTCAAACGACCACCCAAATCGGCAACGATACCGGACGAGATTGCGAGACCAAGACCAACGCCCTCCCCCGGTTGTTTCGTCGTGTAAAACGGCTCGAACAGTTCATCGAGGCTTTCGAGCCCCTCACCGTTGTCCCGCACGCTGAGCACTGCCGTTTCACCGGAGTTCAGTAGTATTTCAACCTGAGGCTTCAGCACGCCCTTGGTCGCATCCAAGGCATTGCGAAACAAATTGATAATCACCTGCTCAAGCCGCACGCGATCTCCCAAAACCAGCACGGGTTCGTCGGGCAATGTCGATATCACCCGCACATCGCCGCGCTTCAACTGCGGCTCCATCATCGACAAAGAGCCGCGAACTGCGTCGCGAAGATTACCGGCTCCAACGCGTCGCCACCCTTGCGGGCGTAGGATTTCAGCTGCTTCGTGATTGCTCCCATCCGCTCGATCAAGTCGTCTATGCGTTGGAAGGAAGCCTGCGCTTCCTCGGGGCGGCGTCGTTGCAGCAGCAACTTTGCGCCTGCAAGATAGGTTTTCATCGCGGCCAGCGGTTGGTTCAACTCGTGGCTCACGGCGGCGGACATCTCGCCCAATGCCGCAAGTTTTTGCGATTGTGCCAATGACTGCTCCGCGACTTCAAGATTCTTTTGAACCTTTTGACGTTCAGCAATTTCGCGGCTCAACCTCAGGTTCAAAGCCCGCAATTCTTCACTTTCGCGGCGGAAAAAGCCTGCCTGTGTTTGAGCACGTCGCGAAAGGACATAGAATGCCAACGCCAGCAAAATGGCGAAGGCCATAATTTCAATGGCAAGCACACCGTTCACACGTTCCCGCACGCTTGCGTAAGTCGAGAAGGACGTGATCCGCCACCCGCGGAACGGGATACGGCCAACCATTTCCATCACCGCCTCTCCGCGGAAATAGGCGTCCGGTTGTTCGATGTCGAACAGGCCGCCTGTTGCCTCGAATGCACGCCTCAACGCGCTGTCCGGCGTTCGTTTCTCCAACGCCTCCGCAATATCCAAGCCCCGCCAGCGCGGGTCGGTGGCGATGACGATCTGTCCTTCCGAGTTGGCGACCAGAACCGCCTCCGATGGTGAGCGCCAGCGTGTCTCAAATTGCCGCAAATCGACGTCGACCACGATAACACCGATTCCTTGCTTCTCGGATTCAATCCGGCGGGCATAGGTGAATTTGTAGGCGCCACTTTCCAACTGCGTCGCATTGAACACCGTCTCGTTGGTGCGCAACGCATCTACGAAATAGGGTGAATTGCGAAACGCCGCGCCCAACTCGTTTCGGTCAGACGACGCCACGATAACCCCGTCTTGATCCAGCAGACGCAGCCCAGCCGCGCCGATCTCTTCCGAAAACGAAATCAACCGACGGGATGTGGCCGAAAAATCATTGGAGTTCAGCGCAGAGATCATCACCGGATCACGCGACAACAGCAAAGGTACGACGCGGTTGCGCTGCAACTCGGAGGTAATGGCGTTGGAATAAAGGGCGAGCCGGATTTCGCCCCTGTTACGGGTGGTCTCAGTAAAGCGATCGGTGAGCCAAAGGTTGGATATCCAGATGATACCAACTGCCAAGGCGATCAACCCCAGAACAACGCCTCTTATCAGCCAAGTCGCTTTACGCGATGGCCGTGTTTGAGGGGGCGTGACCGTTTTGATGTCGGTCCCACCAGTGGGAGGCGTCGTCTTCATGTGCCCAGATTAGGTCAGTGACCGCGTACTCTCAAGCGCACCTTAGGCGGATTCACGCCAGCGCCAAAACCTCGGTTAAGGATTTGAAAACCCCCTGCCCGTCGGTGCCACCATGCGCAGGCTCGCTTGCCCGCTCCGGATGGGGCATCATTCCAAGAACACGCCGGTTTTCACTGAGAATACCCGCAATATCGCCGGTTGAGCCATTGGGATTGCCGACATAGCTGAATGCCACGCGGTCTTCGCCGCGCAATCGGGAGAGCAAATCCGCGTCGGCGGAAAAGTTCCCATCGTGGTGCGCAATCGGCACCATGATCTTGTCGCCTTTGCTGTAAGCGTTGGTGAAAGGGCTGTCTGCTGTCTCGACACGAAGCGTTTGCTGGCGGCAAACAAATTTCAGCCCCGCATTGCGCATCAACACGCCAGGCAGCAGGCCTGTCTCGCACAGCACTTGGAAACCGTTACAAAAGCCCAGCACATGCCCGCCTTTATGGGCGTAATTCACAACCGCACGGCAAATAGGCGACTGGGCTGCAATTGCACCGCACCGCAGGTAATCCCCGAAAGAAAAGCCCCCGGGAATGCCGATCACGTCCACGCCCTTGGGCAGGTCGGTGTCTTTGTGCCAAACCATGGACACCTCGAACCCCGCTTGGCGGAACCCTTCGGCAAGATCGCGGTCGCAATTGGACCCGGGGAAAACGATGACGGCAGCTTTCATGACAAACGGTCCCTTTAGCTCAGAAAATCAGTGATGACGGCCACACCCGGAGGGGTTGGCCCGTTGAAGGCGGCAAGCTCGTCGGAGACGCCCGACAGCCCTATTTCGCGGGCGATAAGCGGCGTCATGTCGATACGACCGCTGGTGATCAGCGCCAGCAAGCTCGGGTATTTCCATGGCGGCATGCCGCGTGTGCCGTACAAAGCAAGATTGCCAAGATAGACGGCGCTCATGTTGATTTCCATCGTCGCGGTATGACCCACAGGCATGCCGACTTGCACATGGCGGCCCAAGGGGCGCAGGCATTCAATTGACGCATTCGTCGTGACAGGAAGCCCGAGCGCCTCGACCGACACATGTGCGCCGCCTCCGGTGATCTCTTTGATCTTCGCAGCGACGTCACCATCCGTAGCATTCACCGCAGCTTCGGCCCCCAAGCCTTTGGCATGGATAAGTTTTTCCTCGACTATATCAACCACAATCACCCGAGCACCCATTGCGATGCCAAGCAACAATGTCGACAAGCCGATGCCCCCCGTCCCGTGAACCGCGAGCCATTCACCCGGCTGCAACGCGGCGCGTCCGGTTAACGCATGCCAAGCGGTTGTGACCCGGCATCCAAGACCTGCCGCAACGGTTGGTGAAAGGTTTTCCGGCAGATGCGCCAGATTATGGTCAAATGGGACGGCAACATATTCCGCAAAAGCGCCGGGCTCGATAAACCCGGGAAGTCGTTGGTTCGGGCAGGTATTTTGATTGCCCTCTTGGCAAGACGGGCATGTTCCGCAGGCAAGAATGAACGGTGCAATCAGCTTGTCGCCCAGCTTATGCGTCGCCAACGGCCCCGCCTCTACGACTTCACCGCAATACTCGTGACCGCCAATTTGCCCGGGCTTCACACGAGGATGCTCTCCCGTCCAACCATGCCAGTCAGAGCGGCATACCCCGCACGCCATGACCTTCAGAACGACGCCGTCTTCAGGGCAAGCGGGTTCTGCCACGTCCTCGATGGACAGCGGTGCGTTGTATTCACGAAGGACGGCGGCGCGCATTAGGCAAGCTCGATCGTGTAGCTTTCGATCACCGTATTTGCGAGAAGCTTCTCGCACATATCCTTGACGGAAGCCTCAGTGGTTCCGTCGGCCAGATCCAGCTCGATCACCTTACCTTGGCGTACACCGTTTACACCGTTGAACCCCAGAGTTCCAAGGGCGTGGCGCACGGCCTCACCTTGCGGATCCAGCACCCCGTTTTTCAACATGATATGGACGCGTGCTTTCATGATCTTAGCTCCCTCAGCTTTTCAGAACGGCGCATTCCCAGCCGTCGTATTCCCAGCCTATGCGCGCAAACTCGTCGCGCAGGCTGTCGGTCAATTGGTCGAATTCTTCGTTTGCCACCGCCGCGTAATGCTCGCCCAGGACGCCGTCTCGGTACTGGGTTTCGGACACATCTAAACCGGCCTCGGCAAGCAGCTCGATGGCTTGGTCGCGACCGGCCGAGCTTGCGCCGCGCATGGGGTAGGCAAAGTGGCGGACGTGACGCTCTTGCGTGCCATCGTCACCTTGCTCTGCAATCTGCGCCAGAACCAGCTTGTTGGCTTGCGGGCTACCCAATTCCAACGGTTTGCGAAACCGCACGACGATGGAATTGAGCAAACGTAAAATCACGGGGCGATATCCGTTAGTTAATCAGAGTGGGCTTGCCCAATGGCGCATTGTTATTTGGCAATACCCCAAGACGCCGAGCAACTTCGGTATATGCGTCAGCCAGATTACCAAGATCGCGGCGGAATACATCTTTGTCGAGCTTCTCGCCGGTTTCCATGTCCCACAAGCGACAGCTGTCCGGGCTTATCTCGTCTGCAACGATCAAGCGTTGGAAGTCGCCATCAAACTGTCGGCCAATCTCGATTTTGAAGTCGATCAGCTTGATGCCAACGCCATACATCACACCAGACATGAAGTCGTTGACCCGCAGGGCAAGTGCTACGATGTCGTCCAGATCCTGCTGGCTCGCCCATCCCAAAGCGATAATGTATTCCTCCGGCACCAGAGGATCGCCCAATGCGTCATCTTTGTAGGAAAACTCGACAATGGGGCGCGGCAGCATGGTGCCTTCTTCCATCCCCAGACGTTTCGCCATGGACCCAGCTGCGTAGTTTCGCACGATGACTTCCAGCGGAATTATCTCGACCGCGCGGATCAACTGCTCGCGCATATTGAGGCGCTTGATGAAATGGGTCGGAACACCGATATGGCCGAGGCCGGTCATAAAGAACTCGCTCAGGCGGTTGTTCAACACGCCCTTCCCCTCGATGATGCCATGCTTTTCAGCATTGTTTGCAGTCGCATCATCCTTGAAATACTGGACAAGTGTACCGGGCTCAGGGCCTTCATACAGTGTTTTAGCTTTGCCTTCGTAGATCTTCTTACGGCGTGCCATGAGCATCTCCTGTGGCGCGGCGTCCCGCGCGGGTGCGGGACTCGCATCCCTTTGTTAGCCGAGCCTATACGTCACCCGCGCGGGTCAGACAAGCAATGCAAGCCGCGTCACTTCACCCCGCGAACGCACCAACCCCTTGCGTCAGCGCGAAAGCATGGGCATATCAAGAGGAACAGACATCCACAGGAGCCTTAAATGACCACCTTTGATGACCGCGAGAATGCGTTTGAATCGAAATTCGCCCATGACGCAGAAATGCAGTTCAAAGCGGAAGCCCGCCGCAACAAGCTTCTTGGCTTGTGGGCCGCAGATTTGATGGGCAAGTCCGGCGATGAAGCCGCAGACTACGCCAAAGAAGTGGTTCGCGCCGACTTCGAAGAGGCGGGCGACGAAGATGTTTACCGTAAAGTTGCAGGCGACCTTGGCGATAAGGCAACGGAAGCGACCATTCGCGCGAAGATGGCGGAATTAATGGCGCAGGCTAAATCCCAACTCCTGTCGGAAACTTAACACGTCTTTCAACAAGTGCTTTTATTGGCCGCCGGAGCATTTCCGGCGGCCTTTTTTATTGCTCCGCCTTACGCTTTAGCAAACTCGACGAGTGCCAGACCTCCGCACATGGCCTGACTCATGATCATTATGATGATTATCAATTTGATTCATCTGCGCGCCCATGTGATCAGGCTCGCTGACGGACTCCGATTCAGGACAGGACCAACCAATGACCAATTCCGACGCCCTTAGCCGCCTACTTGCAGAGCGCGACTGGATTCTCGCAGACGGGGCGACCGGTACCCAGTTGTTCAACATGGGACTAAGCGCGGGCGAACCTCCGGAGCTTTGGAATGTCGATCACCCCGACCGGATCCGTCGGCTGTATAGCGATGCGGTTGAAGCGGGTTCCGACCTGTTCCTGACCAACAGCTTTGGTGGCAACGCCTCTCGCCTCAAACTACATGACGCTCAGGATCGCGTCTTTGAACTCAACCGCCTTGCGGCCGAGATTGGACGCGAAGTTGCTGACGCTTCAGGACGGACCGTCATTGTAGCAGGCTCGATGGGTCCGACCGGCGACATCATGGCTCCGATGGGAACCCTGACCCATGAAAGCGCGGTGGAGATGTTTCACGAGCAGGCCGAGGGCTTGAAAGCTGGTGGTGCTGACGTGCTGTGGTCCGAAACCATTTCCGCACCCGAAGAACTGAAAGCCGCCTCAGAGGCCGCGAAACTCGCTGATATGCCATGGTGTGGCACCATGAGCTTTGACACCGCTGGCCGCACCATGATGGGGCTAACCTCGGCAGGGCTGGCGGCTTTGGCAGGGCGACTGGCACAAAAACCGCTGGCCTTTGGTGCGAACTGTGGTGTCGGGTCGTCAGATTTGCTGCGCACGGTGCTTGGCTTTGAAGGGACGAACATTCCCGTCATTGCGAAAGGCAACGCTGGCATTCCAAAATACCATGACGGCCACATTCACTACGATGGCACCCCCGAATTGATGGCGGACTATGCCTGCCTTGCACGCGATTCCGGTGCCACAATCATCGGCGGGTGCTGTGGTACGACGCCAGATCATCTGCGCAGCATGCGTGCAGCTCTTGAGACCCGTCCGCGTGGTGATCGTCCGACGCTGGAGCAAATTACTGAAAAGCTTGGTGGCTTCTCGTCGGAGAGCGACGGCACAGATGGCGCCGGACCCGCCCCGCGCATCACACGCCGCCGCGCCCGCACTTGAACGGTATCAGCTCAGAACAAGCTGAGCTGATCCCCGTCTTGCGTTGGTCGCATAAACAAATCCGTTCGAAGGCGCTGAAGATGCTCCGTCAAACCAATTCGTTTACATGCAGATTTAAATCGTCGCCGCATCAGGTCGGCATGGGCGCCCTGCCCCCTCATGCGGTGACCGAATGTCGGGTCATAGTCGCGGCCGCCATGCATCTGGCGCACCCGCGCCATAACCTTTGTGGCATGCCCCGGCAGTTCACGCGCCAGCCAATCCTGAAACAGGTCGGACACCTCACCCGGCAACCGCAAACTGATGGTACTGGCCGCGACTGCGCCGGCGTCGTGGGCCTTTTGCAGAATGGTTTCCAACTCATGATCGGTCAGCCCTGGGATCAGGGGCGACACGCTCACACGGACAGGAATACCCGCCGACGCCAAGCGTTCGATAATCTGCAAGCGGCGCGCGGGAGACGGCACTCTCGGCTCCATCGTGCGGGCAATCTTGGCATCCAATGTGGTGATGGATATCGACGCCGAGGCCAGTCTGTCAGCGGCCATGTCTCCCAAAATGTCGATGTCTCGCTCGATCAAGCTTCCCTTGGTCACAATCGCCACGGGATGCCTGAATCGCTGCAACACGTCCAAAACGCCACGCATGATGCGCCGGTCTCTCTCAATCGGTTGGTAGGCGTCGGTGTTGGTGCCAATCGCCAAAACATCAGGGGTGTAACTCGGGCGACGAAACTCCCGCTCCAAGGCTTGAGCCGCATTCGGACGCGCAATCAGCCGCGTCTCGAAATCCAGGCCCGGCGACAGCCCCAGATATGCATGGCTTGGCCGCGCAAAGCAATAAATGCACCCGTGCTCGCACCCTCGGTAAGGATTGAGGGACCGATCAAACGGTACGTCCGGAGACGTGTTGCGCGTTACCGCTTTGGTAACCTGTTCACAGGTGACCTGCGTTCGCAGCACAGGCAGATCGTTTTCAGGACTATCCCAGCCATCATCGGCCGCGACGCGCGCAAACCGTTCAAAGCGACCAGCAGCATTTTGCACCGTGCCGCGGCCTTTTATCCGACCGGTCAGCCGCTCCGATCTCTGTGCAGTTGCAGCATTATTTTCCATCACACCAAATTGGAACAATGCGAGAACATTTGCAAGGGCAAGTCGGTGCAAGCTTTTGCTATGTCGCAAAACGTCGCGCCCGAAACACCGCAGCGGCGCATCACTTTATTAACGCAAGACCACGACGCCTACGCGCGTGTTGAGGAGTTCTAAACCTATGTCAGACGAAGAAGACGATATCATCCTGTCGGAACTCGACGATGAAGAGCTTGTCGCGCAAATGTTCGACGACCTTTACGACGGTCTCAAAGAAGAGATCGAAGAAGGCGTTAACATCTTGCTAGAGCGCAAATGGGAACCCTACGACGTGCTGACCAAGGCCTTGGTCGGCGGGATGACCATCGTTGGCAACGACTTCCGCGACGGCATTTTGTTTGTTCCGGAAGTTCTTCTGGCTGCCAACGCCATGAAGGGCGGGATGGCAATCCTCAAGCCGCTGTTGATCGAAACCGGTGCCCCGCGCGTCGGCAAAATGGTGATCGGCACGGTAAAGGGCGACATCCACGACATCGGCAAAAACCTTGTCGGCATGATGATGGAAGGTGCCGGCTTTGAGGTTATCGACCTCGGTATAAACAATTCTGTTGAGGCGTATCTTGACGCTCTGGCGGCAGAGACACCGGATATTCTGGGCATGTCCGCCCTGCTGACAACGACGATGCCATATATGAAGGTCGTGATCGACACGATGGTCGAAAAGGGCATCCGTGACGACTATACCGTGCTGGTTGGTGGCGCACCGCTGAACGAAGAGTTCGGCAAAGCCATCGGTGCCGACGCCTATTGTCGTGATGCAGCTGTCGCGGTGGAGACGGCGAAAGAGTTTATGTCCCGCAAACACAACCAAATGGCCGCTGGCTAAACAGTCGATTAGTGCAGTGCATGGCGGGCCCTGCGGGGCCCGTTTCCTATTATGCTAACGCTTGACGTCCCGCGCACTCAGAGCAATCATGCCCGTCTTTCGAGGACACCTGCCATGCCTTTCACGCGCCTTGCCCTGATTTTGTGCTACGTGGTCGTGGCCGCCGGGCTAACCGTATTCGTGTTTTCACAGATGCAACCGCAGGGTCAGGCGGCGCGAGCAATTCCTGCTCTGCTGCCGCTGGCGATGCTTGCGGGTCTGTTGATCCGCGCCCTTCACAAAAGGCTCGACCGAGATGACACCTGACGACAGCACGCTTCGCGACCAAGGCCTCGCACCACAAGGCGCGGGCAAGGTTTTGCTGTTGGCCTGCGGGGCGCTTGCACGGGAGATACTGGCGGTAAAGGAAGGCAATGGCTGGGACCACATGACCCTCGCCTGTCTTCCAGCTATTTTGCACAACACGCCGGAAAAGATCGTGCCTGCCGTGCGCGACGCGGTCGCCAAGCACCGTGACAGTTTCGACAAGATATTCGTCGTCTATGCCGATTGCGGCACAGGTGGTTTGCTGAAAGCCGCATGTGACGAGATGGGTGTGGATATGGTCGACGGGCCCCACTGCTACAGCTTTTACGATGGCAACGCGGCTTTCGAGGCGCGTAACGAAGTCACATCGTTCTACCTAACCGATTTTCTGTGCCGCCAGTTCGATGCATTTGTGACCAAACCCCTAGGGCTCGACCGCCACCCCGAGTTGCGCGACATGTATTTCGGCAATTACGAAAAGCTGGTCTATCAGGCCCAAAGCCGCGATGCAGCCTTGGAGGAAAAAGCCAAAGCCTGTGCCGAATTTCTGGGGTTGGAATACGAGTACCGCTTTACCGGATACGGCGATCTTGAAACTGCGTTAACGTCGCAGGCTTAAGCGGCCGCAGCTACTGCGCGGATGCGTTCGACCATCGCGCGCACGCCGTTGGAGCGTTGCGCGGACAAATGCTCGTTCAGCCCAAGGCGGCCCAATTCGGCGACGGCGTCAACTTTGGCGACATCGGCAACGGCCAGCCCTGAATACAGCCCCTTCAGCACAGCAATTAGGCCACGCACAATCATCGCGTCGCTATCGCCGACAAAGGTGAACACGCCCTGCTCTACCTTTGGGTGAAGCCAAACTTGGCTCGCACAACCGTCAACCTTGGTTGCAGGAACCTTCAGCACGTCATCCAGCGGGTCCATTGCCTTGCCCATGTCGATCACATGACGATAGCGATCTTCCCAATCATCCAGAAATTCAAAGGTCTCAACTATGTCTTCAAACGCCTCTTGCGCCATGGTCTGTGCACCTTTCGATGAGTGTTCCTCTGCAGTTAACCCGCTGGTTCCACGTCGTCCAGTGCAGGCCGGACTTTTCAAGTCCTCTCGGTTGCGCTACTCCATTGGGAAACACAGGCGCTGGCGGGGACTCGAGCAATGACACGCACCATTTTAGCAATTCTGGCGATAAGCCTGACCGTGAGCGCATGCGGACGCATCCGCGACTCACGTGTTAATCCGTTCAACTGGTTTGGCCGCGACCGCGCCGAGACCGTAGCCGTCACCGACGAAGCCCTTTTGCGTGATCCTCGTCCGTTTGTTGCTCAAGTTGTTTCACTGAAAGTGGAACCAACGCCGGAGGGCGCGATTATTCGCGCCGTCGGGTTGCCGTCCTTGCAGGGCTACTGGAATGCTGAATTGCTGGAGGTTGATCGCGACGACCTCAGCACGCTGACTTACGAGTTCCGCGTCTCGCCACCTGTAACTCAAACCCGTCAAAGCACACAGCGCTCTCGCGAGATTTTCGTGGCGCGGGCTGTTTCGACGAACAGGTTGAACAAGGTGCGCACGATTACGGTCATCGGCCAAAGCAACCGGCGTGCCGTGCAGCGTTAACAACTGCGCTTAAAGCTCTATAATCTTTACTGAACTTCCGGAGCACGAGAGCGCTAGTTCTCCCCCGCAAAGGCGCAATGCGTCCAGTCCGAACACTTCTGATCGCCAGCCCTTCAGGGCTAGAACGTCGCGTTCGCCCAAGGCGATGTCGTCCAGATCGGATGCTGTTGCGATCAGCTTCTGAGCAATTCCAACCTCCTCAGCTTTCGCTTTCAGCATTACGCGCAGCAGGTCTGCCAAGGCTGAATTCATGCTTGATCGATCCCGCGCAGGCGGAACTTTCGGCATGTTATCAGGCGGGCAAGATACACCGGCAGCTACAGCAGCTATGATACCATCCGCAATCGGCCCCTTGCGGGCATCACGCAGCAACAAGCGGGATTTGCCAATGTCGCGTTCATCTTTTGGCTTTGTGGAGGCAAGCTCAAGCAACGCGTCATCTTTGTAGACGCGGCTTCGCGGTATGTTTCGTTCCTGCGCGTAAGTTTCACGGAACTTGGCCAATTCCCGCACAATGGCAAGGAATTTGGGCGCGTTCGAGCGCACTTTGACCCGGCGCCATGCGGCCTCTGGGTCCACGACATAGGTCTCTGGTGCGCGAAGAATTGCCATTTCTTCCTCGACCCAAGGCTTGCGCCCCGTGCGTTCAAGGCGTTTGGACAGATACTCGTAGATGTCGCGCAGGTGGGTCACATCAGCCAAAGCATACAATTTTTGCGCATCGCTGAGTGGACGTCGGGACCAATCCGTAAAGCGGGACGACTTGTCGACCGTCGCTTTCGCAATCTTGCGGACCAACGTCTCGTAGCCGACCTGTTCGCCAAAGTCGCACACCATCGCGGCGACTTGCGTATCGAATAATGGTTTCGGAATCACGCCGCCTTCGACGTAGAAAATCTCAAGATCCTGCCGCGCTGCGTGGAATACTTTCACCACGTTCTCGTCCCGGAATAGATCGTAGAGCGGCTCCAGCGACATGTCCCCGCCCGCGATCGGATCGACAAGAACAGCGTCGTTGCGGTCGTCCCCGGGAATGGCCAATTGAATCAGGCACAACTTCGCATAATAGGTGCGTTCGCGCAAAAATTCCGTATCGACGGTGACGTAAGGGAAGCCCCTTGCCCGCTCGCAAAATGCGGACAATTCTTCGGTGGTCGTGATCGTAATGATGTCTGATGGCATGTAAGTTCTTCGGGTAATCGCTTGTTGTTGTTGTTCTTTGTAGACCGCCCCCGAGCCTGCTCTTTATTAGGCCGTTTAGGCGCAAAAGGGAAGCCCAAGCCTCACGTCAACTCCAGAACCCCTTGTTCACCTTCTGCGAAACGGCGCAAAACGGCGGGGTAAAGCCGATGTTCCTGCACAAGCACTTTGGCCGCCAAGCTTGCAGCTGACTCGCCTGGTTCAATAGTAACGCGGGCCTGCCCAAGGATGGGGCCGTCATCGAGTTCCGGTGTCACCACATGGACCGAGCACCCCGCCTCTGCATCACCGGCTTCCAGCGCACGGGCATGGGTGTTCAACCCTTTGTATTTGGGCAAAAGTGAGGGATGGATATTGAGCATCCGTCCTGCGTAACGCTCAACAAAGCCCGCGGTTAGCACCCGCATGAAACCTGCAAGGCAGATGATGTCAGGCCCGACCGCATCTAGATGCGTTATCAGTTCAGCCTCGAATGCTGCGCGGTCTTTTCCAAATTTCCGGTGATCCACGGCAGCCACGCTTAGCCCGCGCGCAGCGGCATATCTCAACCCTTTCGCACTGGGGTCGTTTGACAGGACCAATACCGGTCTCGCCGGATGGTCACCCACCATACTGCTACACAGTGTCAGCATGTTCGAGCCGCCACCTGACACCAGAATGGCTACTTTTTTCAAAGCAGGCGGCCCGAATAGCGAACGCCTTCGCCCGGCGTGACCGCCCCGATGCGGAACACTGTCTCGCCAGCATCCTGCAATACGCTGGTCAGCGCTTCTGCCGCGTGTGGGTCAACGGCCAACACCATGCCGACACCCGAATTGAAGGTCTTCAACATCTCGGCTTCTTCGATGCCCGCGACACCTGCCATCCAAGAAAACACGCCGGGCAGCTCCCATGTGCCAAGGTCGATCTCAGCCCCCAAACCTTCAGGCAAAACCCGTGGCAGGTTCTCGGTCAGACCTCCGCCGGTGATATGGGCCAGCGCATGCACGCCCCCTGCCCGAACCGCAGTCAAGGCAGATTTCACATAGAGGCGTGTCGGGGTCAGCAGAGCCTCCCCCAAGGATTGCCCTTCTGCGAACGGAGCGGCATCGTTCCAGCCGTGACCGGAAGTCTCAACAACTTTGCGCACCAAAGAATACCCGTTGGAGTGAACACCGCTCGATGCGAGGCCCAACAGAACGTCCCCTTCTGCCACGCCTTGCGGCAAGGCAGTCCCGCGCTCCATTGCGCCGACCGAGAATCCGGCCAGATCGAAATCACCCTCGCTATACATGCCGGGCATTTCGGCGGTTTCACCACCGATAAGCGCGCAGCCGGAAGCCTCGCAGCCCGCCGCGATCCCGTTGATGATCGTCGTGGCCGTATCAAGGTCCAGCTTGCCAGTTGCGAAGTAGTCGAGAAACAACAGCGGTTCCGCGCCTTGGCATACCAGATCATTGACGCACATGGCGACCAGATCGACGCCGATGGTGTCATAATGGCCAGTGTCGATGGCAATACGCAGCTTGGTCCCGACCCCGTCGGTGGCAGACACCAAAATCGGGTCCTTGAACCCTGCATCTTTTAGGTCGAACAATGCCCCGAAACCGCCCAAGCCCTCCATCACGCCAGAGCGTTTGGTGGCAGCGGCAGCGGGCTTGATCCGGTCGATCAGCGCGTTGCCAGCATCAATATCCACACCAGCGTCGGCATAGGTTAAACCGTTCTTCGGGGTTTTGGTCATGGGGTCACATCCGGCAGCAGATTAGAGTTGCGCCGACCTAGCAAGCCAGCGGGCACGTGTCTATGGCTGCTTCTTCGCCGCCAGCTTTTCTTGCATCTTCAGCTCGTTTTTCGCGCCAAATCCGAAGAAAAAGCGGCTTGCGAGCCAATAGATCGCAAATGCGATGGCGATAATGATGACCCAACCGACAGGACCTACTCCGCTCAATAACTCGGACACATCAGCCAATCCGCCGAACGCCATGACAAACACCAACGAGAACGCGAGACCCAAAGCGGCGTTGATCACCACGAAAACCGCCGAAAGTTTCCACGCGAACCCGCTTTCGGGCTGCTTCTTAACACGGCGCGCGTAGGTTTGGCCTGCATCCATGGCGGGAACAAGTGCGGTGGCGATTGAACCGCCTGAGCCTATGTCGAACCCCACGAACACTTCCAGCAGGTACGAGATAACAAGCACCGCGAACATGGTGATTACAGAGACCACGGCGTAGCGCTTCAGAAGATAACCGGTATCCATCACATGTTCCTTTTGATTTCGGGTTTGGTTTAAAACACCCGCCGCACTTTCGCAATTGATGCGCCTAAGAGACTTGACGCGGGCGTTCGGTCTGGTAGCCATCCGTTCCTAGGGGGCCTGTAGCTCAACTGGTTAGAGCAGAGCGCTCATAACGCTTTGGTTGCGGGTTCAAGTCCTGCCGGGCCTACCACTTCTCCCCTATCGCGGCAGCACCAGTTCCGCTTTCAACCCACCGAGGTGATCGCTGTCACCCAGCCGCAATGTGCCGCCATGGGACCGTGCCACATCCGCCGCGATTGCCAGTCCCAGCCCGACACCGGAGCCTGCATTTTGATTGCGTGATGCATCCAGCCGCGAAAAGGCTTTTACCGCCTGCTCGCGCCGTGCCTCGGGAATACCTGGACCGTTATCCTCGACACTGATCCGCAACGCTGTTTCCAGCACTGCGATTTCCACCTGCGCTACCGTCCCGTACCGCACTGCGTTGTTTATTAAGTTTTCGACGGCGCGACGCACGGAAAGCGGGCGAAGCTTCATGTCCACAGCGTCGGGAATTTCTCCTGCGAGTTCAACCGACTTGCCTGACCTTTGTGCATTCGCAACAAGGTCCTTGACCAAAGCGATGGGATCAGCGCGCTCCAACTCTTCTTGCGCGTCAGCTTTGGCGAAATCCAGAAATGCCTCGATCAATCGCTCCATTTCGTCGACGTCGCCAATCAAATCCTTGATCTCTTCAGTGTCCGGCTGCATCGACAGCCCCAGCTTCAAGCGGGTGAGCGGCGTGCGCAGATCGTGGCTTACGCCCGACAACATCAGCGTGCGCTGCTCGATTTGCCGCTCGATCCGTGCACGCATGTTCAAAAAGGCAGCACCAGCCGAGCGCACTTCCAACGCCCCACCCGGATAGTATGGCTCGTTCCGGCCCTTACCAAACGCCTCCGCCGCACGGGCCAGACGTCGGATCGGACGCAGCTGGTTGCGCAAGAACAGATATGAGATCACCGTCATCAACACAGCCGTGAACAACATCAACACCAGCAATTGATGCGGGTTGGAGACAGCCACCCGTCGCCGCGAGAACGCCACTTCGAGGACGCCCTTCGACGTCTCCAAGCTGGCTTGAACGGTTTTGTCGAGACTTACCAGATCAACCGCACGCAGTGTCTCAAATTGCTGGTCGAGTGTCTCGCGGATCGCCCGTCCGGACAAATCCGTAAAGCGACGTCTCTCTTGCACGTCTGCCCCCGGGAATGTCACATCAATATCCAAAGCGTTCGCAGTCTGGACCAGTTTCGTGGCCGCTTCTTCGACGTTGCCGGCGCTTTCGACGATGTCCAGCAACAACTGTAACTCCACCGAGATGTTCTGCGTCATCTGCGCGGTGACGTCCTCATAAAGGCGCTGGATAAAGGCGAAGGACACGACCAGCTGGATCGTCACGATCGGCACCAACAGGATCAGTGCCGCTCGCCCGTACAGGCTGCGTGGAAGGTAGCGCTTGATTGAGAACCGTGCCATGTTCCGGACCGTAAAGCCCCTTCGCCGAAAGGAAAAGAGCGATGGCACGTTCCGAGCAAGACACGCGCAAAGCGGGGCAGCCCGTGACCCTTTCAGCGGGGCTGCGCTGCATCCTTGCCCCGAACGCCTCGCCCATGACCTACACAGGCACCAACACATATCTGCTTGGCACGCGGGATATTGCCGTAATCGACCCAGGCCCGCCGGATGAAGAGCACTTGGCCGCTATTCTTTCTGCGCTAGAGGCACATCAACGCATCAGCCATATCTTCGTGACCCATTCCCATATCGACCATTCCCCGTTGGCGATGGTCTTGGCGCAGATCACTGGTGCGAAGGTTTACGGATTTGGGAGCAGCGCTGCCGGACGTGCGGAGGTGATGGCCTCGTTCACAGATTTGGGCGGCGGCGAAGGCATCGATTCGACCTTCCTGCCCGACGTCACCCTTGCCCATGACACCCGTGTTGACGGGTCCGATTGGAGTCTCACCGCGCTCCACACCCCTGGCCATATGGGAAACCATCTGTGTTTCCACTGGCATCAGGGAGATGCAATTTTCAGCGGTGATCTGGTGATGGGTTGGGCGACATCCATGGTGTCCCCGCCCGACGGGCATCTGACGGATTTCATGGCCTCTCTGGAGATGCTGGCGAAGCGCGATCCGGTTGCGACCTATTTTAGCGGCCATGGAAAGCCCGTGGATAACCCGTCTGCCAGACTTCAGGAATTGCTCACACATCGGCGAATGCGCGAATCCCAAATACTTGCCTCTTTGAAATCAGGGCTTCAAACACCAAAGGAGCTTACAGCGCGGATCTATACAGACGTAAACCCCGCACTTCTGCCCGCAGCCGAGCGAAATGTCATTGCCCATCTGATTGATCTTTCAGAGCGCAAACTTGTGAAACCCGAGCACAAACTCAGCGCAACAAGCCGGTTTTCAGTTATCTGAATTATTTGGGCAAAACCCTCTTTACGACCGGAATCGCGCTTGCTATACGCGCCTCACCGTTCCGACGTAGCTCAGCGGTAGAGCAGTTGACTGTTAATCAATTGGTCGTAGGTTCGATCCCTACCGTCGGAGCCATTTTCCCCTTTGAAGACAAGCAGCACATTGCATTTGCGCTTGGCATAAATGCTGTGGCGAACATCCTGTTCGGATTATCGGGCCGTCTGCATTGAATAAACCTCGCCGGGTCCAAACGCAGGAAATCGCTCCGGGTTTATCCCTGCTTCAAGCACACATCTCAGCAACAGTTCTTTAGGTGCCTCGCGCGCCTCGTGGGTCAACTGGAACGTCCCCCAGTGGAATCCGAGCGCTTGCTTAGCACCAACATCACGGAAAATGCGCACCGACTCCTCGGGGGCGACATGTTGGTTCGACATGAACCAGCGTGGCTCGTACGCACCAATCGGGATCAGGGCGATGTCAGGCGAACCGTGTCGGCGTCGAATGTCGTGGAAAATCTTCCCATCCCCATAGCCTGTATCCCCTGCAAACCAAATCTGAGCCGCCGGACAATCAATCCAAAAACCGCTCCACAAAGCCATGCGTCGGTCACGTACCCCGCGCGATGACCAATGGTTAGCGGGTGTCAGGCTAACGGACACCTCGGGCGACAGGGCGATCCTGTCGTTCCAGTCGTTGCACGCTATCCGCGCGGTTCCGATGGCATTGCGGACGGTCGCGTCTGTGCCAAGCGGCATCACTATCAGCGGGCGGTGCTGTGCCTCCAGACGCCTGAGTGTTGAAAGGTCCAGATGATCGTAGTGGTTGTGGCTCAGCAGAACCGCATCGATCTTCGGCAGATCGCCAAAATCAATCCCCGGGGCGGTGACGCGTTTGGGGCCGAGGAAGCTCAACGGGCTTGCGCGGTCGGACCAGACGGGATCTGTTAGGATGTTCACGCCCGCAACTTGGATCAATACCGACGCATGGCCCACCATTGTCAGATGCGGCAAGTCGCTGTTCGCGGGAGGCTTCGACGGGGTCACTGGTACGGATTTGGGCCAGCGCGCACGCCCGCTTTCGCGCTGCCACCGCAGCAGATCACGCAGCGAACGATCAGGCGAGGGCTGGCCGGGAGAATAGAACCGCACGCCGTCGAAATGGTCACTCACCGGGCCGGAGTAGTATTTGTTTTTTGGCATGCGCGCCTTCTCAATCGCTATCGGTCGATCATCCTCAGTCAGTAGGCCACTGCTGCGCCCTGATTAGAACTTCGCGATCAGGTTTATGAACATGCCCTTGTCGTCATAGGTCAGATCCGTCAGATCATCCGAGAACTTCCCGAAATTATACCCGACACCTACCTTGTAGTTGTTCCCGATATGGCGATACGCGGCACCTAAAACGCCGTATTCCGTGACGCCCGCCTGCTCTGCCCGCAAAGCGCGCCCTTCGACCAAAACGTCCCATTTATGGGTCAGGTGATACCGCGCATTGGCCACGGCCAGCCACGCATCATTGTCCTGAAACGCCGTCGTTGCATCCGGAGAGCTTTGCGACCAGCGGCCACCCAGCTTGCCGCCCAAGGTCCAATTACGGTTCAGGTCGTAGGACGCATCCAAAGACAGCACATGGCTTTTTTGGCGCGGGCCGGGGTCATTGGTGCCGTCCACTTCCTGCCCGTAAAGGTCATGCAGATAGGTGTATTTGAGCAGCACGTTCAGCCGGTCGTTTTCAATGGGGCGATAGGCATAACCCAAAGTCAGCTCCGCATAGCGCCCGTCAGGAATCGAGGAGCCGTCAGTGTCGGTGTAGCTGCCATCAAAACTGAACAGCAACCGTTGCTCTTCATCGATTTTGTAGCGCAGCGTCGAGACCAGAGCGATCGTGTCACCGTCACGGCTGGTGTTGTTGTACACCCCGCGGTCACGTCGGTATTCCAAGCGCGCGGTGCCTGTTACACCCGTCTGGTTTTCGTACCGCACGCCAAAGGACAGCGCGGTGCGATCAAAGTCACCGTTCGCTCTATCGTCCACGCGGCCAACCTCCACAGAGGCCGAGTAGCGCAGGAATTCGGACCGTGCGTAGTTGATCCCGTAAGTCGAGGTTAGCGACCGGTGCTGCCCGAACAGATCATATGTATTCTCGGCATAGACATCGACCGCTTGGCTCATGCGGCGGGTACCACCAACCACGAACTGACCTCGGTCCTTTCCGCTCAGGTCCACGCCGTTATAGCTGCGGCCGGGATCAAGGGTGTATCCGAAATAGGCAGTGCCATCCTCGCCATTGTCATACGACAGCAGCGCCAAGGCCCCTACCCCGCGCGACCCGTCGGAGATTTCGCCCTCGAAGGTCCAATTCTGTGCGAACTGGTACTTCACACCTGCACCAACACGGTGATTGCGGGCCAGCCCGCCAGAGCGAGAAACCGTCGCTTGACCGAACACGGAGTATTCCAACTGCGGGTTCACCGTGACCGTCGCGCGCACAGCAACGTCGGTGCGGTTGCCCGTCTCGTCGGCCGCACCCGCAGGTGTCACCTTGTCGATATGCTCGATGCCGAAATCGTAGGTCAGGCGTTCGCTGACCTTATAGGTCACTTCCAGCCCGCCCTCGCGAGCGACCTTGCCCGCGTCATCGGTGAAATCATCATAGTAAAGACGGTAAGACAGCCGCTCGGTTGGGGCGTACTCGCCGTAAACGCCCCAAAGTTCCTCATCAACGGTGGTTTGGTAATCCAGCGTCGAGAAGCCTGCCCGACGCTTTTCGTAATAAGCACCAAGCTGGCCGTTCAGGTCCGGATTGAGGTCTTTCAGATCGACCTGCCCACGGGCCATATAGGCCTCGCCCGTACCACCAACTGCATTTGTGTTGGTCACGATCAGCCCACCATCAGACGAGTAGCTGGACCCGAACCCAGGCCCCTCTGTGCGGGCATATTCAAGCTCCAGGAATGTGGTGTCGGAAATCTCGTAGCGCATGTCCGCGCCGTAGGCCGTTTGGTCGGCGATGTCTGTCTGCTCGACCAGGCCCGTCGCGCCGAACCGCAGATTATCGGTTGCCCAGAATTGCGCCCGCCCACCATAGGCGTAGCCATCGATGGTTCCTGCGGTCGGGGTGAACTCGTAGTTTACCGTCAATTGAACGGTGTTCTCGCCCAACGGGTCAGTGATCACCGTGCCACCGCCCGTAGCCCCCGTTAAAGGCCGCGTCAGCGTGATGACACCTTGCAAGTAGTTGATGTCATAGTCGCGCCCGTAGACCAGAACCTCGCGACTGGTCACGCGGCCCGTGTCAGGGTCGCGGATTTCGATGGCGATGGTTTCAGAGCCGATGGACAGGTCTTGGCGTTGCAGGAAATAAACCGAGCCGCCAGTGCCACGGAACACATCCCGACCCGGCAACGTATCTGGCTGCGCGGCATACAAATCCAACTCTGCCCGAGGCTCGCCTTTGGACGTCGTCGTTTGTGTCTGCACATGTCCTTGGAAGCCGTACAGCGTGCGTTCGTTGCGCAGGAAATGCGATCCGTTGACCTGACCTTTGTAGTTCCCCCAAAGGGCGAAATTACCCTCCCGCTCGGCCTTGAAGTAGAACTTGCCAGAGGTCGGCGCGTCCTCGACGATCGTGCTGTCATCGCCATAAACCGGATAGGCCTTGTCACTGTCGAGCCGTAGCAGAAGGTGGCGCGGGTCTTTCTTGTCGAGGTTGCGGAATATCTCGCTCAACTCGTCTTCACCCGTGTCGGCACTGGCGGTGATGTTCCAGCCCTTCTGCGTTTTGCCTTTCACGTAGAAGGCCAAACGTCCGCGGTCGTAATACTTGTCGACGGCACCGCCCGCAGTGTTCTTGCCCGCGTCCTCACGGTAGCCGAAAGTCAGATCAACCGTCGCCACGCCGAACCATTCAGAGCGTGGAATTTCGACCGAGCGTTGCAGGTAAATATCCTCACCCGCCCCGCTGATCCGCACCTCAACATCGCGTTCGCCCGCAGGCAGGATGCGTTGCACGACGAAGCTGCCATCCGCATCCGGCTGAACAGTCTCTCCCAAGGTTCGCACATTTGCACCTGCGCGCACGCCTTTCCCGTAGACGGTAATCGCTCCACCGGAGACCGGGATACCACGCACACGGGTGGCGTCGGTGCCTTCCTCAGCTTGCGTAAACAATCCGCGGTCGTCACTTCCTTGTAGGGAAAGAGGTTCAGTTTCGTTGTAGCGCCCGCGTGCGTCATACACCCGATGAATGGCAACAACGTCGCGGCCTTCGGGGATCGCCACAGAGACGGAGCCGTTTGGTTGCACCGGCACCACGACCAATGTTTTCGGCCCCGCTGCGTTGCCAATGTCCACCATGCGCACCTCGCCGCGCGACAGGTAGGCAGGGTAGTTGGTCCGCGAGCGGAATGTGACAACGTCACCGGCTTCGAAAGCTTCGGTTTGATCGACGGCAACAAGGTCAAGACGCGGCACCGCACCCAATCCGTCGAACTTCACCTGCACATCGGCATTCGACAGCGCGATGTCTGTCTTTCGGATTTCGTCTTCCACCCGCGTGTCACCGATGACAGGTTGGCCGTCGATGGAGATCAGGAAGCCATCACCGCCCACTGCGGCGTTGCCGCGATCCAGCTCGTTGTTCTCTCCCGCAGGGACAACAACGACTTCGGACGCGTTGTCTTGCGTACAATTGGCAGGAAGAACGCCGTTGACCAATGCGCAAGAGGTTTCAAAATCCGCTTCTTGAGCAGTTACCGCCCCGCCCCACACCATGGAAGTAGAGGCAATCAAAACGGCGCGTAAGGTATTGTTCATTTTCATAATCCCGCTCCCCTACTGCACACGCTTGATGCTGCGTTCGATGTTGAGCTTGTATCTGCCGGAGCCTTTCCAGCGCTCCCGGACTAAGCTTTCAACCGCCTTCAAACGGGCATTTGCCAGTTTCCGGTCTTCGCCTTTCAGAATGTAGCTGAGCCGCAGTACCGATGGGGTCGATTTGATCTGCCCGATCAACCCGTCGACACCACGTTCCAACGCCGCTGACGGCTCGGACGAGTTTCCAAGGAAGGCCGCAGCGGTCAGGTCGATATCGACCACATTGGACAGTGACGCGCCGAAGTTCAGCTTGGCGAATTTACCAGCCGTAACGCGGATCACACGCGGGTTCTCCGTGGTCACGCGGTAGCCCGTGGGTAATGTCCGCGTGTCGAGTTTCAGCGTGAAGTTGGAGCCGATATCTTTTGGAAGCTCCGCACAAGGCACGTGATACCGGCCATGCTCGTCAGTGGTAATCAGCAACCCGCGCACAGTCGCCAGCCGCACGCCGGGCAAGCCCGGCTCGCCCTGATCCTGATAGCCGTTCTGGTTCTTGTCATCAAAGACCTTGCCAATGATGTCGGAGCAATCAAACACATGCTCCGGCTCGACCCGCACGACAGCCGTGGCGACGTTTGAAATCGGCGCACCAGCGGCGTTGGCAAGGAACCCTCTGTTGGTCAGATCACCGAAAGAGCCGTTCGCCACCACCCGCGCAGAAAGGGTCAGGTTGATGGTTTGTCCCGGCGTCACGGTCTGCCCCGGCCATTCTAGCCGCAAGCCTGTCACGGTGGGCTCGACCGCGGCCCCATCCACGCGCGCGGTGTTGGGGGTGTAGAGCATACCGGCTGGCAACAGGTCGACCAATGTCGCGTTGGTCACTGTCGTCGGCGTATTGTTGGTGAAGGTCAGCGTAAAGTTCACCGCCTCGCCGAACACAGCCGAATTGCGGTCGGCAACTTTGGTTGCCTGCAAGTCCGGCGTTCCCGCGCAGTTTTCCAGCGGGATATTGTTGTTCAGGATGAACGGATCGCCCGCCTCGAAGGTCAAGGTCAGGTAGAACGGGTTCGCCCCTGCGGAGAAGTCCGCAAGACGGTCCGTGGTGCCAAACTCCGAGGACCCGATAGAGGCCGGATTGGCCGGAAGCAAGCTGGTCGCGTCGAGCGTCGGGTTTGCCAAACGGCTTGTCGACACAGCTCCGGACGCAGGATAGGTCGGATTGATCGTGTAGGTGCCAGCGCGGGTGACAAAGAACTGGAACTCCCCTGCACTGCCATCCCGCACGATGGTGATGAAGTTGCTGGTTCCGACACCGGTTTGTGTGCCGAATGGCCCCGTAACCGAGATTGAGCCACCCGCAAGAATGCGTCCGTCATCCTCGCAATAGAAATAGCCCGTCGGATCGTAATCGTTTGCGTCAGGAATGCCGTCTCCGTCACGGTCCGCTGTCGCTGATTCTAGGGAGTCTGGCACCCCGTCCCCGTCACTGTCCGTCACGGCCACACTGGCGGTCGCATTTTGCGGGCTTGGCAAAAGACCGGAGGTCAGATTTGCCACGTTGTCCGCTGGCACGCCCGCCCCTTCGGTGCTGTAGACCACATCAATTTCAACCGTTCCGGTTTCGCCCGGTGCAAGGGTCGGATCCCCGCTCAACGTCGCGGTGTCGCCTGCCCCATCAAAGGACGGATTGACCGCCGCGTTGGTAAAGCCGCTGGTGCGAACCGACAGTCCGAACGGCGCATCGCGCAACACTTCCGCCGAGCCCTCAAAGGCGCTCAGGTCATCCGCGATCTGGTAGCCCTCTTGGGTCACATTGCCGGTATTCTCGACCGTCAGAGTGAACGTCACCTGATAGATCATCGGGAAGAGCGGCACGGGTTGCGACGCCGTTTTGACGAAAGTATTCGCCGGAGCGGCTTCGATCGTCGCGATCGTCGGGTCGTCCTCATCATTGCCATCCGATGGGTCGTCATCGCGGGACACATCAGAGAGCGGGCCACCGAGCGGTGTTGTCGCTGTCGCAGTAACCGAGTTGCTCACCCCGCCCGCATCGACATCGTCTTGCGTCAGGATGTAACTCACGGTGTAGGTCGCTGTCTCACCCGGGATCAGCGTCCCTTCGCCCGAACCTTCGGTGGCACTGTCAAAGCTTACGCTGGTCGGTGTCAGCGCTGCGCCGTCCAGCCGACGCAAGTTCTCGATCAAGGCAACGCTGCTCAGGGTCACGTTGCCGGTATTGGCGACTTCGACCGCGAACTCGACGCGGCCACCGTCAAACGGCTCATCCGCCGAAACCACACGTTTTAGCACGTCCAAGGTTGGCGCCGCCGGAATGATCACAACGGTTGGATCATCCTCGACATTGCCATCGAAGGGGTCTCCGTCAGCTGACAGGTCGCTCACTGCGCTACCATCAGGGCCGGTGCCTGAAACGGTCGCGGAGTTGGCGACGCCACCCGCATCAATGTCCTCTTGCAGCAGCGTGTAGGTTGCATCCCAGGTGACCTGCTCGCCTGCTCCGATAAAGCTGGCATCGCCCACCGGAGTTGGCCCCGTGGTCAACGCCAGCGCGCCGCCACCGTTTCGCGTCAGTTGGTCGTCGATCGTGACCCCATCAATATCGACATTGCCGGTGTTGGCCGCAGTGATGCGGAAGACCACTTGCTCGCCTGCAATGGAGCCTGCCGATACGACGTCTTTGGTTACCACAAGGCGCGGGTCCGACGTGATCGAAACCACGGTCGGATCATCCAACATGTTGCCATCACCATCGTTGCCGTTGTCCGATGTGTCGGTCACCGGCGTGGCACCCGGCCCTTCGGCATCAACGACCACCGTGTTCGATACGCCCTGAGCATTCAAATCCGCTTGGGTCAGCGTGAAGGTCGCGGTGTAGACCCAAGTTTCATCCACATCTAACCGGCCATCACCATCCGCATCGCTTGACGCGACCAGTGCAAACGGGCTGTCTAGCGTAACCCTGCGCCCATTCAGGTTTCGCGTCATCAAGTCGGTCACGTTCACATTATCAAGGGTGACGTTCCCGGTGTTCTCGACCTGCAAGGTATAGCTGGCCACATCGCCGACAGCGACACCGCTAAAGCTGACCACCTTTGTGGCCTCAAGTGACGGCGCTTGCATCGGGCCAGTCGTGGTAATTGTCGCCGTGGCATCTGCTGGGTTGCCCAGTTGATCCGTAGCGGTGACGTCAACAGTGTTGGTTACGCTGCCCGCATCGACCAGCGCCTGATCAACCTCAAGCGTGAACGAACAACTGCTATCCGTAGCCCCGACATTCAGCCGCGCGATCTCGCACGCAGGACCGCTGTCCAGGCTGTCATCGACCGCGACATTGAACAGCGTCACGTTGCCGTCATTGTTCACGTCAAATGTGTAGGTGACAGAGCTGCCTACAGGGCCAAAGGGCGACACGCTCGGGCGCTTAACCACTGACATAAGCGGATTGGCAGCCGGCATTATCGTCGTCTCTGCGCTGGTCTCTTCCAGTTCGCCACCTTGCGGTGTCTGTGCCGTGGCCGTCGCCGTGTTCAGCACTTCGCCTGCATCAATGTTGTCTTGCGTGATTTCATATGTCGCGGTGCAAGTCAGGCTGTCCCCGCGCAGCAATTCCGGCGCGGAGCAGACCAGCGTCGGAAAGGCGGGATCGCTGACGCTTACCGTGTTGAGGGTCTGGTTCCCTGTGTTGGTCGCCGTAAACGTATAGGTAATATCTGTGCCAACAGCGCCTGCAGGGTTCGGGCTCGACACTTTGGAGAACGTCAGATCCGGTGCTAAATCCGCCGCAACGGTCACGTCTACCGGTGTTGAGCTGACCGGAGTGTCAGCCGCCCCGAACAGCGTTTGTGCATAGGCCTCGTTGGTCACTTCACCCGCGTCCAAATCCTCTTGCGTCACTTGGTCGGTGCCCATGCAAGTCAGCACCTCACCCGCGCGGAAATCGGGGTCGTTTGTCGGATCTGCAGCGGGATCGAAGCAGATGATTTCGCCTAGACGGTTGTCATAGACCGTCACAACGGAGGCAAAGGTTCGCGTCCCCGCATTGAGAACTTCGAATGTGTAGGTGATCTCGTCACCCACCTCCGCAAAAGTCGCACCTGCTTCGGCAGTCTTGGTGATCTCCAGCAAGGGGGTCGCGGTATCAGGGATGGTTTCCGTGACGGTCGGGCTGGGTGTGGTGCCATCGGTCGCATTCGCAGTGTTGGTGACCTGTCCAAGATCCGCATCGATGGCCGTTACAAAGTAGGTGCCCGTACAGACATAGGTTCCGTCCGGAGCGATCCCTTCCGTTGGGAAAGGTGTTGGGCAAACCACCGTATCAATCAGGTTATCCTCGACCGTGATCGGATCGAAGATTGTCACGTTGCCCGTATTGGTCACCGTGTAGGTGTAGGTAATTTCGGCACCGGTGAAGAAGTCCGTTGCCAGAACTTCCTCGGCTTCTTTCAAAAGCTCCATCGCCGGGTTCTGCACAGATGGCACTGTCAACGTCGCCTCGGGGCTAGTTGTGGCACCACTGGTTGCGGTGGCTGCGTTGTCGACACCTCCGGCATCCACGTCAGATTGCAGAACCTCATAGTCCCCGAAACAACTGATGCTTTCACCCGGAGCAACTGGTGGCGCAGGACAGGTGATCGTACCCCCTGCATCGGTGATCAGGGGGTCGTTGATCGTAATCGCGTCGGTCAGCGTTACGTTGGACGCGTTGGTCACCACGAATTCATATCGCAGGATGGCGCCATCTTCGGTGAAATTCGCAGGTTCGCCATCCACCAGTTGTTTAACCAGCTCAATCGCGCGATCTTCGGGAATGTCCAGAACCGTCGGATCGTCGCCGGTATCCCCCGCTCCAGTGTCTCCGTCATCGGATGTATCCGTAACGGGAACACCGCTTAGGGGCGTGCCGCTGACCTCCGCGGTGTTCGAAATACCACCCGCGTCGATGTCAGCTTGGGTCAAGGTGTATTGCGCGGTGTAGGTCGCGACCTCGCCCGGCAGAAGCGTTCCCTGAGGCGACCCATTGTCAGCGCCCGCGAAAGCCACCGGCGCGTCGAGCGCCAGAACAGTTCCATCCGTACGCGTCAGCGTATCGTCAACACTCACACTACTCAGGGTGACATTGCCGTCGTTTGTAACGGTGATCTGGAACGTCACCACCTCATCCACGGCGACCGTGCTTGAGGTTATGGTTTTCAACGACGAGATTTGTGGATCAACGTCGATGTCGAACGGCGTTGGGCTGTCTTCGCCCCCGGGCAAGCCGTTGCCAGATCGGTCTGAAACGGGCGTTCCGTCCGGTGACGTGGTAGTTACAAGCACCGTGTTGTCGATCCCTCCGGCATCCACATCGGCTTGGGTCAGGGTGTAGCTCGCCTGATAGGTCCAGACTTCGCCCACATCGAGAGTAGCCAAGGGTGCGGCATTCCCGGACGCAAGGGTGGGACCCGTGGTCAAAGCGAGAACAGCGCCCCCGTTTCGGGTCAGATCGTCGTCGAGAACCGGTGTTGCGAGCGTTACATTACCAGTGTTGCGAACAACGATCTCGAAACTCACGACGTCATCAGCGGCACTGCCGGTGCTTCCTGTCACTGTCTTTTCAACGTCAATACCCGGGTTTGACACTTCGACCGGCACATTGACCGTTACGCTGTCACTTGGCGGGGTTGTCCCGGCAGGGCTGGACGTGCTGACGCTTGCGGTATTGGACAACACCTGCCTCGCGTCGATATCGGCTTGCTTGACCGTATATTCGGCACTGAATTCAACCGCATCACCAGGTGCGAGGCTATCCCATATACCGTTAGCTTCCGCATCGGTCGAGTCGTTGGCAATACCCGCATCAACGACTTGCACATCGCCAGCGATGCTCAGGGGCGCTGTGGTCGTGGCGCTGGAATGCGTATCCGCCATCGTCACCGCATCAAGGGTCACGTTGCCTGTGTTGCTCACACGATAGGTGTACTCGATTACGTTACCGATTTGTGCGTCTGCTGTAATCGACGGTGTTTTTGTCAGGCTCACACCCGGCGTGCGCGTGCCAGTGGTTGTTGCGCTAGCGACTTCAGGCGTCGGGGCTTCGGTGCTGGTGGCACTCGCGTTGTTCGTAATCGTTCCCGCGTCCACGTCGGCTTGCGTGACGGGATAATCCCGCGTGCACGAAACAAACTCCTGCGGCGCAAGGCCACCTGCCGGAATTGTGCCACAGGCGAAGGGGGCAGGCTGAATCGTCGTATCAGTCACAAAAGGCTGCGCGAACAGCGTCACGTTGCCCGCGTTGGCGACCGTAAACGTATAGGTGATCACGTCACCTGCCGCCGAGAAGTCGGTCACATTGGCTTCTTTGTTAAACGCAATGGCAGGTTCCGCGGGCGGTCCGAGAACCAATACATCGTCGATCCCGACTGTCGGACCGGTTCCAGCACGTGGTGTGCCCGATGCCGTCGCCTCGTTGGTGAACGAACCGGCATCGACCTCGTCTTGCATCACTGTAAGGGTGAACACACAACTGCTGTTACTATCCCCAGGCGCCAGCGTGCCGACATTACAGGTCCCTGCGATCAGGTCGTCGGTGACATTGATGTTGTCGACCGTGATGTTGCCCGTGTTTTCAACCTCAACGATGAATGTGACCACTTGACCCGGTTGGGTATAGGCTGGGTCGGTTCCGCTGATCGGCGCAGGGCTGATCCGTTTCGTGATAGTAAGCTCGTCATTCGGAGCATCGACTCCCAGTACATTTTCGGTATCAGCTGAGACGATCGACCCGTCAGGGGCGGCGCCGCGCACATTTGCGGTGTTGCGGACTTCCTGATCATCGACCATTGCCTGCGTTACGGTCAGCGACCCCGTACAAATCAGCGGGTCGCCGTTCGGGTCAAGGTCTGCACTGGTAACACTCGCACCAGATTGCAGGCAGCTGAGAGATGAAAGCAACGGATCGGAAATCGTAGCGCCCAAAATGGTTTGGTTGCCCGAGGCCGTCGCGGTCAGCGTGTAGGTCAATATATCGCCTGCGGACGCTGGCGTGGTCGGTGACACCTCTTTGGTCAGCGCAACCAGAGCCTCAACATCGCCATTGACGGTAAGTGTGGCAGGTTGGGACTGCACCGGATCACCCGCAAAGCTCGTCGTCGCAGAGGCGACGTTAGTTACACTTCCCCGATCAAGGTCTTCCTGCGTCACGATGTAGGTTCTGGTACAGATTGCGATTTCCGTCGGCTCGTCGATTATGCGTGCGAACGTGCCTCCCGACGGGTCAACGCAGGTGATGGTTTCACCCGGAAATTTGTCATCCGTCACGGTCCCTGGGGATGGCAAGCCGGTATTGCCCGTATTGGTCACCTCGTAGACGTAATCAATCTCGTCATTTACCGCCGCAAAGGTCACACCCGTTGCCGGTTCGGTGCGTTTGAGCACGGACACCGCGGGCGCTACGTTCAATGGATAGATTGCACTGTTCGGCGCAGACAGAATTTGACTGGCGTCAGGCAGTGTACCCGTTGCGGTCGCCACATTGACAGCGGACCCAAGAATGATGTCGTTTGCCGTGACGGTGTAAGGCGACGCCGGACCTGTGCAGGTATAGGTGTCAGATGGCTCCAGTACCGTTGGTATTCCGGTGCAGGTGAACGGGCCGATCTTCGGGTCACTGATGACCGTCGCAGGATCAACGGTGATCGAGACATTCCCGCTATTTGTGACGACGAAGTCATAAGTGAGCTCTTGCCCCTCGAAGAAACCCGGATTTGAAACCGGCAGCCCCGAGGCCGAGACAAAGTTCTTTTCAACAACCAAAAGCGGATTTTGCAACGCTGGTACAGTCACGCTGTCGCTGTTGGAGCTGAGTGTTGCGGCTCCAAGGTTAGGCCCCGTATAGGCGGTGGCGGTGTTGGTCACCTCGCCGTCATTCACGTCACCTTGGGTTGTACTGTATGGCTGTTCGCAGATGATTTGCGCTGTTGGGGCCAAATCGGCAGTCGTACAAACCAAATCCGTGCCAAAGCGGTCGTCGTTGATTTTTATGTCGTCCGTGATCGTCGTGTTCCCGCTGTTGGTCACGACATATTCATAGGTAATCGGTGCGGCCGCTGCCGAAAAGCTGACGGCTGACGTGCTTTTCAAGCGCTTGTCCAAGGTCATGGCGAAATTTTGGTCAGCGTTCAGTGTAAGCACAACGTCCGGCGACGTGACCGAGCCCGCCGTTGTCGTTGTAGTCGCGCTCGCAGTGTTGGTCACGAAGCCTGCATCAATATCAGGTTGCGTGATGGCGTAGGTTCCCGTGCACGTGACAACCCCCATCGGTGGCAGCCCGCCTGCGGGAAGGGCATCACAAGTAACCGAAGTGATTTTGTTATCCGCGACGGTGATTGCATTCGGCAGGGTCGTATTGCCGGTGTTGGTCACATCGTAGCTGTAGGTTATCATCTGGCCAAGCGTGTCGAAGTTACCGGTCAGGTCGCTTGTTTTCACAACACCCAACGAGCGGGTTTGTACCGGACTGTCCAGCTCGACTGTTGCACTATCCGTAGCGGTCGTACCATTGATCGTTGTACCGGATGCGCTTGCGGTGTTGCTCAACGATCCGCGATCAACATCCGCTTGGGTAATCGTGTAGCTGCCCGTCATCGGAACGGATGCCCCACCACCGACGGGGTCACAACTGGTCGCAGTGGCGGAAGGAGCCAAGGTCGGCACGATACAATCCAGCCCGATCAGCGCATCGGTGACAGAGATATTGTTCAGGGTGACATTGCCGCTATTGATCACCGAAATGGTGTAGCTCTCGGAGGTGAGCGGTAAACCGAAATCACCGCTGGTGTCATCTTCGACTTTTGTGACCGTCAATGCAGGCGCTTCAAGCGGACCTGTGACGGTTTCCTGTGGGGTCACGGTTAGCGGTGTCCCGTCCGCACCTGTACCCGTGACAGTCGCGGTGTTTACAACACTGCCCGCATCCACATCGGCCTGAGTAACAAGGAAGGTAAACTGGCACGAATTGTCGACCTCACCCGGCTCTAGCGTTCCGATCGTCGTGCACACTTGACCACGGTCGGAAACCTGAACACCGTTGATGCGCACGTTGCCAGTGTTGGTCACGGTAAAGCGATAGGTGATTGAATCACCGTCAACAGTATAGCCGGACAGCGCGTCTTTCACGGCGGTGAAACTCGCGTTTCGGGTGGGTCCCGGAATGGTCAAACCAGATGTTTGAGACGCGGCACCAGAACCCGACGCGGTCGCAAGGTTGACCACTTGACCAGCGTCGATGTCGTCTTGCGTCACGACATGCGAGAAAGTGCAGCTGCTGCTGGACGCGCCCGGGGCGAGGGTCGGAATGTTACAGCTATATGCCGGATCAAGAACGTCCGTGACAGTCAGGTTCGTCAGGGTTTGCAACCCGTCATTGGTCACCTCGATTGCATAGATCAGCTGTTGCCCGACCGCCGTGAAGTCCAAGCGGTTGGCAGTTTTGTCGACGCTCAATACGCGGTCGGTGGGTTGAGCCGCGCGCGTCGCGGTAGAGCTATCGGTTTGCGTGTCTTGGCTGCCCGAAGCGGAAAGGCCCGTCACGCTGGCACTGTTAAGTACAGTTCCCGCGTCAACGTCCGTTTGGGTGACTGTATAGCTGCCGGTACAGGTGGTGGACGCAGACGGTGCCAAGCTGCTCACCGGGCAGCTTGCGTTGCTAATCAGGTCATCGGTCAGCAAAAAGGACGTCATCGTGACATTGCCGGTATTCTCGATGTCAAAGCTGTAGCTCAACACCTCACTCACATTGATGAAGCTCGCAGGTCCGGTCTTGGCGAAGGTGAACTGCAAGTTCTCCGCAATCGGTGTCGTCGCTGTTGCGGTGTCCGATGTAATCGTCTGCACGCCGGAGCCGTCGTTGAACGGGAAGGACGCCGACGCCGTGTTCACGACCTCGCCCGCGTCAATCTCCGCCTGCGTTAAGGTGTAGCTCGCCGTGCAGTCGAACGACTCCCCTGCCGTAAGGAGTGTCGGCGCATCGAGCGTTGCAGGTTGCGCCGAGCAATCGATCGCTCCGACCTTCGGGTCATTGACCGTGATCGGGTTGGTCGCCAACAGCAATTGCGCCGTACCTGTGTTTTGGACGTTGAACGTATATGTAACGGAGGTCACGCCAGCGGGAATGGGCGAAGGCGATGCCGTCTTGGTCAGCGTCACTTCGGGCGTGTCGCTGTTGGAAACGGTTGCGCCATCGCTGGGCGATGTTACACCACCGCCACTTGCGGTCGCAGAGTTTACGACCAAGCCGGACAGCAAATCAGCCGTGGTCAGTGTGTAATCGCGCGTACAGCTTTGCGCAGTCCCTGCAAGCAAAGGCCCAGCGAAGCACTCGAATGGCGCGCCAAGTTTGCTATCTGTGATGGTGATCGGACCCGGATTGTCGACATTGCCGTCGTTCGTCACATCGAATGTGTAGGTGATCGTCGCGCCAAGGCTAAAGCTGGGGGCTGGCGCACCGGCGCTTTTTGCCAGTGCCAAAGATGGTGTCTGGACGGCTGGCACCGTCAGCTCTTGCTCCACGCTTTCGACAGCGACGGTCTCGCCGCGCGGGGTGGCGGATGCTGTCGCTTTGTTTGTCACGCCACCATCGTTCACATCCTCCTGCAAGGTGTTGTAAACTGCGGTGCACACGATCTGGGACATCGGAGCGATCACGGATGCGGGGCAACTCACAGTCGTTTTGTCATCAACAACGCCGACGGCCTCAAGCGTCACATTTCCCGTATTCCGCAGAACATATTCGTAGCTGAGCGTGATCGCGTCTGCCGCGAAGCTTGTCGGGCTGGTGGACGCCAAACGCTTGGTCAATGTCAGTCCGGTCGAGCGCGTGGCTGTCACCAAAGCGCTGTCACTCTCAGACAGGTTAACGCCTGCAATCGAGATTTCTGCGGTGGCGGTATTGTCGATCTGACCGTCATCAATATGAGGCTGCGTCACGGAAATTTCCGCCGTGCAGGTGATCTGCCGTCCTGGCGCCATGGCGCCAGCGGGACACGTCACCGGAATCCCCAAGCTGTCGGTCACAGATGGCGGCGCAGGAAAGGTGATGTTCCCAGTATTCGTTACATCAAACGCGTATTGGACGACATCACCGACGCTATCATACGTCCCGGTCAAGGCACGCTTTACGATGGTCAATGCGGGCGCTGCCGCTGGGCCGGTTAATTCCACAAAGTCCGTATCCTGTACGACCCCACCTGTCGCCGCGTCTGCGGTGACCTCGGCATCGTTTCGAAGCAGCGTGCCCGCGGCAAAATTGTCCACGTCGGCTTGCAATACCGTGTATGTTCCCGCGCAAGTTTCGACAGCGTCCGGCAACATTGTGGCAAAGGTGCATGACAGACCGGGGATATTCGGGTCCGTGACCGTGATGTCCGTCAGCGTGACGTTGCCGGTATTCTCGACGCTAAATTCATAGGGAACGGTTGTATTCGCCGCTCCGAACGCCGCACTTATTGTTGTTTTTTCGAGGGAAATCGAGGGTATTGCAGGTGGGCCGGTGACAGTCTCGGTATCCGTAACAGCTCCCAATACACCAAAATCGGGGGTGCCTTGTGTTGTTGCAACGTTGGTGACCTGCTCGGCCTCGATGTCAGCCTGCGTAACTGTATACGTTGCACGACAAATCGTTTGAAACGGTTGGGCAGCACCGGACGGGCTGTCCAAAATGTCCTGATCGTCGCAGGTGACGCTTCCACCCTGCGCGCTGATCCTGTCATCAATAACGCCTACATTCCTGATCGGAACGGAGCCGATGTTTTTCAAAACAAAGGTGTAAGTAATTTCGTCCCCGACATCGTCATAGGTGGTCGGGCTGGCAGACTTCTCGATCGTCATGCCTGGAGCAACTGTTTGGATGTTCGGGTTCTGTAAGCTGGGTCCGCGCTGGAAATCCCAGTAGTTGTCGTTCGGGTCGTCGTCGAAAACCTGAATGGTTGTCTGACCTGTCGGCCCCGTGTTCAGAAGCGACTCCATTAATCCGGAGTTGGAGGACGTGAACCAACCCGTATTAAACGTGTTGTTCCCGAAACCGGTTCTAAACCCGAAGGACCGCGTACCGCTATCATTGGTCCGTTCGGTCGTCAGGCCGGACCAACTCCCCACGTTGAATCCGTTCAAACGCAAAGTGATATCATTCTCGTCGAAGCCGCCGGGCTGGGTGTCGCCATCATAGGCCGAGAACCGGATATGGACCCGTGAAAGCCCACCCCCGAAATAGTCCCGACAGTCTGAAAAGCCGCAATCAAGCGGGATCGGATCATTCACGGTGAAGGGATTGCCGCCCAGCTCCGGACGATTGGGGCGGTTGTTGAAGCCGACAAACGCGTTGGCGGGATCAGAGAACTGGTAATAGATGTTACCGTTCAGGCCAATCATGACGATCGCGACGCCGCCAGCCTCAGGGTAATCGTCGGGCAAGGTGATCGAAGTTCCGGGAACAGTAGATGTGAAGGTCGTGGCCTGTGCGGATGTCGCGGCCAATCCGAGCCCTATCCAAATGACCGATACCAAGACTAGAATTGGTGCCGCAAAAAAGCGGGAGGCCCAGATCTTCATGCAATTGTCCCCGTCTCGAAACGCTGCGCGCACTCGCAAAAGCACGCGCCTTAAAATGAGATTTTGCGACAAGGTTTGCCCTGCTCGCGTGTTCTTGGGATAATTCGACCCGCCTCGGCGACCATTTCTTTGTGACCGCTCCTGCCAGTTTCGCAAAAGAACGCACGGCCCTCAATCGCTAATTGACCTCGAACAGGGGGGAAATCCGTGGCAAATTTGCAAAATATGGGTATTTCTTATCGAACCTATCAACATGTTGCGGTTCACATAGGCATTCGTGCCGATAGTGATTCTTAACTGTTGCCTGAACTCCCCGTCACATTTCCGCCTCATTTTTGACACCCGAGCGTCAAAGTGCTATGGTGGATTTGTTCATAGTTAGTTTAAATTTTTAAATAGGAGGCCGCTAAAATGGCCTATGAAGCACCCCCCCCGACTCCAAACCCGCAGCCGCAGGACACCAAATCTCCGCGACCAACGCCGCCTGCCGGCTTTTCGGATTGGGCCAGCCTGTAAAGGCCCTTTCCTCTGCGATACCGATGAGTCTAAGCAGGTTCTATGACCGAGTCTGTTTCTTCAATTCGCAACCTTGGCCCCGCCTACGAGGCCAGCTTGGCCCGAGTGGGCATTCGGTCAGCCGAGGCGTTGCGTGACCTCGGAGCCGATGCGGCCTACGCTAGGCTTCTGGAAAACGGCGACCGCCCTCATTTCATTGGCTATTACGTCTTGGTTATGGCCCTTCAGGGTAGACCATGGAACGATTGCAAAGGTGCGGAAAAAGATGCGCTTCGCGTCAAGTTTGATACGTTGAAGGCCAAGCATTTCAACAAAAATATCAGTGCGTTAGAAGCTGATCTTGATGCGATTGGCGTTGGCCTGCGTCGCTAGTGCAAAGAAAAAGGCCGCCCAACCTGAAGTTGCACGGCCCTTCCCCAAATTTCTGTGACCGAAGTCTTAGCCAACCAGCTCTAGGCCGGAGAAGAAGAACGCGATTTCTTCTGCAGCGGTCTCTGGCGCGTCAGAGCCGTGCACGGAGTTTTCGCCGATGGACAGCGCGAACTCTTTACGGATGGTGCCGTCTGCCGCGTCCGCAGGGTTGGTTGCGCCCATGACTTCGCGGTTTTTCGCGATGGCGTCTTCGCCTTCCAGAACCTGAACGACGATCGGCTCGGAGATCATGAACTCACACAACTCGCCAAAGAACGGGCGCTCGGAGTGGACACCGTAGAACTGCTGCGCTTGGGCCAATGTCAGTTGAATGCGCTTGGAAGCAACGATGCGCAGGCCGGCCTCTTCGAACTTGGCAGCGATTTTGCCAGTCAGGTTGCGTTTTGTGGCGTCTGGTTTGATGATCGAGAATGTGCGTTGGATAGCCATGATGCGGGTCCTTACCAAGAGTGAATTTGAGGCGCACCTAGCATGGTGGTCTGCTCATGAAAAGCGCCCAATTGACACCCCTGCCCGCATAGGCGAAACGCAGGGCATGTTAAGCATGTCAGAACTCCGCTACGCCGTCGAAGGCCGTTCCTTGTTTGAGGGCGCCTCGGCCAATATCCCTACGGGTCACAAAGTGGGCCTTGTGGGGCGCAACGGGACGGGCAAAACCACCCTGTTCAAATTGATCCGTGGTGAACTGGTTCTGGAGAGTGGCGCAATCACCTTGCCGGACCGCGCCCGCATCGGCGGGATCGCCCAAGAAGTGCCGTCAAACGAGGTCTCGCTGCTCAACACCGTTCTGAACGCGGATAAAGAGCGCGCAAGCCTGATGGCCGAGGCCGAAACGGCCACAGACCCCAACCGCATCGCCGACATCCAGACCCGTCTGGTAGATATCGACGCTTGGTCCGCCGAAGCGCGGGCCTCCTCGATCTTGGTCGGTCTTGGTTTCACGCCCGAAGAAACACACCGGCCCTGCTCCGACTTCTCGGGAGGCTGGCGAATGCGTGTGGCTTTGGCCGCGGTTCTTTTCTCCGAGCCAGACCTGCTGCTGCTCGATGAGCCGACCAACTATCTCGATCTTGAAGGCGCGTTGTGGCTTGAGCATTACCTGACACGCTATCCGCATACGGTCATCATCATTTCGCACGACCGCGAACTCTTGAACCGCTCGGTCAACGGTATCCTGCACCTCGAAGACAAACAGCTGACGTTCTATTCCGGCAACTACGACCAGTTCGCCCGCCAACGCGCTGCCCGCCGTGCGGTGCAGGCTGCGGCCGCCAAGAAGCAGGATTTGCAACGCGCGCATCTTCAATCCTTTGTTGACCGTTTCAAGGCCAAGGCTTCCAAGGCCAAGCAGGCCCAATCCCGCGTGAAAATGCTGGAGAAGATGGAAACAATCACCGCCCCCGAAGACGCGGCCCGTGTGGTGTTTACCTTCCCTGAACCGGAAGAGCTGTCACCACCGATCATCAGCACCGAAAGCGCATCGGTTGGCTACGATGGCAAAGCCATTCTGAGCCACCTGAACCTGCGCATCGACCAAGACGACCGTATCGCGCTTCTGGGCCGGAACGGTGAGGGAAAGTCCACTCTTGCCAAGATGTTATCGAACCGTCTTGAAGTTATGGGAGGGCGCATGTCGACCTCCAACAAACTGCGCATCGGCTTCTTTGCCCAGCATCAAGTGGACGAGCTTTTCGTTGACGAAACCCCGCTGGAACACCTTATCCGCGAACGCGCCCATGAAGGGCAATCCAAGCTGCGCGCCCGTCTTGCCAGCTTCGGCCTTGGCCCTGATCAGGCGGACACGGAAGTGGGTCGTCTCTCCGGTGGGCAAAAGGCACGCTTGTCGTTGCTATTGGCCACCCTGCCCGCACCGCATCTGTTGATCCTCGATGAGCCGACGAACCACCTTGATATCGAAAGCCGCGAGGCCTTGGTGCAGGCGCTGACCGCCTATTCCGGCGCGGTCATTCTGGTGTCCCACGACATGCACTTGCTGTCCCTCGTTGCCGACCGTTTGTGGCTGGTCAAAGACGGTCGCGTGAACCCGTATGACGACGACCTGCCCAGCTACCGAAAGCTGCTTCTGGCGCCACCAGAGAAGCCCCAGAAAGACAAGCCTAAGGCCAAGACCGCATCACGCGATGACATCTTGGCCCTTCGTTCGGACGTGCGGAAATGCGAGGCCCGTGTCGCCAAGCTGTCGGAAATGCAGAACGAGTTGGCAAAGCGTCTTGGCGACCCGAAGGTCTATGAAGACCACATGGCCGACAAGCGCGCGGTCTGGCAAAAGAAGTATTCCGAGGTCATGGACGCCATGGACCGAGCAGAGGCCATGTGGGTCAAGGCGCAGTCCAAACTGGAAAAGGCGGAAAGCTAGGTTCCGCCCGCCACATCAATCGCGATTTTACCGACATGTGTTTTGGCAGCGAATGCCGCTTGGGCCGCCTTCAGGTCTCGCAGCAGAAATGTTGCGGTCACTGCCGGACGCAACCGCCCAGCCTCCACATAACCGATCAAATCGGGCATGATATTGTCCGGTTGAAAGGTTGACCCAAAGAAACTCAGGTCGCGCAGATAGAGCTTTCGCACGTCCAACTCGACAATCGGACCTGCGATAGCACCAGAGCACACGTAGCGCCCGAAATCGGCCAACCCGTCGAGCATGTCGGGAAAGCCGGGGCCGGCCACCAAATCCACCAGCACATCGAATGCACCGCGCGGCGGGGTTTCATCGCGGGTTAAGATTGCGTCCGCACCCAATTCTCGCACGGCATTCGCTTTAGAAGGTGTTGTAACCCCAGTCACATGCGCCCCACGCATTTTTGCCAATTGCACTGCCGCAGCCCCAACGCCGCCGGATGCTCCCGTGATCAACACTCGCTCCGCCTTGAGGGATGCGCGTTGCAACATGCCCTCTGCCGTGGAGTAGGCGCAGGGAAGCGTGGCCAGTTCCAGATCGCTCCAACTGCTGTCCACCACAATGGCATCATGGGCGCGTGCCACGCAGAATTGGGCAAAGCCGCCATCGCATTCCGAACCCATGGTCCACACGGCGCCATCATGATTTTGCATGGTCCGCACTAAAACTCGCTCGCCAATTCGGTTCGGGTCAATGTCGCGCCCGACCCGCGAAATCCGGCCACACACATCAGCACCCTGAATACGTGGTAAGCCAAGGGGCGTGCCAGACCATGACGCATCCGCGTCCGAGGTTTCGCTGACCGCATCGGTCGCCCCGCGTACGGTCTGGGAATACCAGCCTATCCGCGTGTTGATATCGGTATTGTTGACCGACGAGGCCGCCACTTCGATCAGCACCTCATCGGGTTTGGGTGTAGGAATAGCCATATCGTCCCGCCATTCCAGCATATCAGGGCCGCCATGACCCGTCAGGACCACGCCTGCCATCACATTCGTCATGTCAATTCTCCCAGATATGCCGACAAAGGGTTTTCCTTCGTGAAACAAACATATAGGGCGAGGAAATGGAACCCTCTGTCGCAATCACCGCCTTTGTCACCCTGTTCGTGGTGATCGACCCGATCGGGCTCGCACCGCTTTTCGTGGCGCTTACGTCTGGCATGGATTTCCGCAACCGCCTTAGGATCGCAATCCGGTCGTGTCTGGTCGCGGTATTTTTGCTGACGCTGTTCGGGTTGGCAGGCGAGGCGCTTCTGGACTTCATCGGTATATCAATGGCGGCTTTCCGCATCTCGGGGGGCGTTCTATTGTTCGTGACTGCGCTCGACATGCTATTCGAGCGTCGCACCCAACGCCGTGAAGATCAGGCTGATGGCCCGGGAGACGAAGACCCTTCGGTCTTCCCGCTGGCCACGCCTTTGATTGCAGGTCCGGGCGCGCTGGCGACGATGATCCTTTTGACCGGCACACCGGGCGCGGACTTCACCTATGTGGCCGCTGTGCACGGTGTGATGCTGTCCGTGCTTGCCGTTGTCTTCGGCATGTTCTTGATGGCAGGCCTGATGGAGCGCGTTATCGGCGACACAGGGATCAAGGTGATCACGCGTTTAATGGGGATGTTGCTGGCGGCGCTGTCGGTACAATTCGTCCTAGACGGCTTGCGCGAGTTTGGAGTGGTGGCAGGCACCTGACCTAGCCCCTATATTAATGCTATGGATAGCGAAGACACCGCCCGCCTCATCTACCTCGTTCTGCTCGGCTCCGTTATTGCGGGGTATTTTTTGATTTCCAATCGCGCCCGAATGGGCGAGA
Organism: Litoreibacter ascidiaceicola; assembly: GCF_900129235.1. Lineage (GTDB taxonomy): Bacteria > Pseudomonadota > Alphaproteobacteria > Rhodobacterales > Rhodobacteraceae > Litoreibacter > Litoreibacter ascidiaceicola. The sequence continues at coordinate 268,990 of NZ_FQUV01000002.1, read as the reverse complement.
TGGCGCGTCAAGCCGCGTTGTGGGGTTTCATTTTCGTTGGCGTCATCGTCGCTTACGGGCTTTGGAATGACGTGTCCAAAACCGTCCTTCCCCGCCAAAGCACTTTCGAGAACGGACGCATCGAGGTGCCCGTTCGTAGTGACGGGCATTATCACCTGACGTTGCATGTGGGCGATGTTCCGGTGGAATTCATCGTCGATACCGGCGCAAGCAGCGTTGTGCTGACCCAAGAAGATGCGGAGCGCGTCGGGATCGACACAGAGGCTTTAATCTATGGGGGCCGCGCCAGCACCGCGAATGGCGAGGTCCGCACCGCGCGTGTAACATTGGAGAATGTGCGCTTGGGTGAATTGGACGAGGGCAGAGTTCGGGCGTTCGTTAACGAAGGTGAACTGGACAGCTCGCTGCTGGGCATGGCCTACCTGCGCAGGTTCGGTCGTGTCGAAATCACACCCGATACCTTGGTGCTGGAGCGATAGCCTAACCTTCGCCGCTTTCGGCTTTTTTCTCCCAACGACCGCTTTCTTGCGACCAGTACTGTGCCGCGCATCCGGCAGTTGTCAGCGCCTTCCATTGCTCGCGCGCGCGGGCAACCGCATCACCATCGTTGCCGTCGAACAGGATCATCGTGCGGTCTGATCCATTGACCTCTTCAGGCGCGATCTCTGCCCCATCGAGACTGACAAGACAGCTTGCACCGTTCGGTGCCTTGACCGCATCGGTCAACAAAATCGGCTGTTCCGCGTCATGCGGACCACCTGCGCGACCATGGGCAAGAAACCCGTCCGCTTCCCACAGCTTCCCGTCCAAATGATCCAGTCTTTCGACATCGCGGCCCCTGATCGCCACACGCCACCCCGCCCCGCGTGCCTTGCCCAACAGCATGGGCAAGGTCACGTCTACGGGCTGCGTGGTCATGTGGTAGAAAAAGGCGGCTCCCATGCTTACTCGCCCTCGAAGTTGTCCATGATCAGGCGGTTCAACGCACGAACACCCCAACCAGTGGCCCCCTTGGGTGCAAAACTGGTTTCTTCTTTCACCGATGCCACCCCTGCGATGTCGAGATGAATCCATGGGGTTTCCGGCTTCACAAAGCGTTGCAGGAACTGCGCCGCGGTGATGGAGCCTGCCGGGCGGCCACCGACGTTCTGCATATCCGCGATCCGAGATTTCAGCTTATCGTCATAGGCCTTGCCCATTGGCATCCGCCATGCGCCTTCCTCCTCGACATTGGCAGCCTTCAGGAATGCATTGGCCAGCGCGTCATTGTTCGAGAACACGCCGGCATTCTCGTGCCCCAGACCGATGACAATCGCCCCTGTCAGTGTGGCGAGGTTGATCATGCCCAGCGGCTCGAACCGCTCTTGCGCATACCAAAGCACATCCGCCAGAACCAAGCGGCCTTCGGCGTCGGTGTTGATCACCTCTATCGTGTCGCCTTTCATCGAGGTTACCACGTCACCGGGACGAACGGCATTGCCCGACGGCATATTTTCGACCAATCCGACAAGGCCAACCACATTTGCTTTGGCCTTACGCTTTGCGATCGCTTTCATAACGCCCGCGACCACGCCAGCACCGCCCATATCCATCGTCATATCTTCCATGCCAGCGGCAGGCTTCAGCGAGATGCCGCCCGTGTCGAAGACCACGCCCTTGCCGACGAAGGCAAACGGCTTGTCCCCTTTTGAGCCGCCGTTCCATTCCATGACAACAACCTTCGACGGGCTGTCGGACCCTTGCCCCACGCAAAGCAAAGAGCCCATGCCGAGTTTCTCGAGGTCTTTCTCCTCCAGCACTTCGACCTTAAGACCAAGGTCTTTCAGGTCAGATAATTGCTTGGCGAACTCGGTCGTGGTCAGCACGTTTGCGGGCATGTTCACCAAGTCACGGGTGAAGAATACGCCTTCGGCCAAGGCGTCCAGTCCATCGAACGCCGCTTTCACATCGTCGGGCGCATTGACCACAAAGGAAGCACCCTCATGGGCGGTTTTTTCGGCGGTTTTCTGGTCGGTATACTCGTAAGCGCGCAAGATCATGCCATAAGCCAACTCGTGGGCGCGGCGCAGGTTGCCACACAACGCATGGACCTTGGTCGTTCCCGCTTGCTTTGCCAGCGTAGCTCCCGCTTTGCGGGCCTCGCCCACGGTCGGGCGACGCGCCAGTTTTACGATGATAACTGCTTCGGCAGGGATATTCACCGGATAGGACAGAACCATCGCCGCGCCGTCTTCCAGCTTTTCAAACGCATCACCGGATACCGCGCGGGCAATCGAGCCGCGGGTCAACCGGTTGACCCGTTTGGCCGTCGCATCGAGCGTGCCCGCTGGGGGCACGAAAATGGCCAGACGACCCTCCATGTCCTTGATGGCATCAATGTCGGTGGCGGCGAAGTCTACTGGGATCAAAGCGGTCATGAGTCTGCCTATATTGGAGGGTTTCCCCATTGCTAGCGCGGGCAGAGAGCAATGACCAGAACCCCCTGTTCCACCCCCAGATTTTGCGCTAAAAAGTCACTCAACAACTAGGGAGGACAGAGTTTGGCACGATTCGACAGATACATGCTGTCGCAATTGTTGATCCTGTTCGGCTTCTTCTCTCTTGTTTTGGTATCCGTATATTGGGTGAACCGCGCAATTGGCTTGTTTGACCAACTGATCAGCGATGGCCAGACCGCATTGGTGTTTCTGGAGTTCACCTTGCTCACCTTGCCATATGTCATCCTGATTGTACTGCCGATTTCGGCATTCGTGGCCGCCGTATATGTCACAAATCGCCTCAGCTCGGATTCGGAAATGGTGGTTTTGCAAACGGCGGGCGCTTCGTCGTTGCGGATCGGACGGCCTGTAATTTATTTCGGCGTGTTGGTTGCCGTTCTGGTCGCGGTGCTCGCGCATGTTCTTGTTCCCGCGGCGCGCACCGAGCTTGCAGGACGCAGTCAGGAAATATCCAAAGACATCACAGCGCAGTTCCTGAAAGAAGGCCAGTTCCTGCATCCGACCTCCGATATCGCCGTATATATCCGCAACATTACGGAACTGGGCGAACTTGACGAGCTGTTCTTGGAAGACAGCCGTGATCCGACGGCGGTGGTTACCTACACGGCGGAACGCGCATTTCTGGTGCGCGCGGTGTCCGGTCCAAGGCTGGTAATGCGCAACGGGCTGGCCCAAACCTTTCATAAAGACACTGGCCGATTGTCCACCGTCGCCTTCGAAGACTTCGCATACAATATCGGGGCCTTGATTGGCCCAAGCGGCGCGCGAAATCGCGACCTCAGAGAATTGTCCACACCGGTGTTGCTCAACCCGTCCGAGGCGGATCTGGCCTCGGCCCATGGCGACTTGCCCGACTTTTTGTTCGAAGCGCATGATCGCTTTGCCAAATCACTTCTGGCAATTGTGGTTCCGCTCATGGGCTTTGCCACTTTGATGCTGGGGGGCTTCTCGCGCTTCGGGGTCTGGCGGCAAGTCGTCATCGCGGTTGTGCTGATTATTTTGGTGCAAATGGTTTCCAACGTGGCCGAAGAAGCGGCCCGCAAGGACGCGGCATTGTTCTGGCTGGCCTATGCTGCTCCGGCCGTGGGGGCATTGATCTCGGCACTTTTGCTTTACTCGACATCAATGAAACGCATGCGTGGGCGCACCCCGAAAGGGATACCGGCATGAGGCTTGATATCTATTTTGCCCGCCGCTTCGCGTGGTCGTTCACACTGGTGTTCGGGGTGTTTTTCGGTATCGTTTTGTTGATTGATCTAGTCGAGCAAATGCGCCGCTTCGACAGTGATCAGGTTGGCGTCATGGAAGCAGGTCAGCTTGCATTGCTCAACGCCCCCGCTGCCATGTACCGCATGCTTCCGCTGTTGGTTGTGCTTGCAACCATCACACTTTTCCTCGGGCTCGCGCGAACATCGGAGCTGGTTGTGACCCGTGCGTCGGGGCGTTCTGCGCTGCGTTCGCTGGCGGCCCCTGTTCTGACATCTCTGGTTTTTGGCGCACTTGGTGTCGCTGTGCTGAACCCAATTGTTGCGGCCACGTCCAAACAATTCGAAGTTGTCTCTAGCCGCTACGCCAACACGGGCGGGTCGGTTAGCTCCGTCTCCGAAGAAGGTCTGTGGCTGCGTCAGGCCAGCGCCGGAGGTCAGGTGGTCATCCGCGCAGAGCGCTCCAATCTGGATGGGACACGGTTTTTCGGGGTCACCTTTTATGGCTTCAACGGCGACGGGTCGGTCAGTTATCGCATCGAAGCTGCCGAGGCGCTGCTGGAGCCAGGGAGCTGGGTTCTATCCAAGGCAAAACGGTGGACTTTTTCCGATCTGGAGAACCCCGAAACCGGCGCTGTGCTTCACCCGCAGATCAATGTGAAATCCGATCTAACCCGTGATCAAATTCGAGACAGCTTCGGAAGTCCGGAGTCGATTCCGATCTGGGACCTGCCAAGGTTCATCCGGCAACTGGACCGAGCGGGGTTCTCTGCCCTGCAACATCGGGTCTGGCTGAATATGGAGCTTGCGAACCCTGTATTGTTGGCTGCGATGGTGCTGATCGGGGCTGGCTTTACGATGCGTCATACCCGCTTCGGGCGCACTGGTCTTATGGTGTTGTTCGCGGTCCTCATGGGGTTTGGCATTTTCTTTTTGCGAAACTTTGCTCAGGTGCTTGGCCAGAACGGGCAAATTCCGGTACTGGTTGCCGCGTGGGCCCCGCCGCTTGCAGGAATCTTCCTGTCGCTGGGCTTGTTGTTGCACACGGAGGACGGCTGACATGCGTGCGGCCCTGTTTGGTTTATTTATGGCTGCAAGCGCCGCAGCCCCCGGCTTTGCACAGCAGCAAGCCGTGGAAACCGCGAGCCTTGTGGCGGACAGCGTCGTCTTTGCAAGCGGTACTCAGGAATTGCGCGCCTCCGGAAATGTGGAAATCCTGCAAAACGGGGTGCGGCTTCGAGCGCAATCAATTTCGTATAATGGCGAAACCGATACCTTGGTGGTCACAGGCCCGATTTACATCATCGACCAAACAGATACCCTAATCGTCGCCGACTTCGCGCAATTGTCCGGTGACCTGCGGGACGGTGTGTTGAAAAGCGCCCGTGTGGTTTACGCGCGGCAGCTTCAGGTCGCCGCAGCTGAAATTCGCCGCACCGAGGGGCGCTACACCCAGTTTTACAAAACCATCGCGTCCAGCTGCCACATCTGTGAAAGCGATCCGGTGCCACTTTGGGAAATCCGCTCGAAGCGTGTTGTTCATGACGCGACCGAGCGCCAGATCTATTTTGATGAGGCAACGCTAAGGGTCCTTGGTGTTCCAGTTTTCTATACTCCCTATCTGCGTCTGCCTGACCCGACTGTGAAGCGGTCAAACGGATTTTTGTTTCCCGAACTCCGCTCCAACGGCGATTTGGGTGTTGGTTTACGCACACCGTATTTCTTTACGCTGGGGGATCATGCCGATCTGACCTTAACGCCATGGGTGACCAGCAAAGGTGCGAGAACACTGGAAGCGCGATACCGCCAGAAATTCGCGAAAGGCGAAATCGAACTGAACGGTGCGGTGACCGATGACAATGTGACCAACCTTGACGCGCGCAGCTACCTGTTTGCCGACGGCACATTTGCATTGGGTCGAGGCTTTACCGGCAAGTTTGATGTCGAACTGGTGTCAGACCCAGGCTACCTGCTGCTTTACGGCTATTCCGACAAAGACATCCTCGACAGCGCGATCTCGGTCGAGCGCGCCAGTCGCGACGAGTATATCGGCGCGGAGCTGATCCACTACAAATCGCTCCGCGATGGCGATGACAACCGCACCCTGCCGACACTTGTGGGCGATGCGACATACATAAAACGATTTGCCCCGTCGTCTCTTGGCGGAATTGCAACTTTGACGGCTCAGACCCACGGGCATTATCGTCGCGCGGACTCTGACCCGACAAGCGCGGGATTATCACGTGATGTGGTGCGCATTTCCACCTCGGCCGAATGGCGCAGGGATTGGTTATGGAGCAACGGGATGATGGTCGCGGCCGAGGGCGCGATTTTTATCGACGGCTACAAAATCCGCCAGCCCCGCGCGAACCCGACACTTGCTTTTGACGACACCGTGGAAGTCACACCTTATGCCGCGGTAGAATGGCGCTGGCCGATGTTGCGCCAGGGCGCGCGTGCCAACCATCTGCTGGAACCGGTTGTTCAACTGGTCTTGTCGAAAAACAGTGTAAGCGGTGAAGTCGACAATGAGGACAGCCTGCTGGTCGAATTCGACGAGGCAAACATCTTCGAGTTTTCACGCGCACCCGGTGTGGACAACCGCGAGCTTGGCAACCGGCTCAATCTCGGCCTGACCTACACGCGCGAAAGCCATTCCGGATGGAAGCTTGGCCTGACAGTCGGGCGAATCTTGCGTCGCGACGACCTAAATCAGTTTTCCAATTCGACCGGTCTGACCGGCTCGAAGTCCGACTGGCTTGTGGCGGCCCAGTTGAAGGTCGGCGAGAGCTTTGATCTGATCAACCGCGCCATCTTTGACGATCAGTTTTCTTTCGCGCGCAACGAAATGCGTATGGGCTGGACGACGGACACGTTCCAACTGGCCTCGACCTTTGCTTGGTTAGAGGCTGATGTGGCTGAGGGTCGGCCTACGGATACCTCAGAACTGGCCTTTGAAGGTGCTTACCGCGTGTCGCGGCACTGGACCTTGTCCAGCGAGCTACGCTACGATTTTGTGAATGATCGCACCACCGAGGCAGGGCTAGGGATTAGCTACCAGAACGAATGCGCAAAAATGGACCTTTCGGTCTCGCGCCGCTTCACGACTTCGACTAGTGTATCGCCAACGACGGACCTGAGCCTGTCGGTCCAGCTTGCGGGCTTCGGCGCGCGGGGGATCGGCGGAGGAAGCTTCGCCAGACAGTGCAACGGATAAAGAACAGAGCAGATAATATGATGCCGAAACATGCGCTCCTGACCCGGATTTTTGCTTTCACCCTTACAGCACTGGCCTTTCTTGCGCCTGCCGCGAGTGCGCAGCAGCAAGGGCTGTTCCAGACCGCCATCACGGTGAACGATCTGGTCATCACGAATTACGAGCTTCAACAACGCGAGCTGTTTCTCAATGTGCTCCGCGCTCCCGGAAACGCAAAAACCGAAGCCCGCAAGGGGCTGATCGATGACAGATTGCGCCTGATGGAAACGCGACGCGCGGGAATTACCCCGACAGAAGAACAAATCGTCGAAGGCATGGAAGAGTTCGCGTCCCGCGCAAACCTGACTGCTGATGAGTTTATCAAGGCCGTGAGCCAAGCCGGCGTGTCGGCGGAAACCTTCCGCGACTTCGTGATCGCGGGGCTTGCATGGCGCGAGTTGGTACAGGGCCGTTTTGGCGCACGTAGCCAAGTGTCGGAACCAGAGGTCGACCGCGCGTTGGCTCTTCAAGGCACAACGGGCGGCGCGCGGGTTCTGTTGGCCGAAATCGTTTTGCCACTTGCCCCCCAGACTGCGGAGCGCAACCAAGCGCTGGCGCAACGCCTGTCAGAGACTATTTCGTCTGAAAGCGCATTCAGTGCCGCCGCACGGCGCTACTCCGCCTCCCCCACCCGTGGGCGTGGCGGGCGTCTTGAATGGCTTCCTTTGGGCAATGTCCCTCCGCAAATCCGTGCCGCCGTGCTGACACTTGGACCGGGCGAAGTGAGCGAACCGCTGAACCTTGGGAACGCCATCGGTGTGTTCCAACTGCGCGGTCTCGAAGAAACCGAGGCAGGATCACCGGAAACCCAAGCATTGGAATATGCGACTGTACTTTTCCCAGGTGGTAGGACAGCCGAAACATTGGCGCAAGCCAAAACCTTTGAAGAGCGTTACGACACCTGCGACGACCTCTATACACCTGCGAAAGACCTGCCGCCGGAGTATTTCGAACGCACTGTCTTACCCACCGCCGACGTGCCCGGAGACATCGCCCTCGAGTTGGCAAAGCTCGACAGCAATGAAGTTTCCACCGCGCTGACCCGCCAGAACGGCCAGTTCTTGGTTTACCTGATGCTATGCGGCCGGACGCTGGATATCCCGCTGGACGAGAACGGTGAAGAAGTCGACCTACGCAGCCGCGTTCGTGAGCAATTGTTCAACCAGCGCATCACCTCCTATGCGGACAGCTTTCTTGAAGAACTGCGCGCCGACGCTATCATCGTCGAGCAATGAGCCAGCACCCTCCCGTCGTGGTAAGCTGCGGCGAGCCTGCGGGCGTTGGCCTTGAGATCGCCCACACTGCCTTTGCGGCGGTACGTGGCGAAGTGCCGATGGTGCTTCTTGCCGATCGTCGGCACGTCACAGGGCCCGTATTTGAAGTGACGTCTCTGTCAGAAGTCACTGGCCAAGAGACCACCCTGCCCTTGCTGCACCATGATTTTGCTGGAGACGCCACACCGGGCGTTCCCGATCCGCGCAACGCGCAAGGGGTGATTGACGTGATTGCGCGCGGGGTCGAACTGGTGCGCTCTGGCGCGGCGTCGGGACTTTGTACTCTGCCAATTCATAAAAAGGCTCTCAAAGACGGCGCGGATTTTGCCTATCCTGGGCACACGGAATACCTTGCAGCCTTGGCCGGTGTCGAACGCGTGGTGATGATGCTTGCCTGTCCCGATTTGCGGGTCGTTCCGGTGACCATCCACATCGCCGTGGCCGATGTTCCCGATGCCCTTACCGCCGGGTTGTTGGAAGACACACTTCGCATCACCCATGCGGCACTAATCCGCGACTTCGGGATCGCGGAGCCGCGTTTGGCCGTTGCAGGACTGAACCCTCATGCGGGTGAAGGCGGCGCAATGGGAACCGAAGAGATCACGCTTATTTCCCCACTCATGGAACGCTTGTCGCAAAATGGAATGCGCCTGTCCGGCCCGATGAGCGCTGATACGATGTTCCACGCGCAAGCCCGTGCTGGATATGACGCAGCGATCTGTATGTACCACGACCAAGCCTTGATTCCGATCAAGACAATCGACTTTTCGGGCGGGGTCAACGTGACCCTCGGACTGCCGTTTATCCGCACCTCCCCCGACCATGGCACAGCTTTCGACATTGCGGGCAAAGGCTTGGCCGATCCTACCTCCACGATCGCAGCCCTGCGCATGGCGTGGGACATGGTGGGCAAGCGAGGATGACATGGCGCAAATAGACGGGCTTCCCCCACTCTCGGACGTGATCCGCGACCATGAGTTGTCGGCAAAGAAAAGCCTTGGCCAGAACTTCCTGCTGGATCTGAACCTGACCGCGAAAATCGCACGCCAAGCGGGTGACCTGACAGGTTGCGATGTGCTTGAGGTTGGTCCGGGGCCCGGTGGCTTGACCCGTGGCCTGTTGGCTGAAGGGGCGCGGCGCGTACTTGCCGTCGAGAAGGACCCGCGCTGCTTGCCTGCACTAGCAGAAATTTCCGCCGCCTATCCTGGCCAATTGCACGTAATCGAAGGCGACGCGCTGGAGATTAACCCCCTAGAGCACCTGACCCCGCCGATCCGCGTGGCAGCGAACCTGCCCTATAATGTCGGTACCGAATTGCTAGTTCGGTGGCTGACCCCAAAAGACTGGCCGCCCTTCTGGCAAAGCCTGACTTTGATGTTCCAGCGCGAGGTGGCCGAGAGGATCGTCGCAGCACCCGGAAGCAAAAAATACGGGCGGTTGGCGCTGCTGGCCCAGTGGCGGGCGGACGCCCGTATTGTGATGGAATTGCCCCCTGAGGCGTTTGTGCCAGCACCAAAGGTGCATTCGGCTGTGGTCCATTTAACCGCGCTCGAAAAACCACGGTTTGAAGCAGATGCCGCGGTGTTATCGAGAGTGGTCGGAGCTGCGTTCAATCAACGTCGCAAAATGCTACGTGCCGCGTTGAAAGTCATGGGACCAGAGATTGAAGACCATCTTCGGGCCGCAGGCATTCCGCCGACAGAGCGGGCGGAACAGGTTTCTTTGGAAGCGTTCTGCGCATTAGCACGCGAAATCGCCCGCAGCTGATTACTCAGCTGCGGGTGTTTCATCCGTCGAAGCTTCGGTCGGCTTGGCTTTGGGCTTGCGTGTCCGAGGCTTGCGGGCTGGCTTTGGCGCGGCTTCAGCCGTCTCGACCAAGCCGCTTTCACTGGAATCGGCATCACCGGAAAGGTCGATCACATCAGGTTGATTGCCACCGCCTGCACGAGCCTCTGCCGCTGCGGCAAGTGCTGCAGGTGACATATCATCGACCCGAACATCCGGCTGCTGGTCTTCGCTGCGATCGCGCGATTGGTCACGGCTCTGGTTTTGAGGCTGGTCACGATTCTGATTCTGATTCTGGTTTTGGTCGCGCTTTTGCTGCTGCTCACGCTGCGCCTGTTGCTGTGCTTCTTGCGCCTCGCGGCGGGCCTCTTGCTCTTTCATCGCTTCGCCAAGCATCCGCGCATAGTGTTCTGCGTGTTGCGAGAAGTTTTCAGCGGCAACGCGGTCATTCGACAGCTGCGCATCACGGTGCAACTGCTGGTATTTCTCAATAATTTGCTGCGGGGTGCCGCGCACTTTACCTTCAGGGCCAGAGCTGTCGAACACCCGGTTGACGACATTAACGCCAGATCGGTTGTTGTTGTTATTGCGGCTCTTTCCGCGCGAGCGGGACTTCGATGATCTCATGTGTTTTGGGTTCCAGCCGTTTGAGCTTTGGTCCTGTTTTTCGATCCTATCCGCTTCCAAGCTGGCGGCGTCCCCATGACGTTAGAATCGAGACCTTATTTTGGGCTTAAGCGTAGGAGGCGCTTAAAACGCCTGCGACCTACTGCAAAAGACAAAAGCAGCCAAGCAGGTCATTTGCAAGCTGATTCTGCTATGTAACGCGGGAAATTGCCTGTTTATCAGCTATTCCGGTGCTTTTGCGCGGATCACACGATCTTTGCTGTTGAGGTCGGGGATGCAAGCGACGTCGCGCCAGCCGTGTTGTTTGAAAAGAGACAGCACACTTGCTCCCTGATCATAGCCGATCTCCACCAGCACAAAGCCATCTTCGCTAAGAAACTTGGCGCCTTCTGCCGCTATGACACGGTATGGGTCCAACCCGTCCCCGCCCGGTGTCAAAGCGATGCGCGGCTCGAACCGGTGGACCGTTGGATGCAGGTCGCGATAGGCAGCCTCGGTGATATAGGGCGGGTTGGAGACAATGAGATCAAAGCGCCCCTCCACCTCCTCGAACCAGTTGCTTTCGATGAATGACGCGCGCGCTTGCGTGCCAGTCAGCGCCGCGTTGCGTCGTGCCACTTCGAGGGCATCCGGCGAGATATCCGTACCCGTACCGGTCGTCGAAAGACGCTCCGCCAGTAAAGAACACAAGATACAGCCCGACCCCGTACCCAGATCCAGCACGGTATCGAAAGGCAGTGTTAACGCAGCTTCCACCAGTGTTTCGGTGTCAGGGCGCGGGTCGAGAACTGCGCTGGAAACGAAGAACTCATGGGTCCAGAACGCGCGGCGTCCGGCTATATGCGAAAACGGCTCATGGGTCACACGACGCGCGACAAGTTCAGCGAGGTCCACGTTTTGTTCAGCAGCCAGCGCCTCGAGACGGCGTGCTTCATTGGATGGATCGGGAATGCAGGCCTCATGCAAGCGCACGATGGCCGAAGACAGCGCGTCACTCATAGCCCCTGTTCGGCCAGCATCTGTGCCTGCGCGTCAGCTGTGAGTGCGTCGATAACCTCGTCCAGATCGCCCTGCATGATCTGGTCAAGTTTATACAGCGTCAGGTTGATACGGTGATCTGACATACGGCCTTGCGGGAAGTTATAGGTGCGGATGCGCTCCGAGCGGTCACCGGTGCCTATCTGGCTTTTGCGCGTGGCAGAGCGTTCGTCATCCAGCTTCTGACGCTCCAGATCATACAGGCGCGTGCGCATGACCTGCATGGCAATCTCGCGGTTACGGTGTTGCGACTTCTCGGCACTGACGACGATAATCCCCGTCGGGATGTGGGTGATGCGCACAGCAGAGTCTGTGGTGTTGACGTGCTGGCCACCTGCCCCAGACGCGCGCATGGTGTCGAGCCGGAGGTCGCTGGCGGGAATGTCGATATCGACTTCCTCTGCTTCCGGCAGCACGGCCACGGTTGCCGCAGACGTGTGCACCCGCCCGCCGCTTTCAGTCACCGGCACCCGTTGCACTCGGTGAACACCGCTTTCGAACTTCAATCGAGCAAACACGTTTTGCCCTTTGATGTGGGCTGTGACTGCCTTAACGCCGCCCAACTCGCTTTCTTGGTATTCGATCAGATCAAACGTCCAGCCGCGCGCTTCTGCGTAGCGGCGATACATATTTAACAAGTCACCGGCAAACAGCGCGGCTTCGTCGCCGCCCGTTCCAGGGCGAATTTCAAGCATGGCGGGCCGCGCGTCGGCGGCATCCTTGGGCAGGAGCGCCAGTTTGATCGAGTCTTCGGCCTCCGGCAGCCGGGCTTCTAGAGCAGGCAATTCCTCTTGCGCAAGTTCGCGCATTTCAGGGTCGCTCATCATCGCCCGCGCATCTTCTATATCGGTAATTAATTGGCGATAGGCCGCCACTTCGTCTGCGACAGGCTTAAGCTCCGAATACTCACGCGAAATGCCTGCAAAATCTTCCGTGTCACCGGAAGCGAGCCGCGCCTCAAGATACTCAAACCGTTCGGTGATTTGCTGAAGTCTGTCCAATGGAACCATGTGGCGTTGATGAACATTTGGAGGTGTGGGGTCAAGTGTGCTAATCTTGAGCAATGTGGAAATATGCTCTGGCTTTCGCCGTGCTGACCCTACCAATCAGCGCTGATGTGACATCACCCTCTGGTAAAGCAGTGGAATGCTACTGCACGGACAAATCTGGCGCGCGGGTCGAACTGGGCGAAAACCGCTGCCTGAGCGTCGGCGGCCGCGTCTTTATGGCCCGCTGCGAGATGTCCTTGAACGTGCCGATGTGGCGTGAAACCGGCGGTAGTTGCGTGACGGGCTGACGGTTAACCTTTCACCGCCCCCAACCAATGACGTACTCGCGCTTCGTTCACTCCGAAATCCGCTTTCCCGTACACCAGTCGCGCAGCCATATGAACGGCAGTTTGGTCCCCCATCGGTTCCAGCTTGATATTGGTGACGTCGGGAAACCCCCAGAATTTGGAGCGCGTGATATAGGTGGCAAAACCATCGTTCAAATCGCCCGCCAACAACGTCGTGCCAGGGGTCGCCTGAATGCGGACCTGCAAGGCATCGGCAACCTCTGATACGGTGCCTTCGACCACGTAGGGTGCGATATCTCCGCCTTTGGTAACTGCAAAGTGCCCCGCCTCCTCCTTACTGGCGACGGTCTCGGGATCGACATGCCACGTCTCAGGAGTGATCGGGCGCAGGCGTACGATTGCAGCCAAGGCGATCACCGCCAAGATGAGTGCGAAAGCTAGATATTTAAGCATTTATTCAGCTGCCTCAGCGGCCATTTCTGCCTCGATCACGCTTGCGCGCTTTTCAACTTGCTCGACGATATGCTCAACCATCTGGTCATTGCTCAGCTTGTGGCTTTGCTTGCCCGCGAGATACACCATGCCGGACCCTGCCCCGCCGCCGGTGAATCCGACATCCGTCATCAGTGCCTCGCCCGGCCCGTTGACCACGCAGCCGATGATGCTGAGGCTCATCGGTGTCTTGATGTGCTCCAGACGTTTCTCCAGTGCCTCAACCGTTTTGATCACGTCGAAACCTTGCCGTGCGCAGGACGGGCAGGAAATGATGTTAACGCCGCGATGGCGCAGGCCCAGTGATTTGAGAATTTCGTAGCCGACTTTGACTTCCTCGACAGGGTCAGCTGACAAAGATACCCGAATGGTGTCACCGATACCGCTCCACAGCAGGTTGCCCAAGCCAATGGCGGATTTTATGGTGCCGGAAGTCAGTCCGCCGGCCTCGGTAATTCCCAGATGGATAGGTGCATCCGTGATCTCCGCCAACCCTTGATAGGCGGCAGCGGCAAGAAAGACGTCGGAGGCTTTGCAGCTGATTTTAAATTCGTGAAAATCGTTGTCTTGCAGGATGCGGATATGATCCATCCCGCTTTCGATCATAGCCTCAGGGCAAGGTTCGGCATATTTATCAAGGAGATGTTTCTCCAAAGAGCCTGCATTCACCCCGATCCGGATGGAGCATCCGTGGTCTTTCGCGGCCTTGATCACCTCGCGCACACGCGTCGCATCGCCGATATTGCCGGGATTGATCCGCAGGCAAGCCGCGCCAGCCTCGGCGGCCTCAATGGCGCGCTTATAGTGGAAATGGATGTCGGCCACGATCGGCACGGGGCTTTCCTTGACCACCTCTCGCAGGGCCTTGGTGGAGCTTTCATCGGGCGTGGATACACGCACGATGTCCGCCCCTGCCTCAGCACATGCCTGCACCTGCGCAACAGTCGCTGCTACGTCGGAGCTGTCGGTGTTGGTCATGGTTTGCACCGTGATCGGCGCATCCCCCCCGACCGGCACATTGCCGACCATAATTTGGCGGGATTTGCGGCGGTCGATCTGACGCCACGGGCGTATGGAATGGAGGGAGGACATGGGCCTACTAGCCTTGTGCGATTGCTGCTGTTCTTTGGTGATATAGCCCCCACCGATGAGGGTCGCAACGTGTCGTCCGGAATTATCCGGTGACTATTCGGTCGCGGGGGCGTTCGGGTCGATCACAATTGGTGTCGTCGCCATCGCAGTCAGGACCTCTGACAACAAGGCGTCAGTGGTGTCGGCCACGGCATAATTCTCGGTTATGACATCAACCCCAAGCGGTACATTCTTCGCCACAGAGGTGCCGGGACCAGCGGGGCCGTAGGTTTGGCCCTTGATATTGAAGAACAACGATCCGGAGTTGCCCGCGCGCAAAGTTGGCTGCTCGTCGGTTTGTGGCAAGACATACGTTTCGCCCGCGTCGAGGATTTTCTCGAACAGCACCGATCCGTCCGCGTTGGAGATGCGCACCCATGCTGGACGGGTTGCGAATAAAACTACATCCTCGGCGTTTTCAGCCAGAACCTGTGGCGTGGCGAGCGCTGGCGCGTCGTTGGCAGTGCGGCTTAGGGCGGACGACGCAAATCGTGGATCGTCTTCAACCACAAATGCCCCGTTGGAATTCGGGTCCAGCGCGGCGATGGGACCATCACGTGCCGTCAACACCGGAGCCTCAAGAGCTTGCGGGCGGTACAGACGGTCAAGCGCATCTGGTGCAGGGGCTACGAAACCCGTCGCAACTTCCGTTTGAGGGAGCGTCGTGGAGAGCGATGCGACATCCGTCGACAGGCTCGGGGATTGATCCACAGGCGCGAATTCCACACGCTGGATTTCCTGAAGCACCGAATAACCGCCATAGCCAATCAGCCCGATCAGACCAAACAGCACCGCGATGGAGCCGATGGCACCCGGTTCGATCTTGGAGAAAATGCTTTCACCCGAAGGTGCATAGGGGGCAACGGGGCGGATTATCGCCTCTTCCCCCACCGCTTTCACGCGGGTCTTGTTCTCTTTACGCGAAGATGCGGATGTTCCCGACAACCCTTCGACACCAGCAAATCCGCTTTCTTTGCAGAACCGCTCAAATGCCCAATCAGGGTCCATCCCCAAGTAACGCGCATATGAGCGGACATATCCGGCAATAAAGCCAGGTGTTTCGAAAACTGATGGATCAGAATTTTCGACGGCAGCGATGTAGGTGGCTTTGATTTTCAGCTCGCGTTGCACGTCGAGCAAGGATTTGCCTAAGGTCGCACGCTCGCCGCGCATCATGTCGCCGAGGCGCATTTCAAACGCGTCGAAACCCCGAGTCTCCTCGGTCTTTTCCGATTTGGGCTGTTTGTTTCGCCCCAACATCCGCGTCTGCCCGCTTTTATCCGTTATCCCAAAATGCGGCATCGATTCGTCCCCACGCCGCCGCATTGCAAGAACCGTAGCACATCACACCCGCGTGTTGCAGTGCAGAAAAGCGGCTAACCCGCCATCTCGGCGCGATTCAGCGCACAATGGGACCACAATTCGTCCAGCGCATGAACCAGCGCATCAACCTGTTTTGGGCCATGAACCGGAGACGGGGTGAACCGCAGTCGCTCTGTCCCGCGCGGGACCGTCGGGAAGTTGATCGGCTGGACATAGATGCCGTGGTCATCAAGCAGCCGATCAGAAATCATTTTGCACTTCACCGGATCGCCGACATGGACAGGCACGATGTGCGAGCCGTGGTCGATGAGTGGTAAGCCCAACCCCTTCAAGCGCAGCTTCAACGCAGCCGCCCCGTCTTGGTGTTGCTTGCGCAATGTCGTGTCGGTTTTCAAATGCGCGACCGACGCTGCGGCACCGGCCGCAACGGCAGGAGGAAGCGACGTCGTGAAGATGAACCCCGGCGCGTAAGACCTTATCGCATCACACATTTTCGCGGATGCCGCGATATACCCGCCCATCACGCCATAGGCCTTGGCAAGGGTGCCGTTGATGATGTCGATACGGCTCATCAACCCGTCCCGTTCAGCCACACCGCCACCGCGGGGGCCGTACATGCCAACGGCGTGGACCTCGTCGATATAGGTCAGCGCATTGTATTCATCAGCCAGATCCAGAATTGCTTCGATTGGCGCGAAGTCACCATCCATCGAATAGATGCTCTCAAAGGCGACAAGCTTCGGCAGGTTCGCGGGAACAGCTTCCAGCTGGGCGCGCAGGTCGTCCAGGTCATTATGCTTGAAAATACGCTTCGCACCGCCGTTGCGACGAATGCCTTCAATCATAGACGCGTGGTTGAGATTGTCGCTGAGGATTACCAATCCGGGAAAAAGTTTAGGCAAAGTCGACAGAGTGGCATCATTGGCAATATAGGCAGAGGTAAACAACAGCGCCTCTTCCTTGCCATGCAGGTCGGCCAGTTCGGCCTCCAAACGCTTGTGATACACGGTCGTGCCCGAGATATTGCGTGTCCCGCCAGAGCCCGCACCAGTGGCATCCAGCGCCTCGTGCATCGCCGCCAGCACTACAGGGTGTTGGCCCATACCCAGATAGTCGTTGCCGCACCAGATCGTCACGTCTTGCGTCGTTCCATCAGGCTTGGTCCAAACCGCATGAGGGAAGTTGCCGCGCGCGCGCTCCACATCAATAAAGGTCCGGTAGCGGCCTTCGTCGTGCAAGCGTTGCAAGGCGGTGTCGAGCGCAGAGTCATAAGTCACAGGTTTGGCAGCCTTTTTGCTGTGGCATTAGAACAGTTCTACCGCGTTTAACGAATTTTGGCATCCTAGAATAGGCTACATTTTGCCACCCCACGAAAAAGTCAGGGGGTGGGCCGGTCAATCCGCCACCACCACGGTGCAATCTTTCGCCCCGCCACCCGACTTGGCACAAGCTGACAGTGCCCTCGCGCCGTCCCCGCCAGCAAAGCCAAAGGTGCCCTGACTTGGGGAAATGGCAAAGGCTTTGGGTGCCTTCAATTTACGATACTCCCCCCTTAGCGCATCTGCGGCCTCGGCGGACAGGCTCAGGGGCGCATCAGGTTTCGCACCCTTAGGTGACACCTCGAGAACCACGACACATTTGGCCGATGATTTCTTCCGGTTGGCCTCGCAATGTTTGAGCGCTGCCGCGCGTGCAGCATCAATTGAGTGATGTTGCGCCGAGGCATTCAACCAATCGACAAACAGCCCCTCATCCGGGGTCAGCGCCAGCGCGCCGAAGTAAGGAATGGTATCTTTGAGCGACAACACGATTGCTTGCTGCTTCTCGTCCAAAAAGGAGGTGTCAGGTAGTTCGGCCACGGTGCGGTTTCCCTTCGGCAAAGCCCGCCGGGCGTCCTTGTATGAAAGCGACTCAGCGGCCACGCTTGTCGCCGATTCAGCCAGAATAATTGCTACCGCTACGCTACGTAGAGTGGAAACCATGGAAAATACCTCAACATATAGATCATTGTTAACCGACATTACGCGCGAAATTGACCCTAGTCTCAAGGGGGAATTGCTATTGTTTCGATACTCGCGAAAACCGGCCCTTGGTGCTGGACAGCACGGTCGTGACTGTTAACCTTATGGCCAAATATTTCGGCATGGGGGCTGAGGAACATGACACTTGACGCTGTATTGAATCAGGTCGACGGGGATCTGGAATCCGCCGTCGCCAGACTACTGGAACTTCTTCGCATACCGTCGATTTCGACGGATCCTGCTTACAAGGGGGATTGTGACGCCGCTGCCGACTGGTTGGTGGACGACTTGCAAAGCATCGGCTTTGACGTCTCCAAACGCCCAACTCCGGGCCATCCGATGGTCGTCGCGCATGCCGAGGGCGAAGGCCCGCATGTGATGTTCTACGGCCATTATGACGTGCAGCCCGTTGATCCACTGTCGCTCTGGAACAATCCGCCATTCGAGCCGCGACTGGAAGACACCGACAATGGTCCCGTCATCCGTGGCCGTGGCTCCTCCGATGACAAGGGGCAGCTGATGACCTTTGTCGAAGCCTGCCGCGCTTGGAAAGTCGTTCACGGCGCGCTTCCAGCAAAAATCTCGCTGTTCTTTGAGGGCGAAGAGGAAAGCGGCTCACCCTCCCTCGTACCCTTCATGCAAGAAAACGCGGACGAGTTGAAAGCCGACATCGCGTTGATTTGCGATACCGGCCTGTTCGGAGACAGCACCCCTGCGATCGTCACACGGTTGCGTGGTTTGCTCGGCGAGGAACTCACGATCACCGGCCCCAGCAAAGACCTGCATTCCGGCATGTATGGCGGCATCGCGCGCAATCCGATCCGCGTATTGGCCAAGATCATCGCGAGCCTGCACGACGCCTCCGGCCGCATCATGGTGCCTGATTTCTATGACGGGGTGGAGGAACTTCCCGCCGACATCGCTCAACAATGGAACGATCTGGGCTTCGACAACAGCGAATTTCTGGGCGAAGTCGGCCTTGGCGTACCTGCGGGCGAGGACGGTCGCACCGGGCTGGAAATGATCTGGTCGCGGCCCACCTGCGAGGTAAACGGGATTTCCGGTGGGTATCAGGGCGACGGGTTCAAAACCGTGCTGCCATCAAAGGCTAGTGCGAAAATCTCCTTCCGTCTGGTGCCGGGTCAAGACCCGCTAAAGCTACGCGAAAGCTTCCGCGCCTTCGTACAAGCGCAGCTGCCCGAAGATTGCACCGTTGAGTTCAAAGGCCATGGCGCAGGATCGGCATCCGAGATGTCGACCGATCACCCTGCTTTCGAACAAGCTCGTGCCGCCTTGTCGGACGAATGGCCGAACCCTGCGACCTTTGTCGGCTGTGGTGGCTCGATCCCGATTGCAGGTCACTTCAAGGACATTCTGGGCATGGATGCCATGCTGATCGGCTTTGGCAAGGATGACGACCAGATCCACTCCCCCAACGAAAAATACGACTTGTCGAGCTTCCACAAGGGCATCCGGTCTTGGGTGCGTGTGCTTGACGCTATGTCGAAATAAAATGCGGCGGCGGCCTTATGGGCCGCTGCATTGCATCACAAAGGAAGCGCCGTCGTTGACTTGATTTCCTCCATCGACAGCAATGCTGTGACGTTGAATATCCGCACTTCCGAAATCAAGGCCTGATAAAACACATCATAGGCGCGCGCGTTAGCCACCCTCACCTTCAGGATGTAGTCGATGTCACCTGCAAGCCGATGCGCTTCCAGCACCTCGGGTCTCGCCTGAAGCGCGTGCAGGAACTTCTCCTGCCAATCGCTTTCATGCTCCGACGTGCGGATCAGCACAAAGAAACACGCCTCCAACCCCAGCTTTTCCGGATCAAGCACAACGGTGTCCTGCTTGATCACCCCCGCCGCCCGCAACTTCTTGATTCTGTTCCATACAGGCGTCTTGGAAGAGCCTGTTTTTCGGGCAATTTCATCAAGACTCTGTGAAGCATCCTCTTGCAGTTGCGCGAGTATGTTCCGGTCCATTGCATCTATCTGTGCTGCCATTCCCGTTTTCCTTTCGTTGCGAAACATACGTTCCCCAATTCACCTAAAAACGAACATTATTCCTTATTGTGCTGTATGGGTAGGCATTATTAGGAAATTTTTCTAAATATGGGAGCAAGCAACGAAGGACGCCTCAGATGAAGCACTTTCCGATTTTTATTTCCCTCGAGGGTCGTCGCGTCGTCGTCTCCGGCGGAGGCGAGGCCGCACTCGCCAAGCTGCGCCTGCTTCTCAAGACAGAAGCCAACTTGACCGTGGTCGCCAGCGATCCCGCCCCCGAGATCGTATCTTGGGCCGCCGAGGGCCGTTTGACCCTGATCGCACGCCCAATGGAAGTAGGCGACGCCCTGTGCGCCCGCCTATTCTATGCGGCGAATGAGGATGATACCGAAGACGCCCGCGTTGCTGACATAGCAAATCGCGAAGGCGCGTTGGTGAACATCGTCGACAACTTAGAGGACAGCCAGTTCATTACGCCCGCCATGGTTGATCGCGATCCTGTGGTCGTGGCAATCGGCACCGAAGGTGCTGCCCCTGTGCTGGCGCGTGCAATCAAGAAAGACATCGAAGAGCGGTTGTCCCCACGGCTGGGTCTTATGGCGCGGATCGGTAAAGCCTTTCGCACCAAGGCCGAAGCCCTGCCCTTCGGCGTCAAGCGCCGCGAGTTCTGGGCCGAGTATTACGCCAAAGACATCGCGACCAGCGAAGATGCCAAAACCACGTTGGACGCGTTGCTCGACAAACACCTGTCCGCACACGCGAAAGAGGGACGTGTTGATCTGGTCGGTGCAGGCCCCGGGGACCCAGAACTAATGACATTGAAGGCCCGCAAGGCTTTGGATGAGGCCGACGTGGTGATCTATGACCGCCTTGTCGCCCCTGAAATTCTGGAATTGGCCCGCCGCGAGGCCATTATGCTGTCCGCTGGCAAGGAAGGCTTCGGCCCGTCAGTCACGCAAGACGCGATCAACGAGATGATCGTCAGCCACGCCCGCAATGGTGCGCATGTGGTGCGCCTGAAGTCCGGTGATCCGACCGTCTTCGGACGCCTCGACGAGGAAATCGAAGCCTGCGACGCGTCCGGCGTCGCGTGGAGTATCGTGCCCGGCATCACCTCTGCCTCTGCGGCGGTTGCGGCCCTCGGCCAAAGCTTCACCAAACGCGGTCGCAACTCTGGTGTGCGCTTCATCACGGGCCATGACACCAAAGGCTTTGCCGATCACGACTGGAAGACCCTCGCCCGCGCAGGCGAAGTCGCTGCGATTTACATGGGCAAAAAATCCGCCCGCTTCATCCAAGGCCGTCTGTTGATGCACGGCGCAGACGCACTGACGCAGGTGACGGTGATCGAGAACGCGTCCCGCCCTGACCAACGCATCCTCGCCACCACCTTGGGCGAGCTGGAGCCAACCCTAACCCAAGCCAACCTGACCGGCCCTGCGCTGGTCTTCCTTGGCCTCGCCCCCCGCGCGGCACTCAACGCCGCACAGCAACACGAATTGGAGGCTGCGATATGAGCAAGCCCTTTACCCCGAAAGTCGTCACCGCCAATGCCCTGCTGGAAGGTGACGTGGTTTATCTGACTGCTGACGATCAATGGTCGCGGAATCTGTCAGACGCCGAAGTGATCGAGGACGCGGCTCATGGCGACCTGCGCTTGCTGGACGGCAGCTCGCAGCCCGATGTGGTCGTCGGCGTCTACCTGATCGACGTGGCGCTGGAAGACGGCATCCCGCAGCCCACACATTTTCGCGAAGAGTTCCGCACCCGCGGCCCATCCAATTACAACCACGGCAAACAGTCGGAGCTGGTTTAATGTATCAATACAATGACTTCGACCGCGATTTCCTCGCGGAACGCAACGCACAATTCCGCGCTCAGGTGGAACGCCGCATTGACGGATCCCTGACCGAGGATGAGTTCAAGCCGCTGCGTTTGATGAATGGTTTGTATCTGCAATTGCACGCCTACATGCTGCGCGTGGCCATTCCTTACGGCACTCTGAATGGCGGCCAGATGGACGTATTGGCCGACATCGCAGACAAATGGGACAAGGGCTATGGCCACTTCACCACGCGCCAGAATATCCAGTACAACTGGCCCAAACTGAAGGACGTGCCGGATATGCTGGACGTCTTGGGCGAGGTTGGCATGCATGCCATCCAGACCTCCGGCAACACGATCCGCAACGTCACCGCCGACCATTTTGCAGGGGCTGCGAAAGACGAGGTTGCGGACCCGCGCCCGACGGCGGAACTGCTGCGCCAATGGTCCACCGACCATCCCGAATTCCAGTTCCTGCCCCGCAAGTTCAAGTTGGCCGTGACCGGCTCTGCGAATGACCGCGCCGTGATCAAGGCCCATGACATCGGCATTCGCTTGCTGACTCGTGATGGTGCAGAAGGCTACCAGATCATCGTAGGCGGCGGCTTGGGTCGCACGCCGATGATCGGCAAAGTGCTTCGCGAATTTTTGCCGAAGGCGGATTTGCTGCCCTATTGCGAGGCCATCGTCAGCGTCTACAACCTGCTGGGTCGCCGCGATAACAAGTACAAAGCTCGCATCAAGATCACCGTTCATGAGAACGGCATCGAGACCATTCGTGATTTGGTGGAAGAGCGTTTTGCCCTACTGAAACCTCAGTTCGGTGGCGTTGATCAGAAGATGCTCAAAGACATCGAGGCACAGTTCGCCTTGCCCGAGTTCAAGACCGGTTCTGTCGCGGTGTTCAAGGACGCTTATCACAGCGATCCGGTGTTCCGGTCTTGGGCGGATACCAATCTGACGGCACATAAAAATGACGACTATTCCATCGTGTCGATCTCGATCAAAAAACACGGTGCAACACCGGGTGATGCAACCTCCGCGCAGATGCGCGAGATGGCTGCGATCGCGCGCGAATTTGCACATAACGAACTTCGTATCAGCCATGAGCAGAATGTTATCCTGCCCCACGTGCACAAATCGCACCTTCCTGCGATCCACGCCCGCTTGAAGGCCGTTGATCTGGCGACCGCGAATATCGGCAAAATCTCCGACATCATCGCCTGCCCCGGCATGGATTACTGCGCGCTGGCAACGGCCCGCTCGATCCCCGTGGCGCAGCAAATCGCGACACGGTTTGACGAGTTAAAGCTGGAGCATGAAATCGGGGATCTGAAGATCAAAATTTCGGGCTGCATCAACGCCTGTGGGCACCACCATGTGGGTCATATCGGCATCCTTGGTTTGGACCGTGCGGGCGTGGAGAACTACCAGATCACGCTGGGCGGCGACCACACCGAGACCGCGGCCGTAGGGGAACGCGCCGGACCGGGCTTTGCCTATGACGAAATCGTACCTGCGATTGAACGTCTGGTCGGTGCCTATTTGGAAAACCGTGAGGATGAAAACGAACGCTTCATCGACGCCTATCGCCGCCTCGGCCTCGCGCCGTTCAAAGCCGCCCTGTATCCGGAGGTCAAAGCCGATGCCGCTTAAGGAACTCGCCGAACGTCGTAACATCCTGCACCGCAAAAGCGGCGCTGAGACGATCTTGAAACATGCTTTGGATGATGTGCAAATCGGGCGCGTTGCCATGGTTTCCAGCTTCGGCGCGGAAAGCGTTGTGCTGTTGCACATGGTCAGCCAGATCGCACCGGACACGCCCATCCTGTTTCTGGACACCGAAATGCTGTTTCCGGAGACGCTGACCTATCAGCGCGAAGTCGCGGAGCTTTTGGGGCTCACCGATGTACGGGTCATCCGCCCGTCACGCGCAAAACTGCTGGAGAGCGACGTCGACAGCATTTTGCACACCATCGACCCTGATGCCTGCTGTTCCCTGCGCAAAACCCAGCCGTTAGAAGAGGCGCTGGCAGAATTTGACGGCTGGATCACCGGTCGCAAGCGGGCGCATGGTGGCGCACGTGCACAGCTCCCGCTCTATGAAAAGCAGGATCGCAAAATCAAGGTGAACCCACTGGCCAGCTGGGATACGACTCAAATCGCCAGCTATTTGGACAAACACGACCTGCCCCGCCATCCATTGGTGGCGCGCGGCTTCACTTCCATCGGCTGCACGCCGTGCACCACCAAGGTCGCCGCAGGGGAAGACCCGCGCGCAGGCCGCTGGCGGGGTATGGAAAAATCAGAATGCGGCATTCACATTGTGGATGGCAAAGTCATCAGACGGGAGAACGCAGCATGAGTGTTATCATCACAGACACCGGTTTCGTCCCCGATACGTGGAACCGAGGCTTCACAGATTTGGCCGATCTGCCTGCCAATGACACGCCGTGTTGCATCGACATCCCGTCCGATGCCGACCCAGCGGGGATTGCCAACCGTTTGAGCAAAATAGAAATGATCCGCGTTGATTTTCCAAGTTCAGCCGACGGTCGCGGTTTCAGCATCGCGCGCCGCTTGCGCCTGATGGGGTTCAACGGACGTCTGCGCGCACGGGGACATGTCATTGCAGACCAGTATGCGATGGCCCGTCGGTCCGGCTTCGACGAGGTCGAAATCGACGACGATCTCGCAGCGCGCCAACCCGAGGATCAATGGCTCGCGCGGGCCGATTGGGCCGCCCATAATTACCAAGCCCGCCTGCGCGGCTGATCGTCCCATTTAACAATCGCTCCAAGAGCAGTAGAAGGGCCGGAGAGGGAAGATGCCTCTCCGGATAATTGCCATGAATGAAGTTACCGCTATGAACGCACCCGTAAAAGCCGTCCCCACCCTTCCCGACGCCCAAACCGTCACTGAGGTGAAGCATTGGACCGACCGCCTGTTCTCTTTTCGCGTGACGCGCCCTGCGTCTTTGCGCTTCCGCTCCGGCGAGTTCGTGATGATCGGCCTAATGGGTGACCCGAACCCCGACACCGGCAAGCAAAAGCCGCTGCTGCGTGCCTATTCCATCGCCTCCCCCAGCTGGGACGAGGAGTTGGAGTTCTATTCGATCAAGGTGCAGGACGGCCCGCTGACCTCTAAGCTGCAACACATCAAAGTGGGTGACGAGATTATCCTGCGCCCCAAACCCGTTGGCACGCTGGTCCATGACGCTTTGCTCCCGGGCAAACGGTTGTGGTTCTTTGCCACCGGCACCGGATTTGCGCCTTTCGCGTCCTTGCTGCGCGACCCGCAAACCTACGAGGACTATGACGAGGTCATCATCACCCATACCTGCCGCGAAGTTGCAGAGTTGGAATATGGCCGCCAGTTGATCGAGGAAATCCGCACAGACGAGTTGCTGGGTGAATTGATCGGCGAGGAAAACCTCAAGAAGCTGGTCTATTACCCGACAACCACGCGCGAACAGAGCCCGAAGATGGGCCGCGTTACGGACAAGCTGCGCTCGGGTGAGCTGTTCGAGGAGCTGGGCGTACCCCCCATGGCACCCGAGACTGACCGCGCGATGGTCTGTGGCTCCATTGGCCTGAATATGGACCTCAAGGAAATCTTCGAAGGGTTCGGTCTGGAAGAAGGTGCCAATAGCGATCCCAAGCATTACGTGGTCGAAAAAGCCTTTGTGGGCTGAGACTTAAGACACCCTCGAAAATTCAAAACGCCGCGCCGGGATATCCGACGCGGCGTTATTTTGTCACCGCCAGGTTCCCCACGGGGAACCGGTGAGAGTGATAGGGCTTATTGCCCCAACGCTGCTCTAAGCTCTTCCAGAATGCTGGACAACCTATCGGGATTGTCGCGGGCTTGCTCAAGGCTGGTTTTCAGCGTCGTTTTTGCCAGCGGGTTCAAATCAGCGTTCTCAACCATTTCGACGACTTTGTCGTAGTCGAACCCTTCCATGGTCAGTGCCTCCGGCGTTGCTGCGTCGGCTGCAGCGTCCGCAGCTTCTGTGGTTGCGGTCGCAGCGTCGGCTGCCGTGTCGGTCGCAGCGTCAGTAGTAGCGTTCGCAGCATCTGTTGTTGCGTTCGCAGCGTCGGTTGCAGCTTCCGTTGTGGCGTTCGCAGCATCGGTTGCTGTATCAGTTGCAGCTTCGGTCGCCTCGGTCGCGGCTTCTCCAACGGAGTTCGCGGCATCAGTCGCAGCTTCCGTTGTGGCGTCGACAGCGTCAGAAGCAGCATCCGTTGCATCGGAAGCAGCATCAGTCGTCGCTTCGGTTGCGTCCGAAGCTGTGTCGGTCACAGCGTCAGCGGCATCATTGGCCGCATCCGTTGTGGCGTCGACAGCTTCACCAGCCGTCTCGGTCACAGCATCAACCGCGTCGGACGCAGCGTCGGCGGCTTCTTCAGCCGCGCCTTCAACGGCGTTTAATGCATCGGACGCAGCTTCTGATGCCCCTTCGACGGCGCCTTCAACAGCACCCTCTACGGCGTCTGCAGCTTCGGCTGCGGCTTCTGTTGCGCCTTCAACGGTTTCGGTCACAGCTTCGGTTGTGGCTTCTGCAGCATCGGACGCAGCTTCGGTGGTCGCATCAACGGCCCCCTCAACTGCGGATGTCGCGTCGCCGGTCGCTTCTTTTACAGCGTCCATGGCGTCGCCATCTTTGTTCATCCAAACATAACCGCCCACACCAATCAGTGCGAGCACGACGATGATGATAATTCCACGTTGCATAATTCTAATAGTCCCTTTGGTTTCGCAGGGATTCCCCCGCCTGCAGCGACGAGCTATGGCATAGGAATGCCGTTTACAACGGGATTTCGCCATAGTTTTTCCCCGTCTGGCCCAAATGGGCGGAAAACCGACTTGTAGGACGGGCCGCGCCCCTCTATTTTGATGTCTCGAAACAATTGAAACCAAAGAAGGACTTCAGGCCATAGCCCGCAGACCACACAATGCGCCACCCGTGCGTGAAACCGGACCGCGCGTCAACGACCGCATCCGCTCTGATGAAATTCGCCTTATTGGCGCAGAAGGCGAAAACGTGGGCGTAGTCACGCCCGCCCGAGCAATGGCCATGGCAGAAGAAGCCGGGCTTGACCTCGTCGAGATTTCGCCAAACGCCAGCCCGCCT
Source organism: Litoreibacter ascidiaceicola (assembly GCF_900129235.1). GTDB lineage: Bacteria > Pseudomonadota > Alphaproteobacteria > Rhodobacterales > Rhodobacteraceae > Litoreibacter > Litoreibacter ascidiaceicola. Next base: position 242,076 of record NZ_FQUV01000002.1, on the reverse strand, counting down.
GTTTGCAAGATCATGGATTTCGGCAAGTACAAGTACGAAACCCAGAAGAAAGAGGCCGAGGCCCGCAAGAAGCAAAAGATCATCGAGATCAAAGAGGTCAAGTTCCGCCCGAACACTGACACCAATGATTACGACGTGAAAATGCGCAACGTGTTCAAGTTCCTAGAGAACGGCGACAAGGTGAAGGTCACCCTGCGCTTTCGTGGTCGCGAGATGGCGCACCTTAATCTTGGCCGTGAGCTGCTGGAACGAGTCGCTGACGACATCGAAGGCCACGGCAAGGTCGAGAACTTCCCCAAGATGGAAGGCCGCCAGATGATCATGTTGATCGGCCCGCTGAAGACGTAACACCGTCCTGTCTGCCCCAATTTGAAAAGCCCCGATGCCCGAACGGCCCTCGGGGCTTTTTCTTTGTCAGGTGCGTTTCGGGTCGCGTGGCTGTGGCCTCGAGGGGATTTCTTTCAACAGACCACCGACCCCCATTCCCATAATGTCTTTAGCCGTCACGGGGATACCGCAAATCAAACGCTCCAACACCCAATCGGCCCCGTTTAACGCCGGCGATCGGGCGCATCCAGGCAGGCCGATCACAGGCTTGCCCGCTAGATCGCCGAGGAATAACAGATTGCCGGGGTCCACGGGCATCCCGAAATGCGCCACTTTCCCCCCCGCCGTCCGCACCGCCTCAGGTGCGATGTCTCGCAGGTCGGAAGTGGCCGAGGCGGTCAGGATCAATACCATATCCCCCGTCGCCCGCCGCAATGCGTCTGACAGCGCCGAGATATCATGGGCACATCGCACCGGCTCATCCATTCGGGCGCCGAGGGCCTCCACCCTGTCGCGGATCGCGTTGGCCCCTTTGGACGACATCGGATTGGCGAGCGTCGTCTCGATAAAACTGACACGCTCCATACTGGCCACCGCCACCCTTAGCGCGGCCTTGCCGACCTCCAACGTTCGCGCCAATGCGTCTTTGGGTACCGCATAGGAAATGATCTTCACGGTCGCGACCATTCCGCCCTGCTCCATCCGGTGCTGCTGCGGCACCGTGGCGACTGTGATCATCGGATGGATTGCGTTCAGCGCGTTGATTGCGTCCGCGTCAATCTGAACCACGCCCGGTGCTGTCGCAAAGATGTTGCAACGCCCCGTCCCGACCGCACCCAATCGCAGGTAGGCAGCGGCCTCGTCCGGCACCAATGCCAGCGCCAGCGCCAAGGCCGCGTCGTCTTCATGCACATCCTCCGCCGCCAATCGGGCAACGGTCACTTCCGTTTTTCCAGCCTCGACGAGCGTATATAGATGGGACTGTTCCAACACCAACCCTTTGCGCAACCGCTTCCCATTGGCCTGAACTGAATGGGCAAGGATCGCACCAAGGGCGGAGGATGTCGGGACTGGTCCGAACTCCATCACGATTGCCGCAGGGTCTGGATGATCTGCGCCATGATGCTGACCGCGATCTCCGCCGGAGATTTCGCCCCAATATCAAGACCGACCGGTGCATGGATGCGCGCAATCTGTGCTGGGGTAAAGCCAGCCTCGGTCAGCCGTGCCTCGCGCTTGGCATGGGTGCGGGTCGAACCAAGGCAACCAAGATAGAAGCAGTCCGACCCTAGCGCCGCTTGGATCGCGGGATCGTCGAGTTTCGGATCATGGGTCAAGGTCACGATGGCGGTGCGAGTGTCGATGCCGAACTCCGCCAAGGCGGCATCCGGCCAGTCATGACGCAACGCCGTCTCGGGGAAACGCACCGCGCTGGCGAACGCTTCACGCGGGTCGATCAACACAGGCGCGAACCCCGCGGCGCGTGCCATTGGGAGCAGGCTTTGCGCGATGTGCACGCCGCCGATCACCGCCATACGCAAGGGCGGGTTGTGCACCGCAACAAACAGACTGCCTTCAAAGCCGGATTTATCCGACCGGAAGCGTTCGGGGAACGCGTCCGGGGCTGCCAACCCGCGCGCCCAGCTTTCAGTGTCAACGGTGTAGGCAATCGGCTTGGACGCTGCGCGGGCCTCAACCAGATCGGAAAGCATCTGGACGGGGATCGCCGCCCCGACAGGCTCGACCAACACGCGGATCGTGCCGCCACAGGCCAAGCCCACGGCAAAAGCCTCGTCGTCAGAAACACCGTATTCCAGCAATCGCGGTGCGCCGTCATCCAAGGCGTCCATCGCTTCAACCACGACGGCCCCTTCGACGCAGCCGCCCGAGACCGACCCCATGATATCCCCCTGCCCCGAGATCGCCAGCTGCGAGCCCACAGGCCGCGGGGCCGAGCCCCAAGTCTCGACCACCGTTGCCAAAGCCGCACCGGTGCCAGCGCGATGCCATTTCAATGCTATGGCGGGTATGTCGTTGAGATCAGTCGTCACGATATATCCTTGTCAAAAAACAGTTGTTCCGGCTGGATCGTACATCAACGTAAGCAACATCGGCGCGTTCGAAAAGCGTCGACGCGTACGGCTCCACCTGCGCGGCGGGCGTTATCTGGCCTGTTCCGTAGATAATTCGGTTGTCTTGGGAATAGGCTTTGAGCAGGTAGTCCGGCGATGTGCTCAGGATTGGCGGACTACCTGCGTCTTGATAGGGTATGCACGCCTCTGCGCAAAGAAAGATCGGCCCCAACTCTGCGTAGGGCTGGGGTTCAGGAAAGGGCCGCGCGGCGAGGATCAACATGATTGCACCGTCCGGCACTTGATCGAGGCAGCATCGGCAGGGCTTTCCTTGCCCGTCGCTGACGACACGTTCCGCTGCTTGGCCGTTGGCGTCAGGGCCGCCTGCCCGCACTGCGTCGACAAAAGCTTGGTCATAAGATGTATAGCGCATAATGGTCTCCGTTTTTGCTGCGCTTGAGTTTGGCCCCACTGATCTTCCCAATCGACCCGCTCCTTGCGCTAAAGCAGCGCCATCAGGCGCGCTTTTTCGCCCACATCATCGGGACGTGAAATGGCTTCGGCCAAGGCCTCCAGCGCTGCGATATTGTGGCCGGCACGAAAGCTGTCGACATGGGGCAGCATGGCTTTGATGCCGCGGGCCTTTGGAGCGAACTCTTCCCACCGCAACAACGGGTTCAGCCAGATCACCTTTCTGGCGCTCAGATGGAGGCGGCGCATCTCGTGAGCAAGCGCATCGGGATCATCGCGGTCCAAGCCATCTGTGATCAGCAACACGACCGCCCCATTGCCCATGACCCTACGCGACCAGTCGCGGTTGAACTGGTGCAGACAGGTGCCGATCTTTGTGCCACCCTCCCAATCTTGGGCTTGTGCACCCGCTGCGGCCAACGCCGCATCGACATCCCGCGTGGCCAGATGGCGGGTGATATTGGTGAGTTGCGTGCCAAAGGTGAAGGCATGGACCTTGGCCCAGCCCGCGCCCTTCTCGTTGCTGACCGCATGTAAGAAATGCAGCACCGCACGGGAGTATTGCGACATGGAGCCCGAAATATCGCACAGCGTCACGAGGTTCGGCCACCGCTCGCGCCGCGTTTTCAGGGCGAAGTTTTGTAATTCACCGCCTTGGCGCATCGCCGCACGCAGCGTTGCCGGCCCGTCGATCAGACGGCCGTTCCGGGTCAGTCTGGTGCGCCGCGAGACGAGTGGTTTAACCGGTAGTGTCAGCTTCGCGAGCATGCGCTTGGCGGCGGCCATCTCGGCGTTGCTCATCAGTTCGAAGTCGAGACTGCGCAGCCGTTCCTCGCCCGACATGGTGCGTGAGGCGTCGATCTCGATCTCTGTCTCTTCGCCCTCTTCTTCGTTGCGCGGGATCTCCCGTGTGACACCTTCCAGCAAGGCTTCAGCGGCACGTTTTTCGGCGGGCTTGGCTTTGTGCTCTTCTTGGACGCCGCGGATCATCGGGCTGAGGGCAGCGATCATATGCTCCAGATATCGCGGGTCCCGCCAGAACAAACGAAAGACTTGAGCGAAAATCAGGCGGTGTTCGGGACGCGACACGAAGCACGCTTGCAAGACGTAGAAGAAATCAGGCTTGCGGGAAAAACCGACGGCCTCCACCGCGCGGGTGGCGTCGATCACACGACCAGAGCCGACAGGAACGCCCGCCGCGCGCAGCGCGCGCGCGAACCATGTGATGTTGTCGGCAAGTTTGCCGTCGGCGGGGATATCAAGAGGCGGATAGGCAGACATTCAGGCGTGCATTGGGGGCCAGGCCCCAAACCCCCGAGGTATTTTCGAAGCAATGATAGGAAAGTGACGTCTCATACCAATTCTTCGCGCAGGTCTTCTAGGATGCGCTTGGCCTCGGCACCCTGGATTTTCTGGATGTCGTCCTGGTATTTTAGAATTGCGCCAAGGGTGTCGGCGATGACTTCGGGGCTCATGGCGATGACGTCCAGCGCGAGCAGGCACTTGGCCCAGTCGATGGTTTCCGCCACGCCGGGGGATTTGAACAGATCCTCCTTGCGCAGGCGTTGCACGAAGCCGACGATCTCGCGGCTCAGGGCCTCTTGGGCTTCTGGTGCACGGGCATGGAGGATCGCTATTTCGCGATCGAAATCGGGGTAGTCTACCCAATGATACAAGCAGCGGCGCTTGAGCGCGTCGTGGACTTCGCGGGTACGGTTCGAGGTCAGGATTACGATCGGCGGTTCCGCGGCCTTGATGGTGCCCAGTTCCGGGATGGTAACTTGGAAATCAGACAAGGCCTCCATCAGAAATGCCTCGAACGGGGCATCCGTGCGGTCCAACTCATCGATGAGCAGAACCGGCGGGCCGCCTTCTTGCGGTTGCATCGCTTCCAGAAGCGGGCGTGCGGTGAGGTAGGCGTCCGAGAAAAGCTCTGTCTGCAAGGCATCGCGATCCGTGGTGCCCGTCGCCTCCGCCGTGCGGATTGCGACCATTTGCGCGGGGAAATTCCATTCGTAGACGGCCGAGGACGCATCAAGCCCCTCATAGCATTGCAGCCGGATCAGACGACGGCCCAGTGCGGCGGCGATGGCTTTGGCAATCTCGGTTTTGCCCGTCCCCGCCTCGCCTTCCAGAAACATCGGGCGCCCCAATTTGAGCGACAGGAACACCACCGTGGCCAAGGCCCTGCCGCAAATATAGTCCTGCTTTGCCAAAAGTTCGATCGTCTCGTCGATGGACTGGGGTATTTGGATCATGCGAGGCTCCTTCCTGCGACATAGCTGCATCTAGGATCACCGCCGTCAAGCATTGCCCCCCACCAAGCGCGACTATAGTCTAAGCCAAACGCTGCATTTGGAGTTGCCCCATGAACGTCACCACCCAAATTTCCGCAAAAGACGCCCCCGACATGGCGCGTTTTGACTGGGAAGACCCGTTTCGCCTTGAGGACCAATTGACCGAGGACGAGCGCATGTTGCGCGACGCTGCCCGCAGTTTTGCCGACACCGAACTGGCCCCGAAGGTAATAGCCGCCTACCGCGATGAGACCGTTGATCCCGGCATGTTTAAGGCCATGGGGTCTGCGGGGCTGTTGGGCCTAACGGTGCCAGAGCAATACGGCGGCTTGGGTGCGTCTTATGTGACCTACGGGCTGGTGGCCCGCGAGATCGAACGGGTGGATTCGGGGTATCGCTCGATGATGTCGGTACAATCCTCTTTGGTGATGTACCCGATCTATGCCTATGGCTCCGAGGAGCAGCGCCAGAAATATTTGCCGGGTCTTGCATCGGGCGATCTGATTGGCTGCTTCGGGCTGACCGAGCCAGATGCGGGCTCCGATCCTGCGGGCATGAAAACTGTCGCAAAGAAAACCGACACCGGATATGTGCTGAACGGCGCGAAGATGTGGATTTCAAACTCCCCCTTTGCAGATGTGTTTGTGGTCTGGGCCAAATCCGAGGCCCATGGCGGCAAAATCCGCGGCTTCGTGCTGGAGAAAGGTATGGACGGGCTGTCGGCGCCGAAGATCGGCGGCAAGCTGTCCTTGCGCGCCTCCACCACCGGCGAGATCGTGATGAAAGATGTGGCCGTGGGCGAAGACGCGCTGCTGCCGAATGTCGAGGGGCTGAAAGGTCCGTTCGGGTGTTTGAACCGTGCGCGCTACGGCATCTCTTGGGGTGTTTTGGGGGCTGCAGAATTCTGCATGCACGCCGCGCGTCAGTATGGCCTCGACCGCAAGCAGTTCAACAAACCGTTGGCTCAAACGCAGCTGTATCAGAAGAAACTAGCCGATATGCTGACCGAGATTTCGCTGGGGCTGCAAGCCTCCTTGCGCGTTGGCCGTCTGATGGACGAGGGCCGCGCCGCGCCCGAGATGATCTCGCTGGTCAAACGCAACAACTGTGGTAAGGCGCTGGATATGGCACGCATGTCGCGGGACATGCATGGCGGCAACGGCATTCAGGAAGATTACCAGATCATGCGTCACATGCTGAACCTTGAAACGGTGAACACCTATGAGGGCACGCATGACGTGCACGCGCTGATTCTGGGCCGCGCCGTGACCGGGCTTCAGGCATTTTTCTAAAAGCTAAGCATTAGAACTTGAAACGGGGCGGTCGTTTGGCCGCCCTTTTTCGTTCTCGGATCGGATCTCTTAGCGGTCGAATGTTATTTCTGATCCTTTTAGTCAGAAACACTTGCATCCCTCGCGGGATGTAGTAACCAATAAAAACAGTAAGAAATACCAACCCAAACTGGATCGCTAAAAATGACCAAAACGACCGCAACCTTCCCGATGATCTTGGCCGCCACCCTTGGCGCTGCCCTGCCGGCACTCGCAGCCGAGGAGCTTAACCTGTATTCGGCCCGACACTACGACACGGATGAGCGCCTCTATTCCGACTTCACCAAGGCCACAGGCATCACGATCAACCGCATCGAGGGCAAGGCAGATGAGCTGGTGACCCGCATGAAGGCAGAAGGCGCGAACTCTCCGGCGGATATTTTGATCACCGTTGACACCTCCCGCCTGAAACGCGCCAAAGACGCAGGCGTGCTGCAATCGGTGGACAGCGAGCTGCTGGAAGCCGCCGTTCCTGCGAACCTGCAAGACAGCGACAACCAGTGGTTTGGCGTCTCCCAGCGTGCGCGGATCATCTTCTACGACAAGGCCGCCGTCGCGAACCCGCCCGCCACCTATGCCGACCTCGCGGACCCTGCCTATAAGGGCATGGTGTGCATCCGGTCGTCGTCCAACACCTACAACCAGACGCTGCTCGCCTCGATCGTTGAGCATGAAGGCAAAGAAGCTGCCAAAGCTTGGGCGCAAGGCGTCGTCGACAACATGGCACGCGCGCCTCAGGGCGGTGACACCGATCAGCTGCGCGGCATCGTTTCTGGTGAATGTGCCATCGCGGTCTCTAACACCTACTACTTTGCCCGCGCGATCCGCACCGACGTGGACGGCGTATCCGCTGACATCGAACGTATCGGTTGGGTTTTCCCTGACCAAGACGGCAACGGCGCGCATGTGAACTTGTCCGGCGCAGGCATCGCGAAGCATGCGCCAAACCGCGACAACGCGGTGAAGTTCATGGAATACCTCGTCTCCGAGCAAGCGCAGAGCTACTTCGCTGACGGCAATGACGAATACCCCGTCGTTGCGGGTTTCAAAGGTAACGCGGCTGTTCAAAAGCTGGGTGTATTCAAGGCTGACGAGGTGGATCTGTCTGCCGTGGCGACCAAACTGCCAGTGGCACTCGAGATTTTCAATCAGGTTGGCTGGGAATAATCCCACCCCTACAAACACTCAAAGGCGCGGCGGGAAACCTCCGTGCCTTTTTATTTGCGGCGGACTTGTCGGCAGATCAGGATGACGGGCAGCAGCCCGATGGCCACAATCACCAAAGACGGGACCGCCGCCCCCTCCAACCGCTCGTCAGACGCCAGACGGTAGGCTTGCACCGCCAGCGTGTCATAGTTGAACGGGCGTAGGATCAAGGTTGCGGGTAGTTCCTTCATCACGTCCACAAACACGATCAAAAGCGCCGTCAAAAGGCTGGGCCGCAAGATCGGGAAATGCACGCGCCGCAGGGTGCCAAAGGCCGTCTGCCCCAAAGCCCGCGACGCCATATCCATATTCGCGTTCACCGCCACCTGCCCGCCCTCATAAGCGCCCAAAGCGGCGGCGAGGAAACGGATCATATAGGCCGCAATTAGCAACCAGATGGAGCCGGTGATCAGCAGGCCGGTCGAGATGTCAAACGTGGCCCGCATCCACGCATCCAACGCGTTGTCGAAATTGGCGAAGGGCACCATCAGACCCACCGCAATCACTCCGCCGGGCACGGCGTAGCCCAAGCGGGCAATCGACGTGGACAAACGCGACAACAGCCCATCATCAAGGCGCTGCAAATATCCAAGCGTCACCGCCGCAGCGAGCGTCACGAAGGCCGCGATCATCGCAAGCGTGATCGAATTCAAAGCAAACGATACATAGCGCGGCGAAAACAGGTTCTGCTCGCTGCCAAACCCCATGATCAACAAGGCCGCACCCGGAACGACCCAGCCAAAGATCACCGGGATAGCGCACAGCGCCATCGCCCCCCATTTTGCCCAGCCTTCCAGCTCGATTGCCGCCATCGGCTCTTGGCGTTTGGAGCTGTCGTGGTATTTCGCCCGTCCGCGGCTGGACCGCTCCAGCACCGCCAGAACCAGCGCCACCATCAAGATGCCAAGCGCCAGCTGCGCCGCCCCTGCCCGATCCCCCAGCGAGAACCAGCTGGTGTAGATACCCGTCGCAAAGGTTTGAACGCCGAAATAGGCAACGGTACCGAAATCAGCAATCGTCTCCATCACAGCAAGCAGAACCCCCGATGCAATCGCAGGCCGCGCCATTGGAATCGAGACGCGCAAAAAGGCCTGCCACGGCGTCTTACCCAAGGCGCGTGCGGCCAGAAAGGACGTCGCACTTTGTTGCAAGAACGCGGCCCGCGCCAGCAGGTAGACATAGGGATACAAGACCAAGATCAGCATGACCGCTGCACCGCCCAAAGAGCGTATTTCAGGGAACCAGTAGTCCCGCGCGCCCCAGCCGGTCACATCGCGCAGTGTAGATTGCACGATGCCGGGATGGTCCAGCAAATGGGTGTAGGCATAGGCCAGCACGTAAGCCGGAAAGGCCAGTGGAATGACCAACGCGATCTCAAGCAGCTTGCGACCGGGAAACTCTGTCATCGTCACCAGCCACGCGGCACCGGTGCCGATCATCAGCGTCCCGATGGACACCATCAGCACCAACAGCGCCGTGGTGGCCGTATAACGCCCCAACACCGTATCCGCGAGATGCTCCAGCGTCTCGCTTCCTCCGGTCAACGCGGCCAAGGCCACGGCAATCATTGGCAGCAGGCACACAGTCGCCAGCACGACTGCCGCGCGGCGCAGGCTTTTGGGACCGGTGATGGTCTGACGAGGGCGGTTCAGCTTCAACATTGCACCCCGTCTCTACAATCGCAGGCTGGTGATGGGAAGGGATGGCTTACAAAAACGCTCAGGCACTAATGCGTCGTTTTGACCTTTTCGACGGTGAAGAAGAAATCCTCGGGGATGTCGTCTTTGAGCGCAACTTCATCAGGGATCACATCGGGACCGGCGAGAAACACATTTGCCCCGAAATAATTGTGCATCCGCGATAGGCGCTCCATCCGTGAGCCAGTCAGGTCGTTGTAGAAGTTGGAATAGTTCTCCGTGGCCTTCAGCTCTTCGATTTTTTCGCGGTGCTTGGCGACCGAATATTCATGCGCGGCGCGCAGCTCGGGATCGGCCATCAAGCGGTCAAACTCGGCTTGCAGCAGCGGCAGTTTGGTTTGGGCCGAGGTGTTCTCTTCCCAGTTGTTATTCATTCGAAACCAATAACTTAGCCCTTGATCCCGATCCACATGGTTCACCCGCCCACGGTCACGCTTGACCAAGAAACTTTCGGCAGAGCGCACGGCGTAATGGTTCAGCGTCACCAGATCATACCCGTAGCTGTCTGTGGTTGAGCGCCAGCCGTTGCGGATCAGTTTCTTCGGCATCGGCTTGCCGGATCCGTTCACCCATTTGATCTTGTCCCACAAGTCAGGCTTCAGGCCCTTGGGCCGATGCACGCCCATCTTCTTGTAGATGCCTATATTGCGGAACAGGGTCTTGAATCCCCATGCCTGATGCGGTTTTCGGCACAGTTCCGGTGCGCATTGCGTAAACTGGTAGATCAGGAATTCGTCTTTATATTCATGCACATCCGCATTGCCAAACAGCCGCCATGTCAGCGAAATCATGTTGGCATCTCCGACGGCCTTATACAAATCGTCCAGCTTGCCCTCGCCCACATGGATGTTGATGAATTCATCAACATCCATCGAAATCGCCCAACCCGCGTTCTTGAACACCTTTTCATTGTCAGCGGCATCCAGCGCCCAGTGCTGGGGCTTCAGATCAGTCCCCGCGAATTTGTTGTCACGACGTTGAAGAATGCCGCGTTCTTGCAGCAGGTCCAAAAGCTCGTCTGTGCCGTCGTTGCAGTCGTTGGTGTAGACAAGGAAATCATCCACCCCGATGGCGCGGTGATAGGCGATCCATTCCAGAATGAATGGCCCCTCGTTCTTCATGCAGGTCACGATGACCGTGCGCCCACCATCAATGGCTTTGCCCGCAGGCTCCTCCATCTTGCTTTCGGGGGGGCGCACGGGCTTGTGGTCCCAGACATCTTGCGCCAGCGCCAGCAAATGCTCGTCTTCAATCAGCGATGTTTTCGGCACCAATTCCGCGGCCGAGCTGTTCGGGTGCCGGATCGCCATGGCCCGCGTAAACGTCATGATTTCATCAGGTTGCGGCTCGGCATCAACAATCCGCACGAAGCGCCAAACCTTGTCACTGCCCAAGCGGGACGGCGCGATGCACCAGCGGCGGTTGGCACGAGGATTGTCAAACTGGCGACAAATATGATCCCCGAAAGTCGGCTTCTTCTTAGGGCGAACCCGCCAAGGATAAATGCGCTGCCCGATAAGCTGGATAACCCCTGCGGAAGTTTCATGAACTGCGTCGAACGGCTTGCTCTCCAGCGCCAGTATATCCGTCAGGTCGATATTCATCACCGCCCGCGCACGCCCTAGAAACCGCCACTTGGCCCATTCATACAGCGACAGCTCGGCCATGGGCGAGGTTTGCGGCTCTTGAGGCAAATCCTCCATCCGGTCTTTACCCGGAGCGTCAGCGGCATTGAACGGGTGTGAAGCAGACGGCAGCGTCGCATCCCCAAGCGGTACGGACGACTTCACATGCACCAGACGTTTCAATTCCAGCTTCGACGCGAGTGCTTTAAGTTTCTTCTCGAACCCTTTCTCAATCTTAGGTTTTTCACGGTCGATGACGAGGATCGCTTCAAGCCCATGCCCCGACATATGGTACTGCAGCCACTCTTCGATCACCTCGATGGGCTCGCCATTCCGCTCGACCATGCAGACATTCATGTCTTCGAACAGATCGGTTTCCGGCTGTTGCACTGGCAGCGTCAACGACCCCTCTTTCAGTGCAATCTTGATCTGTGCAGACGGCTCTGCCGCCACTCCGACAAACATGGGCCCGCCGTTGATCAGACGGGCTTCGCTGAAAGTCGCGCAACCGTCACGGGGCTTCGGCTCGAATGCCTCCATAGGCGTTCCGGTTTTGAAAAACACCCGAAGCCCCATACCCCCGATAGGGTCTTCCCATCCGATACAATCAAGAGCCACAAGGCCTTGATCTTCAACAACATTCAATTCGCGTTTTTGGTAGATATCAGTTTGCGCCATGGACCTGTCCATAACGCCTGACCAGATCAAGCGCCACCGTTTCCGGCAAATGCGCGGCACCCCCTGCCAGCAGCAAGCGGCCAAAGAGCTTCAACTCGTCCGGATCTTGCATCACGGCGTCAAATCGCGCGCGATGCCATGCACGGCTTGTCGCCAGCGCATCCGCCACACCGTCCAATGCCAGCAGTTTTTCAATCTCGGTCTTGGTCGCAGGTGCCATACAGGCAATCGAGAGGTCTTCGACAGAGTTGAAGTTCCGCTCGACCCAATAGGTCAGATCAATCTGTTTTTGTTGATGATTGGGCAGACCGCGACCGCGCTTGAGCATGAAATCCGCCGCAGACCGAACTGAATAATGGTTCAACTGAACCAAACCGCGCGCAATCGGCTGCCCCCAAAGCATGATCTGCCCTTCATTCCCCGCCACCGCGTCAGTGACGGGCGCGCCGGAGCCATCGACGATGCGGGGCAAGCCGTGACGCTCTGGATTCTTTTGCTTGGGCCGGTGAACGCCTAACTGGCGGAACGGTCCGTCGCGTCGGAACAAGGATTTAAAGTAGCTTCCAATCGCCGGATAGAGCAGGTTTACCGGTGCTGCGCGGGTAAAACGCTCGGTCGTGAGATCGTCTGATAGCCCCACCTTACCCGAGTGGCCGAACAGGCGCCACGGCAACAAGATCATGTCGGCATCCACTTGGGAAATTAGATTAGGAAGGCTGTGTAACCCATTACCAAGATTGATAAACTCGTCGCAATCCAGACAAGCGACCCAATCTGCGGCAACCACAACCGGATGATCCCAAGCGGCTTTCAGCGCCCGCCACTGGGGTGGTTTCTTGCCCTCCTCCAACGGCACATGGGTCACGTCAGGGAGCAGCTCCAGAAGCGCTTCGGTGCCGTCCTCGCAATCGTTGGTGAAGACTAGGAAATCGCTCACCCCCGCAGCGCGGTGATGGGCGATCCATTCGAGCAGATGCGGCCCCTCGTTGCGCATGGTTGTGACGAGTGTGATTTTCATATGACGCCTGTTGCCCTTACGACCCGTTATTCGCGTGAAGCGAATCAGTTTTCCTTGCGTTTTAACCCCTCCTTTGCGAGAATCGAAACAATCATAAAGAGATGGCGGGGATTAACCCCGCTCACGAGAGGCAGAAACGTGTCCAAAGACTATGCAATTGCCCAGCTGTGGATCGGCGGCAATCTTTCCTACATGGAGCAGCTTTGCGCCGTGTCATTCCGCGACGCCGGCCATCACGTCAAAATGTATACCTATGGTGACGTAGGCAATATTCCCGACGGCATCGAGATTTGCGACGCCAACGAGATCATGCCGCTTGGCAACGTAATCGCCCACAAGCGCACAGGCTCCCCCGCCCCGCAGGCGGATAAGTGGCGCTATAACATGCTGGCCAAGACTGACGACCAGATCTGGGCCGACACCGACGCTTATTGCGTGAAGCGGTTTACGACGCCCAACGGGCATTTCCACGGCTGGGAAAGCGCGCATCACATCAACAACGGCGTGGTGGGATTGCCTGCCGACAGCGACACGCTGGCGGGACTGATCGACTTCACCTCGGATGAGTACGCCATTCCCGATTGGTTCTCCGAAGACCTGAAGGCCGAAATGCGAGCCAAGAAGGAGGCCGGTGATCCGGTCCATGTCGGCGAGCAGTCTTGGGGCGTCTGGGGCCCGCAAGCCTTGACCCACTTCCTGCACAAAACCGGCGAGCACAAATACGCCATGCCGATTGAGGCCCTGTTCCCGATCAGCTTCAAAAAGCGTCGGATGATGCTGAAGCCGAACATGGACCTGAGCCACTATATCACCGACAACACGCTCTCGATCCATTTCTGGGGTCGCCGGATGCGCATGCGCATTATCGAGCGCGAAAATGGCGAGCCGCATCCTGACAGCCTGATCGGCAAGCTGATCAAGAAGCACAAGATCGTGCCGTCGGATGCGCCTTTGCCGAAGTCCAATCCGCATCGCCCAAAAGAGCCGAAGATGATCCCCGGCACGGCCATCCCGGAGGTCACGAATGTCGACCGCAAAGGGCGCGGCATCGTGAACCTGACCGATCTGGCGGATGAGCGCGGCTTGGATCAAGGCTCCGGCAAGCACCGCTTTTCGGAACTCTATCAGATGTTGTTCAGCCCCCTGCGTGACCGCGCCATTCACATGGGACTGCTCGGCCTCAGCGAGCCTGCGGCAGTCGAGATGTGGCTGGAATACCTGTCCAAAGCCAAGCTGACGGGCATCGACGCAGAGGTATATGCTGGCAAGAAGGATGCGCGTCTCAAAACCATTCATGCGTCGTCCGACAGCATAGAATCGCTGGACAGCGCGACAGCCAAGTCCGATCCGTTCGATGTCGTCCTCGATGACGCGTCCCACGCATCGCACCACCAACAACATGCTTTCACCGCCCTGTTTCCGAAGGTAAAACCCGGCGGCCTCTATATCATCGAGGACTTGCGGTTTCAGCCCAAGGCGCTGGAAAACTCCGGCTACCCGCGCACTGCGATCCTGTTCCAAGCCTATTTGCGCGAAGGTGGCTTTGCCCATCCGAACTCGCATATCCAAGACGCCTTGAACGGCTTTCGTGCCGACATGTCGGGCTGCTTCATCTTTCAGGCGCAATGGCACAAAGACAAACGTGACCAAGTGCTGGTGGTGCAAAAACGATGAGCCAAAAGCACCTGATCCTGACATGTATGAAGAACGAAGGCCCCTACATCCTTGAGTGGGTCGCCTATCATCTGTCGATCGGGTTCAACCACTTTCTGGTCTACACAAACGACTGTGAAGACGGCACCGAGAAAATTCTCCGCCGACTGGAAAACTTAGGGCTTGTCACCCATCGCCGCAATCCGGCCCGCGAAGGCGCCCGCGCCTCGCATCAGGTGCGCGCCTTCCGCAAATCCACCAAGGAACAGGTCTACAAGGATCACGACTGGGTTGCGGTGATCGACGCCGACGAGTTCGTGAATATCCATGCGGGCCGCGGCCAGATAACCGACCTGACCGCCGCCGCCCCTGATGCCAAGTGTATATCCTTGGCATGGCGGCTGTTCGGCAGCGCTGATGTGACCTCTTTCCATGACGGCTTTCTCACCGAAACCTTGCGCCGCTGCGCACCCCAGCATTGCCCCAGCCCTGCGCAGGCTTGGGGGATCAAGTCGATCCATCGCACCGACGCGGTGGGGCTTGTCGGCTGTCACCGCCCCAAATCAGTGCCGAATGACGATTGGGATGCGCTGAACTGGACGGGTCCTGCAGGCACCCCGCTACCCGAAAGCTATCATAGCAGCAGTTGGCGCTTGAACCGCGAGACCATTAGCTACGAGCTGGGCCAGATCAACCATTATGCAGTGCGCACGCGCGAAAGTTTCCTGCTCAAATCTGCTCGCGGCCGCGCCTTCGGCGAGGGTCTGCGCGGGGCCGATTACTGGGCGGATATGAACCGCAACGAGGCTTATGATGCAACCATTCAACCAAAGCTGGGCGCGATGAAGGACATTTACGACGATCTGATTTGCGACCGCAAACTGGGCCTGCTTCATGACCGCGCCGTTCAATGGCATCGCGACCAAATCCAGTTGCTGATGGAAACCGACACCGGACGCGCATTGTTCGAAGCCATTTCGCCGTCACTCGACCTGTTCCCCGGCCTTCGCAAACGGGTTGCCGCATGAGCAGCGCCATAGACCTCAAAGCCCCAACGGACAAAATGGGCCGGAAAGCCTGGAATGCGGAATTGCGCGCTTTGGGCGAGGATCACGGTTTTTTCGAGGAACTTGGCGCAGATCACACTGCCCTGTTCGTCAAATCCGGCAAAACCCTGATCGTGACCTTCGAGAACCTCGACCACGTGTTCGAGCATGGAAACCGCCTGCCATGGGGCTTTGACTTCGTGCAAAAGCAGGGTTGGTCGATCCTTGGCCTGATGGCACATGACTGGACATGGTACCGAGACAATGACGTGATCGCGTTCTTCAACCGGCTGAAAAAAGAAGATTTCTTCTCGCAATTCGACACGGTCGTGTTCTACGGCGCGTCCATGGGCGCCTATGCGGCCTGCGCTTTCTCCGCCGCCTGCCCCGAAGCCACTGTGGTGGCAATCAGCCCACAGGCGACTTTGGACAGGGATGTTACCTCTTGGGAAACCCGTTACCAGAAGGCATGGAAACGCAACTATAACAACGACTTTGGCTACGCCCCCGACATGGTTGCGACGGCCAAAGACGTTTTCATCCTTTATGATCCGCTGGAGCCGGCAGACGCCATGCACGCGGCGCTGTTTCGCGGGCCAAATATCACCAAGCTGAAATGCCGGTTCCAAGGTCATCGCATCGCGTCCGGCCTGATCCAGATGGGACTGCTGAAACCCGTGGTCGGTGGCTGCGTCGACGGCACGCTGACACGCACCAGCTTTTACAAAATGCTTCGGGCACGGCGCGATTTTCGCCGCTACCTGCGCGAATTGATCCTGCGTATCCCGGCAAGCAAACATCCCCTGCTCATCGCCTATCTGGCGGAGCGGGTCCTAAGCACCGGCAACGGCCCGGTGTTTCGCCGCAGACTCAACGCGGCAAACGCGCTTTTGGAAAAGCGTGGCATAACGCCTCCCGGCAAACGAGGGGGCAGCAAATGAAATACCTAGGCAAGGCGGGCAAGGCACATGGGAAAGATATGGCTTCATATCGGGTCACCTAAAACAGGGACCACATCGCTTCAAAACTTCCTCAACGACAACGCCAACACGTTGCGTGACACAGGGCGTTTGAATTTTATGTCAACTGGGCGCGCGCATATCGCGCATAACCAGCTGGCCGCCTCGGCACGCACCGGGAACGCGACCAAGCTGATGGAGGATATGCTGCGCGAATCTGACGCCATGCCGGATATCACGCATGTCGCCTCCTCGGAGATGTTGTTCAACCTGCACACCGCTCGCAAATTATCAAGTGCCGCCCCGGTCGAGTTCAAGCAGCGTGCCAAGGTCATTTGCTACATTCGCCGTCAGGACAGCTATCTCGAGGCACTCTACAAGCAACTGCTAAAAAACAGCCGCATCCCGCCGGATCGTCAAGCCTTCCTTGATGACGCCAAACGCCGCCTGCACTATCTCAACACCTTCAACACCTATGCCGACATGTTTGGCGAGGAAAACATCATCGTACGCCCCTTCGGCCCCAAATGGTTGGTGGATGGCGATGTCGTGCGTGATTTCGCGCATCATCTGGGCATGCCGATAACCCATGACCTTCGGGTTATGGAAGGCTTCTCGAACAAGACCTTCTCGGCCGAGATGTCGGAGCTTTTGTCGCTGATGGGCGAGCGCACCGACTTTAATACCCGCGAGGTCATCCGTGAATTGATCGCCCTGAACCACCCAGGCACGATCAAGTCCCGCGATGTTTTCTCCCGCAGCGAGCGGTTGGGGTTGATGAATCAGGTCACCCGCGAGAACCGCCGTCTGGTGAAGCGCTTCATGCCTGATTGCAAAGACTTTTTCCTAACCGATGACCTCGAGGGCGAGGATACCAGCGCAAGCACCGAAGACCAACTTGCCTCGCAGCTGGCGGACCGCGCCGCAGCAACCGAGGCACTGTTGACCGCCATGGGCAACCTGCAAGCCCGCCGCAAACAAGAGGCCGAACTGGCCGCGAAAACCGAAGATATCCCCGCCGCCAGCCCTGCCAATGACGCGCTGGAAGAGACCCTTGCCCCGCCCACATGGTACCGCGAGATCTATCCCGGCGGCGATAAGCGCGGCTGGTTCCATTCACACGGCAGCTACGCCGCCTCGTTTGTGGAGCGGGACACAGACCAACTTGTGGTGTCCTTCGACAACCTCTCGCAAGCCGGCAATGACGCATATGCCCGCGAGCCGTGGGCGCAAAAGTTCTGTGCTGACCGCGAGTTTTCCCATCTTGGTATCTACGCTCAGGAGCCCACGTGGTTTCGTGACGAGGGATTGATCGCGCATCTGGAAGGGTTGCGCGACGAAGGGTTCTTTTCCGGTTTCAAAAAAGTGGCATTTGTCGGCACGTCCATGGGCGCATTCGGCGCGCTGACGTTTTCGTCACTGGCCCCTGGTGCCAAGGTGGTTGCCTTCTCCCCGCAAACCACGCTCGATGCGGCCAAAGTCCCGTGGGAAGGGCGTTTTGCCAAAGGTCGTGCCGCTGATTGGGGCCTGCCCTATTCGGACGCCTCCGAGCAGACCAAATCCGCCTCACAAGTCTATCTGATCTATGACCAGTTCCACGAGGGCGACCGCAAACATGTCGAGCGCCTCAAGGGCGGGAATCTTGTTCACCTGAAAGGGGCGGGCTTGGGCCATAAATCGGCGTTGGTTCTGAGCCGGATGAACGTCTTGAAAGACGTTATGGAAGGCGCTGTCGAGGGAACGTTGAGCGAGCTGGACTTCTACCGCGCAATTCGGGCCCGCAAGGATATCTATCTGTACCGTCAAGCTATGGAAGGGTATCTCACGGATCGCGGAAACGGCAAACGGGCCGAGCGTTTCGCCAATGCCTTCAAAAAACGCCGACGTTTGCAAAACGCATCATAAAGTTGCGAAATTACATGTGACAAAGAAAAGGGCGCTATTTGCGCCCTTTTTTATTCGATAAAGACAAAGCGTTGATCGCCCTAGCCTCTGTCAAAGGTGGTAAACGTCCCGAAAAACATGCCGCGCAATATCTTCGCGGCGCAGCCCCATTTTTTCAAGTTGGGCATCGGATCGTGCGTTCAAATGCTCCATCTCGCGGATGCGGGCGCTGGCGCTCGCCGCCACATCTGCAGCTCTGAGCAACGACGCAAAGATATCACTGATACGCTCGAAGAATGCGATTGGTTGAGTTTGGCTAAAATAGGCCATATCCGTCTCCGTCTGAATGCAAGCCTAAGCGCTTGCCTTGCGACAGATATAGGACTTGGCACCCTCCGGCACGACCGACAATCGGGCAATGCCGCATTGCAGCACACGCAACCCTAAGATACCGCTCGTCCTAGCAAACATAAACCTTGGCTGGCACGTCATAGACTTCAGCGCCTTCTGGGATCGGCTCGAACACAACCGTGTTGCCGCCAACCTCTTTGGCCTTCACCTTGGCCGCACGACGCGCATCCTTCAGGCCAATATCCTTTAACGGACCAAAGACCGCAGGAATCCCGCGCACCGTTCCGATAAACTGGCAGGACGCGACATCGGCCGCGCCGCGCTCGGCTACGTCGGCTGTGTCGTATATCTTGGGGGTACAGGCGGCCAGAACGGCCAATATCAGTGCTGCTCGCTTCATTATTCGCCTCATAACGTGTGTCATCGGAATTATTTCACTTTGGTTAGCACACCAAGATGGCCTTGCCCTGTGTAAAATGCGCACCGCGCCCGTCTCGCCGCTTCCCGCTTATTGCAGCACCGCTTTTTACCCCAATTGCTCTGCGCCCTCTGGCCTTGCGGCTGTCAAAGCGCTAATCACCGCCAACGATAGAGGTGCGACCAATGACCAGCTTAACCCTGACCCGCCCGGACGACTGGCACTTACACCTGCGCGACGGGGATATGCTCAAAGCCGTGCTGCCAGAGACCGCGCGCCATTTCGGGCGCGCGATTATCATGCCGAACCTCGTGCCCCCCGTGGTCACCGCCAAGGATGCCGCCGAATATCGTGACCGGATCATGGCGGCCAAACCTGACAACTCGAAATTCCAGCCCCTGATGACGCTCTACCTGACCGAGGACACCGACGTCAAAGACCTGCGCGCCGCAGCCGAGATCGGGCTGATCCACGCGGTCAAACTCTATCCGGCCGGCGCCACCACCAACTCCGCCTCGGGCGTAGCGGACTTCTCCAAGGTGCAACGCGTTCTCGAGAACATGGCGCAAATCGGCTTGCCGCTCTGCGTGCATGGCGAGGTCACCACCCCCGAGGTCGACATTTTCGATCGCGAAGCGGTGTTCATTGACACTGTGCTCGACCCGATCCGCCGCTCGGTTCCGGGCCTGCGCGTGGTGATGGAACATATTACCACCAAGCAAGGCGCGGATTATGCACGCGAGGGCGGCGATGACCTGGCCGCAACCATTACCACGCATCACCTTGTCATCAACCGCAACCACATCCTCGCGGGTGGCATCAAGCCGCATTACTATTGCCTTCCCGTGGCCAAGCGCGAGGAGCATCGCCTCGCCCTTCGCGCGGCCGCGACTTCCGGTGACAAAAGCTACTTTCTGGGAACCGACAGCGCGCCGCATACCGATGCCAACAAACTGCTGCCCTGCGGCTGCGCGGGCTGCTTCACCGCGACCAACACCCTATCGATCCTCGCGGAGGTGTTCGAACAGGACGGCGCCCTCGACAAGCTCGAAGGCTTTGCTTCGCTTCATGGCCCCGCCTTCTACGGCCTGAAACCGAACCCCGACACGATCACCCTGACCAAGGGCGATCCCGTCACCTATCCCGACCACATCCCAACGCCTCAAGGCGATGTCACTGTGTTCGACCCTCAAATGCCGCTGCATTGGCGCGTCACCTAACCTATCATTGCTTCATAAATACCTCCGCCGGAGGCTCCGACCTACGCCACAAGGACCGCCCATATGATCCCGACCACCTACCCCAGCCGCGAAGAAATTGCCCGCCTGTCTGCCTCCATGCTGCTGGAGGTTGGCGCGGTGCATTTCAACGCGCGCGAGCCATTCACCCATTCCTCCGGCAAGAAAGCCCCGACCTATGTCGATTGCCGCAAGCTGATCTCCTTCCCGCGCATCCGCGCGACGCTAATGGATTTTCTTGCCTGCACCGTCATGCGCGATGCGGGGTTCGAGGCGTTCGACAATGTCGCGGGCGGCGAGACGGCTGGCATTCCCTTCGGCGCGCTGATGGCCGAACGGCTGGGCCTGCCCATGACCTACGTGCGCAAGAAACCCAAAGGCTATGGTCGCAACGCCCGCATCGAAGGCGTGATGAAAGAGGGCGAGCGCGTCCTGCTGGTCGAGGATATGACCACCGATGGCGGCTCCAAGATCAGCTTCGTCGAAGCGATCCGCGAAACCGGCGCCACCTGTTCGCACACTGCCCTGATCTTCTTTTACGACATCTTCCCCAACACCCGTGAGGTGCTCGACGGCCATGGCATTACCTTGCACTGCCTGTGCACGTGGTGGGACGTATTGGCGGTCGCCAAGGAACAGCAATCCTTCGATGCGGAGACCTTGGCCGAGGTCGAAAAATTCCTGCGCGACCCTGCCGGATGGCAAGCATCGCATGGCTGACGAATCGCAATTTGGCGCGCGGGTTTTTGCCAGCGCGCCAAATTGCATATATCAGCCACCCGTAAGGTTGCCCTTACGTTAAGATAATCGGTCAAGACCAGATTTATTTCCCACATGTTGACGAATACGACCCCGACGTCGCAATATGCATCCTTAAACTGCCAATCATGAGTTACCCACAGGATATCCAGATTGATCCGACTCCCGTGATCCGTCATTGGTCTTATCCAGGGACAAGGGGACTGTAATGAATGATCTGAGTACGGCACCGAGTGCGGGGCCAGGCGCATCTGTGCATGTGGATGCGGGCGGGGCGTTGCCCCACAATATCGAAGCAGAGCAACAGTTGTTGGGTGCGATCCTGACCAATAACGACGTGTTCGACCGCGTCGCCTCGGTGATCTCTGCGGATCACTTCTTCGACCCGGTCCACCGGCGTATCTACGAGACCTCTGCCGCGCGCATTCACAAGAACCTGCTCGTTTCCCCTGTCACGCTGAAGCCCTATTTTGAAGACGACGAAGGCCTGCAAGAGCTGGGGGGGCCTGCCTATCTGGTCCGTCTGCAAGGCGCGTCGATCTCGGCCTTTGCCGCCCGTGACTACGCACAAATGATCTACGACCTCGCCATTCGGCGCGAGTTGATCGAGTTGGGGCAGGAAATTGCCTTGAAGGCCGGCAAGGTCGAAACCGAAAGCGACCCGCGCAGCCAGATCGTTGACGCGGAGCAGCGGCTCTACGCACTGGCCGAGGCTGGCCAGACCGAAAGCGGCTTCCAAAGCTTCCTGAAAGCCGTGACTGACGCAGTTGAGGTCGCGAACGCCGCCTACCAACGCGAAGGCGGGCTTGCGGGTGTCTCCACCGGCCTAATTGACATGGACAAGAAGCTGGGCGGATTGCACCGCTCCGACCTTTTGATCCTTGCCGGACGCCCTTCTATGGGGAAAACCTCGCTGGCGACGAACATCGCATTCAACGTGGCGAAGGCCTACAAGAAGGGCACCACCCATGACGGCTCCGAAGGGGCGATCGAAGGCGGCTCCGTCGGGTTCTTCTCACTGGAGATGAGCGCCGAGCAATTGGCCGCCCGTGTCCTGTCCGAGGCTGCCGAAGTGCCGTCCGAGCAAATCCGCCGTGGTGACATGAACGAGACCGAATTCCGCCGTTTCGTTGAGGCCGCCAAGTCCTTGGAATCCTGCCCGCTCTTTATCGACGATACGCCTGCCCTGCCCATCTCCCAACTTGCCGCCCGCGCGCGCCGCTTGAAACGGACGCATGGTCTGGACGTGCTGATCATCGACTACTTGCAGCTTGTCCGCCCCGCCACTGCGAAAGACAGCCGCGTGAACGAGGTCTCGGAGATCACCCAAGGCCTGAAAGCCATCGCCAAGGAACTCGACATCCCCGTGATCGCGCTCTCGCAGTTGTCGCGGAACGTCGAAAGCCGCGAAGACAAGCGCCCGCAGCTCTCCGACCTGCGTGAATCCGGCTCGATCGAGCAAGACGCCGATGTGGTGATGTTTGTGTACCGCGAAGAATATTACAAAGAACGCGAGAAGCCTGCCGACCACGAGTTGGAGAAAATGGCGAATTGGCAAAACGAGATGTCGCATTGCCACGGCAAGGCCGAGGTGATCATCGGCAAGCAACGCCACGGCCCTATCGGCTCCATTGAGCTGTCTTTCGAGGGTCGTTTCACCCGCTTTGGCAACCTTATCAAGCCTTGGCAGGACGGCGCAGGCGAAGGCGGCGGCGAGTTTTAAAACTCTATAGCTGCGACTCAGCAAAAATTGTGGTATGAGTGTCGGTAGAAGCCAGTCCGTCCTGCTCTAATTCCAGGAAAACCCTCTTAACATATAGCAGGTGAGAGGCTTCCAAGAACCGCCGCAACCCAGCGGCGGTTCTGGCTTTTCAAACCTACTTCTTACGCCCGTCGATATGCTTGCGCAGCTTGGACGGTGGCGCTTTCTTGCGTCCCTTGAACGGGTTGTCCTCGTTCTGCGAGCGCATGAACAGGCGGATCGGCGTGCCGGGCATCTCAAAGTCTTCGCGTAGACCGTTCACCAGATAGCGCGAATAGCTCGCTGGCAGCAGATCAGGATGCGAAGCCATCACAACGAATCCCGGCGGTCGGGCTTTTACTTGCGTCATGTAGCGCAGCTTGATGCGCTTGCCTTGCGGTGCGGGCGGTGGATGTTGCTCCAGCATACCAACCAGCCAACGGTTCAGCGCCGACGTGCTGACACGGCGGTTCCAGACCTGATGCGCTTCCAGAATGGCGTCGTGCAAGCGCTCCAGCCCTCTGCCGGTTAGTGCAGAAACGGTGATCAACGGCGCGCCGCGCAATTGCGGCAACAGGCGTCCGAACTGCTCTTTCAGCTGTTTGAGCTTGTCCTGCTTGTCGCCTTCCAAATCCCATTTGTTGACGGCCAGCACAACCGCGCGGCCTTCGCGCTCGGCCAGATCGGCGATGCGCAAATCCTGCTGCTCGAACGGGATATCCACGTCCAAAAGGACCACCACAACCTCGGCGAATTTCACCGCCCGTAGCCCGTCGGACACCGACAGTTTTTCCAGCTTGTCCTGAATCTTGGCCTTCTTGCGCATCCCCGCCGTGTCGAAAATCCGCATCGGCGTGCCGGACCAATCGGTCATCACGGAAATCGCGTCGCGGGTAATCCCCGCCTCCGGTCCGGTCAGCAAACGCTCCTCTCCGAGGATCTTGTTGATCAGTGTCGACTTGCCCGCATTCGGGCGGCCAACAACGGCAATTTGCAAAGGTTTAGAAGGGGTTGGCGGGATATATTCAACCACCTCGTCCTCGTCATGTTCTTCGTCTGTGTCGGTCAGATCAATGTCGACTTCAGGGATGTAGTCGACATGCTCTTTCTCGGCCAGATCAATCATTGGACGCAACACATAGGCCAGATCGGCCATGCCTTCGCCGTGCTCGGCAGACAGGCCTAACGGCTCGCCCAGCCCCAAGGAGTAGGCTTCCATCAACCCCGCCTCGCCAGCCTTTCCTTCGGCTTTGTTCGCAGCCAGAATAACTTGCGCATTCTTCTTGCGTAGGATGTCGGCGAAAATCTCGTCGGCGGGCAAAACGCCGGCACGGGCGTCGATCAGGAACAGACACGCATCTGCCATCTCAACCGCGCGCTCGGTCAGCATCCGCATCCGGCCTTGCAGCGACTCGTCCGTGGCCATTTCCAAGCCAGCGGTGTCGATGATGGTGAACTTCAAATCCCCCAGCCGCGCAGCCCCTTCGCGCAAATCGCGGGTGACGCCGGGTTGGTCATCGACCAGCGCCAGACGCTTGCCCACCAGACGGTTGAACAGCGTGGATTTGCCCACATTGGGACGGCCCACAATGGCGAGGGTGAAAGACATGACAATAGCTCCGAAGGTCGGTCAGAGGCGCGTCATACAGGCAAACGGCGTCAACGGAAAGCGGCGAGTTGTCCCTTGCCCGTCATGACGTAGAGCGTGCCGTTCACAACAACCGGTGCAGAAGCGGCACCGCCTTTGAGCGGTGTCGTGCCGATCAGCGCGCCCGATGCCGGGTCATAGCTGCGGATTTGGCCATCGCCAGAGGCCACGACAAGACGGCCGCCCGCAAGAATTGGCCCGAAATGCGCGTAAATTTCGTCCCGTTTGCGCAGCTTGCGCGCTGTGTAATACGGCAACTCGGTGCCCCAGATACGCTCGCCCGTTGCGCGGTCGAGACGCAGCAATTCGTTTTGGTCCGAGACGAGGAACACGCTGTCGCCTGACGGCCAGACCGGTGAGTAAGAGCCTTCGCGGGCCGTCCAGATGCGCTCGCCCGAGGACGCTTTCATTGCCACGACGCGTCCGGACTGGTTCGCCGCATAGATCACGCCGTCAACGATAACCGGATCACCGGTCACGTCCGAGATCGTCGCGTAAGCCACCCCCTTGCGCTTGCCCGCCACAGACGAGCCCCACACGCGGATGCCGGATTTCTTCAACGCCCCTGCCAGCTCGCCAGAGCTGAACGGGAACACCACCAGTCGTGGCGCTATGGCGGGACCTGCCCCGCCACTGATTGCCGCGTTGGACGGCGTTCCAGGCAGTTGCCACTTGATGCGACCATGCGTCGTGTCCAGTGCCCAGGCTTGGCTGTCGCGGCTCACCACATAGACCAACCCGCCCTCGACCGTCGGGGCCGAGGTCAGTGGCGCGTCAAGTTTCTGCCGCCACTTCACCGCACCCGAAGTGGCCTCGATGGCAAAGAGTTCACCAAATCCGGTCGTCGCGTAAATCGTGCCGTCAGCGAAGGCCAGCCCGCCGCCAGTGGCGTCGCCATCCTTGTCCGTCGATGGGATCAGCGCACGGGTCCACAGGGCTGCACCGTCAGAGCCGGTGGCAACCACGGTCGACGCGCTGTCCATGGTGAACACACGACCGCCCGCAACCACTGGATCGGCGGTGATCCGCGCCTTGCGGCTGTTGCCTTTACCGATGTTGGCCGTCCAGATGGGGGTCAAATTGGCATTCAGCGCCGGATGCGAAACTTTATGGGTGTTGCTGCCGCCACGATGCGTCCAGCTGGCATGGTTCACTTGCGCAGGCGCGTTGAAGGCTTTGGTCAGGTTCACGTCACCGCCGCCGTCGACACCAGCGGCACCGTCAGTGCCCGGAAGCGGGGCGCGGACGTCGTAGCGTTCGCCATCCAGCACCAGCTCGTCTTCGCCACATGCGCCTAGCGCCAGCAATGCGCAGATCGCCACGCCCGTCAGTGAAGTCTTGGAAAATTTCACGCCCATAGCCCCTGCTGACCCTCTCTCGTACTACTCTGCCGCGCTGTTCTGCGCGCGGTCAATTGGTCTGTCTCGGGCTGCGCCCGTATCTTACTGCGTATTCGCAAGCTCGCCGCCCAGTGCCACAATCAACTCTGCGGCGCGTCGTTGCAAGCCCGGTGTGATTTTCGCCGAGTCCAGCAGCCCCTGAAGGATCGCAATGGCGTCCTCCGGTTTGCCGGTTTCCGCCGCGATCAGTGCCAGTTGTTCCTCGGCCAATGGCTGAAACGGCGCACCCGGGGCTGCCAAGGCTTCGAATGCCGCGCGACGTTCTTCCACCGGCGTTACCGGCGGCAAGGCCAAAGCGCGCTTGAGCTTTGCAAGCTCGGCGTAGACGGCCGGCACTCCCTCGGTGCCGACAACCTTGTCCAGCGTATCCATTCCAAAGTCGGTGTTCTGGGCGGCAAGCGCGTCAGCGGCGGCCAGATGGCCCGCAATCGCGGCTTGCTGCGGGTTCGATGTCGGAACCGTCGCCAGCGTCGCACCAGCGTCATTCGCGTCAATCCCCGCCAGCAGCACGTCACCAAAGCCCTCGGCTTCGGCTTTGATCGCGGACTTGCGGTATTCGTTGTAAGCGGCGCCGCCAACGATCATCAGAACGACCAGAATAGCGACCCACCCCCACTTCTTGATCATCGCGAACAAACGGTCGCGGCGAACCTCTTCGGTTACCTCTTCGATGAAGCTGTCAGTTTGGCTCACAGGTGTTCTCCGTCAATGCGTTGCGCGAGGCATACCCCGAAGGGCCAAACCTTGCCAAGGGCAAAGGCGCACCTGCAAAAAAGCTCTGTCGTTCGCACTTTGGCCACAAATACCGCACTTCACGCACAAGTGTTGCGCGAATATACGGATTTCAGGCCCTTGCGGAAAATCCGACAAAACTATAATCTGAACCGGTCGGTTTAGCGTATAAAGAACTGACGGCCAATAAATACAGCCGAATTCGGCACAGGGAATAATTTGATGCGCTTCTTTCCGATCGTCACCGCCGTTGTGGTGACCCTCGCTCTTTATCTTATCGTGTTCGAACGCGATCGGCTTCTTTCGTTCGCCTCAAATGATGCGGAAACACCCGTCACAGACGTTGCAACCAAGGTGGAAGCCTCTGCACCCGCCGCTGAAGATGGCGCGCGTGTGGTCTCCGTCGTTGCGATGCGCTCCACCGCGCAGGCCATCGATAACGCGGTCTTGCTGCGAGGCCGCA
Source organism: Litoreibacter ascidiaceicola (assembly GCF_900129235.1). Classification (GTDB taxonomy): domain Bacteria; phylum Pseudomonadota; class Alphaproteobacteria; order Rhodobacterales; family Rhodobacteraceae; genus Litoreibacter; species Litoreibacter ascidiaceicola. The sequence continues at coordinate 215,062 of NZ_FQUV01000002.1, read as the reverse complement.
CCGAGGCGGCCCGTCAGGTCGATGTCCGCGCCGAAACCTCCGGCTTGGTCAATTCTGAACCGCTGCGCAAAGGCTCTTATGTCGAGGCGGGCCAGTTGCTGTGCGAAATCGCCCCCGGCACCCGCCAGTCCGCATTGGCCGAGGCCGAAGCCCGTTTGCCCGAAGCCAAATCCCGCCTGCCAGAAGCGGAAGGCCGTGTGCTTGAATCCGAAGCCCGCCTGAACGAGGCCCGCATCAACGACAACGCCGCCAAGCAGCTTTCAGCCGACGGTTTCGCGTCCGACATTCGCGTGGCCGGAACGCAAGCCACCGTGCAATCCGCACTGGCCGCCGTTGAGACCGCACGTGCCGGTGTGGAGAGTGCGCGTGCCGGCATCCTGGCAGCCGAGGCCGCCATCGCATCCGCGAAAAACGAAATTGGGCGTTTGCAGATCACCGCACCATTCGCAGGCCTGCTGGAAACCGACACCGCAGAGCTGGGCGCCTTGATGCAACCCGGCGGACTGTGCGCCACCATCATCCAGCTTAACCCGATCAAGCTGGTCGCCTTCGTTCCGGAAACCGAAGTCGCCAAAGTTGCGGTCGGCGCGCGTGCCGGTGGCCGCACCACGGCAAACCAAACGGTCGAGGGCCGCGTCACCTTCATGTCCCGCTCCTCCGACCCTGAGACCCGCACCTTTCGCGTAGAGATCACCGTCGACAACGACGACCTTCAACTGCGCGACGGCCAAACCGCTGAAATCCTGATCGGGGCTGCGGGGGAAAAGGCACATCTTTTGCCCGCTTCCGCCCTCACCCTGAACGATATCGGCACCTTGGGTGTGCAGGTCGCGACCGAAGACAATGAAGCAGCCTTCATGCCTGTGTCCATTTTGCGCGACACCGCTGACGGCATGTGGGTCGCCGGTCTACCGGAAGACGTGGCTGTTATTATCGTTGGTCAGGAATACGTCACCGACGGGGTCGCGATCAAAACAACCTACGCCGAGTCCAAGTCATGACCGGCATCGTCGACTGGGCGGGCGAACGCGCCCGCATGATCATCGCCTTCATCGTGATGTCGGTGGTGATCGGGGCGTTTGCCTATACCGGCCTGCCAAAAGAGGGCGAGCCGGACATCGAGATTCCAGCCCTGTTCGTCTCCGTCCCCTTCCCCGGCATCTCGGCGGAAGACAGCGAAAAGCTGCTCGTCAAGGTGATGGAGACCAAGCTGCAAGACCTCGACGGGCTAAAAACCCTGTCCGGCACCGCCGCCGAGAACTACGCGGGCGTGGCGATGGAGTTTGAATTCGGATGGGACAAAACCAAGATCCTTGCCGACGTGCGCGACAAGATGGGGCAGGCACAGGCCGAATTCCCCGAAGGCGCCGAACAATATAACCTCATAGAGATCAACTTCTCCGAGTTCCCGATCATCATCGTGTCGCTGTCTGGCGATCTGCCCGAACGGACGCTAACCAAGGTCGCCAAAAACCTGCAAGATGTCATCGAAGCCATGCCTCCTATCCTAGAGGCTGGGCTGGCAGGGCAACGCGACGAGATGCTGGAAGTCATCATCGACCCGCTGGCATTGGAGGCCTACAACGTCTCGGCGGGCGAGTTGATCAACGTCGTGAACAACAACAACCTGCTGATCGCAGCGGGGGAAGTGGAAACCGACCAAGGTGCGTTCTCGGTTAAAATCCCCGCCTCCTTTGACGAGCCGCTGGACGTCTACAAACTGCCCATTAAGGTCAATGGCGACCGCGTCGTGACACTGGGTGAGCTGGCCGATATCCGTCTGACCTTCGAGGACCGCACCGGCACCGCACGGTTCAACGGCAACGACACCGTGGCCCTGCAAGTGGTCAAGCGGAAGGGTTACAACATCATCGACACCGCGCAACTGGTGCGCGACACGGTCGCCGACGTGCAAAAGCAGTGGCCGCAAGAGCTGCAAGAAGCCATCCGCGTCGACGTCACCCTCGACCAGTCCAAGACCGTCGACAATATGGTCCGCCAGCTGGAAGGCTCCGTCCTGACCGCCATCGCGCTGGTGATGATCGTGGTGTTGGCTTCGCTTGGCACACGCTCGGCTTTGCTGGTGGGCTTCGCCATTCCGACGTCTTTCCTGCTGTGCTTCATCCTCTTGGGCATCATGGGCATCTCGATCTCTAACATCGTGATGTTCGGTCTGATCCTTGCCGTGGGGATGCTGGTCGACGGGGCCATCGTTGTGGTCGAATACGCCGATAAGCGCATCGACGAGGGCGCGGGCCCGATGGAGGCCTATACCGACGCCGCCAAGCGCATGTTCTGGCCCATCGTGTCGTCGACTGCGACGACCCTTTGTGCCTTCCTGCCGATGCTGTTCTGGCCCGGTGTTCCGGGTGAATTTATGGGCATGTTGCCCGTCACGCTGATCTTCGTGCTTTCTGCCTCGCTGATCGTGGCGCTGATCTACCTGCCCGTCATGGGTGGCGTGTCGGGCCGCATCTCGCGGATGATCACCCGTGCCTCCGGCTTCCTGCGCCAGTTCCACATCGCGATCCGTTTGGCGCTGGTTGCAGTTGCGATGTTCGGTTTGTTCATCTCTGCAATGCAGCTGCTGAACCCCAGCTACCTGCTGCCAATCCCGCGCGGCCAGGGCGGCGTTGGCGTTATGGCCTTTGGCGGAGTCTTCTTCGTTGTCATGGCAATGTTTGCCTCCACCGCAATGGGCGCGGTGTCCCGCCCCCGCCGCGAACGGCGCATCAATGCCGGCTACCGCCGCACCCCATTCGGCCATTTCATCAAGCTGATTTCCGGCAACCCGATCATGCCACTTGTCGCGATCGGGGCTGTCGGAGCATTCGTCTTCGTCACATTCGTGACCTTCTCGGCCAACAATAACGGGGTCGAGTTTTTCGTGGAATCCGAGACCGAGCAGGCGATCGTCTATGTCCGCGCCCGCGGCAACCTGAGCCTTCCGGAAAAGGACGGTTTCGTGCGGCAGGTCGAAGCCCAGATTGCCACCGTGGACGGCATCGAATCGATCTTCGCCTTTGCAGGTGAAGGCGGTTTGGACACCAACACAGGCGGCGCGACGGGTCCCTTGGACACAATCGGCCAAATCCAGATCGAGCTGGCCGAATGGGGCAACCGCCGCGACGACACGGAAATCCTGGCCGAGATGCAGGCGAAAATGGACGCGATCCCCGGTATCTACACCGAGGTTCTAAGTCAGGACCGTGGCCCTGCGGGCGGTAAGCCGGTGAACCTGCGCCTGAAAGGTGACAACTGGGCAGACCTGCAAGAGGCCACCCGCATCGCCCGCGCGAAGTTCGAGAATATCGAAGGCCTCATCACCATCGAAGACACACTGCCCCTGCCCGGCATCGACTGGCAGATCGACGTCGATGTGGAGGCCGCTGGCCGCTACAAGGCCGATGTCGCCACCGTCGGGGCCATGGTGCAGCTGGTCACCCGAGGCTTGTTGCTGGACACGATGCGGATCGACAGCTCCGACGAGGAAATCGAAATCCGCGTCCGCCTGCCCGAAGAGAGCCGCGTGCTGTCCACGCTGGACAACCTCAAGGTGCGCACGCCGGACGGGCTGATCCCGTTGTCCAACTTCATCACCCGCAAACCGGTGGCGAAGCTCGGCCAGATCGACCGCGTCGACCAGACCCGTTTCTTTGATGTGAAGGCGGATGTGGCACCCGATCTCAAAAACGAGGATGGCGACATCATCAACGCCAACGAGCGGATCGCCTACATCACCGACTGGCTGGAGACCGAAAAGCCTCTGCCCGCATCCGTGACATTCGAATGGGCTGGCGACACCGAGGAAGAGGCGGAGTCACAAGCCTTTCTTGGCAATGCCTTTCTGGCCGCCCTTGGGCTGATGTTCGTGATCCTGCTGGCGCAGTTCAACTCGTTCTACAACTCGGTGCTGGTGTTGCTGGCGGTGGTCCTGTCCACCACAGGCGTGCTGATCGGGATGCTGGTTATGGATCAGGCGTTCTCCATCATCATGACTGGTACGGGGGTCGTGGCCCTCGCGGGGATTGTGGTGAATAACAACATCGTGCTGATCGACACCTATCAGGAATATTCCCGCTACATGCCACGCCTTGAGGCGATCACCCGCACCGCCGAGGCGCGTATCCGTCCTGTGCTGCTGACGACAATCACCACAATGGCGGGCCTTGCCCCGATGATGTTCGGCCTCAGCCTCGACTTCTTCGGCGGCGGCTATTCCATCGACAGTCCCACTGCCCTGTGGTGGAAACAACTGGCCACCGCCGTGGTCTTCGGCCTCGGCGTGGCAACGGTGCTGACGCTGGTGCTAACCCCGGCCATGCTGGCACTCAGGGTCTGGATATCGCTCGGGGCCTACGCGTCGTTGCAACAATTGCGCGCCCTTGGCGGCCGCGGCTCACAAACCGCCCGCGATCTGGCTTTGAACAAGAACGCCCGCAAGGTGCGCGACCCGTTGATCTTGTGGTCCGACCCGACCGAGCCGGAAGCGCGAAGCGCGGATGACATTTTGAAAGCCGCCCAGAAAACCGTGAAAGCGGCCAAGGACAAGCTGGCCAAAACCGCCGAGGATCTCGACGGACTGACGGAAGGCACCCCCGACACCGCAACCGATAACGACGATCCGGATGGCAGTCCGAAACAGTCGCAACTCCGCGCGGCGGAATAGGGCCTTACAGGTCAGGGGCTTCCAAAAGCCCTTGACCTCCCCGCCCCCATGTCTCACCCAGAACCTATGGGAACCGGAACTCTACATATCGACCTGAACGCGCTGGTGGACAACTGGCAAGTACTGGACCGCCAGTCCGCAACCGAAACGGGCGCTGTGGTCAAGGCCGACGGCTACGGTCTGGGCGCTGGCCGCGTGGCCAAGGCGCTCGCCGGTGCGGGCGTGCGCACCTTCTTTGTGGCCGCTGTCGAAGAAGCGACCGCCTTGCGCGCGACGCTGGGCCAAGACCCTGTGATCTATGTCTTTTCCGGCCATATGGACGGTGACACGCAAACGCTGTCCGACCTCGGTGCGGTTCCCTTGTTGAATTCGCCCGAGCAGGTTTCCCGCCACCAAGCACGCCTGCCCGACCATCCGTTCGGGCTGCAAATTGACACCGGCATGAACCGCCTCGGGATCGAGACCTATGACTGGTCCCCGGAGATGAGCCAGGATGCCTCTCTGGTGATGTCGCACCTCGCCTGCGCGGACGAGCCGGACCATCAGGGCAACAAAGACCAGCTCAAAGCGTTTCTGGACATGACTGCGGGCCTGCTCGCCCCCCGCTCGCTGGCCGCGACGGGTGGCATCCTGCTTGGCCCCGAATACCATTTCGACATGACCCGCCCCGGCATCGGCCTATTTGGCGGGCTGCCCTTCGAGGGGGCCAAAGCCGTAGCACGGCTGGACCTGCCGGTGATCCAGACCCGCACCGTTAAAGCGGGCGAGGCCGTGGGCTACGCAAAGGCCTTCATCGCCGATAAGCCCCACACGATTGCCACTGTCGCAGGCGGCTATGCCGACGGGTTGATCCGCGCGCTGTCCGGCAACGCCACGCTTTATGCGGGCGAGACGCCCTGCCCGTTGATTGGTCGTGTGTCGATGGATTTGATAACCGTGGACGTGACCCATTTGGACACGGTGCCGGATCATCTGACCATCCTAGGCCCGCAACAAAGTGTGGACACGTTAGCCGACGCCGCGGGCACTATCGGCTATGAAATCCTGACCTCGCTCGGCCATCGCTACAAGCGGTCCTATTCATGAGCCGTGTCTTGTCGCCCTTGGCCATTCTTGGCGCGCTGACCCTGTCGGCGCTGGCCGCCTTGGGCCGTTTGGCAATCTTCACCGGCCAGACCTTCGCCCATATGATCCGCCCGCCCTTCTACCTGAAGGAATTCGGCGCGGCGCTGATGAATGTGGGCTACTTCTCCCTGCCCGTCATTGGCCTTACGACCCTGTTCACCGGAGGCGCGCTGGCATTGCAGATTTACGCAGGCGGCGCACGTTTCAGCGCCGAGGCCGTAGTGCCCCAGATCGTCGCCATCGGCATCGTGCGGGAGCTTGGCCCTGTCATGGTCGGCCTGATGATCGCTGCCCGCGTGACCTCCTCCATCGCCGCCGAGATTGCCACCATGAAGGTAACCGAGCAGCTTGACGCGCTGGTCACGCTGTCGACGCACCCGATGAAATACCTCACCGTGCCGCGCGTACTGGCGGGCATCATCGTGGTGCCAGTGCTGGTCGCCGTGGGCAATATCATCGGCATCATGGGCGGTTGGGCCGTGGCCGTCGGCACGCTGGACTTCAACTCCGCGACCTACCTGCAAAATACCGCTGATTTTTTGGAAACCTCCGACATCGTGACATCGCTCGCCAAAGGTGCCGTAAACGGTGGCATCGCCACGTTGATGGGGTGCTACTACGGCATGAATTCCGGTCGCGGGGCCATGGGCGTGGGCAAGGCCACCAAAGGCTCGGTCGAGGCCGCCGCCGTGCTGATCCTAGCTGCGAACTTCATCCTAACGGGGATATTCTTCTCGTCATGATCCGCTTTGAAAACGTCCATAAAGCCTTCGGCTCCAACCACGTCCTGCGCGGGGTGAACCTGCATATCCCCAAGGGCGAAAGCATGGTGATCATCGGTGGCTCCGGCACTGGCAAATCCGTGGCATTGAAGTCGGTGCTGGGGCTGGTGACGCCCGATAGCGGCACCATACTCGTGGACGGCAAGGATTCGACTAAAGGCGACCACGACGCCTTCCTCGCCCGTTTCGGGATGCTGTTCCAAGGCGGCGCATTGTTCGACAGTCTGCCCGTGTGGCAAAACGTGGCCTTCCGCCTGATGCGCGGCTCGCTGAAACGCCCCTCCGATGAGGCCCGCGCCATCGCCGTCGAGAAGCTGCGCCGCGTGGGCCTGAAAGAAGAGGTCGCAGACCGCTTCCCCGCCGAGCTGTCAGGCGGAATGCAAAAACGTGTGGGTCTTGCCCGCGCCATTGCCGCCGAGCCCGAGATTATTTTCTTTGACGAGCCGACAACCGGTCTCGACCCGATTATGGCCGGTGTGATCAACGACCTGATCCGCGAAATCGTGGTGGAAATGGGGGCCACCGCCATGACCATCACCCATGATATGTCGAGCGTCCGCGCCATTGCCGACAAGGTGGCGATGTTGCATGACGGGGTGATCCAATGGACCGGCCCCGTGGCCGATCTGGACAAGTCCGGCGACCCATACGTAACGCAGTTCATTTCCGGCAGTGCCGAGGGGCCGATCGAGGCGGTGCGGTAAGAAGGCACCGATCTCTGCCCCGCACTTTGTCCAACAAAGCCCTCCGCCCCAATACTGTTTCCCATACAGAAACAATTAACCCGATCCCTCAAGATTTCGCGACAGCCCTCTGAAACTACGCCACATTTTGGACAAAATTCCCCGTGGTCAATCGGCGGTTTTCCGCTACTATAAATTTATAAATATTTAACCAGTACCTTTGGGGGGTGTCGGAATGACTGGTGCAAACCAGACTTGGCTGCAATTGCAGCAGTTCTTTCAGCGTGTGGCCTTGGTGGCCGTTGTGGTATTTTCCATCGTAGTTATCGGGGCCACTTTGGCCGCAGCCGTCGGCCTCGCGCCGTGGTTGAGTTTCACCGCCGCCTATGGCGAAACGGTCGTTCCCTACGCGGGCATGATCACCCAGCTGTTCCTTGCAGCGCTTGCCGTATCGCTGTGCTTCTACTTGCCCTCCAACCGCCGCATCCTCGAGCTGGAGAAATCGCACCGCAACTTCCACCTGTCGATGGAAGACGTCACCCGCGCCTATCTGGCGGCCCACAAGGCCGACAAGGAAAAGCTGTTCTCCCTGTCATCGGAATTCGACTCGGTGCGCGAACGGATCATGCATCTGCGCGACCATCCCGACTTACACACGCTAGAGCCGACGGTTCTGGAAGTCGCAGCCCAGATGAGCCACGAATCCCGCGATCTGGCATCCGTCTATTCCGAGGAAAAGGTAGACCGCGCCCGCACCTTCCTGCGCCAGCGCCAACGCGAAATCGAAGATTACCGCGAACAGATCGCACTGGCCCAGCAAACCTGCGCCGATCTGAAACGCTGGTCCCAGCAGGTCAATGTCGAAGACAGCGTCGTAACCGCACAAATGCAGCGGCTTGAAGCCGATCTGGCCGAAATCCTGCCGCTCATCGGCTACGAGATGGCCGACGCGCCGGAGCCGGAAAACGTCGTGCCTTTGCCAAAACCAAAAACCTCGGACAAGAGCGCTGGCTAACCCATTTGACCGCTTGAGCTTTCAGGCAAAGCGGGGTTCAGTGCGCCCATGTTTTTGAAGATCGCCAACCTGTCGCTTCTGGTGCTGTTCCCCATCGCGTGGGCAGCCCCCTTGTTGAAAGCGGGGCTGCTGCCCTTCTTTTCCCTGTCGGAAATCTCCGTGCTGACGGGCATCCAGACGCTTTGGGGCAAGGACGTATTTCTGGCGCTGGTGGTGACGTTCTTCGCGCTTGTTGCACCCTTCTTGAAAACCGTCGGGTTGGCACTAATCCAGTTCCGCCTCGCCTCCCCCCGCCTGCTGCCTGCGATCACGGTGTTGGGCAAACTGGCGATGGCCGACATCTTCCTCATCGCGCTCTATATCGTGCTGGCCAAGGGTGTGGGCGTCGGACGGGTGGAAACCGGCTGGGGGCTGTACCTGTTCACCGCCTGCGTCATCGCCTCGCTCGCCATATCATTCGCCAGCGCACGTAAGTGACGTATTATCGTCTTGCCTGCACCTAGCGCCTGAGCGAAAACACCCGTCATGGCAAAACAACCCACGCACAAATGCACCGAATGCGGCGCCGCCCATTTCAAATGGTCCGGCCAATGTGACGCCTGTCAGGCGTGGAACTCCATCATTGAGGAAGCCCCGCTAAGTACCGGTCCCGGCAAGAAATCCTTGGGTGCCATGCGCGGCAAGGCCTTGGCGCTGTCGGATTTGAATGCCAAGGACGACCCGCCCTCGCGCACCGCCTCCGGCGTCGCTGAAATGGATCGCGTGTTGGGTGGTGGATTGGTCGAAGCCTCCGCCATTCTGGTGGGTGGCGATCCGGGTATCGGGAAATCCACGCTGCTCTTACAAGTCGCCGCACGCTTCGCGCGCAACGGGATGCATGTGATCTATGTGTCTGGCGAGGAATCAGCCGAACAAATTCGCATGCGCGCCGCCCGCCTGAAACTGTCGGAAAGCCCCGTGCGCTTGGCCGCCGAGACCAACCTGCGCGACATCCTCACCACCTTGGACAAGGAACGCCCCAAGCTGGTGATCATCGACTCCATCCAGACCATGTGGTCCGATCAAGTGGACAGCGCCCCCGGCTCCGTGTCTCAGGTCCGCGCCGCGTGCCATGAGCTGGTGACCTTCGCCAAACGCACCGGCACCGCGATCATCCTTGTGGGTCACGTCACCAAGGAAGGGGCGCTCGCAGGCCCGCGCGTGGTCGAGCACATGGTCGACACCGTGCTTTATTTCGAGGGCGAGCGTGGCCACCAGTTCCGCGTGCTGCGCGCGGTCAAAAACCGCTTTGGCCCCGCCGACGAGATTGGTGTGTTTGAGATGACAGGCCGCGGCCTGGCCGAGGTCACCAACCCCTCCGCCCTGTTCCTGTCGGACCGCGACAAGCCCGCCCCCGGTTCGGTGGTGTTTTCCGGCATCGAAGGCTCGCGCCCCGTGCTGACCGAAATTCAGGCGCTGGTTTCCCCTTCACCCAATCCACAGGCCCGCCGCACGGTTGTGGGGCTCGATAGCCAACGGTTGGCGACCATTCTGGCCGTGCTAGAATCACGCTGCGGGGTGCCGTTTGCGGGTCTCGATGTCTATTTAAACGTCGCGGGCGGCATGCGCGTGAACGAACCCGCCGCCGATCTGGCTGTTGCCGCCGCGCTACTGTCCGCCCGCGAGGACATCTCTTTGCCGCCTGAATCAGTGGTTTTTGGTGAAATAAGTCTCTCAGGTGCGTTAAGGCAGGTCACACAAGCCGAAAACCGGTTGAAAGAGGCGTCCAAACTGGGCTTTACCTCCGCCATTGGCCCCGAGCAGAAAAAGCTGCCTCGGGTAGACGGCATGACACTGCGCACGATGCCGGACTTGGCAACATTCGTGCAGGAACTATTCGGCACCGATCCGGCGCCCTAGGAGAAGAGACGAGATGGAAGGTTTCACGATTATTGACGGCGTCGCCGCTGGGGTCATCGTTATCTCGGCGATCCTCGCCTATTCGCGCGGCTTGGTCCGCGAGGCGCTGTCCATCGTCGGCTGGATCGCCGCCGCCGTGGTGGCCTACATCTTCGCCCCGCAAGCCGTTCCACTTGCTAAAGAAATTCCATATCTCAATACCCTGATCGAAGGCTGCGAGCCTGCCACGATCACCGCCTTCGCGCTGGTCTTTGCCGTGGCGTTGGTGGTGGTGTCAATCTTCACCCCGATCCTGTCGGGCGCAGTACAGCGTTCCGTTCTGGGTGGCATCGATCAAGGCCTGGGCTTCCTGTTCGGCGTCGCGCGCGGCGCGTTGCTGGTCGTGGTGGCCTTCGTGATCTACGACCGCGTGGTTGCCGATCAGGCGATCCCGATGGTCGACGATTCGCGCACCGCCAAGGTTGTGGCGCAAATGTCGGGGTCGGTGGACGAGGTCATCCCCACAGACGCACCGGGCTGGATTGTCGGAACCTATGAAGATCTGATCAGCCACTGCACCGAAACCACTGGGCAATCTGACGCATAGGGCCTGATCTGCTCTAATAAACTTGCGTTAACTCCTTATTGCTATATCGCTGTTCGGAACCGGACCAAAGAGACGGACGTAGCAGTATGTTCCAAGACCCAGTCGCGCCAGAAGCGCTCACCTTGCCCGCGGGCGCCCCTGCCAAGATTTGGATTCGCCATCTGGCGAAGTATCGTGATCCAAACCCGGCACGCTCGGGGTTCGAGTTGGCTGTGACGTTACTGCCGTTCATCGGGATTTGGGCCGCTGCTTGGGCGATGCTCTCGGTTAGCTATTGGCTTGCCGTCGCACTGGCCTTGGTCAACGGGCTGTTTCTGGTCCGCATCTTCTGCATCCAGCATGATTGTGGCCACGGCTCTTTCTTCTCGAATTCTACTCTCAGCGATTGGGTCGGGCGCGCCTTGGGCGTGCTGACCATCACGCCCTATGACGTCTGGCGTCGCAGCCACGCGATCCATCACGGGGCCGCTGGCAATCTGGACGCGCGCGGCTTTGGTGACATCGACACACTGACGGTCGAAGAATACAAGGCCCGCAGCGCTTATGGCCGTTTCAAATACCGCCTCTACCGCAATCCCGTCACCCTGTTCTTCATCGGCCCTGCTTATGTGTTCTTCCTCGAGCAGCGCCTGCCGATCGGCTACATGAAGGCGGGTGCAAAATACTGGCTGTCCGCCATGGGCACCAATGTTGGCATCGCGGTGGCCTTGGGCCTGATCGTCTGGTTTGGCGGCATTATGCCCTTGTTGCTGGTGTTCATTCCTTCGACAATGGTGGCTGCCGTGCTCGGTGTTTGGCTGTTTTATGTACAGCACCAGTTTGAAGAAACGCATTGGGATCACAAAGAAGACTGGCAGGTCCACGAGGCCGCGTTGCATGGCTCCTCGCACTATATTCTACCACCGGTTCTGGCATGGTTCTCCGCCAATATCGGCATCCACCATGTGCACCATCTGTATTCTCGCATCCCGTTCTACCGCTTGCCGGAAGTGCTGAAAGACCACCAGCAACTGGCCGAGGCCAACCGCATGTCGATCCGCGAAAGCATCAAAACGGTCGGTTTGCAGCTTTGGGACGAGCAAAGCCGCCGTCTGCGGTCTTTCCGCGATGTGCACAGAAATCTGCTAGGCTCGAAATAGTCTAAAGCAGCGGGCGAAGCTGCTCCAAGATCGCATTGGCCCACATCTCGTAAACTTCAGGCCCCGGGTGAAACCCGTCCTCCGCCATCTGGTCAGGGGCAAGACTTTCCGCCGCCTTCACATGGTGGCAGCCATCCATCCCGTCCAGCATCGCGATCAACGCACGGTCCCAACGACGCCCCTGCTCGGCCAAGACCCATCTAAGCGGATCTGGCAAAAGCGGAAACGACCCGATGGGCGGCACACCCGAGATGAACAAATGCGCGCACCCGAAATCCGTGCGCAGTCGTTCGCACAGTTCGCGCTGCTGTCCCAACCAACGCCGTAACGTAGCACCCTTGGTGATGTCATTCACCCCAAGCGCCACCACGGCCATGTCAAACGGCCCTGTTTCGTCGGTGGTCAGGCGTGCCAGCGTCGCCGCCGTGGTCGCGCCGCTTACTGCGTTGAGCCGCCACGCGACACGGTGCGTCTGCGACAAGGACTGCACCAAACGCCCCGTAATGGCCTCGCGCTGATGCGCGACCCCGACCCCCGCAGCGGAACTGTCCCCAAGGACGAGCAGCCGCAGCAAAGGCCCCTCCCCGTCGATGCCTTCTCGTGGGCCGTCAGGCTCCGGCAGTTGGCGGGCTGTCTTTCGGGCGCGCCAGCCTTGCGCCGCCAGAAGCGGCAACAACGCCAGCTTTACGGCAGCGTCACGCATCGCGCCAAGCCCCCGGTTCGAGCCCGTCCAGCGACCACTCGCCTACAGCGATACGGATCAAGCGCAGGCAAGGATACCCCACGGCGGCACACATCCGGCGCACCTGACGGTTGCGGCCTTCGGTAATGGACAGCTCAAGCCAGCTGTCCGGCACCGTCTTGCGCACCCGCACCGGCGGATCACGCTGCCACAGCCAGTCCGGCTCCGCCACCGCTGCAACCTTCGCGGGTCGCGTGCGCCCGTCTTTCAAATCAACTCCGCCGCGCAATTGCGCAAATGCCGCAGCGTCAGGTTCCCCTTCCACCTGCACCAGATAGGTCTTGGCCGCCTTGTATTTCGGATGCGCGATGCGCGCTTGCAGCTGTCCGTCATCGGTCAGGATCAACAACCCCTCGCTGTCTCGGTCCAGACGTCCGGCGGCGTAAACCTTTGGCACGTCAATGTAATCCGACAACGTGGCGCGGGCCTGCCCGTCGGTGAACTGGGACAACACCCCGTGTGGTTTATTGAACAAAATGGTGCGTGACATGGCCTTTTCATGCCATGCGCGACTTCTGCTCGCAACGGGGCAAAGCGCCCGTGACTTCCCGACGCAAACCCCGTATCCAGTGTCATACTCATGTCACGCGGATTCGGAGCTGCCCCTAATGACGCATGCGGACCTTGACCAAAGTCCCGAGCCTTGGCTCACCAACCCGTTTGACGACGACAAACTCAAAGAAGAATGTGGTGTGTTTGGCGTTATCGGCACTGCCGAGGCGGCCAACTTCGTGGCCCTCGGCCTGCACGCCCTTCAACATCGCGGCCAAGAGGCCGGCGGCATCGTCTCCTACGACGCCGACGCCGGTTTCCAGCAGGCACGCCGCTTCGGCTATGTCCGCGACAACTTCACATCCCACAAGGTCATGGAAACCTTGCCGGGCGAGTTGGCCATCGGCCATGTCCGCTACTCTACCGCCGGCAACAAAGGCCAGACCGCCATCCGCGACGTGCAGCCCTTCTTCGGGGACTTCTCGCTGGGCGGTGCCGCGATTGCGCATAACGGCAACATCACCAACGCCGAAGCCTTGCGCAAAGAATTGGTCGAGCGCGGCTCGATCTTTCAAAGCTCCTCGGATTCCGAATGTATCATCCACTTGATGGCCCGCTCCATGGGTCGCACCATCCCTGACCGCATGGAAGAAGCCTTGCGCAAGGTCGAAGGCGCGTTCTCCGTGGTGGCCATGACCCGTACCAAACTGATCGGCGTGCGCGACCCGTTGGGCGTGCGCCCGCTGGTCTTGGGCAAAATCGGTGACGGCTACGCGCTGTCCTCCGAGACCTGCGCGCTGGACATTATCGGCGCGGAGTTCGTGCGCGAGATCGAACCGGGCGAAATGGTAGTCATCACCAACAAGGGCATCGAAAGCCACCGCCCGTTCCGTCCCGCCAAGTCGCGTTTCTGCATCTTCGAGCATGTGTATTTCTCCCGTCCGGATTCGATTCTTGGCGGGCGGTCTGTCTACGAGACCCGCGAAAACATCGGGCGCGAGCTGGCCAAGGAAAGCCCTGTCGAGGCCGACATGGTCTGCCCCGTGCCTGATTCCGGCACGCCTGCGGCTATTGGTTACAGCATCCAAAGCGGCATTCCCTACGCCATGGGCATTATCCGCAACCAGTATATGGGCCGGACGTTCATCGAGCCGACCGAGCAAATCCGCAACATGGGTGTGCGCCTGAAGCTCAACGTCAACCGCGCGCTGATCAAGGGCAAGCGGGTGATTTTGGTGGACGATTCCGTGGTGCGCGGGACAACCTCACGCAAGATCAAGGAAATGATCCTTGATGCCGGTGCCGCCGAGGTCCACTTCCGCATCGCTTCGCCCCCAACCGCATGGCCGTGTTTCTACGGCGTGGACACCCCGCAGCGCGAAAAGCTGTTGGCCGCGACCATGTCCGAGGACGAAATGCGCGAGCATCTGGGCGTCGACAGCCTCAAGTTTATCTCTCTGGACGGTCTTTACCGCGCTGTCGGGGAGGCTCAGGGCCGTAACCCCAAGTCGCCGCAATATTGCGATGCGTGCTTCTCGGGCGAGTATCCGATTGCGCCGTCAGACCAGATCACCAATGGCTTTGAGCTGAAGACCGCGGCGGAGTAAGGCCCGGCGAATTGCTGCACTGCGGCGAAATCCCGCCGACGCGGGCATAGTCCGCTTTCCATTAGACGCCACGCCCCTTATCTGCCGATCGCTAGACGCGATCAGCGACAAGGACAAAAACCGTGACCGAAACGACCGAAACCCCAATCGAGGCCCTGAAAGCCGCGACGGAAGAGAACACGCTGCCGATGGCGCAGCTAGCCCTTCTCGGGACAGTTGAAACCCCGGGCGAGACCCGTGCGCTGCTCCGGCATGGGAACAAGCAGGTCGAAATCGTGCGGGCTGGTGATGTGGTCGGCGGCCACAAAATCGTAGCTATAGAAACCGGTGCGGTGATTTTCGATCGTAACGGAACCGCTGATCGGCTCGAAATCCCCGAACGCAGCGCGCAAAATCAACAGCCTGACGCGGCTTAAGGCCGATGCACCGCTCGCAGGTCTAACGCGCCCTTAACGCGACCAGCTTAAACCCCTTCTCGGATCCAACGTGCCCCTCTTGGCACATTTGAAAACTGTGACTTCACGCTTGGCGGCATAATCATCCGTCGGGTATCGAGCCGTCACCGGTGACTGACAACGCAAGGGTGACCCCCTTGCTGGATGCGCCAAGCGTTGTCTTGGCGTCGTGCGACCACAAAGCTTTTCAAGGCGGCCGCCTCTTTTACCTGCTGCGAGACAAACGAAAAACGCCGCCCCCGGTTTCACGGGAGCGGCGCCAAACTCGTAGGGCGGGGTTCACCCCGCCACGCGGCTTACTTGGCGAAGAATTTCATCCCGCTAGCAACAGCCAACGCGGCCAGTACGGCTTTCACGACGTCGCCCAACAGGAACGGCGTGGCGAACGCGCCTAGAACCTTGTCGAAGCTCAAGCCAGCCCAGCCAGCTTCAACGCCCGTGGCTTGTGCCACGCCCAGCGGCCATGCAAGGCCCGGCAGGTAGATCAGCGCGGCAGCAGCGAAAGACGCCACCAGCATTGCAACAACACCGCGACCCGCAGCCAGACCGGCCACATAGGCCATTGCGATGAAGCCCAGCAGGAAGCCTGCGGTCGGGCCTATCATGTAAGGCAGGCCTGCGCCCATATTGGCGAAGACCGGCAGGCCGGCAGCCCCTTCGGCCAGATAGGCCAGCACGGTCACAGCGCCAAGGCGCGCGCCGAAGGACAGGCCGACGATCAGGATCGCCAGCGTTTGCAGGGTCATCGGCACGGGGAAGAACGGCACGCTTATTTGCGCGGCCAGTGCGATGAAGAGCGATCCGCCCAACACCAGCAGTGTTTTCTTGGTGAATGTGTCTGCTCCGAAAGCGGCTTGGGTCAAAGTCATGGCTGTTCCTCCAGCATTATACGTTGCGATCTTTTTCGGCAGCGCAGCATGGAAAGTCAAGCAAATGGGCTTGATCTAGGCCCCCGCCAGTGAGAAAGACGCCGCTATGACAGAACAATCTCAGAAAATCGCCCTCGTGACAGGCGCGTCCCGTGGCCTTGGGGCCGCAATGGCTGAAAGCTTGGGCGCGCGCGGATATCATGTAATCGCCCTCGCCCGCACCGTGGGTGGCCTCGAAGAGTTGGACGACCGCATTACTGCCAAGGGTGGCAGCGCCACGCTGGTGCCCGTCGACATCAACGATGACGACGCCATGGCGCAGATTTGCCACTCCATTCACGACCGCTGGGGCCATGTCGATCTGCTGGTTCACGCCGCCATTCACGCCCCGCCCCTTGCCCCGATGGAGCATGTGGACGCCAAAGATCTCGACAAAACGCTGGCCACAAATATCCGCGCCACCGCACGTCTGATCCTGAACACCACGCCGTTGCTGAAAGCCTCCAAGGCGGGCCAAGCGGTGATGTTCGACGACCCGGAGCAAGGCGACAAGTTCCACGGCGCCTATGGCCTGAGCAAAGCCGCACAAATGCGCATGGCCAGCAGCTGGCGCGACGAGACCGCAAAGACCGGCATCACCGTCCATATGATGACCCCTGCCCCGATGCCCACCGCCACACGCGGGCGGTTCTATCCGGGCGAGGATCGCAGCAAGCTGGCCGATTGCCATGCCGAGGCCGCGCGTCTGCTGGATCAATTGCCGCTCTGAGGCCCTAATCCTGCCAGATTGGGCGCGTACCCCTCGCGCCTATGAAACGTGTATTGCTGTCCTTGTTGATGGTTTGCGCCTCGGCGCAGCCGCAAATTCTGGCCAAAGAGGCCACGCCGCATCAGGCTTTGGACACCCCGTCCGAAGTGTTGCCATGGCAGGCCGTTGGTCGCCTTGATCTGGGGCGTTCCGGATTTTGCACGGGGGCGCTGATCTCTCAAAAGCTGGTGCTGACTGCCGCGCATTGCGTCTATGACAAACGCACCGGCAAGCTGCGGGATGCCGAGGATATCGTCTTTCGCGCGGGCTACCGCCATGGCCGCTCTGCCGCCAGCCGCGCAGGCAAACGCTTCGTGGTTCATCCAGAATATGACTATGGCGGCGGCACCAATAGTTATTCCGAGATCGCCACGGATGTCGCGATGATCGAGTTGGAACACCCCATTAACAGCGCCGCCATCCAGCCGTTTCGCACCCACCGCCAGCCGTCGGCCAATGACCGCGTGATGGTGGTGTCCTATGCGCGGGGTCGCTCCGAGATACCGGCACTGGAAGATGGCTGCAAAATGACTCATGCCGCAGCAGATGTGCTGCATTACACCTGCGATATCGACTTCGGCTCCTCCGGCGCGCCGGTCTTCGTGATGACCGATCAGGGACCGCAAATCGCGTCGGTAATGTCTTCAAGCGGCAGACGCGGTAGCCGCGATGTATCGCTTGGCGTTGCCATGGGGCCGTCCGTCGACCGGATGGTGCGTCAACTTCAAACCTCGAATGCGAAGTCGAAATTCGTGAAAGTTGGCGGGGCAAAGCGGACCACAGGGGTGGTCACATCAAGATTGCCGCAGATTACGAATTAAGGTTTCAGCGCGACCTCAGCCGTCCCGATCACGCTCGAATGACTGCGCAAAGGGAAACGGCGGCAGCCACGCTTCGCGACGGATCGTCCAGCTTTCATAGGTTGGCGTCAGTTGATCCGGCGAATCCAGCGTTCCCAGATGCACTTCGACCTCTTCATCCGTGCGGGCAAAGACCGAAGAGCCGCAATTTGGACAGAAAAACCGCCCGAGATATTCAGCGGTCTCACCCTCAATCGCCACCGCATTCTGATGAAATACAGCCGACGCATAGAACAACGCCCCATGATGCTTGCGGCAATCGAGACATTGGCAGACACCGACCCGAAGGGGGCGTTCTGATGCTACGATGCGAACCCTGCCGCAAAGACAACCTCCGGTGAAGTGTTCCATATCCGGTTTCCTTAACTGGTACACCGGCGCGAGGCCGCGCCCAACTGAACATCAATCAAAGGCACGATCACGTCGCGCTGCCTTCACTTAAGAGCATTTCCACCCGCGCCCCGCACCATTTCACTTTATACTCCATCGGTTTTCTGCTCTGATAGGGGTATTGTAGGAGACGCATTATGACCGATTTGAGTACCAAGACCCCGCTCGACATCAGCTATGACCAATCCGAAGGGCGCCTTGTCATTACGACACCCGGCGGTCTGGTTGTGCATATCGAGGACCCGAGGGAGGCCAAAGCCCCCTCCAAAACACCCGATCTGGTGATCACCCCGGACGAGGACAGCCTGCGCATTAACGCCCGCCAGTCCTTGTCGGTGAACTCCATGGGCCATCTGAACCTGTCCGGTCAGGACGGCGTGACCATCAACAGCGGCGGTGACGTGACGCTGGTGGCCGACAAAAACGTGACCACGGCGGCGGGCGAGACCCTGACGCTGAACGCGACCGACATCAAGGCGGACGCCACCAAGACGTTTACCGGAGCCAGTGGCGAGGAATCGACCCTGATCTCTGACGGCGAGACCATCGTGCGCGGCGCGATGATCCGCATCAACTAAGGAGGCGCCGATATGCCCCCCGCAGCCCGTCTTGGCGACAACCACGTCTGCCCCATGGTCGATCCCGGCCCGAAGCCCCATGTCGGTGGCCCGATCTCCGGCCCCTGCGCGCCCAATGTGTTAATCGGCGGCGCACCTGCCGCTGTGCTGGGCGATATGTGCGTCTGTGTCGGCCCGCCGGACACGATTTCGGCAGGGTCCAGCAAGGTTATGATCAACAACAAACCCGCCGCCCGCATGGGCGATGCAACAGCCCATGGCGGCAAGATCGTTGTGGGTTTCCCGACCGTGATCTTCGACTAGGCGCAAAGCTGGCGGCAAATCCTCTTCCGAGGATTTGGCCCCAGAGTTTCCATAAAACTCTGACCTACGCCGCCTCGGCATCCTCTGCCTGCTGGCGGTGCCATAGAGACGCGTAACGCGCGTCACGCGTCAGCAACTCGTCATGGGTGCCCTGCTCCACCACCACACCGTTCTCCAGCACCACGATCAGATCCGCGTCGGCAATGGTCGAGAGGCGGTGCGCGATGGTCAACGTGGTGCGGCCTTGCGCCATCTCTTGCAGCGAATGCTGGATATCGGCCTCGGTCTCGGTGTCGAGTGCCGAGGTCGCCTCGTCCAGCAACAGGATCGGCGGGTTTTTCAGCAAGGTGCGCGCGATGCCCACCCGTTGCTTTTCACCACCCGACAGCTTTAACCCGCGCTCGCCCACGGTGGTGTCGTAGCCGTCGGGCAGCTCCATGATGAAGTCGTGGATTTTTGCCGCTTTCGCAGCACCCTCGATCTCGGACCGCGTAGCTCCTGCCTTGCCGTAAGCAATGTTGTAAAGGATCGT
The DNA here is from genome assembly GCF_900129235.1 of Litoreibacter ascidiaceicola. Taxonomy (GTDB): domain Bacteria; phylum Pseudomonadota; class Alphaproteobacteria; order Rhodobacterales; family Rhodobacteraceae; genus Litoreibacter; species Litoreibacter ascidiaceicola. Next base: position 195,528 of record NZ_FQUV01000002.1, on the reverse strand, counting down.
ATCGTTGAACAGCACCGTGTCCTGCGGCACCACACCGATGGCGTCATGCAGGCTTTCTTGCGTGACGTCCCGCACATCCTGCCCGTCAATCGACAGGCTGCCACCGTTCACGTCATAGAACCGGAACAGCAACCGCCCGATTGTGGATTTGCCCGAGCCTGACGGGCCAACGATGGCCACCGTCTGCCCCGCCTGCACCTCCAGCGACACGCCTTTGAGGATCGGACGCTCCGCGTCATAGCCGAAATGCACATTGTCCAGCCGCACGGCCCCGTCGGTGACTTTCAGCAGTTTGGCGTCCGGCTTGTCATTCACCTCGGCAGGTTGTTCCAGCAGGTTGAACATCTCGGCCATGTCGACCAGCGCCTGCCGGATTTCGCGGTAGACCGTACCAAGGAAGTTCAGCGGCATGGTGATCTGGATCATATAGGCGTTAACCATGACGAAATCGCCGACGGTCAACGTCCCGTCCTGCACGCCCATCGCCGCCAGCACCATCACGATGACCAAGCCCGCGGTGATCAGCACCGCCTGCCCGAAGTTCAAAAAAGCCAGCGAATAAGAGGTTTTCAGCGCGGCTGCCACATAGCCTTCCATCGCCCCGTCATAGCGCGCGGCTTCGCGTTTCTCTGCGCCGAAATACTTGACGGTTTCGAAATTCAGCAGGCTGTCGATGGCCTTCTGGTTGGCGTCGGTGTCCTGGTCGTTCATCTCCTTGCGGATTTTCACCCGCCATTCGGTGACCGCAAAGGTGAACCATGTGTAGAGCGCAATCGTGCCAACAACGACCACCAAGTACCAGATATTAAACACAAATGCCAAAATTACCGCGATCATCAGCAGCTCTAGGATCAGCGGCCCGATGGAGAACAGCAAGAAGCGCAACAGGAACTCGACCCCCTTCACCCCGCGCTCCACGATGCGGCTCAGACCACCTGTCTTACGGGTGATATGGTAGCGCATCGACAGGCGGTGAATATGGGTAAACGTCTCCAGCGCTAGCATGCGCAGCGCCCGCTGCCCCACAAGTGCGAACACCACGTCGCGCAGCTGCTGGAAGCCGATATTCATCACCCGCGCCATGCCGTAGGCCACGGTCAGCCCAACAGCGCCCAAGGCCAGCATCCAGCCCGCGTCGCTGGCATCGCCCGACAGCGCGTCGACCGCGCCCTTGTAAAGCACCGGCGTGCCCACCGCGACCAGCTTGGAGATGATCAGAAAGGTCAGCGCGAACACGACGCGCCGCTTCACCCAAGGCTGGTCGTCCGGCCAAAGATAGGGGATGACCTTGCGCACCACATGAAACCCGTCCTTGCGTAAATCCTGCTGCATGCGGGCGTCTGAAACTTCGGTGACCATAGGGAACGGGCTTTCTTGAATATAGGCCGCTTAACTTAGGGCCAGCCTGCCCGAAGAACCAGAGGGGCGGGCAAAGAAAGGTGGAGGTACCAGCCATGGACTGGCCTCTTGAAGCTCCAGCGACACTTACATCGCAAAGATTATGGCGTCGGGTCAGCGTTCATCACATGACGCAAAGTGAGACAGGCTGAATTTCGGAACTTTTCTTCATGCCCGATTGTTTGTTTGGACAGAAAGGATGGGCATATGAAATTCTCTCGAACCAGCAAATCCCGTGGTGCCGGATCGCCGCAAGTCACCGGCTTTTATGATGATGACACCGGCAGCATTCAATATCTCGTTTCCGATCCCGAAACTATGAAAGCCGCACTCATTGACACGGTGCTCACGTTCAACCCCGAAAGCGCATCGACCGATACGCGAAGTGTGGATGCAATCTTGCGATACGCGGACCACGAAGGTTTGGAGATTGTCAGGATTTTGGACACTCATCCGCATGCCGATCATCTGATGGCATCCTCCGTTCTGAAGGATCGTCTGGGCAAGCCAAACGGAATTGGTGAAAAAGTTTTGGAGATCGCGACGCTCTGGCGTGATTATTACAACCTGCCCGATGCTTTCGATCCCGAGCGGGATTTCGACTGCCTTTTTCAGGATGGCGATACTTTCGAGATCGGGTCTCTTCCGGTTCAGGTCATGTTGTCACCGGGCCATACGCTTGGCTCGATCACATATGTCGTGGGCGATGACGCCGCGTTCGTTCATGATACGTTTATGCAGCCTGACGTCGGCACGTCGCGGGCTGATTTCCCCGGCGGGACGGCCGAAGATCTGTATGAGTCATTGCAGGAAATTCTGCACCTTCCCGACGAAACGCGCCTGTTTATCGGTCATGACTACGGCACCGATTACCGGTCCGAACCGGCTTGGGAATCGACCGTTTCCGAGCAACGCAGACATAACGCCCATATCGGCGGCGGCGTGTCCAAGGAGGCATTTATCAAAACACGGACCTCGCGAGACGACACATTGGCGCTACCGGACAGAATGTTGCAGGTTTTGCAGATGAACCTTCGCGCGGGGCGTCTGCCCGCGCCTGAAGGCGACGATAACCGATATCTAAAAATCCCGTTGAACCGATTTTAAGGAGCTCAAAATGGAAACCGAAACAACCGAAAATGGAACACTGGAACACTGGAACCCCGCCGACGTGAAAGAGGCCTTCGAGCGAGGAGACATCGTAATGATTGATGTGAGAACGCCTCAGGAATTTACCTTCGAGCGGATCGAAGGGGCCTTGCTCGCGCCGATGCAAGCCTTTCAACCCATTCATATGCCCGGCCAGTCAGATAAAAAGATTGTATTCTTCTGCGGCTCTGGCGTGCGGTCGGGCAAGGTTGCCAAACAGTTTCTGGAAAGCGGGGTAGACCGCGCCGCGCACATGAAGGGCGGGTTTGGTGCATGGAAAGACGCAGGGTTCGAATACACTGGGACAGATATGTCAACTGGCGCGCCCAAGACGATGAGTAAATCTGACGGTTAAGCCAATAAGCAAAAGCGCACGATACTGCGCTACCCCTCCGGCAGCGCGAACACCTGTCCGGGATAGATCAGATCGGGGTCGCGGATCAGGTCGCGATTGGCCTCATAGACCCGCACATATTGCTCGCCGGACCCGAACCGGTCGCGCGCGATGGCCCAAAGGGTGAACCCCGGCTGCACCGTCACCGCCGTCGCCGTTTGCGGGGCGGAGGTGGCAATCTCGGGCGCCTCGCGCTGGAACGGGGTCTCGACGCGACTGGTCACGGTGCCGCCCGCGTCCACCTCGTCGACCCGCAAGCGGTACACCCCTGCATCCACATCCGGCAGCGGCGCTTCCCACGCGCCGTTCTCAGAAATGCGCGTGGTCTTCACGGCCTCATCGTTCAGGTAAACCCGAACATACCCTTGCGACGTCCCGCGCCCCGTCAAAGCCACCTCGCCCTCGGCGTCATAGGTGATTGTGTCGATCACCACATTGGCCGTCACAGGCGCGTCGGCCACAGCTTTCGGGGCTTGGGGTTGCGGGGCCGGTTGAAGCAGGGTCACGCCGGCATTATCTGCCAGCACCACCGCAGGGGCATCCGGTGTGGACGCATCCTCCGCTGTTTCTGCGATGTCATTCGCCGCCGCCGGAGCTTGCGCAATTTCAGTCGCATCAGTGGCAGGCTGCGTTTCCACCCCGCCTTCAACCACCGCCTCCCCATCGTCCGGCTTGGCGCTGGTGGTGCGAACAGGCGAAATCAGCAGCGTCCCTTCGGAGGCGATCTGCGTGCCATCAGCAAGCTCGGTGAGCATCGACAAGGCGCGCGGCGTATCTGCTGCCGGAAAATCAAGCAACACGCCGAACTTTCCCGCCGCATCCGCTTTGCCCCGCGCGATTTCCACCCCGTCGAGCAGGAAAACCACCTCGCTCTCCGGCTCTGCCGCGCCCGCAATGACGCCTCCTCCATCAGGCGCCACCTGCACCACGTCAAAGGTCGGTGCTGCGGGTGCCGGGGGTTGCTCCCCCTCCGGATCCGCTTCGGCAACTATCTCTGCTACACCTTGCGCAGTCGGGGTTTGCTCTTCCGGCGCATCCGCGACCGCCTGTTGGGTCGCCGGTGCGGCCCCATCGCTCGGTGTCGCTGGCTGGTCAGGCTCCCCCTTCACCATAGCCACCGCGTCCAGCGCCGCTTGTTCCGCCGCGTCCGGCACGGCTTGCACATCGGCCTCCGGCATCACGACATCGCGGTTTTGCGTCACCAGATACGCGCCACCGAGAATGATAATCACAACAGCGGCTCCGGCGGCCGCCGCAGGTCCGCTCATCCCCAGTCTGGACCAGATAGCCATATGTGTCTTCCTTCTCCCTCGGCCCTCCAAGAAAGGCGTTGTGACAGCGTAGCAGCCCCCATAGAACAAGGCAAAGCCACTTATCCGTCCGGAGCCCGCCCCATGTCCCAGCAAAAATCCGTCTGTGTTTATTGCGGCTCCCGCTTTGGGGCCAATCCCGACTACAAGCAGGCCGCCCTTGATCTAGGGCAGGCTCTGGCGGCCAATCAATGGCGGCTGGTTTACGGCGCGGGCGATGTCGGGCTGATGGGGGCGGTGGCGCAATCTACACAAGCGGCGGGCGGCGAGACCTTCGGCGTGATCCCCAGCCACCTTTTCAAGCGCGAGGTCGGCAAGCGCGACCTCAACACCTTCATCGTCACTGAAACCATGCACGAGCGCAAAAAGGTCATGTATATGAACTCCGACGCCATCGTGGTGCTGCCCGGTGGTGCCGGCTCTCTGGACGAGTTTTTCGAGGTGCTGACATGGCGCCAGCTGGGCCTGCACAGCAAACCGATCTTTCTGCTCAACACCAATGGTTTCTGGTCACCGCTGGTCGCCCTCACCGATCATATCGTCGCGCAAGGCTTCGCCGACGCGTCGCTGCTCGATTTCATCACCGTCACTGACACCGTCCCCGACCTGACGCGCCAGTTAAGGGATGTGCTGCGCTAACCCCATCATTGCTTCAAAAATACCTAAATCCCCGACATCAGCCCCGATCGCAGCGGTCTGACCAAGACGTGATCCCCCCTCATCCTTCCTTCTTGCTACGCTCGTGAAAAGAATCACCGGAGGACACCCATGAAGCTCACAAAAAACCTTGCGGCCCCCCTATGCGCTTTAGGCGCTCTGGCCCTGACCGCCCCCGCCAGCGCGACCGAGGGCGAACGCATCCAGATCACCGGCGAGATCATCGACACGTGGTGCTATTTCTCCGGCGTCATGGGCGGGCCTGACGCGGTTGTCGGCTCGGCCCATCACACCTGTGCGCTGTGGTGCTCGGCGGGGGGCATCCCCGTTGGCCTGTTGGGCGAAGACGGCGAGGTCTATATGGTTCTCAAGATCGAGGGCGACGACCAGAACGCCTCCGGCGACACCAATCTGAACCTCGCCAGCCACGAGATTACAGCCGATGGCATGCTCTACAAGCGCGACGGGCTAAATTATCTGGTGGTCGAAAAGGTCGTGACCGACCACGGCATCACCAACCTGAACCACGAAGATTACGGCGTCGTGCCGGGCTTCGCCATTCCGGAGCCAAAGAAATGAGGGCCGCATCCATGACACGTCTCATCGCCTTGGCCCTGATCGCCGCCAGCCCCGTCTATGCCGCCGATTTCTCCGAAGGGTCCACCGCGAAAAGCTGGAATCTCTATGCCGAAGCCCCTGCGCTCTTCGAGGCCAAGGTCGTTGACATCACCTGTGAAGTCACCGGAGACTGCCCCGACAATTGCGGCGACGGCGACCGCCAGCTGGGTCTTTTGCGTGCCGCGGATGGCGTGCTGGTTTTCCCCAACAAGAACGCGCAAAGCGGCTTTCAGGGGGCCACCGTCGACCTTCTGCCGTTTTGTGACAAGCAGGTCGAAGTTGACGGATTGCTGATCGAAGACGAAGACATCCAAGGGGCCACGAATATCTATCTCGTTCAAAAAGTCCGCGAGGTCGGCTCGGAGGACTGGGTCAAGGCCAACACCTGGAGCAAGGTTTGGGCCGCCAAATACCCCGAGGCCAAAGGCAAAGGCCCGTGGTTCCGCCGCGACCCGCGCGTCAATGCGCATCTGGCCGAGACCGGACATTTCGGGCTGGGCCTCGAGAAAGACGCGGAACTGATCAAGGAGCTGTTCGAGTGATCAAGCCTGTCCTTGCCCTGCTGGCGCTGTGTTCTCCGGCGCTGGCGGATCAATCCCCCCTGCCCTTCGATCTGGGCGGGGCGTTCGAACTGGTTGACCAGACAGGGACCGCACGCACGCAGGCTGACCCGCAGGGACATCCGCAATTGCTGTTCTTCGGCTATGCCAATTGCCGCGAAATCTGCTCTGCCGCGCTACCGATGATGGCGCAGGTGGCGGATGCAGTGGCTGAACAGGGGATCACCGTGACACCTGTCATGATCACCGTCGATCCGGCCCGCGACACAGTCGACACCCTCGGCCCCGCGCTGGCGCAGCATCATGCGGATTTTGTCGGGCTGACCGGCACGGCGATGCAATTGCAAGTGGCCTATGACGCCTACCAGATCGAAACCGAGGAGGTTTTCACCGACCCCGAATACGGACCTGTCTATGCCCATGGCAGCTTTCTCTATTTGCTGGACGCGCAGGGCAAGTTGCTGACCCTTGTCCCCCCCGTCATCACACCGGAGGCGGCGGCAGGGATCGTTGCGAAATATACCCAAGGCCAAAGCTGATGGCCGATCTGTCGAGGCGTGCGCTGCTGACCGGCGGAGCAATCGTTCTGGCGGGTGGCATGATCTATGCCGCGGGCGGGCGCAACCTGTTTTACTCTGCGATCACCGAGGCGTCGGAGGCTGTGCATATCGACCCACCCACCGCACATCAGCAGGCCGTGGCGGGTGATATCCTGTTGGTCGACATTCGCCGCCCCGATGAATGGACACGCACGGGCTCCGGCGAAGGTGCCACCCGGCTCGACATGCGGCGTGAGGATTTCGTGGACGCATTGTTAACACTGACGGGCGGAGAGACCGCCCTGCCCGTCGCCCTGATCTGCGCGCGCGGTGTGCGCTCGGCGCGGCTTAGCAACCAGTTGGCAGCGGCGGGGTTCAGTAACATCATCGACGTGCCGGAAGGCATGCAAGGATCGCGGGCCGGACCGGGATGGCTGAAGCGCGGGCTTCCGGTGGTCCGATGAAATGGCTCGCTGCATTGGCCTTTCTGGCCACCCCCGCCCTTGCCTGCGGCGACGCGGAACAGCCCTGCGAGCTGCCGCTTGGCAGCTATCATATCGAGGCACCTGAAGACGCGGATGGTTCGGTCCCCGCCGTAGTGTTTCTGCACGGCGCAGGTGGTAAAGGCACCGGTATCCTGCGGATGGGTGGCCCAATCCTGAAGCGCGGTTATGCGGTAATCGGCCCCAACGGATTGAAGCGCCCGAACTCGCGTTTCGGCTCCGGCTGGTCCTTCCATCCCGACCGGGTGCAACAACGCGACGAGCTGGCTTTTGTCCGTGCCGTCATCGACGACGCCGTCGCCAATCATGGTGTCGACCGCGACCGTATCTTGCTGGCGGGGTTCTCTATTGGCGGGTCGATGACCTCCTATCTGGCCTGCGACGCGCCTGATCTGGCCCGCGCCTACGCCCCTGTGGCGGGCAGCTTCTGGCGGCCCCATCCGGCGATGGATGCGTGCAAGGGTCCGGTGAAACTGCTCCACACCCATGGCTGGCGCGACACCACCGTGCCGCTGGAAGGCCGTCCTTTGGGCGGCGGGCGCATTTATCAAGGCGATGTGTTCCAAGCGATGCAGATCTGGCGCGAAACCAACGGGTGCAAGAACATGCGCGCTGATACGTTCGACACCTCCGGCGAGTTCTGGCGGCGCAGCTGGGACACCTGTGACGCAGGTGCGCTGGAGTTTGCCCTGCACCAAGGCGCGCATGGCATCCCCAAAGGCTGGGCGGTTATGGCGTTGGATTGGTTCGAAGCGCTGGAGTAGCTATTCGGCTGCGACCTGGTCGGCATTCTCCAAAACCACCCGAATGCGGGAGCGCTCGCGCTTGGCGCTTTGGATGATCGCGGGGGCGTTGAACACCTCCGCCGTGCCAAGCTGGCGGGAGGTCCATTTAAACCGCGTCAGCTTCGCGCCGCTCAGCATCGACAACGGTACCGCAAGGGCCAAAGACACCGCGATGGGCAGCAGCCATAGCGTGATGATCCCCTCGGACATACCCGCCACCAACAAGGCCCCTGCGACCGTTTCCAGCGCGTGGAATTTCAGGACGGTGGTAAAGCCGTAGCGGCCACCTTGGCGGGCTTGCGGGGTCCATGTTTCCTTGAAGCCGATCCATGTGCGGGCGACGGCAATGGTTTGCTGCACCATCAAAATAGGCGCGTAGAGCACCGAGACGATAATCTCCGTCACGAAGGACAGCACGAACTGCCCCGCTCCGCCAAGATCACGCAGCGACGGGCCGGAGCGCAGCAGCGCGGCGGCCCCGAGAAATTTCGGCGCAAGCAGCATGCCATACATGAACACCAGAATGGCAAGGTTGCTGACATGGCCCATTTCCGGCCACGCCACCTGTGGGTTCTCGCCGGTGAAATAGCGGATAACGTTGGCTTCCTCGCCCTTGCCGATCAGCGCCCAGACGGTCAGCAGCGCGAACCATGCGGGGGATAGCAGATAGCCCATCGCGCCGTGGAACAGGTGAAAACGGGTGACCGGATGGAAGCCCTTGGAGCCGAGAATATTGAGGTGTTGCAGGTTGCCCTGACACCAGCGGCGGTCACGAAGCACGTAGTCGATCAGCGTCGCGGGGACCTCTTCATAGCTGCCTTTGACCTGCGGCATGAAGCGGACGCCCCAGCCCGCACGGCGCAGCAGGCCCGCCTCGACAAAGTCGTGGCTGAGGATCAGCGCGCCTTTGGAGCGGAACGTGTCGAGCCGTGGCAGCCCCGCACAAGACGCAAAGGCGGCGGTGCGGATGATGGCGTTATGGCCCCAGTAATTGCCCTCGTGGTCGGCCCAGCGGGCCAGCCCTTCGGCCAATGCGGCACCATAAATGGTGCTGGAGAACTGCTGCACACGGCCAAACAGGGTCTCGGCACCAAAGAGTTGCGGGAAGCTCTGGATCAGGCCGGCGGACGGGTCGTGGGCCATCTCGTCGGTCAGGGTGATAATGGCTTGGCCGGACATCAGGCTGTCAGCGTCGAGCACCAGCATGGCGTCGTAGCCACCACCCCACCGCTGCACCCAATCAGCCAGATTACCGACCTTGCGGTCGATATTGTCGATGCGGCGGCGGTAGTGCAGCGCGATGTGGTCCGGCAGATTGGCGCGCAGCATGGCGAAGGCGCGCAGTTCTTGCTCGGCAATGACCTCGTCGCGGGTGTCAGACAGGATGAACAGCGTGAAGCTGTGGGGGTGCTGCGTGCGGTCCAGCTCTTCGAGCATGGCGCAGGCATTGCCGAACACGTCCCAAGGCACCTCGTTATAGACAGGCACCAACAGCGCCACGTCCTGCGCAGGCGCAGGTTTTCCAGAGCGCGCAATGCGCGGGCGCATCATGTTGACCAGCCCGACCGTGACGGTCGACACCGACAGGGAAATCCAGAAGAACGTGCAGGCGATCAACGCGATCAAGATGCCTTCGAACACCGACAACCCGCCCATGGCGAACCAGTCGGTGAAGGCGGCGATCAACCCGCCTGTGGTGATGATCGCGGGCAAAAATGTCGCCAGCCGCCAGAGCCGCGTGGACGGATCGTTGGGCAAGTCGGGTGCCGCCCCGTCGCGGTAATCGGAAGACAGGTCTTGCACAGGAAACGCCAAGGGCTGTTCCGGCGGCATCATCGGCATGCGGGTTATCGGGCCATGTGCGGTCATGCGGTCCACCTGTAGAGCCACACTTCGGTCAGTGATTTTCCGTCTTTCACCAGCTGCACCCTGAGTTCCGCCGAGGCCACCTCACCCGGCTCGAACTTGAACGCGAGACGCACGCCGCCGGTTCCCTCGTTGCGCTGCAAAATGCCGTCGCTGACGGTGCCGCGATTGGCGCTGATGAACCGAGTGATGTCCTCTAACTCCGCCTCTTTGGTGCCGAACGCCTCGTGATCCGCAAAGTCGACGGCCATGATGATATAGGGCTTTTCCTTGTCGTAGCCCTTGCCGATACGGGTGTTCAACACGCGCGAAACCGGCCGCGTGTCCTCGGGCTCGCCACCCCATGCCATCTGGTAGGCGAAGCTGTAGCCCTGCCCTGCGGCCATCGGATCACGGGGCCGCCAATAGGCGACGATGTTGTCGTAGATTTCCTTGTCGGACGGGATTTCCACCAAAGTCACGGCGCCCTGCCCCCAGTCGCCTTGCGGCGTGATCCAGAGCGAGGGTCGGTTGTGGTAAAGCGCCTCCAGATCGGCGAAATCCTCGGACTGGCGGGCGCGTTGCATCAGCCCGAAGCCACGCGGATTGGTGTCGACGAAACTGGAGACCTGCAAGCTGGACGGGTTGGCCAAAGGCCGCCACAACATCTCGCCCGCGCCGTTCCAGACCAGCAGGCCCTCGCTGTCATGGACCGCCTCGCGGAAGTCGTCGAAGCGGGCGCGGTTGGTCTGGTCGAACAGGAACATCGACGTGAGCGGGGCAAGGCCCACATGGGTCAGTTCCGTGCGCGGGTAGAGCGTCGCCTCCACTGTCACATGCGCAGGTTGGCCGGGGGTGATACGGAAGCTGTAAGCGCCTGTCGTGGACGGGCCGTCGAGCAAGGCGTGCACGGTGATTGTGGTGGCGTCACTTGACGGGGCCTCGACCCAGAAACGGGTGAATTCGGGGAACTCCTCGCCCTCCGCCTCGCCGGTGTTCAGCGCTAAGCCGCGTGCGGACAGGCCATAGGTCTGGCCAGTGCCGATGGCGCGGAAGTAGCTGGCGCCTTGGAACACCATGAACTCTTCGAAGCGGCCAGGTTTGGTCAACTCGTGGCGCAGGCGCAGGCCGGAATAGCCAAGCGTGCTTTCCATCGGGTCTTCGGCCATGGCGGCGTCGACCAGCTCTTTGGGGAACTGCTCGTAGCGCTTGAACAGCGACAGATCAAAACCCAGCTTGCGGGCGGTGTCGCCCTCGACAATGTTGATCTCGATCGGGCGCGGAAAGTAGAGACCGGGATGGAAGAAATCCATTTGGAAGGCGCGGTCGGTGTCGGACCAGAGCGCTTTCTTGGTGTTGAACACCAGCGCCTTGTACTGGTCATAGGTCAGGTTTTTCCACGCGTCGGGCACTTCCGGCATGGGCGCATAGTCTTCGCCCGCGAGGCGCTGCGCCTCGGCCTTCAGCCAGTCGAGCGAGAACGGGACCGCCTCGCCCTTGAACATCGGCAAAGCGCTTGCGGGTCCAGCCATAGCGGCGGCCCCCAGCATGGTCAGGAAAGAGCGGCGCGACAGGCTCATGCGGTCGCCCCTTTCGCGGGTTTCCACGGTGTGCCTTTGATCCAAGCCACGAAGTAAGCCACCGCGATCAAGGCGGCGACGCCGACGAGGTTCACCAGCACAACAGTGCTTGTTTCACGGCCGATCTGGTCCATCGTGAAACCCGCGATGCGCGCGAACACCATGGAAAAGACAAACACGGCAAGGCTTTGCTGGCCGATCTTCATGATGATCTTGACGAACTTGCCCCATGCGTTCGATAGCGCGGTGCCGCCAGTGGCGATCAGGCGATGCCCGCCCGCACCCGCCACGACCCAAGCGAGGTAAGCCAGCGACAGGAATTGCACATAGCGCAGGATGGCGAAGGACGACTTGTCGATCAGCGGCTTGTTGGCCACGCGCCAGTCGATTACCGGATTGCCCTCGAACGCGCCGAACCATTCCTGATTGACCGCGCGCACCCCGATATTGGACAGAGGGATGTTGGCCACGACGATCACCGCAGCAAGCGCGATCAGCCATGTCTTGACGGGCGGGGCCGGAATCCAGCCGCGCATGAAGGCAAAACCGGTGAAAAAGCACAGCTGCCAGCCGAACGGGTTGAAGAACCAGTGACGGTCGGACCATGGCTCTGCCGGAAGGCTCAGCCACAGATGACTGGCCCCGAGCCATTCCAGCACCCCTTCTTGTGCGAACAGCCAGACGGTTACGACAACGGCGGCGGTCAACCACAGGTTTACGCGGCTCAGCGCCATGACGACGGGCATCATCACAAGGATCGCCATATACATCGGCAGAATGTCGAAATAATTCGGCACGTAGGTCAAGGTAAACAGCCCGACCAGATTGTCGGCGGTGGTGGTGACAATCCCTGTCGTGCTGCCGGTGCGGCCCTCGAAAATCGGCACGAGGTTCAGCGAGTTGATATATTCCTTGCCGAACACCCCGAGGCTGTCCCACCACGCGACCATCATGGCGATGGTGAAGAACATGCAGATATGGGCCCAGTAAACCTGCCAAACACGGTAGCCGACACGGGCGGTCCCAAGCACCCATCCGGCGCGGTCAAAGGTGCGCCCGAAGGCGATGGCGGACGCCATGCCCGAGCAGAACACGAAAATCTCGGTCGCGTCGGAGAAGCCCCAACGGGCCGGAATCCAGCTGGTGAAGAAATTTCCCGGCGTATGGGCGAACAGGATGATGATCATCGCAATGCCACGATAAAAATCGAGCCGCGGATCGCGTGTTGTGACGCCAGAAGTACCCGACGCCGTCGCGCTGGCCGCATATACGCCCGCGGCTGGAGAAAGAGAGGAACTGGAGGCCATGGTCATGATTTTGCGTTTCTTTTCGCCGATTCTACTTCGCGCTTATTCAGCAGGGACACGGGCCTTGCAAGAGCTTGCGTCGCGCCCTTCCGAAATGAGCGAAAAACGGGCGGCGGCGTAGCCGTCTTCGCAGCCCCCGCGCTTGCGCATCCGGTCTTTAAGTATGGTTTCCGCGTCATCCAGAAGGCCCGCGCGGATGCCCGCGTCGATGGTCAGGCGCTCGAACACGTCGCGTTGGGCATGCGAGCCGCCTGCCCGTTGCATCGTATGGCGTGCGCGCGACAGATTGAAGAAGGCGGTCTTGTAATCCGCCTCGCCGAACGCTTCCAGTCCGGCGGCAGCGCTGAGGCCGGGGCTGGCCATGATCCGGTCCATCTCCAGGCGGTTTGATTGCGCGTCCCGATGCATGCGCCCCAGCAGCTTGGTAATCGCCTGTTTGCGCGATCCGCCAATCAGTGCCAGTAGGTAGTGCAAATCGGCAAAGATCAGGCAGCCGTCTTCGGTGCGGTTCGCCGACAGGTCCGCCAGTTCCTCCCAACGGTCGCCCACGTCGATGCCGTTCAGCTCCAACCGCGACAACAGCGAAGTTGCGTTGGAGATATCGCGGTAATCGTCGGTTTTGTCGGCACGGATCTGGCTATCATAAAGCGCCAGAACCGCATCGTTCTGGCCTAAATCAAGATGCATCAGCGCCTTGTGCCACCACACATGGTAGCGAAAATTGTTGCAATGGGACCAAGCCGCCTCGCGGCCTTCGAGCCATTTCAATCCGCCTTCGGCATCGCAGGTCATATCGTAGACATGAGCGATAGCGTGCAGGCCCCACGCGTCGTCAGGGCTGACGGTCAGCCCCATGCGCCCGACGGTTTCGGCGCGGGCATATTCACCGGTTTCTTCCAACGTGAAGGCGTGACAACCCATCAGGTAGCCGCGCCCCGCATGGTCCGGCCCGTAGGCCCCCATAACCGCCTCGACCGACGTTCGCATCCCCGCACCGTCGCCCAGCACAAAGCGGATCGCGTGGCTCAGTTTCATCGCCAAAGTGTCGGCAGGATGCACCGCCAGCACGTCTTCCAGATGCTGGATCGCCTGCGTCAGACGACACCCGTAGAGCGCCTTCAATGCGTCGACGAAAGAGCGTTCACGGGCTGTGATCGGGGTGGCCAAGGCCGACGCTTCCGCCAACCCAAGTGCCTCGCGGGCGATCTCGCTCAATTCGCGACGGCCCAACAGCAGGTAGAATATACCTTTCACCGCATGGCCCAAGGCAAAATCCGGATCGCGGGTCAGCGTGTCACCCAGATGCGTCGGCGTCGCCGCCCCATGGGCCATGAACGCCATCAGTGTTTTATTCCACGCCTCAAGCGCGTCGCGGGAATTGATCGTGGTGTCTTGCCCGAATACGTCTTGATACATGCTGTGGTCTCACGGTTGATTCTGGTGCGGAGCAAAGCCCGCATCCTCTGTGATAGCGATTAGTCGGCACCGGTAAACGGCTGGGCCCATTGAATAACGCATACGTGAGGCCGCGTGGGGGATAGGTGATCGAAAACAAGGCATGTGCGCGGCAATGCGCCGATTTACCAAGGGGTTAACGCCAGCGTCATTGCGGAATTGCGGGGGCCAAGCTGTGTTTTGACCCTGCGACCGCCGCCCCAAAGCCGCCACCCCACGGCCTCAGATGTTCCATTCTTGACGGGTAGAAGCGCCGTGCAGGAAGTCGCAGATTGCAACATCTTATCCAAATTCTGATCTATGCGATCGCGGGCTACACCGCCGCTTACATGGTGTTGCGCCCTAAGACATTGATTGACGCGCTCTCGACCGGTCCCGGTATGGGCGCGCCCGGATGGGCCTTTCACCGCGAACACTACAAGCTCACCTATCCGGTTCTGGCGATGCTGCTGGTCGTGTTGGCACTCGCCATCGCGCAAATCCCTAGCGCACCGGCCTAAGACGTCCCCAAATCAAAATCGCGTCTGCACGAGGCTGCCTGCTATGGTTGCGGAGCGGCCTTTGCCACCTGCTCCAGCCACTCCAACACCGCATCCGTGTCCTCGCCGAAATGCGGCGGTGGGCGGCGATAGGTGACAGGGGTCTTCGAGAACTTCAGTGGGTTGCCGATCAACGACACCGCCCCGTCGCGCACATCGTCGCGCGCCATGTCGATCTTCATCTCGCGCGCCGCGACTTGTTCGGAGGCAAAGACCTGCCCAAGCGTATTCACCGGCCCCACCGGAACCTTGCGCGCCTCCAGCCCGTCGAGGATGTCTTGCATGCTCCGCTCGACCATCAGACCTTCAATGATTTTTAGCAGCTTGGTGCGGTTTTCAATCCGCGCAGGATTGGTGGCAAAGGCGGGGTCCTCGGCCAGATCGGGCCGCCCCAGATAGTCGCAGAACCGCGCATACTGGCTGTCGTTTCCGACCGCCACCAGCACATGACCATCTGCGGCCTCAAAAGTCTGGTACGGCACAATCGTGGCATGTTCATTGCCTTGGCGCTTGCGCTCCTTACCGGTGGTCAGATGCGCGACACCTTCGTTGATCAGCCACGCGATCTGGCTATCGACAAGGGCGATGTCCACATGCTGCCCTTCTCCGGTGGCGTCCCGGTGACGCAGCGCTGCCAGAATCCCGACGGTCGCATACATCCCGCACATCACGTCCGCAATGCCGACGCCGACCTTCATCGGGCGGCCCTGAGGCTCTCCGGTCAGGGACATGATGCCGCCATAGCCCTGCGCCATCAGGTCGTATCCGGGCTTGCTGCGGTTGGGGCCTGTCTGGCCATAGCCGGAAATCGAGCAATAGATCAGCTGCGGATGCGCGCCCAATAGACTGTCGTGATCCAGCCCGTATTTCTTCAGCCCGTCAGGTTTGAAATTCTCGATCACCACATCCGCCTGCGCCGCCAGTTGGTGAATGACCGCCTGCCCCTCCGGCGTCGCAATATCCACGCCCACAGACAGCTTGTTGCGGTTGGCACACATGAAATACGCGGACAGATCGGTGCGGTTCCCGTCCGGCCCGTCCACAAAAGGCGGGCCCCATTTGCGGGTGTCATCGCCGTCAGAGCCGGGGTTTTCGATCTTCCAGACCTCCGCCCCCAAATCGCCCAGCAATTGCGTGCAGGTCGGGCCTGCCAGAATGCGGCTGAGATCCAGCACTTTAATTCCGTCCAAAGTGCGTGCCATTTGCCCGTCCATCATTGCTTCGTAAGTACCTCCGCCGGAGGCATTAAAATCTAGATCCGCCCGTCATAGGCCTTCCGGTCAATCACGGCAGCGATCACGGTGAAGGTCTCAGCCTGCATCGCCGCCGTCAAGGCGTCTTGCAACTGCGCGCGCGAGGTCACGGTATGCCCCTCGCCGCCAAAGGCCCGCCCGATCGCGGCAAAGTCGTGGGCGTCAAAATCAACCCCCGCATTGCCCATCTGCCGCTGGCGCTGTTTCAGCTCGATCAGGGACAAGGAGCGGTCGACGAAGACCACGAATATCGTGTTCAACCCGTGCTCTTTGGCGGTGGACCACTCGCCGGCCACCATCAGCGCCCCCGCATCACCCGAAAAGCTGACGACACAGCGCGTAGGATCCGCATATTTGGCCCCCATGGCCAGCGGCACCGCGCAGCCCATGGTGCACAACGCCGAGGATTGCAGCAATGTGCGCGGCGCGTGGCAGGTCCACATCTGGGACAGCAATATCCGGTGCGCCCCGCTGTCCACGGTGGCGATGGCATCCTTGGGCAGTGTGTCGCGGCAGGTGGCGATGATCGCTGCGGGGCCCCATGTTTCATCTGTCGGGAACGCCGCTGCCAGTGCGGATTTGGTGGCCGCAACCTCGCCCTCGGGCCACGTGTCGCGCGCTGCGCCGGATGCCGCCAACGCCCGCAAAGCGGCCCCCGTGTCACATATAAAACTCAGGCCCGCTTGATGCATGTAATGGTGGTTCGGCGCGGCAGATATGTCGATCACCCGCACCTGATCGGGGTCCCAGACCTCGCGCCAGCCTGGGCGCATCTCGATCGGATCATAGCCGACGCAGATCACCAGATCGGCCTGCCGCACCAATGGCAGAAGATGTGTGTCCGCCAAAGGCGACAGCCCTGCCCCGCCTAACGCTAGCGGATGGGTCTCGGGGATCACCCCTTTGGCCTTGTAGGTCGTGATCACGGGCGCGCCCAGAGCTTCGACAAACCGCAACAGCTCCGCCGCGCTGTCATCATAGAGCACATCCAGCCCGGCGATGATCACCGGTCGCTCCGCCCCATCAAGCCAGGCGCGGGCCAAGGCCAGATCATCCGCGACGGGCGCGGTCCTGCCCGCTGGCGCACGGCGCCGCAGCTTCGGGGCCGCAACTTCGTCTGCCACAGAGATCGGCACATCTATATGGACGGGACCTCCGCGCCTTTCGGTGGCAATCCCCACGGCCTTGTCGGCCACGATGTCAGCGCCTTCGGCGGTCAGGGTAAAGGTCGCTTTGGTGATCTCGTCGAACACACGCTGGTGATCAAGCACCTGATGCGTGTAGGTCAGCGCCTCGTCAGGGTCGACGCATCCGGTGAGCACGATCATCGGCACCCGCTCCTGATGGGCGTTGGCCACTACATTGACGCCATTCATCGCCCCCGGCCCGACGGTGGCTACCAATATTGCGGGCGCGCCGTTCACGTGATGCACCCCTTCGGCCATAAAACCGGCGGCGTTCTCATGCTTGCACAACACGAATTCGATCCCGGCCTTCTCCAGTGCATCAACAAGCGTCAGCACCTCTCCGCCGGGCATCCCGAACGCATGGCGACACCCGGCCTCGAATAGCCGCTCGGCGAGCAAGTCAGCGGCGCGTTTAGGGCTGCCCATTTCCGTCTCCTTCAAAGCTCGGGATGCTGGTATCAACCGGCAGCGGCGTCAGCAATGGTCTTGAAGATCACGTCCAGTTCGGATGCGGCCACGCCAAGGTCGGGGTCTGACTCTTCCATGTAAGGTGCAAACACCAAAGACGGCGTTTTGTAGCTGAGCGTCGCGCCGCTGTGCGTTTCGGTCACATAGAGGCGAACCGGCGCTTCGATCATCGCCGACGTGGAGAGCGCCAGTATCCGGACGGCGAATGCGTTATTGAACACGCCGATCACCCGGTTGCCCGGAATGGTGATCCCGCGCGCCTTGGCGGCGCCTGTGGGTCCCGCTTGGGTCACCACGCCCATTTTATTGGCCTTCACCGCCTCAACGACGTCTTGCACCAGCTGGTCATAGGGTTTGGAGGTCTCCATCACCACCCATCCCGGTCGCGCAGTGACGTCCGCTGCGGCAAAGCCGGCCCAAAGGCTCAGGGCAACACTCAAGATCGCGCGCATGTCAGGTCTCCATTTGGTTTTAAATACTCATAAAGACATGCCAGAGCCCCGCACGCACCGCCAATCACGTCTGCGCCAGCGCTTGCCAAACAGCCAAAGGGCCCCCGAGCGGCAGCTCGGAGGCCCTTTCAAACAAAATCGCGCGCAGGCATCGCCTGCGTTCAATCAGATCAACACATAGCGCCCGGCGTCATCCGGCCAGCTCCGCTTTCACGATTTTTTCAATGTCGCGCACGCTGTGATTGGTCAGCGTCTTGTCGATCTCGCCGATGACCTTGCTCGACACTTCTTGGTGCAAGGCGTCGCGCAATTCGCCCAGTATTTTCGGGGCGGCGACAATGACCAAGGCCGCGAACATCCCGGCATGCGCTTTCTCGTAAAGCATGTCTGCCAGATCGCTCGCGAAGCGCTCTTTCGCCAGTTCGTGCCAATCAGTGTCATCAAATGCGGAGCGGTGGCCCGGGCCTCCGTCATGCATCCGTCCGGGACGGTTGGCAGACTGGTCAATGTCTTTGGGGTTGTCCTGTTCGTCCTTGCGGATGACGTCCAGATTGGGGTTCTCCCCGTCTGTCAGATTTTCAAGGATCAGAGCCTTTTCGCCATCGGCAACGACCACCCACGCTTTATGAGGAAGTTTGGTCATTCCGACGTCTCCTCGTTTTCCTTGGTGACACGTGTCTTGCCTGCGGGCCGTTCGTTCGAGCGTTTCAACTCGTCAGCACTGCCAATTTCGCGGGCGAGCCTGCCGCCGTCACGGCCTTGACCGGAGGGCGCACCGGTCTCGCCTAGAATTTTGTCCGTGTCGCGTGAGTTGTCTTTGGATCTGTGGCGCTCTGCCATGGGGACCTCCTGCGTTTGCGTTGGTTCACAAGATCAACCCCTCGCATCCGTCATAGTTCCCCAGCCCAAAGAAAAACCCCGCAAAAAGGCGGGGTTCTTCGACGTTAAGGGTGGCCACGCATCACATGCGTAAGAGCGGCAGCCACGCATCACATGCGCGAGGCGACGTTTTCCCAGTTCACCAGATTGTCCATGAAGTTGGACAGGTATTTCGGACGCGCGTTGCGGAAGTCGATGTAGTAGGAATGCTCCCACACGTCGCAGCCCAAAAGCGCGGTCTGCCCGAAACACAGCGGGTTCACGCCGTTCTCGGTTTTGGTGACTTTCAGCCCGCCATCGGTGTCTTTCACCAGCCAGCACCAGCCGGAGCCGAACTGGCCCGCGCCGGCGGCCGCGAACTCTTCTTTGAATTTGTCGACAGAGCCGAAGCTGTCCTTCAACGCCGTTTCCAGCTCGGATGGCATTGCGGATTTGCCCGGGCTCATCATTTCCCAGAACTGGTTGTGGTTCCACAGCTGCGAGATGTTGTTGAAAATCCCGCTCTGCGCCACGGCGCCCTTGTCATAGGTGCCCTTGATGATCTCTTCGAGGGATTTGCCTTCCCATTCAGTGCCCTTGATCGCCTTGTTGCCGTTCTCCACGTAAGCGTTGTGGTGCTTGTCGTGGTGATATTCCAGCGTCTCCTTGGACATGCCGGCATCAGCCAGCGCGTCGTGGGCGTATGGAAGGTCAGGAAGTGTAAAAGCCATTATCTGGGCCCCCTTGTTGGAATGAGTTGCTACCTATCATAACTGAGGGCGCGAAGGCGTGGGGTCAAGGCTCGTTTGGACTAACAAGCGCACCGCCGCCCGCCTATTTACAATTGACGGGAACTCTGGAGGACGACTTGCGGCGGCTCGGAGCCGCCGAAGATTGCAGTGACGCCCTGCCGGATTTCATATCGACGCTCAGATTGTATTGCACGGTTGCGTTCAGCGGCTCGGTGAACCCTTGCCCCTTTTTATCGTCCACAGTTTGGGCCCAGCTATAGGTCACAAACTTCTTTGATTGCTTGACCTTGGCGCGGGTTTTGGCCTTACCGCTGCGGGTCGTGAATTCGACCACTGCCTCGCCAGCTTTCGCCTTCTGGCGGATGGCCACCTGCGTGGCGGACCAGTCATAGGCTTTGCGCGGCTTGCCCACCTTGCACGAAAAACTTCGGTTCTGCCCCGATTTCCACAATGTATGGAGCATGCCGCCGTTCTTGGTCGCAACCTTGCCCGCCGATTTGATCTTCGCGGTCAGGGCTTTTACCTGCGCGGCTGGAACCACCGCGCAGCGGCCGCTTCCGGTGAACGTATCGGGGTATCCGAGCGGGGTCGCCACCACCTTATAGCTCAGGTCGGATTTGTTGATCACCGCACGAAAGGCCAAGGCAGGTGTGCGGGACCCGCGACTGTCGCGCACGCCCTTGACCTTCCACGTCAGCACCAGCTGACGCGCGTTGTCCCGCCGGACCTTGGCCGTCACCGGCACCTTCATGAAGGCCAGGATCAACGGATCGGATACGGTGACTTTCTTGGAGGTCCCCTCGCGGGCATAGGTGAAGGCATCAGGCACCCAGCCCGACGATCCCGACGTTTTGGTGCATTGCACCAAGGCCTGCTGCGCCTGTGCGCCCTGCGGGGCGGTTGTCAAAACCAGTGCTGCAACAATGGCGGCGAACATCCGAGAAAACATAGCAAAATCCTGTTTGGCCTATGGCGGCTTTCCTAGCCCAGAATTCGCGGAATGTGAACCGTCGCGACCTCGGATCATCGCCGCACCCAACCTGAAGCGCGGCGTGCTTGTCTCATGGCTCCGTGGCCCGCAGGGTTAGCCGCGTCGGCAGGTCCCAAAGCCTTGCATGTTCAAACCACCGGAAGCGCTCGACACGCTGGTGACAAAATTCCCACGCATCGAAAACTTGCCCGTTTTCGTGTCCAGACGTGCCCGATAGTTGACCGTCGGCTCATAAAAATTGGTCTCGGTTGGCGGCAGCATGGAGCGCGGAACTGGCGATAGCTTCCACGAGAAAATCTGCACCTTACCGACTTTTCGACCCAAGTTGCCTTCAACTGACCGGCGGCCCGCTTTCGCGCTCACATTGTCTGATACGACGACGCGCCCTGCATTCGAGATGGTTACCCTTAGACGCGAAGGTGTGACACCCGTATACAGCCCGACACCCTTTTTCGGGGAGATCTTGCAATTTTTTCGGGGAGATCTTGCAATTGTAGGTAGCCGACATCGCTGGGGCGGTAGCCGCGATCATCACACCCGCCAGAATTGGCAACAGATAGCTTTTCATATTCAATCCCTTACACTAAAAATCAATGGCCCTATAAAAGCTGCCGGATGGTCGGCGCACAAGGCAAGATTTACTCAATGTTTCTCCTCGGGGCCGAGTTTTGTCGATCAGAACAAATCATCGGATACCGAGCAAGCACAGAAAGGTTGATTTGGACCGCGATCCGAGCGTGTCAAGCTCTCCGGCAAACCGGCATTTCGAGACGCACTCAGGGCGCGTCATCCTTAGAAAGAATGCTCAAGGGTTCAGGTCAGAGAAATCCAACCTCAGAACCCGTCCGCGCCGACATGCTCAGCACGTCGAAGACATATTGTGCCTCGGAGCGGAAGCAGACCAGTTCGAACGTGGTCTCGTCGCGCATCCAGAAGGCCACCGCAGCTTGTGCCAGCCGTGTGCGGCGGAACATGCCTGTGGTGAACGTCTCGCGGGACAGATCGACCGGCGACAGCTTGGCCAGCACCTCGCGCCCGCCCTCACCTTCAATGGTGAACACGGCGCGCGCGTCGGAGACGTTGACCGCCAGCGCGTGCTCGCCTTCCAGTGCTTTGACGAGGCGGGATGTGGCGTCGACCACCTCCGCATAAGGCACCATCACCAGCAATTCGTCGGGCGACATCCACGCGACAGCCTTGTCGCCCGCGCTGTTGCATGCGCGTTGCGCAGGGACATCGACGCCAGCGGCGGATTTGACCGCCTTTTTCAGTTTTGCCGACGACAGGTCGCCGCGCAGGGTGATCATTCCGCGCAATCCTGCTTCGGTGATGGTCACGAAGCCTTTAGAAGTTACGCCTTGCAAGGCGCTGACAGCATTAGACATTTTGCTTCTCCCCTTCGGGGTCATAGAACACGGCACTGACGATTTTCGCCTGCACGATAGAACCGTCGAGATTGGGGAAATCAATCACCTCTCCCATCCGTTCCGGCCCATTATGGATCAATCCCATGGCGATCCCTTTGTTAAGCGTCGGCGAATGGTAGGTCGACGTCACGCGGCCTTGCGTGTTGCGTTGGCCGTTGGCGTTGGTGCCATCCGCGACCGCATAAGCGCCGTCGGGAAGGGTTGAGCCATCGACGGTTTCCAAGCCGACCAACTGCCAGCGCTCGGGATCGGTCATATGCACCCGCTCCTGCGCGCGTTTACCGAGGTAGTCTTCCTTCTTCTTGGACAGCGCCCAGCTCAAACCGAGGTCTTGCGGGATGATCGTGCCATCCGTCTCGTCCCCGATCATTATGAAGCCCTTCTCGGCGCGTAGGATGTGCAGCGCTTCGGTGCCGTAGGCAGTGGCGTTAAACTCCGCCCCCGCCTCGTGCAGCGCGTCCCAGAAGGCGCGGGTCTGGCTGGCGGGTACGGCAATCTCGTAGCTGAGTTCGCCGGAGAAGGAGATACGGAAGACGCGGGCGTCGAAATCGCCGATCTTGCCCTCTGTCCACTCCATAAAGCCGAGCGCCTCTTTGGACAGGTCCATGCCGCCCAGCTTCTCCAGCACTTTGCGGGCATTGGGACCAACGACGGCGATCTGGCCGAATTGTTCGGTCGCGTTGACGGTGTAGATCTTCCAGTCCCACCATTCGGTTTGCAGCCATTCCTCCATGTGCCCGTGGATACGCGAGGCCCCGCCGGTGGTGGTGTGGCAGAGCCATGTGTCGTCGTCGATCCGCGCGACCACGCCGTCATCGGTGAGGAAGCCGTTTTCGGTGCACATGAGGCCGTAGCGGCATTTGCCCGGCTTCAGGTTGGACATCATGTTGGTATACATCATATCGAGGAATTTGCCCGCGTCGGGGCCTTTTACGATGATCTTGCCAAGGGTGGAGGCATCCAGCAAGCCGAGGCTTTCACGTGTGGCCTTGACCTCGCGATGCACCGCTTGTTCTACCGTCTCGCCGCTGCGTTGGTAGCAATAGGCGCGACGCCAGTGGCCGACGGGTTCCCAGTACGCCCCGTTGTCGTCACCCCAAGCGTGGAGCGGTGTGCGGTTGAGCGGCTGGAAGATATCACCCCGCGCCTCGCCACCGATAGAGCCCATGGAAATAGGGGTATAGGGCGGGCGGAAGGTGGTGGTGCCAACGGAGGGGATCGGCGCGTTCAGGCTGTCCGCTAGGATCGCCAAGCCGTTGATATTGCTGAGCTTGCCTTGATCCGTGGCCATGCCGATGGTGGTATAACGCTTGGTGTGCTCGACGCTCTCGTAGCCCTCTTGGGCGGCGAGCTGCACGTCGGAGACCTTCACGTCGTTCTGGAAATCGAGCCACATCTTGGAGCGCAGCTTGTAGCCAGCACCTTGCGGCATTTTCCAGACGGGCAGCATCGGAGCCTCGTTCATGGCGTTGGCTTTCGGGGCCGCTGCCTTGGCGGGTTTGTGACCAGTGCGTTTGGCGGCGGTTTTGCCCGCCTGATCGGCGTCGGCCAGCACGGACGTGCTGTCCATCGCGCCATTGGCAATACCGGCGGTGATCACGAACGGCTCGCCCTGCGCGCCTTTGGGGGCGGCGTCGGGGTTGGGGCGGAAATGGGCTTGCGCGTCGTCCCAGACCAACTTGCCACCGCAATGGGACCACAGATGCACTACCGGAGACCAGCCACCGGACATGGCGACCGCTTCGCAGTCGATCGGCTCCAGCGCGTTGCCTTCCCCTGCATGGGCGCAAATCTCGACGCCCGTGACCCGTTTGGAGCCTTTGACCTTGGCAATGGCTTTGCCGTTCTCGATGCGGATGCCCAAGGCGCGGGCCTCGTCCGCCAGCGCGCCGCCGCCTTGCGGGCGGGCGTCGATGATCGCGGGGATTTCAAGTCCTGCCTGTTTCAGCGTGATCGCCGTGCGGTAGGCGTCGTCATTATTGGTCACGACCACCGTGCGGTCGCCGGGGCTGACGGCCCAGTTCGTCGCGTAGTCGCGTATTGCGGAGGCCAGCATCACGCCGGGGATGTCGTTGCCTGCGAAGGCCAGCGGACGCTCGATCGCGCCTGTCGCGGTGATGATCTGGCCAGCACGGATGCGCCACAAACGGTGACGCGGAGCATCCTGCGTGGGGGCGCGATCGGTCAGGCGTTCATAGGCCAGCGCGTAGCCGTGGTCATAGACGCCCGCGCCCATGGTGCGGATGCGTAGCGAAACGTTGCCCATCTTTTCAAGAGCTTGGATGGTGTCGTTGATCCAAGCGTCAGCAGGCTGGCCGTCGATTTCAACGCCATCGACGGGCGCACGACCGCCCCAATGGGCGGTCTGTTCGACCAGTAGAACCTTGGCGCCTGCCTCACCTGCGGCCTTGGCCGCTTGCAAGCCCGCGATGCCACCACCGACGATGAGGACGTCCACGAACGCGTAGAAATGCTCGTAACGGTCGGCGTCACGGTCTTTGGGAGCTTTGCCGAGGCCCGCCGCGCGGCGGATGAACGGCTCGAACACGTGTTTCCATGCAGGGGCCGGTGCCATGAAGGTCTTGTAGTAGAAGCCCGCAGGCATGAAGCGCGAGGCGTAGTTGTTGATCACACCCACGTCGAGTTCCAGCGAGGGCCAGTGGTTCTGGCTTTCGGCGGCCAACCCATCGAACAGCTCGGTGGTGGTGACGCGGGCATTGGGTTCGAACTCTCCGCCTTTGCCAAGGTTGACGAGACCGTTCGGCTCTTCCGCACCCGAGGCCACGACACCACGCGGGCGGTGGTATTTGAACGAGCGGCCCATGAGCATCTGGTCATTGGCCAGAAGCGCCGAGGCGAGGGTATCCCCCTCGAAGCCGCGCATGGTTTTGCCGTTGAACTGGAAGCTGACCTGCCTGGATTTGTTCAGCAGGCGGCCGCCGGTGGACAATCTGGTGCTCATGAGATCGGGCCTTCGTCTGTGTGGAAGGGTCGGACCCTCCGGGGGAGGTATTTAGGAAGCAATGATAGGGTCATGTTGCGCCCTGCCAGTTTTTGAAGCTCCAGTCGGGGCGTTTGGCGGTGATGGCGTCGATGATGTCTTTGGGCGGCTCAAAGGTTTGGGCGGGATATGTGCCGAAGACCTCCAGCGTGGTGGTGTCGCGGGCTGCGTGGAACCACTTGCCGCAGCCATTGGCGTGACGCCAGCGTTCCAGATGCACGCCGCGCGGGTTGGCGCGAGTAAACAGGTAGTGCTCGAATGCGTCATCGTCGGAGCCGACGGTTTCGCGTTTGATGTGGGCCTGACCGCCGCCATGCAGCTCGGTTTCCTCGGCTTTGACGCCGCAATAGGGGCATTCAAGGATCAGCATGGGGCGCTCCTTCGGGTAGACACGACAAAGGCGGGTGCCGCGAAGCACCCGCCCTGATTGGGGAGGAAAACAGAGTGGTCGGTGTTAGCCGTCGACAGCCGGGGCAGCGTTTGGCGCAATGGCCGCTGGTGCTTCGAGCGTTTCGGCTGGCACCATCGTTTCGCCTTCGGTGACCGAGCCGGAGCCCAGCATGGCGAGCACGATGATAAACAGGCCGATAAGCACGGCTGCAACGACGAGGCCGGTGGTGCCGACGCCTTCGTTCTGGGTTGTGTAGTCAGACATGGGAGTACCTCCTTTGGTGAGGTCTCCATGATGGCGGGTTGGGCCGTTGGCTCAACGGGCATTGGGGTTTGCGCGCAATTTGGGCGGGGTGTAGCCGGAAATGCGCCAAGAGGTGCGCTAAATTGTGCTGAGCGGGAGTTCGCCATCAGTGCGCCACCCCTGCCGCGACGCTTTCATCAATGAACCGGCCCTCTTTGAAGCGGTCCAGCCCGAATTCGGCAGTCAGGGGCGAATGGCCTTTGGCGACCAGCTCTGCCATGGCCCAGCCGGAGCCGGGAATAGCCTTGAAGCCGCCGGTGCCCCATCCGCAGTTGATGAAGCAGTTGCCCAACGGGGTTTTCGACAGGATCGGGGAGCGGTCGCCGGTGACGTCCACGATGCCGCCCCATTGGCGCAGCATCTTGAGGCGAGACAGCATCGGGAAGGTCTCGATCAGCGCGCGCACGGTTTCCTCGATATGCTGGAAACTGCCGCGTTGGGTGTAATTGTTGTACCCGTCGGTGCCGCCGCCGATGACCATCTCGCCTTTGTCGGATTGCGACATGTAGCCATGCACCGTGTTAGCCATGACGACGATGTCCATGCAGGGCTTGATCGGCTCGGAGACCAGCGCTTGCAGGGCCACGGATTCGATTGGCAGCCGGAAGCCTGCAAGCTCCGCCACATGGCCGGAATTGCCCGCGACCACGATGCACAGCTTGTCGCAGTCAATCTCGCCCTTGGTGGTGGAGACGCCTTTGACCTCGCCACCCTCGCGCCGCACGGCGGTGACTTCGCATTGCTGGATGATGTCCATGCCCATGTCCGAGCAGGCGCGTGCATAGCCCCATGCCACCGCGTCATGGCGTGCGGTGCCGCCGCGGGCCTGAAACAGACCGCCCAGCACCGGATAGCGCGGGCCGTCGACATTCATGATCGGGCAAATTTCCTTGACCTTTTGCGGGCCGATGAATTCGGTTTTCACGCCCTGCAATGCGTTGGCATAGGCCGTGCGCTGGTAGCCGCGCACCTCGTGGTGGGTTTGCGCCAGCATCAGCACGCCGCGTGGCGAGAACATGACGTTGTAGTTCAGGTCCTGGGACATGGTCTCGTAGAGAGAGCGCGCCTTCTCGTAGATCGCGGCCGACGGATCTTGCAGGTAGTTGGAGCGGATAATCGTGGTGTTGCGCCCCGTGTTGCCGCCGCCAAGCCAGCCCTTCTCAATCACCGCCACATCGGTGATGCCGTGGTTTTTGCCAAGATAATAGGCCGTGGCCAGCCCGTGCCCCCCTGCACCGATGATGATGACCTTGTATTTCTTCTTCGGCGTGGGCGAGCGCCATGCGCGCTCCCAACCGGAGTGGAAGCGGGCCGCCTCGCGGGCGATGGCAAAAGCCGAATAGCGTTTCATGGCGAATGGTCCCTTCGGGCGGCGGCGTCGTGCCCGTTTTGCGACAGGACGGGCGGGCGCGTCCCATCGGTTTCGGCATATCACACGCCGCTTGCGACACGCCAGCACCAAGCGCGGCAAAAAGTGACGCGGGTGTGGACTTTCGGGCGGTGCTCCTCCTATCTGGAGCGAAGCAAAAAGGCGCAGACCATATGGGCGAAATATTTGACGAGATGTCGGCGTTTGCCGCCGCCCTGCCCCCGATGCAACCTCTTGTCGGGCTTGATTTGGGGACGGTGACCTTGGGCGTGGCCGTCTCGGACAGCTTTCTGTCGGTCGCCACCCCGCTGGAGACCATCAAACGCAAGAAATTCGGGCTGGATGCCGCCGCTTTGCTGGCGATCATGGACAAGCGCTCGGTCGCGGGGGTCGTGCTGGGGCTGCCTTTGAACATGGATGGCAGCGAGGGGCCTCGGGTGCAATCGACCCGCGCCTTTGCCCGCAACCTGTCGCGCCTGACGGACGTGCCGATCACCTTTTGGGACGAGCGCCTGTCCACCGTGGCCGCCGAACGTGCACTTTTAGAGGCGGATACGTCGCGAAAACGTCGCGCGGAGGTCATAGATCATGTCGCTGCCGGGTTTATCCTGCAAGGAGCGCTGGACCGCATCCGGCACATAAAGGGTAACGCATGAGTGACGACATCTGGCAACGCGACGAGGTCGAGAGCCCCTGCATCAAGGTGTGTATCGTGCATCCTGCGGAGCGGATCTGCACCGGCTGCCTGCGCACCATTGACGAGATCGGCGCGTGGTCGCGTATGTCCAACGAGGCCCGCACGGCGCTGTTGGAGGAGCTGCCGTCCCGCGCGGCCCGCTTGAAGGTGCGACGTGGCGGACGCAAGGCCCGTTTGGGGTAGCGTCTGGGCTAGCGTCTGGGGCCATGTGGCCCTATGGACTGTGCCATGACTGATACACTCGAAATTTTTGCCGTCACCCCGCCCGGGCTGGAAGCCGCTTTGCTGCCGGAATTCCGCGCTTTGGGCTACAAAGACGCGCGCTATGGTGCAGGTGGTGTGACCATGATGGGAGACTGGCCGGATGTCTGGCGGCTCAATCTGGAGCTGCGCGGGGCCACTAAAGTGCTGGCACGCATCGGGACGTTTCGTGCCATGAGCCTTGCAGGGCTGGACCACCGCGCCGACGAGTTCCCGTGGGACGAGACGTTCTATTCCGGTACCACCGTGCGGGTGGAGGCGACGTGCAAGCGCTCCAAAATCTACCACGCGGGGGCGGCCATTGAGCGGGTGGAGCGTGCGTTGCTCAAAGCGGGCATGAAACCCTCCGCCGATGGCGAGGTGACGCTAAAAATCCGCATCGAGCAGAACATCGTGACCCTCAGCGTGGATACGTCGGGCGAGAGCCTGCATAAGCGCGGCCATAAGGAAGCCATCGGCAAGGCGCCCATGCGTGAAAACATGGCGGCGCTGTTCTTGCGCCAGGCGGGCTATGACGGGTCCGAGCCGGTGCTGGACCCGATGTGCGGCTCTGGCACGTTTCTGATCGAGGCCGCGGAGATTGCTGAAGGACTGCAAGCCGGACGCTCCCGCAGCTTTGCGTTCGAGGCTTTGGCGAGTTTCGACGAGGCTGCGTTCAAGGCGCTGCGACGCTCGGTCAGCGTGATCAACGGGCCTGCGCGCTGCTTTGGGTCCGACCGCGATGCGGGTACAATCAAGGGCGCGATTGCAAATGCGGACCGTGCGGGCGTGTCAGCCTTGTGCGACTTTCAGTGCAAGCCCGTCTCTGACGTGGACCGGCCTGACGGCCCCGCCGGTCTGGTGATCGTGAACCCACCCTATGGCGGGCGGATCGGGGATAAAAAACAGCTCTTCGCACTTTATGCGAGTTTGGGGACAACCCTTAAAGACCGCTTCTCCGGCTGGCGCGTGGCAATGGTTACGTCCGAGCCGGGATTGGCCAAGGCCACCGGATTGCCGCTGACCCAAGGGCCAGCTGTGCCCCATGGCGGCTTGAAGGTCTGGCTGTTCCAGTCCCCACCGTTGAAATAGCGCGCCAAACAAACAAGGATGCGCGCCGCGAGGCGCTCCTTTAGGTCAGGCCAGCCACGTGGCGATGTCATCAAGTTCGGGGCGAAAGTAGGCAATCATCCGGCCTTCGGGCGGCGCAACGTCACCGTCTTTCCACGGGGCGACCCCATGCAAAGAGAGGCGATGCATCACGTAAGATTCGCCCGGTAGTGCCTTGATTTCTATCCGCTTGCAGGTCTCGAAACACTGCTTTCGTGCGGCTTGGTAAGTGTCCGTGATGTCCTCGATCGCCCACCGCTCCGGCGGCACCGCCTCCAGACGTTTCGCGAAGGCGTCGCGCATGATGTGGTGACTGCCTTCCCACACCACCATCGGACTGGCGCTGGCCTCGTTCAGTGGCAAGCCCAACACGAAGCCATGCGGCTCGTCAACATGGCGTCGCTTGTCGGGAAGTACCAGCTTCAACCCGTCCACATGCGCCGCGTCGCGATCGC
Source organism: Litoreibacter ascidiaceicola (assembly GCF_900129235.1). Taxonomy (GTDB): domain Bacteria; phylum Pseudomonadota; class Alphaproteobacteria; order Rhodobacterales; family Rhodobacteraceae; genus Litoreibacter; species Litoreibacter ascidiaceicola. Next base: position 165,935 of record NZ_FQUV01000002.1, on the reverse strand, counting down.
GGCGAAAGCGGAACGCAGCGGGACTTTCCGCATTCGAGGGTTTTGGATAGCCCTCGTAGATCACCGAAACCTGCGCAGGATCAAGAGGAGTCCAAAGCCCCTCGCGCTGCAAAAACGCGATTGCTGGACCCGCCAAGGGCGGACCGTCCGGCAAGCGCCCCTGCCCGTCATTGGGCAGCAGGTTTACCCCGACGAACCACGTCCCGCCGCAGCGCAGCCACTTCTTGGTGTATTGCGGGTCTTGTGCGAGCGGTATCGCCCGCTGTCGCGCATGGTCGGCCCATTTGGCAGTGGCCGCGTCATGGGCAAATTTCACCCAGCCTTTGGCGGCGAAACTCATGCGGCCTGTGCGACGTGGACCGCATCAAGCGCTTGCAGCACCAGCGCTGTCCCTGCCTCGGGCTTATGCGCCCCCTCCGACAGGGTGCGTCGCCAGCCCCGTGCGCCGGGCTGGCCTGCAAACAGGCCGAGCATATGGCGTGTGACTTGGGCCAGCTTGCCGCCTGCGTCCACATGCGCCTCGATATAGGGCAGCATGGCGTGGACCACATCGGCGCGGGTTGTGGCACGGGGCGGTGCGCCGAAGACCTTCTCGTCGGCATCCGACAGCACGTCCCAAGGCTGGTGATAGGCCGCACGGCCATACATCAGCCCGTCGAGCGTTTGCAGATGCGGCAGCCCCGCCTCCAACGTCTCCAACCCGCCGTTGAGCGAGATATGGAGATCGGGAAATGCGGCTTTCATCCGGTGCACCAAGTCATAGTCCAGCGGCGGCACGTCTCGGTTTTCTTTGGGGCTTAGCCCTTGCAGCCACGCCTTTCGCGCGTGGATCGTGACGCGAGAGACGTCTGCATCCCGAACGCGGCTCAGGAAATCGGGCAAAACGGTCTCTGGGTCCTGATCATCCACGCCAATCCGGCATTTCACAGTGACTTCAACCGGTTGTGCCTTGATCATCGCGGCGACGCAATCGGCCACCAGCGCGGGGCGTTCCATCAGAACAGCCCCGAAGCAGCCCGATTGCACGCGGTCGGAGGGGCAGCCGACGTTAAGATTGATTTCATCATATCCGCGTTCGGCGCAAAGACGTGCGGCCTCTGCCAGCTCGGCCGGATCAGAGCCGCCAAGTTGAACCGCGACCGGATGCTCTGGCTGCGAGAACTCCAACAAATGCACCGCCCCGCCGCGCACCAGCGCGGGTGCAGTTACCATTTCAGTGTAGAGCAAGGCACGGCCCGAGATCAGCCGGTGCAAATACCGGCAGTGGCGATCCGTCCAATCCATCATCGGCGCCACGGACAGGCGGGCGGCGGCTGTCACGTCAGCGTCAGGGCTGTTTTTATCAGGCATCGGGCGTGTACTTCTCGTTTCGCGTCAGGTTTGTGTCAGCAGGCAGTCGGTCGAGCCTCGACAGGGAGGTCTAGCACTTTTTCAACACGGATTTCCATTGCCCAAATCGCGGACCTGTATTCTGCGCCATGGCTTCATTTTTCGTATGCAGCTTGACCTATCGCAACTCCTGCGTCCAACTCGCCTGATAGCAACCCCGTGGAAAAGCCTTCACCGATTGACGACGACGGGCCGCATGAAGTTGAGAACAGAGGATTGCCTGAAAATGACGACCGACCCGAACCTGCCTTTGGAGGACAGTGGAATTTCCAAAGCTATCGACACACCAGCCCCGAAATCTACCGGACGGTCACGGCTGTTTTTTATCCCGCTGCTCATGCTGACGCTGTTCACGGGCGCTGTGATCGGCATGTATTTCCAACCGCCGGGCCTGCGCGTGTTTTTCAACGCCACAGGTTTGCAGCCGGGTGCAGGCACCGAAACGCCGATTGCGGTGGCCATCCAGCAGGTCGAGAAGCAAGAACAGGTGGCGGTCATCAGCGAAGGTGACGTGGTGGCCTTGGGCCGGATCATCCCCTTGGGGGATGTGATCAGCGTGGCAACCCCGTCCGGTGCAGGCGATGCCCGCATCGCCGAAATTCGCGTGAGCCGTGGTGACGTGGTCGAAGCAGGCGATGTGCTGGCGGTGCTAGACAACCTGCCGCAATTGCAAAGCATCGCCACGTCCGCGCAGGCCAATCTGGGAGTGCGCGAGGCCAATCTGGCACAAACCCGCGCCTCGATCCTTGCCAGCCAAGCCGAAGCCAAAGCGACACTTGAGCGGGCCGAGACCACCGCGAACGCCGCCAGTGCTGACCTGACGCGGATGACCTCCCTGCTGGAGCGGGGTGTGACCACACGTGCCGAGTTCGACGAAACCGTTGCCCGCGCCAACGAGGCTGGCCGCGACGTGGAGCGCGCCATCGCGACCTTGTCGCGCTATGCCACCGGTTCCGACACCGTGCAGGCCGACATTGCCGTGGCGGAGGCCAATCTGGAAGCCGCCCGTGCCGACCTTGCCCGCGCCACGCAAGATCTGGAGCGCGCCTATGTTCGGGCACCGGTGCGAGGCACCGTGCTGGATATCAATGCGCGCGCGGGCGAGCGTCCGCCAACGAGCGGTATGGTTGACTTGGGCGACACCTCGCAGATGACCGTAGAAGTGGAAGTTTACCAAACGCTGATAGGGCGTGTGACCATTGGCGATCCGGTCACGGTTTCTGCCCGCGCCTTGTCACAAGAGCTTAGCGGAACCGTGACGGCCATCGGGCTGGAAATCGGGCGGCAATCCATCACCTCCGACAATCCGGCGGCCAATACCGATGCGCGGGTTGTGGATGTAATCGTGACGCTTGATGCGCCATCGTCGGAACTGGCACGCAACTTCACCAATCTGGAAGCCTTGGTGCGGATCGACGCAGGTCGCCCTGAATGAGCCGCCTTCTGACCTATCTGTTCGGGCGGCTACCCATTGGCTGGCTCCAGCTGTCGCATAACAAGGCGCGGCTGGTAGCTGCTGTGTCCGGTGTGTCCTTCGCCACGTTACTGGTGTTCATGCAGCTGGGCATCATGGGCGCGTTGAACTCGTCGACCGTTGCCCCCTACGGGCTGTTGAGCGCCGATATCGTGATCTCGTCGGAGGAAGGCAACACGCTGACCGACGCCGGCGAGATTGCACGCGCGCGGATGTTTCAGGCGCTTGGGGTTCCCGGCGTTGCCGACGCCACACCGCTATATATCGGCAACCTGCCCTTCACGCTGGACAATGGCAGCACCGTGTCGCTATTGAGCTTCGGGTTTGACGTCTCGCAGCCTGAGTTTGTGTCGCCGAGCATTGCGGCGAGTTTTGCCAGCCTGACGATTGAGAACACCGTAATTTTGGACCGTGACACCCGTGGAATGCCAGCGTCCGTCATTGATGCACTGATGGCTGGTGGCCGCTACGAGTTCGAGGCAAATGGCAACACGCTGGTCGCCGTTGGCACGATGAATATTGGTGGCGGCTTTCTGGCCGACGGGATGCTGGCGATGTCGGACCAGACGTTTCTGCGCTCCTTCCCTGCCCGCACCAGCAGCGCGCCAAACCACATCCTGCTGAATGTCGATGACGGCGTCTCGGTGGACACCGTGGTCGAGCGTCTGCGCGACGCTCTGCCCAGCGCCAATGTCAAAGTTCTGGCGGCGGACGCGTCGGCGCAGGCCGATCTGGACTTCATGTCGTCAGAGCGGCCCACGGGCATCATCTTCGGCTTTGGCGTGTTCATGGGCATCCTTGTGGGCTTGGTGATCGTCTATCAGGTGTTGTCCACGGATGTGGCCGACCACTTGGGCGAATATGCCACCTTCAAGGCCATGGGCTACGGCCAGCCGTTCTTTCTGGGCATCGTGTTCGAGGAGGCCATCGTGCTGGCGGTCTTCGGCTTCATTCCGGGGCTGATCGTGTCGATCGGGCTTTATGCGGGGCTGAGGGCCGTGACCGGATTGCCCGTCGAGATGGACGCGAGCCGTGCGATCCTTGTGTTTCTGGGCACGCTGACAGCCTGCACCATATCGGGTGCCATCGCCACGCGCCGCTTAGCGGCGGCTGACCCTGCGGATTTGTTCTGATGGCTGAGAGTTTCCCGATAGAAGCCAGCGGTTTGAACCATTTCTTTGGCGAGGGCGAAGCGCGCAAGCAGGCCATTTTTGACCTGAACCTGAACATCGAGCGCGGCAGCTTGACCATTTTGATGGGGCCGTCCGGCTCTGGCAAGACCACCGTGCTGACGTTGATGGGGTGCTTGCGCGAAGTCCAGGACGGCAGCGTGCGACTGCTGGGCCAAGAGTTGAACGGTGCCAACGAGGCGCAGCTGGTCAGCTTGCGCCGCAGGCTGGGGTTCATTTTTCAGGCGCATAACCTGCATGAGAGCTTAACGGCAGCGCAAAATGTGCTGATGGGTTTACAGGTCCACGGCAACGCCAATCCCGCCAAGCAACGTGCCGCGGCCGACCACGTTCTTGATCTGGTAGGACTGGCGGATCGCCGAACCTATCTGCCCGGCAACCTATCGGGCGGGCAAAAGCAACGGGTCGCGGTTGCGCGGGCGCTGGTGTCGAACCCTGACATCGTTTTCGCGGATGAACCCACCGCCGCGCTGGACAAGGAATCCGGTCATACGGTGGTGCAAATGCTGAAAACGCTTGGGCAAACGCGGCAAACGACGACGGTCATGGTGACCCATGACAACCGCATTCTGGAGATGGCGGACCGGATCATCACCTTGGAAGACGGGCGGGTCGTGTCGGACAGGGTGCCTAAGACAACGCCCTAGGATTTCGGGTACAACTGCCTAATACTCCTGCGCAACACCAAGGAGATTTCGCGTGTCCAACCCATCCCAGCGCAGCTGCCCATGAATATCCTGTTCATCATGTATGACCAGTTGCGGTTCGACTACCTTAGCTGTGCGGGCCACCCGCATCTGCGTACTCCAAACTTTGACCGCGTGGCGGCGATGGGTGTCCGGTTCACCAACGCTTATGTCCAGTCGCCAATCTGCGGCGCGTCGCGCATGTGCTATTACACGGGGCGCTATGCCTCATCGCATGGGGCGCAGTGGAACGGGTTTCCGTTGCGCGTGGGCGAGCAGACACTGGGCGACCATCTGCGCCGCGAAGGCATGGAGTGCTGGCTGATCGGCAAAACCCATATGCGCGCCGACGCCGAAGGCATGGCGCGACTGGGGCTGAGCCCTGACACCACCATCGGCGCGCGTCAGGCGGAATGCGGCTTTGACGCGTGGATCCGCGATGACGGGCTGTGGGGCGAAGGGCCGGACGGGTTCTATGATGAGCGCCGCTCCCCCTATAACGAATACCTGAAATCCAAGGGCTACCCGTCCCAGAACCCGTGGGCAGACTTCGCCAATGCGGGGGTCGAGGGAGGCAACATCGCCTCCGGTTGGATGTTTCGCAACGCTGACAAGCCCGCCAACATCCGCGAAACGGACAGCGAGACCCCGTGGCTGACCCGCGAGGCGATTGCGTTCATCAAGCAGGCCAAAGCGCCGTGGTGCGCCCATGTCAGCTATATCAAGCCGCATTGGCCCTATATCGTGCCTGCGCCCTATCATGACATGTATGGCAGCGCGCACGTTCCCGCCCCCGTGCGCGATGACGTCGAGCGTGAGGACCCGCACCCAGTGTTCGGGGCTTATATGGGCAACAAGATCGCGCAGGCGTTTCAGCAGGACGAGGTCCGCCAGAAGGTGATCCCTGCCTACATGGGGTTGATCAAGCAATGCGACGACCAGTTGGGTGTATTGCTGGACTATCTGGGCGAGAGCGGCGCGATGGAGGACACGATGATCGTTCTGACCTCGGACCATGGCGACTATCTGGGTGACCACTGGCTGGGTGAGAAGGATTTGTTCCACGAGCCATCGGTCAAGGTGCCGATGATTATCTACGATCCGCGCTCCTCTGCGGACGCGACGCGTGGCACGACCTGTGACGCGTTAGTGGAAAGCATTGATCTGGCCGCCACCTTTGTGGAGGCGGCAGGAGGCACCGTTCCGGACCACATCATCGAAGGGCGATCTCTTATCCCGTGGCTGATGGGAGAGCAGCCGGAGTGGCGGGAGTTTGCGATCAGCGAATACGACTACTCCGCCACGGCCCATTGCGAGAAACTGGGGTTGGAGCCGCGTGATGCCCGCCTGTTCATGGTCTTTGACGGGCGGTTCAAGCTGATCCATGCGGAGGGCGGCTTTCGCCCGATGCTGTTCGATCTGGAAACCGACCCCGAAGAGTTCCACGACTTGGCCAAGGGCGACGCGCATCAGGGCGAGATCGACAGGCTTTATGGCTACCTTGCACAATGGGGACGTCGCCTTGCCCAGCGCGTGACGCGGTCGGAGGACGACATCAAGGCGTCGCGCGGCAAGTCGATGCGGCGAGGCATTTTGCCGTTCTTGGTCGACGGAACAGAAGTGCCGGACGAGCTGACATCAAAATACACCGGACCCGCGCCGAAATCCTATCTGGAGGAGTGACGCGCCTATGACGCCGCGAGTTTCACGCTGACGCTTGGCAGCCCGTCGATACCGGCCTCCATCACATCACCGCGCCCCACTGCCGCGACCCCTGCGGGGGTGCCGGTCATGATCAGATCGCCCGGTGCGAGCGCGACCAGTGTCGACAGATGCGCCACGCAATCTGCGGCAGACCAGATCATCTCGGCCAGATCACCGGTTTGACGAGTCTCTCCATTGACGGTCAGCCAGATTTTGCCAGAGGTCAGCCCCCCCGCTTGCGACAAGGGAACCAATGCGCCCATCGGGGCGGAGCGGTCGAAGCCCTTGGCCATATCCCACGGGCGGCCCGCCTTCTTGGCGACGGCCTGCAAGTCGCGGCGGGTCAGGTCGATACCGACCCCTGCGCCCCAAACGTGATCCATCGCATCCGCGAGCGCGATATCGGAGCCACCCGTGCCAATGGCCAAAACCAGCTCCACCTCGTGATGCAGGTCTGATGTAGCGCGGGGATAGGCAATCTCGGCCCCGCTTTCGACCACCGCATCGGCGGGTTTGGTGAAATAGAACGGCGGATCACGCTCGTCATTGCCCATCTCGCGGATATGTTCCGCATAGTTCCGGCCAACACAGAATATGCGGCGCACGGGAAACCGATCAGAGGAGCCGTAGACAGCGACAGAGGCCTGAGGTGCGGGCGGGATGACGTAGCTCATGATGGACCTTCCAGTGAGAATCTTTGGACGCAACCTAGCTTCACGCGGATTAGTTGGACAGCGCCCGATGCATCAGGTTAGCTTTCGGGCATGATTTATATTGCCCTGAGCCTGTCCGCCCTGCTGTTTTTCACCAATCTTGCTGGTGCCGACACCCGCCGCTTCGCCGAGGACGAGCAGCTTCGCGCCGCGGCGCGCCAGATTCTAACCGGTCTTCAAAGCCGCAGTTTCAAGACGGGTCGCGAGTTTTGCGGTTTGCTGGGGCGCAACGAGGATGGTGCCATCGTCTCCACGCGTCCGCGCAAGGGAAATGCCGATAACTGCCTGCCAAACGAGTTTCGGGGGCGAGGGATCACCGCCCTCGCCTCCTACCACACGCATGGGGCTTACGATCACGAGGCCGATAGCGAAGTGCCGTCGTTCGAGGATTTGTCGGCTGATATTGGTGAGGGGCTGATCGGGTTTATCGCGACCCCCGGTGGCAGGCTTTGGGTCAACCTGCCGCACCGGAGCATGAGCTTCCAGCTGTGTGGTTTGCGGTGCCTTCCTCAAGACCGCCATTTCCATGCGGGTGACTGGGGATTGATCCGCGACAAATACACCTTGCGCCAGCTCAAGCAGCGCCAACAGCTCTACTGACCAATCTTGCGATTAATTCGCAACTAGCTTGACTTATTGCAAACGACTCGCATATAGGATGGGAGCACCATCCCCCTATTCAGAGTGGTTTCCCACCTATGCGTATTGCCCTGCCCGCCCTACTTACGATTTGTCTCAGCGCGCTGCCTGTTGCTGCCGCTGACAAGTTCAAGGCCGTCACCACCTTCACCGTGATCGCCGATATGGCGTCCCGTGTGGCAGGGGATGCCGCTGTTGTGGAAAGCGTTACCAAGCCGGGGGCCGAGATTCACAACTATGCGCCGACGCCGCGCGACATCGTGCGCGCGCAAGACGCCGATCTGGTGTTGTGGAACGGATTGAATCTTGAGCTGTGGTTCGAGCAGTTCTTCCGCAACCTGCGCGACGTGCCGTCCGCGGTGGTCTCGGATGGTGTGGAGCCTATGGGTATTTCCAAAGGCCCCTACTCCGGCAAGCCCAACCCCCATGCGTGGATGTCGGTCGACGCGGCGTTGATCTATGTCGACAACATCGCGGACGCCTTCGCGGAGTATGACGCGGCAAACTCTGACATCTACCGCGCCAATGCTGACGCCTATAAAGCCGAGATAATCGCTGCCCTTGGGCCGCTGAAAGACCGCATTGCCGCTTTGCCGGAAAACAAGCGCTGGTTGGTGACGTCGGAAGGCGCGTTTTCCTACCTTGCCCGCGATCTGGGGCTGAAAGAGCTGTATCTGTGGCCGATCAACGCCGACGCCCAAGGCACGCCTAGCCAGGTGCGCGAGTTGATCGACGCGGTGCGCGACAACAATATCGGCGTGGTGTTCTCGGAAAGTACCGTCTCCGCCGCGCCTGCCGAACAGATTTCGCGCGAAACTGGTGCCGCTTATGGTGGGGTGCTCTATGTGGACAGCCTGAGCACCGAGGACGGCCCCGTGCCGACCTATCTGGACCTGCTCAGGGTTACTGTTGAAACCATCGTGGAAGGTCTGGAGCAATGAGTTTTGGCAGCCTGCCTGACGACGCCGCCGGCATCTGCGCCGAAGGGATCACCGTCACCTACCGCAACGGGCATACGGCCTTGCGCGATGCGTCCTTCTCTCTGCCCAAAGGCACCATTGCCGCCTTGGTGGGCGTGAACGGCTCCGGCAAATCCACATTGTTCAAGGCTATTATGGGGTTTGTCCCTACGTCCTCAGGCAAAATCTCCATCCTTGGCGGTACCGTGCGCGACGCGCTGCGGGCCAATACCGTGGCCTACGTGCCGCAAGCCGAGGAGGTCGACTGGACCTTCCCCGTGCTGGTCGAGGACGTGGTGATGATGGGCCGCTATGGCCATATGGGGTTCTTCCGCATCCCGCGCGCCGAAGACCACAAGATGGTCGAGAAGGCGTTGGAGCGGGTCAACATGCTGGAATTCCGCCACCGCCAGATCGGTGAGTTGTCCGGCGGGCAAAAGAAACGCGTATTTTTGGCGCGGGCTTTGGCACAAGACAGCCGCGTGGTGTTGCTGGACGAGCCGTTCACCGGCGTGGACGTGCAAACCGAGGACGCGATCATCGCCCTGCTGCGCGAAATGCGCGACGAAGGGCGGGTGATGCTGGTCTCGACCCATAACCTTGGCTCTGTTCCGGAGTTCTGCGACCGGACGATCCTGATCAAAGGGACCGTGCTGGCCCATGGGCCGACGGAAGACATTTTCACCCGTCAGAATCTGGAACTGGCCTTCGGCGGCGTGCTGCGTCACTTCGTGATGCAAGGCGCCGACCTGCATGACGACGAGGAAGATACACGCCGCCTGACCGTTATCTCGGATGATGAACGTCCGTTCGTGATCTACGACCACCACGACGATGAGGAAGACGAAGAGGCGGATGCGTCATGATGGACGCCTTGTGGGAACCGTTCACCTATAATTACATGCTCAACGCCATGTGGGTGTCGGCCTTGGTGGGGGCGGTCTGCGCCTTCCTGTCGGCCTACCTGATGCTAAAAGGCTGGTCGCTGATCGGTGACGCGCTGAGCCATTCTATCGTTCCGGGCGTGGCGGCGGCGTATATGCTGGGACTGCCCTTTGCGTTGGGGGCGTTTTTTGCGGGTGGCTTGGCGGGGGCGTCGATGCTGTTTTTGAACCAGCGCACCGGACTGAAAGAGGACGCCATTATAGGGCTGATCTTCACCTCGTTCTTCGGGCTGGGGTTGTTCATGATCTCGCTATCGCCCGCCTCGGTTAACATCCAGACGATCATCATGGGCAATATATTGGCCATATCCCCCGCGGATACCTTGCAACTTGCCCTGATCGGAGGCGTCTCGCTGATTGTGCTCCTGGCCAAGTGGCGTGACCTGATGGTGACGTTCTTTGACGAGAGCCATGCGCGGTCTATCGGACTGCGGCCTGAGCTGTTGAAGGTGGTGTTTTTCACCCTGCTCTCCGCCTGCACCGTGGCGGCCATGCAAACCGTCGGCGCGTTTCTGGTCATCGCCATGGTGGTGACGCCGGGGGCGACCGCCTATTTGCTGACCGACCGCTTCCCGAGCCTGTTGATGATCTCCGTAGCCATCGGGACGCTGACCTCGTTTTTCGGGGCCTATGCCAGTTACTTTCTGGATGGGGCGACGGGCGGCGTGATCGTCTGCCTGCAAACCCTGCTGTTCCTCACCGCGTTCGTCTTTGCCCCAAAACACGGGATCTTAGCCGCGCGCGCCCGTGCACGGGAGGCGTTGTGATGGAGTGGTCTCTTCCCTTCCAGTTCCCGTTCATGGTGAACGCGCTGATCATCTCGGTCATGCTGGCGATCCCTGCGGGGCTGTTGTCGTGCTTTCTGGTCCTCAAGGGCTGGTCGCTAATGGGCGATGCCATTTCCCACGCCGTTTTGCCGGGGGTGGTCTTGGCTTACGTCTTGGGTCTGCCCTTGGGCTTGGGCGCGTTTACCGCCGGCATGGTCTGCGCGGGGCTGACGGGCTGGATCGACGAGAACTCCCGCGTGAAGCGTGACACGGTGATGGGCGTCGTGTTCTCGGGCATGTTTGGGCTTGGGATCGTCATGTATACCAAGATCGAGAGCGAGGTTCATCTGGACCACATCCTGTTTGGCAACATGCTGGGCGTCGGACCGGAAGACATGTGGACCACGGGCGTGATCGCGGTTGTTGTTACCGGGCTTATCGGATTTTTCTGGCGCGACCTGCTGCTGCAGGCCTTTGACGAGCAACAGGCCCGTGCACAGGGGCTGCATGTCCGTGCGTTACATTTCGGGATGCTGGCGGCAATCTCACTGACAGTTGTCGCGGCGCTTCAGGCGGTCGGGATCATCCTTGCGATTGCGTTCCTTGTGGCCCCCGGTGCCATCGCCTTTCTGCTGACCAAGCGCTTTGGTATCATGCTGTGGCTGTCTATGGGGATCGCGGCGGTTTGCTCGTTCCTCGGGGTCTATGCGAGCTTCTTTCTTGATAGCGCCCCTGCCCCGACGATTGTGTTGCTGATGACGGCAGCCTTCATCGGCGCCTTCATCCGCGCCACGGTGCAATCGCGGCGCGCGACGGTTTAGGCGGGTTTGCCGATTTTGGTGAGGCCAATGCAGGCCAACAGCAATGCAACCCCGCTGGCGATTGTGCGGGCTTGGTTCCAGAATTGCCATTTGGGTGAGTAGTCCTCCCAGATGACCTGCGCCGCGGCGCGATCATCGGGGATATCGACCAGAGCCAGCGCTTCGTTCATCGGGACGTTGACTGCCATCGTTAGCAAAGTTCCAAACACAAGTGACACAGCGGCGGCCACACCGAACCAAAGCGATGCACTGCCCTTGCCCGCCAGCTTTAGCGCCAGCGCGGCAAGCGCCAGAACCACAGGCGTACCAAAGAAAGCAGGCGCGAAGACAGCGTTGCGGACCGAGCCGTTCATCGCGTTCATCGCCGCGATGGCTGTGCGCGGGTCGAGCGTGTCCAGCCCCCACATCGTCGAACAAACCCACGCGTAGAAGAACCCGAATATCGCCCCCGCAAACACGGTGGAGATTACGGCGAGTGACTTGGCAGCTTGCTGCATGGTGCATTCCTTTCAAAAATCGTACACATCTATACGTCTTTACATTTTCGTACACATGTGTTCGGTAATGTTCAAGCTATTAAAGAGGCTAAGGTGCGGGCAGAGCGAAAAGACAAGCGGCGATCAGAAATCGAGAGCGTCGCGCTCGAAGTGATGCGCCAGCGCGGGTATGAGGGTGCGTCGATGCTGAACATCGCCAAGGCGGCCAAGGCCTCGAACGAGACATTATATCGCTGGTATGGCGACAAGCAGCAGCTGTTTCTGGAGATCGTGAAATCGAACGCCGCGGATGCGGAGGCGGCTTTGGACAAGGCGCTTGCCGCAGATTTGCCGCCCGAGAATATCCTTGAGGAAATGGGCAAACGCATGCTGCACCTGTTGCTGGGGGAGCGTGCCGTTGCGCTGAACCGCGCAGCGGCGTCAGACGCGAGCGGGCATCTTGGCGCGGCCATCGCGAAAGGCGGGCGTGAGCGGGTGTTTCCGAAAATCGTGATGCTTATGGGCGCGCTGCGAAAGGCCGGATTGATTGATCCGCCCAACGACGAACAGGCCGCGAAGTGGTTTCTAGGCTTGCTGATTGGCGACCTGCAAACGCGCCGCATCATCGGCACATTACCGCAACCGACCCGCACGCAGATCAACGATCATGTCGAGACAACTTTGCAGGCCTTTTACCGCCTGTGCGGCCCCCGCTAAAGTGGCGTGAACAACGCGCGCCGATAGATGTGCCATGTTGCGTGGCCCAGGACCGGCAGGGCCAGAAACAACCCCAGAAACATCGGCACCATCGCCGCCAATACGGTCACCGCGATAATCGCCGCCCAGAGCAGCATGACGACGCGATTGCGCAACACGGTGCGGATGGAGAAGCCCATAGCGGTCATGAAATCAATCTCGCGGTCCAGAAGCAGCGGCATCGAAACCACAGTGATGGAATAGGTAAACAAGGCCACGAGGCCGCCCACCAGAAGTTGAAATGCGATCAGCATCATGCCGTGCGGTGTCAGGAACATTTCCCACGAGGTGGTGATATTGATCAGCTGCATATTGCCCAAGAACATCGCGAAGGACATGTGGGCAAAGAAGCTCCAGAACAAGAAGATGATGACCAGCAAAGCGCCGATCCATGGCAGCTGCCTGCCCCGCTCTGCCCAGACGACCGACAGGACCGAGGACCAGCCCAATGGCTCATCCGCTTCCAGGCGGCGGCTGACCTCGTAGAGGCCCACCGCAGCAAAGGGCGCGAAGATCGGGAACCCCAAGGCCAGCACCAAAGTCCATGTGAAGGTTCCGGCTCCCCAATAGATCAGCCCTGCCCCGCACAAAACGTAGAAGGCCGAGAAGAAAAGCCCGTACATCGGTGCCCGCGTAAAATCGCGCCACCCTTCGCGAAGTGCTCGAAACAGCTCCCATAGGGTGACGGTTCCGATTTCAGGGCGTGGTGAGGCGGAGAGTGCGGTATCTTCAGTCATGGCACATGACAGCACAAGTCGAGGCGCGCGAGCAAGCATTAGCTGTCTTGCGGAACAGTCTTTCAAATTAAATTTGAAATACGGAAAGATTAAGATGATGTAGCCATAAGGTAACAAAGGATGACCATGATGCGATACACACGAGATTTGCGAGGCCACGGGCCTACCCCACCAAGCGCCAACTGGCCCGATGGCGCAAAGATTGCTGTGCAAATTGTCGTTAATTATGAAGAGGGTGGCGAGAATTGCGTGCTGCATGGCGACGCCGCCTCTGAGGCGTTCCTATCCGAGATTGTAGGGGCCGCGGCATGGCCGGACCAGCGCCACTGGAATATGGAATCAATCTACGAATACGGCGCCCGCGCCGGTTTTTGGCGGTTGCACCGGCTTTTGAAAGACCTGCCGATCACGGTTTACGGCGTTGCCACGGCGCTTGCGCGCTCTCCCGAGCAGGTCGCGGCGATGAAAGACGCGGGCTGGGAGATTGCTTCGCACGGGCTGAAATGGATTGAATACAAAGATTACGCGCCAGAAGACGAGCGCGCGGACATTGACGCCGCCGTAAAGCTGCATACCGAAGTTGTGGGCGAGGCACCGCGCGGATGGTACACAGGCCGCTGCTCCGAGAACACCGTGCGACTGGTGACCGAGCATGGCGGTTTCGACTATGTGGCTGACAGCTATGCCGATGATCTGCCCTATTACGTGCGCTATGACGGTCGCGACCAGCTGGTGGTGCCCTATACGCTCGATTGCAATGACATGCGCTTTGCCACGCCGCAAGGGTTCAACTCGGGCGACCAGTTCGAGGCCTATCTGCGCGACAGCTTTGATGCCCTGTACGAAGAAGGCAGTGACGGCACGCCGAAAATGCTGTCGATCGGGCTGCACTGCCGCTTGATCGGACGTCCGGGCCGTGTGCAGGCGCTGAAACGATTTCTGGCGTATGTGAACGGGCATGAGGGCGTGTGGTTCGCCACCCGCGAACAGATCGCACAGCATTGGATGGCAGAGCACCCGCCGACCCCTGCAACCCGTCCGGCGATGATGGATAAAGCCACGTTTATAAATACTTACGGCAGCATCTTCGAGCATTCTCCATGGGTCGCCGAGCGCGCATGGGAGCTGGAGCTTGGCCCCGCGCATGACAGCGCGGAAGGTCTTTGGAATGCCATGGCGCGTGTTTTCCGTGCAGCCAGCCCGACGGAGCGGCTGGAAGTGTTGGACGCGCACCCTGATCTTGCAGGTAAGCTTGCAGCTGCGAAACGGTTGACGGCGGAAAGCACCACCGAGCAGGCAAGCGCAGGGCTGGACTCGTTGACTGATGAGGAACGCCGAGCCTTCACCGACCTGAATGAAGAATACGTCGCAAAGCATGGATTTCCCTTTATTATTGCAGTTCGAGACAACAGCAAAGCCAGCATCCTTGCGGCCTTCCACAGCCGCATCAACAACGATAGCGAAACCGAATTTGCTGAGGCCTGCAGACAGGTCGAGCGGATAGCGCAGCTACGCCTACAGGAATTATTGCCATGAGTTATGCCATCCCCCCCGCAGGCCTGCCGTCGCAAGCGGATGACTTAACCGGAACGGCAGTTTTCACAGAAGCCTATGCGTTTATGCCGGCTGGCGTGATGCGCGATATCGTGACGAGCTTCATTCCCCATTGGGACAAGTCGCGCGCATGGATCATCGCCCGCCCGCTGTCAGGCTTCGCGGAAACATTTTCGCAATACATTGTGGAAGTCAGCGCGGGCGGCGGCTCTGACCGGCCAGAGGACAACCCAGACGCCGAAGCGGTGCTGTTTGTGGTCGAGGGGCAAGTCGAGCTGAAAAACAGCGCTGGCACCCATGTGCTGGAAGAAGGCGGCTATGCCTACCTGCCCGCAGGCCAAGGCTGGACACTTCACAACCGCAGCGACAAGAAGGCGACCTTTCACTGGGTCCGCAAGCGCTACGAAGCTGTCGACGGCATCGCCGCACCGGAAGCCTTCGTAACCTCGGACGCGGAAACGGCACCGATCGCGATGCCCGACACCAACGGCGCATGGGCCACGACCCGCTTCGTCGAGCCGACGGATTTGCGCCACGACATGCATTTCAACATCGTGACGTTTCAACCGGGCGGATTGATCCCGTTCGAGGAAACGCATGTGATGGAACACGGGCTTTATGTCATTGAAGGGACGGCTGAATACCTGCTGAACCGCGATTGGGTTTCGGTCGGCCCCGGCGATTTCATGTGGCTGCGCGCGTTCTGCCCGCAGGCCTGCCGTGCCACGGGCGACGGGCCATTCCGCTACCTGCTCTATAAGGACGTGAACCGTCACGCGAAGCTGCCATGGTGATCCGAACGCAGCCTTTGACGGCTGACGCCTTTGCGCCCTATGGCGACGTGCTGGACTGCGCGGGCACCCCCGACAAAATGATCAACGAAGGCCTGTGCGGGCGGTTTCATGACCGTGCCGCACTGGACTTTGAAGATGGCCGCGCGGGCGTCAGCTTGTTTCAGGCGCAGCCGCGTGACCTGCCCTACGAATTGACGCTGCTAGAGCGCCACCCGCAGGGCTCTCAGGCTTTCATTCCGATGAGTTTTGACCCGTTTTTGGTCATCGTCGCCCAAGATTTAGGCAACAAGCCCGGAGAGGTTGCGGCATTTTTGACCGCCCAAGGTCAAGCCATCAACTTTCACAAAGGCACATGGCACGGGGTTCTGACACCGCTCCACGCGCCGGGGCTATTCGCCGTCGTTGACCGCATCGGAGACGGCGCAAACCTAGAAGAATTCAGGCTGGAACACCCAGTCATGATCGAGCGCGGGTAACGCGTCACTGAGCGGCCACACTATCCAGTGTGGTCAAAGAAACAGTCGAACGGGGAGAAAACGTCATGGCTGATACTTCATTGGGGACCGCAGAACAACTGCGTGATCCGAACTACACACCAGCTCTCGCGAAAGCGATTCCACTTGGTATCCAGCACGTGCTGGCCATGTTCGTCTCGAACGTGACACCGGCCATCATCATTGCCGGGGCTGCTGGCTTCGGGTTTGGCTCGGACGCAGGGGCGCAGGGTTTCCCTGACATGACCTACCTGATCCAGATGTCGATGCTGTTTGCTGGCATTGCTACATTGTTCCAAACCATCGGCTTTGGCCCGGTTGGCGCGCGCTTGCCCATCGTGCAAGGCACGTCGTTTGCCTTCATCCCGATCATGATCCCGCTGGTTGCGGGCAAAGGTGTTGAAGCTTTGCCGGCCTTGTTTGGCGGCGTCATCATCGGTGGCCTGTTCCACACGTTCATCGCCACGTTCATCGGCAAAATCCGCTTTGCCCTGCCACCGTTGGTGACAGGTCTTGTGGTGACAATGATCGGTCTGGCGCTGGTCAAAGTAGGTATCCAATACGCCGCAGGTGGCGTTCCTGCCATCGACAAGCCGGAATATGGCTCGCTGTTGAACTGGTCGGCGGCTTTGGTTGTGGTCTTCGTAACACTGGCGCTTAAGTTCTATGCCAAGGGCATGTTGGCCGTATCCGCAGTCGTGATCGGCATCTTTGTCGGCTACTTCTACGCCATGGCAATGGGCATGGTCACGCTCGAAGGCATTGCAACAAGCTGGGGCCGTGCGGCACCTGTCGCCTTCCCGATGCCGTTCAAATACGGCTTCGAGATGAGCTTTGCTGCGATCATCGGCTTCTGCCTGATGGCCTTCGTGTCTGCAGTTGAGACCGTGGGCGACGTCTCGGGTATCACCAAAGGTGGCGCGGGTCGTGAAGCGACAGAGGAAGAAATCACTGGTGCGACCTATGCGGACGGTCTTGGTTCCGCAGTTGCAGGCGTCTTTGGCGGCTTCCCGAACACCTCGTTCAGCCAGAACGTGGGCCTGATCGCCATGACCGGCGTTATGTCCCGCCACGTGGTGACCATCGGTGCGATCTTCCTGATCATCTGTGGCTTGATCCCGAAAGTGGGCGCAGTCATCCGCACAATCCCGATCGAAGTTCTGGGTGGTGGTGTGATCGTGATGTTCGGAATGGTTGTGGCCGCCGGTATCTCGATGCTGTCGGACGTGAACTGGAACCGCCGCAACATGGTGATCTTCGCGATTGCCCTGTCGGTTGGCCTTGGGTTGCAGCTTGACCCGAAGGCGGTGCAGTACCTGCCTGACACGCTGCGCATCTTGATGACGTCTGGTCTTTTGCCAGCGGCGTTGATCGCGATAGTGCTGAACCTGATCCTGCCGGAAGAGTTGTCCGGTGAGGCGACGGAAGAGGTTTCCGGCGGCATGGCAGGCCATGGCGAAGGCTCGCTTCCGAAGAGCTAGGCTTACCAAATGAATTACGAAAAGGCCCCGTTGGAAACAGCGGGGCCTTTTTGCTGTCGTGTCCCCTTGGAGCGGTGCAGGCTTCGCGCTAAGGCTATGGGTAACAATACGAGGCGAGATAATGAGCACCCTGACCTGTTTCAAAAGCTACGATGTGCGTGGCCGTTTGGGCGACGAGCTGAACGAAGACATCTGCTACGGCATCGGGCGGGGCTTTGCGCGCTCGATTGAGCCGGAGACGGTGGTGGTCGGGTATGACATCCGCCCGACCTCCCAAGCGCTTGCCGGGCAATTGGCTGAGGGGCTTCGTGATGAAGGTGTTGACGTCATCGACATTGGTCTGTGCGGCACCGAGGAAGTGTATTTTGCCACGTCACATTATGAGGCGGGTGGCGGGCTGATGGTCACCGCATCGCATAACCCCATCGACTATAACGGCATCAAGATGGTGCGCGCGGGCTCGCGGCCGGTCTCCTCGGCAGATGGTTTGAGCGAGATACAAGCCTTGGTGGAAGCGGACGACTTTGGCCCTGCCAAAACCCGTGGCACGTTGGAGCAACGCAACCCGCGGGACGCCTATGCCGACTGCGTGGTGGGGTTTGCAGATGTTTCGACATGGCGTCCGATGAAGGTCGTGGTCAATGCGGGCAATGGTGTGGCCGGCCCCGCCTTTGACGTGATCGCCGCCAAGCTGGGCGCGCCTGTCGACTTTGTGCGCCAACATCTCACCCCGGACAGCACGTTTCCCAACGGCATCCCAAACCCCCTGCTGGAAGAAAACCGCGCGCAAACTGCCGAGTTGGTTTTGTCCGAAGGTGCGGATTTGGGCGTGGCTTGGGACGGTGATTTCGACCGTTGCTTCTTCTTTGACGAAACCGGAGCCTTCATTGACGGCGAATATGTCGTGGGTCTTCTGGCCGGTGCGTTTCTTGGCAAACATGCGGGCGCGAAAATTATCCATGATCCGCGCGTGATCTGGGCGCTGCTTGATCTGGTGGAAGCTGGCGGCGGCGAGGCTGTGGTGTCCCAATCGGGCCACTCCCACATCAAAGCGAAAATGCGCGAGGTGGACGCGGTCTATGGCGGCGAGATGTCGGCGCACCACTACTTCCGCGACTTCATGTATTGCGACAGCGGGATGATCCCGTGGATCTTGCTGATCGAGCATATGAGCACGTCCGGCAAGAAGCTGTCGGAGCTGGTCGCTGACATGCAGGCGCGGTTCCCGTCCTCGGGTGAGATCAACTTCAAGCTGGCCGACAAACAGCCCGCGATTGACGCGTTCGAAGCGACCTATCTGCCGGATGCAAAGGGCGTGGACCGTCTGGACGGGCTGTCACTGGATTACGGGGAGTGGCGGGTGAACCTGCGTCAGTCCAACACCGAAGCGCTGCTGCGCCTGAATGTGGAAACACGCGGCGACCGCGCGCTGTTGGCGTCGAAAGTGGCCGAGATCAGCAAACTGATCACCGAGGCCTGACCCACCCAGTAGATACAAAACGGGCGGTGTGCACCTATGCCACCGCCCGCTTTTAGTCAGATCACGCGGACTTGCGTGCCGACAGGGCACAACTCGAAAAGCTGTGCGATCTGTTCGTTATATAGACCGATGCAACCCGAAGACGAGCGGCGCCCGATCTTGCGTGTGTCATGGGTGCCGTGGATCAAATAGGCGGGCCAGCTCAGATACATCGCGTGGGTCCCAAGCGGGTTGCCGGGGCCCGGCGGCATATAGGACAGATCCGGATCTTCAGCGATCATATTCGCGGTCGGCGTCCAGTCAGGACCGACCCGTTTGCGCACGATCTTGGTATAACCGCGCTTGGTCAGATCCTCGCGACGAGGCACCGAGGTCGCAAAAACGCGGTAATCAGAACCGTCGGAATTCCAGTAATGCAGCGCGCGCGATGTAGTGTCGGCCACGACTGTGGCGACGCCCAGCGTGTCAAAATGGTCCTGCCATTGCTGGTACTGGAAGCTCGATGCGTTGCGGCGCACGCCTTGCGGTGTTTGCGGGACGTCCAGCTCGTCGACAGGCGTCTCGACATTCTGCGCCCGCAACAGCGCAGGCGTGACCAAGGCCGCCGAAGCGGTGGCAAGGAAAAGACGACGGGATTGATTGTTGCTCATAGGTTTCGGGCCTCCGGCTTTTATTACTGTTTGACACGGATTATCAGGTTGCTGGCGTGCCAGAAACTCACATCTTTGTCATGCGTCGGGCGAGGTCGATCATACGGTTGGAGAAACCCCATTCATTGTCGTACCAGCCGAACACCCGCGCCATGCCACCGGATTGCGTGACATGTGTTTCCGGCAGTGCCATCACGATACTTTCAGGCCGCGCGCGCAGATCGGAGGACACCAGCGGCTCGTCCGTGTTTCCGATGATTGCCCCCTTTGCCGCGATCAGGATATCGTTTATTTTCTGTTCAGTAAAAGGAGCTTGCGCCTGAAAGCTCATGTCGATTGCCGAGACAGATGCCGTCGGAACACGCACAGAGGTCGCGAATATCCGTCCCGCCAGATCGGGCAATACCAGATCGGTGAGCTTTCCTGCCGAGGTCGTGGTCGGCACCATCGACAGCGCGGCGGCGCGCGAGCGCACCAGATCACCGCGCGGGGCATCAACCGTAGGCTGCGACCCCGTGTAGCAGTGGATCGTCGTCATATGAGCGGTGACCAGCCCGAAGGCGTCGTCGATCACCCGTGCCAACGGGGCCAGCGCATTGGTGGTGCAGGACGCGCAGGAGATGATGGGTTGATCCGCCAAAGCGTCATCATTGGCCCCCAGCACCACAGTTTGATCTGCGGTCGGACAAGGACCGGAGATCAGCACCCGCCCCGCCCCTGCACGCAACCCGCGCTCGGCAAATTCGCGGGTAGAGGATTTGCCGGTGCATTCGAGGACCAGATCAACGCCGCTCAGGTCAATTTCGGACAGGTCGGGATTGTCTGTCAACGGATAGCGGGTGCCGTTGATGGTCAGGGAATGGTCGTCATAGTCGATGTCACCCGGGAACGGGCCAAAGACGCTGTCATGCTTCAACAAATAGGCACAAAGTTCCGGCCGCGCGATGTCGTTGAGGGCTACGATCTCGAAGCCGTCACCCGCAGATGTGGTTGTTAACAAACGCAGAATGGAGCGCCCGATGCGCCCTAGCCCGTTGATCGCGATCCTTGCCATGAGCCCGTCCCTTTTACCTTATGGTCAGCCGAATTTTCCCGACACTAGGCCGTTAAAAAATCCGATTGAAACCCCAAAAGTGACGGGAGGTGATTGTAGGCTTAGCCCGCCTCGCGGATTTGGGCGACGAGGTCCTTCATCTGGTCCAGCTCAATCGCGCCGGGTGCGATCTGGTCACCAAAGATAAACGCAGGTGTTCCGTTGAGATCCAGCGCACGGGTCAGCTGTATACTGGTCTGGATGTGGGCCACCACCTCCGGTGCGTCCATGTCTTGTTTGAGCTTCTCGATATCCATCCCAAGCTCTTCGGCGATGCGGATGACGCTGGCCTCGTTGGCACGGCCCTCGTTGCGCATCAGCGCGTTGTGGAACGCTTCGTATTTGCCTTGGCTGCGCGAGGCGAGGGCCGCGCGTGCTGCATATACACTTTCTTCACCAAGGATCGGCCATTCGCGCATCACCACGCGCACATTGGTGTCGTCGCGGATCAGCGCGTGAACATCGTCGAAGGTGCGGCGGCAATAGCCGCAATTGTAGTCGAAGAACTCGACCACGGTGACGTCGCCATCAGGATTGCCCAGCACAGGCGCGTTGGGGTCCCGCTCCAACACCGCGCGATTGGCCGACAGCACCGATTGTGCCTGCGCCGCGTCTTCCTGCTCCTTGCGTGCTTGCAGGGTTTGGAGCGCCTCCATGACGATTTCCGGATTCTCGCGGATGGTTTCCAGCACCAGCTCCTGCATCTGGGCGCGGCTCAGGTCTTCTGCGGAAACCGAAGGGGCGGCAAGGCACAGCGCAAGGGCAGTCGAGGTGGCAAAACGGATCATTGGGCAAGCTCCTTGGCAGCCGGAAAAGTTGACGAGACCGTGATGCGCGACGCGGCAATTGTCAAACACATGGCAATCACGAGGCGGTGACACAACGGCAAAAGCGCTTGCCTTTGCCGCCCCTTTCGGTGGACCAACAATCCCATGAGAATTTTGGCTTCCCTTATCTTGATCTGGCTGTCCGCAGCCTTGACACCTGCTCTTGCCGCGTCGTCACTGGCGTATCAAAGCGATCAACTGACCGCGCGCCTGATTACGGCGGAAAACGCGGTGACTCCGAATGCGGGAACGATATCGGCGGCATTGCAAATCGAGCTTGCCGACGGTTGGAAAACCTACTGGGAAGCGCCAGGCGCGGTAGGCTATCCGCCGGAGCTGGACTGGGCGGGATCCTCCAACGTCGCCGGGGCAGAGTTGTTGTTTCCGGCCCCGACACGGTTTGAAGCCTTCGAGATTGAAAACTACGGATACGCAAAGAAAGTCACCTTTCCCATACAGCTGATGCTGGAAGAGGCTGGGGGTGCCGTGGTCGTCAACATGTCGGCCAATGTGCTGGTATGCGCCGAGTTGTGCATCCCCGAGACGTTTGATCTGTCCCTAACCCTTTTGCGGGGGGACGGTGGCATTGATGCGGATGCGGCCGCTGAAATCGCGCGGGCCGCGGCACTTGTACCCGCCTCGTTGGACGATGCGGGCATGGGCAATGCCCGCTTCTGGGTGTCACCTGACCAGTCCGAATTGCAAGTTGCGGTAGACAGCGATGAGGCGTTCGGGAGCGATCTGCAAGTATTCGCCAATATGGGACTGGACGCGGCATTCGGTGCGCCTGTGTTCGACGTGTCCGGAGACCGGACATCGGTGGTTGCGATCTTGCCGATCCTGACTGCTCCGCCAACGATAGAGCCGTTCGAGATTACACTGACGGATGGTCGCCGTGCGGCCAGCTTCATCGCCCAGACCCCAAGTGACCAACCGTTGCTGTCTGGGGGCTCCACAGCGAGCCTGTGGTCCATCGCATTGATTGCGCTTTTGGGCGGGTTGATCCTGAACATCATGCCATGCGTGCTGCCCGTTTTGTCGATCAAATTTGCCTCGGCATTGAAATCCAGCGACCAGAGCGCCGGCCGCATCCGCACGGGCTTCCTAGTCTCGGCGCTTGGCGTGCTGGCCTTCATGTGGGCGCTGGCGGCGGTGTTGCTGACGATCCGCGCAGGCGGCGGGCAAATCGGCTGGGGGGTGCAGTTTCAGAACCCTGTGTTCCTTGGCATCATGATTACGCTGATCTCGGTCTTTGCGGCCAATATGGCGGGGCTGTTCGAAATCACCCTACCGCAACGCCTGAACACTTCTATGGCGCGACTGGAGCACGGTCCGGGCCTGCTGGGCGACTTTGCAACGGGGGCCTTGGCAGCCGTGCTGGCGACCCCGTGCTCCGCGCCGTTTCTTGGCACGGCGGTGACGTTCGCGTTGGCTGGCAGCGGGTTCGAGGCGATGGTGATCTTCACCGCGCTTGGGCTTGGGTTGGCCACACCCTATATCGCCGTCGCCCTGCGCCCCTCGCTTGTGCAGGCGTTACCGAAACCCGGCCCATGGATGGTACGGGTCAAATGGGTCATGGCAGCCCTGTTGGCGTTGACCGTGATCTGGCTGGCATCTGTTATGGCGCTTGTCGCGGGCTGGGGCGTTGTGCTGGCACTGCTTAGCTTGCTCGCGGCCGCGTTGCTGGCGATGAAAACTCCGCGCCTGAAGCCGTTCGGCGGCTTGATCCCCGCGCTGTTTGTTGTGGCAGCTGTGATGGTGCCTGTTGTGCTGCGCCCTGCACCGCAGGCGATTGCGCAAAGCGCGGATTGGGCGGCCTTTGATGAAACCACCATCGAGGAGCACGTCGCCAAAGGCGAGGTCGTGTTCGTGGACATCACCGCGTCATGGTGCCTGACCTGCAAGGCCAACAAAGCCCGTGTTCTGGACCGCGATCCGGTGGCAAGTCTGCTGACCTCGGACGGGGTTACCGCAATGCGTGGCGACTGGACCCAGCCCGACCCCGCCATACTTGCCTATTTGCAAGAAAACGGCCGCTTCGGCATCCCGTTCAACATCGTCTACGGTCCCGACGCCCCCAAAGGCATCGCCCTGCCGGAGTTTTTGAGCACCGATGCGGTGATGGAGGCCTTGGCCGCCGCCCGTCTTTAGTTTCCGAGCGCGGCCAGCCCCTGCTCCACCGTCACGCGGCGCGGATCGTCTTCAGGCAGCTTGTCGGTCAATGCCTTGGCGCTTTCATAGGCGGCGCGGGCGTTATCGTCTTCACCCAACACGCCATAGGCGCGGGCCAGTTGTAGCCAGCCTTGCAGGTTGTCAGGCTCGTCCTTCATCCGCTCTGCAAGATTACCAACCATGGTGCGCACGAACTCCTGACGATCCTCGGCAGACATTTCCGACGCCGCATCGACATCGGCGGCCGACGGGCCGCGCGGTGCGTCAGGGAAGTCCGGCAATGTGGCAGGTTCCAGCCCCAGCAAGTCGCCCAAACGGTTGATTTCGCGCAGGTAGAACGGCATCCAAGGCGCCGGAGCGGTTTCGAGCGCCAGACGGTCCAAAAGCGATTGGCGCGCTTGCTCTGTTTGTCCGGCCTGCCCCATAGCCACGGCGTTATAATAGGTGCCCGCAGGGTTCAGCGGGTCCAAGGCAATAGAGCGTGCGATCGCCTCCTCGGCAGTTTTGGTGACCGTTCCGTTCTCCGCAGAGATCAAGGCTTCGGCGTATTGTGACCACGTGGCCGACGTGGCCCCGTCACGCTCTACAATGCGCGAATAGGCGTAGGCGGCATCACCGTAGCGCCCCATATTGCCATAGGTTGTCGCCAGAAGTTCCCAGCCTCGGGTCTCGCCGCCATCGGGTTCGCTTTCCAGCTTGGTGCGCAGCTGCGTTGTCAGCTTGTCGAGGTTTTGAGCCTCGGTCAGCTCTGCAGCCCGCTCCGCAAACGGTATGGACGGGACCGTTGGTGCGCCAAGCTGCGTGTAAAGAGCGGCCCCGGCCAAAGGTGTGAGCAAGGCGCAGGCGATCAGCAGCTTGCGCCCTGACAGTCCACCGCTATCGACCGGACCGCGCCCTTTGTCGGCAGCGATCATCCGGCGTTTGATTTCGGTGCGCGCCGCCTCAGCTTCGAGCCCTGAAATGATCCCGCGCTCCGCATCGCGGTCCACCTCACCCAACTGATCGCGGAAAATGGCAATCGCGCCGTCTGCACGGTCCATAGCCCCTTCGTTCCGGCGCAAAAGCGGCCATAGAAATGCAAGCATCGTCAGCAGCGCAAGTGCGGCTGCGGAAACCCAAAAGATCATAGGGATTTGTCCTCTTCCATGAGCTTGGCCAATTCGGTTTCCTCTTTGGTGCTCAGGTGGGTGTCTTTGGTTGCGGGTCTGCGCGGGCGACGCGACAGCGAGATCGCGACGGCTGCCCCCCCGATGAACAGAATGGCGAACGGTCCAAGCCATAGCGCATAGGTCGAGGGCTTGAACGGCGGTTTGAACAGGACGAAGTCGCCATAGCGCAGCACGAGGAAATCATAGATTTCCTGATCGGTATCCCCTGCCACAAGCCGCTCGCGGATCAGCACCCGAAGGTCCCGTGCCACGCCTGCGTTGGAGCTGTCTATCGGCTCGTTCTGGCACACGACACACCGCACATTGGCCGAGATCGCACGGGCGCGGTCTTCCAATGCGGGGTCGGATAACACCTCGTCTGGTTCCACAGCGAAGGCGGGGCTGGCCAGCAGGGCAAGCGCAACAAGGGCGGCGCGGATCATTTGCGCACCTCGTCCAAAGCGTCCATGAACCGTTTGAGACCATCGCCCACGACAGGCCCCGCGAACCGGTGGCGGATGATGCCATCGGCGTCGATGATGAACGTCTCCGGCACGCCGGAAATGCCCAGATCAATGCCCGCTCGGCCCGCGTAGTCGGAGCCGAGGGCTGTGTATGGATTGCCCAGCTCTTCGAGCCATTTGGCGGCGGCTTCGGGTTTGTCTTTGTAGTTGATGCCGATGAGGGTCAGCCCCTCCTCCTGTCCCAAGCGGGTCAGGTTGGGATGTTCCGCACGGCACGGCGCGCACCAAGAGGCGAAGACGTTGAGCAGTTTGATGCCCTCCATCCTAGAGATATCTGCAGTGGTCAGGCCCGGACGGTCGACACCCTCGATCGGGCCAAGGTCCAGTTGTGGGACCGGCTGGGAGATCAACACGGATGGCAGTGCCGACGGGTCGCGTCCACCGGACAGTCCCCAGATGGCAAAGCCGCCGATGATCAAGGCCACCAACAATGGCAGCGCGAAGAGTAGCCGTTTCATCTGATTACTCCGCCGGTGTTGCGCCAACAGGCGCGGCTTTGGATTTGCGTGGCGCACCGACGCGCAGCCTGCGATCCGACAAGGACAACCCGCCCCCAAGAACAAGAAACGCGGTCCCGATCCACAGGAAGTTCACCAAAGGCTCGTACAACACGCGCAACGTCCACTGGCCCTTGGCCCCTTCCGCCGCAGGTTCCGCGATGGAGGTATAAAGGTCACCCGCCAAGGTTTGCCGGATGGAACTTTCAGTCGTTGTGGAGCCCGCCGCCGGATAGTCCCTGCGCTCTGGATACAGCTTGGTGACGAAATCACCGTCACGGGTCACGTTCAAGGTGGCGACTTGCGCGATATAGTTCGGGCCTTGCTGGCGCTCGATGCTTTCAAATGTCAGCTCGAAGCCTGCGATCTCGACCTGCGTGCCGGGGCTGGCGAAGGTGACGATGTCCTCTTTCCAAGCCGACGATCCCGTCGCGCCCATCGCCAAGATTGCCACGCCCAGATGCGCCAAGGTCATACCGTGGGACGCACGGGGCTGGCGGTGGATGCGCGCCACGGCACCGGGCTGAAACAGCTTCACGCGTTTGATCCATTCCTGCGCCGTTGCGACCAAAAGCCAGACCGACACACCCATGGCGATGATCGCAAGAACGGGGCCGCCCGTGGTGATATACCAGACGACCAAGGCGGCGATGACCGCGATGGCGAAAGCCAGTTTCAGGCGGGACAGCACGCCGCCGATATCCGCCCGTTTCCATGACAGGAACGGGCCAATGCCCATTACCAGCAGCAGCGGCAGCATGATCGGTATGAAACCGGCGTTAAAGAACGGTGGCCCGACGGAGATTTTGTCGCCGGTGACGGCCTCAAGGAACAACGGGTAGAGCGTGCCGAACAGAACGGTCGCAGTGGCTGTTGCAAGCAACAGGTTGTTAATGAGCAACCCTGCTTCGCGGGAAATTGGGGCAAATAGGCCCCCGCCTTCCATGGAGGGCGCGCGCCAAGCGAACAGCGCGAGCGAGCCGCCGATTGAGACAAACAACAAGCCAAGGATATAGATGCCGCGCTCCGGGTCGACCGCGAAAGCGTGGACCGAGGTCAGCAGGCCCGAGCGCACGATGAAGGTGCCGAGCAATGACAGCGAGAAGGTCAGGATCGCCAGCAGGATGGTCCAGCTTTTAAAGGTGTCCCGCTTCTCTGTCACGATGGCAGAGTGCAAAAGCGCTGTACCAAGAAGCCACGGCATGAAGGAGACGTTCTCGACCGGGTCCCAGAACCACCAGCCTCCCCAGCCCAACTCGTAATATGCCCACCACGAGCCTAGTCCGATGCCAGCGGACAACGCAGTCCAAGCAGCCAACGTCCATGGCCGCACCCAACGCGCCCATGCAGGGTCCACGCGCCCTTCGATCAGGGCGGCGACGGCAAAGGAGAACACGATGGAGAACCCGACATAGCCGACGTAAAGCAAAGGCGGGTGGATCGCGAGGCCGATATCTTGCAGCAGCGGATTCAGGTCATTGCCGTCCAAAGGGGGCGGGAAGACCCGCGTAAACGGGTTCGAGGTGAACAACATGAAGCTGATAAAGCCGACGGAAATCCACGCCTGCACGGAGAGCGTGCGGGCTTTCAACGCCTCGGGGATATTGCGTCCGAAGAAGGCCACCGCCGCGCCGAAACCCGCGAGGATGAAGACCCAAAGCAACAACGAGCCTTCGTGGTTGCCCCAAGTGCCCGCGACTTTGTAGATCATCGGCTTTAGCGAATGCGAGTTGTTGACCACGTTCACCACGGTGAAATCGGAGACAATATAGCTGCGCATCAAGGCTGCGAACGCAAAGGCGATGAGCGCGAACTGTGCGAGTGCGCTGGCCTGAGCCGAGCGCATCCATAAGGCGTTCCCCCGCGCGGCACCCATCATGGGCAGTACACTTTGCACGACCGCTGCGATAAGAGCCAGAGAGAGGGCGAATTGTCCGAGTTCAGGGATCATGGGCCAGCCTGTCTAGAGGGTTTGATCTAATTGCGCGCAAGCGAGCAGGAAGGTCAAGCAATCCAGCCGCGACGCGTTGACCCGATTGATCACATTCCGGCTATCTGGCCGCTCAAGACCGTGTCGCGCGCAGCAAGATGACACCAAGCAGCGTGATCATGGTCGAGACGACCTTGCCAAGGCTGAGGCGCTCGCCCATCAGGAGCACCCCGATCAAAAGCGCGAAGATGATAGATATCTCGCGCAGTGCCGTCACAAGCGCGATGGGTGCTTGGGTAAACGCCCACATCACAAGACTAAACGCGACAAACGAGGCCGAGCCGCCAACAAAGAATATCTTCTTCCCCTTGATCGGGAGGTCACGCAGCACCTGAGGCGTTGTCACCGCCATGAACACCACAAAGAGGACTGCATTGGCGATGCCCAGCCAAGCGTAGAACCCAAGCGCCGTTCCCGCTACGCGCGCGCCCAAACCGTCCACAAGGGAATAGCTGGCGATAAAGCACCCTGTAGCAAGTGCCATGGCCGTTGCGCGACCGTTGCGCAAGCCATCAGCCCCCCGCACCAAAGAGATGCTCAGTATCCCTGCGGCGATGGTGACCACCGCTAGGATTTCCATGCTAGATAGGTCTACCCCAAGGAACACCAGCGATACGACGGCTACCAGCAATGGAGCGACCCCACGGGCGATGGGATAGACCTGTGTCAGGTCCCCTATTCTGTAGGACTCAAGCAAAAAACACTGATAGCCGAAATGCAGGGCTATGCCTGCAAAAAGATAAGGATAGGACGCCGGGTCCGGCGCAGGTACGAAAGCCAGCATGGGCACCGCAATCGGCAAATGCCCGATCACCACACCTGCCATATTCAACCGCTTGTCAGCCCCACCTTTCACCAAAGCGTTCCAGACGGCGTGCAGCAAGGCGGCCGTCAGTACGGCAAAGAAAACCAATGGTGTCATGCGAGGACGCTAGGGCGCAACTCTTTGGGCGGCAAGTGGTTTTGCGGGGTGCTCTTGATTTAGGTCAAGGCAGTTTCAGTCATTTTTTGTTAAGGTTTGCGCGCTGGATAAGCAGCCCTTTCCATTCCAACACTCGAAGGCCCATATGACCACATCAAAAGCAAACGCCACACCGACAGCACCCAAACCAGCCCATGATACCATCACCGGTTTCGAGCAAGGGGAGTACCCCTACGCCAAGAAGCTGGGCCGCGCGCCCTACGAGGCCGAAAAGGCCGCGTTGCAGGTGGAGTTGCTGAAGGTCCAGCACTGGGTTCAGGAAACCGGTCAGAAGTTCGTTTTGCTGTTCGAAGGGCGCGATGCGGCAGGCAAAGGCGGCACGATCAAACGCTTTACCGAACACTTGAACCCACGTGCGGCGCGTGTGGTGGCCTTGAACAAGCCCACCGACGAAGAGCGCGGCCAGTGGTTCTTCCAACGCTATGTGAAGCATCTGCCGACGGCGGGCGAAATGGTGCTGTATGACCGGTCATGGTACAACCGGGCAGGGGTCGAGCGGGTGATGAATTTCTGTGCGCCAACCGAATATCTTGAATTCATGCGCCAGACCCCTGAATTCGAGCGCATGCTGACCCGCAGCGGTATCAAGCTGTTCAAATACTGGTTTTCGGTCACTCAGGAAGAGCAGAAGCGTCGCTTTGCCTCGCGTGAGACCGACCCGCTGAAACGCTGGAAGCTGTCTCCCATTGATCGCGCCAGCTTGGACAAATGGGACGACTACACCGAGGCGAAGGAGGCGATGTTTTTCTATACGGATACGGCAGATGCGCCATGGACCGTTATCCGCTCGAACGACAAGAAGCGTGCGCGGCTGGCTTGTATCAAGCACTTCCTATGGCAGCTTGACTACCCTGACAAAGATGACAGCGTTGCAACTGCGCCGGACCCGAAAATCTACCATCAGGCTGAAGCGGTTGTGCATGATTCAGACCACATCCTGTCGTCCTCGTTGCATCCCGCAAACCGTAAGGGATAAGCGCCACACTTGACCCACCGCCCTGTCTAAGCGCAGTCTGATAGCAGTTTTATTGCTTTTCAAACGCGCGCAGTCCGTTTTTCTGCGCCCATTTTAGACAGGGGGCATCCCCATGGGGATCATTCCACCCCGCCTGCGGCCCCGCGGCCGACTGGTCATCGCGCCCAAGCATCTTGGCATCCTTGCGTTGCCGGCCTTTGTGCTGCTGGCCTCCGAATATGTTCTGGGCAACTTTGGCAACAGCGCATTGGTGCTGCCAGATGCGGTGACCGTCACCCCTGCCCCGTTGCTGGAACTGACGGCCCGTTATCGCTTCCTATCGGCATGGTTTTTCTACTTCGCCGTTTGCGTCATTTTCATTGCGATCTTCTTTTCAGAATTGTGGTCCCAACACAGCCCGAAATCTGCCGTCCGCATCCTGCTGGGATTGGTCGCCGTGGTCGCGTTCACGATGGTGTTCAACACGCTCGAGCCCGCATGGATGGGCAGTTTTGAAGCTTATGAGCTGCTGGGCAAATCCCTGTTCGTCGACGCGCTGAGTTCCGGATGGCTCAGGGCGTGCGAGACGTCGCTTGCTTGCGACGATGAGGGAGCCTTTCACGGGATGGAATTTCTGCTCGATAAGGCGAACCACATCACGTCCCTTGCGGCAGCTGCGGTCATTGCCGGAATGGTTCTGGCGCTTGCCCGCCCGCAGGGCCCACATCTTCTGAGCCGTGAAGGCCTCGCCGCAGAGGCTGAAATCCTACGCCGCGCGCAAGACGCATCGACCAGATACCTTTATTGTTCGGGCATCTTGCTGAGCGTCGGGATGGTGCTGGTCCTGTCCTGGATGAAATGGCCCGGACCGATGATTGCCGACCCCGAACTGCGTGGGCGTCATGCGGAGCTGGTCAATGCCATCTCGCTTTACCGCGGGGTCAGTTATTCGGTACTCATTCTAAGCTACTATATGCCCGTGAGCCTGATCCTGATGGTGCGTATCGAGCGGTTCCACGACGCCGTGGCAGCCCACGGAAGCCCCGAGGTTGGCGCGCAGGTCATGGGGTTCGACATCAACAGGATTGCGTCACTGGAGGCGTTCAAAAAGATCGTTGCGATCGTCTCGCCGATCCTGGCAAGCGCGTTGGGCGCGGCAGTGACGTTCGAGGGAATTGGGGGCTGACACCCCAAGGGTCGAGATGGGCGCAAAACGCCCATCTCACTCGTTGATTACTTCAAAGCTTCGTCCGTGATTTCAGCGGTCCAAGCTCCTTCGGGTGTTTTCGTGATCACCGGATCAGAGCCACCAGCAAGCAGCGTTGCCACCGTGCGCTCGTAATCCGCCTCGTCCAGCGCCCCGTTGGAGCCTGCGGTCAGCTTGGCAATTTCACGCATCATGCGACGCTGGTGCGCCTCGGTCTGCGCGCCGGATTCGTCGTTCTCCAACACGATGTCCGCCGCCTCGTCCGGATTTTCCTCGGCGTATTTCCAGCCCTTCATCGAGGCCCGCACAAAACGCACCATTTTGTCCTTGAAGGCCGGGTCCTTGAGGTTGTCCTCAAGGACGTAAATGCCGTCTTCTTGGGTCGCAACACCTTGGTCCTCGTATTTGAAGGTCACCAGCTCGTCCTCCGACACGCCAGCGTCCAGCACCTGACCGAATTCATTATAAGTCATGGTCGAGATGCAATCAGCCTGACGTTGCAGCAGCGGATCGACGTTGAAGCCCTGCTTGAGAACGGTCACCCCGTCCTCGCCGCCATCGGTGGAAATGCCCTCTTGGGACATCCAGCTCAGGAACGGATACTCGTTGCCGAAGAACCAGACACCAATTGTGCGGCCCTTGAAATCTTGCGGGCCGGTAATGCCCGTGTCTTTCCAGCAGGTCAGCATCAGGCCAGAGGTTTTGAAAGGCTGCGCAATGTTCACTAGTGGCAGCCCCTTTTCGCGGGCTGACAGCGCCGATGGCAACCAGTCCAGCATGACATCCGCACCACCGCCGGCAAGCACTTGCGCAGGTGCAATATCGGGACCACCCGCCATAACCTCAACATCCAGATTTTCTTCGTCATAGAAGCCTTTGTCCTTGGCGACGTAGTAGCCTGCGAACTGTGCTTGCGTGACCCACTTAAGCTGCAATTTCACCTCATCGGCGGCATGGGCTGTCGTCGCCATGGCCAAAGCCGCAGCGGTCATCAGTAGTTGTTTCATGTGTTTTTCCTCCAGGTTGATACTCTTGTTATACGTTATTTTCGTTGTGACGGGTGCCAGAAGGTCACCGACTTTTCGACCAATGCGACGACGCCGTAAAAGGCCGACCCTGCGAGGGCCGCGACCACAATCTCCGCCCAGACCATATCAAGCGCAAGCTGGCCAACCGAGGTCGAAATACGAAAGCCCATCCCCATGGTGGGCGAGCCAAAGAATTCGGCGACAATAGCGCCGATAAGCGCCAGTGTTGTCGAAATTTTAAGCCCGTTGAAAATAAACGGCATCGCTGCTGGCAACCGCAGCTTGGTGAGGCTTGGCCAATAGCCCGCGCCATAGGTACGCATCAGGTCGCGTTGCATGGCGGTGGTCTCCTGCAACCCTGCGACCGTGTTTACCAGCATCGGGAAAAACACCATGACGACGACAACTGCCGCCTTGGACTGCCAGTCGAACCCGAACCACATGACAAGGATCGGCGCGGTGCCGACAATCGGCAGCGCCGCCACGAAGTTTCCAACAGGCAGCAATCCGCGTTTCAAAAAGTCGTACCGATCAACCAGTATGGCCGTCAGGAAGGCGGCTCCGCAGCCGATGATATATCCACTCAGCGCGCCCTTTAGGAATGTCTGTTGCAGGTCGAGCCAGAGCGTCGGCAGCTCGCTTAAGAAAGTTGAAAGAACATGGCTCGGGGCAGGTAAAATAACCAGCGGCACAGCAAGGCCACGGACCAAAAGCTCCCAAACGACAAGAATTGTAAGGCCGAAAATGGCCGGAACCAAAAGCCCTATGGTGCGGGTGTTCGCATTCTCACCCGTCGCGAGCCGGACATTCAACACCCACATGGCAATCCAAATGAGCAAGGCAAGAGCGACCAGCATCATGACAGGTCCATCCGCTTTAAGGTGAGCTTTTGCGCGAACCCGATCAGCAGAACCAAAGCCGCCGCAAGAACCGCCGCGAAGACGAGCGCCGACCAGATTTGCACCATTTGCCCGTAATAGCTGCCGGTGAGCATGCGTCCGCCCAACCCTCGCGCTCCACCCGCGGGCAGCTCCGCGACAATGGCCCCGACCAAGGCCGCTGCGACACCAATCTTCAAGGACGCAAACAGGTAAGGCATCGATGCAGGGAGCCGCAGTTTCCAGAACCCTTGATTTTGCGACGCATTATAGGTTTTGAGCAGGTCAAGCTGCATGGCGT
The DNA here is from genome assembly GCF_900129235.1 of Litoreibacter ascidiaceicola. GTDB lineage: Bacteria > Pseudomonadota > Alphaproteobacteria > Rhodobacterales > Rhodobacteraceae > Litoreibacter > Litoreibacter ascidiaceicola. The sequence continues at coordinate 132,625 of NZ_FQUV01000002.1, read as the reverse complement.
CGGGCGCCCGCAGACCTTTGACCATGCCAACGACGACTGGGAAAAAGCTCAGATAGGCCGAGATGATGGCTTTCGGGATGAGTCCCTGAACGCCGATCGAATTCAAAACGACAATAATCATCGGCGCGATGGCAAGGATCGGGATCGTTTGGGATGCAATGGCCCAAGGCATCACGCTCATGTCCATCGCCCGATTGTGGACGATCCCGACGGCCAGTAAAATTCCCGCCGCGGTGCCGATCGCAAAACCTAGAAGTGTGGCACTCAGCGTGATCCAGCCGTGATACACCAATGAGCGTTTTGACGAGACCTTTTTCAGGGCCGTAGTTTCCCACAAATCCTGCGCCACCTGGTGGGGGGCAGGCAGACGTGGCCGATCCTGTGCATAAGTCGCTGGAATGGCAAAGCTGTTACGAAAGACCAACCCGAATGAAGAGGCATCGCGGCGCTCGATCGGATTATCGGGGGTGACGACCGCCCCTGCCCGCTCCAAACCTGTCAGGGTCTCTTTCACGTTCATGAAGGGAACAGCCGCATACCACAGGGCGAACATGGCCGCGACGACCGTCAACACAGGCACCACCTTATGCATGGTACGCACCCTCCCCTATCATTGCATCAAAAATACCTCCCGCGGAGCGTTCCGATATCACATCAAGCGCCCAGGTCGCCGGTAGGGGAATTAGGTATTTATGAAGCAGTGATGCTAAGGGTTCGTTCACCATTTCGGGGCTAAGCTGGCTTTGCGGAACAGGCTGAGGAGCCGATGGCCGTAAGCGGTGATGGGATGCAGTGGCATCACGTTTCCAGCGCCCCGGCTCTTCGGGTCGGGGCGCATCTGGGACAAGGTCAGTCATCCTCATGCCCCGCTCGCAGTCCTTCGCGCACGCGGTGGGCGATTTCGATAAACTCTGGCGAGTCCCGAATATCAAGAGGACGTTCTTTGGGCAGCGGGCTTTCGATCACATCGGTGATGCGGCCGGGGCGCGGGCTCATTACTACGATCTTTGTCGACAGATACACCGCCTCCGGGATCGAATGGGTGACGAAAGCGATGGTTTTATTGGTCCGCGCCCAAAGTGCCAGCAATTGCTCGTTCAGGTGGTCACGAACGATTTCGTCCAAGGCCCCGAACGGCTCGTCCATCAGCAAAATATCAGCGTCAAAGGCGAGCGCGCGGGCGATTGACGCGCGTTGTTGCATCCCGCCGGAAAGTTGCCACGGGAACTTCGCACCAAAATCCGACAGTTCGACCAAGTCCAGAACCCGCGCTACGCGGTCATTCTGCTCGGCTCTGGAATAGCCCATAATTTCTAGTGGTAGCTTGATGTTTCCGGCAATCGTGCGCCAAGGATATAGACCCGCAGCTTGAAACACGTAGCCATAGGCACGGGCGCGCCGCGCCTCGTCCGCCGTCATGCCATTGACGGTCAAGGTCCCGCCGGTCGGCGTTTCCAGCCCGGCAATACAGCGCAAGAATGTCGTCTTGCCGCAACCGGACGGGCCGATAAAGCTGACAAAATCACCCTGAGAGATATCCAGCGAGACATCTTTCAAGGCATGGACCGGCGCATCTGCGGTCTGGAACGTCAAATCCAACGCATTGGCGGAAATGACTATCGAGTTTGCGTTCGGGGCCATTTAGAGCGGCCCCGCTGCAAAACTTAAGCTGCTGGCAAATCCGCCGGCATTTCTTCCGCTTCGGCTTCCGCCGCTGCACTGTATTTCGACCAGACGCCACCAATCGCAAAGGCCGCGAAGATGAACATCGCGTCGGCGATCGCTACGTCGTTGATCCAGGTACCCAAAGCAAGCAGGCCGAGTGCCAGCACCAAGAGTAGCTTCGTGAAGAGAACTTGCATGTATAAACCCCTCTGCGTGTCCCGTTTGTGGGAAGAGGTTTTGCAGCGTATTCAGGCAATTCTGTGACACGATCCGGGCATTTCCTTCATTTTTGTCCATTTCGGCGCCATTAAACTCCTGCCGGGATGTTGAGCGGGTTGCGCTCGATCTTGCGGGGTGTGTTGAGCGACTTCCATTTGCTGAGCGCCTGAGACGCGCTGGCAAAGGCTGGGCGGCGGACGAATTTGCCGCGACCGGGCTGTGGTTGCGAGTTTTGACCATAGGCCCAAACCACATCCCCGCGCGACAATGTATAGCGCGCCTGTGCGGTCACGGTCCTGCCTTCGAACACGTTATAATCAATAATCGACTTCTGCGTGCTCACGGCAATTTCGCGGCTGATCGTCGGATCCCAGACAACAACATCGGCATCCCCGCCAACGGCAATGCCCCCCTTCATGGGGTAGATGTTGAGAATTTTGGCGATGTTGGTCGAGGTTGCCGCCACGAACTCTTCGGGTGTCAGGCGACCGGTTTCGACGCCGGTGGTCCAAAGCATCGCCATACGTTCCTCCAGCCCACCCGTGCCGTTGGGGATGGTGGTGAAGTTGTCGAGACCCATTTGCTTTTGCTTGTCCGTAAAGGCCGCATGATCGGTGGCGACGACTTGCAGCGACCCCGATGACAGCCCCGCCCAGAGCGACGCCTGATGGTCCTTCGAGCGGAACGGCGGCGACATCACGCGACGGGCCGCATATTGCCAGTCTTTGTTAAAATACTCGGTCTCGTCGAGGGTCAGGTGCTGGATCAGCGGCTCGCCATAAACGCGCATGCCTTTTTGGCGCGCCCGACGGATAGCCTCGTGGGCCTGCTCGCACGAGACGTGGACGATATAGAGTGGCGTGCCTGCGGCGTCGGCAATCATGATCGCACGGTTTGCGGCCTCGCCCTCGACCTCGGGCGGGCGGGAGTAGGCGTGGCCTTCGGGACCGGTGATGCCCTCGGCCAGATATTTTTGCTGCAACTCCTGCACGATGTCGCCGTTCTCGGCATGCACGAGCGGCAATGCGCCCAACTCGGCGCAGCGTTTGAAGGAGGCGAACATTTCGTCGTCCTCCACCATCAACGCGCCTTTATAGGCCATGAAATGCTTGAACGTGTTGATGCCACGCTCTTTAACAACGGCTTCCATCTCGTTGAAAATGTTCTCGTTCCATCCGGTGATCGCCATATGGTACGAGATGTCGGTGCAAATCTGGTCGCGCGACTTGCGATCCCAATCGTCGATTGCATTCAGCAACGAGCCGTCTTCCCCCGGCAGGCAGAAATCGACCAGCATGGTGGTCCCGCCAGCGGCGGCGGCGAAGGTTCCGCTTTCGAATGTTTCGGCAGCCGTGGTGCCCATGAAGGGCATTTCCAGATGGGTGTGCGGGTCGATCCCGCCAGGGATGACATAGGCACCTTCGGCGTCAATGGTTTCGTCGCCCTTCAGGTTTTCACCGATCTCGGCGATCTTTTCGCCCTCGATCAACACATCGGCCTTCCAGCTGCGATCTGCGGTGACAATCGTGCCGCCTTTAATGACTTTGCTCATCTGCGTCTCCCTTCGTGTCTTTCAATCGGCGCAGGCCTTGCCGCCTGCGGAAATGTCTCGGTCCTTCATCAGCAGGTGGAATCCAAAGTCCTTGGCCTGCATACAGGTGGTGTCCCAGTCCAGCCCTGCCTCCGTATATTCCACCACAAGGACATCCTTTCCGGCGTCCAGATATGGCTGGGTTTCCTCACAAAAGTCGTATTCAAAGCATTGTTCGAGCAGCAGGAAATCCATCTTATCGACCAAATCCGGTATCAGCTCCGGCGCATTTTTCTGGGCAATGGTAAGCCCCTTGCTATGGGCATAATCGGCAAGAGCGCTGGTATAGGTCAGGCTGTCGGCCTTGGTAATGCCGAACCCGTTTTCATTTTCGAACAGGTCAATATTGTCAGGCTCCACCCCGACGAACCCCATTTCGGCACAACGGTCGATACGCGCCTTCATGACGGTCATCACCTCGGGACTGCGTATGTCGACATAGACTTCATCGGGCCAATCGCCCAAAGGTTTGCCGACCACATGGGCCGGAAAATCGGCGGCATCTTCGCGGTAGTTCTCACGTGTGCCAACACTGATGTAGCATACCGGTTGCGTGTCGCGGGACTTCAGCTGCGCTATCTGCTCTGGTGTCACAGCATCCATGTCGGTGATCAGGAGAGACACCCGCACGGTCAGATCCAGCGGCTCGGTCAATTGCCAATCCCAATGCGCGGGTTGCTCCCCGCCGATGATAAATACCGCCATGGGTACAGTGAGAAACATCGAGAGATTGGCCATCGCTCTACTTCCTCCGGATCGCGAAGGAGGTTCGCCGCGCACCCGATCCGCGCATCACCACCATGTCGATCAGAACCGCATTTTTGTCGATGGAATAGACGGCGCGGCGGATTTCGTTGGTCAAACCGGGATTCTTGGCTTTCGGGTCAAGCTCCGTTTTAGAGCGCCAGACGCCGTCCTGCTCGGTGGTCTCGGAGACCAGAGCGGCAACGCGACCGGACCGGTCAATTGCCTTGTAACGACAGGTGCCGAGGACCGCGAAACAGTCATGTGGCGCGTATCTGGTGACGTCGGATGTGATGTTGGAGCGGGATGATCGAAACCTGTTATCCGTGGTCAGCCCCACGGGAATAAACAACTGGTTGCCCCGCGCCCGCACGGTGGTTTTGCCCAAGGCTTCCGCGATGACGGCGGCCACCTGTTCAAGGTTTTCCGCCGCAGGCAAGGTCAACACCATCTGTCCGTTATAGGTGTAGCGATTGCCACTGCGTTTGCGCGATGTGATGGACATGGTTGCAGGGACAGGTGCGCCGTCATTTGTCAGGATAAAGTTGTAGGTCGCCCCGGAAGGCGGGCGGATTGCGTCCAGATCAGCCTCCGCCCCAAGACCGGGGCGGATTGACACCGACCCTTGCGGCGCAGCACAGCCCGCAAGCGCGAGACCTACCAGCACAACAAGGGATTTATAGTGCTTCACCCGACGATCTCCGCTGTTTCGACGACCGCGTGGAACAGGACGTTCGTGCCAGCTTCTGCCCATTCGGGGCTAATCTCCTCGGCCTCGTTGTGACTTAACCCGTCCACGCATGGGCACATCACCATCGCGGTCGGGGCGACGCGGTTTATCCAGCATGCGTCATGCCCCGCGCCGGAGATCAGGTTCATATGCGAGTATCCCAGCCGCTCCGCCGCGGTTCGAACTGCGGCGACGCAGCCTTCGTCAAAGGTCACAGGGTCGAAGCCGCCAACCTTCTCTAACTTGATCCCCAGCCCCATTTCGTCGCAAATCACCTGCGCACCGGTGGTCAATCGTCGCTCCATATCCTTGATCACCATCAGATCCGGCGAGCGGAAATCAACGGTGAACACCACCTTGCCCGGGATCACATTGCGCGAGTTCGGGTAGACGTCGATATGCCCCGCTGCGCCGACGGCATGCGGCGCGTGCGACCATGCGATCTCGTCCACCAGTTCCAGCACCTTCGCCATGCCCAGCCCTGCGTTTTTACGCATCGGCATCGGCGTTGAGCCGGTGTGGCTGTCCTTGCCGGTGATTGTGATTTGCGTCCAGCTGAGACCTTGACCGTGGGTGACCACACCAATTTCTTTGTTTTCAGCTTCTAGAATAGGGCCTTGCTCAATGTGCAATTCAAAGAAGGCGTGCATCTTGCGAGCGCCCACCTCTTCGTCGCCACGCCAACCAATGCGCTGCAACTCGTCGCCGAATTTCTTGCCGTCGGCATCCTCGCGCTCATAAGCCCAATCTTGCGTGTGAATGCCTGCAAATACCCCTGAAGACAGCATGGCAGGCGCGTAACGTGTGCCTTCTTCATTGGTGAAATTGGTGACGATGATCGGGTGTTTGGTCTTGATATTCAGGTCGTTCAACGTGCGCAGGATTTCCAAACCGCCCAAGACGCCCAGCACCCCGTCATACTTGCCACCTGTTGGCTGAGTATCGAGGTGAGAACCCACATAGACCGGCAGTGCGTCAGGGTCCGTCCCTTCGCGTCGCGCGAACATGTTGCCCATTTGGTCAAGACCCATGGTGCAGCCCGCGGCCTCGCACCAGCTTTGGAACAAGGCGCGCCCTTCGCCATCCTCATCGGTCAAGGTCTGGCGGTTGTTGCCGCCCGCGACGCCGGGGCCAATCTTGGCCATCTCCATCAGGCTGTCCCACAGCCGAGCGCCGTCAATCTTCAAGTTTTCGCCAGGTGCTGCCATTTGAATGTCCCCCAGTATTTGACCAGTCGGTCAAAGGAAGGCTACCAGTGGTCTAGGGGCTGTCAAGGATTCCCCTTGGAAAATCCACCGCCCAACGCGGCAAATGCGAACGAAAGAGGCATTTCTTCATGCCAGACGGACAAGACGCCAAGCGCCCGCGCACGCGCATCCAACAACGCAACCGCGACCTGATTTTAGGGGCCGCGTTGGAGGTGTTCTCGACTCACGGGTTTCGCGGTGCGACTCTGGACCAGATTGCCACCGAGGCGGGGCTCTCGAAGCCCAACCTTTTGTACTATTTCCCGTCAAAGGAAGCCATCCACAACGAATTGCTGTCCGGTCTTATGGACACATGGCTTGACCCGATGCGCGCGTTGGAGTCCAGCGGTGAGCCCATCGCCGAATTGCTGGCTTACGTTGACCGCAAGCTGGAAATGAGCCGCCTTTATCCGCGTGAAAGCCGGCTGTTTGCCAACGAGATCGTGCAAGGCGCCCCGCGCATTCTTGAGGCGCTGAAAGGCGATCTAAAAGAACTGGTTGATGAGAAAGTCGCGGTGATCCGCGACTGGACAAATCAGGGCAAGATTGCCGATGTGCATCCCTACCATCTGATTTTCTCGATCTGGTCTTTGACCCAGCATTATGCCGATTTTGACGTGCAAGTGCGCGCTGTGTTGGGGGAAGAGGAGCCGTTTGACGCGGCCCCCGCCTATCTTCGCGAAATCTTCCTTAAGATACTGACCCCATAAGGCTATTCAGCAGCGCAGGCTCCGGGATTGTTCGGGTGCGTCGTCCAGTTGGCGTATTCTTTTTCGACCACTTTACCGGTCCGTGGGTCGACTTCGCCGGGGGCCATTTGCACCATCGTGATACAATCTTCCACGGGGCAAACATCCACACACAGATTGCAAGCCACGCATTCCGCGTCGATCACTTCGAACACCCGATCCTCGGACATGGAAATCGCTTGGTGCGACGTGTCTTCACAGGCCGCATAGCAGCGACCGCATTTGATACAATCGTCCTGACTAATCTTGGCCTTGGCGATGTAATTCAAGTTCAGGTACTGCCAGTCAGTGACATTCGGCACGGCCATTCCGACAAAGTCCTGAATGGAGGTGTGGCCCTTCTCGTCCATCCAGTCGGACAGGCCGGAGATCATTTCCTGAACCACCTTGAACCCGTAGGTCATGGCGGCTGTGCACACCTGCACATTGCCGCAACCAAGGGCCATGAATTCCGCCGCATCGCGCCATGTGGTGACCCCGCCGATCCCAGAAATGGGAAGGCCGTGAGTTTCGGGATTGCGGGCAATTTCGGACACCATGGACATTGCAATCGGCTTCACCGCCGGACCGCAATAGCCGCCATGCGAGCCTTTGCCGTCAATGCTGGGCTCAGGGCTCATTGTGTCGAGATTCACCGCGGTAATCGAGTTGATCGTATTGATCAGCGACACCGCATCCGCCCCGCCCCGCATCGCAGCAGCCGCAGGTTTGCGCACATCTGTGATATTCGGGGTTAACTTTACGATCACCGGTTTGGAGTAGTACTGCTTGCACCAGCGGGTGACCATTTCGATGTATTCGGGCACTTGGCCAACTGCCGCCCCCATGCCGCGCTCCGACATGCCGTGCGGACAACCGAAGTTCAGCTCAATCCCGTCAGCGCCGGTCTCCTCGACCAATGGCAGGATGTCTTTCCACGCCTGCTCCTCGCAGGGCACCATCAGCGACACGATGATTGCGCGGTCAGGGTAATCGGCTTTGACGCGCTTGATTTCTTCGAGATTGGTCTGCAACGGGCGGTCGGTGATCAGCTCGATATTGTTAAGGCCAAGCAACCGGCGGTCGGCACCATAGATCGCGCCGTAGCGCGGGCCGTTGACGTTGACGACCGGCGGGCCTTCCATGCCCAGCGTTTTCCAGACGACGCCACCCCACCCCGCCTCGAAAGCACGGCGGACGTTGTATTCCTTGTCCGTGGGCGGCGCGGAGGCCAGCCAGAACGGGTTGGGGCTTTTGATACCCAGAAATTCTGTCGTGAGATCGGCCATATTACTTGCCTCCCATCAATGTGGAATGAATGTCTTCCGCCGCATCACGTCCTTCGGCCACCGCTGTCACGGTCAAATCGTCCCCGCCGGACGCACAGTCGCCACCGGCCCAGATACCCTTTACCGAGGTGCGTCCTGCCCCGGTCACCGCGATCTTGCGACCATCGAGTTTCAATGCCTCCGGTGCACCTTCCAACGTCTGGCCAATGGCTTTGAACAACTGGTCCGCTTTGATACGGAAGGTCTCACCGGTGCCTTTCAGCGTACCGTCCTTTGTCGTGGTGTACTCGAACTCCGCCTCGGCCACTGCGCCGTTGCCGTGAATTGCGACAGGTTGTGCGTTGGCGACGATGCGCACGCCTTTAGAGGTTGCCAAGTCTTGTTCGAACCGCGAGGCGCCCATCTGGTCCTGCCCGCGTCGATAAACGATGGTCACATTCTGCGCGCCCAGCAACTTGGATTGCACGGCGGCGTCGACGGCGGTCATCCCGCCCCCGATCACAACAACATCACGCCCAACAGGCAGCCCCGACAAGTCTGACGCCTGACGCAAATCAGCGATGAAAGAGACGGCGTCAGATACGCCCTCTCTCTCCTCGCCGGCGGCGCGCAGGGAGTTCACGCCGCTTAACCCGATGCCGATAAACACCGCGTCGTATTCGTTTTGTAATTCATCAAGGCTCAATTCTTGACCAAGCCTTTGCCCCGTCTCGACGGTGATCCCGCCGATCTTCAGAAGCCAGTCGACCTCTTGCGCCGCAAAACCGTCGGTCGATTTATAGGCCGCGATCCCGAACTCGTTCAGACCGCCCGCTTTTGCGCGCGCATCGAACAGCACAACATCATGGCCGTGCATCGCCAGCCTGTGCGCACAAGACAGACCCGACGGCCCTGCCCCGACGACCGCGACGCTTTTTCCGGTCGACTTCGCGCGGGTGAAGGGATGCTTGCCTGCCCGCATCAGCGTGTCCGTGGCGAAGCGTTGAAGGCGGCCAATCTCGACGGGCTTGCCCTCCGCCGCTTCGCGAACGCAGGCTTCCTCGCACAAGGTCTCGGTCGGGCACACGCGGGCGCACATACCGCCGAGGATGTTCTGGCTCAGGATTGTCTTGGCCGCAGCCTCCGGCGTGCCGGTCTGGATCTGCCGCAGGAACAAAGGAATGTCGATATCCGTGGGGCATGCCGTGATGCACGGCGCATCGTGGCAAAAGTAGCAACGATCCGCGGCAACGGCGGCCTCGTGCGGCGCATAGGCCGGATGCAGATCGTCGAAATTTTGCGAAAGAGTCTCGGCACTCAGTCGGCCGGACGTGATACCGGGTGTCAGGGGCGTGGCGTCGGGCATGGTCTCTCCGGGCTGCGTCAACTTGCCCATTCAGAGTGCCACAGTTAAAAATTTTATCAACTGGTAAAATTTCGACATGGCGAAATTCTACAAGTCGAAGCCCTTGCCCGGCCCGCAATCCAGCCGCCAGCAATAGTCCGGCCCATCCTGCGGGAACAGCGTCGTCACCAGCGGATCATGGCCCGGTATTATCAGGGAGCGTTCGGACGCCAGCTTATGTAATCGCGTGAAGCCATCGAGCATGTTTTGCAGATCAACAACGATCGGGAATGGCTTCTTTTCAAATACATTTTCGTAGTAATGCGCCGCATCAGACGCAAGGCACAACCACCCTGCCTCTGTGCGCACCCTGACCGCTTGCAGGCCGCGCGAATGGCCGCCCAAACAATGCACCGTGACCCCTTCCGCGACCTCTCCGTCCCCGTCGTGAAAGACGCAGAGCCCTTGATAGACGCGCTTGACCGCTTCGCAGACGTGATCCGCCGTAAACGGCATTTTCAGCGTATCGTGGCACATGCAGGGGCCAGTGGCGTAGGCCATTTCCGCCTCTTGCAGGTGAATTGTCGCGTTGGGGAACAGGTGCAAGCCGCCGGCATGGTCATAATGCAGATGGGTCACGACGAGTTGGGTGATGTCCTCTGCCCTCAACCCTATCCCTGCCAGCGCCTCGCGCGGATCACGCAAGATGGGACGGTCGCGGAGCGCGGCTTCACCGGCATCGTATCCGGTGTCGACAAGGATCACCTCTGCCCCGCGCCGCAACACCCAGATGAAGTAGTCCATCGCATGAGGCGCATCATGGTTGTCGTCAAAGATAAAGCTGTCTGCCCGCGTCCGGCTGTTCCGGTCCGCGTATTTGAGGGCATGGACCTGCCACTCGGTCATTGGTGAACTTCCTTGAAGAAGCGAACGTTTTTGTCTTTCACCATCCCCTTGGTCGTCGACTGGAGCGTGGCATAATGCGCGGTTTTGGTGTGGGCATCGAACGCCGCCTCGTCGTCATAAATCTCGTAAAGGAAGATTTCGTAAGGACGCTCGGGGTCCATACATACATCGAACTGCCTGCATCCCGGTTCGGTCGACAAGGAGGCTTTCGCGTTGATCAGCATAGCCGCCTTGAAGGCATCAAGGTCGGCAGGAACGATATCGAAGGTCACGGCGAGGGCAAACATGGGATAGTCCTTGGATTGTTGCATACGTTAACGTATACGTTATTAAGGGTCGAAACGTCCATTCATAAAGCCGGATACAACGAACAATGACAAAGACTTTCAAGATTGCGGTTTTCAACGGCGACGGCATCGGGCCAGAAATCATGCAACCGACCGTCGACCTGCTGGCAGACATCGCGAAAACATCGCAGACCTATGGCCTTGTTTTTGATGCCGTGCCGGCCGGTGCCGCTCATTATGCAGAGCATGGCGAAAGCTTGCCCGCCAGCTCTTTGGCGACCGCACGCACCGCCGACGCGATCTTGCTATCCGCGATGGGGCTTCCCTCCGTGCGCTACCCTGATGGCACCGAAATTTCCCCGCAGATTGAAATCCGCAAGGAGTTGCAGTTGTATGCAGGCGTGCGCCCTGTGCGCATCGTCCCCGGTCAACCCACGCCGCTGGCATTCAACGGCGGGCGAGCGGTGGACTTCGTTCTGATCCGCGAGAGCACCGAAGGCCTGTTCCATTCCCAAGGCACCCGCGATGTGCGCAATGACGCCGCCGCGTATGAGACGCTGAAGATCACCCGCGCGACCTCCGAGAAACTGTTCCGCTTTGCCTTCTCGTTGGCGAAAGCGCGCAAGGCGGCGGGGCGTGGCAGCGGTCGCGTCACCTGCGTGGACAAGGCGAATGTCTTCGCGGCCTTCGCCTTCTTTCGCAAGATTTTCGACGAAGAGGCCGCACGCCACCCCGACCTGACATCAGATCACGCCTATGTCGACGCGACGGCCCTGTGGATGGTCGAAAAGCCATGGGTCTTCGACGTTATGGTCACCGAGAACATGTTCGGCGACATTCTGTCAGACCTTGGCGCAGGTCTTATGGGCGGCTTGGGGCTGGCCCCGTCCGCGGATATCGGCGACGATCATGCGGTTTTCCAGCCGTGCCACGGCTCCGCCCCCGACATTGCGGGGCAAGGGATTGCCAACCCGTTCGCGATGATCCTTTCGGCCGCGATGATGCTCGACTGGTTGGGCGAAACCCATGGCAACACAGAAATGGCCGCCGACGGGATACGGCTGCGCGAGGCGGTGGAGGCCGCAATCGCGGACCGCGAAGGTGTGACGCGCGATCTTGGCGGTACCGCAACCACGGCAGAGGCCGCAGCCGCGATTGCTGCGCGCTTGGCATGAAGGTTGCGTGTCTTGGCGCGGGCTACTTCGCGCAGTTCCACTATGATGCTTGGCGACGCCTTTCAGGTGTCGAGCTTGTGGGCGCGTGCGATCACAACTTTGCCAAAGCCGAAGGCACTGGCGCACCTGCATTCACCGAATTAAGCGCGATGCTGGATGCGGTGCGACCCGATGTTCTGGATATCATTACACCGCCCCCCAGCCACGCCAGCGCGGTCGCAGCGGGGATTGCAGCTGGAGTGCAGGCCATCATTTGCCAGAAACCGTTTTGCTCCTCCTTTGAGGAGGCGCGTCAGGTGACGGAACTGGCAGCTTCGGCAGGCATCCCCGTCATTATTCATGAAAACTTCCGCTTCCAACCTTGGTACCGCAGCGCCAAAAAGCTCATGGACGACGGCGATATTGGAACGCCATTGCAGCTAACATTCCGGCTGCGCACAGGGGACGGACAAGGGCCGGATGCCTATCAGGACCGACAGCCATATTTTCAAACCATGCCGCGCCTGCTGGTTCATGAAACGGCGGTGCATTGGGTGGATACATTCCGGTTCCTGTTTGGCCGCCCCACCGCAGTTTACGCCGACCTGCGTCGATTGAACCCTACGATATCCGGCGAAGATGCGGGGCACATTCTGTTCGAGTTCCCTGAAGGCCGCCGCGCCCTGTTCGACGGCAACCGGTTGTTGGACCACGCTGCCGAAAACCACCGGATGACCTTGGGTGAAGGATTGTTTGAAGGGACCGAAGGTACGCTCTCGCTGACAGGTGACGGAGCTTTGCATCTGCGCCGCTTTGGCGAGGTGAGGACCGACACTATCCTTCCTGCCCGCGAATGGTCCGGTTTTGGCGGGGATTGCGTGTTGGCGTTGCAGCGGCATGTTCTAGAAGGACTTACGAACCGGCAGCCCTTTGAAAATGTGGCGGCGGACTATCTGTTTGTGCGCGAGGTTGAGGAAGCGATTTATCGCTCCTCCGAAACCGGCACGCGTGTGGAGATTTAGACATGGGGCAATCACAAACCGAACAGGCACTCTCCCGCTTGCGGGAGATGGTCTTCAGTGGAGAACTTGCCGCCGGATCAAACCACTTTGAGGCTGATCTGGCGGACAGGCTGGGCATGTCCAGAACACCCGTCCGGGAGGCAGCGTTGACGATGAAAGCGCAAGGATTGGTGGATGTGCAACCCCGACGTGGCGTCCGTATATGTCCGATCTCAGCCGAGGATATGGCCGATATTTATGACGTTTTGTGCGAGCTGGAAAGTCTCGCTGCCGCCCGCGCTGCGGAGCGTGGTTATACCGCTGACGATCTACAGATCGCGCAAAACTGCATTGATACTATGGACGCGGCGCTGACGGATAACGACCGCACCGCTTGGGCAGAGGCTGATGACAGGTTTCACACGGAATTGGTGCGGTTGGGGGGCAATGCGCGGGTGATCGAAATCGTCGCGCGCTATACCGACCAGGTTCGACGGGCGCGGATGATGACGCTGCCGCTGCGCCCGCTGCCGGTTAAGTCCAACGCAGACCACCGCGCGGTGCTCGACGCGATCCAGATCGGTGATGCTGCGCGCGCAAGAGACCTGCACCGCGCGCACCGCTACGCAGCACGAACGCTGCTGACCGGACTCATCCGTGATCTGGGGTTGCACCGGCTATAACGCGGTATGGTTGGCCCGCATTTGAGTGCAGCCCGACCCGCTCATTCGCTGTTCAGGTTGTTGGGATCGAACACATTGCCAAACGCACCCGTTCCGGAGCTTGGTGCAGGGTCTGACGCCGGAGCTTCCTCTTCGGACAGATTGCCCGGCGCGAACACGTTGCCAAAGGCACCGCTGTTCTGCGGTGCGTTCGCCGGAGCCTGCGCTGGTTGCTTGGCTTCTTCGGCCGCCCTCGCCTCGTCTTTGATACGACGCGCTTCGCGAAGCTCTTTGATCCGCTGCTGGATTTCAACCTGCTTGGCCTCACGCACCTGAATTTTGCACGCCTCAGGGCTATATTTCTGCGCGGTGCCAACAAGGACGATCACCACGAAGGCGAGCAAAACCAAAACAATCGCAGCAGGGTTACCTGTCATGAAGCCGGGCAGCACACCAGATTTCTCAGCTGATGCCTTACCTTTCCGGACAGCCAGTTTGCGTTCTTTGTTGCGGTTGGCCGCCTCGAAAGCCAGCGCGGCAAAGATCGTTAGCACAATGATGATAAACGCCAGTGACGAGATCGACGGGTTGATCCCCAATCGCACCTTTTGCGCCAGCACGGTGGTCAGGGTCTTGTAGTCGATGATGGTGAAGGTGGTGGTGTTGTAGTTCTCGAACGACGCGAGGAACGCCAGCACGGAGGCCGACGCGATGGCCGGACGCATGAAAGGCAGCAGGATTTTGCGGAATGCTTGGGTGTGGGTCGCGCCCAAGTCCAACGCGGCTTCGGTCAGGCCGGTGTCAAAGCGTTGCAGGCGAGCGACGAACACCAACATCGCATAGGACGCGATGAAGGAGGATTGGCCAAGGATGGTCAGGAATATCCCGTTGTGGAACAGCCCGTGCAGGAACGACCCGTCCGTTGCACCAAGGAAGGCCCCTGCCCGATCCCAAAACACCAGCGTCGAGATGCCCAGCACCACGCCGGGAATAAGGATCGGTGCAATGATCATCGTATAGTAGGTCGAGCGTAATTTGGGCCACACTTGCGTCAATACGATTGACGCTGCCAGCCCCATAGAGACCGACAGGATGACCGTGCCGATGCCGATGACGATGCTGTAGTAGATGCCGTCGCGGATGTGCTTGTCGTTGAACAGGACGTCGAACCACTCATACGAGAAGCAGGCCCATGGCGACACGGTCGGGAAGCTGGAGGAGTTGAAGGCCGTGAGGCTCATCACCACAAGCGGGCCCAGAAGGTAGCTAAAGAAGATCAGAAGATAGGCACCAAGGGCGATGCGGATAAGGTTGGCGGAACTCATTTGCCAATGTCCCCCATGTTGACCTTAAATATCTTCATCACCGTCAAAACGATGATGATCGTGGAGGCCAACAAGACGATCGCGTAAGCCGCACCCTGCTGCCAGTTCAGCGAGTCGTTGAACCACTGATAGACCAGCTGCGTGAACCAAAGACTGCTTGGCCCGCCCAAAATTTGCGGTGCGGCCAACGCACCCGCAGACAACATAAACACCATCGTCGCGCCGGACACGATGCCGGGTTTTGCGTGCGGGATAACGATACGGCGGTGAATGCGCATCCAGCTGGCTCCCATGTCGCGCGCCGCCTCGATCTGGTTGCGATCAAGGCTTTCGATGACGTTATACATCGGGAACAGCATCAACAGGATGTAGGCATAACCAAGCCCCGCATAGAGGGCGATATCTTGGCGAATGAAGTCGATCGGCTCGCTGGTCAGGTGCAGGAACATGAGCGCTTCGTTCAGCAACCCGCTGTCTCCGAAGATAATTCTAAGCGCGAAGGCCCGTAGGATTTCGTTGATCCAGTACGGGATGATCAGCAGCACAACCAGCAGACGCACAAAGCCGGAGCCTTTGGATTGCCCTAGGAAATACGCCAACGGGTAGCACAGGAAAATGTTGAAGATGGTGACCAGCATCGCCGCAATAATCGTGCGCACGAACACTTTAAGATCGACTGTGTTGTAGGTCTGATGCGTCGTATCCGAGCCGTAGATCAGATGTTGATAATTGCTTAGCGTGTAGACATCTTTCGGGCCGCCCACCTCGGCGGGTGGCAGGTTGAAGCGGAAGGAGTAATCCAGCATCGACAGCTGCGGCAGGATGATCAGGAAGATCAGCCAGAAGGACACTAGCCCGATCAGCAGGCAGCCCATGACAACGCCGTTGTTTTTGAAGAAGTCGGAGAAGATCATTTTCTTTTTCATCGACGTCTACTCCGACGCCAGTTCGCCCGCGGGCATCGTGACGGCGTTCGACGCATCGTAGCGCAGCGACAGGTTCTCGCCCCGCACCGAGATGCGATCCTGCCCCAGATTGGGAACAGACATCTTGATCTGCTTGCCACCATCGCCTTCTAGGAAGACGCTAAACGAATTGCCCTCGAACTCTTCGTTGATCACATTGGCTGAAATCGTGGTTTTGCTGTCCGCGTCGCGTGGAGCAAGCTCAAGCGCCTCGGGTCGGATGAACATCATTGCGTCGTCACCCACGGCCAGTTTGCCAACCTGAGCGGGTGTAATTCTTGTGAGAAGATCGCCGGAGCGGTTCGTGGTGATCACCGCCTCATTGCCGCTGACAGATTTAACCTTGCCACGGAAGACATTGTTTTCACCGACAAAAGAAGCCACAAACGGAGTCGCGGGATCGTCGTAAATATTGTGACCGGTGTCGATCTGGTCGATCACCCCCGCCTTCATGACGGCCACGTTGTCGGACATGGTCAAGGCCTCGCCCTGATCGTGGGTGATGTAGATAAAGGTGATCCCAACCCGCTGCTGGATTTCACGCAATTCGGTCCGCATGTGTTGGCGCAGCTTCAAATCAAGCGCTGAAAGCGGCTCGTCCAAGAGCAGCACATCAGGGTTCGCACAGAGCGCCCGTGCGATGGCGACGCGTTGCTTTTGGCCGCCGGACAGCTCGCTTGGCAGCTTGTCGCCTTGACCGCCCAAGGCGATCATATCGAGCAGTTCGTCGGCGCGTTTGCGGCGCTCGGCAGCGCTGGCGCCCGCGACCTCCATGGAAAACGCGATGTTCTCCCAAACCTTCATCAACGGAAAAAGTGCGAGATTTTGGAAGATCAACGCGGTCGGGCGTTTGTTCGGGCCGATCCCTGCCATGTCGTTGCCACCAATCAACACACGACCTTCGCTTGGCTCCAGGAAGCCGGACACAGCGCGCAAGATCGTCGTTTTCCCGCAGCCCGATGGCCCAAGGAAAGAAAAGAAATCGCCGCCGTTGATATTCACATTTGCATCTTTTACGGCCGTAAAGTCGCCGAACCTGATCGTGATGTTCTCAAGATCAACCGCTACACCAGAACTCATGTAGTCATTCCCCGTTGTCAGTTTTATTCCGAGCCCTGTACCGAGCCCTTGGTCGGGGTTTTCCCCTTGCAGTCCGGCCACATCAAGGATGCCGCCGGACCAAAGTGTTTTACGCTCATGCGCTTTGGAACTTGTTCACAAACTCCGTGCGCACATCGGCGTACCAAGGCGCTTCTGCTGGCCATGCGTTGAGATTGGCCAAAGCGTCGCCCGGATAGGCTTCCGCGAAGTTTTTCGCATAAGCTTCGCCCGCCAGTTTGTCCGCCCCGAGGATCGGGGAGTTGTAGCCGTGCTGGTCGATGGCCGGACCTGCGTTCTTCGGATCAAAGGCAAACTTGATCAGCTCGTAGGCTTGATCAATGTTCTTCGCACCTTTTGGCATCGCCAGACCGTCAACCCACGCCATCGCACCTTCTGCCGGTGCTTGGTAGGTCACAGGCTCGCCTGCGGTTTTCAGCGCAAGAGGTGGGCCATCCCATGTCTGGCCGACAACAACGCCATCGTTCAGCAGACCGTTTTTCTGCGTATCTGCGTCGTTCCAGATCAGCTTCAGGTTGGCTTTGCGTGCGATGCACCAGTCGGCGATCATGCCCCAGGTTTTGCGCATGTTCTCTTCGGACTCGTAGGCGGCCCAGACAGAACCCGGATCCATTTCACCGGACGCTTCCATATAGAGGCCTGCACACAGCATGCCGGAATGCGCACGGATCATGGTTTTGCCCGCGTTCTCTTCAGACCAGATTTCACCATAGCTTGGCACACCAGACGCATCGGCTGGCGACCATTTGTCGACACGCCAGGACATGCCTTCGGTGCCCCAGATGTGTGGAATCCAGGTGTTGCCACCGAAATCCCAAGCGTCCGGACCGATTTTGGCCATTGCGGGGTTTGCCGCGTCAATTGGAATGCGGGTCATGTCGAATGGTTGCAGAAGTTCTAACGGACCCCATTGCAACGAGCGGTTGTTGGTCGGGCCGATCAGATCAGCGCCGGAGCCTTGCGAGGCTTTCATCTTGTTGATCAGCTCTTCGTTGGAGCCGATGCCGATGTAATTCACCTTGATGCCGGTCTCGGCGGTGAAATTTGCCAGCATGTCTTCGGGCCAGTAATCAGACCAGTCCATCAGGGTCATCTCGCCGGATGTCGCAAATGCCTTGGACACCAGTGCGGGCGTTGCCAAAGCGGCCACACCAGCGACCGCACCGGACTTGAGGACCGCGCGGCGGCTCAACGTGTTTCGAGTGTTTTTCATAAAGTTATTCCCTCCCGGAATAGTTGGAGCACCACAGGATGTCGTGCTTTTCGCAATTTTCATACCCAGTTATCTACAGGGTTTTTGATGTCACTTTTGTTACATTAGCCCCACTGTGACAGCCCGATGGCGCTCAATTGCCCCTCTTTTTGCCCCGCAGAGGGTGATACGCATCGCATTTTCAGTCAATCGGCGGGCTCCGATATTCTAAGCGCTACATCTCGTCCGGCGCATGCTGCCGCAATTTCATGCGTTTGCACAAGTACGCGCTGTTCAGGGCCGGCACGCAGTTTCCGCCCCCAGATCTTTTTGCCGTCACACTCCGCAATCAAGTCCCCATCGACATGTTGAGCAACACGAAGTTGAATGTCTCTCATACCTCCGACGTCTTGTGATAAAACGATATTTTGAGGCATGGCGAAGCGCAGACGGTGGTCGTTCACCGAAACCCTTACAGATGGTTCGGATTCTGGCAATAGTCCCGCAAGGTCCCGAGCGACCCATTGACCGGTCCGCCCTCCCTCTGACCAACTCCATCCGGCCGTCTCGACGGGGCGTAAAACATTTCCTGTGGCGAAATATGTGGGGTCGGATAGCCGTCCCCATTGATCGACCTGCGGACCACCAGTTGCCGGATCAACCAGCAGATGACCACTACGGGCAAGTGCCGCCTCCGGCGTGAACTGCCCGCTGAGAATAACGCCATCGCACTCAAGACGACTAATTTGCCCCTTGGCGTCTTCGACGACGACGCCTTCCACCTTGGTGTCGCCCAGAATTTCAACCAAGCGCGTTCCCGTGTGGAGCGCCACACCGGCCAGCCTTGGGAACAATGCGCAAGGCCAGCGCGCTGTGACGTGCTTGTTGGCCTCGATCATTGCGATAGGGCGAATTCTGGCATGGCGGCAGGTCAGGATGGCCGAAAAGGCGACGAGTTCGCTGCCGAAGATAACCGGTCGCTGGAACGGGCGGCGGTTCTTGAGATACACCATGGATTGCAGCGCGCCCGTATTCAGAACGCCCGAGACACGGGCCCCAGAGACCAGCCGCGCGGATCGCGGGGTTTCGCGCACACCGGTGGCGAGGATCACCCGTTTTGCGTTGAGTTCAGTCACTCCAGTTGGTGTGGCAAGCCGCAGCTTGCCCTGCGCGCGGGCTTCTACAACGGTCGTAAGCGTGCGAATTTCAACGCCTGCAGTCTGTGCCGACGCGACAAGGCGTTCTGCATAGGTCGGGCCGGTCATGATGCGGTTGAACTCCCGCAACCCAAAGGGCGGATGTCCGCAATGGCGCGGAATACCGCCCGCCTCTGCTTCGCGCTCCAGCACGACGACTCGCTCCACTCCTGCGGATTTCAGCGCACTCGCGGCGGCCAGCCCGGCGGGGCCACCGCCGATAATTGCCACATCGACATCACTCATGAGAAAGACGCTCAGCCATCGCCGACACGAAACAGCCATCGGTCAGTTCTGCCAGCCGCGCCGAGCAGTAAAACCCCTGACACCGCCCCATAGTGGCGCGGGTTTGCCGCTTCAGACCTGCCAACGACCGTGCAGGCAACGGGCCATGCAAAGCGGTCTCTATTTCGCGCCTTGTGACCAATTCGCAGTGGCACACCACCTCGCCCGCGCCGTCTTGCTTCCAGTCGCGTGGGCCAGCCTCGGACAACATATTGGCTTTGGGCACTACAGGGTCAGGCAGCTTGTCATGCGATGCCCCCATTTTTTCGTACAAGCCATAAACGTGCCGCGCGATCCCCAACGCGCCGCTAAGACCGGTCGAACGGATGCCGCCCACGGTGATCCAGTTCTGCTCTGACGTCGCACTGACGCGGTATTCTTTCTGGTCGGATGCCGGACGCAGACCCGCATAGGTCGCCGTTATTGGCATGTCCTTCAATGCGGGGATTTTGGCGATACCATCTGCAATCAAAGCCTTCAGGGTCTCATCATCGGTAGAGGCGTCAGTGCGGCTGTCCTGCTCCTCGGCGGTCGGGCCGACGGCCAGATTTCCGAACACCGTGCGGAACACGACAATCCCTTTGGTTGTCTCGCTGGGAACGGGCAAAATGATCGCAGACACCAAATCGCTGGCAGCCTTGTCGAACACAACAAACTGCCCCTTACGCGGTTTAATTTCGAACTGCGCCGCGCCCAGCAACGCTCGATTCACGACATCCCCGTATAACCCAGCGCAGTTGATTACATGGCGCGCGCGGAGAGTTCCTTTTGTCGTCACAACGCGCCACTCCTCCCCATCAAACGTGCCCTCCGCAACCTCGCAAGAGGTAAACACCTTCGCGCCGTTCTCCATTGCTTGTCGCAGATAGACGTATGGCGCGGACCACGGATCAATGAGGCTTTCGCCCGGAACGTGGACCGCCCCCAAAGCGTTCCGACTGAGGTTTGGTTCCCACGCGCCTAAGGTTTCCGCGTCGACCAGTGCGACATCAGTCACACCTTTGAGATGCGCTTTGGCCTTGATGCTTTCGAGGTTGCGCAGCTCGTCTTGGGTCCATGCCACGACATAGGCCCCCGCATTGTCTTGCACCAATCCCAAGCTGTCGCGAATGGCCTGATATTCCGCGTATCCGTCGCGTATGCAGGCCAGTTCCAACGAGCCTTCGGGGGCATCAAAGCCGGTGTGCAGGATCGCGCTGTTTGCCTTGCTGGCACCGTCCAGAATGTCGGTGCCTTTTTCCAGCACAGCAACCCGCGCGCCTTCCAAAGTGAACCGTCGCGCCACGGCGCAGCCGACCACACCAGCGCCGATCACCACCACATCAAACAGTGATTGGTCCAAGACGGAGGCAAAATTTTCCGTTGATCGCTGTAGAAGTATTGACAATCCGTGACCAATTATTGACCGTTTGCTGACTACTTTTGTAGATTTCGTGACCATGTTAGTCAATATCGCCGGAAAACTATGAAAAAGCACAAGAGGCAATCCAAGCTGATCGAATTGGTCAGAAAGCGGGAAGAAGCGTCAGTCGAAGATCTGGCGCGGCTTCTTGAGGCATCGCGTGAAACTGTGCGCCGCGATCTGACGCAGCTGTCCGATCAGGGCAAAATCCAAAAGGTTCATGGCGGCGCAACCCTGCCCCGCGCCCTTGGTGAAGGGCATTTTCAACAGCGTATGTCTGAAAACGTAGACGCCAAAATGAAAATCGCAAAACTGGCTGCCGAGATATTCAAACCGGGCGAGACGTTGTTACTGGATACCGGCTCGACCACCTTATTTCTGGCCGAGGAACTGGCCAAATCCGCAGGTCTGACAATCGTCACGAACTCTACAGAAATTGCCCGCACCATAAGCAAGGGGAACAGCGGCAACCGCGTGTTTTTGTTGGGGGGCGAGTTCAGTGCGGCCAACAACCAGACACTTGGGGCGATGGCGACAACGCAGCTTCGTGCATTTCGCGCCCATCACGCTGTCTTGACCGTTGGCGCAATGGATGCGCGAACTGGGGCGATGGATTTCAATTTTGACGAAGCACAGGTGGCGCGGGTAATGATCGAACAATCCAACGAGGTCACCGTGCTTGCCGATGCCTCCAAATTCGAGGCCTTGGCATCGTTTGAAGTGTGTCCGCTTTCCTCGATCCATCGTATCGTTAGCGACGGCCCCGTCCCGAATGACATCCGCGAAGAACTTGTTGCCGCTGGCAAGCAAGCCGTGATCCTCGAATGAGCCGCCTTGTGACCTCCAAACTCCTAAACCAAACCGATGGGCCAGCCTTCGAGGTGGTCAACCGAAGCGGCCAGAGCCCCGTTGTGCTGGTCTGCGAACATGCTGCCAATCGCGTGCCGGCTGGGTTAGACAGCCTAGGCCTGTCCGAAGAACAACTTGAGGCGCATGTAGCATGGGACCCCGGGGCTTCGGCGTTGGCCAGAAAGCTTAGCGACACGTTCGACGCATCATTGATCGAAGCGCGGTTCTCGCGTCTGGTTTACGACTGCAACCGCCCTCCCGACGCCACCAGTGCGATGCCTGCAAATACCGAATTCTGCCCGATCCCTGGCAATGCACATATCACCGAGGCCGAGCGCGTAGCGCGCACCAAAGACATATACGAGCCGTTCCACGCGGCGGTTACAAAGGTCCTAAGTGAGACACCGGACCCCGTTCTGGTGACCATCCACAGCTTCACCCCCGTTTTCCACGGTAAGCCCCGTGATGTTGAAATCGGGCTCCTGCATGCAGCGGACACCCGTTTGGCGCAGGCGATGATGCCAACGCTCGAAAGCTCTGCTTACGACGCCCGTTACAACGCGCCTTACGGGCCAGAAGATGGCGTGTTGCACAGTATCGAAAAGCACTTGTCGGGTCGGCGTCTTCCTTATGTAATGATAGAAGTCCGCAATGATCTGATCGCGACCGACGCTGGCCTGTCCGACATTGCCACCCTACTCACGCAAAGCCTCACCCGTGCGCTCTCCAGCATGGGCGTTCCCCAGTCCCTAGCCAATCCGGATGTATCTGATGCCAAATAAACTGACCTTCGACGCGCTCAAAAAACAAGTGAAAGCCGGAGAGATCGACACGATCCTTGTCTGTCTGGTCGATATGCAAGGGCGTTTGATGGGCAAGCGCTTTCTAGCCCAGCATTTCGTCGACAGCGCCTATGAGGAAACCCATTGCTGCAACTACCTGCTGGCGACTGATCTGGAAATGGCGACGCCGGACGGCTACGCCTCCACCAGCTGGCAGTCGGGCTATGGCGACTATGTGATGAAGCCGGACTTGGAGACCTTGCGCCCCGTGCCGTGGCTTGAAGGGACGGCAATGGTTCTGTGCGACGTGTTGGATCACCACACGCATGAGGCTGTTCCGCATTCCCCACGTGCCGTGTTGAAGAAGCAGCTCGCGCGGTTGGACGCGCTTGGGTTTAGTGCAGCGATGGCGACCGAGTTGGAGTTTTTCCTGTTCGAGAAAAGCTATGACGAAATCCGCAAAGGCGGCTTTCGCGACCTGACCCCGATCAGCGGCTACAACGAGGACTACCATATCTTCCAGACCACCAAGGAAGAGCATGTGATGCGGCCAATCCGCAATCACCTCTATGCCGCGGGTATCCCGATTGAGAACACCAAGGGCGAGGCCGAGGCGGGGCAGGAAGAGTTGAACATTCGCTACGACGCGCCGATGAACTGCGCCGATCATCACACGATTGCAAAGCACGCCATCAAGGAAATCGCTTGGCAAAACGGTCATGCGGCGTCGTTTTTGCCCAAATGGCATCAAGACCGCGTCGGCTCGTCCAGCCACATTCACCAGTCACTTTGGAAGGAGGGAAAGTCCGCGTTCTATGACCCTGACGCCAAGCACGGGATGTCTGATCTGATGCGCCATTACATGGCCGGCTTGATCAAATACGCGCCGGACGTGACCTATTTCCTCGCGCCATATGTGAACAGCTACAAGCGGTTCCAGAAAGGCACCTTCGCGCCGACCGGCACCGTGTGGTCCATCGACAACCGCACCGCAGGCTTCCGGCTATGTGGCGAGAACACCAAGGCGGTGCGCGTGGAATGCCGTGTGGGTGGGTCCGACCTGAACCCGTACTTGGCTATGGCCACACAATTGGCCGCAGGCATTGCGGGCATCGAGGAAAAGCTAGACCTGCAACCTGCGTTGACCGGTGATGCTTATGAAGACACAGGTGCCAAGCAAATACCCGCCAACCTGCGCGACGCGATGGTCACGCTGAAAGGTTCCAACATGCTGCGTGCGGCGCTCGGGGACGTGGTAGTGGACCACTACCACCGCTGCGCAGAGGTGGAACAGGAAGATTTTGAGCGCGTTGTCACCGATTACGAAATCGCGCGCGGATTTGAGAAAGCCTGAGGGGGAAGACCAGTGACCAAAACTTTAAAATGCATCTCTCCGATTGACGGATCGGTGTTCGCTGAACGCCCCGTATTGAGTGTCCCCGAGGCCGAGGCCGTCGCCCGCACCGCGCGTAGCGCCCAACCCGCTTGGGCCGCACGCCCCTTGCAAGACCGCATTGATCTGGTGATGGCAGGCGTCGCCGCCGTGGGCGCGATGAACGACGAAATCGTGCCGGAGCTGGCCCATCAAATGGGTCGTCCGATCCGCTATGGCGGCGAGTTCGGCGGATTTAACGAGCGTGCCAGCCATATGGCCGAGATCGCGCAAGGCGCATTGGCGAACATCGAAGTCTCCAACGACGGTGACTTCCACCGCTATATTCGCCGCGTGCCACACGGCGTCGTGTTGGTCGTAGCCCCGTGGAACTATCCGTACATGACCGCAATCAACACCGTGGCCCCTGCCCTGATTGCTGGCAATACCGTGGTGCTGAAGCATTCCACCCAGACTTTGTTGGTCGGCGAGCGCATGGCGGCGGCCTTCCATCAAGCGGGCATCCCGAAAGAGGTGTTCCAAAGCATCTTCGTCGACCACGACACCACGTCACATCTGATCGGCAACCGCAGCTTCGATTTCGTCAACTTCACCGGCTCTGTCGGTGGCGGTCAGGCCATGGAGCGCGCGGCGGCGGGCACCTTCACCGGTGTCGGGCTGGAACTTGGTGGCAAAGATCCGGGTTATGTGATGGAAGACGCCGATCTGGATGCTGCGGTCGATACGTTGATCGACGGGGCGATGTTCAACTCCGGACAGTGCTGTTGCGGGATCGAGCGGATTTATGTGGTGGAGGCCCTCTACGACCAGTTTGTCGAGAAGGCCGTGGCGATCGTGAACGGCTACAAACTTGGCAACCCGCTGGACCCGGACACCACCATCGGCCCAATGGCCCATACCCGCTTCGCAAACGAGGTGCGTGGGCAAATCGCGGAGGCGATATCCGATGGTGCGAAAGCGCATATAGCCTCCTTCACAGAGGATGACGGCGGCGCATATCTGACGCCGCAAATCCTGACCAACGTGACCCATGATATGCGCGTTATGCGCGAAGAAAGCTTCGGGCCGGTTGTGGGCATCATGAAAGTCAAAGACGACGCGGAAGCGATTGCGCTGATGAATGACAGCGAATTCGGCCTGACCGCGTCGCTTTGGACAAAAGACATTGAACGCGCCCAAAGGGTCGGCGACCAGATCGAAACGGGCACGGTGTTCATGAACCGCGCCGACTACCTTGATCCGGCCTTGTGCTGGACGGGCTGCAAGAATACTGGACGCGGCGGCGGCTTGTCGGTCATTGGCTACCACAACCTGACACGTCCAAAATCCTACCATCTGAAGAAGGCACACTAAGATGAACCTGACTGGCAACTGGTCCTACCCGACCGCTATCCGCTTTGGCGCAGGGCGTATTTCGGAAATCGCTGACGCATGCAAATCTGCCGGCATGTCCAAACCTTTGTTGGTGACGGACAAGGGGCTGGCGTCGATGGAGATCACCACGCGAACGCTCGACCATCTGGAGGCGGCAGGCTTGGGGCGCGGGTTGTTTTCCGAAGTCGACCCGAACCCCACGGATAAGAACGCCGAAGCTGGCGTCGCAGTCTACCGCGAGGGCGGGTATGATGGCGTCGTAGCGTTTGGCGGCGGCTCAGGCCTTGATCTGGCGAAGGTTATCGCGTTTTGGGCTGGCCAATCCCGCCCGCTATGGGATTTCGAAGATGTCGGCGATTGGTGGACCCGCGCCAACCCCGACAAGATCGCGCCTATCGTCGCCGTTCCAACCACGGCTGGCACTGGCTCCGAAGTCGGGCGCGCCAGCGTGATCACCAACTCGGACACGCATGAGAAGAAGATCATCTTCCACCCCAAAATGCTGCCCACTGTGGTGATCTGTGACCCGGAGCTGACGGTTGGCATGCCAAAGTTCATCACCGCAGGCACCGGCTTGGATGCCTTCGCGCATTGCGTCGAAGCCTATAGCAGCCCGCATTACCATCCGATGAGCCAAGGGATTGCGTTGGAGGGGATGCGGCTGGTCAAAGAATACCTGCCCCGCGCCTATGCCACCCCGACCGACCTTGAGGCGCGCGCGCACATGATGTCCGCTGCCGCCATGGGCGCAACCGGTTTTCAAAAAGGTCTGGGTGCCATTCACGCGCTGAGCCACCCGATTGGGGCTGTCCATCACACCCACCACGGCACGACCAACGCGGTATGCATGCCTGCGGTGCTGCAATTCAACAAAGACGCGATAGCAGCGCGGTTTGATATGGTCGCCGCCTATCTGGGGATCGCTGGCGGGTTTGACGGGTTCTGCGCCTATGTGGACGAGTTGAACGCATCGATGTCGATCCCGAAAACACTGACGGAGCTTGGTGTAAAAAACGCGGACCTGGACTTGCTGACCGACGCCGCCTTGCGCGACCCGAGCACGGGCGGAAATCCGGTCGAGATGACCGCTGCGAATACCAAAGCGTTGTTTGAGGCCATACTCTAGCCGCCACATTAATCGGGTTGGCGGCGAGAGATGCGCCGCCGACTTCACACTATGCCTTCACACGCTCCATTATTGGATCATACAGCGGTGCCATATGGACCGTGCATGGCACCCGTTCTGTCGCGACCTCCAACTCGTAGTCGCCATCCATCACATAGTTCGCGTCAATGAGTTCATCCGATCGGACATAGCCGTATCCGATTGATTTGTTGAGCGTGTAGCCAAACCCGCCGCTGCTCAGCCACCCGACCCGCTTGCCGTTCCGGTAGATGGTTTCTCGACCGGACAGCACAATATCAGGGGCCGCGGTGAAGCCTGCGAGTATTTTCTTCACCCCGTTGTCCCGCTGCGCCTCGGCTGCTTTGCGCCCTTTGAAGTCGATGTTCTTTTTCAATTTCACCGCCCACGCCAATCCAGCCTCGGCGGGCGTGTGGTCTGGGCCTATATCCGCGCCCCATGCGCGGTAGCCTTTCTCCAATCGCATGCTTTCAATCGTCCGGTAACCTGCGTCTCGCAACCCGAACTCCGCGCCCGCTTCTACCAGTGCGGTGTAGACCGTGGTGGCGTATTCCACTGGCAGGTGAAGCTCCCAACCCAGCTCGCCAACATAGGTGACCCGCAATGCGTTCACAGGGCATCCGGCTATGCCGATGGTCTTGGCGGTGCCGAACTTGAACGCTTTATTGGAGACGTCTGCTTTGGTGACCTTTTCAAGAATGTCGCGTGCCTTTGGCCCCATCAGCGACAAGACTGCATATGCGGACGTCACATCGACCAGTTGCGCGTTCATGCCGTCAGGGATGTTGCGCGATATCCATTCAAAATCATGGGTCGCGAAACCGGTACCGGTGACGATGTAATACTCGTCCCGCGCCACGCGGACTGTAGTCAGGTCGCACTCAATGCCGCCACGATCGTTGAGCATTTGCGTGTAGATCAACGAGCCCACCGGCTTTTGCACGTCATTGGCCGCAATCCAGCTGAGCGCTGCTTCTGCGTCCGGCCCTTTGAGGACGAACTTGGCGAAGGAAGTCTGGTCGAACAACACCGCTGCTTCGCGCCCGGCTTTGTGCTCCTCGCCCACGACGTCAAACCAATTCTGTCGCCCGAAGCTATAGACGTCTTTCGGCTCCATCCCCGAAGGCGCGAACCAGTTTGGCCGCTCCCATCCAAGCTTTTCACCAAAGCAAGCGCCTTTGCCTTTCAGCGTCTCGTACAAAGGTGACTTCCGGCAAGGCCTGCCGGAGCTGTGCTCCTCGAACGGCCATGCCATCGTGTAGTGTTTGCCATACGCCTCGACAGTGCGTGTGCGGACCCAGTCAGTGTCGAAATGCGGGCGGCCAAAGCGGCGGATATCTACCGGCCACAGATCAAATGGAGGCTCGCCCTTGGCGACCCATTCCGCCAGCGCCATCCCCGCCCCGCCACCAGCGGCGATGCCGTAGGCGTTGAAGCCTGCACCGACGTAGAAGTTCTTTAGCTCCGGCGCTTCACCCAGAATGAAATTGCCGTCCGGTGTGAAGCTTTCCGGCCCGTTCACCAATTGCTTGATGCCAGCGGTCTGCAAGGCTGGCACGCGGCCCAAAGCAAGCTCCACAATCTGCTCGAAATGATTGAAATTGGAATCGAGCAACGTGTAGTGGAACCCCTCCGGGATACCTTTGAGCGCCCACGGGATCGGGTTCGGCTCGTAGCCGCCCATAACCAATCCGCCGACTTCTTCTTTGTAATAGGTCAATCTGTCGGGGTCGCGCAGCGTCGGCAGGTCAGACGTGACGCCGTCGATCTGTTCCGTGACCATGTACTGGTGCTCCATCGGCACCAGCGGCACATTCACCCCGACGGTCGCCGCGAAATCGCGGGTCCATTGGCCGCCGCATAGAATGACCTTTTCGCACTCGATGAAGCCCTTTTCCGTCATCACACCTTTGATCACGCCGTCTTCAAGCTTGATCTTGGTGACTTTCGTATCTTCGAAAATACGCGCTCCAGCCATGCGGGCGCCTTTAGCAAGCGATAGCGTGATGTCGGACGGGTTGGCTTGCCCATCGGTCGGCATGTATGCCGCGCCGACCACATCATCGACATTCATCAATGGCCACAAATCTTGCGCTTCTAATGGTGTGAGCAGCTGCATCTCCAGACCGAACGAATGTGCTGTCGTTGCCTGTCGCTTTACCTCGGTCCAACGTTCCTCGTTACACGCAAGGCGCAGGCCGCCATTCATTTTCCAGCCGGTTGCTTGGCCTGTTTCCTTCTCCAACGTGTTGTAGAGATCAACTGAATAGCCCAGCAATTGCGTGATATTTGCGTTGGACCGCAACTGCCCAACAAGCCCCGCCGCATGAAAGGTCGTGCCGGAGGTCAGTTTCTGCCGCTCCAGCAAGACGACATCAGTCCAGCCAAGTTTTGCCAGATGATACGCCGTGGAGCAGCCCACGATACCACCCCCGATAACGACGGCCTTTGCACTGGTTGGGAAGGTGCTCATGGTGTTCCTCACATTGCTTTGAAGTCAGACAGCGCGGCATAAAATCGCGACATGTTTTTTCGGGTGTATTCGGCGTAGTCGAAGTCGATTTCGGAGTGGATTTCCGACACCATGCTCCACATCGTTTCGCGCAGCAGGGAGGCGCATTTCATCGCCTGATAGCGATTGCGCAGCTGGTCCGTCACAGGGGTTTCGAAATAGGTTTCCAACAGCCAACTCTCTTGCCGTTCGTTCAGTTCATTGTTGGACGCGAGCCCGGCGAGATCGAACAGCGGGGAGTTGAAACCGCCATACTCCCAATCCAGCAACCACAACCGATTTCCATCATCTATGAAATTCGCTGCGAGCAGATCATTGTGCCCCAGAACCATCTGCACTGGCCCGACGGATCGCTCCAGTTTGTCCGCGGTTTCCAGTAGGTCCGGCAAAATTTTTGTGTAGCTTGACCGGCCGTGTTTCAACGACGCCGCGTAGTCACGCAGGACATGGAAAACCCAGAATGTCAGAATGGGGCCACGCAGAAACCGGACCGCATCGGTGTGACAGGTTTTGAGCAGTGGTACGATCCGCTCCAGCTTGGTGTCTTGGCGTATTGCTTCCTCGTCCAATGTGCATCCTTCGACGAAGTCCAACACCATGATGCCGGGCTCTGTATGCACAATAGTCGGCGCGATCCCCACCGCATATGCCGCTGCATGTACGGCTTGCTCGTTAAAGCGCATGATCTGGTGAAGCACGATGTCCTCGCCCACACGCACGACGTAGCGCTTGCCCTGATCCCAGACCGAGACGTTGAAATTGGTGATACCGCCGCCTAGAAACTCGACCCCCTCCGCGGCTTTCCAGATGGGCAAATTCGAGACCTTGTCCAAGGCTCTTTGTTCAGCTTCGGTCAAGATCCCATCCCCATTTTTGTGCGTGCTCTGGTGGCGAAAGCGGACAATATGCGGTCGGCAATGATGGCGATGAAGGCCACCGACAGCCCTGCAACAATACCTTGTCCGGTGTTGGCTTTGGTCAGGGCGATATAAACCTCCTGCCCTAGGTCACGCGTGCCGACCAAGGCGGTGATCACCAACATGGACAGCGCCAGCAAAATAGTCTGGTTCAGGCCAAGCAACAGTTCGGGCAAGGCCATGGGCAGCTTGATCCGCCAAAGCAACTGCCTTGGAGTGCAGCCGGACACCAGCCCGGCCTCTATGAGTTGCGGATCGACACTGCGCACGCCATGCGCCGCATAGCGGACAGCGGGGGCCATCGCATATAGCACCACCGCGACCATGGCCGAAAAGTCGCCGACGCGGAACAGCATCACAACAGGGATGAGATACACGAAACTTGGTAGGGTTTGCAGCGTGTCGATGAACGAGCCGATGATGCGGTTTGCCCTGTCGTTTTGGGCGGCAAATATGCCCAAGGGGATACCGATTGCCGAAGCCACCAATACCGAAACTCCGCAGAGGTAGACGGTGACCATTGCCTTGTTCCAAAGTCCGACGGCCGCGATAAAGGCTGTCAGAACACCACTAAGAAGCCCAAGTCCGATACCGCCGACCCGCCACCCGATCAATGTCATCACGATGATGCCCCACGCCCAAGGGATCCCCACGAAGAAGCGTTTCACGGGCAAGAGCAGATAGGTCAGGAACACGGTTTTGACCGCCTCGAAGGCATCGAAGAAATGGACGTTGATGTAGCCGATGACGTCCGACCAGAACGTGCCGGTCGATAGGGTCATGCTCTTGGGGTAGTCCTGAACGGCAGGGAAGATGTAGGACAGCAGGAAGGTCCCGACCGCCACGACCAACACGGAAACAAGCCAAGGATGACGCTTTGCTAAGTTTTGGGTGGTGTGGTTTGCCACCTCGTCGGGAACCCGTGTGGCGAAGGCCTGACTGAGCCTGTCCAGCGCGATTGCCATAACCACAATGGCGACCCCCGCCTCAATCCCGCCGCCGATATCTAAACGGCGCAACGCGGTCAAAACGTCATATCCAAGCCCGCCTGCGCCGATCATCGAAGCGATGATGACCATGTTCAGCGACAGCATGATCACCTGATTGACCCCCACCATCAATGTGGGTGCCGCCGAGGGGATGATCACCTTCCACATCAACTGTCGCTTGGTGCAGCCGACCATAACGCCCACGTCGTGAATTTCGCTTGGCACCCCTCTCAGGGCGACGATTGTCACGCGAACCATCGGGGGCATTGCGTAGATGATCGTCGCGACCAATGCGGCGACCGGACCGAAGCCGAACAGAAACAGGATTGGCACCAAGTAGGAGAAAACCGGGACGGTCTGCATCAGGTCCAACACGGGCCTGATCATGGTTTCAAAATATGGCATGCGATACGCAAGTATGCCCAGCAGCAAGCCCCCGACTGCCCCGATGGGAACGGCGATCAGAACCGAGGCCAGCGTCACCATTGCGCTGTCCCATTGGCCAAAGATTGCGAGGTAGCCGAAGCATCCCGCCATCAACGCGGCCAGATTCCAGTCGCGCGCATAATGGCCCATTGCAACCAAAGTGACGATGACGGCAACCCAGCTAAGCGACGGCGCCACATCCACTGCATCGCTGCCCAGCCCGACCGAAAAACCGTCGATCAGCGCGTTCCGCGCGAAGCTGTATGGAGCTTCAATCAGTGCGGATATGAACCGCGTTAAATCCCGAAAGCTGAACAGGCCGAAACTGGCGTCCTCGACCAGCCATTGCATGAAGGCGCTGATATTGGCTTCCAGATGCAGTTGCGCTTGGGCGGGGTATTTAATGATCCAGCGCGCACCAAGAGCCTTGTAAAGAGGGAAAGAATAAGCCGACAGCGCCCATGTGACCGCAAAGACAGGCAGCCAGAACAGGGCCGCCTTTTGTAGGAATATGCGGCGCAGCAGGTTCATTTCTTCAGCACCCGACCAACCAACACGTCAATGACAGCTTGCCGACCAATTGTGCCAACAGCGTTGCCATCGCCGTCCAGCACCCTGAAAGGCAAGTCGCTTGCCTCAAGCAGGTCCGCGACCGCTTCGATGCGCTGACCGATGCCCACGTCACCTGCTGTTTTGATGTCAGAGCCCCCGCTTGTCATCACAGCCCCGACCGTAAGCACTTTCGAGCGCGTCACATGGCGGGTGAATTCTTCGACGTAATCTGTCGCAGGATTTAAAACCAACTCCTCAGGGGTGGCGACCTGAACAACCTTGCCATCCTTCATGACGGCGATCCGGTCCGCCAGTCGAATGGCCTCGTCAAAATCATGGGTGATGAAGACAATTGTCTTGTGCAAAAGGTTTTGCAAACGCAGGAACTCGTCTTGCATCTCGCGGCGGATCAACGGATCAAGCGCCGAGAACGGCTCGTCCAGAAACCACAGGTCAGGCTCGACTGCCAGGGATCGCGCGATACCGACGCGCTGCTGCTGTCCGCCTGACAGTTGACGCGGATAATATGCCTCGCGGCCCTTCAGCCCGACCAGTTCTATGACCTCGCGCGCCCGCGCCTCGCGGGCAGCCCGCGGGACACCTTGCACCTCAAGCGGGAAGGCCGTGTTCTGCAGAACGGTCAGGTGTGGAAGCAAGGCGAATTGTTGAAACACCATGCCCATTTTCTTACGGCGGATTTCAATCAGTTCGGCATCGCTTGTGGTGAGAAGGTCTTTGCCTTCAAACAGAATTTCGCCGCCCGTCGGCTCCACCAGTCGCGACAGACACCGCACAAGGGTGGACTTTCCTGAGCCCGAAAGCCCCATGATCACGAAAATCTCTCCCTGCCGGATTTGCAGGTTCACCGCTCGGACCGCCCCGATCAGCCCGTTGGCCTTTAGCGCATCTGAGCTGGGATTTCCGTTATGCTCGCTGTGAATACGTGATGCCTGTGAGCCATAGATTTTCCAGACGTTTTTGCAGTCCAGTATGATGGGTTTTTCCATAACATCCTCAGATGCAGGCTAATCGGACCGGGAAAGCCGGAGATATCGCGCTTGGTAGGTTTGTCGGGTGGGCTCGTGCGCCCACCCCTTTGTCGCGGAGCTTAGTCGGCGATCCAAGTGGACCAAGCCGCCTCATTGGCCGCGAGCCAAGCGTCGGTCACCTCGTCGACCGATTTGCCGTCCAGATCGACCGCTGCAACCATATCTCCCATATCGTCATTATTGACCGAGAAGGCTTCGATTGCCTTGGCAGCACCCGGCCAAGTTTCGGCAACGGTTGAAGATGCAACTTTCCAGATCGGGCCGGTTGGCTTGCCGCAATCATAGGCCATCGAGGTGTTCATCCCGACGGACGGATCGTTGTAGCACTCGGCCGAGTATTCAGGGAACTTTACAAAGCTGCCTTCATACTTGGTCGGTGCCCAGTGCGGAGCGTAAATCCAAAGCACGATCGGCGCTTTGCGCTGGTAGGCACTTTCAAGTTCGGCGAACAATGCGGCGTCGGTGCCTGCGTGAACCACCTCGAAATCCATACCCAAGGCTTCGACGCGTTCATCATCAAAGCCGCCCCATGTGACCGGGCCACCCAGATAGCGGCCCATCGGTGCGGTCTCAGGCGTGGCGAACTCACTGGCACAATCGTTCAGTGCTTTCCAGTCGGGCAAACCTGGGCAGACCTCTTCCATATACGCCGGATACCACCACTCCTCGATGGCAATCATTCCGGTTTCACCCATATTGACCACCTTGCCTGTCGCCGTGGCCTCGTCCATGGCTTCGCGGCCGGTGGTTTCCCAGATTTCCATGGCAACATGCAAATCGCCCGTCTTAAGGCCCGCAAACTGTGCAATGTAGTCGGCCTGCACATATTCGACGTTATAGCCCGCTTTGGACAATACCTTGCCCATGAGGGTCGTTGTGACCAGTTGACCGGTCCAGTCATGCATCGTCAGCTTGATAGGCTCTTGAGATTCAGCAGCAGCCAAAGCTGCGCCAGCAATGCTAAGCCCTGCGACGGCAGCCGCGCTAAAAGTGAAAATACGCATAGAATTCCCCTGTCTTGTTCGAGTTGCAGACCCAGAGCCCCCCAAGAACGCTGGATTCGGTTTGTTCTTAACGTCGAAGTTTCAACACTCAGCGCCACATATCAATAGTAAAACCACATTTGTGTGGTTTTTATTGTAGTCGAACTGTGTAATTTGTGGCTTTCTGTATAAATATTCTACGATTCCTGAAAGACCCGCTTATGAATGCGCCCACCTCACCACATGCCAAGACCAGCCAAGATGCGCAGATTTCGCACCGTGCGAAGGAGATTTTGGACCTGATCACGGTGGCGGGCGGCAACATGCGGATTCAATCCATTGCGACTGCGCTGGATGTTTCCGAAGAAACGGTACGCCGGAACCTCAAGCCCCTCTCGGAGGGAGGGTTGGTGAAGCGGGTGCACGGAGGTGTCTATCTCCAGCAAAGCTCCAGCGAGTTGAGCTTTGCACAGCGCATGGACGAAAATCCTGTCCCCAAACAGCGCATTGCAGCCCATATCGCGGGATTGATCAGCGACGGCAGCTCACTATTTCTCGACATCGGTTCAACGACTACATTCATCGCAAAGGCGTTGCGCACCCACAAGGAACTGCTGGTTGTCACCAATTCTGTGGCGGTTGCCCATACATTGGCTGCGCATAACAACAATCGCGTCTTCATGCCGGGTGGGGAACTACGCGCTCATGACGGAGGCATTTTCGGGGCACAGGCCATTGAGTTCATCCGTCCATTCCATATGGACTTTGCTGTCCTTTCGACGGCGGCGATCAACGCGACCAACGGATTCATGCTGTTCGATCTGGAAGAGGCATATTATTCCCGCGCAATCATCGAGCGCGCCCAAACGCGGATCATCGCGGCCGATAGTTCTAAGTTCGGGCGCACAGCGCCCATCTCGATTGGGCCCGCGTCCGATGTAGAGTTGTTGATTACCGATGCCGCACCACCGCCCGACATCACAAATGCAGCGCGCGATTGGTCCACGGAAATCGTCGTCGTCGACTAGAACATAATCCAAAGGACGCACCTATATGCCCGATACTCTTGATACGCGCCTTGAAACGGTGCTCGGCATAACCGAAGACGCCAGCCGCATTTCACTTGCGCATTTCGAAGGCGCTTTGCACATCGACACCAAAGATGATGCCAGTCCCGTTACAATCGCGGATCAGGAAACCGAGCAATATATTCGGAGCAAACTCGAAGCCGCATTTCCCGAGGACGGAATTTTCGGAGAAGAGTTCGACAACCTGCGGCTGGACAGCGCTACCATCTGGGTGATTGACCCAATCGACGGGACCAGATCCTTTATTGCTGGTGTTCCATTGTTCGGGATGTTGTTGGCTATGGTTCAGGATGGCAGCCCTGTCCTAGGCATCTGCCGTCTACCCGCATTGGGGCAAGTGTTTTCAGCAGCCAAGGGCATGGGGGCAACGCGGAACGGTGCTGCCATTCGAACCTCCGGCCAGACAAAGCTGCGCGACGCGATGCTGTTCATCAACGAGGGCGAGAATATCTACGCCAATGAGCCGGATGTTTTCGATCGCCTCACCAAAGCAGGCAAGTTGCGGCGCCTGTCTTACGACTGCCAGCCCCATGCTTTGGTCGCGTCAGGGCAAATTGATGCCGTGGTTGACTACAACCTGAAGCCTTATGACTACCTCGCCATGGTTCCGATCATCGAAGAAGCCGGTGGCGTGATCACCGATTGGCATGGGGCAACCTTGGACTTCAACTCAGACGGTCGCGTCGTTTCGGCAGCAACGCCTGAGCTTCACGCCGAGTTGTTGACGCTGCTCAACGCGGACTAGCCGCGAACAGCGCTCAAATGATCTGCAAATTCTGGCGAGGTCATCAACGCCTTGCAGCGCTCGAACCGCCCGACCGAATACGCCCAGAAGTCCTCTGCCGGATTGCCATCCGCGTGTTGGATCAGCCCCCATAGCGTCCAGAGCAGATCACACATCGCTTTGTAGATCACCATTCGCCCCATTTGCGCAGCGGTGGGCGGCGCGCCAAAATAGGCGCTCAACATTTCAACGTCTTGAGAGGCAGTCAAACCCGCCTCAACCGACAAATCGCCCAAATCCCATAGGGCGTCGTTCATGCCCGAATATTCAAAATCAACGATCCACATTCTGTCGCCATCATCCAAAAAATTCTCGCAAAGCGGATCGCAATGGCTCGGCACTAGCTCCCCCGGTTTGTCCGATAGCAACTGTTTGATCGGCTGCGCTTCGGCCACGACGGTGTGATAGCCATCTGGCAAATTTGTCTCCTTTTGAGACAGCACATCCAGATACTCGTCAATCATGGCGAACAACTCAAAACGGAATTGAAAGGTACTTGGTGCGTTGTGTAGCTGGCGCAACGCCACCCCTGCCCGCGCAGGCGCCCTAGCGCGACTCTGAAACAGATCAGGGGTCATGGTGACAATGTCTTCGATGCACTCATTGACCATGACACCACTTGCGCTGTCAGCCCATAGAACCGCAGGTGCAACACCGGCCTCATGAGCCACGCGCGTGTTGTGAATCTCGACCTTGCGGTCGATGTAGTCCTCGGTCCCTTGACCCGGAATGCGGACCACCACGCTACGCCCCGCAACCTCGACGCGATAGACAAGATTGGTCAAACCGCCCATACGCTGGATGTCTATATCCGCGGCATCAATACCGGCAAAGCCTTCGACCTTGCGCAGCACCTCAAGAATTCGGGTTTCGTTTTCGTCTCTCATGCCTTGATCCCCCAGTTCATGCCTTCAGCCGCATATTCTGCGGGTCATATTGAGGCCCGTCTACCCGCGTGATTTTGTGGCGTTCTCCAAACACTTCCAACTCGAAATCGCGTTCGTCTAACAGTTGCGACGGCAGGTATCCGAAGATGATCGTCTTACTCACGGTGTACCCGAACCCCGCACTCGTCGCGACGGATACAGTTTTGCCGTCTTTTACGATGGTTTCACCACCCGTTGTGGGCAGTTGGTTGTCGCAAACAAAAGTACACAGACGCTTGTAAATTCCGTTGGCCTTCTGGTGTTCAAGCACTGCGCGCCCTACAAAGTCGGATTTGGTTTTCAGATGCACCCGAAAGCCCAGCCCTGCCTCGATTGGTGTATAATCTGGTGTGATGTCGGCGCTCCAATAAAGATAGCCCTTCTCCAAGCGCAAGCTTTCAATGGCGCGGTAGCCAATATCGCGAATGCCATGCGCCTCCCCTGCTTGCTTTAACGTATCGTAAACATGCCGCGCAAACTCTGTAGGGATGTGCAATTCCCAGCCCAGCTCTCCGACATATCCAATTCGTGCTGCCAGAACTGTGGCAGCTCCGACGACGATTTGCTGCGCCGTGCCGAAGGGAAACGCACCGTTCGACACGTCCTGTTCGGACACGCTTTGCAGCACATCACGGGCCTTGGGACCGCATATGTTTACGACCGCACGGGCCGAGGTCACGTCAATCAAATGAACCGACCCATCGGTAGGCAAAGCGCGACTGATCCAGTCGCTGTCATGCACGCCAAAGCCTGATCCGGTCACGATATAGAACCGGTCGTGCGCCGTGCGGGTGATCGTCACGTCGGCTTCAATACCACCCTTTGCGTTGCACAGCTGCGTGTAGATGACAGAGCCCACCGGCTTGTCCATGTTGGACACAGCGATGCGTTGCAAAGCTGGCAAGGCACCTGCACCAATCATCTCGAACTTGGAGAAACTGGACTGATCTATCAGGGCAACACCTTCGCGAACGGCCTGATGCTCTTGCGCCGCGTATTGCTTCCAGCCGGGGTTGATAAACGCCAATTGGTCAACCGGATCAACCCCGTCGGGTGCAAACCAGAGCGGACGCTCCCAGCCGTTTTTAGAACCAAAAATAGCGCCGCGTTGCTCCAGCCGCTCATGAAGCGGACTTAGTCGTAGGTTACGCGCCGTTTCCGCTTCTTGCCCCGGATAGCGCATCTTGTAGTGGTGGGCGTAGTGCTCGACCGCGCGGGGATACATGAATGCCTTGGTGGCGTGATGCGGGCTGAAACGGCGCACATCCAGCGGCCAAAGATCAAGGCTGGGGCTACCGTCGAGGATCCATTCCGCGATCATCTCGCCCGCACCACCACCCGCTGCAATCCCGTAAAGGAACCCCGTCGACAGCATCAGGTTTTTCAGGTTTGGGGCCCAGCCCATGACAAAATCACCGTCTGCGGAATACGGGATCGGTCCGTTGATGACTTGGCGGATGCCTACCTCGTTGACGACCGGCGTCACCTGCCCCGCCATTTCGGCCAATGGCGCAAAGCGGTCCAGGTTGTCGGGCAAAAGCTGGCGGATGAATTCTCCGGGGATACCCTTGTCCCCAAACGGCAGAGTGTCGTCTTCGTACCCACCGATGACCAAGCGCCCGCCGGCATCGGGCTTGTAGTAAACCAACCGTTCCGGGTCGCGCAGTGTCGGCAAGCCTTTCACCAACTCGGGATCGGGCAACGGCTCGGTGACAATATACTGGTGTTCCACCGCGCAGGCCGGGACGATCACGCCAAGCTTCGCCGCCAGCTCGCGGCTCCACATACCCGCGGCCAGAACGACCGTTTCCGCCTCGTAGTCGCCTTCGGTGGTCATCACTTTTTTGATGCGGTCGTTTACGATCTCAAAGTCGGTGACTTTCACACCTTGCAGGATTTTCGCTCCATGCATCCGCGCCCCGCTCGCGATGGCTTGGCACAGGCTGGCCGGGTCAACATGCCCGTCGGACGGGATAAACGCAGCGCCCTCCAAACCTGTCGCGTCAATATAGGGGAACAGCGCTTTCGCTTCGTCGGGCGAAATCATCTCCATTTCGAGATCGAAGCTGCGGGCCATTGTCGTCAAGCGCTTGGCTTCCAGCATCCGCTCTTTGGTTGCAGCAAGTCGTAGGCTGCCGACTTTTTTCCAGTCAAACGCCATCCCCGTCTCGGCTTCCAACTGGTCATACATCGCGACGGAGCGTTTCAGCATCCTTGTTGTATTGCGTGATGACCGTAGCTGTCCGACCAGACCAGCGGCATGCCACGTCGCCCCTTCAGTCAGCGACGCCTTCTCAAGAAGAACCACATCTTTCTCGCCGGACTTTGCCAAATGATACGCAATCGAGCAGCCGATGATGCCGCCACCAATGATCAGATGCTTCGCTGAATGTACCGCCATGACATGCCTGTAATGCTAAATTCTCCTCCTATAAGGCTTCCATTCAAAACAACATTTAGCAACATATTTTTTGCTTTTTGTTGAATTTCAGCCTTGAGGCACGATTTCGCATCCCATATTTTAGCTGAAATCTTAAAATGGGCACCCAATGTCAAAGCACGAGCAAGAAATCCTGTCCCTCGTAAACCTGCGGGGAACGATCACCGTGGTTGAGTTAGCTCAGACACTGGATGTCTCCGACCAGACGATCCGGCGAATTGTGAAGCCGATGGAAGAGCGCGGCGTTGTACGAAAAGTCCATGGCGCGCTCATCAGTACGCAAGAAGTTATGGATCCACCCTTCCTTGCGCGGATGAATAAAAACCGCGCAGCAAAGGTTGCGATTGCCAATTGCGTTGCCGAACTGGTGCAGGACGGATCGTCACTGGCCATAGATACCGGCTCCACGTCAGGGTATGTCGCTCAGGCTTTGCGGCGGCGGAAAAACCTGACAATCGTGACCAACTCTGCCTATATCGCCAGCACCTTGTCGATGGTCGAGGGAAACCGCGTGTTCATGGCTGGCACCCAGTTAAGAAACCATGACGGCGCAGCGTTTGACCGTGCGGCCTTTGACGTTATCGCAAGTCTCACGGTCGAGCATGCAATTCTCTCGGCCTCCTCGGTTCACCCGACACGCGGGTTCCTGGCCTTCGATCAATGTGAAATCGACATTGCGCGCGCGATGATAGATATCTCTGCACGAACAGTTATGGCCGTTGATGCGACGAAGTTCTCGGCAAGCGGCTCCCTGCCCTCACTACGCATGCCGGAGCTGCGGGCGAATGACGTGGTTGTTGTCGACCAATCTCCGGGAGCGGCGTTCTCGGATTTGATCGACCCCAAGCAGCTGGTTGTTGCGGCAGGCCAATAGGCTAAACGCGGCGTCCTTTGTCATTGAACGCCATCTCGTCGTCAGCACCCCAATCCACACCGACCGGATCGCCCGCGACCGGTAAAGCCATCGCGCCGTCCTGTCTGACCGTGAAGGTCTCAGTTCCCGAATCCATCCGCAGGTGAACGAGTGTCTCGGCCCCGAGCGCTTCGGTGAACACCACGTTTCCACTCAGCTTGCCCTGCCCCGAGGGTAGAAGGGTTATATGCTCTGGACGTATGCCGATTTTGGACGCCCCCTTTGGTGCGTCCGGCACCAAAGCCGCGTCGATGAAATTCGTCGCGGGTGAGCCGATAAAACCGGCCACAAACTCGGTCTGCGGGTTGGAGTACACTTCTAACGGCGCGCCGATCTGGTCGGCGACGCCACCGTTCATCACCACCATGCGGTCGGCCAGTGTCATTGCTTCGACCTGATCGTGGGTCACATAAAGCGCGGTGATGCCAAGGCGCGATTGCAATTCCTTGATCTCAAGCCGCATCTGGACGCGCAGCTTGGCGTCTAGGTTAGACAGCGGCTCGTCGAACAGAAACACCTTGGGCTTGCGCACAATCGCCCGCCCCATGGCGACCCGCTGACGTTGCCCGCCGGACAACTCGCGTGGCTTGCGTTTCAGGTAGGGTTCCAGCTGCAACATCCGTGCGGCCTCGGCCACCCTCTCCGTGATCTCCGCCTTGGGCGTCTTGGCGATCTTCAGGCCGTAGGCCATGTTTTCCTCGACCGACATATGCGGGTAGAGCGCGTAGTTCTGGAACACCATCGCAATGTCGCGGTCCATCGGCTCCACCCCGTTGACCTGCGCTCCGTCGATCAGGATCTCGCCGGAGGTCACCGTTTCAAGCCCTGCCACCATGCGTAGAAGCGTGGACTTGCCGCAGCCGGACGGACCGACGATGACGATAAATTCGCCGTCCTCGATGTCGATATTCACGCCGTGAATAACGTCGGTCTTGCCGAACGATTTCTTGATATTGTCGAGCTTGATCGTTGCCATTTATTTCTCGCTATCCACAAGTCCGCGTATGAAAAGACGCTGCATTGAGACCACCACAATCACCGGCGGCAGCATCGCCAGTATCGAAGTCGCCATGATCACCGGCCAGTCCGCATAGTCGTCTCCACTGGGGAACATCTGTTTGATGCCCATGACGATTGTGTTCATCGACGGGTCCGTGGTGATCAGCAGCGGCCAGAGGTATTGGTTCCAACCATAGATGAACAGGATCACGAACAGCGCCGCGATGTTGGTCCGGCTCATCGGCAGCAAAATGTCCCAGAAGAACCGCATGGGTCGCGCGCCATCGACGCGGGCGGCCTCGGCCAACTCGTCCGGCACGGTCATGAAGAACTGGCGGAACAGGAAGGTCGCCGTGGCGGACGCAATCAGAGGGAAGATCAGGCCGCTATAGCTATTGAGCATGCCGAAGCCCGCCACGACCTCGTAGGTCGGCACGATCCGCACCTCCACAGGCAGCATCAGTGTCAGGAAGATCAGCCAGAAGAACAGCCGCCGTCCGGGAAATTTGAAATAGACAATGGCAAAGGCCGACAGCAGCGAGATCAGGATTTTTCCAAGCGCGATACCCATTGCCATGATGAGCGAGTTCATCAGCATCAAAGCCACCGGCGCGTTGATGCCGGAGGTCAGCGCCTTGGAATAGTTGGTCAGGAACTGGTCACCCGGCCAAAGCGGCATCGGCGGGCTGATGATATCGGACTGGGTCACGGTGGAAGCAACGAACGCCAGCCAGATCGGAAAGAAGATGACAAGCACGCCGATGATCAGACCCACATGGGTGAAGTAGTGGCCGATTCCACGTTTCTCGACCATGCCCTCGTCAGGAATACGCGCCATCAGTAATGCACCCTGCGTTCGATGAACTTGAACTGCACGATGGTCAGCGCCCCTACGATCACCAGCAAGATCACCGATTGCGCGGCGGAGGAGCCAAGGTCCTGGCTCACGAACCCGTCCGAGAACACCTTATAGACCAGAATGGTCGTCGCCTGTTGCGGCCCGCCGGAGGTGATGGTGTGGATCACGCCAAAGGTCTCGAAGAAGGCGTAGACGATGTTGACCACCAGCAGGAAAAACGTAGTCGGGCTGAGCAGCGGAAACACGATCGTGCGAAACCGCGTCCAGAACCGTGCGCCATCGATGGCGGCGGCTTCGATCACCGATTTGGGGATCGCTTGCAGCCCGGCAAGGAAGAACAGGAAGTTGTAACTGACCCGCCCCCAGCTGGAGGCGACCACGACAAGGCCCATCGCCTCCGCCTCGTTCAGCACGTGGTTCCAGTCATAGCCGAGCAGGCCCAGATACCATGACACTACGCCCACGCGCGTGTTGAACATGAACAGCCACAGCACACCTGCGACCGCAGGGGCCACAGCGTAGGGCCAGATCAGCAGCGTGCGGTAGACGCCGGAGCCCTTGATCAGCCGGTCTGCAAGCACCGCCAGATACAGCGCGAAGCCCATGGACGTTACCGTGACCAATAGCGAGAAAACGGCGGTCGTCACGAAGGATGCACGGTAGTAGGGATCGCCTAAAAGATATTCGAAATTCCCCAGTCCAACCCACCGCATTGAAAGGCCAAACGGGTCGGGAATGAACAGAGACTGATAGATCGCCTGCCCAGCCGGATAGAAGAAAAACACCGCCGTGATAATGATCTGCGGCATCAGCAGGCACATGGGCAGAAGCCAGCCTTTAAAGGTGACGCGCTTTTCCATTCAGAGATTTCGCCCCTTCAATCCGTCGCAAGTGCAAGGCGCCGGAGTATGTCCAGCGCCTTGCAGATTTGATTTAGCGGTTTGCTTGCTCAAAGCGGCGCAGCAACGCGTCACCGCGCTCCTTGGCGCTATCAAGGGCAGTTTTCGCGTCTTTGTCACCGGCCCAGACAGCTTCCAGTTCTTCATCAATGATCCCGCGGATCTGGTCGAAGGAGCCCAAACGCAGACCTTTGGAATTGCCGGTTGGGGCTTTTCCAGTCATCTGCATGCCAGCAATCTCCGTGCCCGGATTAGCGTCATAGAACCCTTCCGCCTTGGTTTGCTCTGCAGCTTCTGTGGTGATTGGCAGGTAACCGGTGTTCTGGTGCCATTTCGCCTGAACGTCGGAACTGGACAGGAAAGACAGGAACTGGGAGACGCCTTTGTATTCTTCAGCGTCATGTCCAGCCATAACCCACAGCGACGACCCGCCGATGATGGTGTTTTGTGGGGCGTTGCCCGCACCTTCCCAGTACGGAAGCGTGCGAATGTCAAAGTCGAACTTTGCCTCCGCCTTCACGCCCGCATAGCCAGCAGAGCTTTCTGTAAACAGCGCGCATTCGCCTGCGCGGAAGTTCGCGCCGCCTTCGTTACGCCGTCCGGTGTAGATGAACTTACCGTCTTTAGCCCACTGCCCCATCGCTTCGATATGGGCGACCTGTACAGGCCCGTTCATCATCAGCTCGGTGTCGAGACCGGCAAAGCCATTCTCCTTGGACGCGAATGGCACGTCGTGCCATGCTGACAAGTTCTCCAGAT
This sequence comes from Litoreibacter ascidiaceicola, assembly GCF_900129235.1. GTDB lineage: Bacteria > Pseudomonadota > Alphaproteobacteria > Rhodobacterales > Rhodobacteraceae > Litoreibacter > Litoreibacter ascidiaceicola. The sequence goes on along the minus strand of NZ_FQUV01000002.1, from coordinate 88,957 downwards.
GGACCCAGCTTTGCCAAGCGGTGACCAGCGGGCAATCCTCGCCGCCGGCCTTCAAACCGTCGAGCGCTTCGCCCACGTTCTGCCATGTGGACAGGTCCATGTCAGGATCCAGACCGGCAGCGGTGAACGCGTCACGGTTCACATACAGAACCGGCGTAGACGAGTTGTAAGGAAGTGACAGCATGTCGCCATCAGTCGTCGTGTAATATCCTTTGACAGCGCCCATATAGGCGTCAGGGTCAAACGGCGCACCGCCTTCTGCCATCACTTCGTAGACAGGCTTGATCGCACCTTTTGCCGCCATCATTGTGGCGGTACCGACCTCGAAAACCATCAGAATTTGCGGCTGCTCACCGGCGCGGAATGCGGCGATACCGGCGTTCAGAGTCTCGGAGTAGTTGCCCTTGTGGCTGCCAACGACAACAAAGTCTGACTGGCTTGCGTTGAACTCTTCGATTTGCTCGGCAAGCAGCTCTCCCAAGCGTCCGGTGAACGCATGCCACCACTGGATTTCTGTTGCAGCATACGCGTTTGATGACAGCGCGATGGTCGACGCAAACGCGCCGAGAAGTGTTCTGATCTTCATGATGTCCTCCCAGACTCACTAATGATTTCTATTCTATACCACCAGCTTAGCGGTACGGTTGCGAGCGTGGCAAGTCTGTTGGGCCACAGCGGCGTAACCCCAGCACCCGATTGCCTCGCGCAAGCTCTAGGTCTTGAAAGTAACAGGAAAAAGACGGCTGGTCGCAAATCCTGCATCCCCATCGTCTCGCTGTTTCGTAAGCGGTGCTTTCATGTCAGGTAAGCCCGAACACGTTTGGAGGTCACTATCCCGCTCAAAACCAAATCCGGCGGATTTAGCTTGTTCGTGGCTGCCGCCAGCGTGTTGCGCGTCGCTCGACCACACCGATGACGCCGTATTCAAGAACAAGCATCAACGCCACAAAGCTCAGCGCGTAAGCGAGCACGTATCCGGTTTCAAACAGCTGGAAGTAGAGATGTATCTGAAACCCGACCCCGTCACTGCGACCCAGAAATTCAACGACCAGCACAATCTTCCAGATGATTGCCAACCCATTGCGGGTGCTGGACGCCAGATAGGGCCATAGCTGAGGCAGGATGACATGACGCAACCGCGTTAGCACCGACATGCGATAGGCCTGCGACATCTCCCTGAGTTTGGGGTCAAGCGCGTGCACACCTTCGCGAACCGTGACCGCAACCATTGCTGTCTTGTTCAAGGCGACCGCCGTAATGGCAGCCACTTCATTGAGCCCGATCCACAGGTAGCACAGCACGATCACCACCAATGCCGGCACATTCAGCAGCACCACCAACCACGCCCCGAACCAGCGATTAAGCGTGTCGTTCATCCCCATGGAGATGCCGATGACGACGCCAAACGCCATGGCCAGAATGAACGCGAGCAAAACGCGTCGCAGGGTGGCGAGCACATGTCGGGGCAATTCGCCCGAGGCAGTTTCGCTAACAAAAATGCTCCAAACCTCACTTGGACTTGGCAACACCGTCGGATCTGCCCCCCACCACGCGGCACCGGCCCAAAGCGCAACCAGTCCGGCAAGGGAGATCACAACCACAATGGCTTGATTTTGAGGTGACGAGATCGACATAGCCGTCAGACTGTCACGGAAAGACCTGCGCGCCCAAGGGCTAATCAACGCGCTTATACCTTAGTCGAATAGGGGCTGCGCCCGCGCCCACCTAGTCTGCAGTTATGTTGGGAGGCAAATCACTCACTGCGCTGGTTTGGGGCGCGGCCCTTTGGGTCGCTTGCGCCCTGTCGGTTGTTGCGGAGCCGTTATCCCGCGAAACGCTAGCGCCTTATATCGTGCCGCCCATGTCGTTGGGTGAGCCGCTCAATGACCAAGGAGTCTGGCAATTGCTGAACTCCGGCGGGGCAGAAGCCGGATACGTCTTCGAGACAGAACCCATGGCCCCGCTTCCCGGTTTTTCCGGCGCCCCGATCAACATGCTGGTGGTTCTTGATCTGGACGGTCGGTTTCTGGACGTCAAACTCATCTCCCACAACGAGCCCATTTTCGTATCGGGTCTCGGTGAGGCTCCGTTCCACAAATTCTTCGAGCAATATCGCGGGCATTCCATCTCGGATAGTTTGGTGGTCGGCACGCCATATGGGGGCGGCGGAGGTGGGTCAGCCCTTGTCTATCTGGATGGGGTAACCAAGGCGACAGCCTCGGTGCGGATCGCGCATGAGAGTTTGCTTGCTGCGGCTCTGAAGGTCGCGCGCGAGAAAATGAACGGCATCTCGACCGGTCCGCCAGCCTATCCTAATCTCGAATATTCCGAACCGCTGGACTGGGCCGCGTTGGTCGAGCAAGGCATCGCAACCCGCAAAGTGGTTTCCAACGCCGAACTCAATGCCGTGTTTGAAGGTACCCTCTGGGAAGATGACGATCCGGAAGCGCAGGATGATCCCAACGGAACTTATCTTGATCTCTGGATCATAGACCTCGGCCCGCCGTCCATTGCAAAGGCGGTTTTGTCCAAGGACAGCTACGAAGAACTGCGCGAGTTCATGTCGATTTCGACGACGGACGAGCCGGTGCTGCTTGTCGAAACTGCCCGCCATGGGCTTATCACCGAAGACTTCGTGCGAAATACGGCGCCAGACCTCATCAGCGCCGATCAGGGGGGCTTTCCCGTGGCCTTCCGCGACGCCGATATCTATGTCGAGATGAACAATGACCTGCCCGAAGACATTCAAGACGGCGCCGCGCTGATTTTACGCACGGACCGGCGCCTCGGGTTTGATCCGGCAGCTGACTGGACCCTGCAAGTCAAAGCCCTTCGGTCCCATGGCGTGTTCCAACCCGAAGTCGGATCCGTCACGCTGACCGCAACCCACGCAACGCCGGAGCGGTTCTATTCGCGCCCCGAAGTCGTCAAGCCCACGCCGCCCTGGGTTGACGCTTTGCGCAACCGGGCCACTGATCTGGTTATACTTTGCGTTTTCGTCGTTGGGCTGATCGCTCTGCTGGGGCTGCGCCTCAACCGCTTGGCAGGACACAAGTTCTTCACCCCGATCCGATTAGGCATTCTGGCACTCGTGACGGTTTTCATTGGCTGGTGGGGACAAGGGCAATTGTCCATCGCAACCCCTATGGCGGTTCTTCGCACTGCGAAAGACAGCGGAAGCTTCGCGTTCTTGCTTTATGATCCGTTTTCTTTGGTCATCTGGGCCGTCACCATCCTTGGATTTGTCCTCTGGGGTCGTGGGCTTTTCTGTGGCTGGTTGTGCCCGTTTGGCGCGATGCAAGAATTTGCGCATCATTTGGGGCGTCTATTGCGCCTGCCGCAGATCGAGCCAACAGTGAAATGGGATCACCGTTTGAAATGGCTGAAATACCTCGTGCTGGCGGGTCTGGTAGCAATCATCTTTATCGCCCCTGCCCGACTCGATAAAGCCATTGAAGTGGAGCCTTTCAAAACTGCGATCACGACATTCTTCGTCCGCGAATGGTATTACGTGGCCTATGCCGTTGGCCTGCTGGTTTTGTCTATGGTGCTGTTCAAGGGCTTCTGCCGTTACCTTTGCCCGCTTGGGGCGGTCATGGCGATTGGCGGGTTGGTCCGGGGCCGCGACTGGATCGCGCGCCGTGCGGAGTGTGGCTCCCCATGCCAGCTGTGCCGCGTCAAATGCAACTACGGGGCGATCAAGAAAACGGGCGAGATCGAATACTCGGAGTGTTTCCAGTGCCTCGACTGCGTGACAATTCATGATGACGAGACACAATGCGTCCCGCTGATCCTCGCCGCCAAGGGGCGTAAAGTAGGGATGGCTGCCGAATGAAACTGACCCGCCGCCGTTTCCTTACAATTTCAGCTGCGTTCGCAGCCCTTCCGGCGCACGCCAACAGCTGGCAGGGCCGCGCATTCGGGGCCGATGTCAGCATTACGATCAACGGCCCGCGCGATTTGGCAAAACCAGCCCTCGCCGAAGCTCGACGAACCATTCGCGAAATTGAGCAATTGTTCAGCCTGTATGATCCAGCATCCAGCCTGTCCCGCTTGAACAACTCTGGCGCGCTCGTCGATCCCGACCGCTGCTTCCTTGCGCTCATGAAAGCTGCCGATGACGCCTACCGGATCACCGGTGGCCTTTTCGATCCGACCGTGCAGCCATTATGGCGCGCGCTTGCAGAAGAGCACGACCCGACCGTTGCCCGGGCCGCAATCGGATGGGAGAGAGTCAACTTTGACACTGATCGGATCACCCTTGATGCTGACCAATCATTGACCTTCAATGGGATCGCGCAAGGCTTTGCCACCGACCTCGTCGTCGATGCGCTAACGCGCAGCGGCTTGGCGAATACACTGGTTAACATTGGCGAGTATCGCGGGGTCGGCGGGCCATGGAGCATCGGGTTAAGCGATCCAGATCACGGCTACTTCGGGACACGTGCGCTCACTACCGGTGCTGTGGCGACCTCAAGCCCCTCAGCGCTTAGTCTGGGTGCGCATGCTCATATCTTACACCCCACCGCGCGCCCTCAATGGTCAACGGTGTCGGTCGAAGCCGCGACCGCCACGATGGCCGATGCTCTGTCCACTGCGCTGGTTTTGGCACCACGTGACGCGGTTGAAAACATCGCCCGCGCCGCTGGGCTTCGTCGGGTGACGCTGGTGACTTTCGACGGCGATCTGACCACGATCTAGCCCGACATGAAAAAGGCCCCGCCGAGGTGGCAGGGCCTTCCCATCACTTAATGCAAACCGGACTACGAAGCCGCCGCGACTGCCCGCTTAGTCATCACCGCCACCAAATGTGCGCGATATTCGGCAGAGCCGTGCAAGTCCGCGATCAAGTCGTCGGCACTCACGGTGAGACCGTCCAATGCACCCGCCGAGAAGTCTTTCGACAGTGCCTCCTCGGCAGCCGTCCAGCGATGCACACCCTCGTTGGAAGCCCCCGTGACAGCCACGCGAACACCGTCCGCAGTTTTCGCCACGAACACCCCGACCAGCGCGAAACGCGAGGCGGGTTGCACGAACTTTTGGTAGTTGGCTTTCTCGGGGATCGGAAACTTGACGGCGGTGATTATCTCACCCTCGTCCAGTGCCGTCTCGAACATGCCGACAAAATAGTCATCCGCCGCAATCTCGCGTTCATTGGTCACGATGGTCGCGCCAGAACCCAAAGCCGCCGCAGGATAACACGCAGACGGGTCATTGTTGGCAATGGAGCCGCCAATTGTGCCGCGACTGCGCACCGCCGGGTCACCGATGTTTGCGGCCAGTTCGGAAAGCGCTTTGTAACTGCCATCCGCCGCGACATCGTCATGAGTGGTTCCGCCGCCGATGGTCAAGACACCACCGGCAGAGGAAATCCCCTTCATCTCGGCCACGCCTGTCAGCGAGACCAGCTTTTCGGGGCTGGCCAAGCGTTGCTTCAGCGTCGGGATCAGGGTTTGCCCGCCCCCCAGCGCTTGCGCGTCTTCATTGCTCAATGCGGCGACCGCTTCGGCCACGGTTGCAGGGCGCTCTATGTCAAATGCATACATGTGCTCTCTCCTCTCAAGCGTTCTGCATGGCCGACCACACGCGGTGTGGGGTCATTGGCATGTCGATATGGGTGACGCTTTTACCGCCGGATTGCAACGCGTCGATAACAGCGTTCACCACCGTCGGAGGTGAGCCGATGGCCCCCGCCTCACCGCAGCCTTTCACACCCAACGGGTTATGCGTACAGGCATTCCCTTGGCTGTGATCGACGGTGTAGAACGGCAGATCATCTGCGCGCGGCATGACGTAGTCCATGTAGGACGCGCTCAGCAACTGGCCGTTCTCGTCGTAGGTGGTGTTTTCCAACAGTGCCTGACCGATGCCCTGGCCCAAGCCGCCATGCACCTGACCGGTCACGATCATCGGATTGATGACGTTGCCGAAATCATCCACTGCGGTCATGCTTTCCACGGTCACCTTGCCGGTCTCGGGGTCGACTTCGACCTCGCAGCAATAGGCACCGGACGGATAGGTGAAGTTGGCCGGATCGTAGAATGCGGTTTCCTCCAAACCCGGCTCGATGTCCTCCAGAGGGAACTCATGCGGGATGTAGGCTTTCAGCGCCACCTCCCCGAAGGTCACCGATTTATCCGTGCCAGCAACCGAGAACACACCGTCTTTCAGCTCAATGTCACCATCGGAGGCTTCCAACATATGGGCCGCGATCTTCTTGGCCTTGTTGATGATCTTCTCGGTGGCACGCACCACGGCGGAGCCGCAGACAGCCAACGAGCGCGAACCATAGGTCCCCATCCCGAACGGGATCTTGGACGTGTCGCCATGCACGATGTCGATGCTTTGCGGATCAATGCCCAGCATTTCTGCCACCACTTGCGGGAAAGCCGTCTCATGGCCTTGGCCGTGAGAATGCGCGCCTACCATGACGGAGAGGTTCCCCGTGGCGTTCACTCGAACGGTGGCTGCATCGTAGAGGCCCACACGAGAGCCAAGCACACCCACAAGGTTTGACGGCGCGATTCCGCAAGCCTCGATATAGGCGTTCACGCCGAAGCCGCGCAGCTTGCCTTTCTTCTCGCTCGCTTTACGACGAGCCTCGAAGCCAGCCACATCGGCGACCTTCTCCATCTGGTCCATCAGGGCATCGTAATTGCCGCTGTCATATTCCAGCCCGGCGGCACTCGCGAAGGGGTACTGGTCGGGTTTGATGAAGTTCTTCCGGCGCAACTCGATCGGGTCCATGCCGATTTCGCGGGCCGCTTTGTCGATGACACGTTCCAGCGAAAACGTCGCTTCCGGACGACCAGCGCCGCGGTAGGCATCAACCGGTGCCGTGTTGGTAAAGACCGCCTTCACATTCACATAGACGTTGGGAACTGTGTAGTTGCCCGCCATCAAAGTGCCGTGCAGGAAGGTCGGCGTCGCAGTCGAGAAGTTCGACAGATACGCCCCGACATTGGCCATGGTTTCGGTACGGAAGGCGAGGAAGTTACCGTCCTTATCCATCGCCAACTCGATCTTGGTGACGTGGTCACGACCATGCGCGTCCGTCAAGAACGCCTCGGTCCGGTCCGCAGTCCACTTAACCGGACGCCCGATCTTCTTGGCCGCTGCCAGCACCAGAGCCTCTTCACCGTAATGATAAATCTTGGAGCCGAAGCCACCCCCCACATCAGGGGCGATAACCGTCAGCTTGTTCTCTGGGATACCCAGCACAAACGCCGAGATCAAAAGCCGCGTCAGGTGCGGGTTTTGCGACGTGGTGTGCAGCACGTATTCGTCGTTGGCGCGGTTATACTGTGCCATGGAACAGCGTGGCTCCATCGCGTTTGGCACCAGACGGTTGTTGACCAATTCCAGCGTCGTGACATGATGCGCGCCTTTGATGGCAGCATCAGTTGCGGCGCGGTTGTCTTCGATCCAGCCCCAGTCAAAACACTGGTTGGTGCCGATTTCGTCATGCACATAGTGATCAGCCGCCAAAGCGTCCTTCATATTCACAAGCGCGGGCAGTTCTTCGATGTCAGCCTCAATGGCTTCAACGGCGTCTTTAGCCTGCTCGATTGTTTCGGCAATAACGGCGGCATAGGCGTCGCCTACATGACGTACTTTGCCGTGTGCCAAAACAGGCCGCTTGGGCTCTTTCATCGGCTCGCCATCGCGTGAGTTGATCAACCAGCCCGCGGGGTTGCCGCCAACTTCAACGAAGTCTTCGCCAGTGAACACCGCCAGCACACCCGGCATGGCTTCCGCTGCCGAAGTGTCGATGCTTTTGATCACACCATTGGCCACGGTCGAGCGCGCAAACACCGCCGACGTCTGGCCGAACATATTCATATCATCGCAATACTGACCTGTCCCGGTCAGAAAGCGGACGTCTTCGCGGCGCACTGTTGAGGCGCCAATTCCACCATCTTTGGGCATGAAAATTCCTCCCTTATATCTCTATTATTCGGCGGCGATGGCACTGACGTCCTGTCCGGACGCGGCCATGATTGCCTTGACGATGTTGTGGTAGCCCGTGCAGCGGCAGATGTTGCCTTCAAGATACTCGCGCACCTCGGCCTCTGACGGCTTGTGGTTGTCCTTCAGCAAAGCCGCCGCAGACATCACCATGCCCGGTGTGCAGAACCCGCATTGCAACCCGTGGTGCTCTTGAAACGCCGCTTGGATCACGTTCAGCGAACCATCCGCGTTGGCTTGCCCCTCGATGGTCGCCACATCGGCCCCATCAGCTTCCGCCGCAAACATAGTGCAGGATTTTACCGGCTTGCCATCCACATGAACGACGCAGGCCCCGCATTGCGAGGTGTCGCAACCGATATGGGTGCCGGTCAGGTGCAGGTCTTCGCGCAAGAAGGAAGACAGCAGCGTGCGCCCCTCCACCTCACCCGAGACGGACTTGCCGTTGATGGTCATCGTTACTTTGGTCATCCTATCCTCCCTTGGATATCTTTGTCTTCTCAGGCGCAGTCCGTCAGCTTACCAGCCGTTTGAACCAGCCCTTTTTCTTGGTCTCGTCATTGCCACCTGCGGCATCTTCTTCTTCGCCCGCCACCGGCGCGCCAACGGCGTCTTGGAAATTATTGAAGAACTGATCCGCCATCTTCTTGGCGAAGCCGTCAATGATGCGAGAGCCGAGTTGTGCGAGTTTTCCGCCGACCTTGGCCTCCACCTCATAGTGCAGAATGGTGCTATCACCCTGCGCCTCTAGGCGTACATCAGCGCCACCCTTGGCAAAGCCGGCAGCCCCGCCCTTGCCTTCGCCTGAAATCGTCATGCTCACTGGCTCGACGATCTCGCTCATCTGCACGGCCCCCTTGAAGGTCGCCTTCACCGGCCCGACTTTCTGGACAACCGTCGCCTCGAAACCTTCGTCGGCAGAGCCGGTCATTTCCTGGCATCCCGGCACGCAGGCTTTCAAAACTTCCGGGTCCAGCAAAGCAGCCCATACGGTGGCCACATCAGCATTAATCTCGCGGCTGTCACTCAAATTCATGGCAGATTCCGTTTCCTTGTTATGGCCAACCTACGTTCACGTCCCGCCCCCGCCTATGAGACTAAGGGTGTAGAAGCGGTTGCAGCATCAGCGATCCGGGGGCTGAAAACTCAGCCCAAAACTTTCGTAAATTTTCGCGATGCGACCGTCTTGCAGCGCGTAATTGATGGCGTCATCAACAGCGTATGACAAGGGGCGGTAGCGAAAATTCACGGCCACACCCAGTGTCCACTTGCTTACAGCGAAACCCGCGAGGGGCGGTTGATGCACCGCAGTGCTGTCGTCTAACCCGTATTCCAGTTGCGCCAATGGGCCCATCGCAGCCTTGGTCTTACCATCCGCGAGGGCCTCCATAGCAAGTCCCATATCCGCGAAGCGCTGCACGTGATTGGCAAGCTGACCACCTGCAAAAGATGACAGGTAGAAGTCGGAAATCGAGTCATTCTCAACGGCAACAGGATCAAACCTGAAATAGGCAGGCACAGGTTTTTCGTCAGGGTAGCTCTTTTTGTCATAGGCAATCGCGATGGACTCGGACGCGTATTGCCCCGTGAACACCACCTGCTCTACGCGGCACTTGAAAGCACTGTCATACGGGATCCGCATCATCACGTTGGAAACGCGTCCCCCGACGATCGGCCCCACCCAGATATTGTTGCGCAGGTCGGCTTCTAGGTTTTCACCGGCTGCGACGAAGTTAAACCGCGCCTCAATGCCCAAATCTGCCGCGATCAGTTTGGCGATCTCGACATCTACGCCTTTCGCCTTGCCAGCCTCCTCCCAACTGTAGGGTGGATAGTCTGCATAAACGGCGAAAAGCATGTGACCTTGATCCTGCAGCACATCTAGATCTTGCCCGACAACATCGCGTCCGACATTTTGCGGGCGCTCCTGCGGGACATAATCTGCGCAGGGATCAGCAGCGTGGACCTGCCCCGCCAAGAGCAGGCCCACAACCACCAGGGAGAAACGCTTTACGCCACGCATCATTGTCAGTGCGCTGCAGATAGGCCGATGGTCAGCGTTTCCGCTGCCGATTTATAGGCATCAGGTGTGCCATCAATGAGGTTCGCCGCACGATATGCGACCGAGTCAGCAACAGGTGCGCCTGATAGGGTTTCGATGCTGCCTGCGATTTCCGTCAGGCGCGATCTGATCGCATCTGCGTCTGCGCCACTCGTGTCGGTCGCATAGCCTGCCAACTGATCACGCAGTTCCTTGAGTTCGTCCGAAACCTCTTCCATCGCATCACTGTCCGGACGGGTCTCAATATAAGTGCGGATGGCCCATGCAGCGTCTTGCCCTAGCAACTCACCAAATGCCGGCATTTTGGTAATGCCGTTTTGGGTATAACCAGTGCGGAACCGCTCGACGAACCATTCGTCGCCGTATTCTTCAGCCTCAAGGAACCGTAAATCCGGGGCCAAACCACCTGAAACCACCTCCAAACCGTGGCAGCGCGCGCAGTTCTGGTTGTAACCGGAAGAGCCGATCTCGACGGCTTTCTGCCAAACCTCCTCCCCGACTTCGGAGGCTCGGTAAGGGTTTTCTGTCAACCATTCCTCGCCCGTCTCCGGCAAGCCGGCGGTGTCAACGGGCTGCGGGTTCACATCCCCATGTGCATAGGCCAAAGTGGTTGCCGCAAAGATGGCCCCTGCAGTCAATAAACCTTTGAACGAAGCGTTGTGCATTCCTATCCTCCCAGAACGGCGCAATTCCCTTTCCCTGCTTTTAAGACAGGCCAGATGCTTTGCGGTATTGGACTTTGGTTGTGGTCCGCCGGACTTCGCGACCAAAGTCTCATTCGACCGCTCGTAGATGGCTTGCTAGCCTCGACGGTAAGGGAGGACATTCTATGCATCGGGTCATAATTTTGACAACGGCCTTGCTTTGCGGGCAAGGCGCAACAGCTGACGTTGCACTGGATGTTGGGTATCTCAGTGTCGAAGCGCACCGCCCCCCGACGCTGTCAAATCTCGACCCGGTTCCTGCCAACCTTGGCTTGGCAGGCGCACAGACTGGTCTCCAAGACAACCTGACGACCGGCAAGTTTCTTGGTCATGGTTATAGCCTGATCGAAGTCCAAGTGTCCGTTGGAGAAGATCCTTTAGAGCCCGCCCGCGATCTCCTGCAATCGACCTCATTCATTCTATTGGACGCCCCCGCCGAGACGCTCGCCGCAATCGCGGACCTGCCCGAGGCGCAGGGCGCCATATTGTTCAACACTTCAGCGGGAGAGCTGTCATTGCGAGACACAGAGTGTCGCGCCAACCTTCTGCACAGCTTACCTTCTCACGCGATGCGCACCGACGCGTTGGCGCAGTTTTTCGTCCAAAGACGCTGGAACGATCTGGTGATGATCTTCGGCAGCTATGCGCAAGACCAAGCCTATGCCGAAGCCATGCGGCGCTCTCTCAAGAAGTTCGGAATGGCGCTATCCGAAGAAAAGTCTTGGGCGTTTGATGCCGACATGCGTCGCACGGCGTCTCAGGAAATTCCCTTGTTCACGCAGGACCTCGGCGACTACGACGCCTTGATCGTGGCGGACGAGCTGCACGATTTCGGCCGCTACGTTTTGTATAACACTTGGCAGGCGCGCCCTGTCGTGGGCTCCGAAGGTTTGTCTGCCGTCACGTGGTCCCCCGTGATCGAGCAGTGGGGTGCTGCGCAACTACAAAGCCGTTTCTCGGACGCCCATGCGCGCGACATGGCTACGCAAGACTATGCCGCTTGGGCCGCCATGCGCAGCCTAGGCGAAGCCGTGACACGCACCAATAGCGCGGACCCCGACACGCTGCGGAGCTACATTCTGTCTGACAGTTTCGAGCTTGCCGGTTTCAAAGGCCGCCCGCTCACCTATCGCGCATGGAACGGGCAACTACGCCAACCGATCGCCATCGCCCACCCGCGCGCCTTGGTGGCCCAAGCCCCGCTTGAAGGGTTTCTGCACCAAACGAACGAACTTGATTCACTGGGGCTCGATCGCCCCGAAAGCCAATGCGAGGCCTTCCAATAATGCTCCCCATCTCAAAACATGTCATCGCAGGCGGCACCGCCTTCTTGCTCTGCTCAACGACGACCCACGCCGGTGAAATCTGGGTCACAAACGAGAAAGACGATACCGTCTCGGTGATCTCAACCGAAACCTTGGAGGTCATCCAAACCTACGAGACGGGCGAGCGCCCGAGGGGGATTACCTTCTCCAAGGACTTTTCACGCGTTTATATATGCGCATCAGACAGTGACGCGGTGCAAGTCATGGACCCGAACACTGGCAAAATCCTCCACGACCTTCCGTCCGGCGAAGACCCTGAACAATTCGTCCTGCACCCTGATGACAAACATCTCTACATCGCCAATGAAGACGATGCGATTACCACGGTGGTCGACGTAGAAAGCCGCAAGGTCGTTGCGCAAATTGACGTCGGCGTGGAGCCGGAAGGAATGGCTGTTTCCCCCGATGGCATGGTCGCGATCACCACCTCCGAGACCACGAATATGGCACATTGGATCGACACCACGACCCAGCAGTTATTTGCAAATACCTTGGTCGACAGCCGCCCGCGTCACGCCGAGTTCGTCAAGGACGGCTCCGAGATGTGGGTTAGCTCGGAGATTGGCGGCACGATCACCGTCTTCGATGTGGCGACGCAAACCGAGAAGGCGAAAATCAGCTTTGAGGTTCAAGGCGTTCATCCTGATCGCGTTCAACCAGTCGGCTTCGAATTCACCGAAGGCGACACATACGCCTTCGTTGCCCTCGGCCCCTCAAATCACCTCGCCGTGGTGAATGCCGAGACCTATGAGGTCGAAGATTACATCCTTGTCGGCCGCCGCGTCTGGCATATGGCCTTTAACGCCGACAGGTCGCGACTGTTCACGACAAACGGCGTGTCCGGCGACGTCACCGTTGTTGACGTCGCTTCACGCAAAGCACTCAAATCCATCAAGGTCGGTCGATTCCCTTGGGGTGCTGCATTTCGCCCCTAGGGACCACGCTCCTAAACTTTCGCAGCAACTCCGAAAGGAATCTCCATGCGCTCAGCTCTCTTGGCATTAATCCTCACCACCTCGGCAGTATATGCGGAAGGCTTTGGTGCAGCTGGCCTGTTATCCGGCAAGAACAAAGAAGATCTGCCACCGATCATCCTGTCATCAGGCGTGCCACTATCCGATGCCCCGTGGGTGCTGAAGTCCGGCACGTATTACGAGTTCGAGATACAAGGTGACGGGTCGCAGGAACTGGCTTTGGTTGGCCCCGAGTTCTTTCGGGCGATCTGGGTCGACGAAATCGTGGTGGAAGGATTGGAAATCCGCCCTCTCGGCCTCGACAGCATCGAATTTGACGAGGCAGGGGAAATGGAAATAGGGTTCGTGGCAATCAAGCCGGGGCGTTACTACCTGAAAATACCGGGAACGACTGGCGAAACCCAACGCGTTGAAATCACCATCGAATGACTGGACTGAAAGTCTCTAATCTTAGCTACCACTACGGCGCGAAGATCGCGTTGAACGAGGTGAGTTTCGAGTTGAAGACCGGCGAGTTCTGCGCCCTTCTGGGTCCGAACGGAGCCGGAAAATCTACGCTGTTCAACCTGCTGACGCGTCTGTTCGTGTCACCGAACGGGCATATAGAGATCGCAGGTCACGATCTGTCACGTTCGCCGCGCAAGGCATTGGCACAGCTTGGTATTGTCTTCCAGCAAACCACTTTGGATCTAGACCTGACAGTGCGCCAGAACCTGTCCTACTTCGCAGCACTTCACGGCATATCCGGCGCAGACGCAACGCGGCGCATCGATGCATCGCTGGACCGTCTAGGCATGCTGGAACGCGCCGACGAGAAGGCCCGCACGTTAAACGGTGGCCACAAACGCCGCGCCGAAATCGCACGAGCTTTGATCCATAACCCCATGGTTTTGCTGCTTGACGAGCCAACGGTAGGACTTGACGCTGCCGCAAGGGCGTCCATCACAAGTCACGTTCATGATTTGACCGCTGACGGCACAACAATCCTTTGGGCGACCCACCTTACCGATGAAGTGCGCGATGATGACCGGCTGATCATCCTGCATCAAGCACATATTCTGGCCGATGGAACAGCGCGTGACATAAGCGGCAAAGCCCCGCTGCAAAGCAGGTTCCTGGACCTCACCGCGGCGCCTGTATGAGCGCTTACCTGACCTCCCTGCGCGCCATCGTTACCCGCGAGGCGCTGCGTTTCATCCACCAACGCGAGAGATTTATTGCAGCGCTCGTTCGCCCGCTCATCTGGCTGTTGGTGTTCGCCGCAGGGTTCCGCGCCGCACTTGGCCTGAGCATTATTCCACCCTACCAGACCTACATCACCTACGAGACTTACATCGTGCCCGGATTATGCGGAATGATCCTTCTTTTCAACGGGATGCAATCCTCTCTTAGTTTGGTTTACGATCGCGAAATGGGCTCGATGAAACTCCTTCTGACCAGCCCGTTGCCACGATGGTGGTTGTTGTTTTGCAAGCTCCTCGGCTCCACCATCATCTCGGTTCTGCAAGCCTATGCCTTTCTGGCGATCGCAGCCGCTTTCGGTATCACCATGCCTGCGATCGGATATGTCACGGTCCTGCCCGCGCTGGTCGTGGCTGGGGTCATGCTTGGGGCGCTTGGCCTGCTTTTGTCGAGTTTCATCAAGCAATTGGAAAACTTTGCTGGCGTGATGAACTTTGTGATCTTCCCGATGTTCTTCCTCTCTTCCGCACTTTACCCACTTTGGAAAATGGCGGAGTCCTCGAAACTGCTCTACACAATTTGCGCGCTTAATCCATTTACACACGCCGTGGAGCTGATCCGCTTCGCGCTTTACGCCAGCTTCAACGGGCCTGCCTTCCTTTGGACAGTGCTCGTGACAATCATGTTCACCGCAGCTGCGCTGTGGGGATATAATCCCGCCCGAACCGGAATAAGTCGCAGAGGCTGACCTATCCTACGACCACGACATGGGTGAGGTTTCAGGCGAGGTTTGCTATTCTAACCGCAACAACTCGGGATATATTCAAATGAACAGACTTGTCGTCATTGCTGCTTGCCTGCTTGTTCCAATGTCTGCCCTCTCGGCAGAAACAGCTTCTAGGACCATTGAGGGACAGCACGGAACACTGAACCCGCAAGACACGGGGATTGGCATGCTCAAGCGTAAAATAGAGCTGGGAATGACCGATACGGTAACTTGCGCGATGGGCTACTACGTCACCAAATCCGGAAGCCACGATCTTGCGCGCAAGTTCTTCAAACAATGCGCGGAGGCGGGATATACCGGTGCGATGACGTGGATGAGCCAGCTGGAAAACAACGGGCTTGGTGGTGACTACAATCCGGACGCCGCCACCGCATGGGACAAGCGCGCGGCCGATGCCGGGGATCCTGTTGGCAAGTTCAACTATGGTATCGGTTTAATCCGTGGCCACGGTGTTGACCGGAATGAAGACCTTGGGCGTCAGTACGTCGACGAGGCGGCCAATGACGGTCTGCAGATTGCGAAGCGACTGCAAGGTGCCGACTATGATTTGGACGAAGTAACGCCGGACGCCGACAATTGGAAATACGCGCCCTTGTTCTGAACATCGCTGATCACCTTGGCTGGCGTTCCCCCTAAAGTAACGATGCGGCTGGCGAGCTTTCGGGCTTCCTCCGCGACATGGGTGACCAGAATTGTCGTCACCTGATGCGCTGCCCTCAGAGTGGCAAACAGCTCCATCATCTCCTCAACCAACTCGGGGTCGAGTGATACGAAGGGTTCATCCATCAGCAACAAGTCTGGCTTGACTGCAAAAGCTCTGGCCAGTGACAAGCGCCGTTGCTGCCCAAGGGATAACTGCGACGGAAAATCATCTTCCCTGCCCGCAAGACCGACATCCGCCAATGCCTGATCCGCTTCAGCCACCGAGACTCCAGTCGCGATGCGAATGTTGTCGCGCAACGATCGCCACGGCAGCACGGTTGGCTCTTGAAACACCATCGCAACCACACCTTCTACATGGCACTGACCGCCATAGTCGCGTTCCAATCCGGAAATGATCCGCAGGAGGGACGTCTTGCCGATGCCGGATGGCCCCACCAATGCCAGCGTCTCGCCTCGCTTGACCTGAAGCGAGAACACTCCCAAAATCGGCAAGCCTCCCAAATCCAGCGAGGTTACCTGTAAATCCAAAACCGGTCTCGTTGTGTCCGGCTGTGAGCTGGTGAGGCTGGTCACCGCGCGCAGCACATCAGTTGCCGCTCTGCAAAAACGTGCCCTCGGGCAACTCTGTTGCTTTGCCCAACAAGTCTTCGCCCCCTAGCTTGACCATAAGCGCGAGCATGCGGGCTGCCGCCTTCTCGTCAACGGGGCCCGCGTCGGGTATGCCCGCGCGGAAGCCTGCCTTGAGCGCTTCGAACTGGGCATCCGTCTTCGCGTTCATATTCGGGCGCAAGCGGTCCCACTCGGCGTCGTCCTCGGCTAGGATTTCTTTGGCGGCGCGCGACGCCGCAGCCATCCCGTTAACCAGATCAGGGTGGTTCCTTAGCAATTCGCCTTTCACAACATAGCCCAAAAGCGGCGTGTTGGGGTCGAGCCCCAGATCGCTGGCTGCATCTGCAACGTCCACCAGTTTGCGCATCCCTGCGGCTTCCATCTTCGCCATGAAGTGCCAGAAATTAATCGCACCGGCGGTCTCGCCAGACAGTGCTGTTTTGAAGATCAGCGGTGGGGCGCCGAAAACCTGCTCGGTCTCTGCAGCCAAATCCATACCGTAGTTCTTTTCGGCGTAGGCGCGCAAAATCAGCCAGCTTTTATCCAAAGGTCCACCGGCGATACCGATCTTGGTTCCTTTTAGGTCTGCAAGTGTTTGCGCTGTGCTGTCCTTGCCGACCAGCAAACCGCCTACCGCCTTGGAATACGGGATGAACACATAGTCTTTCCCCGACGCCCTTTGCCGTGCGACCCAAAGCCAGTCGGAGACGATCACATCGGCCTCACCGCCCTGAAACGCGACTTGCGCGGCGGAACTGCCCGCCACGCCTTGCACCTGTAG
Source organism: Litoreibacter ascidiaceicola (assembly GCF_900129235.1). Taxonomy (GTDB): domain Bacteria; phylum Pseudomonadota; class Alphaproteobacteria; order Rhodobacterales; family Rhodobacteraceae; genus Litoreibacter; species Litoreibacter ascidiaceicola. Next base: position 71,902 of record NZ_FQUV01000002.1, on the reverse strand, counting down.
ATCAAAGCCGTTCGCGGCGTCCAACCCGTGTTGTTTGATCGTGTTCAGCTCCCAATTCACGGTGCCAAACTTCAAAACGGCAGCCCGCAATGCCGGGGCCTCTGCCCAAGCTGCCGTCGTCAAAAGGGCAGCGACCATAGCGCCACCGAGCGAGTTAAAGAATGTCATGTATGCCTCCCGTTTGTAGCAAGACTACCACTGGTCAGCCCTGCTGAAATACGACCAAAGGACAACGTGAGAACCACCGAGAGCTTGATGCAGATCAACTTAGCGCATCCCAGACAGGTGCATCCCTTACATGACCTAAACAGGAGATTTGATATGGGACGCACACAGTTTTTTAGCAGCCTCGCTTTTGCGGCAGGGCTTGCAAGCAGCGCAGCTTTCGCCGGAGCCGCCTACGAGAACGTAAAGGTTGAAGCGGGTAAAACCCTGTTCGATGCCGAGTGTCATCGGTGCCACGCGGACAATTCATCAGACCCGTCTTATGGCCCTACACTGATCGGCATTATTGGACGGCATGCTGGTACTGTGGCCGACTACGAGTATTCAGAAACGCTCGCCAATGCTCCAATCGTTTGGACGCCCGCCGCCCTCAGGGCTTGGATGGAAGACAACCAAGGCTTCATGCCCGGCACGAAAATGCGTCACGTCGGCATCACCGACCGCACCGTTCAAGACTTCATCTTGTCCTATTTGGCCACGCTAAAGAACTGAAGCGGCGATTAAAATTCGGCGCGGCTGCCTAGGGCTACCCGCGCCGAGCGCCTGTGAGTCGCATCAAAATCAAGATGCCGCCTCTCTGTGTCAAGGCGTTTGGGGTCTTACGACCAATGTTCAATATCTAGAAACAGTCTTTCTAAGAATACTCACCCTCGGGTCGGTCTGCGCTCTGAATTGGTGCGCGACCTTATTGGAACGGCAAAGGGAGGAACCACAATGAACAGGTTCGTAATGGCCGTGACAGCCGCAGTTTTGGCAACAGGTGTTGCACATGCGGAAGTCACCGAAGAAATGCTTCTGAACGACACGGCGTCTACTGGCGATGTGCTGACGAATGGTATGGGGCGCCATCTGCAACGCTACTCGCCTCTGGAAACGCTCAACAAAGACAACGTCAAAAATCTGGTTCCTGCGTGGGCCTTTTCGCTTGGAGGCGAAAAGCAGCGCGGGCAAGAAACACAACCTTTGGTGCACGATGGGGTGATGTATATCACCGGATCATATTCGCGGATGTATGCGATCGACATCAAGACAGGCAAGGAAATCTGGCAATATGACGCCCGCCTGCCTGAAGGCATCCTGCCTTGCTGTGACGTTGTAAACCGTGGTGCCGCGATCTTTGGCGACAACATCTATTTCGGCACGCTTGACGCCCGAATGGTCGCGCTGAACGCGAAGACCGGCGACGTCGTCTGGAACAAAAAGATTGCTGACTACAAAGCGGGTTATAGCTACACCGCAGCGCCGCTGATCGTCAGAGGCTTGGTCATCACCGGCAACTCCGGCGGTGAATTTGGCATCGTTGGCGAAGTGCAAGCGCGCGACGCGGAAACGGGTGATCTGGTTTGGACGCGCCCCGTGATCGAAGGGCACATGGGCACCCTGAACGGTGAAGAATCCACCATGACGGGTGAGCTGAACGCGACTTGGCCTGGTGACATGTGGAAGACTGGCGGCGGGGCCACATGGCTTGGCGGATCCTACGATGCCGACACGGACACCTTGGTGTTTGGTGCAGGCAACCCTGCCCCGTGGAACAGCCACCTTCGGAACGCTGGCACACCGGTCGAGGGCAACAAGGGCGACAACCTTTATGCCGCCTCCCGCATCGGCATCGACCCTGCAACGGGCGAGATCAAGTGGCACTACCAGACCACCCCACGCGAAGGCTGGGACTATGACGGCGTGAACGAAGTGGTGGCCTACACCGACCGTTCCGACAACAAGCGTTGGGCCACGGCTGACCGGAACGGCTTTTTCTATGTGCTGAACCGCGAGGACGGAAAATTCGTCTCGGCTGTGCCATTTGTGAAAGACATCACTTGGGCGGAAGGCATCGACGACACCGGTCGTCCAATCTTTATCGAAGAGGGCCGCCCGGGCGACCCAACGGCAGCAGCAGATGGCAAGAAAGGCGAGGTTGTCTTCGCATCCCCGTCCTTCCTTGGTGGCAAGAACTGGATGCCAATGGCGCATTCGCCCAAGACCGGCCTGTTCTATGTGCCTTCCAATGAATGGGGCATGGATATCTGGAACGAGCCGATCACCTACAAAAAAGGGGCTGCCTATCTGGGTTCCGGCTTCACCATCAAGCCAAACTACGAGGACCACATCGGCAGCTTGAAGGCCATCGACCCCGACACGGGTGAAATCAAGTGGGAGTTCAAGAACGACGCTCCTCTGTGGGGTGGCGTGATGACAACCGCAGGCGGTCTTGTCTTCACCGGCACGCCAGAAGGGAACTTCATCGCATTTGATGACGAGACAGGCGAGGAGCTTTGGTCCTTCCAGACAGGCTCCGGAATTGTCGGCCAGCCCATCACCTGGGAACAGGATGGCGAGCAATATGTCACCGTGATCTCCGGTTGGGGCGGCGCTGTCCCGCTTTGGGGTGGTGAAGTCGCCAAGAAGGTGAACTACCTCAACCAAGGTGGTCTGCTGTGGACATTCCGTCTGCCCGCACAGCTTGCGGCTAAATAAACCGATCAAAAAACATTGGACGCCTCCTTCAATTTAGGGGGCGTCTTTCTTTTCTTAGACTAAGACCTTTTGGCAAGTGACCGAGACCATGCCAACGCGCTAGTCTACCCCCATGACACCACATGGCTTGCCCACATCTGAACCTATCAAACAGCAATTGCAGAAAGGCTGGGCTTTGATCATTGATGATCACCCCCTCTTTTGCGACGCGTTGGAACTCACGCTGAAGTCGGTCGCGGATTTCAGCGAAGTCGTTACGGCCGATTGCCTTGAAGCCGCGCTTCAACGGCTCGACGGGCAAACACCACCTTCTTTGATCCTGCTTGACCTCAACCTGCCAGACGTGAGCGGCCTTGACGGGCTGATGCGCTTAAAGCGGCGCGCCGAAAAATCACCGGTCGTGATCGTATCTTCTATGACTGACAACTCGATCATCAACGGTGCCATCGTTGCCGGTGCTTCGGGCTTTGTTCCAAAACATAGCCGCCGCTCGATCTTCAAAGAGGCGATAGAGCACATCGCAAATGGCGGCATATACAAGCCTTCCGGTTTCGTTGAAGGAAACGCTTCCGAGGAAACCGGTGAAACCGTCTCACGCCTTTCCTCACTGACCAATCAACAGGCCCGTATTCTGGAGCTGATCTGTGAGGGCAAGCTCAACAAACAGATCGCCTACGACCTGTCGATTGCGGAGACCACGGTCAAAGCTCATGTCACTGCGATCATGCGCAAACTCGGCGTTCAAAGCAGAACACAGGCCGTATTGGTGGCGCAGGATGCGAAATTTGCAAGGGTCTTGCCAAGCTCTGATTGAGCGCCGTATCGTCGGGCTCAGGGAGATTAATTCAACATGTTGGTTGACGGTGGGACTGCAGACGTAACCGCATTGAAGGACCGTGCTCCTTCGGGCATTTTGTGTACTGCGCAAGTGCCATGGACGAACACGTCTCCCGTGACGCAGATACTCAAAGAACTTGGGTCGACCCTTTTTAGCGCAGTGGCCTTGTTCGTCAGCCCCCTTGCGGATTTCAGCTATGTGGTTGCCGAAGCCGAACGGTGTTTTCCCGATACGGATGTTCTGGCCTGTACGACCGCCGGAGAGATTGGCAACACCGGGTATGACGAAGGGCTCATCGTTGCGATCGGTTTTCCAAAGTCTGGGTTTGCAACCAAATCCCTATTGATTGAAGGTATCCAAGACCTGCACGCCCAGCCCCTCATCGACCGTATCGCGTTGGAACGTGTTGCCTTGCAAGAGCTGAATCCCGACATGGAACACGGCTTTGCCTTCCTTGTGGTCGACGGGCTGTCACTTAGCGAAGACACCTTGGCCGCGACCATCTCCCCTGCCCTGCGCGACATGCCAATTTTTGGCGGCTCGGCCGGCGACGGGATTGATTTCGGCGAGACACTCGTAGCCCTGAACGGCAAAATTTCCAGCAATGCAGCTGTACTGACCTTGATGAGAAGCCGTCACAAAGCTCGCGTCTTCAGCCTTGACCACCTTGTACCCACCGAACGGCAAATGGTGGTGACCGAAGCTGATCCGGACCGACGCATCGTTAAGTCTATCAACGCAGAACCCGCCGCTCGTGAATACGCGCGAATTGTCGGCAAGGACCCCGAACAGCTCGACCGCTTCACCTTTGCCTCGCATCCTGTCGTGGTGCGGATCGGTGGCACCCATCATGTTCGGGCGATCCAGCAAGTAAACGACGCGGGTGAACTGGTTTTCTTCTCTGCTATCGACGAAGGAATGGTTCTGACCGTCGCGAAGCCGGACAACATGGCCGAACACCTGCGCCGCAAGATGGAAGACCTGTCCAAGGACGGTGTTCCTGCCAACATTATCGGATGCGATTGCATCTTGCGCCGGATCGAGGCCGAGCAAACGCAGATGAGCCGAGAGCTTTCCGATATTTTGTCCTCCCATCGGGTGACGGGATTTTCGACCTATGGCGAACAGATTGGGCCTTTGCACGTGAACCATACGATGAGCGGCGTGGCCTTCTACCACACCGAGTCATCTTCAGAGTGACCTCAGATGTCGTTGATTAACCCCGCCGATTCAGTCGAGCGCCAGAACGAGAAGCTGTTGCAGATCGCGCAGTCTCTCATGCGGCGTGTAGAGCAAAAGAACGAGCAGTCCGGCCTTGCCTATCAACAGTTCGAACGCGCCGCGTTGCTGGAGACGCAAGTTCGCGAGCGCACGCGGGCGCTGGAGCGAACGCTTGATCTACTTCAAGATTCAAACGCCCGCCTCGAGATCGCGAACCTTGAAACAGAAACCGCGCGCGCCAACCTGACCGAAGCGATCGAGACGATCAACGAAGGCTTCGCGCTCTTTGACACCGAAGATCGGCTGGTTCTCTCCAACAGTCGTTTTTGTCGCGACTTGCTGGATATTGAGGAACGGCTGGTCGCAGGACTTCCGTTTCAAAACTATGTCTCTTTGATCTCCAGCAGTCGCTTTCTTGCACTGCCTGAGGGCCAGCAGCCCCAAGAATGGGCTCAGCTACGGATGCAGCGCCACGGCGACGAGCATGTGGTGTTTAACGTCCAACTTCTCTGGGACCGTTGGTTGCAAGTCAGCGAACACCGGACGTCCCGGGGCGGCACCGTCATCTTGCAAACCGATGTGACCGACATCATCCGCATGGAGCGTCAGGAACGCGACAAGATGCGCGACCAGCAAGCCAAAATGCTTCAAGCCACGCTGGACCACCTAAATCAAGGCGTCTGCATCTTCGACCACAACCAAATTCTTGTCGGCTGGAACAAGAAAATGGACGGTATGCTCGCCCCCCCGCGCAGGCGTGCAGCGATCGGTATGGAATTTTCCACGCTGTTGGACCGGTTACGGGATGATCTGGTTTTCCATGACGGATTTGACGCCGAGCATCTCAGCAAATGGGCCAACCATTCCATCAGGCGTCGGCCCATGGCGTTCGAAGTTAGTCGTGGCGGCAATCAAATTTTCAACGTCTTCGCGCAGGAAATGCCGGATGGCGGGTTTGTGATCAGCTTCACGGACGTCACTGCAGAGCGTGAAACCGCGCGGGCGCTTTATGAGATGAACGAGTTTCTTGAACGCCGCGTTCAGGATCGCACTCAGGAACTGGGTGTTGCACTGGCGGAGGCCGAGCGGGCCAATGCCTCCAAAAGCCGGTTCGTGGCAGCGGCAAGCCACGACCTCTTGCAACCGCTTTCCGCAGCAAAGCTCTTCATCTCCTCGTTGCCCGACAAGGTTGAAAATCCGGAGGCGCTGGAGGTTATCGCAAAAACCGAAACCGCTTTGATGGGCGCGGAGCAAATCATTGAGGCCTTGCTCGACATCTCAAAACTCGACGCAGGCAAAGCGGTCTTTAAAGTTCAGCCGCTCAACCTGTCGCGCATCTTCGCCCCGCTTCGTGACGAGTTGTCGCCATTGGCGAACAAAAAGGGCATCGAGCTTAGGATCGTAGATTGCGATTTGAGCGTGCGCAGCGACCCGGGCTATCTGCGTCGGATCGTTCAAAACCTCGTATCCAACGCGATCCGCTATACTAACCAAGGCCGAGTGCTTGTCGGTGTAAGACGCGTGGGGGAGCGTGCAAAAATCGAAGTCTGGGATACCGGACGTGGCATCCCAGAAAGCGAACAGCGTACGATTTTTCAAGAGTTCCACAGGCTTGATGCCACCAACTCGGAAGCGGGTCTTGGGCTGGGTTTGGCGATTGTTGAGCGTGCCTGTAAAGGTCTGGATCACGAGTTGAACCTATGGTCCGCACCAGGTGTCGGGAGTTGTTTTTCACTGATGGTTCCAGTCAACGACGCGAAAACGGAGCGCACGCAGCCTGAAGAATTCTCTCCATCCCGAGACGCAAAAAACTTGCACGGCCTCTTGTTCATGCTTGTCGAAAACGACCCCCAGCTGGCAAGTGCCATGTCGATGATGATCGAGGGCCATGGCGCATCCGTTATCCATGCACATAGCGCCGAAGAAGCGACCGCCCTGCTTCATGAAATCGAACTGATACCCGATGCGATGCTTTTGGATTATCACCTCGGTTACGGTCGGACGGGCACCGAATTCTACGAATCCCTGTCCGCCGATTATCGGGACGTCCCAACCGCCATCGTGTCAGCCAACCGCTCCAAAGAGTTGAAGGACACATGCAAGCGCCTGTCGCTGCGGCTGCTTGAAAAGCCGATCAGCAAAGAGAGCCTGAGAGGCTTCCTGTCCCAAATCCCGACGGCTCGCCACGTGGAGTTTTAGGCCATTCTCGATGCCTTCAGGCGTCTCGGTCCATTATCCACTTCACCTCCGGTGCTGGTAGGAAGCGCCATTTCCGAAGCGGCCCGGCCATCACATTCAGATAGTACATCTCGAACCCATAGGGCGCGCCGCAAGGATGGTGTCCACGCGGCACCAGAACCACATCCCCATCGGCCACCGCCATCGTCTCGTCCAGCTGCCCGTCGTCGGTATAAACGCGCTGAATACCGAACCCGTTGGCCGGGTTTAGCCGGTGGTAATAGGTCTCTTCGAGGTAAGTAATTCGTGGGTAGTCATCCTCGTCGTGGCGATGACTGGGATAGGAGGACCAGTGTCCCGCAGGCGTGAATACTTCGGTCACGAGCAAACTATCCGCGTAGTCCTCGTTCTCCATCGCGATGTTGTTGATGTGGCGTGTGTTGGTGCCTTTGCCGCGCTCTGTCAGTGTGATGCCATCCGGCCCGATCCGACGCGCTTCATGCCCGCCCTTCCCGGGTGCGGAGCAGACAGCGATGACGCACTCGGTTTCAGCCACCGCCGCCCAATCGGTTCCGTTCGGCATATAAAGGCAATGCGGCGGTGTTTTTTCAAACACGCTCATCCGGTCCCCTAAAACGCCCCAATCCCGTTCAGCGCCTTGTATCGCGGCCTTTCCTTCAACCATGACAAGGATCACCTCGCGATCACCCGTCGCTTCCGCGATGCGTTCACCGGCCCGCAAGCGATGAAGCGCAAACCCGACATAGCGCCAGCCAGCCGATTCAGGCGTGATGTCATGCACCTTGCCGTGGGTGCCGCATGGTTTTCGCTGAAGATCCGCCATATCGGGGGCTACCTTTCGAGTTGATCAAGAACCTCAATTACATCAGCGCGTGCCGACCGCCAGAGACTCCACCTCTAACCTTGTGCCACCATATGGCGCGTTGGGATAGGGGCGGTCTCATTTCACACGCTAGTAGTCTTTCTCGAAGAACACACCGATCCCCGTGTCGCCGTCACTGCTCAGGCGGCCGCGAACAGTTACTGTCGGGCTGACCTCAAGGTTGAGGTTGATCTGGCTTTCTCCATCACTCTTGACGGTGACATCTGTGTAGATGTTGTCAGAGATATACTTGCCCACTTTCGCTTGCGTGTTGCCGTCCGCATCGGTTCCGATATCCAAATCGTCGACACCTAGCTTGTCGCGGATGCCGTCGGTCAGACTGGTCCCGCTTCGCCCCGCAAGCGTCCGGACGGCTAAGGCCAATTGCACGGCCTGAAATGCCGAAATTTGCGTGACTTCGCGTCCAAACAGCAACAGGGACAGCGCTTCCTCCTCTGGCAGCTCTGGCGACGAGGTTACTGTGACTTCCGGCTCGGATGCCAAGCCTTCCAATAACAGCCCGACCGTCACATCCTCGACCTGAGACGTCGCAGCGAACTTGATCACCGGATCAAAGTCACCACGCAATCGCACAGATCCTTCGGTCAGATTTAGCCGCCTTCCCAACAAATCCAGACGACCACGGATCAGATCAAATCCACCGACAGGGTTCACGTTATTGGTGGTACCTGTCAGGCCCAAAGTGCCGCCCAGTTCAGCATCTAACCCCCGTCCGCGTACGAACAAGCGGCTAGGAATACGCAAGGTCAGGTTCAGCGGAAAACCCGGAGTGCTTGATTCCACGGCATCGCTTTCCTTGTCCAACCCGGCGAAGCGAAGCGTTCGGCGGACATCTTGCGACGGGTTCAAGTGGCGCAACCCTTCCAGTGCGGAATAGGAGGGACCAAATTGCGGGATCCTGATCTCCGCCGTTTCGACATCGATCACACCGCCGATTGTGGCTCCACCAATCAGCGCTCCGTTGACAGTCAAGCGCCCCCCGAGCGTGGTTTCGAACAGGGACGCATCGCGCAGAGTGACGCGCTGAAGGTCGGCAGTTAATTGGGCGTTATAGGGCGATGTCAGTGACACTGGGCCGCTCAGCGTTACACTGCCTCCGGTCGACACGCCCGCATCAAACGACAGCTGCGCCTGCCCACCAGAGAGCCGGACTTGCCCATTGATTTGGTTAAGGGCCGTGCTTCGCGACGGAATGGCTAAGCGGCCGTCAACAATGTTCACTTGGCCGGATACGGATTGCAACGCCGGTGGTCCGTTCACCTGAAGATCGAAACGCGCAAGTCCGGTCAGGTTTTGCCCCTGCAAACGCGCATTAATCAATGCCAAAGGGGCCGAGCCGTTCAATGCGACGGCGACCGTCGAGAAATCCTCAGCCACACGACCGTTGGCCGCGACAGCAACGCCACCAGGCCCCTGACCTGAGGCGTCAATCGCCCAGGATTGCTGCTGCTTCACCGCAGTACCGCTCACATTTGCCGGACCGGGAAAATCGGGAACGATCAAGCCCAGATTGGCAAGTGACACGCGGTAGTCCAATTGCCCCGCCTCCGGCCCAAAACTCCCGCTCACCTGCGCATCAAGGGCCGAGCCGTCGACTTCCAAACTTCGAATGAGTGTGACGCCCGCGACATCGCGGGTTGCGGAAAAATCAAACCGCGTGGCCCCTCTCAGCAATGGCTCGAGCGTTGGTTGACCGAACGCAATAGATTGCGCCTGACCGCTGGCCGTCAAATCGAAACTGCCTCTCAAGACATCCGCATTCCCCGACGCTTCGAGGTTTACCCCACCAGAAAGCCCCCGCCCTGCCAGCTTGGAGAAGGCCGACAGCCTTTCGACAGCTGCTGTAACCGTACCATCGACAAGAAGGTTGCCATCCTTAAAGCCCCGCACCGTGCCGCGATAGTCTGCCTGCGTCCCGCCGGGCAAGGACGCGGTTGTGGCAATGGTCCAAACGTCGCCATCTTGCGTCGCTTCAACCGTGAGGTCGGCAGCACCGCTCAACTCAGGGAGAGCTTTGGAGACATCCGGCAATTTGGCACGCAACGTGGCCACGCTTCCGTCTGTCCGCAACGTGGCGTTTGCGTCTATGCTTGCGTGGTCCGTCGCTATTCGTAGAGGCTCTGCCTTCAATCCGTTCTCGTTACGCGACAGCCCCAAAGTCAGCTTGCCCTCACCCGACAACAACGGGTCGAGTTGGGCGACACCTGTGGCAAGGTTGCGCGTTGTCCCGTCAAAATTAAGGTCTAGGACACCCGTCAAAGGTTCCAGCGCCCCAACAACGGCGAGATCCGCAGCACCAGATAAATCAATCTGTGCAAGCCCCGCAAAACGAGACAGATCTTCAGCGATCACCTGTAGGTCAGGAGTGACTTTTATAGCCTCAACGCTGTCGGTCGCATCGACCGAGAGCTCACCCGTCAGGCCATAGTCGCTGCCCGACAGGTCAATTTCACGCACACTCAGCACGCCGCTATTGGCCCACTCAAAAAGAAGTCCACCGCGCAACCGATCCCCGACAGCTTGTGCGAACGCCGCATCTTGTAAAGCGATGCCCTCAATCTTTAGCTGCAAGGTTCCGTCGACACTTTCGGCAGCCTTTTCAATGGTGCCAGCAGCGTCGAACTTGGCCAAGTCCAGCCGCAGCCCGGCTTGCTCCACTCCGCTGGCGCGTCCCAGAAGTTGCCAAGCCTCACCAGCCTCCGCATCGAATGTTCCGAATAGCTCCACCCGCTTAACAGACGTCGCAGGCCCCGGGAGTGGCAAGACGACAGTGTCGCCGTCCGGTGGCACAATTTCACCATCCAGCTTCAGTTTATTTGGCCAGCCATCCGCGCCAATTTCGGCGGAGCCTTGTATTTGCATTGCAGCGGTTTGGAGGTTCAGTTCATCAAGGTTGATACCCCCCACTACAGAGCGGTCCCCTCGCGCCTTTAGCTGGATATTGGTGCCAAGAAACTCGGCGAATTCCGGCACGAAGACCGGCGCCACGTCGCCGCTCAAATTCACTGCAAAGCCGGTGCCACCGTCGGCATCCGTTTTCAGCTCGACCACACCTTGAAGGCGATCTTCACCATCGGTCGCAAGCAGAATGTTCGCACTGAAATCCGTGACCGGATCATCGCCTTGAACCGTGAGCGTGATCGACGGATGGCCGGGTATGTTGAGCAGTTTTACCGCGATCCCGTCCGCAGGTTCGGTCAGGTTCAAGTCCAGTAACAGGTCGCGCGAGGTGTTGTCGAACTCAGCCGCCAGACTGAAATTCCCTGCTTGATCCAAGCGTTCGATTTCAAGAACAGCAACCCCGGCACCATTTGCCAAACGTGCATTTCCCGATACGGAAACTTGCGCCGCTTCCCCGAACATCTCGGCAGCAACATTGACGGCTCCGATCTTCAGGCTGTCGACATTGACCGACACAGGCAGGTCAGGCAATGAAAACGCGCCGCTCGCCTCCGGGGAGGGTAATGCTGTGTCTGCAGCGACCGGCTGCCGGATCAGATCAATTGTCTCAACGGATATTTCGGCAATCTCGATTTGGCCGCGCAACAAGGCAGAGCGGTTCCACGCCAGAGAGACACCATCCGCACTGAGCCAGACCCCTTCCGTATCGGCAACGGTAATACGCTCAACGGTCGCGCGCGCACTGAGCGCACCTTCGAAGCCTTCAAGCGTGACCTTCCCGCCATCGCTAGACAATGCGTCCTCTAGCAAGCCCTGAATATAGCCGCGATCGCTGTTTTCCTGCTGTCCGAGCGCCGCAAACGGGGCAAACACAAACAGCAAGCAAAGAAGAAGACCCCGCATCAGAATGCCTGCCCTATGCCGACATAAATCTGAACGCCATTTCCGGTGTTACCAGCAACAGGGGCCGCAACGTCCAAGCGGATCGGACCAACCGGTGTTTTATAGCGCAGGCCCAAGCCCGCGCCTGCGTGCCAGTCACCATTGCCCAAACTGTCCGCGCCGACATATCCGGCGTCCACAAATGCAACCACGCCGATGGTGTCGGTGATGGATTGGCGCACCTCACCCGACAGGCCCGCGAAGGAGCGCCCCCCCAAAGTTCCGCCTGCGACAGGTGTTGCAAGGGACTGGTAGGGTTGGCCCCGCACCGTGCCACCACCGCCGGAATAGAATAGAAAGTCGGGCGGCGCGTCTTGAGCTGTCACGCCGATCAAAGAGCCAAGCTGCAATCTACCCGCCAAAACCGTCTTCTTTTCCGAACCAACAGCATAGTAGCCTCGTGCATCAAAGCTCAGATGTGCCCCGCTTCGGCCCTGAACTGACTCGTAAAACGGTGTCGCTTTACCTTTCAGATAAAACCCTTGGGTTGCATCCAGCCTGTCATCCCGCGCGTCGTAGGTCAGCGAAATCGGGAAGCTGAACATCTGCAAGGTCCGCTTGGTATTCGGCGTGGCGTATAGGTCGGTCACTCGTGAATAGCTGTACCCGATCCCAAGCTCGCCTGTCAGCCGCTCGCCGAACTCATGCGAAGCACCGATAGCCAGCTCGACCTTCTTCTCGATGTAGTCTTCTTCGTCGGTGTAGTAGGTCCCGAATTCGGCAAAGAACAAGGTGTCGGGGCCATACACGGCAGGCTTTTCAAGGCGGAAGGACAACGCATAATCTATGCCGCTCGATGTTCCACCGATCTGTGCAATCTCGGAGTCGATGCGGAACAGTTCTGCCCCGCCCAGAAAGTTCCGGTGCAGCCAATATCCGGACACCGTCAGACCGTCCAAACTGGACAACTCCAGCCCGCCACCGATGCGGCGTGGCTTTCTGTCTATGACATTTATCTGCATATCAAGCGTGCCGTCTTCGGCGATCTCGTCGGCCTCTGTGACCTGGACCGACTTGAAGGTACCCACTTTGCGCAACCGCGCGGCAGCCTTCTTCACCGCGTCGGGGTCAAAGACCTTTCCGCTCGGCAGGCCTGCGATGTTTCTGACGCGTTTCTCGCGCACGGCTGTCTCGCCAGTCACCGCGACTTTACCGAAGGTGGCCCGCCGCCCTGTCGCGATCTCTACGTCCACATCAAGCTGTGCTGTTTTATGACGTGCCAACACCGATTGATCGGCAACCTCCGCTTTCGCGTAGCCAACCTGTCGCCAGTCGTCGACGGATTCTTTCACCGTGCTGCGGACGACATCTGCAAGCGCGGGTGCACCCGTTCTGAAACCGGACTGCAAAGGGCTGGTGTCAACCAACGGACCGATATTGGCTCTTCCAAACCGGAAAGGACGTCCGGGCTCCACGCGAATTTGCACGACATCCACGCGCGCCGGTTCACGGAAAGGATCAATGAGCGCCGCCTCTCGACCATCCACAAGCACGCTCACGACCGATGAGTAATACCCTTTTGAATACAACACTTCGATGAGTTGGGCATATTCCGACCGTGCCGCAGTGATTACATCACCGGTCGTTACATTACCGTCCAAAGCCCTCAGGACTGAGTTTGCCTGCAGGCTTTGCTGCAATTCGGCGTCCGCGCTGCCGATCAACTGCACATCAACGCGCTCAAGCGCGCTCGCAGTTCCGGGGAACATCATCCCAAGAAAGCCAGCGGTTATGAGACGAATTAAATTGTACTTGATCATCGACGTTGCACCCTAGGCCCAGACTATCCGAGGCGCGCGCAAGCCACCATCGCTTTAGCGCATCTCGGCATCAAATCGTGCTTGACCCGACCAGACCGAACACGCGCTTTTCTTTCAACGCGCGCCGCTCCTATTTTGTTCCCAATCCATGCGTTCCTTCGCGAAGGTCAAGCCGCACTTTCCAATGTCTCTTCGCGCTTTACGACGGCCTCTGCAAGACAATGCGCCACGGCAAACACAAGTGTGAACATGGCTCGCAAATTCTCCGCCTATCACCACGTTTGGGTTCAAAGCAACCATGACGGGGGTTCAGTATCCGCATGACCCGAGACCGCGGCCTGCGCGCACTCTTCCAGACTTCCAAATCGCACTTCGCACCCTGTCAGACCATTCGCGTAATGGGAGTATTTGCCCGAGTTGGTCATGAGAACTTTCGTATCCGGAGGGAACACCGGCTTTGTGATCGAGCACCAACAGAGATCGGCAATGACCTGAACGCCAGCACGCCGAAGCACGTCAACAAGGCCTTCCAACGTCGCGTCTTCCAACACTTTTCGACCGACTGTTACGATCATGGCAGTCTGTGGGTCGCAGGTCTTTCCATGCAGAAATTGTGCGAGCTTCCGGCATTCTGAGAGCGAGGCATGAGGGCTTCCGATCGCGACAAGGTCGACCTGTGCACCACCCGTATTGAACTCTTGCCAGACCAACGCCAAATCGGGCGACGTAATGTCGAAGACCGCCGCGTCGGCCACGAGCAGTCGCTCACCCTCTGGCGTATGACCGCGGACATGCAGCATCGGAGCCGCCGAGGTCGTGCCAAACGCCGCGCACAATGCTTTCAGGTCGTCGGAGGATGGCGAAGCATGCTCCAACCCCGTCAGAACAGGAATGCCGCTGGGCGATTTGCAACCTGCCAACCATCCCAACATCGGCCACAGGGCGTCATCATAGGTCTCGGGTAACGCGACGCGCAATTCGCACTCGGGCACACGGTTGGCGGCCAGGTACACGCCGGTATTCGGGGCGCGCCCCGTCATGGCAATAAACAGATCCAGATAATCCGGGTGTTTCTCGGTTCGTGCACCAAGAACGGAATTTGCAAAGATCACAGCATTCGATTCGGACCAGCCAATGGCCTCGCCCAATTGTGGCCTGTCGTCCAAAAGGTAGGGGGCGCAGGTAAAGGTCGCGCGCGCGCCCATAATCACATAGGCATCTGCAAGACGGCTGGCTTTATTGCCAAAATCAGGCACGACGCCTTGAGATGACCAGTTTTTACGGTCGACCGAAATCGCGTTGATCGTCGTGGGTATGCGGGTCTTCGCGCCCATCTGGAGCATCTTTTCTGCGAAGTCGAGATTGGCATCATGTGCAAGGATGCAGCCGTCGATATGCGCGCGGGTCACATCGACGAGATCACGCGCGCCCTGCACCGCCGCCATCAGGCACAAGACCTCCATCGCAACTTGCAACGCTGGTCCCTGTTGTCCAGCCAGCATGGCCCGGTCGGTGTCATTCAAGGCCAATTCGTCCAGATCAGGGTGTGATAAACCCACCGTCTGCCTGCCAAAAAACAGCTCATCACCACTAATTCTTGCGGTCGTTTCTTTGGACAATTCATCATAGATCATCGGCGAAAGCCGCAACACAGCGACCGGACGATCGAAAAGGCGCTCAGCGATCATCGCGCCCAGTGTCAGGATGTCTTCATCTTCGCGAAACACGAGTGCGGCAGGGGCGCAGCCATTCCGCGCCAATTGCAACAAAACGCCACTGCCGCTGCACGACCCGCGCGAGCTTGGCATCAAAACGATTTTTCCGGCAAGGCAAGCCCCGTGATCGGGATGGTGAGCATCAATGATCACCCCCGTATCAGGATCAACGCCACCCCAAAAACTCAGCCCTTCAAAGCAGGTCAGGACGTCCCCTTCGGCGTCGTTTTGAACAAGGAGCATCGCAATGGACGCGTCAGGCACTTTCAACATCCTCGCTCACAGCTTCGGAAATCACTAGCTCGGAGACAACCCACGAAGGCGTTCGGACCGGCGGCGCAGCATTTCCAGGACGAACAGCAACGCAACTGAGACTGCGATCAGGATCGTCGCCACAGCTAGGATGGTCGGGCTGATTTGCTCACGCAGGCCGGTGAACATCTGCCATGGCAACGTCTTTTGTCCGGCGGAACCTACGAAGAGCACCACCACAACCTCGTCAAACGACGTGATGAAGGCGAACAGGCCGCCTGAGACGACGCCAGGCAGGATCAATGGCATCTGCACGCGGAAGAAGGTTGTAACCGGTCCTGCGCCCATGTTGGCCGCCGCGCGGGTCAGCGATTGGTCAAAGCCCACCAAGGTCGCGGTCACGGTAATAATCACGAAGGGAATACCCAACGCTGCGTGCGCCAGAACCACGCCCCAGTAGGTACCCGTCAGCGTGAAGGGCAGCTCAAGCTTTCCGTAGAACGGGATCGGAATATAGGGGTTGGAATAGAAGAAATACATGCCCGTCGCCGAGATGATCAGGGGAACGATCATCGGTGAAATCAGCACCGCCATAATCGCCCGCCGGAACGGCACGTGGCTTTGGGACAGACCGATGGCGGCCAAAGTCCCCAAGGAAACAGACAAAATGGTTGCCACAGGGGCAATCTTCAACGAGTTACGTAGCGCCAGTTGCCAATCGGAATTGGTAAAGAAATCCTGATAGTGCTTCGTAGAATAGCCCGCAGGATCAAATGCCAGCATCTCCGGCGTGAAGGTAAAGAAGTTCTCCGCGTTAAACGACAGCGGGATGATCACAAGGATCGGCGCGATCAGGAAGAAGAAAATCACCCCGCAAATGACGCGGAAACTGTAGTACCAGACGCGCTGGCCGGTTGATGCATATGGTGGCAATCCAGACATATCTCAGCCCCCCAGCTTCACGTTATCAATGCCAACGATCTTGTCGTAAACCCAGTAGAGAAGCAGCACCACTGCCAACAGGATGGATCCCAAGGCCGCCGCCAGCCCCCAGTTCAAAGAACTGGAAATGTGGTAGGCAATCCGGTTGGAAATGAAGACACCCTTGGTGCCCCCCACCAGTTCCGGTGTGATGTAGTAGCCAATCGACAGGATGAATACGAGAATGCACCCTGCCCCGATCCCCGGCACAGATTGCGGGAAGTAGACCCGCCAGAACGCCGTCCAGTCGGTTGCGCCCAAAGACTTGGCCGCCCGCAGGTAACTAGGTGGGATTGTTTTCATCACCGAGTACAGCGGCAAAATCATAAACGGCAGCAGGATATGCGTCATGGCAATGATCGTACCCGTCTGGTTGTTGATCAGTTGCAGTCGCCCATCATCGGCAACAAGGCCGATCCAGACTAGAACGTCATTGATCACACCCTGCTGTTGAAGCAGCACTTTCCATGCCGAAGTCCTCACCAGCAGCGACGTCCAGAACGGCAGCAATACAAGGATCATCAGCAGGTTGGCCGTGCGATCCCTCAGGTTCGCCAGCAGCCATGCAATCGGGTAGCCTAAAAGCACGCACATACCCATGATCGACAGGGACATGATCATGGTGCGAATAAACAGCACAACATAGATCCTCTCGCTCTCGGGCCGCGCCTCGGCGCCATCTGGGCCTTTAAGCAAATCAACGGAGTTCAGGAAATAGCCATTGGTGTATTTCGGCGCGTAAATCTTGATGGTCTGCCAGACATCAATATCCAGCCAATCCTTATCGACTTCCACGAATTGATCGCGCAGCGAAACCGGCTCCACCCCCGAAACATCGACCGCGACGGGTAGCGAAGCCCCGGCGACTGCCTCGTTATAGAGGGCGGTGTAGACAAAATCCCATGGCTCTTCTTTGGCCGGATCGTCGTTGTCGACCTCCACGATCATTTTAGCCCAAGCATCATAAGTTGCAGCGGTTACAGGCACAGCGGCGCGGACGGTGTCGTCACTCATCCAAGCGGCCCATTGGCCCGGATCGGCATAGGCGGGGTCAGCATCGCGGAAAGCATCGGCATATACGTCGGTATCAAACCGCTTCACGCGGCGACCGGACTTACGAAACAGCGATGAAACGCCAGTCAGCTCATAATTCAAACGACTGCCCAGTCGCGTATGGGATTTGTATTCGGTGGCAAGCGCCATATCGGTATAAAGCGCGTTAAAAACTGCCTCGCCTGGCGCTTCTCCACTGGAGCTGTCCCAGCCTTCGAGCGCTTTGACAGTACGCGGCAAAGTATCCGACACAATCTCGTTTTCGACCGAGCGGAACAGCATGTCAGCGATTGGCATCACGAAGGATACCAGGATGAAAATAAGCAAGGGGGCGATCAGGGCCAGCGCGCGCAACTTCTGACGGCGCAAGGCGCGGTTAAGTGAGGCCTTTAGGGGCCGTCCATCTGCTGCCAAAACCTCTGTCACGTTTTCCGCCCCAGTCTTTGAAAAGTTCGTTCAAGCGAAATGGGGCGCAACACACGGTCGCGCCCCATAACCAATCAGTTTATTTGGACAACCATGCCTGGAATTTTGCATCCAGATCGTCACGGTAATCAGCCCACCACTCGTAGTTATACAAGAAGGTGTTCTTGGCGTTGTTCGGATCGGTTGGCATATGTGGTGCCATTTCGATACCCAAGTCAGCGTGCTTGCCGACCAGCGGTGCAGAAGATGCACGTGCCGGACCGTAAGCGATGTACTTGGACTGATCCGCCAAACGCTGTGTATCCGTTGCGAACTTGACGTAATCCAGCGCACGTGCTTCGCGCTCTGGGGTCAGGCCTGCGGGGATGATCCAGCCGTCGAGGTCGAACACTTGCGCGTCCCAGAGCATTGCAACGGGTTGCTTTTGCTCTTCAATCAAGCTGAACAAACGACCGTTATAGGTCGAGCCCATGACAACTTCGCCATCTGCCAGAAGCTGCGGCGTATCAGCGCCGGCGGACCACCAGATAACATCGT
Organism: Litoreibacter ascidiaceicola; assembly: GCF_900129235.1. Lineage (GTDB taxonomy): Bacteria > Pseudomonadota > Alphaproteobacteria > Rhodobacterales > Rhodobacteraceae > Litoreibacter > Litoreibacter ascidiaceicola. Next base: position 53,491 of record NZ_FQUV01000002.1, on the reverse strand, counting down.
CTTTGATGGTATCGAGCTTGGCAAAGGCTTGCGCCTGACCTTCTTCGGTTTCCAGAACGTCATAGACTGCGTCCTTGGCGACGCCGTCACACAGCAGCGCCCATTCCATGTTGTTGATCGGACGCTTTTCGAGCGAGCGCTTACCTGGATAGGCATCGGTGTCGAAGATCGCGCAGATCTCAGTCGGAGCAGTGTCACCCACAAGATCCGTGCGGTAACCAACTGTGGTCGAATAAACGATCTGCGGGATGAAGCATTCGGAGACCAGCAAGTCGCCAAAATCGTCCGAAGCCTTGGAGCCGTCATCGCCATCTGCCAATTGCGTGTCAGGATCGATTTCCATCGCCAGACCTTCGTCGCACAGACGGATCGCGTCAGATGCTACAACGTCGACCACGTCCCATGTGACGTTGCCCGCTTCGTTCATCGCACGCAGTTTCGCCACGGCTTCGGCAGAGCTTTCATCGTTGATGATGTTGACTCCGGTATTCTCCATATAGGGCTCGTGATAAGCCTTTTGCTGCGAGTTGGAATACGCGCCGCCCCAGCTTACGATCGTCATTTCATTGGCCATATGCCCGTCCGCCAAGGCCATTGAGGCCGTCAGCGTCAGGCAAGATGTAGCCATCAGTTTCAGTGTCGTTTTCATGTATTTCTCCCAGTGTTTGCCCGGTCTTTCGTCGAAGGTTGGAGCGTTCCGGGCGACCGCTCCACCGCATGCATCAGGCGTCGAGCGCCCGGCAATCTTCCGGCATCCAGCCTATTTCGATCATCTGACCCGGCTTTAGACGGGCTTGATCCGGTGCGTTGCGTGTCTTGATCACGAATTCATCTGTACCCGCGACGCGCAACCGCGTTCTGAAAATATCACCCATGTATATGAACTCAAGCACTTCGGCTTTCAGAGTGTGGGCGTCGTCGTGCAAGCGTTCCCGATTGAATTCCACGCGCTCGGGGCGGATCGAAACTCTGGTGCGCTCCCCGACCTTTGTGACGTTGACAGGGACGGCGTCGATGATGTCACCGCTATCTAATTTCACAATGCAGGTATCGCCTTTGATCTCTTGAACAACGCCGTCCAAGGTGTTGTTTTCACCAATGAACTGCGCGACGAAACTGTTCTGCGGCTTCTCGTAAAGCTCGTCTGGTGCGGCCAGCTGCTGAATCCGTCCATCATCAAAAACCGCGACCCGATCCGACATCGTCAATGCCTCGGTCTGGTCATGGGTGACGTAGACCGTGGTGATCCCCAGCTCGTGGGCAAGGTTGGTGATTTCAAACTGCAATGTTTCCCGAAGCTGCTTGTCGAGAGCGCCCAAAGGTTCGTCCATCAAGACCAGTTCCGGCTCGAACACCAGCGCGCGTGACAGTGCAATCCGCTGCTGCTGGCCGCCCGAAAGCTGTGCGGGACGGCGACCTGCGAAATCACCCATCTGAACCATGTCCAACGCGCGTTTCACCTTCTCTTCGCGCTCGGACTTACCGATTTTGCGAACTTCCAGTGGGAAAGACAGGTTTTCAGCGACGGTCATATGCGGGAACAGTGCGTAGTTCTGGAACACCATACCAATGCCACGCTTATGCGGGGGGATGTTGTTGATCGAAACGCCATCGAGCAAAATATCCCCGTGAGTGGCTGTCTCAAACCCTGCCAGCATCATCAAGCAGGTGGTCTTGCCCGATCCCGATGGGCCAAGCATTGTGAGAAATTCGCCCTTAGGCATGGACAGATTGAGGTCCTTTACGACCAAGTTTTCCCCGTCGTAGCTTTTCTGAACGCGTTCAAAAGCTACGAATGCGGACTTTTCTTCAACCATCGAGACCATTTCCCCCAAATGACGTCTCACGCACGACACGCGAGTTTGTCGAATTTCGGCAATCCTGTCTGCTCAGTGTCCGGAACACAACCGGAATTCCAGAGAAAGGCCGCAAAGCCTTCCTCTGAAAGCATTTTTAGCCAACGACGTTAAAGTCAGGACCGTAAGGATAGCCCGTGATATTGTCATTTCCGTCCTCGGTAATGACTAAAATATCGTGCTCGCGATATCCCCCTGCTCCGGGCTGGCCATCGGCGATCGTCAGCATCGGCTCCATGGAGATGACCATGCCGGGCTCCAGCACCGTGTCGATATCCTCGCGCAATTCCAGCCCCGCTTCACGGCCGTAGTAGTGAGAGAGCACACCGAAGGAATGCCCGTATCCAAATGTGCGGTATTGCAACAGATCACGTTCCGCAAAGAAGGTGTTGATTTTCTCGGTTACCTCCGCGCAGCTTGCGCCGGGCTGGAGCAGGCTCATCCCGTATTCATGGGCGGCCACATTGGCTTCCCATATTTTCAGGCTCGCCGGATCGACCTCTTCAACAAACAGGGTGCGTTCCAGCGCGGTGTAGTAGCCCGAAATCATCGGAAAGGTGTTGAGGCTGAGGATGTCCCCCCGCTCCAGCTTGCGCGATGTCACCGGGTTATGCGCCCCATCGGTGTTTATTCCTGACTGGAACCACACCCAAGTGTCACGGTACTCGGCGTCAGGAAAGCGTTTGGCAATTTCCAGCTCCATCGCATCACGACCTGCCATGGCAACGTCGATCTCGCGCACGCCCGCCTTGATGGCGTCCTTTATGGCGTAGCCACCGACATCGGCGACATTTGCACCGGCGCGGATCAGATCAATCTCTGCCTTGGACTTGTGCATCCGCTGGATCATTGTTGCTGGTGCAATGTCTTTGGAGGATTTCGGGCTCAGGAACTCATCCAGCAGCGCCTTTTGCGCAAGACTGATGTGATCCCCCTCATATCCAATGGTTTTGCCCGATCCGGTGACCGATTGAATAGCGCGCCAGTAGTTGTTCCGCTGCCAGTCAGTATAGGTGACGTTGTCGCCATACCCACGGCGCCAGGGTTGTGCTGCATCAATGCCAGCGCTGAATGTCACGTTTGCGTCGGCAGTCACGACCAAGGCGTAAGGCCGCCCGAACGAACAATATAAAAAGCCGGAATAATAGGCGATGTTGTGCATTGAGGTGAACACGCAGGCATCGACACCTTCTGCGACCATCGTGGCGCGCAGCTTGGTCAGGCGCGCCTCGTATTCCGCATCAGCGAACGGAAGAACTCTCTCTCCCTGGTGAAAACGGTAGCTTTGTGGACGGTCCATTTGGTACTCCTTCGTTCCGCAAACCGAGACAGAATGAAGGATAAGAACCTTCCTCTCCGCGGCAGCGGCTAAGCAAGATCCCGGCGTTCAGGACGAAAACTCAGGGGTGCAACATGTGCAATGACGACGCCATCGTCAGCCCAACGCCTGCAATCTGTTCAAGTTGGGGGATTCTGGCAAGGTTAATCTTTTCGGGTTTCAGCATTCTCGACGCATCGCCTAAGAACTTTTCAGAGATCAATCCCATTTCAACACTTATTTCTTGTTCGCGCACACGCAACCTAGCTTCGCCCGCGAATTCGAAATCCAATTTCTCCGCGCTTGCATGGCGGCTGCCGTGTCGGGCATGATGCCTTATGGAACATTTCAGGCTAATGGCGAGATACATTCTGGCCCTGATCGCTATTTGCGCCGGCCTTCCCGCCAATGCGGAAATCTGGATCATTGCCACGCGGGCAAACAATATCCATTGCGAGATGGGCGATACGCCGGGGTCGACCCAGATGATGTGCAATATCTTCCGCAGATCCGGGCCACTTGCCCTCCCCAAACCCGCAGATTGCACAGCGCAGTGGGGCCACGCGTATTTCATCACCGACCGAGGGCCGGTTCAGATGCTATGTCTAGAGGAGCGATCGAATGACTGGCCGGGGAATGGTAAACTCGACATCGGCAAACCTTTGAAATTCGGCGGCGTCACATGTGCAGCAACCCGCAACAAGCTGAAGTGCAAGAACCTCGACGGCTATGGATTCTATCTGTCGCGCGGGGCCCAAGAGATTTTCTAAGTTGGCCAGAGCCATGTGACTTTGCGACCGATAGGATTGATGAATTCGCTTGGTCACGTGCAACGACACGCTGTGTTTTTTTGGGCCCGCACCGGAAATTTAGCTAAGGTTTCGCGGGTTCATAATATCGATCGAATTGCTGTCTGATCTTACTCAGTTTCGGATCAATGTAGGCGGTGCAAAAAGGCTTCTCGGTGTTTGACCTGTAGTAATCCCGAAACTGTTCCGGCGATAGTTTGAACCCGTCAAAGGGAAGCGTCATTGTGATAATGGAATTATCAAAGTCACATTGCGAGGCAATGATATGGCACCGAACCATATCTGCTTGGCTATCGGAATATACATACACCGCACTGCGATATTTACCGCGCATTTTGTGTTGAGATGTGCTGGCGTGCGTTCTCAAATGCACGTCAATCAACACCTGCAGCGGTATTACGTCCGGCTCGAAGGTAACGATAACGGCTTCCGAATAAGTGTCATGCGGGGCAAGGGATTTGATGAACCCCTGCTCCACTTCGGTGACGCCCCGAAGCGACTGGAACACTGCTTCCGTGCACCAGTGGCAGCCGCCGCCGAAGCCGATCTTCACTTGGTTGATTGAAATTCCGTCAGCGCAAAAACTGTTGATGCGACGCGAGTTTCACCCATCGGCACTTCCTGATGGACTGGCATTATTTCGAGCAACCCGCCCGATCCATTTTGAAAGCGGAGCCGCAGAGACGCCATGCAAAATGATCGACATGAAGACGGTCATCGAGACACAGGCGAGCAGTTCTTGTTCACCCAGGAAGTCGAATTCGTCCATCATGATGAGTGTAAACAGGATGGAAGCCAGGCCGCGCGGCCCGAACCAGCCCAGAAACAGTTTTTCCCGCAGGGCAAGGCCGGTTCCCAGAAGCGACAGCCAGATCGGCAACATTCGCACAACAGTCAGGAACAACGCGGCCAACACCACAGCTTCCCACGTCACGTGTTCTAATCCGTCCGGCAAGAGCAGCGCCCCAAAGACCAAAAATGCAAACATCGTAAGCAGTTGCCCGACACCCTCCATGAATTCCCCGATGAAGCGAATTTCATGCTTGTATGTATTGCCAAACACCATGCCCGCGACGAATGCTGCGATGAAACCGTTGCCCCCGACGATCTCCGCCCCGATGAAGGCGGAGAATGCCACGGCCAAAAAAGCGACCCCTCCCGCGGCTTCGGCCATAAGCTCATAGTCTTGGGCCGCATCCATGCTCTTGGCAAAAATCCAACCGAACGTGATGCCTACGATTGGCCCCAAAACAACTTGCAGCATTGCAGAGGACGCAAGCCCATCGGTATTGGCCCCCTCCAAACCCGCAGATGCCATGATTGCACCAAACAACACGAAAGGCAGCACCAGTCCGTCATTCAGCCCGCTTTCGACATTGATCGTCTGGCGCAGGCTTTCCGGCACATCAGGGCTAGAGACTACAGTCTGTCCCAGTGCCGCGTCGGTCGGGGTCAACACGGCAGCTGTCAAAAGCGCCATGGCCAGCCCGCTTTCTGGGTTGAGAAGATAGGCCACCATCATCCCTAATCCGATGGTGAGCGGCAACCCTATGATCAACATGCGTAACGGGGTTTTGAAGTTCCGGCGAAGAGTTCGAAACCGGACATGGCTCGCATCAGAAAACAAGACAAGCACTAGCGTAATTTCTGCCAAAAAGCGTTTGCCTTCAGCCAGTATCTCTGGCTCAGCCAACGCTTCGATTGGCCGAGCGCACAAGTACCCGATCACCATGAAGATAATAGGCAAAGTGACGATCGTCTTTGCGATTGCATTGGTGAGTAGCGAATAGATGAAGATGCTTGCCAAGACGGACAACACAATGAGGTCTGTAGACCAATGCAACGCTTCCATCTCAAGCCTCCAAAACGTGTGATGCACCCTGCTGCGACGGCTTATTCACTGCTGTGTAGCCAGCCGATTTAATCACCTGTCGAACAATTCCGTGAAATTCAACTCGAACGGGATCGCCCCGTCTGTTCTTACAACCAAAAGACGGGACGCGTCACGGACTAAGCAGATTAAGGAGTCCTAGGGATCAAGCGTCTTTGACAGGTAATCCATCAGCGCCCGCACGCGTCGGGGCTGAACTACCCCTGCTGGATAGACCATTTGCAGCGCATTTGGGTTCGGTGAGAACGCATCAAGGAGTGTGACAAGGGTGCCAGCCGCCAGATCGTGCCTCACGTCCCATTCGGATTTCAGCGCCACGCCCAGACCGTTCAGGCACCATTGCCGGATCACGTCGCCGCCGTCGGCAATCCGGTTGCCTTGAACACGGCAAGTTCGCTGTTTTCCATCAACGACAAAGACCCAATCCTGATCGGTGCTGCTGCCAAACCGCATGATCAGGCAATTATGATGGTCAAGATCATCAGGATGTCGGGGTACGCCGTTGCGTTTTAGATAGTCTGGGCTGGCGCAAATCAGGCGTTGATTGGGGCCCAGTTTGCGCGATTTCATCGTGCTATCAGATAATTCGCCGTATCGCAGGGCGAGGTCGATGCCTCGGCCGACCAGATCGATATACCCATCGCTCAGTGTCAGATCGACGGCAATTTCAGGATGTTGCAACATGAAGCTGTCAAGCAAAGGCACAATCTGGCTGCGGCCCAGATCGTTCGGTGCGCTCACATGAATTCTGCCAGATATCTTTTCGACGCCCAGCTTAATGCGGGCTTCGGTCTCTTCGGTTTCGGCCAGAATACGGCGCGCGCCTGTCACCAGCTCGCGGCCTTCGTCGGTCAGACTGAGCGAGCGTGTTGTGCGCGTCAAAAGCCGCGCGCCATAATGCGCCTCAAGGGCTGCCAGCCGGTCCGTCACGGTCGCGGGTGACAAGCCGACCTCACGGCCAGCCGCCGCCAACCCCCCTTTTTCGACGATCTTTAAGAACAATTTGAGGTTTTCGATCAGCATTTGACTTTCATTATACGGTCAGAGCAAATTATCATTTCACATTTTGATCAATTATGCGGCGAAATCGCAAGTGTTAGTTGATGCCCAACCAAAGGAGGGCATTATGCACCTTGATCACATCACCCTGCGCACACGCGATCTGGCTGGAACACGAGCGTTCTTTCTGGAGGTCTTTGACGAACTGGAAGAACGCGACCGGCCTAAAGCGATCCATCGAATCCCCGGACACTGGCTCTATGCGGGCGACAAGCCGATCGTTCACCTGATCGGCGCGCGTGGCTACGGGACAGATACCTCCGCCGAAGCCTTCGATCACGTCGGGATCTACCTAGACGGCTACAAGACGTTCCGCGCCAAGCTCGACGCTCTCGCGATCCCGTATTCCACCATGGATCTGCCCGAGATTGAAGAGCGACGTTTGTTCTTCCGAACGCCATCCGGTCCCCTTCTGGAGGTCGTGTTCACTGAACCCACGACGCCGCACGGCACCCCAATTATCTGATTTTTCTTCTGTTCCAGGAAAGGAACATCCCATGTCACTAAAATCGAGCATGCCGCTGCAGGTCTGGATATTGACCTTAGCCGCCTTCGCTATAGGCACCGCAGAATTTGTGATCGCCGGTATCCTCACCCAAGTCGCCGAAAGCCTGAACATCTCGGAAGGACAAGCCGGCCACCTAATTACGGCCTATGCGCTGGCCATCGTCATCGGCGGGCCAATCCTTACTTTGTGGCTGGCTAGATACCGCAAGCGGGTGGTCCTGATCGGGCTGATGGCGTTGTTTGTCGTCTCCAACCTGATCACGGCGTTCTCGACCGACTACACAACTTTGATGATCAGCCGTGTAATGGCCGGTCTGACACAAGGTCCGTTCTACGGGATCGGTGCTGTCGTTGCGACGCGTCTGGTGTCCGAGAAAATGGCCGGACAGGCTGTGGGCCAGATGTTTGCAGGCCTGACCCTTGCGAATGTTCTGGGCGTGCCTGCTGGCGCATGGATTGGCAACATCTATGGCTGGAACGTCACGTTCGTCGCTGTCGCCATCCTCGGCGCATTGGCCGCTACTGCCATTGCGTTCGCCATTCCGACACAAGGGGCAGAAGAACCAAAATCCGTACGCTCCCAGCTCGGAGCATTCCGGGACCCGCAACTGATCGCCAGCTTGATGATCACCACGCTGGGCTGGGTTGGGTTCATGACCTTCTATGGCTATATCGCGCCAATCGCCGAGAACATTGCAGGCTTCGAGCGGTCATCGCTGACCTGGATTTTGGTCATCGTCGGCTTGGGCCTGGTCTTAGGCAATACGTTAGGCGGCAAGACTGCTGACAAGAACCTAAGCGCTTCGCTGATCGGCTGGCCCGCCGCAATGATCGCCTCGCTAGTCGTTGTCGGACTGGTCGCCTCGCAACCCTATCTGTTCGTTGCCGCCGCCTTTGTCTTCGGTGTCGTCTCCTTCGCCAACGTGCCACCGATGCAAATGCGGGTCATGAAACACGGCGGCGACGCGCCGGAACTTGCGGCAACCGCCAACATCTCCGCCTTCAACATCGCCAACGCCTTGGGCGGGATCATCGGCGGGATCGTTGTCGATAGTAGCTATGGAGCAAGCTACATCCCTTTTGCCGCCACAATCGTGCCCGCACTCGGGTTAGCCTTCATCATCTGGCAAGAGCGCAAATCGTCCTCTCCTACCTTCACAGTTTAATTTGATCAAAAGGAACACCCCCAAGAAAGCCGTCGGATTTACACATTACTTGCCCGTGCAGAACGCCAATTCGTTTCTTAATCTAGACATCAAAACACAAACACCCAAGAGGCGCGACATTCTGATTGCCGTCGAAGCTGTCGCGGTAAGCCCGGTCGACAACAAAGTGCGCGCACCGAAGGACAAGATCGAGGACACCCGCGTATTATCGGGTACGGCGCATCAGGCGTGGTTGAGGCTATCTGCCCTGAAGCGACGCTCTTCAAGCCCGGAGACGAGGTGTATTATGCGGGCGACATCACACGCTCCGGCACCAACGCAGAATTCCACCTTGTCGATGAAAGCCAAGACTTCGCCCCGCCCACCTTAATCAGGATAAAAAAGCCCACAAAGTCGCTAACTTTGTAAGGCTTTTCCTTTGGATTGAGATTCCTAACCTTGATGTCGCTGAGAAGCATTGTGGGGGTACGCACTTTTTTCAAACTTCATCGCACCCCCAAATCTACCCCCTTTGTGGGGAAACGCAGTCGAATGTGAAAAGACGGCGCTGGACAAACGATCTCGATAAACCTCTTATAAACAAGGCTCAATCGAATGTCATCGGACAAATCTGGATACTGAAATGGTGCCCCCACACGGACTCGAACCGCGGACCTACTGATTACAAATCAGTTGCTCTACCAGCTGAGCTATAGGGGCACTGGGCGCGCTTATAATGCGATGGGATGTGATTTCGCAAGGCCGTAAATGAAACATTTATCCCCTCAATTTGCTTTCACGTTTGATTGCCCGCCGACAGGTCGGTAAACAGGCGTGAACCCGCAGACATTCGCAAGGCCTCGCTCGCATGGAAATCGTTCTACACGTCGGCGCGCACAGCACGGACGAAGATAACCTTCTGAAATGCCTTTATAAAAACAAGGCGACCCTTGGACAGCGCGGGATCGTTATCCCGGAGCCCTCGCGTTACCGGCCGGCCATCCGTGAAACCATGCAAGCCTTGGTGGGCGATGTCGCCCCGATCGAGACGCAAGAAGCGTTGCTTGATAGCATCATGGACGAAGACCAGGCGGAACGTGTCGTCCTAAGCCATGAGAGCTTTTTCTGTGTGCCGGGACGCAGTATCGGCAATGGTGAGTTTTATCCAACAGCCAGCTTTAAGGCCGCCAGATTGCGCAACCTATTTTCGCGTGAGGACGTGCGGTTCTGCATTGCGGTGCGTAACCCCGCCACCTTCATTCCAGCCGTGTTTGAGCGCGCTAAAGACCCCAATTTCGAGCATTTCCTCGATGGGTCCGACCCGATGGCGCTGCGATGGTCCGGCCTTATCACGCGCATCCGGTCCATGGTGCCGGACGCCCCCATTACTCTGTGGTGCAACGAGGATACCCCGTTGCTTTGGCCACAAATCCTTAAGGCAATCGCCGGCACAGATGACGGTTACCGGTTCGAAGGCGTCAATGATTTCCTCGGCACGATAATGGGCCGCGGTGGATTGAACCGTTTGGAAAGCTATCTGGAAACCCATCCGCCCCAGACCGAAAACCAGCGGGAACGCATCATTGCGGCTTTTCTCGACAAGTTTGGCGCGGCTGCGTTGGAGCAGGAAATTGACCTTCCCGGCTGGACCGAGGCGTATGTGAACCAGCTTTCCGAGTTCTATGACAGGGATCTGGAATTGCTTGATGCAATGCCCGGCGTCACGTTCTTGACGCCTTAGGCCACCTACATTCCAAGCGCTTCTTTATACAGTTCCAGAACGGCCTCTTCTTCCGAGATATCCTGCGGATCACGCTTACGCAGCGCCATCACCTTCCGCAGCACCTTGGTGTCGTAGCCACGACCTTTCGCCTCTGCCATTACCTCTTTTTGCGCTTCGGCGATGTCTTTTTTCTCCTGATCAAGGCGCTCGTAACGCTCGACGAATTGGCGCAGTTCATCTGCGGTGACACGGTAGGTGCTATCGACGACGGAGGTGTCAGACATTGGCGTGGTTCCTTGACGCTTGAATGGATCAGAGCCCAAGGGGATACTAAGCCCCGCCCCCGCCTTCAAGGTGCAAACGGTTGCGACATGCGCCGGAACGGGCTAGGCCACCGCCACAGACACGAAGGAGCGTACACCATGTCCAATCTGATCCCCCTCGGGGCTGTGATTACAATGATGGGTCTTCTTGGCCTGATCTGGTGCATCTACAAAGTCGCGCGCGCGCGCAAGCAGGGTCTCAGCGACGAAGAGTTGCGGGCTGTCATGCAAACGACCGTCGGATTGAACCTTGGGGCGCTGCTCTTGTCGGCGGTCGGCCTAATGATGGTCGTGCTGGGAATTATCCTTGCCTGAGGCCTAGATCGAGCCTGCTTCAACCATAAAATTGTTCGCCGTGCACATTGCCGCGTCGTCGGACGCCAGAAACAGCACCATGCGCGCCACATAGATCGGGTCGATAAGGTCAGGCAGGCATTGACGGGCGCGGTGCTTTTCTATGGACTCGGGCGTGACCCACAATTCCTTCTGTCGCTCTGTCATGATCCATCCCGGCACGACGGTGTTCACCCGAATACGGTGGTCGCCCAAATCGCGGGCCATCGTGCGGGTCAGGCCGTGCACTGCAGATTTGGCGGTCGCGTAGGCAGGAAAACCGCCTCCCGCCTCCATCCACGAGTTTGACCCCAGATTGATGATGCTCCCTTGTCCGGCCTCGATCATGCCCGGCGCCACGGTTTGGATTGCAAAGAACATGTGACGCAGGTTGTTTTGCATGCGTTCGTCCCAATACTCCGGTGTCACGTCGCGCCAGTCATGGCGGTCGTCGCGGGCGGCGTTGTTGACCAGAACGTCAAACGCACCGAGTTCCTCAGCCACTGATTCAATCGCCGTTTGCATCGCTGAAATATCGCGCAGATCGCACAAGGCATGGGACGCGCCAGTTGCTTGCGACAGCTGAGCACTTGCCTCCGCATCCCGGTCCAGAAAGGCCACCTTCGCCCCCTGATCTGCAAAGGCCGCAACCGTCAACGCCCCTATCCCCGACGCGCCGCCAGTTACCAAAACACGTTTGTCTTTGAGGCTGGGGTAATTGGCGAAGTCGGACATGGGAGAGCTCCTTGTGGTGTGTGCTTGCGAAGGTCGAAATCTGACGTCACACTCCCGCGCAAAGGGAGAATATGCAATGAGCAAAGAACGTGTGGGGTTCGTAGGAGTGGGCCTGATGGGGCACGGGATGGCCAGCAACATTCTGGCGGCTGGCCATCCGTTGACGGTCATCGCGCATCACAGCCGCGCTGCGGTAGAGGATCTTGTCGGACGTGGGGCTTCCGAAGTCGGTGATCTGAAGGCCGTCGCCCGCACTTCAAGTGTTATCCATATTTGCGCCCCCGGCTCCCCGCAGGTCGAAGCCATCGTGGCCGACATGCTGCCCGCCATGACCAAGGGTACGGTTGTCGTCGACTGCTCCACCTCTGATCCGGGGTCAACGGTCAAGCTGGCCGAACAGCTTGCAGCGCAGGGTTGCCATATGGTCGACGCGCCGCTTGGCGGTACACCCGTTCAAGCCGAGGCGGGTCAGCTCGCGACCATGGTCGGTGCGGCGGATGACATATTCGGCCGCGTCAAACCGATCTTGGAGACATGGGCGGGCGCAGGCGTTGTCCATCTTGGCGCTCCCGGCAAGGGTCATCAGATGAAGCTGCTGAACAATTTTCTAGCGATGGGTTATGCCGCGATGTATTCCGAGGCGCTGGCCCTCTCCGAAAAAGTCGGCATTTCCACCGCGCAGTTTGATAGTGTCATTCGCGGCTCGCGCATGGATTGCGGCTTCTACCAGACCTTCATGGGCTACGCTTTGGACGGCAACCGAGAGGCTCATAAGTTCACTCTAACCAACGCCTTCAAAGACATGCGCTATCTGGCGTCTATGGCTGACGGGGCGGGACTTGCCAACCCGATTGGTGGCGCGGTGAAAAACAGCTTTGCTATGGCGGTAAACACGGGCGGCGACGGGTCCGAGGACTACGTGCCACATCTGGTCGATTACGTCGCCAAAGCGAACGCGGTCACCAAGGCCTAGCTGGCATTCAGCTCGGCGAATTTCTGGCGCTCCTGCGCCAGCATTGTCAACACGGGCGCGGCCCCCCAAAGCGTCGGCTCTTCGGGTGCCAACACCGACAGGCGTGAGGCGATGATTGACGGCGTGGTCGCGTCTGCATCCATCATCGGGCCGCCCCTGCTGCGCGGGTAGCCAAAGCCAAGCATCATGACGACGTCAATGTCGCTGGGGCGCGCCGCCACGCCTTCGCCCAACAAGCGCGCACCTGCGTTCACGATGGCCAGCAATATGCGGTCGCGAATGTCACGGTCCGAGAACGTGCGCGGGGTGATCCCCTTTTGTGCACGGTGCTCCGCAATCAGTTTCAGCACGTCGCCATTCGGCACGCCTTGGCGTTGCCCTTCGGCGTAGATGTAGTAGCCGCGATTGGATTTCTGCCCCAGCCACCCCTGCTCGACCATCTTGTCGGCAATCTCGACATACCGCGCATCGGGATCGCGCGGCTTGGTCTGGCGACGAGCATAAGCAATGTCGAGGCCAGACATGTCCGCCACTTGATACGGCCCCAATTGAAACCCGAACGACCGCATCGCTCCGTCGATCTGCGCCGGCGTTGCGCCGTCTTCCAGCATAATGTCAGCCGCGTGGCGGTAAGCCTCAAGAATGGAATTACCAATATATCCTGTCCCGAACCCGGCATGGACCCGCGCCCGCACAGGTGTTTTCCCCAAAGCCCGCACAAAGCCCTGCGCCGTCATCACAGACTGGGCCGAAGCGGTGTCATGCACCCCGACCTCAACAAGCTTGTTGACCTGCGCCGGTGCAAAGAAATGCAGCCCGACGGTGTCTGCGGGACGCCCGCTCGCCGCGGCGAGGGCAGCTAGGTCCAGATAGGAGGTGTTCGTAGCAATCACCGCGTCCGGCTTCGCCAGCGCGCCAATCTCTGCCAGCATTTGCGATTTGAGATCGAAGTCTTCCGCAATTGCCTCAACAATCAAATCCGCCTCGCCCAACGTGTCGAGCTTGTTGGTCAGTTGCAAATGCGTCAGGGCAGCAGCCCCCTGCGCCTCCGACAACCGCCCCTTGGCGACGGAACGTTCGTAATACGCGCCGATGCGCTCCAGCGCCGCGTTCACACCACTTTCGCCCTGCTCGACCAAGGTGACCGCAAACCCGCTTTGCAGCGCGGCGATGGCGATACCAGCCCCCATCATCCCGCCGCCGACGATTGCCACACGGTCTACCTGCGCTGGCTTGGCCTCAGTTGCTTCGGGGAACTTCGCGGCGGCGCGCTCTGCGAAAAATGCGTGACGCAGGCCTTCGCTTTCTCGCGACGCGATGCAGTCCTCGAACGCGGATCGCTCCACGTCCAAACCCGTCTCCATCGGCAGCAGCAAAGCGGCCTCGACGCAATCGACAATCTTGTGCGGTGCGAGCGCATTTGCGCCCAATTCCATCGTGACCTGTTCACGACGCGCCGCAACCGACGCCATATACCCCGCGCCATCGGCAAGATGCGTCCGGTTGGCGCTGGTCGGTCGCGTTACAGCAACGGAGCGGGCATAATCCACGGCCTCCGTGCGCAAATCATTGTCGGTGACCAGGTCGATCAACCCCATCTCGGCGGCAATGCCCGCGCCGACCTGATTGCCCGAAAGCATCATATCAAGCGCCAGTTCCGGGCCAATCAACCGGGGCAGCCGCTGCGTGCCCCCGGCCCCAGGAAGGGTGCCAAGGTGAATTTCCGGCAATCCCATTCGGGCAGATTTTGCCGCGATGCGGTAATGCGCGGCCATCGCAAGCTCCAGCCCGCCACCCAGCGCGGTTCCTTGGATGGCCGCCACCACAGGTTTGCGCGCCCGCTCGATCAAATTGCACAGTTGTCCCAAAGACGGCTCTTGCGGCGCCATGTCGAATTCGCGGATGTCTGCCCCCACCGGAAATGTGCGGCCATTGGCGGCAATCACAACCGCGTCGGTTTGCTCATGCGCCACCGCGGCGTTTAAAGCGGCGGCAATTCCGCGGCGCACAGCGACCCCAAGCGCGTTGACCGGCGGGTTCTCGATCACAATAAGCGCGACATTGCCTTGGCGCTCGAGCCGGACGGGGTGTTTTGGGGCCTGTTTCATATGGCTTTTTCGCTTGGTTCATGAGCGATGTCTACTGCCTGTTTGATCAGCACCGGTATCGCAGCCGCGTATTTTTGTGCGGCCTCAGGATTTGAGGCATTTCCCCCCTGCGCCCGCGCCACGACACCTTGCAAAATAGCGGCCAGACGGAAGTAGCTGAACACCAGATAAAACGGCCAGTTTGCGGGCGGTGCGATCCCGCGCTTGTCGCAATATCGCGCTACATAGGCGCGCTCCGAGGGCAGGCCCAAGCTTTCGCGGTCCAGTCCGCCCAACCCGCGCATTCCGCCCTCATAGGGCAATCGCCATTGCATGCATTGATACGCCAGATCCGCCAGCGGGTGCCCCAAGGTGGACAATTCCCAGTCCAGCAAGGCAATCACCTCCGGCGCATCTTGCGCAAACATCATGTTGTCCAGCCGGTAGTCCCCATGCACCAACGCCACCTGCCCGTCATCGTCGGGCAAATGCAGCTCCAACCATGCCATGATACCTGTCATCCCGCGATCCGGCGTATCGACAGAGGCAAGGTATTGCCGCGACCAGCGATCAATCTGCCGTGCAAAGTAATTCCCCGGCTTGCCGAAACTGCTCAGGCCCACGTCAGCGACATCGACGCTATGTAACGCCGCCAGCGTATCGGCCATCGCGTCATAGATCGCACCACGCTCGTCCGGCGATAGGTCAGGCAAGCTCGGGTCCCAGAAGATGCGACCCTCCAGATATTCCATCACAAAGAAGGCCCGCCCTAACGGAGATGCTTCGTCCGTCGCTAGATGCAGCATCTTCGGCACGGGAACAGGGGTCTGGGCCAAGGCTGCCATGACCTCGAACTCCCGCTCGACCAGATGCGCGGATTTCAGCAGAACGCCCGGAGGTTTTGACCGCAGCACAAAGCTGCCCGTGTCGGTCATCATCTTGTAGGTCGGGTTTGATTGACCCGTTCCGAATTTCTCAAAACGCTTGATAGCCCCTAACTCCGGCATCTGCGCGGCAAGGTAGGGGTTCAAGCTGGCAATCATTGAATCTGTGGTCCCGCCCATATGCCGACATTACCCCGCTTTGCGCGATTGACAAGCGTCGCTCTGCCGCCGACCCTCTGCACAAATCTCAGGAGGCACATTATGGATTTAGGGATCAGCGCCAGACTGCGCCCCATCCGCGACGCGGTGATTGAAATGGTACGCGATGACATCGCGCCTCTTGATGCCGAGTATTTCGCTGAAGTCGAGGTCGGCGATCGCTGGGACCTCACCCCGCGCCAAAGCGAGATCATCGAAGGGTTGAAAACCAAGGCCAAGTCCGCTGGCCTGTGGAACCTGTGGTCCCCCGTCACAGGCCACGCGCTGTCCACCGTCGAATACGCCTATCTGGCCGAGGAAATGGGCAAGGCCCACCTCGCCCCCGAAACCTTCAACTGCAACGCGCCAGATACTGGCAACATGGAGGTGTTCGAGAAATACGGCTCCGACGCTATGAAGCAGCAATGGCTTGCTCCCTTGCTGGCTGGTGAAATCCGTTCCGCCTACCTCATGACCGAACCCGATGTTGCCTCCTCCGATGCGACCAACATTGCGCTGTCCTGCGTGCGTGACGGCGACGACTACGTCCTTAACGGCGACAAGTGGTGGGCCACTGGTGCGGGCGATCCACGCTGTGCTGTCTACATCGTCATGGTGCGTACAGTTCGGGATGGGCCGAAACATGCGCAACATTCGATGATCGTCGTTCCATCCGACGCGCCCGGTATCGAGAAGCTCCGCGCGATGGAAGTTTACGGCGACGACGAGGCCCCGCACGGCCACATGCATATCCGCTTCACTGATGTCCGTGTGCCTGCCGAAAACATGCTGCTGGGCGAAGGGCGCGGGTTCGAGATTTCCCAAGGCCGTCTTGGCCCCGGCCGCATCCACCACTGCATGCGTGCCATCGGCATGGCCGAAAAGGCGCTGGAACTGATGATCCGCCGCTCGCTATCGCGCGAGGCGTTCGGCAAGCCCCTCGCCCAGCTTGGTGGCAATTACGACTACATCGCCAATGCCCGTATGCAGATCGAGCAGGCCCGCCTGCTCTGCCTGAAAGCCGCGTGGATGATGGATCAGGGCGACGCCCGCGCCGCCGCCCCGTGGATCAGCCAGATCAAGGTTGAGGCCCCGCGCATCGCACTGGAAATCACCGATCAGGCCGTGCAAATGTTCGGCGCGCAAGGTATTTCCCAAGACACGCCGCTTGCCCGCCAATGGGCGCATCTGCGCACGCTGCGCCTCGCAGACGGCCCCGATGCCGTGCACCGTCGCCAAGTGGCCCGCGCCGAGCTTCGCAAATACACGCAGGAGAAAGTCTGATGCCCGAACTTCGCTACACCGCCAAAGACACCACCTGCGTGGGCTATGTCGCCTACCCGAAAGGTGCAGGACCGCACCCCGTCGTCATGGTCACACCCGCTTTTGGCGGCTTGGATGACTTCGCCCGAGGGAAGGCCGATTGGCTGGCAACCTTGGGCTACATAGGCTTCGCGGTGGACTATTACGGCGAGGGCCGCACCGCCCGCGACGAGATGCAAGCCACCGAGATGATGCATGTCCTGCAAGCTGACCGCGCGACACTCTTGGTGCGGATGCAGGCCGCGCTGGACACCGCTCACGCCCTACCCGACGCGGACAAATCGAACATTGCGGCCATTGGTTTTTGCTTTGGCGGCAAGGCGGTTCTGGATCTCGCCCGCTCCGGTGCCAAACTCGCAGGCGTCGTCCCGTTCCACGGCATCTTTGACGCGCCGCCCTCGGGCTGCTCCAAGATGCACACGTCTGTTCTGGTGCTGCATGGCTGGGACGACCCGCTCGCCACGCCGGATCAGGCAGTTGGTCTTGCCAAAGAACTCACCGAGCATTGCGACGACTGGCAGATGCTGGCCTTCGGCCATACCAGCCACGCCTTCACCAATCCGGCTGCGCAAAGCCCCGAGGCTGGCATGGCCTTTGCAGCGTCCTCCAACGACCGCGCCTTCGCCGCACTGCAAGCCTTCCTCGAAGAACGCTTCGCACAAAGCTAGACGCGCGCCTCAACCCGAAGTAACTGGTAGCCATGGATATTCGCACACTCTCCCCCGACTTCGCCGTAACACCTCAAATTCACATCTCGGACATCGAGGCGATCAAGGCCGAAGGCTTCACTCACATCATCTGCAATCGCCCCTCGGCCGAAAGCGCGCCCGGCGATAAACCCGACGAGATCGAAGAGGTTGTACTAGCCGCTGGCTTGACCTTTTGCGACAATCCCGTCGTCATGGGCCAACTTACCATGGACAATGTCGAGGCCCAGAAGGCGGACGGCAAAGCGCTCGCTTATTGCGCCTCAGGCACACGTTCCGCTATCGTCTGGGCGTTGGCGGAGGCGGGCAAACAACCCACCGCCGATATTCTGGATGCGCTCGACAAGGCAGGCTTCCCGATGCCGCAGCTTGGTCCCCAGATCGACGCACTTGCGAAAGGCTAGCACATGGATGATCCGCAACATCGCTGGCACGACATGGGCGGCGAGGCCGCTGGCCCCGTCCCGATGGATGGTCACGATTTCGCCATTTGGGAAAAGCGCGTGGATGCGCTGGTAATTCTTGGCCAGCAACGCGGCCATTTCACCGTCGACGGTCTGCGTCGCGCGCTGGAGGACATGGGTGAGCAAGCGTTCGAGAGCATGACCTACTACGAACGCTGGGTCGCTGCCCTCAACCAGAACCTGATCGAGGCCGGCGTCTACACGCTCGAAGAACTCGGCACCAAGATGGAAGAGATCAAAGCCCGCGGCGACACCTATGGCGCGGTGCAATCGTGACCCTGTCGCCCGGCACCAAGGTCCGCATCAAAACCATGTCGCCGCTTGGCCACATCCGCACGCCGCACTATCTGCGCGGCAAAACCGGCGTGGTGGAGCGTGTTCTAGGTCCGTTCAAAAACCCCGAACAGCTGGCCTACATGGTCCCTGCCCCAACGCGCACACTGTATCGGGTCCGCTTCGAGATGGGCCATATCTGGCCTGACGCCGAAGCCCCGCAAGACACACTGGACGCCGAAATCTACGAGCACTGGATCGACCAAGATGCCCCATGATCATCACGACCATGACCACCTGTCCCCCTCCGGCCATCCTTACCGCAAGGATAATGACGGGGCGCTGACCTATTGGCAGACGATGGAAATCGCCATCCGCGAATTGATGGTCGAAAAGGGCGAGCTGACCCCCGCGCAAATCCAAGCGCAGATCGACGCAATGGACGATCGCTCCCCTGCGAACGGGGCCGCAGTGGTGGCCCGCGCATGGACTGATCCCGACTTCAAGACACGCCTGCTGGACAACGGCTCCGACGCCGCCCGCGAAATGGGGTTCGACATCGGCCCGATGCATCTGGTCGCCGTCGAGAATACCGCCGACACCCACAACTTGATCGTCTGCACCCTGTGCTCGTGCTACCCGCGCAACCTGCTGGGCCTGCCGCCTGACTGGTACAAAACCCGCGAATACCGCTCCCGTGCGGTGCGCGAACCCCGAGCCGTCTTGCGCGAGTTTGGCGTTGATTTGCCCGCAAACACCACGCTGCGGGTCCACGACAGCACCGCCGACATGCGCTACATCGTGCTGCCCGCACGCCCCGATGGCACCGAGGATATGACCACCGAACAATTGGCCGACCTCGTCACCCGCGACAGCATGATCGGCACCGGCCTGCCTAAAGCGCCCTGATGGCGGAAAACAACGTCGCCCGCGGCATCGCCTTGATGATCGCGGCCACCCTCATGTTTACCCTAATGGATGTCTGCGCCAAGGCGCTCTCCACCCGCGTCGACACCGTGCAAACCCTCTGGGCGCGCTACACCGTGCAAATGGTGCTGGTCACGCTGATCGTGTCGCCGCGCCTGCGATCCGTCGTCCACACGCAACGCCCTGGGCTACAGGTCTTTCGCGCTATCGTGCTGCTTGGGACCACAGGATTTTTCTTCTTCGGCTTCAAGAAGATGTCGCTGATCGAGACCACGGCCCTCATGCAAACCGCGCCTATTCTCATCATGATCGGCGCTGCGGTTTTTCTGGGCGAGACCTTCGGCATTCGCCGCGCGGTCGCGGCAGCCGTGGCCCTGATAGGCGCCATGATCGTGCTGCGCCCTGGCACCGACGCCTTCACCCCCTACGCGTTGCTGACCCTTGGCGGGGTCATCTGCTATTCGACCTACGCGCTCGCCACCCGCTACGCCGGGCGCGGTGAGGACGTGTGGACCTCGCTGTTCTACACTGGAACCGTCGCCACGCTTGTTCTGTGCGTCATGGTCCCGTTCTTCTGGCAACCGCTAGAGGCCTCCGATCTGCCCTACATGCTCGGCGTCGGTCTTCTTGGCACCATGGGGCAATTGCTGCTGATCCGCGCGTTGTCCATGGCCCCCGCGTCGCTCCTTGCGCCCTTCACCTATGTGGCGCTGATCTTTTCCAGCGTCTGGGGCGTGGTGTTCTTCAACAACTACCCCGACGGCCCCGTCTATATCGGGGCGCTTGTTATCGTCGGGGCCGGGCTTTATGTCTGGCATCGTGAAACACGGGTTAAAACCAGCTAACACATGGCATTAGGCAGCACAGCAACAGCGCGCCGCGGCGTGGGCGAATTCGTCTCCTATCTGGCCATTCGTGGCGTGATCGGCGTCGCACTCGCTTTGCCCTATCGCTGGCGGGTGCCACTGGCGGGCTGGATCGTGTCGCGCATCGTGGCTCCCTTGGCGGGCTATTCCAAACGGGTGCGCGAGAACCTCGCCTATGTCTGCCCAGACATGCCGCAAGCCGAGGTCGACCGCCTCGCCCGCGCTGTTCCCGACAATGCTGGCCGCACACTGATCGAGATATATTCCGGCAAAGGCTTCACCGACCGCTTCAAGCACGCGCCCCTCACGGGCGAAGGTGTGGCGGCACTTCGCCAAGCGCATGCAGACGGGCGACCCGTCGTCCTCGTCACAGGCCATTTCGGCAATTACGATGCCCCGCGCGCGGCGCTGATTGCAGCAGGGTTCAACGTCGGTGCGCTTTACCGTGAAATGAACAACGGGTTTTTTAACCCGCATTACGTCGCCGCCATCAGCAAGGTCGGCACGCCGGTCTTTCCACGCGGGCGTCAGGGGTTGGCAGGATTGATCAAATTCCTGCGTGGCGGTGGCATGGCAGGCTTTCTGGTCGACCAATACATGTGGGACGGCGAGGATTTGACCTTCTTCGGCAAGCCCGCCCCGACGGCCTTGTCCGCGGCAGATCTGGCATTGAAATACAACGCTTTGGTCATTCCCGTTTACGGCATACGCCAACCGAACGGTCTGGATTTCGAGGTCGTCTGCGAAGCCCCCATCCCCCATTCGACGCCCGTCGAGATGACACAAGCCCTCAACGACTCGCTAGAGGCTTTGGTGCGCCAACACATGGATCAGTGGTTCTGGATTCACCGCCGCTGGAAGCCCGAGCAGGCAGAGGTCCGTCAGTCGACCCGCGCCGCAGCCAAGATGGGGCCGGACGATCCGTCCTGAATAAGAACCACCGCCGGATGATCCCCCGGCGCGTCCGCCTGCATGTTCAAGTCGGCATCACCGTTCCAGCCACCGACCGAAACCATGCTTTCCACCACATTATGGTAGGTCACATCCTTGCCCGCGTTCTCGCCGGAGCGAATACTGACAACCCGTTCGCGCATATAGCGCACGACTTGAACCAGCATGTCGCTTGGCACATCACCCGTCCGTTGGGCTGAAATTTGCAAAGCGCCAGAGCCATCACGGCTTAGCTTCAACGAAACCACATCCGGTGCGTTCTTGTGCTGGTCAATGAATTTGGCCAGTTGCATGGCCTTCGTGCCAACGATCTGATCCGTGCCACCAATGACCATCTGAGGCGTGTAGATCATCGTGCTTTTGGCCGCGCGGGCGTAGCCGCGCTGTCGCGCCGTGTGTGCGGGATCGGCAAATTCATCGACCCAGCCAAGGTAGTCCCAATAATCCACATGCAGGCTCAACGCGATGACGTCTTCGCGGTCTGCCAACTCGCCCAATATCGCGTCAGCTGGTGGGCAGGACGAACAGCCTTGCGACGTGAACAGCTCCACCACCACCGGTCCGCCGGCTAGGGCTGGCGCGGTGCTGGCTAGGGTCAAAGAAGCAAGTGCGGCGGCGGTTAGGCGTTTGATCATATCAATCTCGGAATTCCATGTGCGACTTCTCTTTATCTAGGCTGTCACTCCATCGCGCGCCAATCAAGCCTTTGCGAGCACGTCGTCAGAGCCATCGCCGTGTGGCTTGCATATAAGTTTCGGCCTCGGCCCCAAACACCGCGCGAAGGGAGGCTTCCTCCGGCACAATAAAACGCCTGTTGATGAGGACAACGAAGAGCGGGATCAGGATCAGGCACAAAAATTGCCCCCGCCCTACGACTGCGGCGGCCAGAATAATCGCCATGCCCACATAGATCGGGTTGCGCGACAGTTGGTACGGCCCCTCAACGATCAGGTTTTGGGGCGTGTGATGTGGCTCGATTGTGGTCTTGCGCAGCCAGAACCAAACCGCCGACCACGCGATCAACACCAGTCCGATGGCGATCCCGCCCCAACTCACAACGTCAAGCAAGGGAGCATCCACGCGCCATGGCAAAAAGCGCGCGGCCAGCCAGTTCACCCCCATAAACAATAACAGCCAAATCGGTGGTAGGTCGGGGAAATTCTTCATGCGTTGATACTGCCTCCAGCGCCGCTCGGAAGAAACCCTTGCCGCATAAAAAAGGCCCGCCGCGACGGTCTCGCGACGGGCCGAATTTTCAACTCAGATGCTTAGGACACAGCCAAGTCACGCAGCACGTAGTGCAGAACACCACCATGCTCGATGTATTCCTTCTCGATTGCGGTATCGATCCGGCATTTCAGCGTGATGTTTTTCACCGTGCCATCGGCCATGGTGATTTCGCAAGGCACGTCGGATAGCGGCTTCAAATCGCCTTCAAGGCCAGTGATGTTCACAGTCTCGTCGCCAGTTAGATCCAGAGATTTGCGAGTGTCGCCGCCGGTAAACTCGAACGGGATCACCCCCATACCAACAAGGTTGGAGCGGTGAATACGCTCGAAGCTTTCCGCGATCACAGCCTTAACACCCAGAAGCGCGGTGCCTTTGGCAGCCCAGTCACGCGAGGAACCAGCGCCGTATTGCTCGCCCCCGAAGATAACCAGCGGTGTGCCTTGCTCTTGATACGCCATCGCCGCGTCAAAGATCGACGCTTGCTTGCCGTCTGGCCCTTTGGTGTAGCCACCTTCGACGCCGTCCAGCATCTCGTTCTTGATGCGGATGTTGGCGAACGTGCCGCGCATCATGATCTCGTGGTTACCACGGCGCGAGCCGTAAGAGTTGAACTCGCGCGGGGCAACCTGACGCTCGATCAGATACTGACCCGCAGGGCTGCTTTGCGCAAACGAGCCCGCCGGGGAGATGTGGTCGGTCGTGATCATGTCGCCCAGAACGGCCAGAACTTTGGCCCCCTTCACGTCCGTGATCACGCCCGGCTCTGCCGACATATCCTGGAAGTATGGCGGGTTCTGCACATAAGTGGATGTCGCAGGCCAGTCATAGGTCAGGCTGTCGGTTGTCTCCACGCCCTGCCATTTTTCGTCACCCTTGAACACATCGGCATATTTTTCGCGGAACGCTTCGCGGGTGACGGTTTGCTCGACCAGATCCGCGACTTCCTTGGAGGTTGGCCAGATGTCTTTCAGGTAGACGTCATTGCCGTCCTTGTCTTGGCCCAGCGGGTCCTTCGCGATGTCGATATTCATGTCGCCAGCCAGTGCATAGGCCACAACCAGCGGCGGCGAGGCGAGGTAGTTCGCACGCACGTCGGGGCTGATGCGCCCCTCGAAGTTGCGGTTGCCTGACAATACGGACGTTGCGATCAGGTCGCCCTCGTTGACGGCTTCGGACAGTTCCGGTGCGATGGGGCCGGAGTTGCCGATACAGGTAGTGCAGCCGTAGCCCACAAGGTTGAAGCCGATGGCATCCAGATCCTCTTGCAGGTTTGCGGCTTCCAGATAGGCCGAAACCACCTGAGAGCCCGGCGCCAGCGAGGTTTTCACCCAAGGCTTGCGCGTCAGACCCAGCGCACGCGCCTTGCGTGCCACAAGCCCTGCCCCGATCATCACATAAGGGTTCGAGGTGTTGGTGCACGATGTAATCGACGCAATCACGATGGAGCCGTCATGCAGGCGGTAATCCTGACCTTTAACGGCGTAGGATTTGTGGTGACCCACATCACCTGGGATGTGCGCAGGTGCCGGTTGTCCGCCCTCGCCCGTCCATTCTTTCTTCTCGTCCGTCGGCGCGCTTTTCTCGGGGCGCTGTCCTTTGATGTATTCGCCGAATGCTTTTGCCGCTTGATCAAGCGCGATGTAGTCCTGTGGACGTTTCGGGCCGGAAATCGCTGGCACGATAGTGCTCATATCAAGGCTCAGCGTGTCGGTGTAGATCGGCGCGTAATCCGCACCGCGCCAGAAGCCGTTCTCTTTGGCGTAGGCTTCAACCAGCGCGATGGTCTCTTCCTCGCGGCCGGTATTGGTGAGGTAGCGCAGCGTCTCGTCATCAATCGGGAAGAAGCCACAGGTCGCGCCGTATTCCGGTGCCATGTTGGCGATCGTCGCACGGTCCGCCAGCGGCAGATTGTCGAGGCCCTTGCCGTAGAATTCTACAAACTTACCAACCACACCCTTTTCGCGCAGCATTTCAACGACTTTCAGCACAAGGTCAGTGCCGGTGGTGCCTTCGACCATGGCCCCCGTCAGCTCGAAGCCCACAACTTCAGGGATCAGCATGGAAATCGGCTGGCCCAGCATCGCGGCCTCGGCCTCAATGCCGCCAACACCCCAGCCCAGAACAGCAGCGCCGTTAACCATGGTGGTGTGAGAGTCGGTGCCGACCAGCGTATCGGGATAGGCCACCATCTCGCCGCTTTGGTCCTTGTCGGACCAAACGGTCTTGGACAGATACTCAAGGTTCACCTGGTGACAAATACCGGTGCCGGGCGGCACAACGCGGAAGTTGTTAAACGCGGACTGGCCCCATTTCAGGAAGGTATAGCGCTCCATGTTGCGCTCGTATTCGCGGTCGACGTTCATCTGGAACGCGCGCGCATTGCCAAACTCGTCAATCATGACCGAGTGGTCAATGACCAGATCAACCGGGTTCAGCGGGTTAATCTTCTCAGGATCGCCCCCAAGGTTTTTCAACCCGTCACGCATCGCGGCCAGATCAACCACGGCAGGCACGCCGGTGAAGTCTTGCAGCAGGATACGGGCGGGGCGATATGCGATTTCCTTGGGGTTCTTGCCGCCTTGCTTGGCCCAGTCCGAGAACGCCTTGATGTCATCGACATGAACCGTTTTGCCGTCCTCAAACCGCAGCATGTTTTCCAACACCACTTTCAACGCTGCGGGCAGTTTGGAGAAGTCGCCCAAGCCAGCTTCTTCAGCCGCCTTGATCGAATAATAGGCGAAGGTTTTGCCACCGGCACTTAAGCTGCGGCGGGTCTTGGCGGTGTCTTGTCCGACGACGATAGGCATAGCTGGGACTCCCGTTTTGATATGGAAAGTGAATTCTGGAGCGGTCATGCCCCAAGTTTTTCAGGCGATCAAGGGGGCATAACGTCCTTCTACCACTTTTTGTATACTATTGCATACATTTTTACCTGTTTTCGCCACGCAGCCGATGCGCTAGGCGTGTTTCGATGAAATTTGGTGTCGAAAATCTGGCCTGCCGACGTGGCGAGGTGACAGTGCTCACTGGCGTAACTTTCGAGGTCGCCGCGGGTGAGGCGCTTATTCTGCGCGCACCCAATGGTGCGGGCAAGACCACCTTGCTGCGCTGCTTGGCAGGTCTGACACCGCCCGTCTCTGGCAAGCTGAGCTTCTCGACCGAGGATGTCGCCTACGCCGCCCACGCGGACGGTTTGAAGGCGCAATTAAGTGTCGAAGAGAACCTGCAATTCTGGGCCGACATCTTCGGCACCCGCGATATCAACCCCGCCGTTGAAACCTTCGATCTGGAAAGCCTGCTCACGCGCCGCGCGCAAGACCTCTCCGCAGGTCAAAAACGTCGCTTGTCGCTGTCGCGCCTGATGCTCACCGGTCGCGCAATCTGGGCGCTGGATGAGCCCACCGTCTCGCTCGACGCTGAAAACGTCGCCCGCTTCGCCGCCGCCATCACCGCGCATCTGGCAGCAGGCGGCTCCGCCATCTTAGCCACCCATATCGACCTCGGCTTGCCCTCCGCGCGCACGATCGACCTCTCGCCCTATCGCGCAGTCTTGCAAGACGCCCCGTCGGATGACCCCTTTCTGGACGAGGCGTTTTTATGATCGCCCTCCTTCGCCGAGACTTGAAACTCGCCATCCGCGCAGGTGGCGGCTTCGGCCTTGGTCTTGCGTTTTTCCTGATCCTTGTGGTGCTGGTCCCCTTCGGCGTCGGGCCAAATGCCGACATCCTGTCGCGCATCGCCCCCGGCATCCTGTGGGTTGGCGCGCTGTTGTCCTGTCTGCTGTCGCTCGACCGCATTTTCCAGCTCGACTACGAGGATGGAACGCTCGACCTGCTCGCCACAGCACCCCTCCCGTTGGAGGCCGCCGCAACGCTCAAGGCCCTCTCCCACTGGCTCACCACAGGATTGCCCCTGACACTTGCCGCCCCATTCCTTGGCGTACTGCTTAGCATGCCAAGCGGCGCAACCTTCTGGCTGGTGGCCTCTCTCGCCATCGGCACCCCCGCCCTTTCCATGCTCGGCACCTTCGGCGCGGCCCTGACAGTCGGCCTGAAACGCGGCGGGTTGCTGGTGTCCCTCCTGGTCCTGCCGCTCTACATGCCAACGTTGATTTTCGGGGCCGAGGCTGTGCGCCGAGGCGCGGAAGGCCTGCCTGCCAGCACGGCCTTGCTGTTTCTCGCAGCCATCACTGCAGGCTGCGCTGCGCTGCTGCCCTTCGCCTCCGCCGCCGCCCTTCGGATGAACCTGCGCTAGAGCGCGCGCGAATGTGACATTTGGCCCGTCGCAAATCCCATTGCCCCGCGCGAAAGCATCCCATAACAGTAGCCCATGTCGATCTGGGAATACGCAAATCCGACCCGCTTCATGCAGACATCTGGCAAGCTGTTGCCAACGGTGGCTGTGTTGTCTTTGCTGTGTCTGGTCATTGGCCTGATCTGGGGGTTCTTCTTTACCCCGGACGATTACCGCCAAGGCTCCACCGTCAAGATCATCTACCTACACGTGCCCAGCGCCCTGATGGCGATCAATGCGTGGCTGATGATGCTTGTCACCTCGCTGATCTGGCTGGTCCGTCGCCACCACGTTTCCGCCCTCGCGGCCAAGGCTGCCGCCCCTATCGGTCTGACCATGACACTCATCGCGCTGATCACTGGCGCGATCTGGGGCCAGCCGATGTGGGGCACATACTGGGCATGGGACCCGCGCCTGACCTCGTTCCTGATCCTGTTCCTGTTCTACCTTGGCTATATGGCGCTTTGGGCGGCGATCGAGAATCCCGACACCGCCGCCGACCTCACCTCGGTCCTCTGCCTCGTCGGCTCCGTCTTCGCGTTGCTATCCCGCTACGCGGTCAATTTCTGGAACCAAGGCTTGCACCAAGGCGCGTCCCTGTCGCTGGACAAGGAGGAGAACGTCGCCGACGTCTTCTACCTGCCGCTGCTTGTCGCCATCGCGGGTTTCGTGCTGCTATTCCTTGCGCTCGTCCTCCTGCGCACGCGCACCGAAATCCGCATCCGCCGCGCCGGCGCCCTGGTCGCGCGCGAACGTCTTAGCTAACCGCAGCCCTCTAAAGGACGCATCATGCCCGATCTTGGAAAATACGCCGACACCGTGCTGTCCGCCTATGCCATCTCCATCGCAATCCTGATCGGCCTTGTCGCGCTGTCTGTCTGGCAATCGCGCCGCGCGCGTGCCCGCCTCGCCGAGATCGAGGCACGCCGCAATGCTGCGAAATCCCGTTGATTTCATCTCAGTAGATATACCTGATCTGGTCTGACCAATACCGCTCCATCCGGTGCAGCGAATGATTGATGGTATCAATCCCGTCATTGCCGAGGATGCCGTTTTCCTCCAGACCAATCGCGTGCCGCTCGAACAGATCGGTCACATGCTGGCGTACCTCGCGGCCCTTTTCTGTCAGGCGCACACGCACCGACCGCCGGTCAATCTCGCAGCGCTGATGGTGCATATAGCCCATCTCCACCAGCTTCTTGAGGTTGTAGGACACGTTCGATCCCTGATAGTAGCCGCGCGATTTCAACTCCCCCGCGGTCACTTCGTTCTCGCCGATATTGAATAGGAGCAACGCCTGAACGGAGTTGATGTCGAGGACGCCCAACCGTTCAAACTCGTCCTTGATCACGTCCAGCAGAAGCCGGTGCAACCGCTCCACCAAAGCAAGGCTTTCCAGATATCCGGTCATAAACATGCGAGCCTGTGGGCTGGCAACGGGGTTGTGCATACTCATAATTTGTTCTCCGACTGCGGGTGCTCGCACAGCCGGAATAGTCGGAGAATCACCAATAAACGGTTAAATGCGCGAAAATCTTCGCTAAAAGGTCTTCGATCCCTTAACCGCTTGCGCAATCAGCCCGGCGAAGCGCTCCGGAGCCGCCGCCTGCCCCGAGGCCCATTGGTACATGTCATGATCGCTCTCGCTCAGCATCTCGTCATAAAGCGCCAGATCGTCATCTGACAGCCCGTCCAACCCGTGGGTGGCAAAGCCGCCAAGGATCAAATCCATCTCCTTGATCCCGCGCCGCATGGACCGCAGCTTCAGTCGCCGCAGCTTCGTCTCCCGTGGCTCGCCGTCCGGTCCTAGCTCTTTCATTCCGGTGTCCTGAGCAGTTTCCCCAGCCGTTTTTCCAGCCGTCCCAGATGATCCGCCAGCCGCGCGAACTCTGCTTTGGTCCGGCGAATATCCAGCAAGATGTCCTTGACGTCACCGGGTACTTCCACCTCGCCGACAGGGGCATCCAGACCATCGCCCTCGCCGGTCAACAGCCAGCGCATGGAGACATTCATCATCCCCGACATCATCGACAATCGGTTCGCGCGCGGTTCGTCCACGTCGTCTTCCCAGCCGCGAACCGTCTTCAGCTTCACGCCCAGCTTCTTGGCAAAGTCTTCCTGCGTCAGCCCCTGTGCTTCGCGCGCGGCGGCGACCCGATCCCCGAATGTGGCGTTCTCGTTGCTGAAATAGGTGTCTTGGTCGTCCATTTTGAACTCCTAGAAAAGGCGTTATCGCTTGATTGCGCTTGGGCCTATCCGTAAGACCCTCTTGTCCATTGTTCAACCTGACGAGGCGTCACATGTCCTTCCTTTCCGAGACCCTTTCCCGCGTAAAACCGTCACCGACCATCGCCGTGACCCAGAAAGCCGCAGAGCTGAAACGCGCCGGCAAGGACGTGATCGGCCTTGGTGCGGGCGAGCCGGATTTCGACACGCCAGACAATATCAAGGACGCCGCCATCGCCGCGATCCATGCAGGCAAGACCAAATACACGGCCCCCGACGGCATCCAAGAGCTGAAAGAGGCGATCTGCGCCAAGTTCAAGCGCGACAACGGGCTGGACTACACGCCTTCGCAGGTCTCTGTCGGCACCGGAGGCAAGCAGATCCTTTATAATGCGCTGATGGCCACCTTGAACGAGGGCGACGAGGTCGTAATCCCCGCCCCCTACTGGGTCAGCTACCCCGATATGGTGCTGCTGGCGGGCGGCACGCCGGTCATTGCGGAAGCGTCGCTGCAAACCAACTTCAAGCTCACCGCCGACCAGCTTGAAGCTGCGATCACCGACAAGACCAAGTGGCTGATCTTCAACTCGCCCTCCAACCCCACCGGCGCGGGCTATTCGTGGGACGAGCTGAAAGAGCTGACCGACGTGCTGATGCGCCACCCTCATGTTTGGGTGATGTCGGACGACATGTATGAACACCTCGCCTATGACGACTTCAAGTTTTGCACCCCCGCGCAGGTAGAGCCCGCCCTGTATGACCGCACGCTAACCGTCAACGGGGTCTCCAAGGCCTACGCGATGACAGGCTGGCGCATCGGCTATGCCGCTGGTCCAGAAAAGCTGATCGGGGCGATGCGCAAGGTGCAGTCCCAATCCACCTCCAACCCCTGCTCTATCAGTCAATGGGCGGCGGTCGAGGCATTGAACGGCACGCAGGACTTCCTCGCACCAAACAACGAGAAATTCGTGCGCCGCCGCAATATGGTGGTGGAGATGCTCAACGCCGCCGAAGGCATCGCCTGCCCGACGCCGGAAGGCGCGTTTTACGTGTACCCGTCCATCGCGGGCTGTATCGGCAAGACCACCGCCGCAGGCACCAAGATCGAGGATGACGAAACCTTCGCCACGGCCCTTCTGGAGGAGCACGGAGTCGCCGTCGTCTTCGGGGCCGCCTTTGGTCTCTCCCCCAACTTCCGCGTCAGCTACGCGACCTCGGACGAGAACCTCAAAGAGGCTTGCACCCGCATCCAGACCTTCTGCGCGGCGCTTAAGTAGCCAAGCCAGAGACCGCGCCCGGCGCGGTCTCATCTCCGGCTGGAAGGTCGACTTTGGGCCCAAAATTGCATGACACTGCGCTTGGTTCAAATGATTGCTTAAGCAAAAGCAAATTGGCTCAACAGTTTGCCAAAAGAACACCGCACTTGGAAAGTGAACGGCATCCTTTATATATGTCGCCAATGTGTTTTGGCGAAGACTGGAAAGATCATGAGTGCGCTCGAACGGCACAACGTAAAAACCTCGGGCTCAGGTGCTCGCTCGCTGGTGTTTGCCCATGGTTTTGGATGTGATCAATCTATGTGGCGGCACGTGGCTCCGCATTTCGAAGACAGGTTCACAGTTGTTACGTTCGATCACATTGGGGCCGGAGGCTCTGACAGCAAAGCTTACGATCCCGCAAAGTACGCAACCCTGAATGGCTACGCCGCAGACGTGGTTGAAATAGCTGAGGAACTCGACATCCAGGATGGAATCTTTGTTGGACACTCCGTCAGTGCAATGATTGGCGCGCTTTCAAACGTCGCAAGACCCGACATTTTTTCAACGTTAATCTTGGTTGGCCCCTCTCCGCGCTATGTCGACGATGCCGATTACGAAGGTGGCTTCAGCGCGGATGACATCGATGACCTTCTTGCCTCTCTAGAGGAAAACCCGCTTGCGTGGTCTGCATCAATGGCCCCGATGATCGTCGGAAACCCCGACCAACCCGAGCACGGCGAGGAATTGGCCCAGAGTATTTGCAAGCTCGACCCCGATATTGCGACCGGATTTGCCCGTGCCACATTCACATCCGACAACCGCGATGATTTGCCGAACGTCACCGCAAGAACACTTATTCTTCAGTGCCGGAATGATATTATCGCCTCCGAGCGCGTGGGAGCGTATGTGCGTGACAAAATTCCGGGAAGCCAACTCGTTATGCTGAATGCCTCCGGCCACTGTCCCAATCTGACTGCGCCCGAAGAAGTCATCGCCGCAATTCGCGATTTTGTGTAATGTCCGATACTGGAGTGCTTTCTGACGAGGCGTTGATGCAGTCAAGCGCACCTTGCGGCTTGCTCAAAACTGATCATCTCGGAGCCGTCCTCGTGGCGAATGAGAGGTTGGGGCTCTGGTTGGGTTTATCTTCTTCTGATTTGTGCGGGACGCCTTTGACGCAGCTGTTTTCCAAGGCCAGCCGGATAGTTTTTGAAACCAGTATCGTACCGCTCCTATCCCTCTCAGGCCAAGTCGATGGAGCAAGCCTTGATCTTGTGAATAGCGAGGGCACGAAAACGCCTGTCCTGCTTAGTGCGGCGGTTAGCGGCTCCGGAGAAAGCAGTGTTACAACTTTTGTTTTCTTGTTGGCAGACGCCAGGCGCGCGTTCGAGCGGGACCTCGCCAAAGCTAAGGTCGAAGCGGAAACCCAGCTCTCATCGTCGCAACGTGAAGGAGAGCTTCGTGAGCAATTCATCGCGATACTTGGTCACGATCTCCGGAACCCTTTGGCCTCAATCTCGTCTGCAATGAACATTCTCTCGCGGGAAACGCTGAGCGATAAAAACAAGCGCATCGTTACATTGACCAGAGGCAGCATTCAGCGAATGTCACTCCTGATCGACAATATCATGGACTTTGCTCGTAACCGCTTGGGGGGTGGTATCAATCTGACGCTATCAGAGGGGTCGGCACTGGAAAATGAGATCGAACAGGTCGTCGCCGAACTGCGTTCCGTGCATCCGGACCGGGACGTGTTACTCGATCTTGGCAATGCCGATGACGTGAAATGCGATGTGCCACGTCTTGGCCAACTGTTATCAAATCTACTCGGCAACGCGATTACCCACGGCGACCCGAAACGACCGATCCATGTTGTTGCCAGAAAATCGGCTGATAACTTTTTTGAGTTGAGCGTTAAGAACTTTGGCCCGCCTATCCCGCCCTCAGCGATGGAGCGGTTGTTTGATCCGTTTGTAAGAAGCGACAATCATGGCGATCAAATGGGCTTGGGGCTGGGTCTCCACATTGCGTCCGAAATAGCCAAAGCGCATGATGGAAGTCTGGATGTTCAATCAACCGACAGCCATACAATATTCACGCTTCGGATCCCGCAGGGATAGGCGTATTCAGGCCCCCTGCATTACGGCTCTGCCATCCACATGCGGCAAGACGTGCTGCCTGTAGTTGGTGAACTCTGTTGACCAACTACCGCCCGGAAAACTTAGGTTAAGACGCGCTGGATCAAGGTATGCTTTGTCCCGCGAAGCCGGCCTTTGACATGCGCCGACGGACGGCTTGCGCCTTCGGGCCTCTCGTTCGCGGCGTGTCTAAACCCCCTCACCGCTTCCTCCCCAATTGCACCAGCGCAATCGCCGCCAAAGCAGCCACGACCACCGCTGTCAGCAAGCCGCCCCAATCAGCTAACAGTGTCGCCAAGGCTTCCAGATTTGATCCGAACGCATACCCGAGCGCCACATAGGCGCTAACCCAGATGGCCTCGCCCAACGCATCGAGAATGGTAAACGACAACCGCCCGTATCCGGCAGCCCCCGCGGCGAAATTCACCCACGGCCCCAAAGGGGCCACGGCCCACGTGCTGAAGAATACTGCCACGCCACCCCATTTGCCGACAGCATGCTGCGCGCGCGCATAAAGCGCTGATCTTTTGGGCTTTGACACCAGCCGCTTGGTCAGCCAGCCGCCGCCCAACCGGCCCAGCTGGAACCCCGTCTGGTCCCCCGCCAAGGCCGACACATAGGCGACCGAAATCACCTGCCACAGCACCAGATCGCCCGCAGCGGCAAATGCGCCCCCCGCCAGCATCACCGCCGAGGTCGGGACAGGCACGGCGAGGCAGGAAAAATAAGCCGACAAGGCAACGATCACCAAGCCCCATCTGGCCACAAGTTCGAAGAAAAATTCGGTCATGGATGCTTGGCCTGATGCGCTGCAATAGCCGCCTCCAAGATCGCGATGATCTCCTCGACGTCGACGCCCCGCGCTTTGGCGATTTCTTCCAGTGAGGTGCGCGGCGTCCCGCCCTCGATCCTGTCGCCCAGCGCATCCGAGACAACTTGCGGCGGCACTTGCCACGAGCGCACGACATAGCGCGGCGACATCCATCCATCTATGGGCTGAAACTGATTGGCCTCGTCTTGCCAGTAGATAAAAGACGCGACCGCGCGAAAGCCGTACACCCCGATGAAGGCCAGCGCGATACATAGCACCCCGATCAAGGCGTAACGCAGAAACTTCGCTCCGTGGTCCGATTCAGCCTGATCCTTACCCATCGCCCGCGTCGCTCCTCTGGAAGTTTTTGTCAGCGCCAGCAAAGCAGAGCCTTGGACAAACTTCCAGTGCCGTCCTTGCGGCCAAACTTCGCTGATGCTGCCGGTCAGGTGTCGCCGTTGCTTGTCCTGCGGCTATCACCGTCGCAAGATATCTCCCAAACCAAAGCGGAGGCCCCCATGTCCGACTACGAAACCCGTTTCGACGCCGCCCTCTCAGAGCTTGAGGTCGCCGGCATCTGGCGCTCCAACGCCCAGCCGCCCTATGTTTGGGTCATGCGCAGCGTGGGTCTGCACCCGCGCTTGCCTCATTACCTTCCGTTCTGGCGGGCGGCCTTGGGCCAAGGCGTGTTTTTCGGCGCATTCTGGGGTCTCATCATGTACGTCACCACTTGGGGCCCACAAAACCTGCCCATGGGCGTCATGCTTGTCTCATCGGTGATCGCGGGGATGTTCTTCGGGCTGTTTATGGCCTTGTATTACAAGCACTGCCGACGCCGCTACAACTTGTCGGATTGGGTGGACCTGCATCGCGCGCCAAAGGGAGGATTCGCCGCGTAAATCCCTGTTTCCTCAATGCCCTACCCTGTGCTAGCGTCGCCCAAACCAACAAAACGGGTCAAACCGAGCATATGTCAGCCGAGCTTCCAGAGTTTTATTTTCGCGTTCGTGAGAACGGGGCCACCGTGTTTCGGGTGGACACCGAGAACCGCCAGCGGCGCATCGAGATGTCCGAAATCGCCGTGGTCAATATCCGCAAAGGCCAGATCAAGCCCCATGGCGACCACGAAATCAGCGCCGAGGAACTCGAGGTCATCGAAGACTGGATGGACGAGCGGACAACCGTCCTCGCCACCCGCGAAATCGACGATATCTACCGCGCCATCGACTATCTCAACCTGACCACCCACTGGGCGCAAACCCGCGCCGAGGAGGACCAGCTGGACGAGGTTACCGACGCGCTGCTGCTGGCGATGCACGACCTGCGCACGGTGCTGGTCCGCAAGAAAGCCGACCGGCTGCTGAAGGACGACTAGCCGCCCTTCCCGCAAAAATCCCGTATGTCGCATGCCCGCTTCGGCAATCCACCGCCGTGCCGGACTGCGTGCTATTGCGTCGGCCAGTCGCCGCTGGCGGGGCCCGCCTTTGATCGCAAGGATTGGCTCAAAACGCCGCGCCGCGCACCAACCCGTTCCCCAGCGCTCCGTCCTGCGTCATGCCCTCGCTCGAGGCAGATCGCAACTCAAGGAGACACACCATGGCAATTGCCACAGATCTCGAGCGCTACATGCTTGACCTGATCAACGACGAGCGCACGTCCCGCGGCCTCGACACTTTGCAACTGGAGCAAAACCTGAACGCCTCTGCCGATGCGCATTCCGAATGGATGCTGGAGGCTGACATGTTCTCGCATACCGGCGCGGGCGGCTCGACCGCCACCGGGCGCATAGAAGCTGCGGGCTTCGATCTCGACGGAAGCTGGCAGACGGCGGAAAACATCGCCATCCAGTCCGAGCGCGGCGACCCCGGCTTCGAGGACGACGTGGCCCAGCTGCATGAAAACCTGATGGACAGCCCCGGCCACCGCGCCAATCTGCTGGACCCCGACCTTGACTATATCGGCATCGGGATTGATGTCGGCGACTTTGACTACGGCAGCGGCGAATATAATTCGGTGATCGTGACGCAGAACTTCGGCTCCACACAAGGCGAGGTTGATCTGGACACAGGCACCGCGCCCGCCCCAGAGCCGACCCCTGCGCCAACGCCAGAACCCACACCTGACCCAGCGCCCGAACCTCCCACCGCCCCCTCCGGCGGCTTCAACCTCGACGAGCTGCTCGCCATCCTCGAGAACGGGGATTTCTTCCAGTTCGCCTTCGACTGCAATCCTGATGCAGGCAACTGGGCGGATGAAACGATCACACAGCCAAGCACAGAACTTGCAGGCACACCTGCTGCGAACTGGCTCGACATGGCCGCTTTCGATATCGGCGGTGCGCAAACCATGCTCGACACCTTCGACTTCAGCTTCGACTTTATCTAGATCATCGGGGGCAGGCGTAGACCAGCGGCTGCCCCTTCCCGCTAGGCGGTCTTCAGTTCGGCATACCGCCGCGCAAAGCGCCACCACAGCGCGCCCGCCGCAAACATCAACCCGATCACCAAGCCAAGCCAGACGCCGACGCCGCCATAGCCCAAACTCACGCCCAGCACGTAACTCGCGGGAATGCCCAAGCCCCAATAGCTCAGTGCCGCCGCATACATCGGCCAGCGGGTGTCTTGAATGCCGCGCAACAAGCCCAGCGCCATCACCTGCCCCGCGTCGACCAGTTGGAATAGTGCCGCAACGGCAAGCAAGCTGGCACCAATGGTCAGAATGGCGGTGCGGTCGGGGCTGTCGGGGTCAAGGAAACCTGTCATCAACAACTCCGGCACCGTCAGGAAGGCGATGGTTGCCAAGACCACGGCCCCCATCGACAGTATCACCACGGCGCGTGCGCCTAAGGCCAGCCCGTCCCAATCCCTGCGCCCCATCGCGCGCCCCGCGCGCACCGTGGCCGCTTGGCTCAGTCCCACATGGATCATGAAGGTCGCGGCGGTGATTTGCAGCGCAATGCCATGGGCCGCCAAAGGCAAGGTGCCAATCAAGCCGATGATCAGGGCCGAGGCCGAGAACATCCCGCTCTCCGCCAAATT
Source organism: Litoreibacter ascidiaceicola (assembly GCF_900129235.1). Classification (GTDB taxonomy): domain Bacteria; phylum Pseudomonadota; class Alphaproteobacteria; order Rhodobacterales; family Rhodobacteraceae; genus Litoreibacter; species Litoreibacter ascidiaceicola. Next base: position 17,144 of record NZ_FQUV01000002.1, on the reverse strand, counting down.
GGTCAGCCCGATGGGCCAGCCCAAGCGAAACACTTCGCGAAAGGCTTCGGGGTCAGGTCGCCAGATGCGCTGGAACAACACATGCTCCCGCGTCGCCGATCCGCGCACCACGTAGACGCCCAGCACAGCCAGCGTCACCACCTGCGAAATCACCGAGGCAATCGCCGCTCCACGCAGCCCCAATTCCGGCATCCCCAGATTGCCGAAAATCAGCGCGTAATTCACCAGCACGTTCAAGAACACGGCCATAATGGTGACCCACAGAACAACGCCGGTGCGCTCCAATGCGGCAAGGTAGCTCTTGATCACCATGACCAGCAGGGCCGGAAACAACCCGAACCCTGCAATCCTCAGGTAGTCCTGCGACAGCGTGGACAGTTCGGGGTCCTGCCCCAAGGCCCGCAACAGCGGGTCCGACCAGATCATCAACGGCAGGAACGCCAGCGCGTAAAGCACCGACAACCAAAGCCCCATACGGGTGACGCGGCGGATACGGGTGCCGTTCTCCGATGCGGCAGCCTCTGCCACCATCGGCATCACGGCAAAGGAGAAGCCCGCCCCCATGATGAACACCACGAAGAAGAACGATGTCGCCAGCACGCTCGCCGCCAGCGCGGTCACGTCATACCAGCCCAGCATGATCGTATCGACCATATGCACGGCAAACTGGGCCAGATGGCTGCCCACCAGCGGCAGGCCCAGCACCAGAACGGCGCGCATATGTTGAGGAAATGTCATCCGTCCAGCCTTAGAAGCAAGACCGCGCGGGGGCAATGCTCTTGGCGTGGCCCGAGCGCGCCATCAAGCGACCACGCTATGATGCTGAGTGTGCGGACTAAGCGGCCGTTGATAGTTCTGATCTAGACATCCGCTCATGTTGGGATTTGTATCCAATCAATGTACATTGTCACGGGAATTGAAAACTTACAGGTGATCCAAATCGTGCGACACAATGCCAAACCCGCTTCAAATCTTGCAGGTCGGCAAGTCTACTTTTTCGAGCCTTCGCAATGCATGCGGGCGTCAAATTCGGTCCATCAAAGAGGGATGCGGCAAGCTCAGCAATTCGCTCCCCCCTGTAAGCACCACAATAAGCAAGTTTCGATTCTGGCATAGAAAAACCGGGATGCCATTCCACGGGACAACCGAGATTATGCGCATGTCTTTCGACAGCGGAGTTGCGAAAGCTTGGATCAAGCACGATGGCACTGACATCATCCGAAAGGTCTATTGCACCGTGAATTTGGGCTTCCACGTAATGATCAAGCGGTTCATCGACTGGCCGGACAGCCTCAAGAAGCCCCATTTTGTCGGCTACACCGAAGTGCTGTGGATCAAGGTGGCTGTCGGGATAACAAAATGTTGCGCGATCTAAAACATCGGGGCGAAGACGTAAATGCGCCGAACCGAACCTTGGTGAACCACCAACAGCTATCTGCTGATTGTTCAAAGCCCCATATTTCGGGCGGGCCTTGGCTTCAGCGGAATCGTAGGCTCCGCCGAAGATACGGCTTTCCCAAAGCAATCGACCACTATCTTGGTGAACCGACATCGCGCCATTGCTAATCCCAGTTTCGAATTGGGAACGGTAAGCGCCATCTCGAGCAAGGGCCTCAATCACAAGCTCATCACCATGAAGGACGTCAGGATGAAAATTTATGGTAATTGCGCAATCTCTGGCGATAGGTAGTCCGCTGGACTTGTTACGAACGTGGTGCATCGCGTGCTCAATAATCGCAAACGACGGCAGTTCAGTTTGAGGCATGACCATCTCGTTCATCAAATTTTTCTGAAGCTGACATTCGTCCTTTGTGCAGCATCGGTCAATAAGGGCTCCAAGCCGACCTACCCCGCGCGAGGGCGACAGCTTTCGTCATGCCGCCAAAGCGACCCTTTCCGGCTGGGAATATCCCGCGTCATGGCTCCTGCCCGCCCCCTCCAAACGCCGCAACTAAGCCAGAATTCCGCCAAGCTGAGGATGCAATCACCCGTCATTTTAACCAAAGTTGAACCATCCGCCCTCTCGGCGGCGTAACCAGTCACGAAAGCGAGCATAGAATGACACTCGACTCTATTCCGGCCCACCGACGCGGCGCACTCGCGCGCTTTTTGCGCGACACCTCCGGCGCGGTGGTCGTCGATTGGGTCCTCCTGACCGCCGCAATCGCGGGTATCGCTATGGCCGTGGCCACAACCGTCAACACAGGGATGGAAAACGCCTCCACCGACATCAAACGCTGCATGAAAATTCAGGGCAAGATGTGGACAAACGACAATGGCGACGACTACGCCAAGCGGATGAAGCGCATCAAGAACCGCTGTAGCAAACTGTAACGGACAAGGGCGCGAAACCGCCCTTCCCCCCGCCACGCCGCTCTGCCATAATCACGCTCAAACCAACAAAAACGAGCAGCGGTATGAGCGACCTTCTTTCCAGCGGGCCAGATGACTACAACGCCTCCTCCATCGAGGTGCTGGAAGGGCTGGAGCCCGTCCGCAAACGCCCCGGCATGTATATCGGCGGCACCGACGAGCGCGCGCTGCACCATCTGGTGGCCGAAGTCCTCGACAACTCCATGGACGAGGCCGTCGCCGGTCACGCCAACCGGATCGAGGTCACGCTGAACGCCGACTACTCCGTCACCATCTCCGACAACGGCCGCGGCATCCCGATTGATCCGCACCCCAAGTTCCCCGACAAATCCGCCCTCGAAGTCATCCTCTGCACACTCCACGCAGGCGGCAAGTTCTCCGGCAAGGCCTATCAGACCTCTGGCGGCCTGCACGGCGTCGGCGCATCCGTGGTCAACGCGCTCTCCGACAGCATGGTCGTGCAGGTCGCCCGCAACAAAGAGCTGTTCGAGCAACGCTTCTCGCGCGGCATTCCCCTTGGACCTATCGAGAAAAAAGGCCCCACCCAGAACCGCCGCGGCACCACGGTCACCTTCCACGCGGACGCCGAAATCTTCGGCTCTCACCGCTTCAAGCCCGCCCGCCTGTTCAAGTCCATCCGCTCCAAGGCCTACCTGTTCTCAGGTGTGGAAATCCGCTGGAAAACCGAGATCGACGACGGCGAGACCCCCGCCACCGCCACCTTCCACTTCCCCGGCGGCCTCTCCGACTACCTCACCGAAACGCTCGGCAAGGCCACCACCTATGCCGACACCGCCTTCGCCGGCACCGTCGACTTCAACGAAAAGTTCAACGCCGCGGGCAAGGTCGAGTGGGCCATCAACTGGACCCCAGCCCGCGACGGCTTCATCCAAAGCTACTGTAACACCGTGCCGACCCCCGAAGGCGGCACCCACGTGCAAGGCTTCTGGGCCGCGATCCTCAAGGGCATCAAGGCGTATGGCGAGCTGACCAACAACAAAAAGGCCGCGCAGATCACCCGCGACGACCTGATCTCCGGCGGCTGCGCGCTGGTGTCTTGCTTCATCGCGGAGCCTGCGTTCGTGGGCCAAACCAAGGACCGCCTGTCCACCGAGGCCGCCGCCAAAATGACCGAAGGGGCCGTGCGCGACCACTTCGACAACTGGCTCGCCTCCGACACCAAATCCGCAGGCGCCATCCTCGATTTCCTCGTGCTCAGGGCCGAGGAACGCCTGCGCCGCAAGCAGGAAAAAGAGACCTCCCGTAAATCCGCCACCAAGAAGCTGCGCTTGCCCGGAAAGCTGACCGATTGCACCAGTAAAACCCGCGCAGGCACCGAGTTGTTCATTGTCGAGGGCGACAGCGCTGGCGGTTCCGCCAAGGGCGCGCGCAACCGCGTCACGCAGGCGCTGCTGCCGCTCAAGGGTAAAATCCTCAACGTGCTGGGGGCCGCGTCCGGCAAGCTGCACTCGAACTCAGAGATTAACGATCTATGCGAGGCTTTGGGCGTCGGCATGGGCACCAAGTTCAACGTCGAGGATTTGCGCTACGACAAGATCATCATCATGACCGATGCGGATGTCGACGGCGCGCATATCGCGTCGCTGCTGATGACCTTCTTCTTCATCCAGATGCGCCCGCTGATCGACCAAGGCCACCTCTACCTCGCCTGCCCGCCGCTCTATCGTCTGACCCAAGGCCCCAAACGGCTCTACGTCGCCGATGATGTCGCGAAGGAAGCCGCTATGGCCAAGGGCTTGGGCGGCAAGGGAAAAATCGACGTGCAGCGCTTCAAAGGTCTGGGCGAAATGGACGCGAAGGACTTGAAAGAAACCACAATGGACCCCGCCTCCCGCGTCCTCATCCGCGTGACCGTGCAAGAAGACGAGCCGGGCGAAACCTCCGACCTGGTCGAGCGCCTCATGGGCAAAAAACCGGAACTGCGGTTCGAGTATATCCAGCAAAACGCGAAGTTTGTTGAGGATGTGGACGTTTGAGTAAATGAAAATGCCACTCTTACAGCAGATTTCCTCGCATTTCAGTAGCCAACAGTGGAACTACTTAGAAAGATGGGCAAATGGTCCTCTAGCAAGATTATCAATCGGTATTCCTCTCTTCGGGTATTTGATCCTTTTCAATGATGAATTGGCGACTATTCTCAAGTTTACTTACGTTACTGGGGAAAAAGACACTTTTTTTCTTTCTCCAGATACCCGCCTGCAACTTCTCTATTTTGGACTAGTTTTTTTGGCCGTAGCTACAGCTTGGTATAATTGGCGGAAACCTATGGTTTTGCACCAAGCAACTTCTCAAGTCGCGTACGCAGAGTATGCAATAGCAAATTACCCGATAATTGATCTAATCGAGATTTATAAACTGGTAGATGAGCATAGCTCTCAACCACTCACCGCCTACTGGACGTTTGGAGAGAAGGATCTTGAAAAATTTATTTTTGACGCTGAAGGGCAGCAGAAAAACGGTGGAGCATTCAATCCTTCACTTGCGAATAATCGCGAAGTCGCACTGAATAAAAACGGCGAGTTTCTGAGAAGCATGTTAATTGAGTTCTTTCGACAACAAGTTGGCGAGAGGAAAACGGAGCAAGTTTTTTTGATGCTCCTGAGCCTTTCTGGCTTTACGATGCTCTCTATTCCGAGTCTTGATTTCTTTGTTTCTGTTGTTCTTGCAGCCTTCTCTTAGAGTGGTACCGCCGTCACGCGGGGTGGCGATCTAACGCCAGTGACATCCACTTTATGGCAGCCAAACTCCTCCCCCAAAACTGACCGTCCACACCGTCAGCCAAATCGCCGCCCCATGGGGCGTGACGGCGATGCGCGGCGGCCTGCGGCCTTGATTCCGCGCGAGGCGCTAAACCCCTACTCCTGCACCCCTTCCAGATAGGTCACCAGATCAATCACCGGCTGGCTGGTCATGATCATCACCCCATCCTCGCCGCGGATGGTCTCGCCACGGCCCTCGAAGAACTGACCGAAGATCGGCATCGGGCTGCCATGCGACACCAACGGGTCACGCCCGTCGATCCGGCTGATCGCACGAACACGCGGAAAGACCCCGTCATTCTCGGACGCAAGCTGGGTCAGGTCCGTCGGCTGGATCACCAGCACCGAGTTCATCGGCCCGCCCCCTTTCGCGTCCACCCCGTGGCAGGTGGCGCAGTATTGCATGAACAAATCGCCACCCGCCTCGACGTCCTGTGCTGCGGCGGTGAGCGGGGCCAGAATTGCGACGGCCAAAGCGATGGATCGGATCATGATGTGCACTCCTCTGCTGACACGCCCAAGTCTACAGGGCGACTGCCCCTCGCGCCTTGATATGCGTCAACCGCGCTTCAGTGCCCGACGCAAAGCCGACGCTTTGCCGACCGTTTGCAGACCGCAAAAATCACTCCGTTTGCAGGCTGCGCAGATACTCCGCCACCAGCAGCAACGGCTCCGGCACAGGCGTCATCACCCCGTCCAGTTCGATCTGGTCCATCGGCCCCGAAAAGAAGCTGCCGAACTCCGGCATCGCTGTCTCGAACGCCGGATTCCGGTGGAACCCGTCAATGGTGCTCAACACCCGCTCCATCGGGAAAACGCCTTTATTACGGGCACTTAGCGTCGTCAGATTCGCTGGCTTGCGCTCCAGACCCGAGGCCACCCAGCCCGATCCGGTGCCATCCGTGCCATGACACGCCGTGCAATTATCCGCGAATAACTGTGCCCCCGTAGGCGGCTCCTGCGTGCATCCTGCCAGCAGGCCAAGTGCCAGTAAATAAACAATTTTCATCTGCGCCTCCATTCGTTTTGAGGTCAGACTAACAGCTTCCAAGCCCCTCGTCTTGCGCCAAGTCAAACCCTCTTGCCCTAGTCGCGAAGACTTGCCACTGTGCGCCATGCGCACGCTAATTCTCCTTGCTTTCCTGAGCCTTACCGCCTGCGGTCGCCCCCTGTCCGAGGCCGAGATGCGCTTCGCGTCCGAGTTCCACGGCCCCGATCTCGACACCTCCAAGGTGCGCATCCGTCAGGCCCCCGTCCTGAAGCTCTACAACGCTACCTACCCGACCCCGCCCCGCAGCACCTGTGCGCAGAAAATCCTGCCGCCAGTGACCGGGCCGACCATCACCAGCGCCCCGGGCGCCACTGTTTTATTCAATACAATCAACGTGAACCCGGACTACGCCGCCCGCGACTACCTGCCCGCCTACCCCGACGCTGCCCTGCTGCTCGCGTCGATGTTTCTGGCCCATGAGCTGGTCCATGTCTGGCAATGGCAAAACCGCGCGACCACCGGATATCACCCGCTAAAAGCCGCACGCGAGCACCAAAGCCACCCCGACCCCTACCTGTTCGAGCTGTCCAACACCGCAGAGTTCCTCGATTTCGGCTACGAGCAACAAGGTGCCATCGCCGCCGAATATATCTGCTGCGCCGCCCTTGCCCCCAAGGCCCGCCGCACCACGCGGCTGGAACGCCTGCTGACCCCGCATTTCAATCTCGCCGCCATGACCACCCGCCTCGATAAGTCCAAAATGCTTTTGCCTTGGAGCGGGGTGGAGTTGAATGGCATCTGCGACTAGCCTGATAATCTGGAGGGATTTTTGATGAATACATATGACTTGTCCGGCCGCGTGGCCGTGGTCACCGGCGGCGTGCAGGGAATCGGCCTGGCTGTGACGGAACGCCTGCAAGCCTCGGGTGCGAAGGTCGCTGTTTGGGACATGCAGGACGCGACCTCCGGCAATTTCAACACCACCTGTGACATCTCCGATATGGGCTCGGTCAAAGCAGCGCTCACCGCCACGGAAGACGCACTTGGCCCCGTCGACATTCTGGTCAATTCCGCAGGTATCGCGGGTCCGAACGCTCCGATCCAAGACTATGACGACGACGCGTGGTCGCAAATCATCGCCATCAACCTGACTGGCACTTACAACACCAACAAGGCGGTGCTGCCGGGCATGCAGGCGCGCGACTATGGCCGCATCCTCAACATCGCCTCCATCGCGGGCAAGGAAGGCAACCCGAACGCCTGCGCCTATTCGGCGTCCAAGGCGGGCGTCATTGGCCTCACCAAATCAGCAGGCAAGGAAAACGCCGGCCACAACATCGCGGTGAACTGCCTCACGCCCGCGGCTGCCCGCACGCCAATTTTTGACCAGATGAGTGAGGAGCATATCGGCTACATGCTCTCCAAAATTCCCCGCGCGCGCTTTCTGGAGGTCGAGGAAGCCGCCAGCATGATCGCGTGGATCATCTCTGCCGAGAACTCGTTCACCACCGGCGCGGTGTTTGATCTGTCCGGTGGGCGGGCGACATATTGAACGCAAACCCACGGACCATTGTCAGCATCATCGGCTATGCGCTTGTTGCACTCTTAATTGTTGTTGCCGGATCTGTTGTTATCCTGTCGACATTCGAGTCGCAAAAATCCATTATGTACCAAACAGTTAAAATCACAGCACGCGGTCCCTCGAGCGTGAGCGACACCTCTGCGGCGCGAAGTGAACCAATTATCGAAATACAGCTGGCAAATGGACAAACACGCCACCTGCCCAACTTATACTATGCCTTGCACCCAGAACTTGAGATCGCCTGTCTCAGCATCAGCGAAGGCAGCTACAGCGGCACACAAAAATTGGCACTGGTTCCTATAGACCTGTGCAAGGCGCCGTGATGATACCAGGCTCATAAGCGGAAATTTGCACACCATTGCGCCGATAATGCCCGCTTGCCCCGCTACCGCGCCCATGTTTCACTTTGGCACAAATATTCCCGCCGGAGGCTCCATCCGTGAGCAACACATCCTACGCCCTGATCATGCTCGCCGCCGGTATCGGCATCCCCGTACTTGCGGCGCTGAACGCCAGCTTGGGGCGTACTATTGGCGCACCCGCCGCGGCATCCGTCGTGCTGTTCGCGGTGGCGTTAATCAGCGCGCTTGTGGTGGTCCTGATCACCGGTCCAGCGGCGATTGCCAATGTCGCCAGCGCGCCCAAGCACCTGCTCTTTGCAGGTGTGCTTATCGCATTCTACGTGTTGACCATCACGTATATCGCGCCGCATTTCGGCATCGGCAACGCGGTGTTCTTTGTGCTGCTGGGCCAGCTCATCTCTGCTGCGCTAATCGACCATTTCGGCTTGTTCGGCGCGCTCCAAACGCCACTCACGCTGACGCGGGCGACAGGTATTGCAGTCATGGCAGCTGGCGTTTTCCTGACCCAGATAACAGGCCGTGCCTAAGCGAGCTGTGACAGCTTGCTCCAAAGCTCGTCTGCAACCTGAACCACCGTCGCCTCCGCGCGCGACGCGCCGGGGATACGCGCCCCGGGCTGCTCTGCCACGGCCTCAACAACACGCGCCACACGCGCGTCGAAGGCGTCCGTATAGGTGCCCGGATCAAGCAGCAGATAGAACTGCCCCAACCCATGCGGCGGACCATCCGCCAATTTCAAACCGCCTACATCCAGCGAGTTGACAGAGCCTGTCATAGCCGCTGCCATCACCTCGCCCATCAGGCCAAAACCCCAACCCTTGTAGCCGCCCGCAGAGACCAAAGCCCCTTTCAGTGCGGCTTCCGGATCGGTGGTCGGCTGGCCTTCCGCATCCACGGCCCAACCCAAAGGAATGCTCTCTCCCGCGGCCTTGGCCATGGTAATTTTCCCCAAAGCCACAGCGGATGTAGAGAAGTCGAAATGCATCACCGGAGCGTCAGCCCCCGGCACCGTCATGGCCATTGGATTGGTGCCGATCACCGCCTTGTTTCCCCCCGGAGGGGCCACAACGGGCGACGCATTGGTGAAGCCGATCCCCACCAGTCCGGCCGCCGCGATCTGCTCGGTGAAATACCCCAGCGAAGTGCAGGTATGCGCGTGGGCCACCGCCAGCGACGCGGTGCCGTTTTCCTTGGCCGCTGCAATGGCCTCCGGCAACGCGCGGGCAAAGGCCGCTTGGGCAAAACCGAACTTGGCGTCCGCCTTGACCGATGCCGGGCGCGGACGCGTAACCACAGGCTCCACATCGCCCTTCACACGGCCCGAGGCCAGTTGCAGACAGTAGCTTTCCAGATAATAAAGCCCGCAAATGACGTTGCCGGTTTCCTCGGCGCGGCGCACGGCGCGGGCGACTTCCGCCGCCACCCAAGGAGCGGCTCCGTAGCGGGTCAGGGCCGCGACACTTAGGGCTTCAATCTCGTCAAGTGTCACTGTCGCCATGATTTACCCTGCCTTTTCTTCCAGCATCATCCATTCTTCTTCGGCAGCGTCGAGGACGGCCTGCCGTTCCACCAGCGCATCCGTGGCCTTTTGGAACTTGGCCGGATGGTCGGTGAACAGGTTCGGATCAGACAGGAACTCGACCAGTTTGGCAATCTCTGCCTCCAGACGCTCCATCTCGGCGGGCAAAGCCTCCAAGCGATGTTTCTCGGTGAAGGACAAGCCACCGTCGGATTTCTTTTCCTCGGCTGCTTTACGCCCCTTTTCACGGCGCGTTTGCGCGGGCTTGTCGGACAGGACGGTGTCGTCCCCGCCTTCGATGGCCTGCGATTTGTAGTCAGACCAGCCACCCGCATAGACGGTCGCCTTGCCATCTTTCAGCGCCACAGTGGTCGAGGCGACGCGGTCCAGAAAATCACGGTCGTGGCTGACCAGAATGACCGTGCCGTCATAGTCGCCGATCAACTCTTGCAACAGGTCCAGCGTCTCGATGTCCAGATCGTTGGTCGGCTCGTCGAGGATCAGAAGGTTGCTTTCCCGCGCCATGATCCGCGCCAGCAAAAGCCGCGCCTTCTCGCCGCCGGAGAGAGATTTCACCGGTGCGCGGGCCTGTGCCTCGTCGAAGAGGAATTCCTTGAGGTAGCCCACCACATGCTTCGGCGTGCCACGCACCATGATGTGGTCGCCCTGCCCGCGCACACGGGTGGTCGGGTCCTCGGTCAGCGACGCCCACAGGGTCGCCTCGGGGTCCAGCGCCGCGCGGTTCTGGTCGAACACGGCCATTTCCAGATTGGTGCCGATTTTAACCGTGCCGGAATCGGGGGCAATTTCTCCGGTCATCAGCTTTAGCAGCGAGGTCTTGCCCGCCCCGTTCGGACCTACCAAAGCGATCCGGTCGCCGCGGTTCACCTTCAGCGAGAAGTTCTTGACGATGGTCTTGTCATCAAAAAACAGCGACACGTCCTCCATCACGAAGACCTGCTTGCCGGATTTAGGTCCAGCCTCCAACGCCATTGCAGCGGAGCCTTGTCTTTGGATCTGGCTGGCGCGTTCCGCCCGCAAATCCTGCAATGCTCGTACGCGGCCCTGGTTGCGCTTGCGCCGCGCCGAGATGCCTTCAACAGCCCATCGCGCCTCCGCCTTGATCTTGCGGTTAAGCTTATGGCGTTGCTGGTCTTCTTCTTCCCACATCTTGTCACGCCATTCCTCGAAACGGTCGAAGCCCGTCTCCTGTCGGCGCACCTGCCCGCGATCTACCCACAGCGTCGCGCGGGTCAGCGCGCGCAGGAAGGCTCGGTCGTGCGAGATCAGGATAAACGCGGCACGGGTCGATGACAGATGCCCCTCAAGCCACGCAATCGCCTCGATATCCAGATGGTTGGTCGGTTCGTCCAGCAGCATCAGCTCCGGTGCTTCGGCCAGCAGTTTTGCTAAAGCCGCACGGCGACGCTCCCCGCCGGAGGCCGCAGAGACCTCGGCCTCAAGGTTCAGCTTCAACCCTTCGGCGGCGCTTAAAAGCTTGTATTCCTCGCTCAGGTCCATCTCGCTCAATGCGAAATCGCCCAGCGTCGCAAATCCCGTCAGATCAGGATGTTGTTGCATATAGCCGGTGGTCACGCCCGGGGCGAGGAACCGCGCGCCCGCGTCTGGCTCGATCAACCCGCCCATGACCTTCATCAGGGTCGACTTGCCCGAGCCGTTGCGGCCCACAAGGGCCACGCGGTCACCGGGCTGAACCACGAGGCTCAGGTCTGAAAACAAGGGATCACCGCCGAAGGTCAGCGATATATCGGTGAGTTGTAAATAAGGTGTACGTGCCATGGGACCACCCGCTACGGCGTCGCGGCAATGGCGTCAACACATCACCCTGCGATGGCGCGTAAAAGCTTCTTGCGGGCGGGGGGAATCGCGCTGATTTCCAGCCCCGTAAAGACGTGCAGGGTATTCAGGTCGCGGTCGACCACTGCATGATCGCTGACCCAGCCACCCATAATCAGGTAGGTGCGCAACAAGGGCGGCATCGCACTCATCGCGGCCTTCAGATCAGGTCGCATCAGCCGCAGCTTGCGCGCAAACGGAAACACGAAAGGCGCTTTGACTCGCGGCAACCAGCGTTTGGGGGCCAAGTGGCGATCTTTTAGCAATGAGAACGCGTCCAGATAGGCCTCCTCCGAGGTGCCTTTGAAGGACGAGCAGCCGAACAGCATTTCCACCCCTGCCTCGTCCACATATTTGGTCAGCGCCCCCCACGCGACGCGCAGGATGTCGGGGTCGGTATGGTCAGGGTGCACGCAAAATCGGCCCATTTCGACCATCGCACCTTCGAATTTTGCCAGTTTAGACAGGCCGTAATGCTGTGCGGAATAGCTTTGTTCGATGGCGCGCCCGTTATCCAGTGGCATCAGGCGGAAGCAGCAGACAAGCGTATCGCTCGACACGTCTTCAACCAGCATGTGCAAACACTGGTCGTCAAAATCGTCGGCATCAAGTCCGGCGGGCGCGTTGCGAAACACCAATGCGCGCAGGCGTTGGGTTGCGTCGACATCGGCGGGGCCATCCGCAAAGCGGGCGACATAGCGGCCTTTGCTCAGCAGCGGCATATCAGTCGACCTCCGGCACCAGTGGCGCCATAGGTGGGGCCACTTCCTTGCAATTACCTAAGTATCATACAGGCCCTTACGCAAGGATGCGTCGGTCAGAAAGGCCGGATAGCGCAGGATTAATCGCCGAGCGCCTCGCCCAAGTCGATCCGGCCGAAGTTACGGATGATCTGGCGAATGAAGGTCACGTCACGCACTGTGGTTTCGGTGACGCGGCGCGACAGCGTGACAACACGACCGTCTTCCAGCCCGAACCGTTCCACATTTTGCAGCACATCATCATCGCTAAAGCGCAAGGCGACGACCTGACGGTCAATTTCCTGAGGCTTCTTATAGGCGTAGTGGCGCATTTTGCTGCCCACATAGAACCAGTCACCACCGCGCAAAACGCCAGACGAGGACGGTTTGCCAACAAGCTCTTCAACGGTTCCGCGAGTGTCGACGCCGACAGTCAGCGACTGCAGGTCCTCTTCAATCGGGATATACCCGTGATTGCGGATGATCTCGGAACAGCCTGCCACGACCAGCAGTACCGTCGCTGCGACCAGCTTCACCAGCCGCGAGGCCTGCTTGTTCTCACCGTGCCGCATGCGCGACCCCCGTTTTTTGTTCGTGTCTTGCTCTACTCGGGCCCAAAGGCTTAGAGAAGGACTTACAGAAGGACGCGCAAGTGATCAAGAAAGATAGCTCTCCTATGGCGAAGACAACTCTCCTAAGGCTCGCAGACCTGCCCAGCCGCAAAGCCACCCAGATCAGTTACATCCCAGATGCCAACGCCATGGCGCAGTTGGCCGAGGAGATGGACCTGAGCGCCCTGCGCAAAATGCGGCTCGAAGGCACGCTCCAGCCGCTTGGCAACAAGGACTGGCGTCTGGAGGCCCGCTTTGGTGCAACCGTCGTGCAGCCCTGCGTTGTAACGCTGGAGCCTGTGACCACCCGCATCGAGGAGCCGGTGTTGCGCCAGTACCTGTCTGACTGGCAGGCCCCGACAGATGCCGAGGCCGAAATGGATGGCGACGACGTCTCCGAACCGCTACCGGCTGCAATCGACATCGCGGAAGTGGCCGCCGAGGCACTCGCGCTGGCCGTTCCACGCTACCCACGCACGGACGGCGCGAAACTTGCCCAGACCGATTTCACCAAACCCGGCGCGGAGGCGATGACTGACGAAGATGTGAAGCCTTTTGCGGGCCTCGCCTCTTTGAAAGCCAAGCTGGAAAACCCTGACAAAGACTAGTCCCGCACTTTAGCGCCGCGAATCTCTTGCCAAACGCAACGGAATGGGTATTTTCCGCGCTTCTTGAGATTATGGCTCTGGACGTGCCGCGCCTGAGGCGTTAGACGCCCACGGAACGCCGTCGACAGACGCTACATTGACACACGGGCCAACGATGGCCCCTTAAACACCAAAGGTTGAGACATGGCCGTCCAGCAGAATAAAGTATCCAAGTCGCGCCGCAACAATCGCCGCGCCCATGACGCGCTGGTGGCTGCGAACCCAAACGAGTGCAGCAACTGCGGTGAGCTGAAACGCCCACACCACGTTTGCCCGTCTTGCGGCCACTATGCAGAGCGCGAAGTTGTCGCTCTGGCGAACGAAGTCGATCTGGACGACGACGCCGCTTAAGCCTAGGCTGCGTCGCAACAATAATGCGGCAAACAGGCAGGCTTCCGGTGAGTTCAACTGACACAGTCATTTCAATTGACGCTATGGGCGGGGACTTGGGCCCCGCCGTTGTCGTTGAGGGTATGGCAAAGTCTGCCGCAATAAACCCCGATCTTCGCTTTATCGTGCACGGCGACAGCGCCGAGCTGGAAAAGCATATCGCAAAACGCGGCATCACCGACCGCTGCGATATTCGCCACACCGATGATGTGGTCACCATGCATGAAAAGCCGTCCCATGTGATGCGGCACGGCAAGAACACGTCAATGTGGTCGGCCATCGACGCCGTGCGCGCGGGTGACGCCACCGTCTGCGTCAGCTGCGGCAATACCGGTGCGCTGATGGCGGTCTCCATGATCCGTCTGCGCAAAGTAGCGGGTGTGAACCGCCCGGCCATTGCCTGCCTCTGGCCGTCGCGTAATCCCTCCGGCTTCAACGTGATGCTGGATGTGGGGGCTGATATCCGCGCCGATCAGGATGATCTGCTGCAATACGCCCTTATGGGTCTCAGCTACGCCCGCAACGGCTTCGGCCTCGCCCGTCCGCGCATCGGGCTGCTCAATGTGGGCACCGAGGAGCACAAAGGCCGCGCAGAGCTTAAAGTCGCCCATGAAATGATCGAGGCCGCGGCGAAATACAACGATTTCGAGTATGTCGGCTTCATCGAAGGTGGCGACATCCCGTCGGACCGCGTCGATGTGATCGTGACCGATGGGTTTACCGGCAACGTGGCCCTTAAAACCGCCGAAGGCACCGCGAACCTGATTTCCGGCAGGATGCGTGAGTCGTTTCAGCATTCAGTCTTCTCGCGTTTCGCAGCCTTGCTGGCCTATCCGGCCTTGCAACGGCTTAAAAAACGTATCGACCCGCGCCAGGCGAATGGCGGGGTGTTTCTGGGCCTCAACGGCACCGTGGTGAAATCCCACGGATCGGCGGATGCCACAGGCGTATCGGCGGCGATCAAGCTGGCAGTGCAACTGGCGCAATCAGGTTTTGGTGAGAAGCTGGCGGCGCGGGTTGCATCCATTACCGAAGCGGGTCAATCTTCAGAACCGGCTTTGAAAACGCCGGATGCGGCAAAGGGCAAATCCAACACATGAGCATGATCCGGTCCGTTTTGCGTGGCATGGGCCACGCCCTGCCCGAACGCGTCGTCGAAAACGCCGAGTTTGAGACTTGGATGGAAACCAGCGACGCGTGGATCAAGTCCCGCTCGGGTATTGAACGCCGTCACTTCGCCGCCGAAGGGCAAACAACCTCTGATCTTGCCACCGACGCCGCGCGCGCCGCGCTTGCAGATGCGGGCATGGACGCCGAAACGCTGGATGCGATCGTCGTCGCCACCTCGACCCCCGACACAACCTTCCCCTCCGTCGCGACCATGGTCCAAGGCAATCTTGGCATGAAAAACGGCTTTGCCTTCGACGTGCAGGCCGTCTGCGCGGGCTTCGTCTTTGCCATGTCCAACGCCGACGCGCTGATCAAATCCGGTCAGGCCAAGCGGGTGCTGGTCATCGGTGCGGAGACTTTCTCGCGCATCATGAACTGGGAAGATCGCTCCACCTGCGTTCTGTTCGGCGACGGTGCCGGTGCCGTGGTTCTGGAAGCCGCCGAAGGCGATGGAACCCCGCAAGATGCAGGCATCCTCGCCACCGACCTGAACTCTGACGGCAGCTACCGCGACCTGCTTTATGTCGATGGCGGCGTCTCCAAGACCCAGACCACCGGCGTATTGGTCATGCAAGGCAAGGAAGTCTTCCGCCACGCCGTCGAGAAGCTCGCGAAAACCGCCGAAACCGCACTTGAGAAAGCCGGATTGAGCGACGCGGATGTCGATTGGGTCGTGCCACACCAAGCCAACTTGCGCATCATCAAGGCGACCGCCACCAAGATGAATATTCCCATGGATCAGGTCGTCGTGACCGTTCAGGACCACGGAAACACCTCCGCCGCATCGATTCCCCTTGCCCTGTCAGTGGCCAAGTCCGAAGGCAAATTTGCGCCGGGACAGTTGCTTGTAATGGAGGCGATTGGTGGCGGATTGGCATGGGGCGCCGTGGTTTTGCGCCTCTGAACGGGGAAAACCCGCCTAAAGCGCGCATAAAGGGTGCAATACAAGCCCTTGATATTGACTCGGAAATTCCCCCAAGCCTATCGTCTTGAAAACAACGACGAGGGGGACGACATGACTGCCAAAACATTGACCCGCATGGATTTAAGCGAAGCCGTGTTCCGAGAGGTCGGCCTGTCGCGCAATGAAAGCGCCGATTTGGTCGAAAGTGTGCTCAAGCACATGTCCGACGCACTCGTTACCGGACAGCAGGTTAAAATTTCGTCTTTTGGCACATTCTCGGTCCGCGAAAAGTCCGCTCGGGTCGGCCGCAACCCCAAGACGGGCGAAGAGGTTCCGATCCATCCCCGCCGCGTGCTGACATTCCGTCCGTCGCATTTGATGAAAGATCGCGTGGCCTCTGGCAACAAGTCCTGACCCGCCGATAAGGGAGGTCTGATTTTATGGCGACCAAAGCCCGCGATGCGTTCCGCACCATTTCCGAAGTGGCCGATTGGCTCGATGTGCCCGCACATGTGCTGCGCTTTTGGGAAAGCAAATTCAGCCAGATCAAACCCGTGAAGCGCGCCGGTGGCCGCCGCTATTACCGCCCCGATGATATGCTGCTGATCGGTGGTATCAAGAAGCTGCTGCATGACGACGGCATGACCATTCGCGGTGTGCAAAAAATGCTCAAAGAAGACGGCATCAAGGTCGTCGCTGCCCTGTCGCCCTCCCTCGATGGCGTGGACGAGGCCGCCTCTCCACGCACCGCACAACGCAAAGCCGCCGTTCCGGATGTCGAGGACGCAGTGGAGGAAACATCAACGGAGGAAACACTTCCCGCCGAGGATCAAGAGGCCGTCGCCGCTTGGGACGCCGATGCGAAAGAGGAAACTCCGGCACCGCAAGAGCGCGCACCTTTGGAAATTGATACGCCCGCAGCGCAGGACCCAGCCGCTGATGATGCCGAAGCGGCCTCATCGGATGACGCGCCAGAAGATGCACCGGAGGCCCCGTTCATCGACGTGGAAGAGGAACCACAGTTCGGCGGCGACAACATCGTCGAGCTTCCGACGCGCACCGATCCGGAACCAGAGCCAGAAGTCGCAGCCGCGCCAGAGCCAGAGCCAGAGCCAGAGCCAGAGCCAGAGCCAGAGCCAGAGCCAGAGCCAGAGCCAGAGCCAGAGCCAGAGCCAGAGCCAGAGCCAGAGCCAGAGCCAGAGCCAGAGCCAGAGCCAG
>NZ_FQUV01000009.1 GCF_900129235.1 Litoreibacter ascidiaceicola | reverse complement strand
CCTTATCCCTTATGCTGGCCCCCCGGGGTCGCCCGGGGGGCCGCCGCCCCGCCGCCGCCACAGGGGCCGCTTGGGGGGTAGGCGTCAGAGGGAACTAGCCCCTCCACGGATCGGTGAACCGACCCTAAGTACAGCGATTTTATTCCGAACCGAACCGAAGCCCGGCATACCGATAAAACATACATAGGATCTTCTTTTTGCGATACAAGATCGCTAAGAGCGATTTTTTATCCTATCTCAAGGGGGCACTCTGTCACTATACGACTTCAGGTGCCGGGCATTACATGCCCGTCCGCGCGAAGCGCCGGGCCTGTCGGCGGGTGACCTTCAGGTTGCCCGCCGACAGGTCACCCTTAAACCGCCACCACCTGGATCACGCCAGAACGCAAAGGGCCCCCGCCTGCAGACGGGGGCCTCGATCATTTGGGCAGTGCAGGCTACTACTCTGCGGCCATCCGGTCGGCCTGTGCGGTGTGGTCCATGATGTAATCCACGGCCTTCTGCGCCTCGGACGCGGCGCGGAAAATCGCGCGGCTGTCTTCCTTCATCGCCTCAAGCCATCCTTCGACATAGGCTGCACTCTGGTCGAATTCAGGCTCCACCCCGATCTGCGCGCAAAGCATGCAGTTTCCGATTTCAGCGACCAGCTCCTCGAACGCGTAGGCCTTGCGGTCGTTGAACCGGCCCAAGCGGTCCAATCGCTTCGTTGCTCCTGTCCAGTGGGTCAGCTCGTGGGCCAAGGTGCCATAGTATCCTGCGGCCCTGTGAAACGTCTCGATCGGCGGCATGTGGATGCGGTCGGTCTTGATGTTGTAATAGGCGCGCGGCTCCTCGGTGCTGTCGATCTGAGCGCCGCTCGCGGCAAAGAATGCCACCAACGCGGGATCGGCCACGGTACCAAGATCACGGGGCGGATCGGGCAGGATGTAGAATTCTGCGGGCAAACCCTCGATCTGGTCGGCGTTAAACACGCGGTAGGCCTTGGCATAAGGGATCTGGCGTTCCTCGCCGTTCTCGTCCTCACGCTCGACGGTGCCGTATTTCACGACCGTGGCGGATTTCTCGCCCTGTCGGACATGACCCCCAAGCTGCTTGGCCTGATTGAACGTCATCCAGCGGGCTGAGCTGTAGTCCTTGGCCATCGCGGTCGCCCAAAGCATCAGGATATTGATGCCCCGATAGGCTTCGCCGTTGAACCGTTCCGGCAGGCTGACCGATGCCCCTCCGCCAGTCCACGGCTTGCGCCAAGGCGGCGTTCCTGCCTCGATCTGCGCGATGATCTGATTGGTGACATGGGTATAAACGTCAAACTTCTCTGCGGTCATTTGTGACCCTCCTTCGAGTGACGCGGGCCGGGTCTGCTCCCCTTTCCGCCAATGGGCGGGCCTTCCTGTTCTGATCTTTGGAATGCCCATGCATTCCGAAGGGCAGAGCAGGTAAGGGCAAAGCCCGTCCTGCGGCCTGGCGGGGCCGTGACAACCGGGTGGAGGGCGTGAATTTGGGAGGGAACCGCGCGCCTCGCGCGTGGGAGGAACCGGAATTCTCGACCGGAACCGACGCCACAGGCGGCGCTTGCCGGTTTTCTCGGACCTGCCAGGATGGCAGGCGGATCAATAGGATTTGGAAACTGTCAGGGTTGGGGTGAGCGGGCATCAGCCCGTCGATCCCCTGACCTGGCTATCGCACAAAGCGAGACCGGCACACTGCCGGGATCACTGAACTCTATCGAGCCATACCTAATTCGATAATATACGATTGATGCCTTAGTTAGATTCGGGCAGAAGAAGATCATGATTGTTTCTATCGATGTGCGCGATGAACCAGACGACTGACCTCGAACTAAATGTCACCACCGAACAAGGCCTTCGGGCGCTTGCCGAGGATGGGCACACGGTCGAAGTGCTTTGCAAAGCCGATCCTGAACGCAAAGGGCCAAGCTGGTACGGTCTATGGATCATGCGGACAGTCGGAAACGACGGGCAGGAGAAAATCCTTGTCACTGCCAGGACGCGCGTGACGCAAAATGCGATCAGGGTGCGCGAGTTCAAGACAGCAACTGGAGTTATATCATTCCTTGTCGGTATTGGGTTCTCACAGGCGAGCATTCCCATGAAAAATGGGGAAACGACCTCTCATCGCCTCGTCAGTGACTGAGACCTGGATCACGGTCGATGTCCCTATCCTTCTCGACCTCCTGATCCTTCTCCTGGTCGCGCTCGGCCTCGATCTCCAGCCGCTCGCGCGGCTTATTCAGCACGTCCTTCAGCCGCTCGTTGACGGACGGCTTCCGCCCATCGCGTCCTGTGTCCTCACCCAGATCATACTCGCTGTGACCATCCAGCTTGTGAACCGCCGCCTGGCCGTCACGCCCCGCGTCCTTTTCCATAATCTCTTTCAGCCGCTCTCGCGCATAATTGCGGCCTTCCGGCTTCGGCGTGTCGTCCTGGTCCCGTGACCGGTCCACGACGCGCGCCAGACGCTCCCGGAAATCCTCCGGGTTGCGTTCGCCGCGTTCTTTCGAAGTCGCAGCCCTGAGTGCGGCCAGACCGGCAGAGACTCGCCCCTGCCCCGCCTCGCGCTCGATGCCATAGGTCTCCCGCGCGATGTCCAGGCGTTCGCGCATTTCGCGGAAGGCGGCGCGCGCCTGGCGGGCGGCATGGACCACGGCCCCGCGCTCGGTGACAGGGATGTATTCCCGGCCCTGACGCTCGGCCATGGCCTTCGCCCGCCGCTCCATGGAATTGGCCGCTGGCCCCAGCTTCAGCTCGGGGTCGCGGTCGAGCTCCTCGGCGGTCAGCTTGTCGCCACGATCCAGCGCCGTCTCGCGCTGCTTCTCAAGCGACCGGTGATCGACGCGCTCGACCTCCCCGACACGCTCCAGCGCGCGGTTCTGCAACTCGGCCCAGAGGCCGCGCATCTGCTCGATCTCGACGCCGCCGGTCTTCGCGGAATCGAGCACGCGGGTCTTCGCAGTGAAGCCCTCTGCTTCCAGCTTGCGGGTGGAGGTCAGGACGTGGGCGTGGTGGTTGCGCTGATCGCCTTCGCGGTGGGGCGCATGGATCGCCACATCGACGGCCACGCCATAGCGGCTGACTAGTTCCTCAGCGAACTGGCGGGTGATCTGCGACCGGTCCTCGGCGCTAATCTCGGAGGGCAGGGCCAGCTCCCATTCGCGGGCGGTGACGGAGTTGCGGCGAGTCTCGCTGGCCTCGGCCTCGTTCCAGAGGCGGGACCGGTCCGAGGCCCAGTCCGGGGCGTCCTTCGGGGTCAGGATGAAGGTCTCCTCGATGCCCTGCTTGCGGGTGTAATCGTGGACACGGCCTTCGCGCTGGCACTCGATGCGCTCCCCGACACGGTAGGCTGCCGCCGCCGTGGCAGAGCGCCCGGCGCTGCGTTTGATCGTCTTCACGGAGAGGTGGTAGCTGGCCATGCGCCCTCCCCTCGCCTGTGATGCAAACGCACCCACGCGCCGGAGCTGATCCGTGCCGGTGCCCTGACATTGGCAATCGGATCAGCGGTCTTTTCTCCGCAAGAGTGCGCCCGGAACCGGCGCGATCTGAGGGGAAAAGACAGCCCGCTTGAGGCGAGCCAACAGCTCTCCGACGCGCGGGCTTGCCAGTGATCTGCCCCCAAATCCCCAGCCTCATGGGGGGCGGGATATGGGGGCAGATCACTGGCGGTTTGCCGGGGGCAAACCCGGTTCGTGTCGGCACCGTCAGGTCCGACGACACGAACCTCCCGCAAGGGAGACGCCAGCGGCAGACCGGCCCCCTCCGTGGGGCATCGGGCGAGACGCTGGCGCGACCTTGCGGGACGCGATCCAACCGCTGAGGTTGGGCTGGGATGGTTTGGAAGGGGCAGCGCGCCCTTCCATGTCGCGGCGGAACGCAGCGAAGGGGATGGCCATCGGCCGGGGCTTTGCCCCAGAGAGATCGCACGCAAAGCTCGGAACCGCAGGTGGAGAGTTTGCATAAGTGCGCCCTTGTACTTTACAGGCCTACGGGTAAGCGCTTGCAGTTGATCTGGCAACACAATATTCAACCGAGAGTATTTGGCGGTGCAGGAACAGGCAGATGGCGGAAACGGAACTGGAGAAAGCGGAAAAGCGCTATGCTCAGGCCAAGGCGCGGCTCCAGAGCATCCGCAATCGGGAAGCCACGAAGCAGCGCAAGCTGGATACAAGGCGCAAGGTGATCCTGGGCGGCGCTCTCCTCGATCTGGCGGAACGGGATTCCGGTGCCGCTACCATGCTGGATCGGCTGGTGCGGAACCTCGCACGGGAACAGGATCGCAAAGCCTTCGCGGATTGGGAGGCTCCCACCGGGTCGCCCTCCCCTGCCCGCTCCAGCTCTGACCCGGACACGCCCTCCTGATGCGGGGCTTGTTCCGCGTCTTTGACACTCTGTTCCGGTTCTTCGGTCGGCTGATCTTCACGCCCATCCTTTTGGGCTGGATGATCGGGGCCGTCCTGTTCGGCGCAATGATCGGGTCAATCGTGGCCACGCCGTTCATCTTCGCCTTCTTCGATCAACAGCCCGGCGAAAGCGCGTGGCAGTGGCTGGTGTTCGGCCCGTTCATTTTCATCGGCGGCGTCTTCGGGTTCCGGTACTGGCGCATGACCTCCGGGGCCGATGCTTACTTTGGTCTGACCGGTGACAGCCACGGCTCGGCCCGCTTTGCCAGCCGCAAGGAACTCAAGAAGCTCCAGGGCGGTGATGGCCTCCTGATCGGACGCAATCCGGGCACGGGTCGACTCCTGCGCTATGACGGTCCCGCCCATCTGATCACCCTCGCCCCGACGCGGGCCGGGAAAGGTGTCGGCACCGTGATTCCGAACCTGCTGGCGGTGGATCGCTCCGTTCTCGTGATCGACCCCAAAGGCGAGAACGCCCGGATCGCCGGGGAAGCGCGGCGACGGTTCGGCACGGTTCATGTCCTCGATCCCTTTGAGGTCAGTGGTCAGCCCTCCGCCGCCTACAACCCGCTCGACCGGCTCACACCCGACAGCCTCGATCTGGGCGAGGATGCCGCCTCCCTGACAGAGGCGCTGGTGATGGACCCGCCGGGACAGGTGACGGAAGCGCACTGGAACGAGGAGGCCAAAGCCATCCTCGGCGGGCTGATCATGTTCTGCGTCTGCCACGAGGACCGTGACCGCCGCTCGCTTGCCACCGTCCGGGAATATCTCACCCTGCCCCCGGACCGGCTGAAGGCACTGCTGGAGCTGATGCAGGACAGCGATGCGGCGGGTGGCCTGATCGCCCGCGCCGCCAACCGCTTCCTCGGCAAGGCGGATCGGGAAGCCGCCTCGGTGCTGTCGAATGCGCAGCGGCACACCCATTTCCTCGACAGCCCCCGGATTGCCCGATGCCTGGCACGCTCGGACTTCGCCTTCTCCGATCTGCGCCACCGGATCACGTCCGTCTTTCTGGTCCTGCCACCCAACCGGATGGACGCCTACAGCCGCTGGCTGCGCCTCCTCGTCTCTCAGGCCCTCCAGGACATCGCACGGGACGCCGAAGCCTCTGTAGGCTCTCAGGGGGCCTCTCAGCGCCTCAAGACGCCCGTGCTGTTCCTCCTGGACGAGTTTGCCGCCCTGGGCCGTCTGGAGGCCGTGGAGCGCGCCATGGGGCTGATGGCGGGCTATGGTCTTCAGCTCTGGCCCATTTTGCAGGACATGAGCCAGCTCCGTGATCTCTATGGGGACCGGGCCAACACCTTCATCGCCAATGCCGGGGTGCAACAGGTCTTCGGGGTGAACGACTTCGAGACGGCCAAATGGCTGAGCCAGATGATCGGCCAGGAAACCACCGGCTACCAGACCGACAGCTACAAGCCCGGTGACAATCCCAGCTTCAGCAACAACCTCACGGGCCGCGATCTGCTGACCCCCGATGAAATCATGCAGATGCCGCCGGACCTCCAGCTCCTGCGCGTCCAGGGCCAGCCCTCTGCCCTGGCGCAGAAGCTGCGCTACTACGCCGACCGCGAATTTGCCGGGCTGTTTGTCCCGCAGACCCCTTGATCCCGAAAGGATACCGAAGATGACAACCGCCTCCCCTGCCCTTTCCGATGACGAGCTGCGTGAAACCCTCGATCTGCTCTCGACGGTCATGGCCAGTGTCTCGGATCGGGTCGATGCCCAGACGGAAGTGCTCGACCGGGTGAACAAGACGGCGACGGAAGCGCGCCAGGCGGCATTCGCGGCAAAGGCCCAGACCGATCCGAAGGCCTATGGCGAGCTGGTGGGCAACACCATCGACGGCAAGATCGGTGACACCCTGATTCGGCTGGCGCGGTTCGCGGTCGATCTGGGACAGCAGACCATGGCGACGGAGAGGGTTCTGAAACAGGCGGAGGAAGACAAGCTGGCCATTCTCAGGCAGGTGCGGGACCGCGAGAACAAGGCCGACCGTCTGAAACGCCTCCTGCCCTGGTTCGGTCTGGGTGCCCTCGTTCTGGTTCTGGCGATGACCGTGACGCTTCCCCGTTTCCTGGCCAGCAACAGTTCAACCTGTGCTGCCATCGGAGCGACGTGGACCCGGACAACGGAAGGAATCGACGCCTGCGTGTTCTACCGGCCGTGAGGGTTGAAGGGACATTAACGTCTCACACTCCCTTGAAATAGCATCCATATGATAGAGTTAAATAATGTTAGAGTCTGAGTTACGTGTATGTCCGTTCGTCGTAACCATTAGAAAAGAAATGGTGATTCTGGCTCCATTTTCATATTTGGTGTGTGAAGTGACGAAAGACGGTGTGTGAAGTGACGAAAGACGGTGTGTGAAGTGACGAACCTTGACGCGCGGTGTGTGAAGTGTCGATAGTGGCTCATGGTGTGTAAAGTGACGAATCTGTTCCAGGAGCGCAGTGTGTGAAATGACGAAAGAACTCCTGTCCTCCCAGCGATCGCCACTGCTGCCGGACCGCCACCCGCAGCGTGATCTGTTCGTGTGCGATATCGTCGATGCGGTTCCCAAAGGGGATATATCCTCGATGGAGAACCCTGTCTTCACCCTCTCGACCAAGCCGGACATGCGCACACGCCGCTATGAGCGCGGCGAAAACTGGATTCAGGTTGCTCCATCCCGCGCCGGACTGGCGACGGTCCATGACCGGGATGTGCTGATCTACTGCATCAGCCAATGCATGGCCGCGCTCAATGATGGACAACAGGTGCAGCGGCGCATGCGCTTCAAAGCCTATGACCTGCTTGTGGCAACCAATCGGCAGACTTCCGGACGCGGCTATGAACTTTTGAAGGACGCCCTGCGCCGTCTGCAAGGCACACAGATTGAAACGAACCTCCGTCAGGGTGGCAAGGAATACTTCAAGGTCTTCGGCCTGATCGACTCGGCCGAAATTGTGAAGGAAACCCGCGATGGCCGAATGCTTGATGTCGAAGTTACACTGTCGGACTGGGTGTTTGACGCGATTGAGAACAACCACGTCCTGACCCTGAATCGCCAGTACTTCAAACTGCGCAAGCCCCTCGAACGGCGGCTGTATGAGATTGCGCGCAAGCATTGCGGAGCGCAGAGCGCATGGAAGGTTGGGATCAAGCTTCTCCGCGATAAATGCGGATCGAGTTCCACACTCAAGGAATTCCGCCGCCTGCTCGGAAAGATCATCGAGGACGACGCGGAACACGATCACATGCCCGACTATGCCTTCGTCATTGAGGGTGACATCGTGGTTGTGCGACCAAAGGAGGAGACACGCCCGACTGCCCTGCCCTTCCTGCCTTCCTCGCTGCGGCTTGATCCCGAAACACATGAGGAAGCCCGCCGCCTTGCTCCCGGCTGGGACATGCATCATCTTGAAGGCGAGTGGCGTTCCTGGGTGTTGGAAAAGGGCATTGCGGTGAAGAACCCGGACAAGCACTTCCTGAGTTTTTGCAAGAAACGAGGGGGATATCAGCGCTAATGCGCCTTGCATGATTTCATGCAAGGCAGTGCTGAAGACATCAGAGGCAGTATGACTGAGAAGAACAACTACAAAGGCATCGCACTCGATGGCCCGCTAAAGGGTCAAGTTCTCGTGTCGCAAGGAGAGCTTTGTATTGAACGGGACGAGCGGTGGTGGCGGAAGCTCATCTTCGGCCCCTCCCCTCCATACGCCTACAAGTATTCGAATGATGGCTGGTGGGTCTATGATGGGACTAGGTCGTATTAAGCCCGGCTTCTCCCATAGAGGTTAACTCGCCAGATTTGCAGCAGTCCTACCTTCGCAATCCAAGAATGCGTCGCCAATTTACAACCAGTGTGACACTGGGGGCCTGACGAAATGAAGAAAGAACAAAATCGATGCACGAAGCAATGAGCGAGATGGTCCGAGCGAAAGACATCATCGCCTTGATCCCGGAAGTCAAACCGAGGCTTGCGATGGCGGCGCTTCGCGACGCTGTAAGCACCGGGAAAATCGGCAATACCGTTCTGTCGGACGAAGATCGCAAGTTGGCGATAGCTGAAGGTTGGGGAATGCGCATATCGCCGATTGGTGGCCGGATTCTAAAGCAACTGTTCGAGGCGGGGATGATTCCGCAAAAACGCGCAGGGTCTCCGAAAGACCTATCAGAACTTGTAGAGTACGTGGAGACTGAAGCGGACTTTCGCGCGAAGGTCGAGGTGAGAATAGCCGCGAAGGAAGCCTACGAGTACCGGATCGCGGAGATTGCCGAGAATCCGGATTGCGCGCGGGCCGATGAACTCAGCAGCGACCTTATCGACAAGGTGTTTTTGAAACGGCTGGGGTACAGGAAGTTCGGCACGTTGCATATCGCCGGATTGGAATGCCACAAGGATATGACAGCGGGCAGTTTGTCCAACAGCGGCAAGACTCGCTACTCAGGGCAAGTCTATTGCTATTGGTTGGATGCGGAAGGCAATCGGCAGGGAGATGCGGTGCCTGAGACTGTACGCAATCGAAGAAACGACCCTGACCGAAATTGGGGTCTTGGGCGGGAATGATCATTCCCTCGGCGCATCACACGCCGAAGATCATTACCTCTTGAAATATAATGACCAATTTCCCCACCGAGCCACTAAATAGCGGCGCATTCCCAGCTGTGCTCGCACGCGCATGAATGCATGCAAGTCGCGTTTGCGCTAAGTCGCCATCCATGCTTGGCGTAAACAGGGCAATCATGCTAGCATGCCAAAAAACAACAAGCAGGCAGACTGGAGCAGTATCAATGACCTACACCATCGGAATGGTCTCCCAAAAGGGAGGCGTCGGAAAGTCGACTCTGGCCCGCATGATGGCACGAGAATTCGTGGCCGGAGGCCTCACCACCAAGATCGCAGACCTGGACACGCAACAGCAAACCTGCGCCCATTGGGCTGGTCGTCGCGCCGAAAACGGCGTCACCCCGGAAATGCAGGTGCAGAGCTTTGCCTCGGTAAAGACCGCGCTCGAAGACGCCCCTCGGTTCGATGCGCTGATCCTGGACGGCAAGCCAAACGCCTCTGAGCAGACAATGGAAATAGCCAAGGCCTCCGATCTCATCGTGATTCCGACAGGTCAGACCATTGATGATCTGCACCCCGGCGTCGTACTGGCGCACAGCCTGCGTAAGAAAGGCATCTCGCCCGAGAAGATCGCCTTTGCCATGTTCAAGACCACGGGCAGCGAGCGCGAAAATGCCGCTGCAAGGCAATATCTCGCAGAAGCGGGGTATCTGGTGCTTGATGGGGAGGTCTCCGTTTCCACGGCCTATGGGTCGGCCTCCGACATGGGCAAGGCTATCACCGAAACCTCGTTCCGCACCCTCAATGACCGCGCGGCCAGGTTGGCACAAAGCGTCATTGACAAGATGGCCGAGCTTCAGGAAAGGCAGGTGGCATAATGAGCACGAATATTGCCAAGCTGAAACGCGGGAAGGGCGCTCCGCCGCCCGCAGATGTTGCGCCCGATGTGATCGCAGACGACACCCGCCCTGAGAAGGTTGAGCTCAGACCGCTTCAGGTGCGCATCCCCAGAGCGGTTTTTGAAGAGTTCTCGGAAAGGGCAGGGCGCGAATTCGGCTTCAGCCACGGATCAAAGAAACAGCTCTTTCTCAGGATGTGGGAAGCATACAAAGCGCAAAACATGTAAGCATGCTTGCATGCAACGCGTCTTTGCGTGCTGGATTGACCTTACCTCATCAAGATTACCTCGGCGATAATCACTGCCACCTTGGAGGAACCAGATAACGGCCGAGAAAAAAGAGGGTTTTGCTTGCACTATGCGCTAGCATTGGCTACATAACCTGATGAACAGCAAACACCGCAAGACTCTGGCCGCTGTCTTCACAGACCCAGTGTCAGGAACAATCGAATGGTCAGCGGTCGAGCGTCTGCTTGTCGCCGCTGGCGCACAGGTAATCGAAGGGCGCGGCTCGCGGGTGCGGTTCGAGAAGGATGGCGAGGTCGAGACGTTTCACAGACCGCACCCCGCCAAGGAAGCCAAGCGCTACCAGGTGCGCGCCGCACGGGCGTTTCTGGAACGGATCGGAGTAACGCCATGACCAATTCCATGACTTACAAAGGCTACTCGGCCCGCATCGAGTATGATGACGACGATGGAATCTTCACCGGACGCCTCGCCGGCATCCGTGATGGTGTCGGCTTTCATGCAGACACGGTTGAAGCTTTGCGCGATGCCTTTCATGAGGCAGTCGAAGATTACATCGAGACCTGCGCAAAGATCGGCAAGGAGCCGCAGAAGGCGTTCTCGGGCCAGGTGATGTTCCGTGTCGATCCTGAAGTGCACCGCAAGGCGGCACTCGCGGCCGAGCTGTCAGGCAAGAGCTTGAATCAATGGGCCGAAGAGGTTCTGGATCGCGCGGCAGGGTAGGGGGCCTTGGCGAATTGGATATGGCTGACACCGACACCATTTTGACCACCCGGACGGCTGAGCTTGAAACTGTTGATCATGCTGTCATGGGCGAAGTCGTTGGCGTTGCCCATGCCATTGGTGATCTGCGCAAGGCGCTCGATGCTCTTGAAGGCCTGCTCGGTGAACGGCAGTTCGAGAAAGCTGCCGCATCGGGATATCAGGAAATCGCGTCGGCGTTCATTTTCCTCCAGCGCACCCTGGGCGGGCTACAGAGCGCCGAGGCCAATCGTCATGCCTTCATCTCAAGCATCGCGGAAGAGCTGCAATGCGCCTACGAGGACGCGGAGCCTCTTGTCGAGGCGCGCCTCCAGTGCCTGAAACCCAGACAAGAACCGACCGGTGAGAAGCTTGCGGCTGCCAAGGCGCGTCTTAACCGCCGGATCGGCGAGATGGCCGCAAGCGACCAAGGCTAGTTGGGGCGCAGCACGGCGGCAGCTCAGTGCGAGACCGGGCATTCGCCGCACCTGCCTGAACTCACGGAATGCGGGACGGAGCGGACCTGTGCAAGTGCGGCTATTGCTGACGCAGCATTCCTTCGCACGTGCAGCAGCGATCTTTTGGCAGCGCAGCGGATTTCGTCAGAGCGCTCCATCGAAGATGGTAAAATCTGGCAGTCGCAATCTTCCCTTTCGTTACACGATTGCTCAACAATCAGGTCACGGACAGAGCGCCAATTAGCTGCAGCGGCCTTAGTAGCGGCTATCTGAACAGTGCGTATACAACAAAACGCAGGACGGGTGGCAATACGAACCACCGTATACGCGGTGCACGCATCGCGATCGTCCAAACCCTGGCGCAGCATTTTGCAAAGGGGGGCTCAGCGCTGCCGTAGGAATTATCAAGCGGCCGTGACCGCTTCGAATTGACGAACGGCTCCTGCCGTTCGTCAAGATTCTCAGATGTTGATCCGTTCTGAGTGCTCAACCTTCATAAAAACTGGCCTACCTGGCATGAATGCTGAAAGCCCTGCCACGCCAGCGCGCTTGAACGACCCCCGTCGTTGGTCAAATCGTGTTACTCTTTATCGAATTGTCGCTTGCGTGCTTGCTCAACTTGGCGGCTTTGCGTTCGATAGAGGTGCGCATTCATCATTGAATAGGCACCTTCGGGTGACCGTTTTGCGATCTGCTCCACTATCGCTGTATGCTGCATTTGGGTCACTTCAAGCGCGTTTTGGCTGGTGTCGTTTCGGAGCGGCATCTGCCAGGCGACAAACGACTTATAAAATACCTCAAAAAGAGGGTTTTTGTTTATCTCAAAGATCTTCCGGTGAAGCCGGAGATCACCGGCTATAAACTTCTCTGGTGCATCAATATCTGACGCATTCTCTTCGTTGATCCGCATGAGATCAGAAATGTCCTGTTCGGTAGCCTTGCTGGCGGCTTCCCAGGCAAGGGCCGACTCCATCAACCTTCTCATCTCGGTCAGCTGATAAACCCCATCCTCGCTCAACGAAAGCACGCGTCCAAAGTCGCTCATGAATTCCTGCAAAGGGCTGGTATTCGGCGGGCTGACGACCGGTCGCTCCCCCCGCCGAACTTCCAAAAATCCCTTAATTCTTAACGAGGATAGAGCTTCGCGAACCGCTGGGCGTCCAACCCCAAAAGCTTCCATCAGTTCTTTTTCAGAGGGAAGCGGATCACCGACCTTTAGTTCTTCGCTTACAATCTCATTAAGAATCCTCCGTTCAACGGCTTCAAAAAGGCGTGCACTTCCGGGCCCATCAGCCGCATCTTTCGCTTTTTGATCTGCCCGCATCTGCTCTACCTCACTTTTGGTCAAGTTTTTCGAGTGCCACCTCAAGTCTTTTCATATCGTCTTTTGAAACAGCGTGGAACGGACGCATGGGCCGCGCAGAGCATAGCCCTCTTATTTCAAGGCACGCCTTCAACGCTGTTGGCATTCCAACGGAAACCAGAACATCAATGAAACGATTGGCTCTGGCTTGCAGCTCGTCTGCGGCAGAAAGATTTCCAGACGCCAGGTATTCTGCCAGCTCGCGGTATTCACGCCCGAGAATGTTGTAGGTTGAGCCAATCCCGCCATGACTGCCAACTGAAAGGCCTGCCACCAGCATTTCGTCAACACCGTAGTACACCGGAACGTCCTTTAGCCCATCCAGCAAGCCGACCAGTTGGATGATGTCGGTCGACGTATATTTGATGCCGGAGATGTTCATATCTTCAGACAAATCGAAAAAGAACTGGTTGGGCAGCGACACGCCCGTCAGTGCTGGGATGTTGTATAGCACCATCGGAAGGTCGCAAGCGCTTTGCAGATCGCGATAATAGTCTTTCATTTCAGCCAAGGTATGCTTGAAATAGATCGGTGGCGTCGAGGAAACCTCGTGAAACCCCGCTTTGGCCGCAGAAACCGCGTTTCTTTCGGCGTGGGCCACCTCGATGGCACCAACCTGCGCGATCAGCTTCAGGCTGCCGTCGGCGGCTTCGGCAACAGATTCAAAAAGCTCGGCTCTGATTTCGGGAGACAGCAGAAAGCCCTCACCGGTTGAGCCGCCGACATAGAGACCGTCCAGCCCGAGGTTTTTTGCGTTCTGCACCAGAGCGCTTACGGCTTTGCCGTCAATCTTGCCCGAAGCGGTGAATGGTGTGGTGAGCGCGGTCAGAAAACCGGCTTTGTAATGTGACTGGGGGTTGGCGTTCATCGGTTCACTCCTCTGCGGCGTGTACATATGTACATACCTGCCTTGACTTATATACATATGTATGTAACCAAGGCGACCATCGGCGTCAAGGTAACTGGCGCGGTATTCATCCAAGTGGAGGACACAAATGAATAGGATTTCTGCAACACTGGCTGCACTGGCCCTGACGGCACCCTTAGCTATGTCGGGCCAAGCGGTCGCCGAAACGGTTCAAATTCAGGTCGGCGGGGACATTTCTGGCGGTGTGAACCAGCATATCATCAATAACTGGCTCCCCAAGCTTGAAGAGATGACCGATGGCGAAGTCGAACTTGAGCTGGTCTCAGGTGGCTCGATTGTACCGCACAGCGAAACGCTTGATGCAATCGATCAGGGCCTGTTGGGCGGCGACTTTGTCTTGCCGAGTTATTTTGCGGGTATCGACCCTGCGTTTTCCATCATGGGCGATCTGGTCGCCGGATATGATACCCCGCTGCAGATGATGCAGCTTTGTTACCACGGTGGTGGTAGGGAGATGCTGCAGAAAATCGTCGACACATACACCGACAATGTTGTCGTTGTCGGTTGCGGATCATTTGAGCGGGAAGCTTTTGTTGCCGCGGTGCCAATCAATGGCGTGGCTGATTTGGAGGGCCTTAAGATTCGCTCGCCCGAAGGCTTGGCAGCTGAAATCTTTTCCCGCGCCGGTGCGGTCGCCGTACCGCTGCCGTTTTCAGAAGTTTACACGTCGCTCGACAAAGGCGTGATCGATGCAGCCGACGCCTCGAACTATGGTGTGAACAAAGACAATGGCTTCCATGAAGTCGCAAAATACCCGCTTTTTCCTGGTATCCACTCGATGCCCGGCTCTTACTTCACAGTTAACCGTGACGTGTATGACAGCCTGAGCGAAGGCAGCAGAGTGGCTCTGGATGTCTGGTTCCAGGCCATGAGCCTGGACCTGATGATGTGGGTCGACCAGCGTGATCGCCGTCTTGTTGCCGAAGACAAAGCCAATGCTGCTGAAACCGGTCTCACCATCATCGACTGGTCTGTTGCAGATCGTGATGCGCTGCGTGAAATCGCCAAAGGCGCCTGGGAGGATGCCGCCAAAGAATCGGACCTGGCACAGGAAGCTTACGACCTGAACATCAACTTCATGCGCTCGATGGGTATGCTCGAGTAAGGTTCGTATCACCAGCTTGCCGCCCTGCACATGCAACAGTGCAGGGCGGCAAGTATTGGGGCGTACTGCACGACCAAGATGCGTCAGGGGAGGGGCAAAGTGGAAACTGAAATGAAACGCACTGTTGATGACGATCAAATTCGTCATGCGGCAGGAGAAGAGCAGCAGGCGCTGCTAAAACCTGACACGTTTATAGGTTGGATAAACTTTTATGCGGGTGAATTTGGAAAATATCTGTTTGCAATTGCCATTCTGATTTCTGTTTACGAGGTCTTTGCGCGTTATCTGTTTGATAAACCAACGATCTGGGCGTTCGAACTGACGGTCATGCTCTGCGCCACCGGTTATTTCATCGCGGGCGGCTATGTCACCCAGCAACGGCGCCACATCGGCATCACCGTCATCCATGACATGGTATCACCCCGCATCCGCTATGGCCTTGATATCTTCGGAAATTGCATGGGAATCTTTGCCATGTCCGTGCTGATCTGGTCCGGCTGGGGGCCGGCGGAGCGCGCATTAATACGGGGTGAGACGGCCGGAACTCCTTGGGATCCACCGTCGCCACAGATCCTAAAACCAATGATCGTGATTGGCGCGACGCTGATTGTGCTTCAGCTCCTGTCTCACCTGTTTCAACTGATCAAAAACGGCCCAGAGACCACCACATCAAAAGACGAAACGCTGTTGCAGGCGCAACGTCCGGCCGAAGGACATGACGATGTTTGATTTTCTCAGCCTCGACGTCATCGGCCTTGGTGGCATGACAATCATCGCATTGGTGCTCCTGTTTGGTCTTATGCTGACCGGCATGGCGCTTTCCTGGGTGACTATGACGGTTGCTGCCGTGCTGTTGCTCGTCTGGATCGGACCCAAGGGCATCTCGCTGATTTCCCTCAAGGTTTACGGCCTTTCCACAGCCTACGTCTTTGTCTCAATTCCGATTTTCATTTTCATGGCTTCTCTGATGGAGAGGACCAGCATCGCCAAGGATCTGTTCGCTGCAATGCAGGTTATATCCGGAAATTTCCGGGGAGGAACGGCAGTCCAGACCGTATTGGTGTCTGTCGTCCTGGCGGCGATGTCGGGCATCATGGGGGGCGAAGTGGTTCTTCTTGGTTTGCTGGCCCTGCCGCAGATGATCAAGTTGGGATACAACCGCGGTCTTTCGATCGGCACGATCTGTGCGGGCGGTTCGCTTGGGACGATGATTCCACCGTCAATCGTTCTGATCCTGTTTGGCCTGGCCGCGAACATCTCGGTTGGTGACCTGTTCAAAGCTGCGATCACGCCGGGCCTGCTGCTTGCGGCAAGCTACATTACCTACATCCTGATCATGGCCAATCTCAAACCGCATTGGGCGCCCACATCTTCCGAGGATGCCGAACTAAGCAAGTTGTCGTTTCGCGAAAAAGCCAAAATTGCCAGCGGGATGATCGTGCCGCTTCTGATCATCACTGCGGTGCTTGGATCGATCTATGGCGGCGTTGCTTCCATTACCGAATCCGCTTCGATCGGCGCCTTTTCAGTCATGTTGTTCGCAGCCCTGCGCCGCGAGCTCAGCTTTAAGGTGGTCACCGAAAGCCTGCGGCAGACGATCACATCAATCGGTGCCCTGATCTGGCTTGGGCTGGGAGCGAACGCCCTTGTCGGGATCTATACGCGCCTTGGAGGCACCGCCTATTTGGGTGAGCTTTTCACGGGTCTACCGTTCGAGCCGATTGTGATCGTGATGATAATGGTCGGCATTTTCCTGTTGATGGGAATGTTCCTTGATTGGGTCGGCATTCTGCTTCTGACGATCCCGATCTTCATTCCGATCGTGAAGGATCTGGGGTTCGATCCGGTCTGGTTCGGGATCTTGTTTTCGATTTCGATTCAGGTTGCGTTTCTGTCGCCCCCATTCGGGCCTGCCACGTTCTATCTGAAAAGCGTTGCTCCGCCTGACGTCACGCTGGAAGAAATCTACAAATCCACGCTGCCCTTCGTCTGCATCCAGATCACCGTACTCGGTCTGGTTTTGGCCTTCCCGCAGATCGCTCTCTGGATTTTGGACTGATGGGCCAGAATCCTTTGAAGCCACTGAAACGCATGAAAGAGGTAAACTCATGACCCGTGTTGTATTGCTGGACAATGTTCTGGCCGATCTTTCGGCCGAACGGCACGCTGCCGAGAAACATGGCGCCGAACTGCTTGTCCTGTCGGATGCATCAATCGAAGAAGCTGTCGATGCCGCCCTTGGCGCCCAAATATTACTGTCACAAGGCGCGCACTTTCCAGTCACCCGAAAGATGATCGAAGGCCTTAATGAGGGCGGCTACATTCTGAAATATGGGGCGGGTTACGACAAAGTCGATGTCGCCGCTGCGACCGAGCACGGTATTCGGGTTGCAAATTTGCCAGATGGCACCACAGAAGAAGTCGCAGAACACACATCGGCGATGGTTGGCTTTCTGCTACGCCGACTCGGTGAGTTTGACAAATCCATCCGAACGGGTGCGTGGAATCCAAGCCTGGACCGCGCCGCCATTCCGCTGTTTTCAGAGACCGTGGTTGGCTTTGTTGGGTTCGGTCGGATCGCACAGGCTGCCTATCGCAAGATGAGTTCGTTTGGGTTCCAGTTTGCCGCCTATGATCCGCACCTTGATCCGTCGTCGGTTCCGCCCGATGTCCGCATGGTAGCGTTAGAAGAACTGGCCGAGATCAGCACCGTAATTTCACTGCACCTCGCAGCCACGCCGCAGACAACCGGGATGATAGACGCGTCGCTGTTAAAAAGACTCGGCCCGACCGGTTTCCTGGTCAATACCTCGCGTGGTGCGATCGTGAACGAAGAAGATCTGGTTGCTGCTTTGCATGACGGCACTATCGCAGGTGCGGCATTGGATGCGTTCTGCGTAGAGCCGCTACCTGCGGATTCGCCACTGCGAACAGCGCCCAATCTGTTGCTCACTCCTCACGCAGCCTTTTATTCGCAAGGATCGGACAAGCGGGTTCAAAGATTGGTTGCCGAAGAGCTTGAGCGCGCGCTGACAGGTCAGGCTCTTCGCTGCCCGATCGCCTAATAGTAACCCAGTGGAAACTGAAAAATTGGCGAACAAGATGACCACCAACCCTGCTTATCCGGATTTTGAATCTGTGTCGTTCTTGAACGATCACATTTCGAAAACCCTTGCGTTCTATGAAGACCGGGCGGTCGATCCAGATGGCGGTTTTTTCCATTGTTTCGAGGATGATGGGCGCATCTATGACAGCGAGTTGCGCCATCTGGTAAGCTCGTGCCGCTTCGTTTTCAACTATGCCCTGGCCTTTCGGAAACGGGGTGCACAACAGCACCGGGACAAGGCCCTGCACGGACTTGAGTTTCTCGAAAACACACACCGTCAGGACAACGGCGCGTATGCTTGGCAATTGCGAAACGGAAAGGTAACGCACGGCGAAGTTATGGCATACGGCCATGCGTTTGTCATGATTGCCAGCGCCACTGCGCTGGAGGCGGGGATCGCGGAAGCACGCCCGACGCTGAACCATATCTGGAACTTCATGGAGACGCAGTTCTGGCAACCCGATCACGGCGCTTATGCAGATGAGCGCAACGCCGATCTGTCCGACCTCAGCCCGTATCGCGGCCAGAACGCCAATATGCACAGTTGTGAAGGGTGCATTGCCGCCTTTCGGGCAACCGGCGAAACACGCTATCTGGATCGAGCAGAAGCCTTGGCCTATAAATTCACAATGGAGCTTTCGGATAAAACCGGCGGGTTGATTTGGGAGCACTACGACGCCAACTGGGCGCCGGACCACGATTATCACAAAGACAAGCCGAATGACCTATTCAAACCCTGGGGTATCCAGCCCGGACATCTTGTTGAATGGGCGCGATTGCTTCTGACGCTCGATCAGATCCGACCGCAAAAATGGTATCTGGTTCGTGCAATCGCCCTGTTCGGGGCGGCAATGGAGCATGGTCGTGATCAAGAACTGGGCGGATTGATCTATGGCTTCGCGCCAAACGGCACTCCCTGTGCGCGAGAGAAATACTATTGGGTAAACAGCGAGGCTGCAGCCACAGCCTGGAGGCTTTTTCAGCGCACCGGCGAAGAAACCTATCGGCAAAATTACCACGAGATTTGGTGCTACGCTTGGGACCATTTGATCGATCATGAGCACGGTGCCTGGTTCCGAGTTCTTACGCCCGAAGGCAACAAAATCGACAACCAGAAGTCACCACCAGGTAAAACCGACTATCACACGCTCGGGGTTTGTTGGGACATTTTGTCAGCCAAAGCTTAACCTAAATCACCTAATTTTGGAAGTGCTGCTTCAACAAGAGCCGAACCTGCACGAGTCTGCTTTGTCCCGCGACATGATCCTTGGGCGTTTCGAATTCGCTGCGGTTGGCATGAATGACCAGTTTTCTCGCGGCGCTGCGGCATAGGATTTTGCGCTATTGCCGCAATATCCATGCTGCGAGTGCACGCAGCACAAAATCAATTGTTCCGGTGGGGCTCTCTTAAGACCTTCGCTGCGTTGTGTACGAATGGCTGCTCTACACTACCTTCTCCCCAATCTGCCAAGCCTCGCAAGCTGAGCCAGCATTTGCGATCCGGTTCCAGAGGCAGGATTGCCCCCTGAGGGTGTCACATTGGCCATCCCCGGCCGTTGAGGCATTTGTTGCACTCCAAACATCTGACGCGCTCTGAGCGCGGCGTATTCTGCCCCACTTGCACCCCCAACGAGATAGCGATTGTAAGCTTGCTGATTGCCCATCGCCGCGCGCGCAAAGCTGTAGCTTCCGCCCAAACCACCAGACAAGGCGGGCATCATGATATTCCCTGAAATCGCTCTTACGATGAATGGAGTGGCAATGATGAATCCCTTGGCCATAAGCACCATCATAAAAAACGGGATGAGTGCTCCGATGTTCGTCGCTCCTTCAGGATCGCCAAGCTCTCCGATCAGTGCTGACGCGACTCCTGTGATGGTTGCGAAGACGCCTGCCACAACGATGGGATAGATTGCGAACGATATTAGTGCCGACAGCCAGCGTGCAAAATAGTCTTTTGTCACATCAAATAGCGTGAGGAATATCATGATCGGCGCAATGCCAATCAGAAGGGCGATCATTAGACGCGACGCGACCAGTATGAACGCCGCCAGCCCACCAAGGATCGACAACATCAGCACGCCAACGATGTCGAGCATTGCGCCCGCCATCCAATTGAGTTCCGATCCTGCGGCATTCAGATATTCGCCTAGCTCGGCAATGAGTCGGTCAAATTCTTCGGCGAATGTGCCTGAAGGGCCGGGCACGCCGCCGCCCACGGACGCGACAAGCGCCCCGGCAATACTGTCGATCCCCGCGAGGATCGCGGATGATAGTGCGTTGAACTGCACCCAATTGGTCGCAAATATCCCGATGAGCCCGATCTTGACCGCAAGCCAGAACGCCGTTCGCCCGTCCATCGCTTTGTACTGATAGATCATGTTCAGAAAGACGAAGATCACGACGACCGTTGTTCCAAGGACGAGCAGCGTACCAACCGTCGCGGCGACCGATCCGAATTGCGTTTCGGCGGCGGTGTCGAGATAGCCTTGTGAGGTTTCAACGAAGTAGGTGACAACGCTCATTTCAGGATTTCCCTACCAATTGCCTGCGGCTTCGCAGATCGCTTGGGCTTGAGGTCGAAGTTCATTTGCACGGCGGTTGTAGGTGTCCGAGGCTTGCAGCATTTCTGAACGGTCCGCACCGGCGTGGTTTTTTCTGAAGGCGTCTTCGGCTGTGTCCCAAGTCGGGAAACGGACAGAACAATCGCAGGACCCTGTCTCAACGATCCATTCCATGCTCTGTGCCCGATAGATGTCTTGGACCAAGACACGCTGGTAGGCGTCTCGCAGCGCGATGTTTTCCATCCAATCGGGCTCGTCTGGGCGCTCAGAGCAGACATCCGGAATGCTCTCGAGGCTGGGGATCCGATTACGCTCCGCCATCAAGGGCGCAGCGATCAGTCCCAAAACAACGGTAAGCCAAGTGAGTCGGACAATCCGATGCTTCATCGCGTGCCTCCAACATCTGCGCTTTCGGAGGTTTCGCGTTTTAGGAAAGCTGTGTGCCCGATATTGGCAAATTCGGAAGAGCTGATTGAGATGACCTCCCACCCGAGCTGGCCCTTCGCATTCAACGCGGCCTGCATCTCGATCAGGCTGTTTTTGCGATTCATCGGGAACGACAGGATCTCGTATTCATAGGTTTTCATGCGGATGCTCCAATCTGTTCCATGCCGGGGAGGTAGAATTCGGTGATGCCGCGCCCGCCGTTGTGACGCCCGGTTTGGATAATCACGTCGATGGAATTTTCGATGTATCGCACCATGTCCGCATAGGTCATTGGGATCTCCGTCTTGAGGGCGGCGATTGCCAATCGCTGCACCGCCAGTTGCGGGGTTTCGGCATGTAGCGTGGTCATTGATCCGCCGTGACCCGTGTTGATGGCTTCCAAGAAGGTCATGGCCTCTTTACCGCGCACCTCGCCAAGAATGATCCGGTCTGGCCGCATGCGCAGCGTTGCGGTGAGAAGCACGTCGGCGGTTTGGAACTCGGCATCGCGGTTGGCAATAAGCGTCACCACGTTTGGTTGCGCGGGCAGAAGCTCGGCAGCCTCCTCGATCGTGATGATCCGTTCCTCGATGCCGACATGGGAGAGAATTTTGCGGGCTGCCACGGTTTTGCCCGTCGATGTGCCACCCGAGACGATCATGTTGAGCCTATTCTCAACGCAAAAGGCCAGCGCATCGTCGATCACGCCTGACGCCACGACTGCGCGCAATTCCTGGGTCTTCTCCTGCCGCAGCTCTTCGAGCTTGCGTTCTTTGCCAAACAGAAACGACAGTTCAATTTTTTCAAGGGAGAGACTTGAGAAAAACCGCAAGCTGATCGACATGGCCGACATTACGGCAGGCGGCGTGATGACCTGCGCGCGGATTGGGCGATCGCGATAGGCAATCGAGACCGATACAATGGGCCTGTCTTTACTCATGGTGGTGTTTGCGCTGGAGGCAATCTGATTGCCCAAGTCTTTAACCTCAGTTTCCGTGAGCGATTGATCCAGAAGACGCATGAAGTGATCGCCCTGGAATTCTCCCCAGCAGGTGCCGTCGGGGTTGATGCAAATCTCGATGACATCTTCGCGGGACGCGGCGTCCAGCTTATCAAGTGAGGTTTGAAGATAGCTCAGCGACATAGGATCAAAAGATCTCCAGATCGCGGTCAACCATGACGGTGACGCGGGCGCCTTGGTTGACGTAGATGACGGGACCGATGGAGAGGTAGTCGCTGATCACGCTGTCAGTCGCATCGGCCAGATCATCACCAACGTCTTCGAGAACATCCGCCGTCGCCTCATCATTAACAGAAGCAGCTGCGGCACTTGGGGCCGCCGAGATGAGCGAAATCAGAGCTGCAGAGCCAAACCGCTCCGCAAAGCGCGTGTCCACGAAGCCGGTCACGCCGGAGCGTCCCAATTCGTCGCCGCCGAAGGAGCTGATCTGGATGGTTTGATTGTCTGGCAGGATGATGCGGTCCCAAGCGATGGTAACGCGCTGCTGTGCAATATCTAGCCCCGAGCGATAGCGCCCAATCAGGCGCGACCCGCGTGGGATGAGAAGGCGCGACCCGTCAAAGCTGAAGACATCTTCGGAGACGACGGCGCGGGTTTGACCGGGTAAGGAGCTGTCGAGTGCCGTTTCCATGACAGCCTGAATCATCGTGCCTTGAATGATGGTGTTGGAAGGATTGGCTATCACCTGTGCTTGGGTGACGGAGGTCGGCAACGCGCCGTTCAGGACAAAATCAGTCACTTCGCCGAATGTGCGCTCGGCAAGCGGTGTTTCATTCGCTCCTGACGTTCCACCAAATGCAATCGTAGGGGAGGTAACGCGGCGATCTTGAAACGCACGTTCTTCTGCCGCGCGGCGCTCAAGATCCGCCATACGACGTGCCTCCTCTTCACGGCGCAACCGTTCTGCCTCTCGCGCAAGAAGATCTTCCTCAGACGGTCCGATAGGAACTGGCGCAGGCACTGGCCGATTGGCCTCAAGTTGGGCCAGCTCCAAGTCCATACGGATTTGTTCGAGCTCGCGATCACGTGCTGCCAGCTCATCCTGAAACAGCTGTTGGGCTGCTTGGGTCGCAGTTTGCAATGCTGCGATCTGAGCTGTTAGCCCATCAATGGCGTCTGCAGCCGCTGTATCTTCTTCTACCACCGGTTCCGGCGCATTGCGCAATTCTTCGATTTGCGCCTGAAGGGCGGCCAGCTGAGCGAGGAGTTCCGCATTAGGTTCCGAAGGCACGGCAGGGGCCACGACAATCTGAGTTTCCGGGGCAGGGGGAGGGGGGATGGCCTCAATAGCCCCGAATCCATCACCTTCGTTCTGAAACACATCAGGTGTGGCTGTTGGGAGAGACGTTTCCTCATCTGGTCCGGATGTCATGTAGAGAACGGCGCCACCGGCACCAACGAGTGCGACGACGATGAGGGCAAGAAGGGGCGAGCGTCTAGCCTTAGGTGAACCCCCGCGATTTCCGCCCTTTTCTAGTGCGGCGAGGCGTTTTTCGAGCTCTGGGTCCTCTGAATTGCTCATGATGACGCCCCTGCTGGTGGGGTCGCCTGAATGCAAACCAACTCATCACCGAGACGCAACACCCACTGCGTGTTCACGCCTGAGACGCGGATCACACCGTCCTCAGCGGCTTGCGTGTTTACCGTGCGCTCACGGCCACTGGAGTATCGGAAGATGGCTGGCACAGGCGCATTTCGGGGAAACGCGAAATACGTAAACGTCCCGTCATCCCAAACGCGCGTCGGAGTGAACTCAGATTGCGTGCTGGCCCCGTAGTTATAGTTGGGGGCTTGGCTCGCAATTGCGCGGGTTGGCCGCGCGTCATCATCGGGATAACGAAACTGGACCACATAGAACGTGGTGCTTTGGACCTCTTGGACGTTGAAGTAGTAGCTACGGCGATTGGTGTAGACCGTCACATTGGTATGAACCCCGCGCGCAATGGGTTTGATCGCGAAGGCCTGTCCCCCAGGAACGCCATCAATCTCAAAGCCTTCTGTGTCGCCTGCAATGATCGAACGGATGCTTTCCCCCTCACCAAATTCAATGGTGGTGACATGTGTTAGTGATACGTTCAGACGATAGACTTGAGCCTCTTGATAGGTCGCGAGCCGGACGCGGCTGTCATTTGGACCGCCACGTGGAATGGCTTCGGCCAAGACAATGCTGGGCAATAGGATAACCAGCAGCGAAACGAAATACTTGATTAACAAACTAATTCTCCAATCTGTCGGAGCGGATGGAATATTCCAGCACGGTGAAGCCAAAGGGATTGGACCAAACCTGATCAATGGAGCGGCTCGCCTCGGGTCTGAACTCAAACAGCAGCGTGGCGGTGAACAGGCCGGTCTGGACGCCATTGATTGAGTTGAGGCGCTTGCGCAGCCGCACTGTGGCACGATTGATGCCGATCCGGTTGATGCTCAGGACTTCGACGTCCAACCGACCGCTCGTGCCATAAAGCGTGGGCGGGTAGTCCGCATTGGCGCTGTTCCAAATTTGGCGAAGTGAGGCTTCGGCTGCGCCGTCGGATCGCCGCAAAACACTGCGCACACGCACATCATTGTCGAGTTGGTTGTAGACCTCGCGATCACTGATGTAGCGAAACACTTCCGCTTCGATAATGGCTTGGTTTTCCGTAACTGTGGTGGCTCCGACAGAGACCTCGGGAAGTGCAAAGCCGGTCGCAGGATCATAGGGCACGACGACGGGTGGTGGATCGACATCGAGCAGTGCAACAGCCGCCGCACTCAGACAACCCAAGATGCCAAAGATCAGCCCCATGAGGCCGAGCCGTTGCCAAGTCCGCTCACGGCGAAGGGCACCGTAGACTAGTTCTTCTTCAATGATTTCTTGCTCACTCGCCACGCATCATACCTCAGGTTCAATCAGCGCTGAGTTCAGGCAAGGTGAAATCCATGAACCGCTGCTCTTCAGCGATGGTTGCGGCATCGATCACACCACCGGTGCCGTCACCGACGGTTTGAATGGCTTCAAGCTGCCACATGGCAACAAGCGCAATAGCAAGTTCTGCCGTCACACGCGTGTTGAGATCGACGCTTTCCTTCAACTCATCCATGTCGTCGATCAGACCGACCAGCCGATCAACGCGTTCAAGCGATTGGCCTGCATCGCCGTAGCTGTTTTGCGCCGCGGCCGAGACCAGCGCGCCAGTCGTGGCTTGGGTCGCAATCCGGTTGGCGCTTGCGTTCCCGCTGCTGGCCATTTCCGAGAGCGTATCGTCGTCAAACCCAAGGTCAGCCAGAACGCGGTCCATCTGGGTTTCGATTTCGCCTGCGCCCGACCCGGACAGGCCAGAAAAGTCCCCGTTCTTGATGGCTTCGATGGTCGCGATGATATCGCCAAACTCTTGGTCCAAAAGGCCGTTGAGTTCATCCTCCATCTGCGTGCGGATGATTTCAGGCAGCTCGGCGAGACGGGTCAGGGCCTCATAGGTGCGTTGCAGCTCCGCGAGTTGGTCCGTGAGGGTGGCGAGTTGTTCACGAAGCTGCACCAACTGCTCGTTTTGCAAAATCTCGTCTTCGATCATCTGCCGGAGTTGCTGGATATTTTGGGCGATATTCTGGGTGTCGACCACAGGAACGCCTTGGGCGGCCGCCGAGGAACGTGAAGTCGCGTGGAACCCCATAGCAAGCGTACCAACCAGAGCAGTCCTCAAAAGCCAATTTGATCTTCGCATCAGTCCAACTCCTCGATTGTGAAATTCATAAAGTTGCCTTCGGCCATGCGGGCGGAGGCTTGGGCCAGTTCAACCGCGCTCATGGCCCGTGTTCTTGCCGCTTGCAGGCGAATGCGTGCCGCGACAAGGCGCACAAGTTCCGCGCGGGCGTAGGTGTTGAGCGCCATGCTTTCCTGCACATCCTCCGTCTCGGAAATCCGCTCCACGATGTCACGGATCCGCAGGGCTGCCTGTCTGATGGCAGTAGGAGAATTGTTTCCGTAAAAAGCAGCGCCATGCCCTGTGATGGAGAGGTTGGCATTGGCCAGTAGCGCTGGATCGATTGTTCCCAAGGCTTCGATACCGCCGATCCGGCTGAGATAGAGATTGTAGCGTTCGGGAATGACAGTGACGTAGTGCTGGGTTTCGCGAAACGGTGGAACTCCGCTGTATTCAAACACGCGGCCCGGCCCTGCATTGTAGGCGGCAAGTGCGTTGATGATGTTGCCATCAAAGGTGTTAAGTTGCGTGGCCAAGTACCGCGCGCCGCCATGCACCTGCAAATAGGGGCTGTCATAGTATTCTGGATTGATGCCGAGATCGCTCGCTGTGCCCGGCATGATTTGGGTCAGGCCAAACGCGCCAACCGGGGAACGCGCACCGATGGTAAAACGACTTTCCTGCCAAATCAGGGCTTGAAGAAGGGCGCGCCATTGGACGGGAGAGAGTCCGGCACGCCCTACACCCGCAAAGCCGCTGGTCTCTTGAGCGACGCGGATAATGAGTTGTTCGATATTCTGGGCCGCATCGCCAAACATCTGCGTCCCCGCGGGATTGGGATCAACCTCGCCTGAGCCATAAACGGCCTCCACCGACCGGGTAGGATCACCACTTCCAGAGTCCAAGCCGGACACCATCGCAGGCATGCCCTGACCGCCAAAGCTGGTTTGGGCATCCAGAATACGTTCCAGCGTCGCTAATTGCTCCCGCTCAATCTCGGCAATGATTTCGCGCACGGACAGCTTGTCGGCTTGGGTCGCGAGATCAATCTCCCGATCGCCGGTTTCCACGATGTCGCGTATTGTTAGCCCACTATCATTGGTCGGCACACCTTGGGCATGCACGAAGCTGACTGCGGTTGAGAGCCAGAAAAGAAGGGGAAGGCTAGACTTCAATGTCGCCCTCCAATCTGTTGACCGGCGTGAAGATGCAATCCGGTTCTACCGGTGCAACAGCAGCCAAGAAAGTGAAGCAGTTCGCTTGCGGCTCTTGGTATTGTGCGCAGGATGCGAGCACACCAAGTGCGCAGATCAGGATCAGTAATTTCGTCATGTCAATCTCCAGAAGTCCGGTCGTTCGCGGTAGTCAGCGCCAACAAGGGCTTCACCTTTTTCCATGCCGCCCAGGATGGTGAGATTAGCGCCCAAAGCACTGAGATCGGCATCGACGACGATGGAACCTTGGTCGTCGCGAATGAGTGCCAACCGCGAATTGCTGCCAGTGTTCAGCAACACATCGAGTTCTTTCTCGAAGAGGTTCAGCATCGCGTAGTCGGATGCATGGGCGCGGATGTTGGGGAGCAGGATTTGCGTGGGCAC
The DNA here is from genome assembly GCF_900129235.1 of Litoreibacter ascidiaceicola. GTDB lineage: Bacteria > Pseudomonadota > Alphaproteobacteria > Rhodobacterales > Rhodobacteraceae > Litoreibacter > Litoreibacter ascidiaceicola. The sequence goes on along the minus strand of NZ_FQUV01000009.1, from coordinate 93,857 downwards.
CGCCTCGACAATGGTTTTGCCGGTGCGGGTGCGCTCTAACTGGCTCGCGTATTGCGTCATCATCACCGCGACCGTGTTTTGCTTGCGCGCTGTCACCAGCCAGTTTGAAAGGCGTTCGGCAAAGTAAACGTTGTCCAGCGCCTTCCAGGCTTCATCAATGACAATGATCGTAGGGCGACGGTCCTCAATCTCACGCTCCACACGGCGGAACAGATAGCTGAGCACGGCCATCCGTTCTTTCTCGGACTCAGAATCCAGAATACCCGTCAGATCAAACCCGACCACATCGCCTTCGAGAGAGAACGTGTCTTCTAGCGACTGGCCAAATATCCAGCCGTAGCGACCGTCGCTGGTCCACTCGAGCAGTCGCTGGTGCAAATCGCCGCCATCATCGGTGGAGACAAAGAGCGAAGCGAAGTCCTTCCAATTGCGCAAAGCTGGATCGGTGGCGTTCGCGTTTTGGCGCACGACTTCTTGGATGCGGTTGGTTTGAACGGGCGTTAGTGGCTTGTCCGCGCGGTAGAGCAGGGTGCCTAGCCAGTCCGAGAGCCAAGCCGTGCCGCGGTTGTCTACCTCGGTCCAAAGCGGGTTGAGGCCGGTGGCTTGTCCAGCCTTCAATGCTGCATAGCTGCCCCCGTTGGCACGGACCGCCATCTCCATACCTAGACGGTAATCAAAGACGAAGATCCGAGCGCCTGCTCGACGGGCTTGGGTCATAAGGAAGGCGGAGAGGACAGATTTGCCCGATCCGGGTCGCCCCATGATTAAAGTGTGTCCGCTGGTCGGCTCTTTGTCTGGGCTGCCTTGCTCGTGATAAGAAAACCGATAGGCACTTTGCTCGGGCGTCGGCAGCATGGTGATAACTTTGCCCCAAGGCACGTCACCCGCCCCTTTGCCGAGTTGTGTGCGATGAAACGCTGCGAAATCCGCAAAGTTGCGATTGGTGATGGCACTGGCGCGAACCCGCTTGGGCTGATTGCCGGGGTGCTGGCTGAGATAATGCGCCTTGGCAGCAACCCGCTCGCCGATCATCTTCACGCCTTCAGCGGCAGCTGCATTGACGATCTCGGCGCTCAACGTCTGCAGCTCATCAAGCGTGTCGCAGAAGATGGTTACAACCATATGATGTTCGCCAAAACTCCGGCGTTTGGCTTCGAGATCATCGGCGGCAATGTCCAGCGCTTCCATCAGTGACAGGGCGGCATCCTGCGAGGCTTGCATCTGTCGTTTCTGGCGCTTGATCCGCCCTGCCATGAGGTTGGAATTGATTGGCGTGAACGAATGGGTGACGATCATGTCGACCGGCAGGTTCAGCATGTCAAACATCGTGCAGGACGTCGCCTCTGAATATTCCCCGATGGTGAAACTCTTGCCGTAGCGGTGGCCTACGACGCCTTCTGAAAGCTCAAAGTGATCCTCAAAAAAGGTTACGCGGGTATTGGCGACGTTGAACGACAGAAACCCATAAGAGTTGGCTGGGTAGAGCGGCAGTTCCTGACCCGTGTTCAATGCGCTGAGAAAGCCGATCAACTCGCCAGATTTTGCAGATAAAACCCGTGGCTTCAGATCTGTCAGGCCTGACACAAACACATTCACCGCCTCGCCAAGACGGCGCAGGCGTTTCTGGGTCGCTTCCTTGAGCCGTTCTGGCGCGCTGTGATTGAGAAACGGCAGAAAGTTCTTCGGGGGCGGGCGATGAATGACCGTGAGTGTCAGAGTTTTGTCTCGGAGGCCACTGGTGGCGAGTTTCTCGCGCCAGAGTCGATCCACCTCGCCAGCCAAGCTGTCGTCAGCTATGGGCTCCAATTCCGGCGCGATCGCTTTCGACACCTTGTGGACGTAGTAGCTGAACTCTGGCCCCAGCTGCGCGACGATACGTGCAAAGAGGGACGTGACCTTGTCGAGGTAAGCATCGTCGGTCGTGTAGCTGTTCACCCCATCCAGACGGATACATTGAAACAGCTCGTTGACCCGCGTGCGTACTGTTTGATCATCGACCAAACTGACATAAGGCAGCATATGCGCGAGGCGTGTCTCACGAGCATACCAGTCTGGCGTCAATGTGCGGGTGTCGAGGGTCTCGTCGCCGGTTTTATCAAGGTGCATAGCTGTCGCCGCCATGAACTTGCCTGTTTCGAGTGGGAGGCGTTTCTTGCAAGGCCGTCATCATCACGTCGATGAAGCGCGGATCCCAATCTGCTGCTTTCCACAGCACTGGATAGAGCACGATCGCAACCCCGAGGATCACGATGTGCTGAACCCAGACGAACAACAGCACCGAGCCAAAGAGCCAGACCATCGCATACATGATGGGCAGGCCCAAAAGCTTGGGCGGGCGCACGAGGCCGAGGAAGAGGGGAGAGCGCTCAGCCACCAGCGAAAACTGCAGCGACGATGGTAGGGGCTGCCGCAACACCGGCGATGCCGACGAGCACCCAGAGCGCTTGGCGCAGATCGATGATGTTGAAGAACCAGCTCAGAAAGACACCGAGAACCGCGAGTGTGGCGATGACGACGCCAAGCGGGCCGGTCAGAGCGTCAACGATGCCCTGTAGCAGGCTTTGGATCGGAGAGAGGTCGATGCTTTGCGCAAGTGCAGGTCCCGCGACCATCAAAAACAACGCCAATGATGCCGTGAACAGGGATGTAAAATGTCTCATGGGTTTGTTCCTTCTAGTCGAGCGATCACCGCCATGACGCGGGCCACATGATTTTGGGTTTCTCGGTAAGGGGGTATTCCGCCATATTGGCGCACGGCATCGGGACCGGCGTTGTAGGCTGCCAAAGCAAGGCTCGGATCGCCAAAGAGCTCAAGCATCATCGCAAGATAGCGGGCTGAACCATCGAGGTTCTGGAGGGGATCGCGCGGATCAACACCGAGGTCGCGCGCGGTTGCGGGCATCAGCTGTCCAAGACCAAGTGCGCCAGCGCTGGAAACCGCGCTCTGCCGATAGGCGCTTTCGATTTCTATGTTGGCGCGGAAGAGGGTGAGCCAGTTTGAAACTGAAAGCTCCGCACGGCGCAGCCCGGGGTGGCTGCCATATCGTAGCGCCGTGGCCTCAATCGCCGAAAGAATGTCTGCTCGGGGCAGGGGAGTACGCGGCGCGATGGCGGCGATGCGGATTTCCTCTGGTGCTGCGACAACGTCAATTTCGTCAAGTATGGCGAGTGCATCGGCTGCCGAGCCTTGGCCTACGCCGTCATTGTAGTTCCGAGCAAAGCTGTTTTGGGATTGCGTAGCCGTCAGCGAGCCGTCGCTCTCCATGACCAAAACCATTTGGGCTGCCGCAGGTGGTGCAAGCAGCCAAACGAAGAGAACGCTAGTCGCTGCTGCCTTTGACGGGTTCAATGAGCCTATGCGTGGTTCGCTGCCCCTCTTCGAGCGGGACATCTGCATGCGTGAAGCCGATGCCAACCAAGAAGGACACGACGCCAGTGATGGTCTTGAATTCGCGGATTTTGATGTCGTTGTGGGTTGTGCGGGTCCGGGCCGTAACCAAGGTCTTTTCCACGCCGTCATCACTGACAGCGCGCATGATCCAGATACCGTAATAGCTCGGACCCTTCTTGTGCGCAGATTCCTGGCACAAGATTTCGGCGCTATAACCGCTTTCCACGAGTTCGCGGAATCTAGCCTCTGTGACCACATTCGGTACTTCTACTTCCCAGTTCATAACCGCGATCACACTTCTCTCATCTCGAGACGCATGATCGCCATGTCCACCATGGACACCACGAACATACGAAAGTATATTAATGAAGCGCAAGATATAATATTGCGATTCTGATGTAGTATTTGTCCTCGGGCAGATCAGCCCGACGGTTTTGCCGTGCTGCGGAACATAGAGGATTCTTGCCCCAAGATGAAGATGCTGCATTTGATCCCGCAAGTTATACTATTGAGCGCTGTGGTTGGAAGTTCAGCAAGCAGCGCCACCTGTCTCGCACCAGAGCGGCCCTTTGTTCCGAGCGACCCTGTGGTGGCTGTCGAATATGCTGATCTGATCCGACAGGATTTTGAGAACTACTTCCGAGGCATTCTGCGGTATTTCCAGTGTTTGGATGGAGAAAGAGCACGCGTGTTCGACGAAGCGCGTGAGATCAGCAAGGAGTATAGCAAATTTATCGAGACTATTGACCAGTAAGGAGTGAATGATCAGACTAATTGCTATTGATAACATCACTGCGTACTTTGGAAGTATCGATGATGTGGATAGCTATAGAGAATGAGGCTTACGACCTAAACACGACGTCTTCGTGCACTTCGTCCTTCCACATCGGCATTTGCTCGCCTGTATTCCATTCGAATAGCCAGCCAACGATTTCGTGCGATTTCCGGTCTAAGATGAAACTTACAAACCGTGCTTCGAGCCTGTGATCGAAACGATGTTCCAAGAGTTCAGGCATGAGAATTTCCTTAAGATATCGTTGTTAAAGAAAAATGTCTAAATCGGAAAAGAATACGCTTTTAGATCATACTCCGATGGCAAAACAGTCACGCAATCAAACGAAAAATTACGAAACAGAACGAAATTATTTCTTTCAAACACATGATCAAAAACGATAAATTTTTTGTTGCCCCGACACACAATGGTCTTGATTTCAAGACCTTGTTCAATAGGCTTTCTGCAGCAGGTGCTGGTCGACCTATGGAAAAGGATGGGTTTTCCCCGAGTCCCTGGACGGCGGAGCTTCTCGCCGACGCAATTTCTCAGATCGATGAAAACGGATCAGGAATAGAGCTTCGAACCGTACAGCTTTGGTTTCAGGATAACGACAGGGGCGTGAGCCCGGACAATCTAAGGTGGCTGGCAAGGATTTTTGGGTGTGATGATCCGGTTGCAACGAGCCAATGGCAGATTGAGCTTGCAGCGGCTCAGTCAAAATTAGCGACTAACAGGCGCGAACGGAAGGAAGCGGAACGTAGGGCTGCCGAAGAACTCAGAGCGTCTGCAGCTACCAGTATTGGACCCGTTGCGAAGGCCATCAGACTTGAGAATGAACCCGGACCGCGAAAACGATCTCGATCTTTGGCAGCGAGATCGGAAGCTCTGTTCTCAGAAACAGATTCGCTGAATTTACCGATCGCAATCTGGGCATGTGGCGGTTTGCTATGGTTCTTGGTCTATATTGCTGGCGTTCACAGCATTACTTACAGTTTGGTAACGGATCAGGAAAAGCAAGTTGGGTTTTTGTGGGCGCCGAGTTGGACTGTTGATCGTATGGTCTTTATCCCGCTGTTCACAATCGCTGTCGGAGGGCTGCTAAACTTCTGGAAGAAGGAACAGCGTTTGTTGATTATTCTGGGAAATCCAAGAACGACCGAAGACGCTAGCTGGACAAAAAAGCTCGAGACTTATGCTTTTCCTTTCTGGGCGATCTTATGCGTTTGTTTTGTGATCGTGTTCTTAGTTCAATGGGCCGGAGTATATCTACGCCCTCTGAGCCGCGGGACTATTGGCGATTCTATGGTGGACTGGATTCTCGTGGCGGTCGTCCGTCCAGACGTCGTTTCGATCACTGAAGCGATAGTTTTGTCGGGGCTGGCAAACCTCTACTCGGCTTTCGCCTATTGGTGCTATTTTACCGGCCTCCTGTTTCTCTTCATAGTCGTTAACGATTTTTGCCAGGCGTGCAGCGAACAACGGCTTGAGATTCGTGACGAAGATCGACGGAAAGTCTTCGCGGTTGGAGGTCGAGTATTGGGATTTGTATTCCGCTGCACAATACTAGGCCTGTTCTCAGCCACATCCATCAAGTTGAACGCCGTATATTTGATATCAGACGCGGAGAATATCTTAGTTTGGATGACTAGCGATGCGCTCACTGCCATGGGTTTGCGCCACGAAGAGTGGGGCTGGCTTACTCGAGGTCCTTCGGCGTACATGACTAGTTTTTTTGTTCTGTTTATTACTTGCTTCATTTTCTTGATCTGCTTGGCTCAGACCTACCGTGCCTTGGAGCAGGTCTCGGCATTCAACGAAGCGTCAGCTTCAGGTGATACTCAGTTGTTCAAAAGCCTGTTGAGCGCGTCGAGGGTTTCTTGGTTGAAGATGACCGTTGTTGTAGGGTTGCTCGTTGTGAATTTTATTCTGATTGGCCAATTTACGGGCTTTTCCATCCTTCTTGCTGTCAGTGTCCTGGTGGCGACATACAGTCTCATTATTCGGATTTAGGCGCTGTACAAAAAACAACGGTAATCAACGTGACGAAACTCGAAGGAAACTAGAATTATGGAAAGGGCTCCTTTTTATTCTGAGATTGCAGATGCGCCAGCAAACGGCAGGGCCCACTGGATTTATACGGAAGATGGATTGCGGCTCCGTGTGGCGATATGGAAAGCAGAAAACCCCGAGAAGGGTTCCATTTTGGTGTTTCCAGGCAGGACCGAATTCGTAGAGACGTTTGGTCGTACGGTAGCAGATTTCGAAAAATTTGGATACTCATCCTTCGTGATTGATTGGCGAGGGCATGGGCTTTCTGATCGCGTAGCTGAAGATCCGATAACTGGACATGTGAATCGGTTTTCCGACTATCACAAAGACGTCGCGGCTATGATCAAAGCGGCACATGAACTGGATCTGCCGAAACCCTGGTATTTGGTAGGGAATTCAATGGGAGCCTGCATTGGCTTACGCGCTCTGATCGACGGGCTACCAGTGGCTGCCTGCGCGTTTTGCGCCCCGATGTGGGACATTGAGCTTTCGCCTGTTCAGCGTTTGGCCGCATGGCCTGTGTCGTGGACTGCCCAGATGGTAGGGAAGGGCCAGACCTATGCTCCCGGTCACTCCGGCGAGAGCTATATCCTCAGCGTTGGTTTTCCAGACAACAGGCGAACCAATGACCCCGACATGTATCAATACATGGTCAATCAAGCTCAGAAGGCTCCTGATCTGCATACAGGCGGACCCAGCATGGGTTGGCTCTATCAAACACTCACCGAAACACGTAGTTTATCCAAAATGCCGTCTCCTGAACTGCCATGTATCACCTTCTGCCCAGACCATGATGAACTCATCAGTGTCCCTGCTGTACGCGAACGCATGGCTCGCTGGCCCGGCGGTAGGATTGAGATCATTCAGGATGCCAAACACAACTTATTGTTGGAACCACCAGAAATTCGCGAGAGTGTAATGACTAAAATATGCGAGCTGTTTTCAGCTGAAAGAAAGAACCCCGGACCCTCCGAATGAGGAAAGTGCATCTGACTACAGAAGCTGGAGGGGCGCCGATGTTGTAGTCTAAATCTGATCTCGATTCGCGAAAGCCCGCATATAGTATACTTCCACTCAGGACATCAATAAGCCCTACTATAAAAGATGCGTGCCGCTAGTCCCCGCCATCGTCCTCTGGGGCGGCCCAATGCGACAGATATATCCGCTCATAAGCGAAGACAGCTGTGATGGCGATGACTGCATAAAGCACGATCATGGGATCAGATCTCAGTTTCATCGTTGCGAACGCTATCAGAACAATCGCGTCAAATCCCAGGGCGCACAGCAATATCGCTCCGCTTGCGCCGATTTCTTTGCGCAGGTGCCGAAACACTCCCCAATGCACCAGCATATCCATAATCAGATAGAAAAATGCGCCAAGGGAAGCGATACGGCTCAGGTCGAAAAAGACGGCCAGCGTTGATGCAAGGACCACAGTGTAAACCAACGTATGGCTGCGAATTGGGCCTGACATGCCAAAATGACTGTGAGGGATCATTTTCATTTCGGTCAGCATCGCCAGCATACGTGAGACGGCAAAGACACTTGCCAAAACACCTGATGCAGTTGCGACGGCCGCAAGTACGACAGTGAAATAAAAACCTGCCTGACCGAAGGCCGGTTCAGCCGCTTCGGCGAGCGAATAGTCTTTTGATTCAACAATCTCATCAATCGTCAGGTTGGAACCAACCGCTAGAGCTACCAGCAGGTAAATCATAATGCAGATCGCAATAGAGATCATGATGGTTCGACCAACATTTCGGTGTGGATCGGTGATCTCGCCGCCGCTGTTTGTAATTGTAGTAAAGCCCTTGAACGCGAGGATCGAAAGAGCCACAGACGCCACAAAGCCCGTTGTACTAAATCCGCTGACATTGCCGCTGGCCTCTGGAAGACTGAACCCACCGGACCAGAGAGCCACGATGCCGAATAATGCGATGCCGCCGATCTTTATCACCGCCATGATGATCGACAGAAGGCCAACGGACCTGTTGCCTGATATGTTCACAAGAAATGCAAACAGGATCACTCCGACCGCCAGGATCGGAACCAATGGGCCCCCTGCAATATCGAACGGACGCAAGACATATGTCGCAAATGTTCGTGCAACGAGACTTTCAGAGATGACCATCGAGAGCGCCATTAAAAGTGAGGCAGCGGCTGCAATCGCGCCGGGCCCATATGCCTTTTGCAGGATCATCGCGATCCCGCCTGAGGATGGCCATGCATTGGACATCTTGATGTAGCTGTAGGCACTAAAAGATGTGATGATCGCACCCAATACAAAGGACAGGGCAAAGTAGGGACCCGCTAATTGAGCGATCTGCCCGGTCAGCGCGAAAATTCCCGCCCCAATCATTACCCCGGTGCCCATGCCCACAGCGCCAAAGAGGCTGATCGAGTCTTTGTTGGGATCCTCATCGCCATGAGAGTGTGTCATGTTTCGGCCTTTGTATTGTTTTGCTGACTTGGTCGGGCCGGATCCATATTCCAGCGAAAATCACAGTGGTCATCGCCCATTGCGATGGTGCCCGTCCGCTCCAGTTTTCCGCCCCATTTTTGCGCCAGCGGGTAGTCCAATGCGCACCAAGTCTTCACGCACAGACCGCTGGCGTCATGTTGTTTGAAGAACGATGCAACTGGGCACTTTGTGCAGTCAAAACCTACGGTATTCGGGTCGGTGTCGATGTCTCGCCATCCATACGCCGGGTCACCAAACGGGAATTTTCGGAAGACGTTAGTCGCTATACGCATCTGTTTGGTTGGATCAGCGGACAGTGTCTTGGCCAGCATAAGTGGCAGTTCTGACATGGGCTCGTAGATCGACCAGCCAATTTGATACACGAGACCGTGCGCCTCTTCGGGGCTCTGACCCTGTGCGACCAAGCTTTCGTAAATCGCCAGAGTGAGCGCGGCGAGATGGGTTGTGATCATCGCACCCGTCGTTTCTGCTATGCGTAGATTGCGCTCCAATTCATCATAACGACGCCATGTCGCTTTCAGAATATCTGGCACATTTAAGGCGGGTTTGGTGGCCTGTAGAATTGGCAGCGCATGATGCTCCACCAAATCGCGTAGCATAGTTCGCCCCCCGTCAACATTTGTCAGCCCGATTTGTGATGCAAGGTCATTTGCCAGCGCCTTGGTCGTGGACCAATCCCAGTCCTCATCCATAGCGGTTTGCGGCGGCAGTTCGCCAAGTAGCAGAAGCTCGGGCAAAATTTGTGACGCGCGTTTGGCCAATCTGTTGGGGGAAGCCACGCGCGCTGCAAATTCCCGAGCGATGTATGGCCGCGAAAGCTGTTCAAATCGCGCATCGGGTGCCAGTTCGAACAACAAGGCTTCCGCTGTCGTCAGCGCCTTTGCATGCAACATCAGACTTGCGGGAAAAACAAACCCAGTTTGATACCCGGCCTGCATCATCTCTAAGTATATCTTTGCAAGGCTCGTTTCGCGTAGGGGAGAGGTATAAAATTCCTCTGCCAGTTTCGCGAACTGGCCGAAGAAAGCGGCCTCGTCTGCGTCAGGTAATGCATCTGTTTGAGCGCGAAAATGATGGAAGGCGCGGCGCGTCTGTCCTTGAACAACGGCCATCCAATACAGAATGAAGCGGTCTTGTTGACGTGGCTCCAATTGGCCGTACATACCAAAATCAAGCAGCGTCAGTCGCCCGTCAGAATGAAACACGATGTTGCCAGGGTGCAGGTCTGCATGGAACAAGCCATCGGACACGAACATCTTGAGCAGCATATTGACCAGACCGCTCACCAACTTGTCTTTCTTTTCATCGGTCAATATCGCAGCCGCATCGCCGAGGTGCAGCCCTTCAACCCAATCCATCGTCAAAACGCGCCGTGTGGTCAGTTTTTGGTAGGTGTTGGGGATTGTTACGGTATCGTGACCGACGAAATTCAGACGAAACCTTTCTATCGTTTGGGCTTCGGCAGCGAAATCCAACTCGTTCAGGGTGTATCGTCGGAACTCAGCAAAAAAATCTGACAGGTTTGATCGACGCAGCTTGCGGGGCACAATTTTGGCTAAAATCGTAATGCCGAAGCTTAGCGCCGCCATATCCCGTGAGATCAATGCATCCATATCAGGTCGTTGAACCTTGACCGCGACTACGGTGCCGTCTTTCAAAGTGGCCCGATGCACTTGTGCCAACGACGCTGAAGCGACTGGGTCGCACTCGAATGTCTCAAAGTGATCAGCCAGTTTGCCACCAAGTTCGGTTTTGATGGTTGCCTTGATGACGTCCAGTGGAACCACTGGAGCCCGTTCTTGCAGTCGTTCCAGCGCAGCGACGTATTCTTCAGGCAGAATATCGGGCCGAGTGCTGAGAATCTGGCCCAGTTTGACGAATGTAGGGCCGAGCTCGATTAGGGCCTCAACAAACCGAGTCGGGTCGGTTTCGCCACGGGACTGCAAGTTGTATCGACGCAATGCCCGCACTTCACGGCGCAAGGTCCACAAAATCACGCTCAATCGCCGAACCTTCGAAAACCGCGTCAAGTGCCGAACCCAAAGTGTGGGGTGAAGCAATGGCAAACCCCAAGAAAAATCAGATTTTTCAGTGCGCGGCTTCTTGTCCAGATCATGACCCCAGGTCCCATGCCCACAGCACTATTGAGACTGATCGAGCCATTGTTTATGTCTGCGCCGTTGTGGTCATATTGCATTGGATACCCTTCGCCTTAGATTTTTGCACTGCGCAACCGCAGTGCGTTCAGCACAACGGAAATCGAAGACGCGCTCATGGCGAATGCGGCGAACATGGGGCTGATCAATATCCCGAAGAAGGGGAACAAAATGCCCGCAGCAACCGGAACACCTGCCGTGTTGTAGATCAGCGCAAAGAACAGGTTTTGGCGGATGTTGCGCATCGTCGCACTTGCCAAGCGGCGCGCGCGCACGATCCCGTCAAGGTTCCCCTTCAAAAGGGTGATCCCTGCGCTTTCAATCGCGACATCTGCCCCCGTCCCCATCGCAATACCGACGTCGGCTTGCGCCAATGCAGGTGCGTCGTTCACGCCGTCACCGGCCATAGCAACCTTTGCGCCAGCTTCCTGCAATTCACGCACGATACGGGCCTTGTCTTCGGGCAGAACGTCGGCGCGAATTTCGTCGATCCCCAGACGGGCTCCAATCGCTTTGGCGGTGCGTTCATTGTCACCTGTGGCCATGATGATCCGAAACCCTAGTTCATGGAGTGCTTTAAGGGCTGCCGGGGTCGTTTCCTTGACCGGATCCGCAACACTGACTAGGCCCGCAATCGCTCCGTCAAGCACGACAAACATTACCGTTTCACCTTCGTCACGGCGCAAGTTTGCCTTGCCGACCAAGTTGCCACCCTCAAGGCTCATGTCCGTGATCAACGCGCGATTACCAAGGGCTACATTTTTACCATCAACAACACCTTTGACGCCTTTGCCAGTTATCGCCTCGAAGTCCGTTGCGGTGACCATGTCCACGCCACGATCTTCCGCGCCGCGTACAATCGCTTCTGCCAAAGGATGCTCAGACCCGCGCTCGAGCGAGGCTGCCAGACGCAGCACTTCGGCCTCATCGTGGCCTGTTTCCGGCATGACCGCGACCAATACTGGCTTGCCTTCGGTTAAGGTACCGGTCTTGTCGACGATCAATGTGTCGACCTTTTCGAACCGCTCCAGGGCTTCGGCGTTTTTGATCAAGACGCCAGCTTGCGCGCCACGCCCAGTAGCGGTCATGATCGACATCGGCGTCGCTAGACCCAACGCGCAAGGACATGCAATAATCAAGACCGCGACCGCTGAAATAAGCGCATAGGACAACGCGGGGGCCGGACCCCACAGCGCCCATGCCCCGAAGGCAAGAATGGCGATCAAGATCACGATTGGGACAAAGAACCCAGCGACTTGGTCTGCATATTTTTGGATAGGCGCGCGACTGCGTTGCGCGCTCGATACCATCTCGACAATTTGGGACAGCATCGTATCGGAGCCTACGCGCGTGGCGGCGATAACGAGACTACCTGTGCCGTTGATGGTTGCGCCTGTTACGGCGTCGCCGGACACTTTTTCGACGGGCACCGGCTCGCCTGTAATCATGCTTTCGTCGATCGACGACCGCCCGTCGGTAACGATGCCATCCACCGGCACCTTGTCACCCGGACGGACGCGCAGCCGGTCACCGACTTGGACATCCTCCAGCGGAATTTCTTCTTCGGTGTCGTCACCCCGGATCACGCGTGCCGTCTTGGCCGCCATGTCGAGGAGCGCACGGATGGCTTTGCCGGTGCCTTCACGTGCGCGCAATTCCATCAGCTGGCCTAACAAGACCAAGGTAACAATAACCGCAGCGGCCTCAAAGTAAACGCCTACGTTGCCCTCCGCATCCCTAAAACCGCTCGGGAAAACGGATGGAATAAGGACAGCGACAATACTGAATATCCAAGCTGCCATGACCCCCATCGCGATCAGAGAAAACATATTCAGATTCAACGTTCGGAATGAATTCCATCCGCGCACCAAGAAGGGCCAGCCACTATAAAGGACGACGGGCGTTCCAAGGATCAATTCAATCCACAGCGTGGCGCGCTCACCGAATATCTCACGAACCGGCAACCCCAGATATGGGCCCATTGTCAGGATCAACAACGGAATTGTGAGGATAGTCCCGAACCAGAACCGGCGGGTAAAATCATTCAATTCTGGGTTTGGGCCAGCATCCATTGAAGCCGACTCCAGCTCAAGCCCCATACCGCAAATTGGACAAGACCCGGCATGAGGCTGGCGCACTTCTGGATGCATCGGGCAGGTATAAACTGGCCCGGAAAATCCGGCGGGGACGATATCCAAGTCACCATCCGGCGCTTTCTCGGGCGAATGATGGCCGTGGTGCCCATGGTCTGCATGGGCGGTTTTATCTGCTTGCGTCTTTGTCACCAAATGCATCCCGCACTTCGGGCAATTTCCGGGTCCGTCTTGCTGCACCTCGGGGTGCATGGGGCAAACATAAAGTGATGTATCTGCGTTTGAATGGATATGCTGAGCCATGGATTATTCCTTTAAGCGGGTGCTACCCAGAACCTAGTCCTTCCAGTAGATGGAAGGTCAAAGGATATTGAAGGTTTTTTCAGAGATTAGGGGCATTTTCGCAGAAAATTGCAAAATCTCTCATTATAACAATCCCTTAGTGGTGATCACTATATCGTGGTTTTCCACTGCGTAAGACCCATGTCATCGGAAGCTCATAACTTAAGGAAACAGGCTTTCCGTCCAGGAAGGTCAAGGGATAGTGAAATTTCATCTATGAAGAGCGCTGGCACATATATGGCTGCAAACCTAAGACTTCGCCGTTTCTGATCCCCGCCAAATCGCTGCCAAAATTAGCGGAATAGCCGTCATTAATCCGAGGCCTAAGACAATCCATTCGGCTTTTCCGAAATCGCCGGTCATCGCTTCAGCACCAAAATGTGCAAGCACAAAGCTGGCGGGCAAAATCCCCGCCAAAGTTGCAACGAGAAACCGCCAAAGATGCAGTCGGCTCAATCCAGCAGCATAACTCATTGCATCAAAGGAGATGAATGGCAGAAGACGCGATCCGAAAACGGTCAACATGAGCAAGTTCTGTGAACCCAGGAGGCCGTAATTGGTCTTGTCGCCCAGCCAACGCTCCACATAGCCACGCCCCATGTGTCGTGCGATAGTGAAGGCTGTAACGGCCCCCAGCACAGACCCGATCGCGACATAAATGGTGCCGTAGAGGTGCCCGTATGCAGCTCCGCTTACCAAAGCAACGGGAGCACTTGGAATTGGGCTGGCAACGATGGAAGCAAGCATGAATGCGATGATCAAGATTGGACCCCAAGGCCCTGCTTCTTCCACGAGTGCGGCAACCATCTCTCTATCAACCTGCGGCAGTCGCCCCGTTGCCCATGCGGCAGTGAGCGCTATCGCAAGTACTGCAACTGTCCAGATACCAAGGTTTCGGAAACGCATATTGTTAGACCGCATACAAAATGATGAAAAACAGCGCTGCTGCCAGATCAAAGACGATGCAAAGCGGGATATACCAACGCGGAACGGTGGCGCCAAATCTGGGGTTGTGGTGCAGCAGATCCCACACGGCGTGAAGGGTTAATCCAATGGGAATCGCGCTCCAATGCAAGAAAAGACCGGTGAGGGCGGCCATGCCAAACATGCTGGCGACCACAAGTTCCATCGCAAATGCGGGAAAGCTATCTGACCGCGCGCCAAACCCGATATATGCACCGCCGATCAGACTGAGACTGACTGCTGCTAGAGCTATGGACACATCTTGCGGCACAAGAAGATGAACCGGTACAGTTGCCAAGAAGAGAAGGCCACCGATTAGGGCTGGATTCCGTAAATCTAACTCCGTTGTCATTGACGAGCTCCAGGCATGTTATGGAAGGCGAACTTAGCAGGCTCCAGTTGGGGGAAGGTCAAGGCTTATTGGCATCACGCAACACTAAATTGTCCCATCATGCCTCCGTCCTCATGTTCCAGAATATGACAGTGGTACATGAAAGGAGCCGTTGCGGAGGCCGGTTTTTCGAATTGCATCAACAATTCCGCAGTCCCATCAATCAACACTGTGTCTTTCCACCCGTCGTTTTGTGCGCGCGGTGTTTGGCCATTCTCCGAAACGACCTGAAACCGCACCCCGTGGATGTGGAAGGGGTGCATCATCATATCGGCGCTAACAACCCAACGCTCGACACTGTTTTGCGCGACCGTAAAGTTTAAGCTGTTTTGATCGAAGGTCTCGCCGTTGATCGAGAATTGCTGACCCGAGCGCGACATCATCATGCCCATTCCCATCGACATATCGAGTGATATGCGTCTGACAGTCGCGTCTGCTCCGATCAAGTCCGGTATATCGCTGTTCAAGTGCAGAGGCATCTTTGTAATTCGGACGGGCAGGGACGCGTTAATTCTGAAAGGTAACACCGCAAAGCCAGCACCGCCGTCAGATCCGCCCATCATTCCCCCCATGGGAGAGTTATTGACATTGTCGGACATCAAAACAGTGTCGTTCCCGTTTGTGAAGTCGATGAGAGCTTCGTATCTTTCACCGGGTGCGAGCGTTAATTTTGTGAGTGGTAGAGGCTGATCGATAAACCCGCCGTCCGTTGCAACCACGTGCATTGGGCGACCATCTGACAACCAGAGATTGTAGATACGTGAATTTGAGCCGTTTACCAAACGGCACCGGACCAAACCACGAGGGACCTCTGCCGCAGTATCAATTTGCCCATTGACCAGAATGGTGTCGCCCAGAAACCCATTCATTGTCTCGTGCATTCCAGGGGTGTATTTAATTCGACCGCGCCAGTCGAACTGCCTATCCTGAAGGACAAGTGTGAGATCGTCGACCCCGTAGTTTGAAGGAAGTCCGCGCTCATCATCCCGCCCATCTGTGACCTGCAGCACACCCGCCAGACCATACATAACCTGCCGCGCCGTCGCGCCATGTACGTGGCTGTGATACCACGCTGTCGCTGGAGGCTGATCAAGCGGCAGAAGGGGACGCCACGTTTGCCCGGGCAAGATGGGTTGATGTGGTCCACCGTCAGACTCGCCCGGTACCATTAACCCGTGCCAATGCGCAGACATGGGTTCGTCCAGAGTGTTCTCGACTTCCGCTTGTGTTGTGAAACCGGTGCGAAGCCGCAGGGTGGGGCCAAGATAGGCTTGATTAAAGCCAAGCGTATCGGTGCCCGCACGCTCGGCAAATTGAGTTTCACCCGCCTGCGCACGCAAGTGAAATTTCTGCGAGCTGGTCGCATCGAGAAGCGGAGGAAATTCGAGCTTCTTGATGGATTGTGCGAAAAGACCGTTGGGCAGCACAACGCCCAATCCTAGACCAGCTCCGGCTTGCATCATTTGACGGCGATTCACGAGTAACTCCTCAGACTAATGATATCGGCAAAGCCGAGATCGCATTTTCTATACTCACAGGCGACAGTCCGGCAGCGATTCAACAGTATTATCATCGACGATCTTCGCTCTGATAGAGCAAAGTCGACGGGGACCACTAGTTGTCCCCGTTGCGTTGCCCGCCCATTCCCGTGGCATTAGCATTACCCTTCATCGCGCCCATTCTTGTGCCAGCCGCCTCGATTTCGCCCTGCGTGATCTGTCCGTCACCATCAGAATCGAGGTGTTGAAAACGGTCAACCATGCGTTCGCGCAGCGCGGCCATGTGCAGGTTTTCAAACTCCGCTAGCGTCAATGCGCCGTCATTGTCAGCGTCGAATTCGTCGATTTTGGTGCGCATCGCGTCACCCATGCTCTGGCCCCCGTCACCGGGCATCATCATGGTCATCATATCACGATCCATCATGCCCATTCTGGTTTGCTCCATACCTTTGCCCGTCATTCCCGCCATATGCATCTGCATCATCGAGCGCATAATTGCCTGATGGTCGCCACCCATCATGCCCATCTGCGGGTCACCGCCCTGCATCTTCATCCCAGGCACCGACGGCGTCGCTTCTACCTTTTTGTCATGTCCGTGGCCGCTGTCGGCCAGTGTGGCGCTTGCCAGCCCAACCGAAATCAACAACCCGAGTGCAAGCGCTTTCTTATTTGTCATCCTTCTTCTCCTTTTTTGAAGTCTTTCCAGATATTGGGAGCCGTGACGAACTGGTAAAGGTTTTGGAGGGCAGTAATTTGTAATGAAATGTCACAGCGCTTCGATATGATTTGAGACGACGCGATCCTCAGCTGTCTTCACCCAGAGTAGGTAAATCCAGTGAAGCTCAAGCGCTCAATGCGCTTCTACTAGATGCGGCTGAAGGAGACAAAAGACGGAATGCCTAGATAAAGTACTGGCTGATCCAATCGAATGAAGACGTCAGCGGTAACCGACGTCGGATGATGTGCCGTGCCTGATCTGCGGAGAGCGTTGATCATGTGCTATGGTCCCGCGTGATAGCCGGTATCCTGCTCAATTCTATTTCGGTTTTGGCTTCTCTGTCGGTTTCGCTTTTCGTGCCATGGCAAGACTTTCCCATCATCTTAAACATGAGCAAGTGGACCCCGATGCAAAGCGCTATGGGTGCAAAGATACCCAAATTAGTCCAAAGCTGGGCAATGCTGCCACCGGCAAGAAAAAATGCTGCAACTGGCAACAACATGACTGCGCAGCAGGCCATCATCCCGTAGTGCATAAACTTGGACGGAGCGTCTGTCTTTTCAGCGTCGATATTGGACATGGATACCTCGTAACTGTTATTTTGCTAGCACTGTCGAAGCTTCCAGTAAGGGAAGGTCAAGGATACATTCGGGTAAATATTGCTTCTGGCGTTCTTTCAGCCTTCGGACATTATACATTCTGAACGTGCATCAGTGCACTTGCGGACGGCACACGGGCATGTGAGTGGCTTTGCACCGTGGTGTAATGTTTAACTCGAAAGCTTGATCGCTTAATGAGACGTAGTTGAGGAATTTGGACCCATGTTGAACAGACGCCATTTTGTAGTTTCGGCCGCAGCTTTGTTTTCGCCCCCTATTCTGAGCACGGCGTGGGCAGCTCCGACATCAAACAGATCGAAATGGTCGGCATGGGATGCGCAGGTGACACCCGCCGACTATGATCCTGCAACATCAAATCCATGGGGTTTTCACCGGCGGTTCCTGCCTCAACGTGTGGAGGCGAATGCAGGTCTGACACCCGGTGATATTCATGTCGATGCAGTCGCAAGGTACCTCTATCATATTGGTGATGATGGCACGGCGATGCGCTATGGCGTCGCAATTGCACGGGGAAACCTCTACGAACCGGGGATCTATACAATTAGGCGCAAGGCCAAGTGGCCGATCTGGACTCCGACTGCGGCTATGATCAAGCGTGACCCGGACCTCTATCAACAACACGCCGAGGGAATGGATGCTGGGCCAAAAAACCCACTCGGATCGCGCGCTTTATATTTGTATGTTGGAAATAGAGACACCTATTTGCGTATCCACGGCACTCCGAGCCCAAAGTCCATCGGTGGCCGTGCCAGCTCGGGATGCGTTCGTATGGTAATGGCCCATATCAACGGTCTTTACGGGCAAGTTTCCACCGGATCGACAGCTTATCTGTATCCGCCCGAAGATCGAATATCAGCCCAAAGCTGACCATCCGCGCATCTAACACGCAGCTGCTTGCGTCGATACTTGATTAGCCTAGCTGAGCTTCGTCAGGTAGGCGGGTGCAAATTGGCCGTCCATTCCGCGCCCGTAGCGGCAGGAACGTAGTCTCTACTTTTCCAATGTGACGATATACGTAGCATCCGTCCAATGGATCAATTCGGACGGCTCTCAGGTCCTGAAATGGAGCGGCGATCGCGAGCACACCTTCTGGCAATTCAGTAATGAACTGATCGGATGGATTTCCACCACCGTTTTGAATGTTACCGCATGACGCGAGTGTTAGCGTTGCACACCCAATAAGCCAGACTGAGATTTTCATAGTAAGCGTCTCCCACAATCTCCTGAACTTGATCGACTTTTGTTGGAAAGGCTAGACCTTTCCGCGCGCACTCTTAGGCAAGCCACTGAAGGCGCATGGTTCGATTGTCTTCGTAGCGATGAGTTATCTCGTCAACTTTGTGCACGTTAAATCAGTGAACCACGTTTCCTTTGGCCATCATCAAATGATGTTCTTGGTGATGGGCGCCAATGGTCATGAGGCCAATGAAGCCCAAGGCCTGAATCTGGGCTGGATTCCCTTCCACTCGCATAAGCACACCGCCCTCGACTTCGGTGACCAATACGTCCCACCCGGTTTCTCCTTCGAGAAATGGTGCATGAGCAGGAACCATTGCCATGATGCCCCGAAGGGTGCGCTCGTTTCCTGTAACTGAGAAAATGGCGCCTTGCGGCGTTCGCTCGGTCGATACATCTGCGCCGATGGTAACGAGTTCCATGTCGATTAGATGCTGACGCAGTGTCTCAATATCGACCCGCGACCAGTCAGTTGTCGGATCGTCTTTCAAAATGCCCACAATCTCGGCGATCGCAGCAAACGCTGACTGGCCGGATTCTTTCGCGCCGGAAGATGTGTGACCCACGTCACTGGAATGATCGTGTTGCGCCATCGCGGCCGTCGCAGTTACGAGCGCCAAAGCGAGCCCTAAGAGTAGTTTCACAAGTGGTTCCTTTCAGAAAATGAAGCTCACAGTATCAAATCTCTACATATCAGTTTATGATTTTGATCATATGATACCTGCACCGTTTAACCTCTTACCGCCAACCTCTGCGGCACTACTTGCAGTGCGGCGAGGCAGTGTATTGTTTCGGTCTGGAGACACAACTGTGGGCTTGTTCGCATCAATTGATGTTGACGTGCATTTGGTTCGAATGGGGCAGGATGGGCAATCGACTATAGTCCATCGCGCCGCACCAGGGACGTGTTTCGCCGAAGCCTCGCTGTTTTCGGGAACCTATCATTGCGATGCGATTGCGCAGGGTGATGGGTCGGTTTACCGGATCGACAAGGGTGCGGTATTGCTTGGACTTCAAAGTGCGGAATTCGCCGAAACCTATTGTCAGGCTCTCGCCCTGCAAGTGCAACAGATGCGTCAGATCAGGGAAGTCCTTGCTATTCGATCGGCTGAAGAGCGTGTCTTTGCAGGCCTAGCTGCGGGATTGCTTGTTGGTAAAGTGATCGATTTTGCCGCAACGATTTCCCTGACCCATGAGGCCACTTACCGGGCACTTCGTAAGTTAGTAAAACAGGGGAGGGTAGAAAACACGCGGCGTGGCTTCTACCAGTTAAATACGAAGCGATTGCCTCAATAGCTGACTGTTAAGGCTCTCCCAAGGAATGGTTTAATCCAACAGACATCGTGGTTACCAACACCACGACTGCAGCACAAAGACCAATGGCGGTAACGGACTTAAACCAAGTATTTGGATTTACTGCGGCTGAGCCTGAATTTTGATGAAGCACTGTAAGGTAAACAATGAAAGCTCCGGGTAGAGTGCTGTAGAGATAGACGCCCGACATGTTTTCAAACAGAAAGGCACGCTCGAGTGTGGGGCCGACGACTTGCAAGGCAACTCTAGGGTCTCCACCGAAGGACGCGAAAAGATCCGCTGACAGGACGTAGATCAACACATGCAACAAAACAAAAAGTAGTGCGCGGGCAAGCACGTCTAGGAATAGATAGTGCGGTCTCTTGCTGCCCCGTTGTCGTTGGAACAGTGCCAACGCGAAGAATCCCGCGTAATCTACCGCAAAAACCACTGTCACACCGTTGGTCAGAACTTGCCGCGCGAACCGAACAAATGCCGCCTCGTTCGTGATGAGCATCGCGCCCAAGCCGGGTGACAGCACGACATAGAAGAGCAGGACCGGAAATAAGCTAACTGCACTGAATACCAGCACGTTCCAGCAAAAGCGCAGGAACGGCAGGTCTGTGTCAAAGTACCTGTTCAGCATGACCGACCAGAGCAAGTCAGTTGTGTCTCGCGAAAACCAGCGTTGAGCCGTCCTTGAGGACAAGAACTACATCGTAAGCCTCGCGCTCATCGCCAATGTCCATTCCGGGTGACCCCATTGGCATCCCGGGAACTGCAATGCCGTGCGCCTCAGGCGCTTCGGCCAGCAGGCGGCGGATGTCTTCGGCGGGCACGTGGCCTTCAATGAAGTAATTGCCAATTGTCGCTGTGTGGCAGCCTGAAAGATCGGGCGTGATACCAAGCTGAGCTTTCAAAGCATAGAGCGTGTCTTGGTCAACATCTTGGACGACGGCATTCAATCCGGCTTGACGCATCTGTTCGACCCATGCGGTGCAGCACCCACAGGTAGGAGACTTCACGACCCTAAGGGTCGGTGATACTGCGGCAAAGGCAGGTCTGTTGGCTAGGTAGCTCGCCGCAGCTATGAGCAAATGTCGTCGTTGCATTTGTTGTTGATCCTTTCGATAGGCAATATCTAGGCTTGGCATACAGAATAGTCGAGCGAGGTTCCCATTAATCCTTGTTACATTTGGCTACAAACACGGCATGGGTCTTTTGGGCTTTCATTGGTTATAAAGCCAATATGACTGACATTCCGCATATCCTTGTTGTCGACGATCACTCAGAGATCCGCAAATCTGTTTCAAGTTATCTTGAACGAAACGGTATGCGCACCTCGAGCGCGGAAAACGCGATAGAAATGGACACACAACTCGCCCGAGCCAAGTTCGATCTGATTGTTCTGGATGTGATGATGCCGGGTGAAGACGGCTTGAGTGCGTGTAAGCGGCTGAGAAAGGACGGTAATATTCCCGTTCTCATGCTGACGGCACTGGGTGAGGACGATGATCGAATTGCCGGGCTTGACGGAGGAGCTGATGACTACTTGGCGAAGCCGTTTAACCCAAGAGAGCTTCTTGCGCGGATCAATGCGATACTGCGCCGGACACAGAGCATTCCAGAAATCGACGCTCTTTCAGGCAGGACCATTCAGTTTGCCCACCTCAAACTGGATTATGACGGCCGCACCCTAGTTGCGTCTGATGGGACACGCACGCTTTTGACGTCGGGTGAGTTGAAGCTGCTTGGTCTTTTGCTTGAACGGCCTCGTACGGTTCTGAGCCGCGATGAACTGTTGGAATTGAGCGCAGGGCGTACAGCAGGACCGCTTGACCGCACAATCGACAATCAGATTAGTCGGTTGCGCCGCAAGATCGAAGAAGATGTCCTTCGGCCCCGTGTGATAGCGACAGTACGGAACGGAGGTTACAGCCTGACCTGCGACGTAGAGATTTTATCGTGAGGGTTTTTGCGTTGAGACTACGCACCCAGATCGCGCTTCTCGTGCTGGGCGTCCTATTCGTGGCACAGGCTCTCAGCCTGTGGCTTTTCGTCGATGAGCGCAGTTTAGCCGTTCAAGCAGCTATCGGCGCAGAGGCAGCAGGGCGTGCGGCGAACGTCGCCCGGTTGATTGAAGGGGCACCCTCGGACCTTCATTCCCAGATCATCAGCGCCGCGACATCGCCGCTTGTTCGGTTTGATCTATCTACTCAACCAAAGGTCACTCATGAGCACGAAAACCAGGGTGTTGCGGTTGAAACACGCCTTCGCGCCTTACTTGGGGACAGTTACAGTCGAGATATTCGAGTTGAGGTTCATGAAACCGAGCAAGGCCTGCTTCCATTGCCGAACCTTTCGCCTGAGTTGGCCGAAATGCATGCCGAGATGATGCAGGGCAGGTTGGCCGCGATCGAAATGGAGCTCTCTATCGCTTTGGCTGGAGGGCAATGGTTGAACGTCGGCACCCGGTTTGAACGTCCGCCGCTTCAATGGTCGCTAGCTTCGAACGTGTCGTTCGTAATCACGGCGTCGTTGCTGTTGGTGGTCAGCTTCTGGTTTTTGTTAACCCGATTGACTGGCCCACTGAACACTCTGGCAGAAGCGTCGGAGCGTCTCGGCCGAGGCGCAGGGGAAGGGCCGTTACCCATTGTGGGCCCCAAGGAAGTGCAAGATCTGACAAGAGCGTTTAACACGATGCAAGATCGCCTGACACGGTTCGTGTCAGACCGTACGCAGATGATGGCAGCACTTGCACATGATCTGCGATCCCCTCTTACGGCGCTCAGGGTTCGAGCGGAAATGGTTGGGGATGAAGACACCCGTGTGTCGTTGATTGCCTCAAGCGAAGAGATGCAACAGATGGTTGAAGCCACGCTAGATTTTGCGAAGGGTGTCGGGCAACATGAAGAAGTTAATCCGACAGACGTGAGAGAACTGATGGCAAGCCTTGAAGCGCCGGGACTGTCCTTGCTTAGCAACGAGGCTTTGGTCATACCCGTTAAACCAAGTGCGATGCGGCGGGCGCTTCGGAACTTAACGGAGAATGCCATACGTTACGGAAATGAAGCTAGCGTAACTTGGCAGGTGGTGCGCCCTGACGCGGTGATCTGGGTGGATGATAGAGGCCCCGGCATACCAGATAGTGAACTTGAGGCGGTTTTTGGGCCCTATGTGCGTTTAGAGACCTCTCGCTCACGCAACACTGGCGGACACGGGCTTGGACTTTCGATCGCGCGAAGCATCATTCTGGAACACGGTGGGGCGATTTCGCTGTCAAATTTACCGGAGGGTGGATTGCGCGCTCAAGTACGATTGCCATTGGAACTGGAAATGCAAGCTTCCTCCAATACGGACCATCCCGCGCAAGAGAACCACACCAAGGGTTTGGATGTTCGTAACCATTTGAAAGCATAACAGGTTTTTTGAGTGCGGGTATATTCGGACGATTATCTACCCGTCAATTCGGCAACCGCTTGGCGATACATTTCGTTACAAAAATCCACCTCTCAAACTATTCAGAAAAACACTCCAAGCAGATAGCTTGCCATATCTGCATGTAACCGAACGAGGCAAGTCTGATGTCGACAAGAATAAAAACCGTGACCCGTCGCAGCTTCATTTCGGTGTCAGGTGCGGCAGCATTGTTTGCGCCCTCCATACTCCGCGCTCAGGCGCAAACAGCAGTCCGTCGGAACGTATCGTCTTTCCTGACCCATGAATGGCAGGACCACTTTAATGAAATCGGGAAGGGCATCTTGCTTTCGGATACCACGTCGAAGGTTCTGCAGCATTGGACCGCCGACGGTGAAATGCGCATTTATCCAACATCGGTTCCAATCTCTGATGACCTGACCAAACGTGGCTATACTGAAGTGGTCGAGAAACGGGTCGCCCCAGGTTGGGCACCAACACCTGCGATGCGGGAACGCAATCCAGAATGGCCAGCCTATATTCCGGGAGGTGATCCGTTAAATCCGCTTGGTTCGCATGCTCTCTATCTGTCATGGCAATACTACCGTATCCATGGGACGCAGGACACACGCAAGATCGGGCGAAAATCATCGAATGGTTGCATTGGCCTGTTCAATGAGCAAATCGCCGAAGTGTTTGCCCGTACGCCGGTTGGAACTCAGGTGAAGCTTCTGTAATGGCGAAGTCAGGGCTTTTTATAGCGGCGTTTCTTGTTGTCGCCGGAGCTGCGATCGTGTGGCAGCAAGTGCAATCGGCTCCATCGGAGGGGCACTCGATGACTCCTCCAGACCTGTCTCAGGTCGCGGAAGGTGGCCCGATCGTGCAGGTTACGATTCCCGCAGAGTTTTCCTCCAACGCTCAGATAGGAAAACGCGTGTTTGGCGCCAAATGTGCCGACTGCCATGGCGTGAATGCGGCAGGTCAGAACGGTGTCGCACCACCCTTGGTGCACAAAACATACGAACCAGATCATCACGGGGACGGATCGTTTCTATTGGCGGCTAAAAATGGCGTAAGGGCGCATCATTGGCGGTTTGGGAATATGCCACCAATTGAGGGATTAACCGACGCGGACATAAAGATGGTCGTGGCTTACGTGCGCGAACTACAGCGGGCCAATGGAATTAACTAGTCAAAAAGGGTATCGGAAATGCGAGCAAGAGTATGGATAACATCGGCACTGATAGCATTAACAGGCGTTGCAGCGTTCGCGCATAGCGGGGCAACCGGTATCGTGAAAGAGCGCATGGACGGTATGTCTGCTATGGGCAAAGCCGTAAAAGTATTAACACCAATGATGCGTGGGCAAACGCCATATGACGCCGCGCAAGTGCGCGCCTCGGCCGACGTAATGATTGCGCATGCTGGGGAAACGATGACGCGCTTATTCCCCGAAGGAACAGGCGCAAAACCTTCATCAGCCTTGCCAACGGTCTGGGAAGACTGGGAAGGCTTCACCGAATTGGCGAAGAAACTGAAAAGCTATGCTGAAGGCATGAAGCTAGGGGCCGACAATGGTCTGGCTGAAAATGCGGTGCAGCAGGGTTCATCAATGATGGGCGGGACGGCGAGCGTTTCAATGGGGGGCGGCATGATGGGTGCTGAGCAAACCATAACGCCAGAAATGCTTGCGTCCATGCCAGTGGATATGGCGTTTACCGCTGTCGTGCAGACTTGCTCTGCATGCCATCAGAAATTCCGCGCAGAGGAAAAGTGATCTAATGCGAACTTGGATGTGGGTGCTCCTCACTGGAGCTTGCACTGGGTTAGGTGTGACCGCTGCAACTGTTGTCTGGCCGATTGGCAATAACATAGAGAAGATTACGCAGGTGGGAGACGTTGATCGCGGTGCCTATCTGGCCCGTGCCAGCGGGTGCATTGCTTGCCACACCAACACAGAAGCCGGTGGTGCGCCTTTGGCTGGCGGCGCGCCCTTGAAAACAGACTTTGGCACGTTCTACCCGCCGAACCTGACCACCGATCCCGAGTTCGGGATGGGCAGTTGGACCGTAGAACAATTCGCCAAAGCGGTCCGGCAAGGGATTTCGCCAAGCGGTGACCCTTATTACCCTACATTCACATATTCGTTTTATGCCAATTTTACCAATCAGGACATCGCGGATCTTTGGGCCGCGTTTCAGACGGTGCCAGCTGTCAATGAGTCGGCACTGCCACACGATACGGCTTTTCCATTCGATCAGCGGTGGGGGCTGAAACTCTGGCGTGCTGCCTTCCTAGCTCCAACAAATGTAGAGCCCGTTCCGAGCAAAAGCGATGCGTGGAACCGTGGCAAGCTTCTCGTAAGGGGGGCTGCACATTGCGCGGCGTGTCACACGCCACGCAACATTGCAGGTGCTCGCATCTCATCCAAGCGGTTTGCAGGTAATGCGTTGCTCCCGGTTGGCGGGAAGGCCCCGTCTATTTTACCTGATGATCTTGAGGCCGAGGGGTGGAGCGTGGACGATTTAGCTTATGCGCTGCGGTCAGGAGTTACTCCCTCTGGCGATGTATTCGGCGGGTCCATGGCCGAAGTAGTCCAATTCGGAACACGCTTTCTATTTGACGATGATCTGAAAGCCATGGCGACCTATATAATGGACAGCGATATCTAAAAGGGAGCGATTTCAGTGCTCAAGCTTGACCGACGTCAATTTCTATCGACAGCCAGCGCATTTGCTATGCTCCCTGCTAGCACGTCTTTGGCGGCCTCCGCCTCAGTCGAATTGAATGCGCTGGTTGCCGACATTCAATTATTGCCCGAGGGATATGGGCCAACTTCGATCTGGGGATTTGACGGAACGGCACCGGGGCCAGAAATCCGGCTTGCGCAAGGGAGCCGTCTGCAACGTCGGTTGGTGAATTCCCTACCCGAGCCCACATCTATTCATTGGCACGGAGTGCGGATTGATAATGCAATGGACGGTGTGTCCGGCCTTACCCAAAACGCCGTGCCGTCCGGCGAGACTTTTGAATATGATTTCGTCGTACGCGACGCGGGAACCTATTGGTATCACGCGCATAACAAGTCGTTTGAACAGGTAGCCCGTGGACTATCCGGTGCTTTGATCATTGAAGAACCCGATGAGGTCGACGTGGATCGCGAAGAGGTTTTGATCCTCGACGACTGGCTGCTAGATCCCGATACGGCCCAAATCGTGGGTGATTTCGCGGCACCTCATGCAATGAGCCATGGTGGCCGAATTGGGAACTACATCACAACTAACAGCGTCTACAATCTGGCGCTGGATGCGCGGCAGAACGAGCGGCTTAGACTGCGTCTGATCAACGCTTCCAACGCCCGTATTTTCCCATTGCGGCTGGATGGTTTGCAAGGCTGGACCGTTGCTCTGGATGGCATGCCGCTTGTGAAGCCTCTACCGATAACGGACACAATTGTTCTGGGGCCTGCTCAACGGATCGACCTGATTGTGGATGTGGTGGCCAGCGAGGGGGAGACTGCGCATGTCGTCCACCTGGGCCAAGGCGATGCATTCAGTCAGGTGGCCTTTGAGGTGCGCGCGGGTGGTGCCGTCAAGCGTCGTGGTGTGCCATCGCCACTGCCCCCTAACGCGCTATCCATGGTTGACTTGGGAAAGGCGAGAGCAATGTCTTTGACGATGGAGGGCGGTGCGATGGGTGGCCTTCGATCTGCAACCTTGGGTGGTGACTCAAAATCCATTGGTGAGATCGTGGATGCGGGCCGTTTCTGGGCTTTCAACGGTGCGGCTGATGGGATGGATGGCCCTGCCTTCGCCGAACTTTCACAAGGTGAGCATGTCCGCATCGCCATTGCCAATGACACAGTGTTTCCACACGCCATGCACCTGCATGGTATGCATTTTTACGAGATCGGAAACGATGGAAACCTTGGAGCGTTGCGTGATACCACACTGATTGAGCGAGGTGATACCCGCGAGATTGCCTTTGTGGCAGACAATCCGGGAAAGTGGTTGTTGCATTGTCATATGCTGTCTCATGCAGCTTCCGGTATGAGCACGTGGATTGATGTGGCATGAAGCGCTTCTTGGTATATGGCGGGCTGGCGATAATGGTTTTTGCCGGTGGGGCTGCGCTCATCTGGGATAGTTCGAATGCCAACCCCCCGACTGTGGCAGACTTTCCGATCAACATTGCTGAAGGTGAAACGCTGTATCT
Source organism: Litoreibacter ascidiaceicola (assembly GCF_900129235.1). Classification (GTDB taxonomy): domain Bacteria; phylum Pseudomonadota; class Alphaproteobacteria; order Rhodobacterales; family Rhodobacteraceae; genus Litoreibacter; species Litoreibacter ascidiaceicola. The sequence goes on along the minus strand of NZ_FQUV01000009.1, from coordinate 66,217 downwards.
GGAAACCTGTGCGTCGTGTCATGGCGCTAATCTAGAAGGTCAGGAAGATTGGCAGAGTCCAGGGGATGATGGTCAATTGAAAGCACCACCCCATGATGAGACGGGCCACACCTGGCACCATCCTGACAGCTTGCTTTTTACGTACACAAAACTCGGTGGAAAAAAGACGCTGGCGGCGCAGGGTATGGAGTTTAACAGCGGCATGCCAGGTTTCGGTGATCAGCTCAGTGACACTGAGATTTGGAATATTATCGCCTACATCAAGTCCACATGGTCTGACCGTGTCCGTGCTAGTCAAGCAGAGCGCACAGCCGCTGACAGCAATTCGCAAGGGGAATAGACATGAAAACACTTTTCGCAAGCATCGCTTTGTTACTTTTGCCACTGTCTGCCCTTGCTGACGGGCTGGACGAGGGTCGGATCAAGGAATTGGTTCTTGAAGCCATCCGAGAAAATCCTGAGATCATTCTAGAAGCTGTGGGCATCATCGAAGCTCGCGAAAGCGCGGCAAGGGAAGCTGCGTCGGCTGAGGTTCTTTCCACCCAGAGGGAGGCACTTGAGCAAGATCCCAATGCACCCGTGCTCGGAAACCCTGAGGGCGACGTCACGGTTGTGGAGTTCTTTGACTATAACTGCCCGTACTGCAGACGCGTGAAGCCGCATATGGAAGCGCTATTGGCTGCAGATGACAACGTACGTGTCGTGTACCGCGAATGGCCAATTCTCGGCGAGGGGTCAGTATTCGCTGCAAGGGCGGCATTGGCGTCGCGTGCGCAGGACAAATATGAAGAATTTCATTGGGCTGTGATGGCTTTGAATGGTCGAGCTGAGGAAGACTCTGTGATCAGCGCCGCCGAACAGGTGGGTCTGGACATCGCGCAGTTGCGTCGAGATATGGACGCGCCAGAGGTTGCCGCGCATATCGAGACGTCGATGCGCCTCGCGCGTGCGCTTGGATTCAGCGGGACGCCGTCATTTGTCATTGGCGAAGCACTGGTTCCGGGCCTGATCGAAGCGGATCAGATGATTGAGCTTGTCAAACAGGCCCGCGCCGCCAACTAGAGTGGTGGGGCTTGGCAGAAACGCCTTAAGCCACTGTGGCCTCATAGCCAGCATCTAGAATGGCTTGTCGCACATCGGCCTGCGCAAGCCTGCTCGCGACCAGAACGTGGTGCGTTTCAAGCTCTGTCGTAACTTCTGCTGTTGGGTCTTTGGCCATTATTCCTTTTTGAATTGCCGCCGTACAGTGGCCACAACTCATCTTTGGGACATGGAATTTCATCGTATGCTCCATTGGAAGTTCTTATCGATAAATGGTGCTTCCAGCAGGTGGAAGGTCAAGTTCGAAAACGAATCTTTGGGCAAAAAACTTTTCCCTTGAGCTTCCGGCAACTGGAACCCCTACATACGTAGACAGAAACTAAAGGAACTACCGGATGTCTGATTCGAATATGATCAACCTGTCTGTTGAGGGAATGACCTGTGCGTCCTGTGTGGGTCGTGTGGATCGCACTTTGGCCAGCATACCGGGCCTGCAGGACGTCTCCGTGAATTTGGCAACAGAAACGGCGTCGTTTGCAGTGAATGGATCTGAGCCATTAGAGGCTGCCGCGGCCGCGTTGGTCGAGCTGGGATACCCGGCGCAAACAGCGCGCGTCACGCTCAATATTGCTTCGATGAATTGCGCTTCTTGTGTAGGCCGAGTGGACAAAACACTGTCAGCGGTTTCGGGAGTTTTGGATGTATCAGTCAATCTGGCATCCGAAACCGCCACTGTGGAATACCTAAAGGGCGCAACGACACCGGCGGCTTTGATCGCAGCCAGTAATGCGGCTGGATATCCCGCCGACATTGCCGAAGCCGACGCACAACTCAGCCGGGCTGAGCGCAAGGAAGATGAAGCACGCGCACAGGGACGGCGGATGATTTTCGCGGCAATCCTGACAGCACCGGTCTTCGTCATGGAAATGGGCGCACACACGATTCCCGCCTTTCACATGATTATAGAGCGCACGATTGGTACTCAGATGTCGTGGCTGATCCAGTTTGTGCTGACCACGATTGTATTGTTTGGCCCTGGGCGTCAATTTTTCACGAAAGGTCTGCCTGCCTTAGTCAAAGGTGCTCCGGATATGAACAGCCTTGTTGCCCTTGGGACCGGGGCGGCCTGGATATATTCGGTTGTCGCAACTTTTCTTCCGGGGCTTCTGCCTGCTGGCGTTCGCGCAGTTTATTTCGAAGCGGCAGCGGTGATCGTTGTGTTAATTTTGCTGGGCCGCTGGCTGGAGGCACGCGCCAAAGGACGCACAGGCGCGGCGATTCAAGCACTTCTAGGATTGCAGCCCAAAACTGCTCGCGTGATGCGAAACGGCGAGATTGAGGAAGTTCAGATCGATGCGCTGCGCTTAGGCGACTTAATCCTTGTCCGGCCCGGAGAGCGGATACCCGTCGATGGTGAAGTAAGCGATGGCACCAGCAATGTAGACGAGAGCATGATTACAGGGGAGCCATTGGCGGTCTCCAAGGTGATAGGTGATGCAGTCACGGGCGGTACCGTGAACGGAACAGGCAGCCTGACTTTCGGCGCAACGCGGGTGGGGGCCGATACGACTCTGGCGCAGATCATTCGTATGGTCGAGGACGCGCAAGGCGCCAAACTGCCTATTCAAGGTCTGGTGGACCGCGTTACCAAGTGGTTCGTACCCGCGGTGTTGGGCCTCGCCGCACTCACAGTAACTGTCTGGCTAACGGTAGGCCCTGATCCCGCGTTGACTTTTGCGTTGGTTGCTGGTGTTTCGGTCCTGATTATCGCTTGTCCTTGCGCCATGGGTTTGGCCACACCGACATCTATCATGGTCGGGACCGGCAGGGCGGCCGAGATGGGCGTGTTATTTCGTAAAGGTGACGCGCTTCAGGGGCTGAGCGATGTTGACGTGATCGCGCTCGACAAGACGGGGACGGTGACGGAAGGAATGCCGACGCTAACCGATTTCGTTCTGGCGGACGGGGTCGTTCGGGCTGAAGCTCTGCGCCTTGTCGCATCTGTAGAAGCTCAGTCGGAACATCCTATTGCCGAAGCCATCGTGCTTAGTGCAAAGGCCGAAGGTATCAAACTGGCTGTGGCGGACACCTTCACTTCTATTACCGGATACGGCGTGGAGGCCACAGTCGAAGGTCACAAAGTTTTGGTTGGCGCTGACCGCCTGATGACGCGCGAAGGGATCGACATTAACCCGCTCGCTGGCGAAGAACACAGGTTGGCCGAACGCGGCAGGACAGCGCTTTATGCCGCTATCGACGGAAAGCTTGCAGCTGTGATCGCCGTGGCAGACCCGGTCAAACCGTCCAGTGCTGCGGCGATTACGGCGTTGCGGAAAATGGGAATAAAAGTGGTAATGATTACTGGCGACAAGGAAGAAACCGCACAAGCCATAGCCCGCGAGACGGGGATCGACCATGTCGTTGCAGGCGTATTGCCAGAGGGCAAGGTTGCGGCGCTCGACAGCCTGCGTGCGGACGGTCAGCGGATTGCCTTTGTCGGCGATGGCATCAACGACGCGCCCGCACTTGCGCACGCGGATGTGGGCATTGCAATCGGTACCGGTACAGATGTGGCCATTGAAAGCGCCGATGTCGTGCTGATGTCAGGCGACTTGCGCGGCGTGGTCAATGCCATCGAAGTTTCCCGCGCGACGATGCGCAATATCCGCCAAAATCTAATCTGGGCCTTCGGCTATAATGCAGCACTTATTCCTGTGGCAGCGGGTGTCCTTTATCCGGCATTTGGCGTGCTCCTGTCCCCGGTCTTTGCCGCGGGTGCCATGGCGCTTTCCTCGGTTTCGGTGTTGACCAATGCCTTGCGTTTGCGCCGAGTAAAACCGCTCATGTCCGAAATGGAAATACCCGATGCTGCCCGCACCAGAATGACGTCTCAACCCGCACAATAGGAGCCGAAAATGAACATAGGAGAAGTCGCAGAACGCGCAGGCCTGCCGCCCAAAACGATCCGGTATTACGAAGATATTGGTCTAATCCGCCCCTTGAGAAGTGATAACGGCTACCGCGCGTTTCAAAAAAACGACCTGCACAAACTCGCGTTTCTGGGCCGTGCCCGTGCGCTAGGATTCTCCATCGAAGATTGCCGTACGTTGCTGGCGCTTTATGATGACAGCACCCGCGAAAGCGCTCAGGTTAAGCAGATCGCCGAAGAACATCTGCATCAGATCGACGAGAAAATCGCGCAATTGAAGTCCATGCGAAACACGCTAGCTCATTTGGTAGAGGCTTGCCACGGCGACCACAGACCTGATTGTCCCATTCTTAAGGATCTGTCGAACGCCAATGTAGATTAAGAACCGGAATTTTTAGTTAGGACGTTTCAATGATCAGAAAGCCCTCTTTTGCGACCAAAACGCTGGCGATGGCAAGCTTGGCTTTCCCACCTATTGCCCACGCAAATCCACAAATATTTGTATTCAACCAAAGCTGGAAAGAGCAGGGGTTCTCGCGGTTTCTCTCAAATGAATATTGTTTGCATGGAAGACAGCTAGACATCGTCTTTGATGGCACAGTCTCTGTACCATGCTAAGATCAGCTTTTGTGAGTATCGTTACTGCTTTCGTTTTGATTGCGACGTCTAGTTTTGTCGCAGCAGAGCCCCTCCAGTTTGTCATCTTAGATCCGCCGGTCGGGCTAGACCCACAGGAACCCACGTTGTTTGCTCTGAACGATGGGCGCGTCGTTATGAGTTGGACTGAACCGGATGGAGACGGGTTTGTTGTCAAAATGACTGTCGGCAACTTTTCAGGGTGGACCGAGGCTCGCACTATTGTCAGATCCAATGACCTGTTCATTAACTGGGCCGATTTCCCGTCAATCGCAGCTTTTCCAGACGGAACCTTGGCAGCTCATTGGCTACAAGAAGATGGCGACGGTCCGTTTGCCTATGATGTCAACATTGCGCTCTCTGCGGATGAAGGCAGAACATGGAGCGCGCCCATAGTGCCTCATCAGGATGGCACACAAAGCCAGCATGGGTTTGCAACTTTGATGCCGATCACAGAAAATGCGCTGATCAGTGTTTGGCTGGATGCGCGTGCCTATAAGAAAGATCTGTTTTCCGATCCGGCGTCCGAGCTCCCAGATGCGATGCAACTGCGCGCCACACAACTCACATCCGACGGCATTCTGTCCGAAGATATTCTACTGGATGCCCAGACATGCAGTTGCTGCCAAACATCAGCAACGGTTCTTTCTGACGGTGATGTATTGGTTGCCTATCGTGACCGGACCGACACGGAAATTCGTGACATATCCGTGGTTCGGCTAGAAGACGGACAATGGTCGAAGCCCAGCATCGTGCATAAAGATAACTGGAAGATTTCTGGTTGCCCGGTAAATGGTCCGGCCATAGATGCACTTGGCGAGACCGCTGTCGTAGCATGGTACACTGCTGCGAATGATACTCCTGCTGTAAAAGTCGCATTTTCAAAGAATGGCGGTCGATATTTTGACGCGCCAATGCGAATAGACCTCGGAGAGGCAGCGGGGCGTGTCGACGCGCTAATGCTAAACGAACAGACTGCACTCATCACTTGGGTGGAGTGGCAAGAGGCTGGTGAAGTCATTTTTGCCTGCCAAGCTAGAATAGGCGAACCGTGTGGCCAGCAACAAACAATCACGGTCAATACTGGGGCTGGTTCCGTCAACTTTCCGCGAATGGTGCAAACATCAGACGGGGTCTATCTGGCTTGGACACAGCCTGCGATTGAAGGGTCAGAACAACAAAATCACAAGGCTACAGTCCGGGTTATTTTTGCGCGGTTTTAGTCGGAACTTTTTCTGCCGTTGAATGCAGATGCCAGTTTGTTTGAAATTGTGCTGGTGAGCATCGCCACTTCAGCCACATCGAGGTAATTCACATCGGAGTAAACCGTGATTGGTCGGTTTGCCGTCACTTTCATCCGACGAGTTCACTTGCCAAACATTGCTCTCAATCAGGACGATGCAAGGTCCTTCAGGATCGGACAATCCGGTCTTTGGTCACCAACACACATGTCGATCAGGTCCGAAAGACTTCGCCTCATGGAGACGAGTTCACCCACCTTTTGATCGATTGCATCAAGATGACTGAGGGCAATACGTTTGACGTCAGCACTCGCGCGGTTATTGTTTTCCCATAGGACCAACAGATTACGACAGTCATCAATAGTAAACCCAAGAGCTCTGGATCTCGATAAGAACGCGAGCTTTTGTATCTCGCTTTCACGGAACGAGCGATATCCGTTCGTATCGCGTTGGGGACTAACTAGCCCAATCTCATCGTAGTAGCGAATTGTCTTGGTCGGCAGACCAGAGCGCGCTGAGACTTCTCCAATATTCATGGTGTCTCTCCATTGGTTTATTGCAAGGTGGCTTGCGCTGCGTTTGAAGGCTTTTAGGCGGACTAAGAGAACGTAGCGCAGCCTCAGAGTTTTGCTGAGAAAGATCATGCTGGCGACCGACACAACGTCAGCCGTCTCGATCGCCATAACCGCGTCAAAGCATGTGCCAGCGGGCGGTTTCTGACATTCGCCCGACTGGCATACCTTTAAAGTATCGAAGCTCGATTATTGTGCTGCGATCTCTGCGGCGGAGTTCAAGTACCGAGACAACCGCTCGCGCGTCACTGTCTCGTTATGAGGGTTGAAGACATTGCGGTCAGGGACAACCATTTCGGCTGGCGAGTTGTTGGATTGAGCAAGTAATTCCAATGCTGCTTGTGTATTGCCTTCGCTGGTTCCCCTCAGAATCCGCTCAGCTGCGGAGTCGGAATCGGAAGCAAATCGTTCCTGAACACTGCTAAAGTCGGAACTTGCATTTGCGGCGCCAAGAGTAACGATCAACGTAGTTGTTGTGATTGCGAAAAGTTTCATGTTTATTCCTGCTTGATTGTGATGAAGGCTAAGCCTTCGTTGCGATATGTGCGCCGCCCGGCCCCTTTCTTCAGAGGTTTGGAAGCCTGGCGGTGCACGCTTTTTCGCCGTTGGATTTTGACAGCGGCGAAATTCCTATTTCATCTGCGTAACGGTCAGTTTGCCTTTGACGCGGTCGGCGACAAACTCGATGTCCTGACCTTCCGACATATTTGCGATCATCGTCTCGTCGGCCCGGAACACCATCGTCATTGCGGGCATATCAAGGGTCACCAAAGGTCCGTGAATGATTGTCACTTTGCCAGTTTTGACGTCGATCTTCTTGATCGTGCCGGTCGAGTATTCAGCATCGGCCTTCGCCATCTGCTCGCTAACGGCAATCTCACGGTACATACCGGACTCGTAATGGCCGGCGATCAAGCAGGCCGCCTCGAACGCACCCGCGTTGGCGAACGTCCAAACGATCTCGCCCGAAGCTCCTGCATCCAGGCGAATACTGTTCGGATCGTCGTGCTCCATGTCCATCTTGGCCATTTCAATCTTGTGCTCGGCATTGCGCTCGATTGTGTCGAGGACAAACTCATGCTCCAACTCACCCTTGTTGGTGATGTTGAAGCGGATGGTTTCGCCTGCCGCAATGTTCAGGTCTTCACTCTCGATCAGCATTTGGCCTTCGTCGTTTTCGAGCAATATGACATCAATCGTCCGATCCACTTTGGCGGCCTCGCCCGGCATACCGATCATCATTGCTGCTTGCTCGGTGGACTCATTTTCACCATGTCCATCGCTATGTGTGCCCGAAGCGTATGCCGGTAGGGACAGTGCCATTGCAAAGGTTGTCGTCAGAAGAAGATTTTTCATTTGATTGTCCTGTAGATTGGTTTGGTTGGATATGACGAAGAGCATGTCAGCCCTTCGAGGTTGGTTTTGATGTGAGAATGGTTTTGGCGCTGTTGTTAGACGCAAATTCGGGCAATTCGCCCGTCCATTCATAGGCCTGCTCGCCCGGCGGGTTCTCATACCAGCCGGGATCGGAATAATCGTCCGCGTCGATGCCGTCCCGCACCTTTACGACTGAAAACATGCCGCCCATCTCAATGGGTCCGTGCGGCCCCCAACCCGTCATCATCGGGATGGTGTTGTCCGGCAGCGGCATTTCCATTTTGGCCATGTCCCCCATACCGGCGGTGCCCATGGGCATGTATTCAGGCTGAAACTTACGGATTTTTTGGGTCAGCTGATCTTTGTTCACGCCGATGAATGTCGGCACGTCATGGCCCATGGCATTCATGGTATGGTGTGACTTGTGGCAATGGATCGCCCAGTCGCCAAGATTGTCGGCGACAAATTCATAGGCCCGCATCGCACCCACGGGAATGTCGATACTGACTTCGGGCCATTGCGCAGACTCCGGCACCCACCCGCCATCCGTACAAGTGACCTTGAAGTCGTAACCGTGCATGTGGATCGGGTGGTTCGTCATCGTCAGATTGCCAACGCGGACGCGGACCTTATCCCCCTTGTTAACGACCAGAGGGTCGATGTCAGGGAAGATCCGGCTGTTCCATGTCCAGAGGTTAAAATCCGCCATCGTCATGATGCGCGGCACATAAGTGCCGGGATCAATGTCGAACGCGTTCAGCATGATCAGGAAGTCGCGGTCGACCGGCATGAAGGTCGGGTCCTTGGGGTGGACCACAAACATGCCCATCATCCCCATCGCCATCTGGGTCATCTCGTCCGAGTGCGGGTGATACATGAACGTCCCGGACTTGATCAGGTCGAACTCGTAGATGAAGGTCTTGCCGGGTTTGATGCCGGGATGGCTCAGGCCAACGACGCCATCCATACCCGACGGCAGGATCAGACCGTGCCAGTGGACCGAAGTTTCCTCCGGCAGCCTGTTTGTAACGTAGATGCGGATGCGGTCACCTTCGACCGCTTCGATGGTGGGGCCTGTGGATTGGCCGTTGTAGCCCCACAGATGCGCGATCATGCCATCGGCCATTTCACGCTCCACCGGTTCGGCAACAAGATGAAATTCCTTCACCCCGTTGTTCATCCGGTGCGGCAAGGTCCAGCCGTTCAGCGTCACGACAGGATTGTAATCCGGCCCAGATGATGGGCGCGGCGTGACTGCCGTTGCCGCACTGTCCATCTGAGCGGCCTCTGGCAGACCCATGTTCGTGGTCTTGCCCCACGCTTGGGAAGAGACGAGCGCAGCACCTGCGGCGCCGGCCCCGAGTAATTGACGTCTATTTATCATATCATCAGTCCTTTCAGTGTCCTGCGCCGCCACCGGCGGCAAGTGTTGCGCCCTCTCCACCGCCGCCACCGCCTGCACCACCGCCGTAGATGGCAGCAGTCAGATCGGCTTGAGCCATGTAGAATTCACGTTTTGCGTTCGCCGCTTCCAGGGATGCGCCAAGTTTTTCGCGCACGTCAGTGAGCAACTCGAAGGTGTTGGTGATCATGCCGTTGTAAGACAGCAAACCCTCTTCCTCGACGGTCTGGCGCAACGGCACCAGCACATCGCGGTAGTGCCGCGCGATCTTGTAGGATGCGTGGTAGGAGGATTCAGCCCCACGCGCCTCGGACCGCACGTTCACAGCTTTTTCCGCCAGCACGTTGGCAGCTTGCAGATAGGACAATTCCGCCTTGCGCATCCGCGCCTTGCCGGTGTCATAGATCGGGATTGCAAATTCCAGCTCAACCTGTGGCGTCACATTCTTTTCAATGTCGCCGTTTTCACCGACTTCCCGTTCAAGTTCTGCACCACCGACGATCTCAAGATCACTGACAATGCGAGTCTGGTCAGTCAAACCAAAGGCTTTTGCCTGTGCTTCCAAACCTAATTTCGCAACGCGCAGGTCGACGCGGTTGCTCAGTGCTTTGGCTTCAATATCAGTCACTCTACCAACGGACCGTGGTAAAGCTGGCAACGCGTCTGGCACATAGTAATCAACTTCGGTTCCCCAAAGCCCCATTAGTCGGGTTAGGTCTTCCTTTGCTTTTGTCGCGTTCAAACGGGCCTGCGCCAACTGGCCTGCCAACTCAGCATTGAACGCCTGCTCGCGTGCTTGACCGGCCTTGTTGAGCGCACCGGTTTCGCCCAGCTTCCGTGCGAGTTCAGACCCAGCATCTGATGTGGCCTTTGCCCGTTTGAGATAGCTAACAGCCTCGAACGATGAGACAGCGTTGATCCATGCCTGACGCGTCTGATTGGCAAGTGCCAAGGTATCATCAACCGCGCTTAGTTGAGCCTGTCTTAAACTCGCATCAGCAATGGCCATCCGTTGTTTGCGGGTCGTTGCATCCAAGATGTTCGCGCGGATTAACCCTTCGATGGCCCGGTACGCACCAAGTTCCGGCGCCCCAATACCTAAGATACCAATAGACACGATAGGGTTTTCAGGTGTTGCTTGCTGCCACGCCTCGGCAGCCGACAGGCCGACATTGGCGTAAGAAGCCTGCAAGCCCTTGTTGTTTAGAAGGGCGACCTGAACTGCCGTTTCCGCAGAAATCGTCTTGCGATGTACCATGCCATGGACTTCGCGCTTCAATGCGACAGTTTCGGCTTGGGTCTGCGCGAATGCGGTGCGCTTGCCGATCGCAGCAGAGGTCTGGCCCGACACGTTTGCAAAGCCAGCTTTTGGTTCGGTATAGGTTCTAGGGATTGCCGTTGCGCAAGCACCAAGGACGAGTGGAAAGCCAATTACCAGCGGTAGTTTCGAAACGCGCATTAGTTGCCCTCCGACTGTTCTTGATTGACGGCCCGCCAATCGCGCGGGCCAACGGGGCCGCGATACGTAAAACCTGCTAAAGGATCCTGATAGTTGACGGGAGAGGAGACTGCAGTGCTTGTGACTGCCTGTTGCGTCGCAATGATCGGCAAGGGCGTCGGCTCGTTAGCGCACGCGCCAAGCACGAGGACAGTAGCCCCCGAAAGAAGACGAATTTTCATAGATGTAACCTGACTGATAGACTTCGGGCTTGCGCACGGCTGTACGCAAAGCGAAGGCCCACTACGGGCCTTGGGTCAGATTAGGCTTTGGGGAGGGCGCAAAAACCCAGACATCTCGACCGATTTGGTTTGTTCATGAAGTCTCAGGTGTTGGGTTCTTCCTACTTGCTCAATGTCAAGCGTCTCTACTTCATCAAGAACAATCAGTAGGCAGATGCCATTGCAGCATTGGCCGGATGACGGCTCATCGTCGCCCGTTGTGGAAACACTATTACAATTGAGGTGCGCCGTGGAATTTACCGTATCAACACCCTCTGAATGATCAGTAACCGTGCCATCGGTGCTTTGTGATACGACTTGGTTTGCGCCGTGCGCACCAGAACCAGCGTGCGTCACCGCCGGTGGAAAAAACACCAGCGCCAAAGCAAAAGCAAAACATGCTACTGCCCTAAGTGCTTTGAATGTGGTGGTTTTCTTTTTCATTTCGCACATCTGAACGAATTCAAACTGTTCGTCAATCCATCCAGCGGTGGAAGGTTTCCAACGTTTTCGTGAAGACAGCATTGCGCTGCTGAAGCAGCCTAAAAAGCTGGCAAATGATCAAATCATTTTGGCAAGCATCCAGACACCCATGCCCAACATCATTAGGTTCTCGGTCAAAGAAATGGACCCCAGTGGCACATTGCTGTCACCGCCCATACAGGCGCATTTCAATTCCCGCTTGTCGATATAGACAGCCTTGATCACCGACGCGGCACCAACACCACCAATAACTATTGCGACGGGTGCATAAAGCCAGGTCAATGCACCTGCAGTCATCAGGATACCCGCGAAAGCCTCGCCGAACGGATAAACCTTGCCATAAGGTACCCAGCGACGCGCCAGAAGGTCATAGTTCAGAAACATTGTTGAAAAACTCTCGACATCCTGAAGTTTCTGCACGGCCAGAAAGCACATTGAGATTGAGATGAACCATTCGAAGGCCCGAACCGTGAATATTGCCTCAAAGCTGTGCCACGACAGAGCAAGCGCCATTAGAAACGCAACGGCAAAAATCGCTATAATCGGCTGATAGGACGTACTCGATTGCGCGTCCTCGGGCTTGTCCAAACCAAAATATATCCTCAGGTCATCATACCCTCCGACACGCTTGCTCGCGACGAAAGTCTGCGGCGTGGTTTTTACGTCATGCTTGTCCATGAAGATGTCTGTCTGCTCGCGCGTGGTTAGATGATTGTCTTCGACCTGATATCCCTGCCGCTCCAAAAGATCCTTCGATTTCAGACCTTAGGGGCAGACGTGATCCGGCATGACCATGCGGTAGAGATCGGCGGTTTTCGTGGCGCTTTCCAAGGACATGATGTACTCCTTCACTTACCGTCGAGTTCAGGCGTCGCGGCTGGACCGCCTTCAAGATCGGCGATCAGAGCTTTCATCTCGGCAATCTCAAGGCGTTGCGCCTCAATGATGCCGTCCGCAAGTTTGCGCACGCGAGGGTCCGAAATATTGGCGCGTTCACTGGTAAGGATAGCAATCGAGTGGTGGGGGATCATCGCCCGCATCCATGATATGCCGTCAACGGTTGCTTGACTGCGCACAAGAAACAACGACAAAGCAAAGACTACCGCGCTGCCAGTAAAGATGGCGATGTTGGCCGTGCGGTTTGAGTACATCCCCAGCATGAAGGCCAGCATGATCACAGCCATGGCCGCACCCATGTAAATTGCCATATAGCTGCGCGTTTCGCTGAAAAACAAATGTCCGAGCGCATAGGTGTTAAGATACATCAAACCAAACATTACGATTGTCGATGTTAAGATCATCGCGAAAAAGTGCCAGTAAGACATGAAAAGAACCTCCAAAGTGTAACATTTCTAGACCTAAACAAGGTTCCCGCGCTGGAGGGTTCCGTTAATTTCTGAATTTTTTTTGGAATATTCTGAATCTGGCAATCATGCCAACTTTGCTCGGCATGTTCTTTGACCATTTTAAACCCTACGGCTGTGGCAATTAGAAGGTCAGCAAGCACGCTTGAAAGTACCAACAGGGTAAAAAAGGCCATCGTTCCATGACAATGGACTGACTACGCGCCTTCAAAGGGAATGTCTGATATTCTTTCTGAAAATCGATAGCTACCTGCCTCAGCACATTGAATAAAAAGTCAATTTTCAGTATACATATAACATAAGATGGATTATGCGTATTTTATCTGTCGCCGCAAAGTTAGAATGTCTCACATCTGCAAAGTAGAAGTGTCACACTTCCCTGTCAAACAAGCAGGATTGGAGTGTGGCCGTGGGATTGATTATCATGAGCGAACGCGAGCTGAACCGCATTGAAGTATTGAGCCAAGTGACACAAGGCCGGATGACGGCTGTGACTGCGGCCAACGTGTTGGGACTGAGCCGACGACAAGTGCATCGTCTGTTGAAAGCCTTCCAGGCCGATGGACCCGCTGCGATCCGGCATAAGGCGCGCGGTCGCCGGTCGAACAACCGGATCGATCCAGCCGTGCGTGCGTTCGCCGTGACGCTGGTCCGCGAGAGCTACATCGACTTTGGGCCTACCTTTGCGGCTGAGAAGTTGGCGGAAGATCATGGCCTGAAGGTGTCGCGTGAGACATTGCGTAAATGGATGCAGGATGCTGGGATCTGGTTAAGCCGCAAGCAACGGCGTAGGTTTCATCAACCGCGGCTGCGCCGTGAATGTCTTGGCGAACTCATCCAGATTGATGGGTCTGATCATCGTTGGTTTGAGGATCGAGGCCCCGCTTGCACCCTGCTCGTCTTTATCGACGATGCGACCAGTACGTTGATGCAATTGCGGTTTGTGACGTCTGAGAGCACGTTCAGCTATTTTGAGGCACTGGATCTGTATCTAGCGGCACATGGCCGACCGGTTGCGTTCTATTCAGACAAGCACACGGTGTTCCGCGTCGCCAATCAATCCGCGAAGTCCGGGCATGGCATGACCCAGTTCGGACGTGCGCTGTTTGCACTAAACATCGAGATTCTTTGTGCAAACAGCTCTCAGGCCAAAGGCCGTGTTGAGCGGGCCAATCGGACGTTACAGGATCGTTTGGTCAAGGAACTCAGGCTGGCATGCATCTCTGACATGGAGACAGCCAATGCGTTCCTGCCGGACTTCACAGAACGCTTTAACGTCAAGTTTGCAAAGGCCCCACGACGCGCAGACAACCTGCACAGACCAATGAACCTTGAGCCTGATCGTTTGCGGGATGTCTTCTGTTTCCGAGATGAACGTGTCGTTGGCCCGCAGCTGGCATTCTCCTATGAACGTCAGCGGATCATCCTTGCTGAGAATGAGATCACGCGCGGGCTGCCGGGCAAATATGTCGATACCTACGCCTTCCCGGATGGGCAATTTGAGGTCCGCTGGAAGGGTGTCTCAATCCCCTACTCCGTCTTCGACAAGGATCAACGCGTCACCCACGCCGCGATCACCGAGAACAAACATCTCAGCGCGGTCTTGGAGCACATCAAAGCCGAGCAAGATCTCGCCGCTCCCAAAAAACGCCGCGCCGGCAAACAAGCGACACGTTATCAACCTACAGGCAAACGCAACGATGGTTGGAACTCAAAGCTTGCACGAAGGGCAAAAGAAAAGGCCGAGACACCTTCATCACTCGCCGCAGAGTGACCCACCCGCATGGCTGTTCAGGGCTGCGATATATGAGGTCTCCGCCCTGCCCAGCCCTGCTCTGGCACCACCGAGTGGGACATTTCTACTTTGCACAAAGACGGACATTTCAACTTGGTTGCAACATATCAATAATATATTTGGAGTTGCAATAATATACTAACGGAGTCATGCTGCTTACACCCTACTCGATAGGATGCTTCACATGCTTCGCTCATTTCGAAAATACTCAATTGTCGTCGTACTTGCACTTGTTGGTTCGTCCGTAGGTCTTGCCAATCGTGTTCAGGCTCAAACTTACCAGATCGACTGCGCAATACTGCTGTGCCTCTCTGGCGGTTGGCCAGCATCAGTTCCGTGCGCCCGTGCACGCGCCGAATTCATCCGGAGGGTTACTCCCTGGCCAATCGAACCTCCATTGCAGATTTGGCGATGTCCGATGGGCGCATCCTATGATCCAGTTACCCCGTCGGATAATCGAGGTCGGTTCTACGATATTTTGTTCACTAGTCGGGATCGCCCACGACCGCTTTTGTCGCCTGCAACCGAACCTCTGCCTTCTGAAAATGCCGTTTTAAAACTTGCCGGACCAAAGCCGAACCTGCTTCCGGAAGGATTTGCGCTCCAGTTGGTCCAAGACCGCGCTGACATCGACATCAGCGGCCCCGAATTCAACTTTGTACGCTCAATCCGCGTTTATGATGTCCGATATGCACGCCAAAACGAGTCGGGCCGCGACGGTGACTGCAACCGATCTGCTACCATTTACCTCGGCACCTATGGAACCCAAGGTGAGTTTTCATGGGCTCGGTCTGCTCCTACGGCACTGCCTGAGGCACATACTGGACTTGAGCGATGGGGATACAATTGCCCGAGTATTTACCATCGATCGGTCTTCGTTGATTGGCGTGATTACGAAGGAAACTACGGCTTCGAACAGGTCAATTACTGACGGTTTGTAAGGTTTATTATGTTATAATTAGACCGATAATGAGCCATAGCGTTCAGGTTTTATCAGGTAACATATTGAACCTTATGCGAATTTGACTTGTGTAGCTGTGTCTGACGTCAGCGCCTATGGGACCAAATAGCGTTATTTGATAAGAGAGTGTTTCTGGCTCATCGTAACCACTGAGGAGTGGAAGATGAGACAAACAACGAAGAGCCCTGGTGCGAAGATCGTCAAAGACATCAAACGCGCCACGCGCAAGCACTATTCATCCGAAGAGAAGATTAGGATCGTCCTGGATGGCCTGCGGGGCGAGGATAGCATTGCTGAGCTGTGCCGCCGTGAGGGCATCTCCCAAGGCATCTATTACAAATGGTCCAAGGACTTCATGGAAGCAGGAAAGCGGCGCCTTGCGGGCGATACAGCACGTGCCGCAAACACTGACGAGGTCAAGGACCTGCGCCGCGAAGCCCGTGACCTGAAGGAGGTCGTGGCGGAACAAACACTGGAACTCCGCTTGCTTAAAAAAAGCATGTTCGACGTTGGGGGCGACCACGAATGAGATATCCCGCATCTGAGAAGTTGGAGATCATTCGGCTGGTCGAGGAAAGCCACCTGTCGGCGCGGCTGACGCTGGCTAAGCTCGGCATTCCACGCACCACATTCTATCGCTGGTATGATCGGTATCTGCAGCGCGGCGAGGTTGGGCTACAAGACCGATCCCCCAAGCCCAAACACGTCTGGAACCGCATTCCCGACAAGGTGCGACGCAAGGTCGTGAAACTGGCGCTACAAGAAACAGAACTGTCGCCGAGAGAGTTGGCGGTCACGTTCACAGATCAAGAAAGCTACTTTGTATCAGAGGCTTCGGTCTATCGCGTCCTTAAGGCACATGATCTGATCACCAGCCCTGCCTTCATTGTCATCAAGGCTGCCAATGAGTTCAAAGACAAAACTACGGCCATCAATCAACTGTGGCAGACGGACTTCACCTATCTCAAAATCATTGGCTGGGGCTGGTTCTATCTCAGCACGGTCCTTGATGATTACAGCCGCTACATCATCTCATGGAAGCTCTGCACCAACATGAGGACTGAGGATGTTACTGATACGTTAGATCTGGCTTTAGAAGCGTCTGGTTGTGACCAAGTTCACGTTGTTCACAAGCCGCGTTTGCTCAGCGACAACGGATCCAGTTATGTCTCGGGGGAGCTAGCGGAGTGGTTGCAAGACAAGGGGATGAAGCACTCACGCGGCGCGCCGTATCACCCGCAAACCCAAGGCAAGATCGAACGCTGGCATCAGACATTAAAGAACCGCATCCTGCTGGAAAACTACTTCCTGCCAGGTGACCTCGAAGCCCAAATCGAGGCCTTCGTCGATCATTACAATCACCTACGTTACCACGAGAGCCTCAACAACGTCACACCCGCCGACGTCTACTTCGGACGAGACAAAGCCATTCTGAAACAGCGAGAAAGGATCAAACGAAAGACGCTCGAAACGCGCCGCTTGCATCACAGACAACGCGCCGCATAATGAAACCAACCAGATGAGCCTAACTCTCTCTTAGTTTAAGCTGCCATTGGTTCCAAAAACCCTGACGACGGACATATTGAGGCCTGGAGTGACAATCAGCGGGGTATAGTTTTCCGACGGTAATTCGAAGACAGGCAATCCAACCGTGCGATCGTCGGCAGTCCTAAACCAATCTAACGACCCGTGAATTTTCCAAATTTTTACAACGCTGGAAGGCTTCTGGCCATGAAAAAGCTTCACCCGATCAGCGCTTTCCCATTTTTGAACGTATCCTGGAGCAAACCCAGTCTGGTAAAGTAAACCCATCGAATTGCACGCGTACTCAGCTACCCGATCATAGTTGGTCGTAACTATGTGGGCTACATTTTGTGTACTATTTAGCATCGCGTAAAGCAGATGCCCGAGAACGAAGTCGGTCCCATTTGCGGCAGCAGTCTCTAGGAGCAACAGATCCTTTTCATTCACACATTGCCATGTCAAACGCACGATCTTTGACAAGAGAGAAGGGGGAATGATTTTTCCTTCTAGTGCCGCTTCTAGATGGTCGCCATTTCCCAGTGCCGTCCTGACTAAAGTCCACGCGTCGTCTTCGGGTATTCCTGAAGTTGTTAAATTATCTCGCAAGTAAACACTTAAGGCAGTCATGCTCGGCAAGCCGTATGGCATGGTCGCCCCGCTTCCCAACACAATTGTCGGACATCCTTGGTAACAAGACTGCGCGATCTTGGCTACGTCATCAATTTTCATTTCGCATGTCGTGAAATATTCAGAGAGTTAATTTTAGTCATTTTTCTCACTTTGCGATTGAAGCTCAAGGTTGTTTATATTGGTAATCAATTCTCGCTAAAGGTGAAGTAGATATTTCAAATTAAGTCAGTCGTCCGACACGGACGTAGCCGCCAACGTCAATTTTGCCCAGTTGAAAGGCCGCTTGCGCCTTTTTTGTCTTGCCGCTCCGCATCTGCAGCTAAAGTACGCTTACTGCTTGGATGGACCCCTGCCCTTGCCCTTGCAGTTCATTCAGGTCACCAAAGACAAACCGCCCTGTATTTGGAAAGTAAGCGTCTTGACCACTCTGTTAAGAGCTAGTGGCTCAAGCTTCGATGAAATCGCATCCAGCTCCAACAATTCGCGGGTCAGATACGGGTGAAACTTCTCAGTCAGCAGATTTCCGGCGTCTGCAAATAGATCAACGTCTTCACCTTCCCCAATCCTCTTGAGAACCTCGGTTAGGGGCGGGGTTTCGTCCCCCGCTTCCACTTGAAGGAAGCCATCATATTGTTCGACAGAAAACCCAAACCCTCTTAGCGCAAGCACCAAGGTCGTCGTTTTCATTGTCCCAACTCGTGTTGCGATGATTGTGGTTTCTTCGCCCAAATTGACTAGGGACGCGTCAGTAAACCCCATCCGCTCATAGTTGAGCCGCGCCTCCTCAAGCATTTCGAGCGAATTTGCATCCATGTAGAGGGGTTTGGTATCAGCTTCCAACACATCGAACATGCGCGCGATTACCTTGTCATGGATCTCGCCCGGGTCCCCACCGAACACAGGCGGGACACCTGCTTTGGCGGGTTTGACAATAATTACCTTTTCCCGGTCATGGATTTCCTGAACCAGCCAACGGCGTCCGGAAAAAATGAGCATCATCCCAGGTGAGAGGATGTTGTCGATTGGCAATGTCCCAAGATCCCGACCGTTTGAAACCAGCCTGTATTCTTCGGGCGTCTTGAACACCGCGTAAAAGCTATAATGCTCGACTAGCCGCTCTCCGTTTTGGCCCAAGAGTAACAAACCACCGTCCGTTTGCTCTATCAAGCCCGTTTCAGGATGACCGAGCGCGCGCAGCACATCAGTGAACATTGCTTTGGTGACTTGCCGAAACGGGCCTTCGCGACACAGCACGCTGTATAGAATATTGGCTGGTGCCCCTCCCTTCTGCGCGATTACGGATAGGATCTGATGCACAAGTGTCGACAGATGCAGCGCTTGCGGCTTGGGTGGTTCACACCAGCCCTCCAACAACAGATCAATCATCGCAATCGACCGGATCAGGCCTAGTCTCAGACGATCCACAAAGCTGCTATCCGAAGTCAGCCTCGTTTCGACCGCGTATTGTCGAAGGATGGCTGGCTGACCCTCCCGACGTCCCGAACGTCCCAAACGTTGCCGCAGGGCTGCGACAGTGAAAGGTGCGCCGATTTGCGCCACACAGGTTACATCGCCGATATCGATACCCAACTCTAAAGTGGATGTGCAGACAGCCGTAGTCGGTTTGCTGTTATCTTTCAGGCGCCGTTCAACAAAATCGCGGTGATCGCGTGAAAGGCTAGCATGGTGCGGATAAAACTCTTGGGGTAGATGCTCTTGCTCGCACAGATTGCGCAGTCGGTCAGCGTAAATTTCAACACGTTGACGGGCGCCGGCAAAAACAAGATTGTCACTTCCCCGGAGATGCTCGAATAAGTGCGCTGCGACGGCGTCTGTGGCAGACGGGGTGTTGTCGTCTTCTCTACCGGAAAAATATCCACGCAGCTGAAGTTTCAGTTCCGCTTCTCCGCCGTCTGCTTCGATCAATGTGACGTGTTCCGCATTGTCAGGCCGCAGGTAAGCGCGGGCGAGGTCCATATCCCCAAGCGTCGCAGATAGTCCAATCCGGCGTATGGGCCTTTTGATTGCCAACTCAAGACGTGTTAGCAGGGATCGCAATTGCACCCCGCGCTCACTATCAAGCACAGTGTGCAATTCATCAATCACCACAGCTCGGGTTGCACCGAACAGCCGCGCGATTTCCAAGCCCCGACGGACGAACAATGCCTCCAGCGACTCTGGCGTGATGAGCAAAATCCCTTTGGGATTTTTCATCGCGCGCGTTTTGACCGATTGCGACACATCGCCGTGCCACGGCACCACTGGAAGTTCCGCCTCTTGGCAGATGCCTTCCAGCCGCCCCGCCTGATCGGTGATCAGCGCTTTGAGTGGTCCGATGTAGAGCAAGTCGAACCCGCCGCCCTCTGCCGGTGCATCCAGCACCTGAGAGATCAACGGAAAAAATGCGGCCTCTGTTTTACCGCCAGCGGTCGATGCCGCGACGATGAGATCGTTGTCACTTTCGAAAATTGTCCGAATTGCACGCGCCTGAATGTCGCGCAGCTCACGCCACCCCTGCTGTCTAATCCACTTCTGAACGGGGCGGGCAAGTTGGTCAAAGGCGCTGCTCATCCTCGCGCCTCAGAGCTTAAAGCTAATCAGATCATCACTGCCACTTGGCTGAGCACCCGTCGTTTCCTCCACCTCGCTCATATCTTCGCCTAGGTCTTCTGAGACGTCGATCTTCTCGATCAGGTCACTCCATTCAACGCCTGGATTTTGCTCCAGCACGGACAGCAAGTTCACAAAAGCAGTGACGGTATTGCGCGGCGTCCTGAAATAGGCCTCTCCAATCCGGTCAGAGCAATGGTTCATAAAGGCTTCAAGCGCTGTATCCGGTAAAGCCGTTTCATCGTCCTGCATCACGCGTCTGACATTGGCCAAGAGGACAAACAAATCTTCCGGCGTTAGGCTGGCCAGCCGCACAACCGGCCCCGACAAATCAACAAGGCCATCTCGGGCGAAGGAGTTTTCTGCCAGCCGCGATTGTAGGGCTTCGTAACTATAAAGCCCACGGCGCGTATTCATCAAAAACTCTGGCGTGCCCCCCATTAAAAAGCCAAGGTTCTCAGCACTGCCCTGAAGCACGTCATTCAAAATGCGCAGAATCTGCTCGTAGTTCGCATTGCGCGCTTGGGACGATGTGAGCTTGAACAGGTTCACCATTTCATCAAGGCCGACAAGCAGCCCTTTGTAACCCGCTTCGCACACAAATGCCGACATCAGCTTGAGATGATCGTAAACGCTCGCATCATCGACAATCGTGCGCACTCCAAGGGCTTTGCGCGCATCCGTGCGGGTTGCGAATTCTCCCCGCAGCCAACGAAGTGCTGCCGACTTAAGTTCGTCATCTCCGTTCTCATGGCCTTCCCAATACCGGCGAATGACCTCTGCAAATTCAAAGCCGCCAGTGAGTTCTTCAAAATGGCTCAAACGCTCGCGAATGATTGTGCCCGTTGGTACGTCTTTTTCCTCGGCGTCTCGGTGCGCTTGGCTGACAAACCGCTCAACCACACTGGCCAAGGCACCACCATCGGGTTTTGTGCGTGTCGACAGGTTGCGCGCCATCTCTGCGTAGAGGCCACGTGCCTGACCACCAGTCGCATGAATACGTCTGTCAGGGGCAAGATCAGCGAACATCACCACCAATCCTTTTTCCAAAGCCACCAAACGTATCAGGTTCATGAAGAAGGTTTTGCCGGATCCATATTCCCCGATAACAAAACGGATGGCAGCGCCGCCGTCCGCGATGCGCTCCATGTCCTTCACAAGTTCTTCGATCTCGCGAACGCGTCCGACTTGGATGTGGCGTAGGCCCAGCTTCGGCACGACGCCCGCGCGCAAAGCTTGAACAATTGCATCGCGCTCACGTGGCTTCAATTTAGACATGACGCCCCTCCCCTTCTAATTTTTGTTTTACCGCATCCGCAATCTCGGGAGACACGTCATATCCATCATACTCGTCAAGTAAGGCTTCATCATAGGCCTCAAAGGCCCATTCGTTTACGGCCTCCAATGCACCTGATGGCATCAACCCATGCTGTCCGCAAAGCTGCTCGAATGCGTCCTCGGTCCAGTTCTCTTGACCCACCAAATCCAACAGCAGTGCCCCATGTTTTGCATCTAGCCCAGCAAACAGCGTTACATCCTTGGAGTCCCTGCCCTCTTCTGCTTCTTCCTCAGCCTCAAATATCTGCCCAAGGACAGAGGACACCCGCGCCGTATCTGATCTGATGGCCGCGATCCGAGATGCATCCAGCACTGGCCCGGCTGCCTTTTGTAGTTCAGGAATGGCCTCTCCAGAATTGCCAGGCTGGGCCGCACGAACCGTGCGTGGTGCGTCTGCAATCTCTCCGGCGTGAAGGTCGGAATACGCAAGTGACGGATCAAGGCCCAATGCCTTATACACTTTTTCGATGCTGGCGACTTCTTCGGATTGGATGACACCATCGGCGTGTGCCGCACCCACGAGGGCCGCTCGCATCGCCGTTTGATCTTCCACACCAACTTCTTTGAGTTTGCGGCGCAGCAGCGCCATGTCAGGCGGCACGGCAAGGAACCATACCATATTTGCCTGAAGCCGTTGCCGCTCCTGCTCACTCAGCCCCTCACCTGATGCGATTTGTGCCTCCAGTGCTTTGCGTTCAGCATCGGCGATACGCCCGTCAGCATGGGCAACAAACGAGGCAAGGGCCAACTCCATCAACGCTGTCTGATAGCTTGATGAAACATCTTCCAGCTTTTCGATCTGCTCGCCGAGATCAAACAAAACCACGGGCTCTTCCGGTTTCGGTGAACGCAGTGCAAAGCGCGGATCAGGTGCCAGCCCAAATCCAAGACGCGCCAAAGCATCCGCCGCCCCTGTTAGCTGTCGCTTGCCAATCTTCGTGCTGCGCTGTCCTTCGAGCTTTTCGATCACGTCGGCCAGCGGAATAAGCCCACCGCTCTGCATGATTCCCCTCGCCCACTCTTTCAACGCTTCCATTTCTGTCGATGGGAACAAAGTCCACAGATCTAGTGGCAAGAGGGCGTGCGCTTCGATGCTTCCCCTGCCCTCGGGGTTCCGACCAAGATAGCGGCTCAGCTTATCAAGGTCGTCTATGACTTCATCTGCAACTTCCTGCGCAATCTCGACCGGCTTTCGCAACCCAGAAATATCAGGAACGGGTTTGCCGTCGGCTGTCGGGTTGAGAGCCCCTTCGAACTCGCTTGAGGCTGCACGATACGTTGCTTTGAGGTGTTTGCGCGGCTTGCTGACCTTTAAACCGTTGGGAAAACGATCGTCGAACCGGATCTTGAACAACGCCAGAAACTCTTCACGGCACCGCGTAGCGGGCGTGCGCAAATGGCTTTCTGGATGGCACATCAACCAGCTCAGAACCCAGTCTGCACTCAGGTTTTCTCCCTTATCAAGACGCGCACCAATCGCATACTTCAGCGAAAAAGGAAGCTCCCAACCCTGGCGTTCAAAGATCGGCTCCAGCGCCTCAAACTCAGTTTCGGCAAGTGTCGCGATATCAAGAAATTCTCCCAAGTATCGCTTCACCGAATGGTTTTCGGGATAGACGGAAATCAATCTGCGAACTTCGGCGATGATATCCTTTGCATCAGCATTGGATTGATCGACGAAAAATCGCCGTTCTAACCCGTAAAAATACAAGAACATGTAGCCCGGGTCATAGGATGGGTCAGAACGGCCACTTGCCAACCATTCAAGATAGGTCGCCCTGCTTCGTGCTGAAATATCGGAGTACCCAGGCCAGTACGACATGCCCTCCCCTGCCCTATCGTCCCCTGTCGTTGCGACAGAAAGAGACGGGTCAATGAATGCTCTGCATTTGTCACGGTAGCCGTGGTGATTGAGCAATGGCGGCGTTCCGACGTAGACCATTCCCCCAATATCTCGCCGAGCAACAGTCGCTGTCTCTGCGGCAGGTACCCAACCATTCTTGCGGGAATTCGTTTGCGATTTTTGCGCAGTTGGCCGCACGTTCTCGTACTGTCTTGCTAAAGGGGAAAACGCAGGCTCGGCTACTTTTCCAGAATGAGCATTCTGGGTGTAGGTTTGCTTTGGCGGTGCATTGGCGCGCGCACTCGACGATGCTGAAATGGTATTTGCGTCGCGCGTCTTCTGGCGCTCAAGCTCAATACGTTTCTCATAGCCACTTGGCTGTGCCGCTGGTTCGGGTTTGCTCACAGTCGCGTTCGTGCTTCCTGTAGCAGAGATCTTGGTTACATTTTTTTGTGTTCGCCGGCTTTCCTGCCACCAGACTAAAATTAAGGGTAACCCGATGGCAAAAAGCATTTGCCCAATAACGGGCCAGCCTTGCAATACGGTCACTACGGCCACCATGCACATCAAAAAATAAAATGCGTAGAAAAAGATAACTCGAAAAAACTTTAGAATTGATGCCATTAACAAAACCCTCTTGCAGTTTACCTTAAGTCGCGGGATTTATGATGCAATCACTATCGCTAAGGTAGCTGGAGATCAGTTGGGTTTTGAAAAGAATTAAACCTAGGAAAGCTTACCAACTCGAACAAGGTATTGATATTCCTGTTGAAGGATCCTTCACCGACGGTAATGATAGTGTCATGCAGCAAAAAGCCCATTTCTTAGTAAATCCGCGTCTAACACGTATATTGGGGGAAACTTACCGTTCCAGTGAAGCTGCGCTCAAAGAGTTGATAGATAATGCTTGGGACGCTGACGCATTGAATGTGTGGGTCGAAATCCCCCCACCCCTTATGCCTGCTCCCGTTGTTGTGCGAGACGACGGCAGCGGGATGAGCGAAGAACAAATTCGTCAAAATTACCTCGATATCGCCAGCGACAAGAGGCAACGGTCGGGCGAGACCACACCAAAACACAAGCGAAAGGTGAAGGGCCGCAAGGGAATTGGAAAATTTGCGGGACTGACCCTCGCTTCATCGATGAAAATGACCTCTTCCAATGGAATTAACCAGTGTACTCTGACCATCGACAAGAAAATTCTTCTGGAAGCGGATGATGATCTCGAAAAGATCCCACTGGATTTCATCATTGATCTCGCATCGGACAAAGAAACGGGTTCGATCGTCGAACTTACATCACTCGACCAAAGTCTCAACTATCCAACTGCAGACAGGCTGAGAGAGCTGTTGTTTCGAGAATATGGCCAAGAGCGGCTTTTTCAGATTCACGTTAATGGCGAAGTGTTAGGTATTGCGGACCTGCCAGGACACAACGTCAAGAAAAAAGAGACTTTGGATGCCACCGGGCCAGTTGCCCTGCACTATACGATCTCTCATTCAAAATCCAAACCGAAGACAGCAGGAATCAGTCTGAGGGTCGATGGGAAGATTGTCGGACCCCCATCATTCTTTGGACTCGACGACGATGAGGAAATCCCGCGCAAACTACTGAAAAACCTGGCTGGTGAAATCTCCGTCCCGGACGCTGCGGGAATGGTCACCGCCGATTGGGGCGGGGTCAACGAAAGCAGCAAAGCATTTGAGCAGATTAGTAGCTTTGTCCGAGATGAGGTTAAGTCAAAGCTTAAGAGCACACACAACCGGCAACTGAACCTACAGAAGGCGCGTCTGCAAAAGCAAATTAACAAGCGTCTCGAAAATTTGCCAGAACATCGGCGCGGATTTGCCGAGAAGGCATTGAACAAAATCCTCAATAAGTACTACTCGGAAAGTGATGCCAGGGCACAGGTGATTGCCGATGTCGCCTTGGACGCTATGGAACATGATGGTTACTGGGAGGTGTTAGAGAAAATCAATGAAGCCAGCAAAGGCGAGGTCTTATATTTCGCAGAAGCACTGGCCGACTTCGGATTACTGGAACTGTCCCATCTTCACTCTCAGGCGCAACGCCGCATCGAATTCTTGAACTATCTGACAGATTTGTCGCTCAAGCCTGATACCCTTGAAGACACCATGCATAAGGCGCTGGACACAAACCTCTGGCTATTTGGAACCCACTATTCATTGATGGCATCAAATGCGTCTTTGAAAACCGTCGTGAGAAAGTTCTGTGACAGAAAGTATACAGGAGATCGAGCAAGTAAGCGCCCTGACTTATTGCTCACTCAAGGGTTCGATGGACGTTACCTGTTGATTGAATTTAAACGCCCAAGCAAGACGATTGGGCGCGAAGAAGTGGCCCAAGCTGAGGATTACCGTGACGAGTTAACCAGTCAGTTAGACTCAACGGCTGCCTTTGAAATTATGGTTGTAGGCAAAGGGCGTGACCCCAAGCTTTCCCCTGATAGGCTTGCCGCCAATGTTTCTGTACAATCTTACCAAAGCCTCATTGCAGCGGCCCGCAACGAAATCACTTGGCTGGTGAAAACGCTCAAATAGGCCATCTACGACTGAATAAACTTATGCACCTGATATGTGCACCGGCCCAATTGCCTGGTTTTTATGAATATGTCCTGCCGTTGCAAATATCATGCTTTTCTTTCCAAGAGCCCAAATAGACAAGTCAACCAACTCACCGGGAAAGAGAAGTTGACCATTGCATTCGATCCTCGATCAGTTTTGCGAACGGAACTATGTCGCCTCCAACACTCGCCGACTCCAAGGCAGACATATATGCTGCGCGATGCTCGACATCAATAACTGTCCAAGGGTAGCCGCCGGATGCAAACATTGCGTTCATCAAGAAACGTGCCATGCGCCCGTTTCCATCGGGATAGGGGTGGATGTAACCGAGTAGCCAGTGCCCAAGAACTGCGCGAACCGCTGCGGAATCTTCATTCTCGAGTCTTTTGAACAGAGTCTCCATACCGTCGGCAATAGCTTCAACGCGCGGCGGCGTGTGACGTGATCCCCGCAGATACACTGGATGATTTCGGTAACCAGCCAATGCGCCAGCCTTCAATATACCTGCCGTCACAGACGGCCGGAACAACTCTTCATACCAATTATCATGATCTTGTCTGGCCCCCTGCCCTGCCGACTCCCCCGTTAGTATTCTTTCTATCGACGCCCGAACGGATTGAAAGGCTTGCCAGTAACCGCGGGCTGCAAGCGCATCGACATCCTTCTTGTGCTCCACATTTCCAAGAGGGTCGAAGGACCCCTGCCGCACTTGCTCGATCAACTCTGTAGTGACGGAATAGCCTTCAATGGACAGTGAGTGATAGGCATCGTTGACGTAGATGTCGTCGATCACCGCCAGATACGTATCTTTGTCGGCAGGCATACCTGGTTCGTCAGGAAATATGCCTAGAATGGCGTCGCGATGTGTGTCCCACGCAGCATTGATCCGAGCCGCAAGTGGCGAGCTGCCCACTTCAAGGGGCATCACGTGGGCACCATCCACGAACGGGTTCCTCTCCCGGACATCGTAGTCAGCGGCCTTCATCTTCTTGAGAATTGTGTCGGCCTCATTGTCGCGCCCAACGCGACGCAACGCACCCGCAATCCGCCCTGCGGCCAAAACGTGCCCGCCGTCGAGCAATTTGACAAGCAAGGGACCTGTATTCCTCAAACCGCTCAAGACAATTTGCGCTTCCATTGCGTAGGAGCGGTAGAATACTTCGGGGACGTTGATGAGTGCCGCTTCAACAGAGAGAATGAACAGCCCATCTTTTGTGACGATGTCGCTCTTCGGAGGCAGGTCCTTCTTGAGATCGTACAGCGACGTGTCGAACGGCAGCACCGTGTTGTTGCCAGACCCCTTGGGAGTCCAAATGATCACTTGCTTCGGAATGTGGGTGCTTTCGGCGTGCAAAAGTAAAGATTGCTCGGACGAGAAGCACCACTCCACGCCATAGCGTTCGTGGCAGTACCGACGACAGAAGTCCCAGAATGATGTGTACCAGAAGGTCGAGTCATGTGACTTGTCTTGTGGTCGAGTCACGATCAGCCAGCCCAAAATGACATCTGTTAGGAAACCATTTTTCTTGAGCCTCTCTCGGTGGGTCCGGCTAAGCTCACCGCTTCGAAGGACGTTGCCATGTTCCGCTTGTCGCTCCTTGAGAAGCTCGAGCGAGGCTGCAAGTTTTTCATTTGGGGTAGCCATGATAAGAAGGTCACATTCCTAAAGAAGTTGCCGGTACTTTACGCGTATTAAGAGCTGTACATTTAGACGTAAAGCGTGTCGTTTGTATACACGTTTTTTAAGCCGTGCAATCACACGTAAAGTTAGATGTGCATCTTGACGAGTTTTATGCTGATCCCGCATGGGACCCAGCAACTGAACGGGAACGTTCGCCACCGATTGAAAGTCGAAGTCAGACCAATCGAAAGTAAAGAGCCTCTGACGCCCCCCTGCCCCACTCACAAAGACAAAAGATGTCGCGACACACCGCAAGATAAGATTTACGCTTTAAGTAGAAAAATACTCGGTGGTATATTGGGTTCTTCACGGGGCGGATCAAAAATCCAACTTTCGCGCACCTTACATGCGCGAAAGTTGGATCTTAATCTCGATTCAAGGCGACATCGCTATCTGCAACAGAGCCCAAGGCCACAAAGCCAATTTTGTGTCCCCGACAACAACCTCCAGAAATTCCTGCGATCCAACCGATTCGAGCCATAGTCATGCTTGCTATCAATTGCGACCATGTGCCTAAGTGCTACAACATGTTGCGATAATTCATCAAAATCCCGACAAAATGTTTTTTTTCAACATGTTAACTAAGGTTCTTCAGTCATCACGGCTGAATAGAAGGGCCCTTTGCTACCGAAAGGGCCAAAAAATTGTTGCCTGGGGATAAGTTGCGTGTCATGAGTTCAATTGTCGCAAGCTGTCGTAAATCACGCGGTTTAGCGACGAAACACAGATGACCCACTAAGAGGTCGTGAGGGCAGCATGAATTCAAACGCAAATATCGCGCAAACCAGCTCTATCGCCGCATCTATTGCGTCGAACGCTGCCCGCCTGTCGGAAGCGCTTAACAACCATATGCGCAATAGCTTCCAGCCCGATAGTAGAAAAGCGCTACGTAAGTTTCATCCTGCGGAAGTATCAGAGCTCACCGGCATCAGTATGTCGAACCTTCGAACGCGGCATCAGGAAGGTGATTTCCCTGATGTAGAGACGGATTCCAGAGGTCGCAGGCTCTATACCGCCCAAGAGATTGACCAAATCCGCCATGTGATGGCGAAGACCGGTCGGAATGGCGAAACATACCTTCCCGGACGGCGCGAGAACGATGCCCTTCAGGTTATTTCTATAGTGAACTTCAAAGGCGGATCCAGCAAGACAACCAGCGCCGTCCACTTAGCTCAACGCTATGCGTTGCGAGGCTATCGGGTACTTGCGATCGACATGGACCCACAGGCGAGCTTGACCACGATGTTCGGGTACCGTCCTGAGATCGAGTTTGCTGAGAGCGGCACCGTTTATGACGCGCTAAAATACGAAGACCCTGTGCCGCTGAGCCAAGTCATCCGAAAGACATATTTTCACAACCTTGACCTCGCTCCGGCAGGTCTCTTGCTATCCGAGTACGAGACCGAAACAGCGTATGCGCTTCAGCACAAGATCGACCCGCCATTCACACAACGCCTTGCGATCGCTCTCGACGAGGTCGAAGCAGACTACGATCTCGTCATCATCGATTGCCCGCCTCAACTTGGCTTCACAACAATGACAGCTTTGTTGGCGTCTACCGGCCTTCTGATTACAGTTGTTCCCAGCATGTTGGATGTTGCATCGATGGCGCAATTCCTTGAAATGGCTGGAGAAACTGTCCAAACTCTCGAGGAGGCGGCAGGGCCCATCGATTGGAATTTCCTTAAGTTCTTGATCGCTCGATATGAACCAACCGACGTACCACAATCACAAATGGCGGGTTTCTTGAGGTCTATTCTCTTGGATCAAGTGTTGACCACCCCGATGCTCAAATCCACAGCGATCTCAGACGCTGGGATGACACAGCAAACCATCTATGAGCTGGATCCCTCACAAGTCGTAAAGAAGACACTAACACGCATATTAGAGTCTGTTAATGGCGTCGCGGATGAGTTCGAAAAGACGATCCAGCAAGCTTGGGGAAGGGAAACTGACTAATGGCCCGTAGAAACCTATTCCAGCCCCCTCCCCCACCCGATGCGGCCGGCACTGCGGCACCAGCCGGAGAACAAAAGGCGCGATTCCCGAATACCGGCGCAATGAGCGGCGTTAAGTCCACTTTGAAGGATGTCGCGAGCAACGCGGTAAGAGAAATCTCCGTTGATGTCATTGAAGAGAACGGCCCCAAGGACCGTCTCTCTTTCACCGATGCTGATGTTGTGACGCTAGCTGAGAGCATTAAGGCACACGGCCAACAAGTACCAATTATGGTGCGCCCCATCGCGGACAAACCCGGACACTACAAAATCGTTTATGGTCGCCGCAGATTGCGGGCCTTACGATCGCTCGGCATCCCCGCAAAAGCACTTGTCAGGTCTCTTTCTGATGAAGAGGCTATTCTTGCCCAGGGACAAGAGAACACTCAACGCTTAGATCCCAGCTTCATTGAAAAAGCGCTTTTCGCCACCGAGCTGGCTACAAGTGGCTACGAGCAAGCAATCATTCTGGATGCCCTCGCTGTGGACAAGCCAATGCTATCGCGCATGGCCAAAGTTGCACGGTCTATTCCAAAGTCAGTCATTGAGCAAATCGGCTCCGCGCATGGCATTGGACGCAGACGTTGGGAAGAGCTGGCAGACCAGTCGCGCAGTGATAGCATCGATCTTGAACAGGTCACCGCAACGCTTCAGTTTAATGCTGCCAAGAGCTCCGACGACCGCTTTGGCATGGTCAGTGACGCCATTACTCAGGCGCTAAAATCTAAGGCCACTAACAAACCAGCTACACCCCCTACCCTCTCCATCAAACTTGGTGATGGGACGGCTTTGGCTGAAGTAAAAGAAACGGCCCGTGCTTTGACATTCAAGCTGTCGAAGTCTGATGCCCCAGAATTTGCCCAGTGGATGCGTAACAACGCAGAAGCTGAGCTTACGCGCCTCTATGAGGCGTGGCAGTCAGAACAAAAGCCTGACTGATGTCGACCGAGCAGTAAAACTTAAAAAAGGAGCACGACCAGCAACCCAAAAAAGAAAGAGCCCCCCAAGGTTTCCCTAGGAGAGCCCAATCTGTTCTTTGCACTTTCAGATTTACCAGCTTCTCCGCGCCAGTCAACAACAACCGATTCGGTTGCTGAAGATTTGCGGCCTTTTTTCTGATTTTCAGAGATATCGGAGCCTTTTCACATCAGGTTGTCGTGAAAAAACATGGCATTTATACAAGCAACTGCACCCACTGGGCTGCGGACCAGCGAAATATTGTCCGCGGACAATTCCATTCCAGAACGCCACATCGTTGTCGCAACGCTCCGAAACGCGGCCCCGCGACTCGGTCTTAGTGCATCGGTGATTTCAACATTGGACGCGATGCTTTCGTGCCTCGCTCCAAAGCGTAACCACCACACCGTGTTTGCATCAAACTCAACGCTCACGTTCCGGCGCAATGGCATCTCAGACAGAACAATCAGACGCCACGCAGCGACGCTTCAAGAAATTGGCCTGCTCGTTCGCCGTGACAGCCCCAATCGGAAACGGTTCACAAAACACAACAGCCACGCCGGCCAAGCCCTTCGCTTTGGCTTTGACCTCTCACCACTTTTCGATCGTCTGCATGAGATTGCTTCAATGGCGGCTGAGGTCATGAAGGAACGAGAGCAAATTGACTATCTGCGTGCCAAAATCCGCGCAGCAGCCAATGCAAGCCTGATCGACAACCCAAACGATGCGATGGCTCTGAACGTCTTTCGTGTCCTCCGCCGGAAATTGTCCCTTCAAGACTGTGAGAAAATTCTCTCAGCCCTGCCAATCAAAGAAGTTGAAGCAGAGTCACCAGATGATCCAACTTCTAATTTGACGACTACATTGACCGCCAGTGACGGTCAAAATGTCCGGCACCATCATAAGTCAAATAAAGAACATATTGATAAAAAGAACATCGCACAAAAAAAACAAACTACTCCTATGCCTTCAGATGCGCCGATCACAATACCAGAATTGCTATCGGCCTGTACGGAAGCAGCAGAGTTTTCGCTGAGAAGAATAGAAACTGTTCATGATGTCGTTGCTCACGCACGAACGCTGGCGCCGATGATAGGGATCAGCCCTCAAAGCTACGAAGCAGCTCATGAGCGACTGGGTGCGTTAAGAGCAGCGGCAACTGTTTGGGCCATCATGCAGTTCCATGACAAAATCAAAGCGGTTGGTGCGTATTTTAGATCCATAACCACCGGATCAAAGAGCGAAGATTTTAGCCCAGAGAGACTCATCCGGCGTTTGGCTTCGGCGCAAAAATATGCAGTTTGATTTCAAAATTGTCCGCGGACAATTTTCCAAGCAGCATCATCGGCTTTGATGAACCGCCGCCCACACAAAGATAACGTGAGCTGCCAAGTCTCACGCTCGATAGCTGCACAGATTTTATTGCGCTCATAAAAGATGAGGAAGCACCCACTGGTCCATAGACAATCTATCACGAAGCTTTGCCGATACCTTACGCGCACCATTTAGGCACATTGCCTACCTCAATCGCCGTTGAACCAAATTCAACACTCTAGGATGATAGCCAAAACACGCTTTTCAATTAAAATATATAATTATCAGATGGTTAGTGGAAAAACACGTTCTATTTCTCACAATAGTTCCCTGAAAATGAGTTCGTTCATGTTTTGAGTTGTTTTGCAGTCCGCCATTACAGATGCAGCCTAGTGTTATTCTAAAGTGAAAGTTTCCTTCTTGTTTTGGGACTGTCTGATGGAACCCTTGTGGGGTGTTCCTGACGGGTCCGGGTCGGTTTCCGGCCTGTCTGTCCTGACAAGGAACCTCCCATGCAAACAGAAGTATTGCGCGTACTACGCGCAGAAGCGCGGTCGTGGTGGCGACATCGAGAGCTAAGAGGAAGTGGTGACCTTGATGAGGCTTGTCGGCTGGAACGCCAAACGATCCGCCGCGATATTGGGTATCTCCGCGCTGCCCTGAACAACCCCAATGCCTATGTCAGTTGCGGTGGGGGAGGGACCATTCTTCACCTGGGCCTGACAACAGTCTCGCTCTATGCCCCCGTTGAACGCTTCCCGCTCGCCAGTTTTGCTATCCGGCTTGGAACGCCTCTGATCGACTACCACCCCGTCCGCAACATCACCGCCTTCGCCAACTTGCCGAAGGTCACCATGGACGGCCGGATCGATCCAGAGCCTTGGACATCCTCCAGCCAGGTATCGCTCCTGACATATCTGGACGCTGCCGAACGCCTTGGCGCTCGTATCGTCAACGATCCGCGCGCAGCTCGCGCGACCTAACCCAACCTTCCCAATCAACCCCAACCGAAAGGAGGCCAGCCATGGCCCGTTCCCGTACGTCCAAATTCGACGCATCAGACGCCATCACCAATGAACTCATCCGCATCATCGAACGTGGTGTTCTTCCTTGGCGTAAACCGTGGACCGCTGGCGGCAGCGCGCGTCCGTTGCGCCACAACAGTGAACCGTATCAAGGAGTGAACAACTTCCTGCTCACCATGCGCACGGTGATGGCAGGGTTTACCTCTCCGTTCTGGATGACCGTGCCACAGGCAAATACTCTTGGAGCAAAGATCCGGAAGGGCGAACGCTCGTCTGTTGTTGTTTATTATGGCCAGAGTCGAACACAGTCGGACGATGAGCAAGATACCAATGATGGCGATACCACAGAAGCCCTCGTATTTCGGTTCCAGAAGTCATACCGGGTGTTCAACGCAGATCAAATCGAGGGCTTGCCGGAGGCATTCCACCCGGATGCCTGTCCGGTCCCCAATCATACGCCATCTGCGCCAATCGAGCATATGCAGACGTTCTTTGATGCCATCGATATTGCGACGGTCTTTGGTGGAACCGAGGCGCGCTACAATCCGCCCGTCGATAAGGTGTTCATGCCAGGCATTGAGCGCTTTAAGAACCCGCTGAACTTTTACGGGGTCTGGGCGCACGAGCTTGCCCATGCCACCAAGGCGCCCCATCGCTTGAACCGAGACTACGGTCTCAGCCGGTTTGGCAACACTGCCTATTCCCGCGAAGAGATCGTGGCCGAGTTGACGTCCTGCTTTCTGGGGCAGGAGCTTGGGTTTACCGCGCATACGCTCGAGTTGAACGCGTCGTATCTGTATCACTGGCTGCGTGTGCTGCGCTCGGACAGATCGGCGATATTCAAGCACGCGGCGGACGCGCAGAAGGCCTGCGATTATCTGATCGCAAGGTCGGAGGCGGGCAGGGCAGGGGCCACCGATCAGGCAGCTTGAGAGGTCTCGCGCTGTCGCAGGCGGGGTTCGCAAAGAGTGAAAGGAGGCTTTCGGTTTTGTGTTTTCAATTTCCTCGAAAGGACAGACCCATGACCACTTCCGCACTCCCCCAAACCGAAGGCCCCGACATCGCAGCAATCGCATCGCAGAATGATGCCTTCCGCAAACTCGCCTGCCTTGGCTTTGCACCGGATCAGCCCATTGCGGGCCGGATGCATGTGACCCGATCACTTGCGGAGGCCGAGGATGGCTTCATGGCTGAGGCGGTCAAAGCAGCTGGTGAGTTCGACGTTTTTGAACCCGAGAACGATCCCGATGGACGCCACGACTTCGGGGCCGTCGATATCAGGGGGCAAAAGGTCTTTTGGAAGATCGATCTTTATGAGGCGGATAGCGATTTCCGGTATGGCGCTGAGACCCCTGACAACCCTGCAACCACCGTGCGCGTGCTGACCATCATGATGGCATCCGACTGGTAGGGCAGGGGGCCCAACCTTGCAAACCAAGCACAATCTGAAGGCTCGCTGACCCCTACAAAGGGAAAGCGGGCCTTGTTTCATGTGATCCTCAAACCGGGGGATTGGTCATGCCGTTCCGAATGTTCGGGGCGGCTCAACATCTCAAAAGGACATCACATGACACATGCTCTCAAATCTATCTCGGTCGCCATTGGCGATCTCACATCGCATCCTGCCAATGTGCGGAGCAATTCACCAGAAACCTACGAGACAGAGGCGATCGCCCACCTCACGGCCAGCATTGGCGTCTTGGGCATCATCCAACCGCTGCTGGTTCAAAAGATCGATGGCAAGTTTGGCGTGTTGGCAGGTGGTCGACGTCGCGCTGCCTTGATTGAACTGGTCGCTGATAGGACCGCCAAGGGCTTCACCAACAAAACCAAGATCGAATGCCGCTTGGTGCCCGATAACTGCGATGTGACCACGGCCCTGTCGCTGGCCGAGAACATCACGCAGGCCCCGATGAACGCTATCGACGAGTTCGAAGCGTTTGCGCGCATGATGGAGGTTGATGGGCAATCGCCGGACACCATCGCCAAGACCTTCGGGACGACCATTACCGCCGTCAAAGGCCGTTTGCGCTATGGTTTGATCCATCCAGATATCC
The DNA here is from genome assembly GCF_900129235.1 of Litoreibacter ascidiaceicola. GTDB lineage: Bacteria > Pseudomonadota > Alphaproteobacteria > Rhodobacterales > Rhodobacteraceae > Litoreibacter > Litoreibacter ascidiaceicola. The sequence continues at coordinate 31,136 of NZ_FQUV01000009.1, read as the reverse complement.
GCGCAGCCGCCCGCGCCAAGTCTATCACCCTCGATACGATGAAGGCCTTTGCGGATCATCCAAGCCAGGCCGTGCAGCTTGAGGTGTATGAGGCGCTGACAGGCGATGACAGTTATGTACAGGCCTATACGGTGCGTCAGGCGCTCAAAACACGTGGTGTGCAGGTGAGCGACGATATCGGGGCCTTTGTGCGCGAGGAATACGTGGCGCGAGGCGGTCCCATCGCTGCCGATCTCCTCGAAGAGCATTCGGTGTTGGAAGACATCGCACTGGTCGAGGCCATCATGGTCGAAAAACTTACCGCCGCCGCCGAAGAGGCGCGGGCCCAAATGGGGTTTGCGTGGGCCGAGGCGTTGGTGCGCTACGATTATGCAACGATGGCAGAATATGGTCGCGTCTATCCCGGCCCGATCGAGCCTGACGCCGCTGGTCAAAAGCGCGTGGATGCGATCACCGAGGAGCTCGAGAAACTCCAACTTGAGATGGAGGACGAGACCCTCGAAACCGATGCCTACAATGCACTCTACGATCGCGTGGATGCGCTCGAGGAGGAGGCGCGGGATCTGCAGGAGGCCTACAGCTCTGAGGACCTTGCGCAGGGTGGTGTCATCGCATCCTGGTCAAACGGCAAGATTACGCTGCATGTTGGCCTGGTGCGGCCAGAGGACAAGCCTGAGGCGACTGCGCAGGCAAGCAGCGCCGGCGGCATGTCTGGTGATGCGGACGGGCAGGGCACCGACACGATCGCCTATCCCGCCTCGCTAACCCAAGACCTCAAGACTGAGCGGGCAATGGCCCTCGGGGCGGCAATGACGCTGCATCCCGAAGCCACGCTCGATCTGACCTTGTTCAAGCTGGTCACGGACGTACTTGGCGGCATGAGCGTAACCCATGGCATCAAGGTCGAGGCCCGCAAGGAATACCGCAGCCACGCCAAGATGGACGAGATCGATGGCACATCGCTGGAACAGGTCGCCGAGGCGCATGACGCGCTTGATCTGTCCTGGGCGGGTGAGGCGAAATCTCCGGCAGATCAGTTTGCATCATTCCGTGCACTTGATAAGGGCGAGAAGGCCAAACTGGTGGCCTATGCCACGGCCAGCACGACGCAATCCTGTTTTGCCCGCAGCGTTCAGAGCGACAGCCTGATGCACGATTTCGAGATCGAGGTCATGCCCGACATTCGCGCGCATTGGACGCCGAACGCGGCGCTATTCAACCGGTTCAAGAAGGCGTGGCTGCTCAAAATCCTTGGCGAAGAGCTCGGCCTTGCGCAGGAGGCCGTGACACTGGCCTCCATGAGCAAGAAAGAGATCGTCGCCTTTTGCGACAAGCTCTTCGCCGAACCCTTTGCGACCCTCACTGAAGCACAGCATCGGGCGGTCGCAGCATGGTGTCCGCCGATGATGCAAACGACCGGTGGCGTCAGCTTGGGTGTCGATGCGGAAGAGACCGCTCCAGCAGAGACGGTTCAGGCAAAAGCCGCCTGATCCACCGAGGTGACCCGCGCTTGGGAACAACCAGACGCGGGTCATCCCACTCCCCAATAACTCCCAGAAACACGCGGCTCAGACCGCCGTTTATGAAAGACATCCCCATGGCTATTCTCAAGTTCTCCGCGTCCGCTGTTGCGGCGCAAATTGCGCATGCCCGCTCGTGTTCAACCTTCCTGCCCAATTGGAACGGGCCAGTCGATAAGCCCGCCCTGATCCTCATCGTTGGGAACGGCGTACATCTGCGTTCCAACGGCATTGACGGCTCAACCACTCGTATTGTCACCACCGAGCAGTCTGATCCCAGCTTTGCCTTTGCGAACGGCATCAATCCTTTTCGGGACAGCGATTGGATGGCACAGCGCCAAATGGCGTTTCGCGATCTGACCGGGCAGTTCTACACAGACATTTTGGACGATGTGCAAACGCTCATTGATCGCGGGCAGGGAGCTATTCGGTTGGCAACGGACGGCCATTCCATCCGCGTCTTTGTGCGCCGCGCCTCAGACTTCCTGATTGGCGGAACCTACGAGGTGCCATCGGGTCTTGGTGGCACATTCCGAGTTGTCCTGAAGGACGCCTGCGACACCTTTGCCATCGTTCAAAACTGCGGCAACTGCGAGGACTTCGATGCATTGCAGCCGTATCGCGTGCCGCTCGACGCTCTGATGGAGATTGAAGACCGGAGGGCGGCATAGTGGGCTGGTTGTTTTACACCGACCGGCGGGTTCAGACCTACGCCGATGAGAAGGCAGAGATCACGCGTCTGTGCACGTTCGAGACAGATACGCGCCGCACGACACTGGTCAAAGTCAGCAAGGTTGGCTCGACGTGGTATGCGGCAGCAAAGGTCGTTGCATGCGATGCGGGGCCCTTGGTGGATCGGACCTATGTGACCGACAAAGATGGAACCTTCACCTTCGGTGCAGTGTTTCTGACGCGGTACGACGACGGGTGCTGGGGCTACAAGGACATGGAGGAAAGCGCTGGTCCCTGCGAGTCCCGCGCGCCGTCGAGCATCCTGAATCTGCTGTCCGATTTGAAAGACCCCGACAGCTACGCCCACGCCTGGCGGCAACGCTGTCGGGACTGGGCCGCGATCCCAGACTACGCAGAGGGCGACAAGATCAAGCTCGTGTCCCCTGTGACACTCAGCGATGGCAGTACCTGTCAGATCGTCACAGCAACCCATTACAGGCGTGGGCGTCAAAAGCGGCGCTGCTACCGCACCCTGGAAACCGGCGGTCTTGTGCGGCTTTCAAAAGCGTTACTGGCGGGATCGACCCTCATCAATCGCGAAATGGCTGAGGGCAGTGCTGTGTTGGCAGAGTTTTTTGCCCAGCAGACGCCGTAGGAGGCCCCACAGCGCGTTCTACGCCGTATTCTGGCCCTAGGGCCTCCTTAGCGCTGCAAGGCGTAGAGGAGGCTTTTTGTCCTGTGAACCTCAAACCGGATCACAAAGGACAGAAATCATGGCCTATCCCAACCAGAAGCACTCCAATCAATCCCGATCTAACGCTCAGTTCAAGACAGCCCTGTCGCTGATCGCCGCCGAGATCGCGCGCGGCCCTTTGCGCAGCTCCTCTCTCTCAAAGATCATGCGCGACACCTTTGGCGATAGCGATGCCAGCGGTGCATGGAACTGGCGTATGGCCTACGACATGATGCAGGCTGCTGCTGTTCAATCGCTTCTTTTGGCTGCGAGCGGGTCAGAGTCACTTGGTGCCGCCAAGAACCTCGCGACGCGGCTTTTGACCGAAACACGGCGTTCCGAGCAACAGATCCGCCTGCAACAGTTCTCGACCCCGCTGCCTTACGCGGCCCTCGCTGCGCGCGCGGCCGCAATCCGTTCTGGTGAGACGGTACTGGAACCCTCTGCGGGAACCGGTTCGCTGGCGGGGTTCATGAAGCGGGCAGGCGCCAAACTCATGCTCAACGAAGTCGATCCGTTTCGCCAGCGGTTGCTCGATGTGATGTTCGACGCGCAGGCAAGCGGACATGACGCCGAGCACATCGATGATCTGCTGACATCAACAACAGCCCCCAGCGTTATAGTGATGAACCCGCCGTTTGCGTCCTCGGTCGATCGCTCCCGCGACAAGCACATCGCAGCCAAGCATCTCATCGGGGCCGCGAAACGACTGGCCTCTGGCGGACGTCTTGTTGCGATCATGCCGGTGGGCTTCACCCCCGAACGGGATGCTACACATTGGGCCCGTGCAATGGGCCTTCTAACGCCACGGCTGGCCCTGACCATCCCGGGCCATGTCTACCGCAAGCTCGGCACCAGCGTGGATACGCAATTGATGGTTTTTGATAAGGTCGATGAGGGCAGCGAGATGATCCGCACCTTCGTTGATGATTTGGATTCAGCGGTCAGCATTGTGGACCAGGTCGCCGCAACACGGTCGATTGTAGCGCCTGTGACGGCGACACGCTCATTGAATGTCGGGCGCCCTCTGCAGCGATCTGCGCCTGACAAGGCGCGCAAGCCTGTCGCATCAAACGCATCTGCTGCCAAAACTCCTAAACACGCAGCAACACCGCTGTCGTTCGCCACGCTCGAGACGCCGCGCGAAAACACCCCTATTTCCGAGATCTATGCCCGTTATCGCCCGCAGCGGATCGACATTGCGGGGGCACAGGAACACCCGACGCCGCTGGTTGAAAGCATTGCCATGGCGTCTGTTGCACCACCGGTGCCTTCCCTGCAATCCGCCGAGGGGTTGCGCTTGCCGAACCGCTTGATTGCCGAGGGTCATCTCTCGGAAGCCCAGCTGGAAACCATCATCATGGCCAACGATGCTCATGCACGCGATTTGCCTGGCAAGTTCACCATCGATGAAGACCAGACCAAGATGCTGCGCAGTGATGAGGATGCGGAGGCGCGGGCTTACCGCTTGGGATACTTTCTGGGGGACGGCACTGGCTGCGGTAAGGGGCGCGAGTGCGCAGGCCTCATTCTGGTCAATTGGCTGTCCGGGCGGCGCAAAGCTGTCTGGGTGTCAAAATCCGCAACGCTGATTGAAGACGCCGTGCGCGACTGGACCGATCTTGGAGGCTCGCCCGCAGATATCCAGCCGCTCTCGAAATGGAAGCCCGACCAGCACGTCACCATGGGCGACGGCATCTTGTTCGTGACCTACGCCACGCTGCGCTCCGCGGGTAAATGCGGCACCACGCGCCTGAATCAGCTGCTCGCGTGGATGGGTGACGACTTCGACGGCGTACTCGCTTTTGACGAGGCCCACGCGATGCAAAATGCGGCTGGATCAGAGCAGGGCAGGGGAGCGAAACCGTCCCAGCAGGGTCTTGCGGGTCTGCGCCTGCAACTCGCCACCCCACGCGCCCGTGTCTTCTATGTCTCGGCGACGGGGGCCACATCTGTCCACAACCTCGCCTATGCATCCCGGCTCGGGCTTTGGGGCCAAGGGTCAGAGTATCCGTTCCCGAGCCGCGAGAGCTTTGTCTCAGCGATGGAGGCGGGCGGTGTGGCGGCCATGGAAGTGGTGGCTCGCGATCTCAAAACACTAGGGTTCTATACCGCGCGGGCGCTGAGCTTTGACGGGGTCGAATACGATGTGCTGGAACATGCACTGACACCTGCCCAAACAGAGATTTACGATGCCTATGCGGGCGCGTTCCGGACTATCCATCACAACTTAGAGGCCGCACTGACCGCCACAGGCGTCAATGATGCCTCGGGCGAGACAAATGCATCTGCCGCAAAAGCCTCTGCCAAGTCGCGGTTCGAGAGCACAAAGCAGCGCTTCTTCAATCATCTGCTGATGGGCATGAAAGCCCCGTCGATTGTCAGCGCCATTCAGCAGGACCTATCCGATGGTTATGCTTGCGTGATCCAGGTGGTCTCGACGGGCGAAAGCCTCTTGAAACGGCGCTTGGAAATGATGGACCCCGATGATGAACTGGTCGAGGGGGCATTGACGCCGCGCGACTACGTGCTCGGCTATCTCGAACAGGCCTTTCCGATCCACACCCAGAAGCTTGTCGAGATTGACGGCAATGTTGTCGCAGAGCCGCTGCGGGATGAAACAGGGGCCTTGGTGGTCTCTCGCGAAGCGTTGGCCCTGCGGGACGAGGCGATGATGGACCTGATGGCGCTGGCCCCGATCCCTGCGGCACTGGATCAAATCCTCTGGGCGTTCGGGGATGAAGCCGTGGCAGAGGTCACGGGGCGGTCTATTCGCCCGCTCAAATCCAGCGACGGCGCGCTCTTTATCGAAAAGCGCGCTGCAAGCAGCAATTCGTCTGAGACACAGGCGTTTATGGATGGCGAGAAAAACATCCTGATCTTCTCGGATGCGGGAGGAACAGGGCGATCCTATCACGCAGCGCAAACAGCGAAAAATCAAAAACGGCGACGCCATTATCTGCTGGAACCCGGCTGGCGCGCGGATGCAGCTATTCAGGGACTTGGGCGCACGCATCGCTCTGCGCAGGTCAGCGCGCCGTTCTTCCGTGTCTGCACCTCGGACGTTCACGGTGAAAAACGCTTCACTTCAACAATCAGCAAACGTCTTGATCAGCTTGGTGCGCTCACCAAAGGCCAACGCGAGACAGGCTCGCAGGGCATGTTCCGCGAGGAGGACAATCTCGAAAGCCCCATCGCACGATCCGCGCTGCGGGGGTACTACGCCGATCTTGCCGCCGGGCGTGCGGAGGCGATGGGCTACGAGGTCTTCACGGATTGGACGGCGTTGAGGCTGATCGACAAGGATGGCGTGCTGCTCGAAGAATTGCCGCCGATCCAACGGTTTCTTAATCGGGTGTTGGCGTTGCCGATCCACATGCAGAACGCGCTCTTTGCGGAGTTCATGCAGCGCATCGCCGATCAGACCGAACGTGCGCGGGATGCAGGCACGCTCGATCTTGGGGTGGAGATGCTGCGGGGCGAGACGATCAAGCAGGTCTCTGTAGAAGATCTATGGACCTGCCCGATATCTGGGGCTGTGACGCGCATCATTGGATTGGAGGTGACAGATCCTGTACACATTGCGCGCGCCGATGATGCCCTTCGCAACAACTTCGACAAAATCCCAATGGTCAATCGGGCTTCGGGGCGGGTTGGGTTGATCTCAAAACGCCCGATGCAGATGTATGACGAAGACATCGTCACCCTGATGCGCAAGGTTGTCCGGCCCACTGGCAAATCCTACCTTGAGGAGGCGAAGTTTGAGGCCTCGGCTTGGGAGACCATCGACCGACCAGAGTTCATCCGGCTTTGGGACGAGGAGGCCGATGGTCTTCCTAAAACCACCACGACAAAGCTCTACCTGCTCACTGGTCAGTTGCTTCCGATCTGGAAGACCATCCCGACCAGCAACGAGCGTATTTATCGCGTTACGCCCGAGGGCTGTGCGAGCATGATTGGCCGCACCCTCAGCGAGGAGGGGGCCGCAGCTCTTCGGGCGCGGTTCATGACAGGAACGCCAGAAACACCAAGTGAAATGCTGACGGCGGCGCTTGGCACGACGGCACCCGTCGATCTGGGGCGCGGCATGACGCTGACGCGCCGCCGCGTTGCGGGCGATGTGCGCTTGGAGATTGGTGGGGCGGACAAGGGCACGATTGATGGTCTCAAGGCCCTCGGGTGTTTTACTGAAATCATCGCTTTCCAGCTGCGGGTCTTTGTGCCGCATGGGGCAGGGGTCGATGCGGCAGCAATCCTCGCCCGCATTGTTGGCGATGGGCACCCAAGTATCCGCAGCGCAGCCTGATCGGCGTTGCGGGCGACAGTAGCACTTCCACCAAATGCAGAGACCGCGTGCCCGCCCATATTGGCGGGTGCGCGGCCGGAATTCGTCAACTTAGATGGAGACACACATGAACATTGCGGAAATCAAAACAGCTGTCGATGCAGGGAAATCCGTTCACTGGTCAAACGAGGGATATGTGATCCGCAAGGATACACTGGGCCAGTATCTCATCGTCTTTGAGCATAACGGCAGTGCCATTGGTTTGACCGACCGCAGTGGGGGCCGTCTGAATGGTCAGGAAGAGGAGTTCTTCCTTTCCGATCATGATGCCTGAAACCTTCCAACTGAATATTGGGCAAAGAATGGGTTGCGCTTGAGTTGCGACGATGTGCGTCCATCCAAGTTCCTCAACTGTTTGAGAGGTCGGGAGAAAGTTGAAAGCAGGCTTTCTGTTTTGTGATCCCACAAGGGGTCGAAAAGCAATCTCGGATGGTCTGGCAAGTTGTCGGGCCCCGATAACCCAAGAAGGATAAGACACATGTTCGCAGGAACCCTCACGAAAAACGCCGACACCGCAGCCGCTGTCTTCACCGGCACAATCCACAACACCAAATTTGACATCTTAATACAGCTGGAAACCCGCGCAAAGATGTCAGAGCGTAGCCCGGACTATGATGTCACGGCGGTCAACAAGTCTGGTCGCAAGGTGCGCATTGGTACAGCTTGGAACGAGACCGGCAACACCAGCGGTAATCCCTACATCTCGATGCAGCTGGATGTTGGTCTTGGGCCATTCCGCGTCAATGCGGTTCAAACGCAGGAAGCGCGCAAGGCCAAGAGTGAAGACTTCGAGATCATCCCGCTGGTCTCGAATGGTACGATGAAATCCGGCTCAATCTCGGGCGAGCTGACGGCGATGGATGCTGACAACGCCTTTGCGGGCTACATTGCCAATATGATGTTCGATCTGGATTTCATGCTGATCGAGAACGACTACAAGACGGAAGACACGCACCCGGATTACCGGATCGAAGTGAGCTCTCCGAAAGGCAAGCCAATCCGCGTTGGCTCCGCTTGGATGGCCAAGAGCAACCGGACGGGGCACGATTACGTCTCGCTGCTGATCAACACGCCCGACGGCGATTTGCGCGTCAACGCCGTGCAGAACGAAGAGCAGCGTGGCGGGCAGACGTTCTCAATCATTCCGTTCGTGCAGAGCGGGGATCAACAGCCGGACGCCAGCGGTGGATTGTCGTTGGTTGCTTGATCGACGCGAGACCATCGACTGAAAGAACAGGGGAGCCGCGGCAACGCGGTTCCCCTTTTTTGTGTTTGTATGTTCGAGAGACACCCGCGCTTTCCTAGGCGTTTTGACTGGCGTCCAAATTAGCATCCCTTGTTATGTGCTGGCTTGTCGAACGACAGATCTGTGTTACAATAATATACTAACGTATATTATATCTTGAGAGGGCGGATGGCCAGAAAACCGAAAACAGAGCGCGTTTGGTTCGAAAGCTTTGATCTCGAAGCCGAAGTAACCGCTCTGATCACGCGCATTGGGGTATGTACCAAATTTTCGCTTCCAGCCCAAAAGCGCGACCTAGCGTTCTCCTATGCAGAGTTGCGGTTGCGTGAAACGAAACAGACCTACGCCGATGCGAAGAGCCAGGGCAAACCGGTCTCCACATCCCGTCGCGACTTTTTAGAAACCATTCAGGATACGATTTTTTTGGCGATCCCGGCTGAGAATGTCGAGTTGATGCCAATAAGCGAATATGTTTTGAACGACCCGTCTTATTATGAGGCCGCGATGTGTCGCGCGGCATCCCTCACCGAGGACGAGCTCTTTATGGCCCTCTCTCCCATACTCAAAGATATGACGGTGCAGGATGCTCGCGATTTTGTATCGAAGCTTTGGCATGATGGGATCGATGACAACGCGAGAAAATATGCAGAAGCACTGAAGCGCCCCGAGCGTGAGTGTGTTCCATTGCGGTCAGGGTATATTGTGTAGGCAAGTTGAGCCGCGTTCTCTCTGATCTTTAAGGAGACTGGTACCCTGATGCTGTTAAAGAGTGATACACCCTATAAATTCCGGCACTCATCTACCAGTCGGGCGCCGTCGTTGCCAGGGACGTCGGCTATCGTCCGATAGATTGTCTCGCCAATCGCTGATGTGTTCATCCATTTGCTGCATCAGATCGCCCTTGGCGTCGATGTCGGCGACAAGGGCGACGCTGACGAAGCCCGGTTCTCCCTCGACGGCCGGTAGACGCCAGACTTCGTATCGCGTGACGCCATTTCTGGTTCCTGCCGGGGGCGTCGGGTTTGACCCCCACGCATCGGCAAGCTTAGGATCGCTTTCGCGCAGTTCTGCGAAGTCGATTGTCCATCGCTGGTCGGAGACCGTGCCAAATGCAGGAACTATACCCGGTATGAGATAATCTCTGACTATATTGTCGAGGTCATGCAGAACCGCTGGTGGCGTTTTCGGGTTCGGACGGACGACAACCTCCAAGGCGACAGCTATGACGAGCGGGTTGATGACCCAGTCCCAACGCTTCTTAAAGGCGGCGATCTCATCTGACACCCTCTGTTTGAAGGCCAATTTTTCGCCGGTTGCGATCGGCAGTTCTCCGACTTGAAGTCGCAGCTTGGAGTCGCCTACCAACCCGGCCCACATGGTTTTGTCGAACCCGGTCGGAAAGCCTCGGGGGAGGCCGTACATCCACCCTAAAACGGGGATATCGACGCCACTGCGGCCCAGCAGCGCGCGTTGCGCGCTCCAACGGACCAATTCTCGGTACGCGTCGTACATTTTGTCGCCCAAGGCTTTGCGTTGGCCTTTTTCGTCTCGAACTAGATCGCGGAAAGTGTCTACCCACTCATCTTCACGCTCGCGCTCATGGTGGGACTCCATGCTCTCTGCGGCTTGCAAAGCCACCCCCGCTAGCTCCAGATCGTCTAACATAGCGGCGAAGGGCCTGGCTTCGATGCGCATGTTGGGCCGGTCGTTGCCTTCGAGATGGCGAAGGTCGGCTTGGTCCACATAGCCAATTTTGAACTAAAGAATATCAAAGTTCCCTCTGCCGTGTTTGCCAACCAATTGAGCCTCTGACGAAATACCCAACGGTCTCCCCTGCTCGGCTCCGCGTGTCACAGGTGAGAACGTCCCTGCGGTCCGTCGCGCATGCGGCCATGCGGCCTTACCGCGGCGTTGTGCTGTGGGTCCCGGTTTGCCCGTCTCGCGAGCACGGCGGGTCTCGGCCACGCCTGCGGACTTCGCTCTGGTCTGTTTTGCCGAGGCAAAACGATCCCGCCGCTGCGTCCGCCTGCGTGTCCGGCCCCACCGCCTGCCTGCTCGTGTCGGGCAAACCTGGCGTCAAAACACACACACATGAGTATGGAAGCATATCCTCCGGATGGCCCCCAAATCAGCCCGCCTCAAGGATCGCAAAACTTTTCGGCAAGAGTGGGGGTGTGTGGGGAGGTCCGTCGTGTGCGAGAGGGTGCGCTTGTTGTGAGCACGGCGCTTGGAAAACTTTTGCGCCCAGCAAGCTGGCGGCTGCGCCGTCCCTGACCCGGACAGATTCGGTGAACCAGAAATCGGCCATGCCCCCACACGCACGTGGTGGTCATCAAACTCAAACATTGGAGATGAACACATGGCCTACGATCAAGCGACAACATACGAGACAATCGAACTCTTCGGCCTGACGGAGAAAGATGCACACCTGCCAATCCCGCAGGACGATATCCTGAAAGACAGGATCATCCGCGAAGCATTTGAGACCCTGCTCGGGCAGCTACGGGGTACCGGGCTTGAAGGAGAGATCGAACCCCTCGCGCACGGGTTGGCGACAATTCTGCAGCGCCGCAAGGTTGCCCTTGGCAAGGAAGTCGACCGGACAGCCGACAAGATCGGCGCATTGGCAAAATGCCACGACGGATCAGAAATCGCCGAGACCGCACTGGAAGAGGCGCAAGCGCGCTTCGTGCAATTGCGCGAGATCGTGGACGCCATTGAGACGATGGGGGAGGCGGCAGCGGAATGCTACGAGGTCGAGACCGGCAATGCCTTCATCCCGGCAGCGGGATCGCGGGCCAGCGTTCGGGCGCAAGAGACGGGAGCCGTCTTCGAGGCCAAGCAGCTTCTGGAGCAGCATGATCGTGAGACGGCCGCCAAGTCGAAAGTCGAGGGAGTTCCTCTGATTGTCTCTGGAGCGACGGACTGGACTGACATCGACGTCATTTTCCGGACCCTTGATAAGGTGCGTGACCGCATCAAACAAAACCGCAATCAGGATATCTTCATCTGCCACAAAGGCGGCAAGCATGGGGCTGAAATGATCGCGGCCCGGTGGGCACGCGCGCGGGGCATCAACCAAGCGCGCTTTGATCCGCGTTGGTCCGCACATGGACGTGCAGCACCGTTCAAGTGCAACGATGAGATGCTGGACGATAAGTTCGCCGCTACGGGAGTTGTCCTCTTCGGCGGCAACGGGGTCGCACTGAACCTCGGCCAGAAAGCCGAAGCGAAGGGTTTGACGGTGATGCGAGTCGCGGATCCAGCGAAGGAGAAGGCAGAAGCATAAGTCAGAGAGGGTCACCTTCGGGTGGCCCTTTCTTCGTTCTCAAAAGCGCTGCTCGAAGTTCAGATGCTCGGAGATGGTCTGCAGCACGGGTTCATTTAAGTCATGGCGGTGGCTAAGTGAATTTCCCGTTTCGTGATTGGCAGAGCGGTATCTCAATGTAATCTCAGTCTATTGTGTCCGCGCCACAAATGACTTTTGTTGGGCAGCATATCACGCGCGCAGGTTTTTCAGTCAATGCCCTTTTCCCCAGAACGCACCAAAGAGATTCAATTGCGTATTGATGCGCGACTGCAGTCTGGTCAGGCGAACGATTGGGAGGTTTCTTTTCTAACAAACATGGCCGAACGCTTTCAGACGTATGGAGCTGACACACGTCTGAGTAAGGCCCAATATGCCAATCTGCATAAAGTCTTGAAGTTGGAACGTGAGAAATCATCGCAGTCTTCAGCAGAGATTAAGGATAGGACTCCGCGTCCGACCCAGAAGCGCCGCACCAAGTCTTACCAACCAAATTCCCGACCGATGTCTGTCACCCGTGCAATCACTGCACCACGGCGGGCGGTCCGTAGGGCTCAGCGACAAGTCATGGTGCCGCTTGTTATTGTCGTCGCGTTCGTTGCGTTGATTGGATCTTTCTTCGATTCAACATCATCGCAATCCACATCTTACGGCTCACCAGCGACGTCCGCACCGCAAACGGCAAGTGCCGCTTACGTCTATGTGACAGGCACTCGGGTCAATCAGCGGGACGGGCCGTCCACGTCTGATCGGGTCATGGGCGTTCTGGTTGAAGGCACGCGTGTCCAACTGCTCCGTGACCAAGGGCAATGGGCGCAAATTCGGTCTGACTTGGGAACCGGCTGGATGTCTTCCGGCTTCCTGTCTCGCAACGGGCCGCCCGCGGTGCAACCAACACCACCGGATCGGACCATCCGTTCAAGCGATGTACGGATCATCGACGGGGACACCGTCGACATTCGCGGGTTGCCGGCGAACGTCCGCCTTGTCGGATTCAATGCCCCAGAGACATGGCGGCCGTCCTGCACTGCAGAGCGTCAGGTCGGGGAACGTGCAACAGCGCGTTTGAGCCAGCTGGTGCGGAATGCGGCATCGATAGAATTTGAACGCGTGGCATGTTCGTGCAGGCCTGGTACCGAAGGCACAGATCGTTGCAACTTTGGACGGCTATGTGGATCGCTGTTCGTAGACGGTCAGGATGTTGGACGCACTCTGATTGGGGAAGGACTGGCCGTGCCATACCGATGCGGCCGGACCAGCTGTCCTCCACGTCCTCAAGCTTGGTGCCGATAACGTCAGAGCCATTTCAACACCGGAAAACTGGACTTCGCCCGAGGCTGAACAACCGCCCTGCTTTTCGTTGTGCGCGACAGACCAAACCCCAACACGTTGCATCAAAGCGAACCCGACCTTCACCTGCATCGAGATCAACGAGAACCGTGGCGACTGCGATGTGGGGGCATACATTTTGGTTTCTTCTCTTTGCGCATTGATGTGGATCGCACGGGGTCGGACCGCTCGTGCCCTGCGCTTTGCTTCGGCAAGCACAAATACGGCTTCCACGCCTGTGGCGCGGACCCTCCGCATTTGCCCTTGCGACCGGTCCTGATGCCCCCATGCCTTTTGATCCTCATCGCAAAAAGGAGAGACCCAAATGACCAACCACTACGTCGCAACAGTTCCCGTCAAATACACCGATGGCGAAGGCGTCGAGCGCACCCGTTTCCAACGCGTCGGAGCGATGTTCCGCAACACCCGCAACGGGGATGGCTCGGAGTTCTTCAGCCTCAAGCTCGACTTCCCCGTCGGTGTCCAAGAGCTGGTGATGTTTCCACCAAGCTCAAAGGAACCCCAAGAGTAAATCCTCCCCGAGGATGGGCCGCCGTAAGGCGGCCCTATCTCTGTTCCAGAGATCGCGGCGGGTCCCGTTGAGACCACTGCCTTCGGCATCGGTCACGGTTGCCGATGACAGGACTGCAAAGCAGTCCTGATGGTTTCTGCTGAGGCTGAAGAAGTGCTGCGACAGAGCCGCCAGCCAGCCTCAAGGGTGCCATCCGTAAAAACCTATCGGCGGGGACTTCAGATTTTTGCGGCAGAGAATTGGCAAGTAATTCTGGCCTCCCTTGACCCAGTCTGTCAGCCCAGTCGGTTGAGTTCTGTCCCGACGCCTCAATTCTGTCCGAACATTACATGTTCAGACAGACCTCAGGCGCGTGCCCTGTTGAGAGCGGCCCATGTTAGAGCATGAGGCTGGTGTTGGTTGGCGCCCTTTCGGGCGCGGCCTCGCACCTGCGGTGCTCGGCGTTAAACGGAATACAAGGCTGCCTGCGCGCCAATTCACCGTAAGTATATTATTGACATATTAGTATAGTTTCGTATGGTGGGTGCAGCCTTGTATGAAGGTGGCAGGAAATAGGAGGTCTTTCTTCGCATGTCTCGCTCAAAACGTCTCACTGATGCGCAACGCATGGAGATCGTGCGCGAAGCTATGAGCGGAGTCTCCACGTCCGTGCTCGCGAAGCGGTTCGGGGTCACACCGCGGGCGGTGCAATACACGGTGAAGAGTGACGCAGAGCGCCAGCGCGATACGGCGGTTCCGGTCTTGGCGGTGAGTGTGAAAGTGACCTCCGAGGAGATGGCAGCGTTCGATGCGGTGCTAGCGTCAGCGGGGATCGAGACGCGCTCGGAAGGGCTGCGCCGATTGATGCAAGCGGCGGGTGGCACCTTTGTGGCGGACACATCGTTGGCGGCAGAGATGGCGCGCTATCGCGCCTCTTTGAATGAGATTGGAAACGGTGTCGCTCAGATTGCCAAGCAGATGCAGAAGGCCAATCGGGCGGGGCAAGGAACTGGTGCTGAGTTCTCGGGATTGCGACTTGCACAGATGCGTGGGTTGGCAAGGTTCATCCTCGACAGTGCAGACGAGATTGATCTGCTTGTGCGCCGCCGCCGTGACGCGATGCAACTGGAAGCGACAGCCGCTCTGAGGGAGTTTGCTCATGCGGCTGAATGATGCGACACGGACCGCCGCTGCGGTAGACGCTGTTACGGGCGAGGTGTTCCGCGATGGCTGGAGCCGGATCCGGGGCTCGATGCAGGGACTGCATGCCTCCAAGCAAAAGCAGCTTGTGCGTGCCGCCGCAGGTCATCGCGCGGCTGTCTTTAAGGCCATTCGCAGCGGGGGCACGCACAACAAATCACAGCTCGCAAACCAGCTCGAATACCTCACGACGAAGTCCACCCACATCGTCGACAGCAGCGGATTCCTGGATGGCAAATCCAAGCTTGATCGCGGCGAGATCAAAGACCTCACCGAGCGCTTTGCCAAGCGGTGGGATGGCGGGTTCAAACCCAAGCTTGGGCAGACCACACATCTGCTGATGTCCTTCCCGATTGGCACGCGCGGAGAGGATGTGCGCGACATCGCTACGGATGTGGCCGAGCGGTTCTTCCAAACCGATAAGGGGCACTTCGATTACATCATTGCTGTGCATGAAGACCGCGACCACCCGCATGCGCATCTGGTGTTGAACCGCCGCTCGCAAGAGGGTGAGTTCTTTTATTTGGCCCGCAATCATCGGTTCAACTATGACGACTTCCGGTTCGCCATGGTCGAAGAGGCTGAAACCTACGGCGTCCGATTGGAAGCCACGCGGCGGATAGATCGCGGCGAGGTGCATTACCCAGCCAAGACCCGCGAGGTCTATGCTGCCAAAGAAGAGGGCAGGGTGCCAGTTGAGCGCGAACGGGTGGGCAAGGATCTGACCCGAACACTCGCCGAGATCGCAAATACACGCGTGGCGTTCCACTCGCTGGCGGCCGAGGCGTCCTCTGAGAACCGCGAAGACATTGCTGAGGTTCTGTTCCGTGCCGGCGAGGTACTGGCGAAGGGTGGTCACGTTGAAACCGCAGGAGGCATTTACATGGCCGAAGACGAGTCTTTTGAGGATCTGCGCAGCCGTTACGCGGAAAAGGTCACCAACATCACAGACCTGATCGCCGCAAAACCAGATGCAGAGCGGCCCGCGCTGGAGAAGTCCCTCAACGCAATTCAAGCGCGGGTGCAGCATATGCAGCCGCTCGGGCTACGGTCCAATTCCCTCTCGGAGGTCCCGTCAGAAGGTGGGGTCTATTCTGAGGCCAACATTCAGCAAAGCCAGTTGGAGCGTCTTGTCGAGCCCCGGGTGCGCGCCCGCGTCGATGCAGCACTCCGCGGAACTGGGATCAGTACATCAGAGGTTGTGGCCCGGATGGAGACAGGGGCGCAAAACGCGGCTCTGGAACATCAATGGATTGCGGACGATTTGTCCAAAGTGGCCGAGGCGAAGGAACTGAACCTTGAGCGCCGCGCGGATTTGGAACAGGCGCGGGATATTCTCAATGATGTGCATGTTCAGTTGGGGACCATGTTGGAGCGGGAAGGTGTGCTGCGCCGTGACGGGGTCATTGAAGACGCCCGCGAGGTGCAGGCGCATGTCACAGACGGGTTGATCGAAACCGCTGCCAATGCCGTTCGCGTCGAGTCTCGGATTGATAACAGAGACGAAGCTGTGATCGAAAGCCTTGCCGTAGAGCGTTTGGAGGACGAACAGCGTGATTATCTGCGCGATCATCCAGAGCTGATTGCGCGCCCGACCGATGTGATCCGCACGGATGAGGAGAGCAGGGCGGTGATCGTAGATCAGGCCGCAGCAGACCGGATTATCATTGAAGTTGAGGCGGCGCGTTTGGGAGCGCACAGCAGCACGCCAATCTCCGTGTCCGTCGCGCGCGATCTACAGACGCGATATCCTGATATGCCCGAGCAGCTGGCGGAGGGTCTCGGCGACACTTACGCACGGGTCTACGAAGCGCGCGACGCTGAACAGGAGATACGCCTTGCGGATCGCGAGACGGACCAAAATGAGACGCCCGAACTGTCCCGTGTTCTCTCCCATGAACGGGCAGGGGAGTTGTCGTCGCCCTTTGAGACAGAAAACGATCGCGAGGCGTTCCGCACCGAGGTGGCGCGGGTTTTGGACGCGGCACAGCTGGATCGCCTGAAGGAGGGCGACAGCGACGCTTTGAAAAATGTCATCGAAGATCGCCTCGACCGGCTCTATGCCGCAAAGGTCTATTTGCAATCGGATGCGGCAACCGCAAACTCGGATGCGTTACGACAGGTCGTCGATGAGTTGGCAGACGTTGAAGTCGAGAGACATCGCGCTTCGGACATTGACGGCGAGACTGAGCGGGGGCAGGTCCATTGAGTGGATCCATGGGCAAGGCTTGGATTGCCATCGGGGTGGCTCTGGTCACTTTGGTGGCAGGTGCAATGGGCTATACCATTGCCTCGGCTGTGCTGACCTTTAAGGCGCTTGGATTCGGCGCCGATATCGACTTTGGATATATCGCGCAGAATTACCTCTGGATCAGAGATAGACGGCCTGATGATTTCCAACTGATCAATCTGATCATCGGCGGTGCTGCCGTCGCCGGGCTGATGATGAGCCTTGCCATGTCCGGGTCCGCCCTCACGCGCTTTGGTCAGACCCATTGGCAAAAGCGCGGCGAGATGAAAGCCAATGGCTTCTTTGGTAAACCCGGCACTGGTTTCATCCTCGGTAAATTGGGCAGCCCAAAGTCGCGGGCCCGCTACATCACCTCTAAGGTCTTTCCCCATGCCCTGATCGTAGCTCCAACGGGGCGCGGTAAAACCAGTGGCTTTGTCATCCCGAACCTGCTGACATGGCAGGGGTCCGCCGTCACGTTGGATGTAAAGGGCGAATGTTTTGAGGCGACAGCGCGCCATCGTGCGGCCCAGGGCGACAAGGTTTACCGCTTTGCGCCCACGGACTGGGAAGGCAAGCGGACGCATCGCTACAATCCGCTTTTGCGCATCTATGAATTGACGGACCCTGCGCGCCAGCAGATGGAATTGCAGCTATTGGCGACCCTGTTCCTGCAAAGCGACAATGATCGCGTTCAGGGCCTTCTGAAAGGCGGCATCGATCTGTTTGTGGCTGCAGGCTTGCTGGCCTTCCAGCGTAAGAAGCCCAACTTGGGCGAGATCTACCGGATCGCGGCCTCGGGTGGCAACAAGCAGAAAGAATATGTGGCGCGGGGCCATGAGATCAACAACAAAGCCGCGAAGTTGATCTTTACGCGGCTGGCCTCAACCAACAACGACACGCTGACCTCTTATGTCTCGCTTCTAATGACCTCAGGTCTGGACCAATGGCAGAACCCCGCGATTGATGAGGCGACGCAGATCTCGGATTTTGATTTTCGTACGATCCGCAAGAAGCCCTTCACGGTCTATCTGGTCGTGCAGCCCCTGATGGTGAAACCACTCGCTCCGCTGATCCGGTTGTTTTTCTCGGACCTTCTCTCGGCGATGCAAGAGAAGGAACCGGGCAAAGATGAGCCTTGGCCCGTGATGATTATGCTCGATGAGTTCAACCGCCTCGGCAAAATGCCCATTGTGGTCGAGAGCATTGAAACCCTGCGCACCTATCGCGGCCACTTGGCGGTGGTCACACAAACCATCCCCGCCCTCGATGAAATCTACGGCGAAAACACCCGACGCGCGTTGCAGGGCAATGCGGGCGTAAAGCTCTACCTCACCCCCTCGGATGAAAAGACCATTGAGGAGCTGAGCAAGGCCGTGGGCAAGACGACAAAGACGGTCATCACGCGGTCGCGGTCCATTGGCAAGAATCCATTTGAGGGGCGCAGTCAGTCCACACGGACGGAAGAAACATCTCTACTGCCCGAAGATGAAGCGCGTCGGCTGCCGCTTGATGAAATTATCATGGTCGTGGATGCGCAGATGCCCGTGCGGGCGAAACGAACCCAGTATTTTGATGATCGGCTGTTTGCGGCGATCCATGGCGCGCAGACAGGGGAGTTGCCGTTTCCGGTGATGGGTGGAGGTGGGGCAGGGGGATCAGGCTCTGAATCGGGAGAGTCAGGGCAGAATGCGAACCAAGACGGAATAGGCGCGAAATCTCATAAGCAGGATGAGCGCCTAAGCGGTCCACAACAGGTAAGCGCGGCTAAATCGGTCTCTCGGGTCAAAAAACGGTCGGGGGCAGTTCAGGTCGTTGTCGAAGAAGGGCAGCGACAGCAAGAAATGAACTTTGCAGATCAAGAAGAAATGCAGCTTGAGGAACGCGACGGTGGCGACCGAGATCGTCTCGATCTGGCTGTGGATGATCTGGGAGGGCTGGAAGAGCAGCTGAGGCAGGCGGAGGGGGTTTCTGGCTGAGATGGGTAAGGTGTAACGCAACCATTGAACGCGCGTAATTCACTAAACCAGTCGTTCTCCGCACCAAGTTTGAAGGACGGCAGAGCGGGACGGAGCGGACCTGTGCAAGTGCGGCTATTGCTGACGCAGCATTCCTTCGCACGTGCAGCAGCGATCTTTTGGCAGCGCAGCGGATTTCGTCAGAGCGCTCCATCGAAGATGGTAAAATCTGGCAGTCGCAATCTTCCCTTTCGTTACACGATTGCTCAACAATCAGGTCACGGACAGAGCGCCAATTAGCTGCAGCGGCCTTAGTAGCGGCTATCTGAACAGTGCGTATACAACAAAACGCAGGACGGGTGGCAATACGAACCACCGTATACGCGGTGCACGCATCGCGATCGTCCAAACCCTGGCGCAGCATTTTGCAAAGGGGGCTCAGCGCTGCCGTAGGAATTATCAAGCGGCCGTGACCGCTTCGAATTGACGAACGGCTCCTGCCGTTCGTCAAGATTCTCAGATGTTGATCCGTTCTGAGTGCTCAACCTTCATAAAAACTGGCCTACCTGGCATGAATGCTGAAAGCCCTGCCACGCCAGCGCGCTTGAACGACCCCCGTCGTTGGTCAAATCGTGTTACTCTTTATCGAATTGTCGCTTGCGTGCTTGCTCAACTTGGCGGCTTTGCGTTCGATAGAGGTGCGCATTCATCATTGAATAGGCACCTTCGGGTGACCGTTTTGCGATCTGCTCCACTATCGCTGTATGCTGCATTTGGGTCACTTCAAGCGCGTTTTGGCTGGTGTCGTTTCGGAGCGGCATCTGCCAGGCGACAAACGACTTATAAAATACCTCAAAAAGAGGGTTTTTGTTTATCTCAAAGATCTTCCGGTGAAGCCGGAGATCACCGGCTATAAACTTCTCTGGTGCATCAATATCTGACGCATTCTCTTCGTTGATCCGCATGAGATCAGAAATGTCCTGTTCGGTAGCCTTGCTGGCGGCTTCCCAGGCAAGGGCCGACTCCATCAACCTTCTCATCTCGGTCAGCTGATAAACCCCATCCTCGCTCAACGAAAGCACGCGTCCAAAGTCGCTCATGAATTCCTGCAAAGGGCTGGTATTCGGCGGGCTGACGACCGGTCGCTCCCCCCGCCGAACTTCCAAAAATCCCTTAATTCTTAACGAGGATAGAGCTTCGCGAACCGCTGGGCGTCCAACCCCAAAAGCTTCCATCAGTTCTTTTTCAGAGGGAAGCGGATCACCGACCTTTAGTTCTTCGCTTACAATCTCATTAAGAATCCTCCGTTCAACGGCTTCAAAAAGGCGTGCACTTCCGGGCCCATCAGCCGCATCTTTCGCTTTTTGATCTGCCCGCATCTGCTCTACCTCACTTTTGGTCAAGTTTTTCGAGTGCCACCTCAAGTCTTTTCATATCGTCTTTTGAAACAGCGTGGAACGGACGCATGGGCCGCGCAGAGCATAGCCCTCTTATTTCAAGGCACGCCTTCAACGCTGTTGGCATTCCAACGGAAACCAGAACATCAATGAAACGATTGGCTCTGGCTTGCAGCTCGTCTGCGGCAGAAAGATTTCCAGACGCCAGGTATTCTGCCAGCTCGCGGTATTCACGCCCGAGAATGTTGTAGGTTGAGCCAATCCCGCCATGACTGCCAACTGAAAGGCCTGCCACCAGCATTTCGTCAACACCGTAGTACACCGGAACGTCCTTTAGCCCATCCAGCAAGCCGACCAGTTGGATGATGTCGGTCGACGTATATTTGATGCCGGAGATGTTCATATCTTCAGACAAATCGAAAAAGAACTGGTTGGGCAGCGACACGCCCGTCAGTGCTGGGATGTTGTATAGCACCATCGGAAGGTCGCAAGCGCTTTGCAGATCGCGATAATAGTCTTTCATTTCAGCCAAGGTATGCTTGAAATAGATCGGTGGCGTCGAGGAAACCTCGTGAAACCCCGCTTTGGCCGCAGAAACCGCGTTTCTTTCGGCGTGGGCCACCTCGATGGCACCAACCTGCGCGATCAGCTTCAGGCTGCCGTCGGCGGCTTCGGCAACAGATTCAAAAAGCTCGGCTCTGATTTCGGGAGACAGCAGAAAGCCCTCACCGGTTGAGCCGCCGACATAGAGACCGTCCAGCCCGAGGTTTTTTGCGTTCTGCACCAGAGCGCTTACGGCTTTGCCGTCAATCTTGCCCGAAGCGGTGAATGGTGTGGTGAGCGCGGTCAGAAAACCGGCTTTGTAATGTGACTGGGGGTTGGCGTTCATCGGTTCACTCCTCTGCGGCGTGTACATATGTACATACCTGCCTTGACTTATATACATATGTATGTAACCAAGGCGACCATCGGCGTCAAGGTAACTGGCGCGGTATTCATCCAAGTGGAGGACACAAATGAATAGGATTTCTGCAACACTGGCTGCACTGGCCCTGACGGCACCCTTAGCTATGTCGGGCCAAGCGGTCGCCGAAACGGTTCAAATTCAGGTCGGCGGGGACATTTCTGGCGGTGTGAACCAGCATATCATCAATAACTGGCTCCCCAAGCTTGAAGAGATGACCGATGGCGAAGTCGAACTTGAGCTGGTCTCAGGTGGCTCGATTGTACCGCACAGCGAAACGCTTGATGCAATCGATCAGGGCCTGTTGGGCGGCGACTTTGTCTTGCCGAGTTATTTTGCGGGTATCGACCCTGCGTTTTCCATCATGGGCGATCTGGTCGCCGGATATGATACCCCGCTGCAGATGATGCAGCTTTGTTACCACGGTGGTGGTAGGGAGATGCTGCAGAAAATCGTCGACACATACACCGACAATGTTGTCGTTGTCGGTTGCGGATCATTTGAGCGGGAAGCTTTTGTTGCCGCGGTGCCAATCAATGGCGTGGCTGATTTGGAGGGCCTTAAGATTCGCTCGCCCGAAGGCTTGGCAGCTGAAATCTTTTCCCGCGCCGGTGCGGTCGCCGTACCGCTGCCGTTTTCAGAAGTTTACACGTCGCTCGACAAAGGCGTGATCGATGCAGCCGACGCCTCGAACTATGGTGTGAACAAAGACAATGGCTTCCATGAAGTCGCAAAATACCCGCTTTTTCCTGGTATCCACTCGATGCCCGGCTCTTACTTCACAGTTAACCGTGACGTGTATGACAGCCTGAGCGAAGGCAGCAGAGTGGCTCTGGATGTCTGGTTCCAGGCCATGAGCCTGGACCTGATGATGTGGGTCGACCAGCGTGATCGCCGTCTTGTTGCCGAAGACAAAGCCAATGCTGCTGAAACCGGTCTCACCATCATCGACTGGTCTGTTGCAGATCGTGATGCGCTGCGTGAAATCGCCAAAGGCGCCTGGGAGGATGCCGCCAAAGAATCGGACCTGGCACAGGAAGCTTACGACCTGAACATCAACTTCATGCGCTCGATGGGTATGCTCGAGTAAGGTTCGTATCACCAGCTTGCCGCCCTGCACATGCAACAGTGCAGGGCGGCAAGTATTGGGGCGTACTGCACGACCAAGATGCGTCAGGGGAGGGGCAAAGTGGAAACTGAAATGAAACGCACTGTTGATGACGATCAAATTCGTCATGCGGCAGGAGAAGAGCAGCAGGCGCTGCTAAAACCTGACACGTTTATAGGTTGGATAAACTTTTATGCGGGTGAATTTGGAAAATATCTGTTTGCAATTGCCATTCTGATTTCTGTTTACGAGGTCTTTGCGCGTTATCTGTTTGATAAACCAACGATCTGGGCGTTCGAACTGACGGTCATGCTCTGCGCCACCGGTTATTTCATCGCGGGCGGCTATGTCACCCAGCAACGGCGCCACATCGGCATCACCGTCATCCATGACATGGTATCACCCCGCATCCGCTATGGCCTTGATATCTTCGGAAATTGCATGGGAATCTTTGCCATGTCCGTGCTGATCTGGTCCGGCTGGGGGCCGGCGGAGCGCGCATTAATACGGGGTGAGACGGCCGGAACTCCTTGGGATCCACCGTCGCCACAGATCCTAAAACCAATGATCGTGATTGGCGCGACGCTGATTGTGCTTCAGCTCCTGTCTCACCTGTTTCAACTGATCAAAAACGGCCCAGAGACCACCACATCAAAAGACGAAACGCTGTTGCAGGCGCAACGTCCGGCCGAAGGACATGACGATGTTTGATTTTCTCAGCCTCGACGTCATCGGCCTTGGTGGCATGACAATCATCGCATTGGTGCTCCTGTTTGGTCTTATGCTGACCGGCATGGCGCTTTCCTGGGTGACTATGACGGTTGCTGCCGTGCTGTTGCTCGTCTGGATCGGACCCAAGGGCATCTCGCTGATTTCCCTCAAGGTTTACGGCCTTTCCACAGCCTACGTCTTTGTCTCAATTCCGATTTTCATTTTCATGGCTTCTCTGATGGAGAGGACCAGCATCGCCAAGGATCTGTTCGCTGCAATGCAGGTTATATCCGGAAATTTCCGGGGAGGAACGGCAGTCCAGACCGTATTGGTGTCTGTCGTCCTGGCGGCGATGTCGGGCATCATGGGGGGCGAAGTGGTTCTTCTTGGTTTGCTGGCCCTGCCGCAGATGATCAAGTTGGGATACAACCGCGGTCTTTCGATCGGCACGATCTGTGCGGGCGGTTCGCTTGGGACGATGATTCCACCGTCAATCGTTCTGATCCTGTTTGGCCTGGCCGCGAACATCTCGGTTGGTGACCTGTTCAAAGCTGCGATCACGCCGGGCCTGCTGCTTGCGGCAAGCTACATTACCTACATCCTGATCATGGCCAATCTCAAACCGCATTGGGCGCCCACATCTTCCGAGGATGCCGAACTAAGCAAGTTGTCGTTTCGCGAAAAAGCCAAAATTGCCAGCGGGATGATCGTGCCGCTTCTGATCATCACTGCGGTGCTTGGATCGATCTATGGCGGCGTTGCTTCCATTACCGAATCCGCTTCGATCGGCGCCTTTTCAGTCATGTTGTTCGCAGCCCTGCGCCGCGAGCTCAGCTTTAAGGTGGTCACCGAAAGCCTGCGGCAGACGATCACATCAATCGGTGCCCTGATCTGGCTTGGGCTGGGAGCGAACGCCCTTGTCGGGATCTATACGCGCCTTGGAGGCACCGCCTATTTGGGTGAGCTTTTCACGGGTCTACCGTTCGAGCCGATTGTGATCGTGATGATAATGGTCGGCATTTTCCTGTTGATGGGAATGTTCCTTGATTGGGTCGGCATTCTGCTTCTGACGATCCCGATCTTCATTCCGATCGTGAAGGATCTGGGGTTCGATCCGGTCTGGTTCGGGATCTTGTTTTCGATTTCGATTCAGGTTGCGTTTCTGTCGCCCCCATTCGGGCCTGCCACGTTCTATCTGAAAAGCGTTGCTCCGCCTGACGTCACGCTGGAAGAAATCTACAAATCCACGCTGCCCTTCGTCTGCATCCAGATCACCGTACTCGGTCTGGTTTTGGCCTTCCCGCAGATCGCTCTCTGGATTTTGGACTGATGGGCCAGAATCCTTTGAAGCCACTGAAACGCATGAAAGAGGTAAACTCATGACCCGTGTTGTATTGCTGGACAATGTTCTGGCCGATCTTTCGGCCGAACGGCACGCTGCCGAGAAACATGGCGCCGAACTGCTTGTCCTGTCGGATGCATCAATCGAAGAAGCTGTCGATGCCGCCCTTGGCGCCCAAATATTACTGTCACAAGGCGCGCACTTTCCAGTCACCCGAAAGATGATCGAAGGCCTTAATGAGGGCGGCTACATTCTGAAATATGGGGCGGGTTACGACAAAGTCGATGTCGCCGCTGCGACCGAGCACGGTATTCGGGTTGCAAATTTGCCAGATGGCACCACAGAAGAAGTCGCAGAACACACATCGGCGATGGTTGGCTTTCTGCTACGCCGACTCGGTGAGTTTGACAAATCCATCCGAACGGGTGCGTGGAATCCAAGCCTGGACCGCGCCGCCATTCCGCTGTTTTCAGAGACCGTGGTTGGCTTTGTTGGGTTCGGTCGGATCGCACAGGCTGCCTATCGCAAGATGAGTTCGTTTGGGTTCCAGTTTGCCGCCTATGATCCGCACCTTGATCCGTCGTCGGTTCCGCCCGATGTCCGCATGGTAGCGTTAGAAGAACTGGCCGAGATCAGCACCGTAATTTCACTGCACCTCGCAGCCACGCCGCAGACAACCGGGATGATAGACGCGTCGCTGTTAAAAAGACTCGGCCCGACCGGTTTCCTGGTCAATACCTCGCGTGGTGCGATCGTGAACGAAGAAGATCTGGTTGCTGCTTTGCATGACGGCACTATCGCAGGTGCGGCATTGGATGCGTTCTGCGTAGAGCCGCTACCTGCGGATTCGCCACTGCGAACAGCGCCCAATCTGTTGCTCACTCCTCACGCAGCCTTTTATTCGCAAGGATCGGACAAGCGGGTTCAAAGATTGGTTGCCGAAGAGCTTGAGCGCGCGCTGACAGGTCAGGCTCTTCGCTGCCCGATCGCCTAATAGTAACCCAGTGGAAACTGAAAAATTGGCGAACAAGATGACCACCAACCCTGCTTATCCGGATTTTGAATCTGTGTCGTTCTTGAACGATCACATTTCGAAAACCCTTGCGTTCTATGAAGACCGGGCGGTCGATCCAGATGGCGGTTTTTTCCATTGTTTCGAGGATGATGGGCGCATCTATGACAGCGAGTTGCGCCATCTGGTAAGCTCGTGCCGCTTCGTTTTCAACTATGCCCTGGCCTTTCGGAAACGGGGTGCACAACAGCACCGGGACAAGGCCCTGCACGGACTTGAGTTTCTCGAAAACACACACCGTCAGGACAACGGCGCGTATGCTTGGCAATTGCGAAACGGAAAGGTAACGCACGGCGAAGTTATGGCATACGGCCATGCGTTTGTCATGATTGCCAGCGCCACTGCGCTGGAGGCGGGGATCGCGGAAGCACGCCCGACGCTGAACCATATCTGGAACTTCATGGAGACGCAGTTCTGGCAACCCGATCACGGCGCTTATGCAGATGAGCGCAACGCCGATCTGTCCGACCTCAGCCCGTATCGCGGCCAGAACGCCAATATGCACAGTTGTGAAGGGTGCATTGCCGCCTTTCGGGCAACCGGCGAAACACGCTATCTGGATCGAGCAGAAGCCTTGGCCTATAAATTCACAATGGAGCTTTCGGATAAAACCGGCGGGTTGATTTGGGAGCACTACGACGCCAACTGGGCGCCGGACCACGATTATCACAAAGACAAGCCGAATGACCTATTCAAACCCTGGGGTATCCAGCCCGGACATCTTGTTGAATGGGCGCGATTGCTTCTGACGCTCGATCAGATCCGACCGCAAAAATGGTATCTGGTTCGTGCAATCGCCCTGTTCGGGGCGGCAATGGAGCATGGTCGTGATCAAGAACTGGGCGGATTGATCTATGGCTTCGCGCCAAACGGCACTCCCTGTGCGCGAGAGAAATACTATTGGGTAAACAGCGAGGCTGCAGCCACAGCCTGGAGGCTTTTTCAGCGCACCGGCGAAGAAACCTATCGGCAAAATTACCACGAGATTTGGTGCTACGCTTGGGACCATTTGATCGATCATGAGCACGGTGCCTGGTTCCGAGTTCTTACGCCCGAAGGCAACAAAATCGACAACCAGAAGTCACCACCAGGTAAAACCGACTATCACACGCTCGGGGTTTGTTGGGACATTTTGTCAGCCAAAGCTTAACCTAAATCACCTAATTTTGGAAGTGCTGCTTCAACAAGAGCCGAACCTGCACGAGTCTGCTTTGTCCCGCGACATGATCCTTGGGCGTTTCGAATTCGCTGCGGTTGGCATGAATGACCAGTTTTCTCGCGGCGCTGCGGCATAGGATTTTGCGCTATTGCCGCAATATCCATGCTGCGAGTGCACGCAGCACAAAATCAATTGTTCCGGTGGGGCTCTTCGGTAGCCTTCGCCGCACTCAGCCCGGACGGCCGCAATCGTGGGGCAGGGGGCTTGAGCACCCCCACATCAAACCTCACCCGGCGAGTTGATAGCCCCGTTTCTGCTTCGCCCGGTAGAGCGCAACCATCGCGTCGGCAGCGCGACCGGCATCTTCGAAACAGTCGATCCTGTGCCGACCCTGGGTGCCGATGCGGCCCCATTCGCGCAGAAGCGAGACGCCGCCGAACAGGTCAGGCATCAGCCGCAGCCGATAGAACCGATACATATTGGCATCGTGGTCCACGCGCTCGATGCGGATGTCTTCGGGAAACATCTCAAGCTGCTGCATCGGGTGACGCCTCCCGCATGACACGGCTGATCGTTGAGCGATGGACATTGAACAGGCGCGCGACTTCCGCCTCTGTGCGCTTGCCGGATCGCACCAGGTCGCGGACTTCGCGACGCTGATCGTCGGAAAGCTTCGGCTTGCGCCCTGGGTGACGTCCTTTCTTGCGCGCACGCTCCAGACCGGCGCGGGTGCGCTCGCGGATCATCTCGCGCTCGAACTCGGCGAAAACGCCTACCATCTGCATCATCATGCGCCCAGCGGGCGTGGTCGTGTCGATGGCCTCGGTAAGAGAACGGAATCCGGCCCCGGCCGCGTCGATCTTCTCCATGATCGACAGAAGGTCTTTGAGTGACCGGGACAGCCGGTCGAGCTTCCAGACGATCACCACGTCGCCCTGGCGGAGCTGGTCGAGCATCCGGTGCAGCTCCGGCCGATCCCAACGGCCACCGGACGCACGTTCCTCGAACACGCGCCCGCAACCCGCTGTGCTCAGCGCATCGAGCTGCGCGGCGGTGGCCTGGTCATCCGTAGAAACTCTAGCGTAGCCCAACTGCATAGCTGGATTGTTGCGCTTTCTTGTTGCTCAATCAAGTTAATTCGCAACACATATTCGCAACACTCCGACAGGGGTAGGGGATTCGGATTCCGCTGCGATCATAGTCCTGTTTTTCTTGGCCCGGCGATTGTCTAGGGGGTCGTTGAGCCTCAGCGGGGCAGGGGAGTGTTGCGCAACTGACCGTTTTTGGCAAACAATTACGCTAACCTGCGCTATCCTTGATGTGCTTTTCCAACGCGTCTGCGATTATCTCGCGCGGATCGCCAACTTTGTAGTGCGCCGCGTCTTGCAGGACTTCATGGCTCACACTGCCGTCCACTCTTGTTGGTTTCCCATCGACAAAGACCTTTAAGTTCCAACCGTCTTCATCGGTGATCATCTTGATTTCAAACAAATGGCCATCAAACTTGAATTTTTTGATCGTGTGCAAATGCAACCCTTCAGCTAGTTCCATTGATTTTGTCCCTCTTGTACTATCCCACCTTCCGGTATCACCGGCCTCACGGCAGGGTACGAAATTCTACAACAACATGCAGCCAGTTTAGGTGATCTTATGGAAGTTCTATTTTCAACAACTCTCAGGCCCATGGCCGACTTCGAAGTGGGAGAAATTGGTCTCTGCAACTTTGGCAGAGGGGCTGAACTGGCCATGCTTGTTGTCAAACTCGATAAGGATCTTGGTTTCGTTACAATGCACGACCAAGGCGATGACCTATTCAGTATTCACTATGTGGAGCACAGACCTGACCTCTGCCTCTCGTATGGCCAGGACTGGAAGCTGGTGCTCGACCCCACTGGGGATATCCAAATGGGAGGCTATGCCTCACCTGAAATTGGCGACATCGTCATGTGGAACGGTGCCTTTGGCTTATGTGCATTTCAGTCCCGGGGGCCCATGAAGAACAAAGTCAACTGTCCGCTGACAGGTACCAAGCCTGACAGGTCACCCATCGAAGCAGTATTTAGGTCATGGAAAATTGCCCTAAACGAGAATGATCCCGAGACTGGCCTCGCGCCCGTGATTTTCCGTCATCCCGCCAAGCAGGTTTCGCAACCTTGATGAAAACATCGGAAAAAAAGAGAACAGAAACCTTTGAAGGTGCCGCAGTTGTCACTGAAGTGGCTGCACAAACATCTGCCAGTAAGTTTCTGCCGCACCCTCAAACGTCAGCTTCTGGTCTCTGTTTTGGCCGAAGTGTGCCATCCCCATACTCCGCAGATACAGGGTTTGCTCATCGGCCTCGACGGTTAGGTTCTCATTGAACCCGTTGGTGTCTGCATTTTCGGTCGCAGTGTAAGCAATGCCCCCATATGCCGCCCCCCCCATGAATACGGTACAGCGGCTCGCAGCCTGACCGTTATGGTAGGCAACAGCGCTGAAGCGATTTGCGTCAAGCCTGCGGAACGACCCGTCAATCTCGGGATTGCGAACAGACAATTCAGAAAGCGAGTTCTCGAAATATTTTGCCATGAAATCAAACGCCTCAGTCTGGAATGCATCACGATCACGATCCGTGAACGTTTTGGCCACCCGAAGATTACTTGACCGGATCACTTGATCCGGTGTCGACCTGTTGACTGACTGCGTATTCTGCATGTTGCTGGGTGCCGCAGACGGCCTGGTGACCGCTTGTGAATTACCTATGCGCTTTGCTGCTGCCTGAACGGCTTCGGCGACGAGACGGAACGCATGGTCGATATCTGGCCATTGCGTGACCGGTCGGCCGTCCGTTGGCGTGGCCATCAACTTGCCGAAGGGTGCGCCATGCCAGAGGCAATCGCGCAAAATGACCGGGATCACGATGGCCTCTCCCGCCTTGTGCCGTTCCAGCGCACGGGTCATCTCGATCTCATAACAATAGTCAGAGTTTAGAAAATCTGGGCTTACCAGCAGTAGGATGATCTCATCGGCTTCAATGTGCGCGTCGATCTCACCGGCGAAGTCCTGCCCAGCCTCAATACGGCGGTCGTGCCAGGTCTCTATCAGGCCTTGACGCTGAAGGATTCTAAGCTGGCGTTCTAGCTGGTCTCGTAGTGCTTCGTCAGCGTGGCAGTAGGAAAAGAAAACAGTCGTCATGTAAATCCATCATTGAAAATCAGTGAACATTATTGCGCGCCAAGATTTGTCGCTCGGTACCTTCACGCCCTATTAGGGAGGCCATCTTCTGAGCCTTCTCGTATCCTTCGGGCAGCTTCGCGACCTCTGCCCTCAGTTTATGACGCTCCAGATGCTGGACGTTTGGCATGAGAAGCGTTCGATCTCGCACCACGACGCCCGTCACGACGACCGGCGCATTAATCTGTCCGATTTCCTTTGACGCTTTGAAGCTGTGACCATGGTGGGCAAGCCGCTCCTTGATCGCATGGATCAGCACCCCGGGAACGCTTTGCCCAGAAACTGTTATGTCATCGACATACACGCTAACCTGGCATCCGGCATCACGGGTCAGCTGATCAATCTCGTCCCACATGTCAGCGTAGGCCCAAAAGGCCAGCGATGGGCTGGCAGGGCTTCCGGCTGGCAGAACCCCGTTCAGCGTTGTGAGATCAAGGAGGACCTTCACTACGTCGGGAGGGCACCCGAGATATTTGCCAAAGAACCATGCTACCTTGCTGGCTGTGCAGCTCGGATAGAAATCTTCGATGTCGAGAAGATGGAACGCCGCTGCACCGCGATGCCGTGCGGCATTGTCGATGTTCGAGCGACCGCGCACTGGCGACATCAGGTAGTCCGGAGTTTTCACCCGCAGCAGCAACTCTCCGATCCGCCGTTGGATACGCTTCAGATCGCCCCGTGGTGCAAGGACAGGACGGAATGTTCCGTCTTTTTTCTTCTTGCGCAGAGGCTTGTAGAGATCGGGTGCGGCCTTCAACTCAGCAAACTTCTCGGAACTGGTCTGTAATAGTTTGAACAATTTTTTGCGTGTGCTGCACCGATAGAGGGCACATTGATCGAGGGCATAGGACTTGTCGCGGCGCTTCGTCATGATGACGCTCGCTTCCGCTCGATCATCCTCAGAAAATCAAGTATCTTGTCAGCGACAACCCCACGCGCTTTCTCGATAGCGCCCGGCGTCGTGCCTTCTGTCAGCTTCTCGTCAAAAAACCAGATCGAACTGACTGGCAGATCAAACTCTTCGGCGTATCGTGCAACGATTTCCTGACTTGGCACTTTCCGGCATCGTTCGATATCAGAAAGGTGCGATTGGGAAATATCGAGGCGTTCCGCCAACTC
>NZ_FQUV01000016.1 GCF_900129235.1 Litoreibacter ascidiaceicola | reverse complement strand
ACGTGGGGCATTCCTTGGGGCACTTTCAGCCCACTCGTGGCCCTCAGGCCTGTTGTTCTATCACGAAGAGGAGGTTGGCTGGGATGGTAGGATTCCTTGCTCGCCCTTGACCCTCATCTCCTTTTCTCCGGGAGTGACGGAGTTGGGGCATTCCTTGGGGCAGTTTAGGGGAGGAGCGGAGCGACGGTGGGGGTGCTAGGGGTGCAGTTGGCGACGTCACTGAGCGAGCTCGTTCACACCGCCACGACCATCACCCGCAGCAACATCCCAGCCGCTACCCTTGCTCTCGGTCTCTTGCAATGGTGAGCACACGCTGTCGGGGGGTGTTGGGAGCGCTGGAGTGAAGCAACTTTGCTTATCTCGTAGTAACAGTATGATAGTGAGAACTAGAGCAAGTTTGAGTTTGATATGCCCGAAAAATTAATCGAGTTTTGGAACCGAGCACCACTCACCGGACCCAGATTTATTCACCCTGACGATGAGCCTATTCTCGAGAGAAAATTACTGGCTCAGGAACCTCCGCTTCGATCCTTTGACGAATATGTAACTGCGCTAAGAAACGTGAAGTTGGAGGCGCGTAAGCTCCATTTATCTCTACTACCGCAGCCCTATCTGGGTGATCTTCGAAATGCTCCTGTGGTTATCCTACTGCTGAACCCGGGTCTCGATGCCAATGATTTCTATCTCGAGAGCAACAGTAGTGAGTTCAGAGAAGAGCTTCTCTCTTCAATCCGACAAACCTCCACAAAGCACATTTTTCTGGATCCAAAGTGGGCGTGGACGTCTGGGTTCTCTTGGTGGGAAAAGAAGCTACGCGGTGTAGCGGAAGTGATTGCAGCAAAGAAGTTTCGAGGACGGTACGGGAAAGCACTTGATTTGCTTGCTGAGAAGGTCGCCTGCCTCGAGATGGTGCCATATCATTCAAAGTCCTTCGGTGCCCGCGTCAATATTCCTTCCGCCATCGCGGCGCGCGACGCAGCAAAGCGAATTGCTCGAGATACTAATCGGACGGTTATAGTGACCCGGCGAGTCAAGGATTGGGACCTACCGGGCACGGATAATGTGACCCTCTACAATCCAGCCAAGGCCCAGTCAGCGAGTTTAGGCCCCGAGAGTGAAGGCGGCAAAGAAATATTGAAGGCACTGGGTGCAGAATAGCTACCGAGAACCACGGCGGCTAGGGAGCTCCGACTAACTCGGCGACTTGATCCTTCTCAACGCCGCTGTTCAGAAGGAAATATGCATAGGCCCCGACGATCACGATGGAAACCAAGCCAGCAGCGATAGCAACTTCACGTGCCACTGGGATGCCGTAGATCATTACCAACGCGCCCTTGGACACCCCTGAGTTAACAGCGATCGCCTCGATAACAGGCAGTCCAGCTATTTTGGCAACTAGGGTACTATTCATGGCACCGGCGGTGGAGCCCAGAGCAGAAAATGCAGAGACAAGACCCGGACTGACGGCAGCGGCACTCTCGGCAACGATAACCAGTGCTCCACTTGCGGTCTTCATTGCGAGAAAGGAGGTCGTAGTTGCTGTGCCCAAAATGACCCCGGTAAACGCGCCTGCAGCGGCACCCGCGACGCTGACTATTCCCGTAGAGATGGATGCTGCAGTACCCGAGATCACAAGCGCCCCACCGTAGGCTCCGGCGGCGAGAGTTGCCCCTGCGCCAGCGATCGCAGCTCCAGTAATCTTTGCCGCAATGAGCGCATCTCTGTGGTCAATGACCCCGTCATTATTCGCGTCTAATGCTGATTTCGGCGGAATTACTTTGCTCCCAGTCTTCTTCGCGGCTTCGATAAAGTCTTTATGATCAATCTTACCGTCACCATTTACGTCCAGTGCCGCTTTAGCAGAACCGATCGCGTCTGAAGTCTTTTTCACTACCATCCTGAGTCACTCTCGTTACCTGAATCTCGAAGATAGTAGCAGCTTCTGAACCAAAATGCAGTTTCGAACTGAGACGGCAAAAAAAAGAAAAGTGCGCCCCCGGCAACTCCCTGAGGAACCGCCGAGGGTAATCTTATTCCGGTACCTGCCGCTTCACCACGTAATCGGCCAGCCACTGCCAGTAGTGGTCAGCCCCCCGGAACCCCTGAGCCCGCGCCGCGAGGTCTTCGGCCCGTTCACGGGACAGCCCACCCTCGAACTCGACGATAGCGGCCCGCTCCTCGAAGGCGTCGATATCCGGGATCAGCACGGCAGACGTATCTGATCGATGATACCCCGCTTCTGTTCGTCCGAGATACCGGCTGAGTAGATCGAGTAGGTCAGTTGGTTCTCCGACCGTGCCGACTGGTGACCAACGAGAGACGCCGTGAAGTGCTCCGGAACACCGGTTCGCTCGCACTGGGTGATGAACCACTTACGCGTGCCATGGAAGACGAGGCCCGGCCTCTGAAGTCCCAGCTTCTCCCTCAGGTGCGTGAACGCCTTGGTCACTTGGTTAACGGTCAGGTGGGGGAAGAGTGGGCCCTCAGAGGGGAGCCGCGAAAGCACCTGATCGAGTTCCGAGTGCAGAGGCACGACTCTCTCACTGGCGTCTGTCTTTAGCTCTCGGAGACGGTTGGGTCGGACATGGGCGAAGGTTCCGAGGTTGCCCTTCCTCTGGAGGTCTTCCCTTAGCAAGCCAGCCGCCTCACCGGACCGCATTCCCGTCAGCAGACACACCCGGAGCAGGTGATAGATCGGGGTGTTCACCTCTCGCAGAAGAGACCTCACCTCAGCGTCGGTCGGCACTGCATACGGTGCAGGTCGCACCTTCCCCTCGAACCTGATCGTTCGGAAAGGGTTCTGCGCGAGGTGCCCGTTGTAGACCGCCCAGTCGAGGAAGTGGTTGACCTGCCCCCAGATGCGCTTCTGAGTTCGCGGTGTGATCCAGTCCCTTCGGTCCGTGGAGAAGGCCAGTAGAGCGTCCATGGGCTTCCCCTGCGTGGCGGGGGACTTGCCGATGAGACGTGAGAGCCGGGGAACCAGCGAGAGGAACAATCGTCCGTCTTCCCGCGTCAGAGAGGTAATCGGGCGATCCGGGAACTTGGTGCTGAACAGGTCCACCGAGTAGCGTACACTCTTGTATCCCCCGGGCCTCAGTTCCTCCCCGCGTTGCCGCAGGTAGAGCCGTGAGAGGGCGAACACCGTCGGCACCGGCCCTCGGTTCCGAGAAGGGAACGTGACGCCCCCGGAGGTGTCGAGAGTGCTGCGCAGGTTGGCGAGGGCATCAGCTGGGGACGCTGCCCATGCAGGGTCAGTAATCCGCACCTTCAGGCCACTCCGGGCCTGTTCCACGGTTGCCTCGTAGAGGGTGTTCACCTCTGCTGCTCTGGCTGAGGCGAGTTTGGGATCACTGGTCTTCAGGGATTGCTTGAATGCAGCGACGCCGAGCACGAGGGCCACGTCCTTGGGGTAGTTGCGGCGATAGAGCCATGTTTGCTGTTTCAGATAGGCGTAACGAATACGATTGGACATGAGTCATCCTTCCGGAGCAGAGCTCCAGTTAGTGTTTCAGGGGTGTTGTGGGGTCGCGTTAAGGTCGGTGGACCGATCGGATAAGTTCGATCGGGGGCTCGCCGTAGGCACCCTCGAGAGGGCCGGTGAGAGCAACCCCGGTCACGCAATCCTCCTCGACGCTATGGACGAGGAAGAGGTGTTCGGGGACGTCATCGAAGGCCTTGATGACGACGGTGTCGCCTTCTCTGAGGCTCTGCATCAGTTCAGCCAGTGCAGGAAAACGATGATGAGCAGGTAGGCGAAGATTTGGTCGCCAAGGCTGTGGGGGGATTTACGAGGCATGAGTTACTCCTTGTTGCTTCTATTTTAGATGCATGGAGTTCCTCGTTTTTTTACCGAGACCCACTTCCTGTGATTGCGCTTGTGCGAATTCTTGCTACGCTTCCCATACATATTTTAATGATGAGTAATTATGACTGACGAACCTGAGCATACCCGCTTGATTGATATGAGTGACGCGGACGCTCGAAAGGCCCTCCTGAAATCGGAAAGCTACTTCGATTTTGATCTTCCTATCTATTTTGGCTTTGACAGAATGCTGAGTAAGATCGACGCGAAACTAAGCGGCGTTGCCCTACAGGACGTGTGTGTTGGGAAAGTTGGCGAGCAGGAAAAGGTCAACCATACGATATTTCATAGCAAGGATGGGAAGTACGCTTGGCGTCCGCAAGAACTGATCAACCCCGTCCTCTACGTCTCAATGGTTCACCAACTGACTGAGCCCGATGCGTGGAAACTCGTTCAGGCGAAGTTTGCTGAGTATTCCGGCGATCAACGCATAGAGTGCGTAAGCCTGCCGCTCATCTCGAATTCTGAGAAGAAAACCGATAAGGCTACAACTATCCTTAGCTGGTGGCAGGAGGTTGAGCAGCGCTCGCTAAGTCTCAGCTTGGAGTATGAATATGTAATCCACACGGATGTGACGGATTGCTACGGATCGATCTACACACATTCGATACCGTGGGCACTGCATGGGAAGTCCCTTTCGAAGAAAAAACCCAATGATCAAACTTTGCTGGGCAACCAGTTGGACCGGACTATCCGATGGTCAAGGAACAACCAAACAAACGGTATTCCTCAGGGGTCAGCACTGACCAACCTTATTGCTGAAATGGTGCTCGGATATTCAGATATGCTTCTCGCCGAAGCAATCAAAGAGAAGGGTATCGAAGACTTTTTCGTTCTAAGGTACCGCGATGACTATCGCATCTTTTCCAATAACCCTGCCGACGCTGAAGCGATTACCAAGCTCCTAGCCGAGGTGCTTCGTGACCTAGGGATGAAGCTCAACCCGTCAAAGACCTCAATCTCCAGCGAAGTAATCAAGTCTTCGATAAAGCAGGATAAAATGCACTGGATTGGGAAGGAAAAGCGCAAACGCAATCTAGTCAAGCACTTGCTGCTTATCCACGAGCTTTCGAGCGAGCATCCAAACTCGGGCAGCGTGGCTATTGCCCTGAGCAAGTTTCAAAGACGTATCTCCAAAGTCAAAGAGACTAAGGAACCAATCCTGCCGATGGTTGGGGTGCTCACTGACATCGCCATTCATAACCCACGCGTTTACCCGTCCTTTTCAGCCATTCTGAGTAAGCTAGTGGCTCTCAGCGAACCTAATGAGAGGGAATGGATACTGGAGTTGGTACTGAATAAGTTTCGCCGGGTCCCTTACTCTGGACACGTGCATATCTGGATGCAACGGTTTTCCCTTCCGATGGGTGTTCAGCCCGATTTCTTGGAACCGCTATGCAAAGCCCTAGAAAACCCTGACTTCGAACTCTGGAACTCGACGTGGCTGAATCCCGAAATGCGGAACCTCCTACGAGCACGGCAATACATCGAGCAGGAGGAGCTGGGTAAACTCAGCACTGTCATTCCTCCGGAAGAGGTCCAGATGTTCGAGAACGGCTACTATTAGGCTTCAGCTAGTAGGAGGGTGTCAATGGAGAGGTTTCTTGGGATGGAAAGGACGGTGGTTTGCGGTCTCTTCCCTCCCCCCGACAGCGTGTGCTCACCATTGCAAGAGACCGAGAGCAAGGGTAGCGGCTGGGATGTTGCTGCGGGTGATGGTCGTGGCGGTGTGAACGAGCTCGCTCAGTGACGTCGCCAACTGCACCCCTAGCACCCCCACCGTCGCTCCGCTCCTCCCCTAAACTGCCCCAAGGAATGCCCCAACTCCGTCACTCCCGGAGAAAAGGAGATGAGGGTCAAGGGCGAGCAAGGAATCCTACCATCCCAGCCAACCTCCTCTGAGCAATAGAACAGCAGGCCTCCGGGCCACGAGTGGGCTGAAAGTGCCCCAAGGAATGCCCCCCCCCCGAACGGGTGCCGAGGGTGCCCTCTGAAGGCCCCGAAGAGCCTCCAGAAGGCCTCGACCACGGGTTAGAGGTATCGTAGTCCACCCCATTCGCCCAGTAGTCCCAGTCGTCGCGCTTGTTATCGGCCTTGGACCCGACCACGAGGTGCGCGGGGTTCGCGCAGAGCCGGTTATGGCACCGATGCCGGATCACCTCGTCACCCCCGATAACGGCCCTCAGGAAGACGCAATAAACGAAGCGATATGCGGGCAGTTGATGACCCCGAAAACGGGTCTTACGGGGGTGAATCCGGCCAAACAGTAAAATTCACCTAAGTTATTTATAATAAATAATAATAAAGGATATCAGCTTCCAGGGCACTCTAAAGCAGATAACTGCTAACCTGACGCCGATCATTTCCACTCACTTTTGCCCCCAATATTAACCTGTCTGCAGAGGGCATCGAGGGCACTAGATCCGCGCGATAATAGTGGAGCCTAATGACCACCAATAATACAACCACCGGCCCAATCTTGGAGAACAATATTCAAACTATCTGTCGGAGCGTCGCACGCTGGTTCGTTCGTAAAGACAACAAGTTTTATGACATCAACAGGCCGACTACGCCGCTCTCACGCCGCGACGTTGAGCAGATGATGTTTCTGCGAATTAGAAACCATCACCCTGACATCAAATTCTCGGATGACCTGATCAAGGGCGTTCGCCGTCGGACCATCGATGACCTGAGCACCCGAGAGGACCAATCAATTCCGGTCTGGGCGGGGGAGATCAACTGCCTCCCCGGAAACACTGATCGACTCGTCTTCAACGATGGCGCAGTCACGATAAACAGCTGGAAGCACCCCGCGTATCGCTCGCTGCGGGTCAACGAGGCGGAGTATGGCATTGCCGATGAGTTCTTCGCTGCGATCTTCCCACGTGCTGCGGAGCGCGAGATGTTCCTGAACTGGCTGGCGTGGTGCCTGCAGAACGAGAGCGATAAGCCTACTTGGGCCCCGCTGCTCTACTCTCGAACCAAAGGAACCGGGAAGAGCACCCTCTGCCAGCTGCTGGCAATGCTGTTCGGCGAGGATAACTCGGTCACTCAGAACAACGTCGATATGCTCACCAGCCGATTCAACATGACCGCGCTTCGAAGCAAGCTCGTGATCTCCGAGGAACTCCAGCTTCGTCCGGGGTCTAGGCATGCCACCGTGCTGAAGAGCTATCTGACCGAGACGACGACTCTATCGGAGATGAAGGGGCGAGAGGCCGAGCGCGTAAAGCAGAGCTGTTGCTTCATCTTCACCACCAATCACCTCCCCACATGGATCGAAGAGGGTGATCGGCGGTTCTATGTCATCGAGGTCGATCACGCCGGGCACGCCTCCGGTGAGAAGGCCTCTGAGTTCACGGCCCTGATCGCCCGCATCTACGACTACATGGGCGACCCGGCGAATATCGCTAAGCTGCACGCAGCCCTAATGGCCCGCCCACTGCCCGACACGTTCTCAGCTAAGTCACTGAATGTCTCGATCCACGCCACACCCGTCATGCTTCGGATTAGCGCGGCCTCGGAGCGGACAGTTCTCACCCTGCTCGAGGAGGAACTGAACCGCCATGGACTGAAGGCGATGCCGGAGAGCAATCTCGCGGCGTTCATCTCGCAGTCGTTGAAGAGTTCGATCGGCCAGACCCGCCACCTGATGGCGGAACTCGGATGGACAAAGTTTAAGGTGAAGTGGGGAGGAGCAACCTTCTCCAAGGCACTTTGGGTTGCCCCTGAGTTCTCGGTTGATCGAGGATACCTGCAAGGGCCCGGCATGGAGCCCGTGAAGATCGACGACCACCTCAATAAGGCCATGCCTGACGAGCTTAAGGGGATCGAATACATTGAGTGATTTTACGTATCGCGACGAAAGTCAAATTTGGCTCGGGAAAGTAATGGCAGAACATTATGAGGAGGCCCTTGCGAGGGCCGACTCCCTCATCAAGAACACGAGCGAGGATGAGAATGGCTGTCTGGTGACGGATACCACCTCGCCCCGCAAGACCCGTTTCCGGGGTCATCAACTGCCCGCGTATCGCTTTGTTTATTGCGTCTTCCTGAGGGCCGTTATCGGGGGTGACGAGGTGATCCGGCATCGGTGCCATAACAGGCTCTGCGTGAACCCCGCGCACCTCGTGGTCGGGTCCAAGGCCGATAACAAGCGTGACGACTGGGACTACTGGGCGAATGGGGTGGACTACGATTACCTCTAACCTGTGGTCGAGGCCTTCTGGAAGCTCCTCGGAGCCTTCAGAGGGCACCCTCGGCACCCGTTCGGGGTGGGGCATTCCTTGGGGCACTTTCAGCCCACTCGTGGCCCGGAGGCCTGCTGTTCTATTGCTCAGAGGAGGTTGGCTGGGATGGTAGGATTCCCTGCCCCCCGTTGACCCTCATCACCTTTTCTCCCGGAGTGACTGAGTTGGGGCAGTTTCTGGGGCATTTCGGAGCGACTAGGGGGTGCTAGGGGTGCAGTTGGCGACGTCACTGAGCGAGCTCGTTCACACCGCCACGACCGTCACCCGCAGCAACATCCCAGCCGCCACCCTTGCCCTCGGTCTCTTCCAATGGTGAGCGCACGCTGTCGGGGGGGGGGTAGAACGGCCCATTGCTGACATTGAATATGTGGCCAAGATTCTGCTGAGCGGTCCGACGAACCAGTCGTTCGCTCCGACAGCGAATTATCGATTAGTTTTAGGGCTGTTAGGAGTAACCGAATTACGCGCGATCCACCCAAAGTAGAGTCTGAGGTGTGAAATTGCCAATCGCGGCGACGTATTTCGCGACGTTTGAACTCGAATTACCTACGAAGGAGTCACAGCGGGCCGCCACATAGGTATCGAGAATGATCTCTTGGCCGTTGGCATGCCCGTCAGACCCTTCATCGAGAAAATTGGGTGTCATCGCGTTGGTACGGAAACAATCCTGAAGGATAATGCGATCTTCGGAAAAGGCATTTTGCCAGCGCTCGACGTAGTTTTGAGAATCTGTAAGCAAGAAGATGCTACGGTCCGCGCCGCCTTTCAGCCAAGTGCCAGCGGCCTCGAACGCGATCTCATTCTGGTCGAAGAGTGCTTTGTTCTCGACCACCTTGTCGGACCCCCGCATATGAACGGCCATTACTTCTCGACCTGCAAGTCGGTCGCAATAGAACCGATCGACACGATCCTTGAGATGGGGTTGCAGATGTATTCTTTCGTGCATCATCCATGCACGCAGTTCCTGCATGCTGAAACGTGAGCGCGTGTCATCCCGCGGCAAAGCGGCGATGATATTTTCAGGTTTGTCCCAACAATATGTGACAACGACTTCTTCGGAACGGCTCCGAAGTGCGCGAAATTTCCGATGCCATTTGGGGACATCGCGCTTCTCGCTGGACATGTGGTAAATGCCATATTTCGGATCAACCAGCCCGGTAGTTGGAAAAGGCAGATCGTTCGGCAGGTTTTCAATTGTCCAATTTTCAGGATAAATGGAGGCTGGCGTGTCACTTAAAATGGCGTCCGACACAGGCTGAAAATACAGGCTGAAGGAGTCCTGATTCCCATTGGCGTAAGGTCCCTCACGCCCCCATTGAACGATTGGTTGACGTCCCATAATTTCAGCTGCCAAAAGTTGTTCGACAACCAGATCTACATCTGCCCAAAATCCTGCACCCAGTCTTTTGATCAGCAGATAACCCGCACTTCCATCTTTTCGTGGTCGGCTCTTAGCAAATAGTCTGGATAGATCGCCCAAAACTGCCATAATCATACTCTCCTTCACCGACACTTTCCAAGTGGTCTGCTGTTTAGGGTACGATTACCTGACGTTTCCCCCAATGTTCAATTGTTTTCCGTCTCGGATCTTGGCTGCTGCCGCGCTATTGCCCGTTTTAGTGAGATCAAAACGAAGCTGCGTTGATGACACCGAAGGTTCTGTAGCCACCTTGAAAGGTGGACCCGTCAAGAAACGCGGTCTCACCAGAGAAGTCATCCTGCGGTTTCCTGTATTTGGGCTTGGAGGCGAGTATTGATCCAAACTTGACATCTTCTGAAGATGGTAGGCAACTCACGAGGGTAAAAGCCACGTTCAAGAAACCGCTGGAAAATTAAGTTTCTGAGTGCCAGAGAAGGGCTACCCATATCTGGTATCAGATACCATAGTCCCAATACTTGTGCAGTTCAGAACTTGATCCGCCCCACCTAAGGGGCCCGTTTGAATGTTCGTGCATGATTGGCCTAGGTTCCATTGGGATGATGGTTTCGGGAGCCAGTGAGCGGCAACCCAAAGCACTATGAGGTCGTGTGGTGTTGTAGTGTTTCCTCCCTTGTTCGATAAAAATTTAGGCTTCTCGTAGTCTGTAGAAGACCTCCCTGTTCAGTAGTTCGTCGCGAAGATGGTAGGGGATATCTTGGTAATGGGTTCCGCCAATGAAGATGAGCCACAGTCTTTCAGATTTTGCGTCTGAAATATACAATACCGCCTTCGCCGCCAATGTTCGCTTCGGGTATTCCGCCTGCATTTTTGCACCCGCAGCGAATTCACACTTTCCGCCCAACACCTCAAAACCGAGGAACTTCATGCATCTAAAATAGAAGCAATCAATGGAGTAACTCATGCCACTACGACTTCTATTTTCCCTCGCCCGATCGTCCCTGCGCCTTCGCCCCCGGAGCGAACTTGAGGCGGTCTTCGTGCTGCTGATGTTCGCGGTCCGTCACTGGAGAAAGCGATGAAGGGGCTGGAGCCCGGCGTCACCGTGGTTCTTCGAGCCTTCGACGACGTTCCTGAACACTTCTTCCTCGTCCAAAGCGTTGAGGAAGACTGCGTAACCGGTGTTGCGCTGACTGGCCCTCTCGCGGGGGCCTACGGCGAACCCCCGTTGGACCTGATCAAGTCGGTCCACCAACCCTAACCATCCCCACAGTCCAACCAACTCAAACTGGAGCACGGCTCCGGAAGGAAGACTCATGTCTAATCGTATTCGCTATGCCTACCTGAAACAGCAGACTTGGCTCTATCGCCGCAACTACCCCAAGGACGTGGCGTTGGTGCTCGGGGTCGCTTCTCTGAAGCAGAGCCTGAAGACCAGTGACCCCAAGCTCGCCTCAGTTCGAGCAGCGGAGGTGAACACTCTCTACGAGGCAACCGTGAAACAGGCCCGGAGTGGGCTGGAGGTGCGGATTACTGACCCTGCATGGGCAGCGTCCCCAGCTGATGCCCTCGCCAACCTGCGGAGCACTCTCGACACCTCCGGGGGCGTCTCGTTCCCAGCTCGGAACCGAGGGCCGGTGCCGACAGTGTTCGCCCTCTCACGAGAGTACCTCCGGCGACGCGGGGAGGAACTTCGCCCCGGCGGCTACAAGAGTGTTCGCTACTCGGTGGACCTCTTCAGCACCAAGTTCCCGGATCGCCCGATTACCTCTCTGACGCGGGAGGACGGGCGGTTGTTCCTCTCTCTGATCCCTCGGCTCTCACGGTTAATAGGCAAGTCCCCGGCAACTCAGGGAAAACCCATGGACCACTTGCTGGCGTTCTCCACGGACCGAAGGGACTGGATCACACCCCGGACACAGAAGCGCATCTGGGGGCAAGTGAACCACTTCCTCGACTGGGCGGTCTATAACGGGCACCTCGCGCAGAACCCTTTCCGAACGATCAGGTTCGAGGGGAAGGTGCGACCTGCACCGTATGCAGTGCCGACCGACGCTGAGGTGAGGTCTCTTCTGCGAGAGGTGAACACCCCGATCTATCACCTGCTCCGGGTGTGTCTGCTGACGGGAATGCGGTCCGGAGAGGCGGCTGGCTTGCTGAGAGAAGACCTCGTCAAAAAGGGCAACCTCGGAACCTTCGCCCACGTCCGACCCAACCGTCTCCGAGAGCTAAAGAGCGACGCCAGTGAGAGAGTCGTGCCTCTGCACTCGGAACTCGATCAGGTGCTTTCGCGGCTCCCCTCTGAGGGCCCTCTCTTTCCCCACCTGAGTGTTAACCAAGTGACCAAGGCGTTCACTGGACTAAGAGAGAAATTGGGACTTCAGAGGCCGGGCCTTGTCTTCCATGGCACCCGCAAGTGGTTCATCACCCAGTGTGAGCGAACCGGTGTTCCTGAGCACTTCACCGCGTCTCTCGTGGGGCACCAGTCGGCAAGGTCGGAGAACCAACTCACCTACTCGATCTACTCAGCGGGCATCTCGGATAAACAGAAGAGGGGTATCATCGATCAGATACGCTTACCGTGCTGATCCCTGATATCGATGCGTTCGAGAAGCGGGCTGCGATCTGCGAACACGATGGTGGGCTGTCCCGGGAGCGGGCAGAGGACCTCGCGGCGCGGGCCCAGGGGTTCCGGGGGGCTGACCACTACCGGCAGTGGCTCGCCGACTACGTGGTGAAGCGGCAGGTGCCGATGTAAAATTACCCTCGGCGGTTCCTCAGGGAGCTGCCGGGGGTGCACTTTTCTTTTTTTATCGAGTGGCTGCTTTTTGCGCTTAGCAGATGCTCCAATCTGCTACAGGCCGGTGGTCTTTGACCAACTCCCCAAATCATAGTCTCCAACTTTACGCACGAGCTTTGCCAATTCCTGACGGTCGGTCATGTTGCTGACGAGCTGTGCTCCCATCACTTGGTCCAGACCTCTAGGCGACAATTTGAGTCCTGCCAGTTTAAGTTTGCGGC
Organism: Litoreibacter ascidiaceicola; assembly: GCF_900129235.1. GTDB lineage: Bacteria > Pseudomonadota > Alphaproteobacteria > Rhodobacterales > Rhodobacteraceae > Litoreibacter > Litoreibacter ascidiaceicola. Next base: position 751 of record NZ_FQUV01000016.1, on the reverse strand, counting down.
TAATCTGCACTTTGGCATCGTGATCGGACTTAGGCAGCCCTCGCGCGCCATAGGATTGTTCAGGTGGCATGAATACTCTCCTTGAGGATCGACTGACGGAAACTCAATTACTCTAGCAAAATTCGCCTTTCGTCTCAAGGGAACAGCGAGCTACACGTTACCCCCGCCAGCGAGGGCTCACCACAGGAGGAGACCAATGGGGCTCCGCCGAGAGAGACTCAACGCGTCTGCTGCAGTTGGTGGGGGCGGGGTCGGCCTGAAGCGACCGGGGACGACTGTGGCGGCTGGGATGTTGCTGCGGGTGACGGTCGTGGCGGTGTGAACGAGCTCGCTCAGTGACGTCGCCAACTGCACCCCTAGCACCCCCTAGTCGCTCCGAAATGCCCCAGAAACTGCCCCAACTCAGTCACTCCGGGAGAAAAGGTGATGAGGGTCAACGGGGGGCAGGGAATCCTACCATCCCAGCCAACCTCCTCTTGTGCCGTCCGGCGTGAATCGCAACTTGTCCGGCGAGAAATGCAACTTATGTCGGGCAAGAGTGTAACTTGGCACATCAATTCCAGATTTTTGGACATATAGGTCCTGAGTGTATCCGCGCAAGTTCCTAAAAGTCGCTCCTACAAGCCAGTTTAGAAAGTGATCTCTGAGGTGCCCCTTGAGGTGCCCCTAGATTTGTAGACGCTTTGCTTGGTAATTTTGGAACCAAGGAGAGATGGATATGAACAAAGGAATTCGGTTTACGGATGAGTTT
>NZ_FQUV01000020.1 GCF_900129235.1 Litoreibacter ascidiaceicola | reverse complement strand
GCTGACATTTCCCAAGTGATGCCTGTTCTGACGGATTTTGATGGATTTTGTGGTCATTTTCAAGACTGACGGTCGGATCAGCTGCGCGAGTGGCCGTTTTGATGGTTTCTTGGCCGCCGCGTTCACGGTTTTCGTTGATTTCCACCCATTTGGGGTGCGACAAGACACAACTGTCGAGCCGCTTTTGTCTGGGTTTCGTTGAGCTGCGTGTCATGTAGGTCTTGGCGGTGGTTTGAGGGCACGGATGGCAGTGAGGATTTGCCCGAAGATGTTGCGTGGGACAGCAACCTCAGCCAATTGGAATGTGATCTTGCGGGCATGGCGCACAACCCGCGCCCCGATCTTGATCAGGCGGCTTTGAATGCTTGTGAGCGACCAATCGGCGACTTCCTCGGGTAGGTCAGCGCGTTTGAGGAAGCTGCCCAGAATGTAGGCCAGCGCATGAAGCTGAAGCCTGACCTCATTGTCGCGGAACCGCTTGCAGGAAAGCCGCGTCCAGTTGATCGCGTATTTGCCTTCCTTGATGTGCTGCTCAGCAGTGCCACGCTGATTGTAGAAGCGGATGATCCATTTTGGCTCCATCGGCAGGTTGGTGACGACAAAGCCCATGCGGGGGAACAAGTCGCCGGGGTGCCATTCCACTTTGGCAATCACGCGGCGGGCCTTGGCCCATGATGCGGCCCGATACTCAAAGTCATGGTAGAAGCGCTGCACATAATTGGGCGGACGGCCCACGGGGCGCTTGAGAAGATGCGAGACAGCCTCTCGCAGCACAGCGTTGCCCTTGAGGCGGATGGTGTAGAAATAGCTCTCCGCTTCCAGCATCTCGTAAAGCTCTGGAATGGCAAAGGCTGCGTCGGCCCGAAAGAAGCGCATCAGATCACGCTTTTTGTAGCGGGCGATGACAGGGGCCATAACTTCCTTCCAGCCGTCGGCGCTGTGGACGTTGCCCTTACGCAGGGCGCATCGCTCAAGGTCACCGAACTGATTGAACACAAACAGCGGATGATAACACTTGCAGCCAAAGTGACCGTTCCAGGCCGTGCCTTCCTGATCTCCGTGGGTGGGGCTCACGGAGCTGTCCATGTCCAGCGTGATCCATTTGGGCGATTGCGCGTCGTGCAGAGCATCAATCCATTGCCCCGGCATATCTGCCAATGCGGCACGGTTATGCGCAGAGGTGAGAATGTCCGTCTCGAACCTCGCCATTTGGCTGGTGGAAGCGGCCCATTCATCCACGGCACGGCCCCCCACGACCTGACGCATCACTGGATCATGTGCGAGCCGTTCAGCGTCGTTGACATCCGGATATCCCGCCAGCCGCCCAAAATTGGATTGACGCAGAAGACCAACAAGTGAGTGCACTCCATTCTTGCCGCGCCTTGTGTCTTGCAAGCTCTGGCCTGCCAAATCGTGCAAGCCCAGCACCTCATCAAGCTCTCGAAACAGGAGCAACCCGCCATTAGAGCTGATCTTGGAGCCGTGGAATTCCAGCCGCACACGAGGGTCAAAATCCACCCGGAAATCGCCTTCAGAACCCGCACCCGTAGGGTGATCCAGCATTGCAGCCTCCAACGCAAGTTAACATGCTGTAATGTAACACAAAAAAACGGACAAACGAAGCTAAATCACGCGATCACTTGGGAAATGTGGG
>NZ_FQUV01000001.1 GCF_900129235.1 Litoreibacter ascidiaceicola | reverse complement strand
TCAATTCGCTATCATGTTTGACGAACGCTTCAATGCGTGACCGTATCTGAAACCCGCATGGACCGGACCAGATACACAGAGTTCAGGACACTCCCTGAAATTTATCGTTTGCAGCAAACTACTAGTTCAAAGCGCGCGCTCACAAATAAACCAGCTCATACAACCGCTCTAGCAGGACCTCACCCAGTTACGCCGCGTACCCAAAAAGCTCCCCCCAACCTACAACGCCCGCTTCACCGCCCGCGCCGCTCCACTGACATCCTGCCCAATACCGTCAACCGTCTCGCAGCCTGCCAGCACGAACACCAAAGCTAGGCCTATCAAACTCAATCGCGTGATCATCCGGATGATCCTTTCTGCTTCTGCCTCGGGCCAAGTTTACCAAGCCCCGCGCCTGAATTCCAGCGGTGTGACGGGGCGCTCGGCGTGACCCCGCCGCCACGTGCCAGCCCATATGACCCAGATCAAAGTTTTGCGCCACGCCGCGCGCTATAGACTGCCGCGTAAACCACGACCAAGGAGTTCCACCCATGTTCCGCCTCGCAGCCATTCTTTATTCCATGATCGCGACAACTGTCGCAGGCACCTTGATCATCGCGGCGCTGACCATGGGCTACGACACCTTGGTGCCGATCGTTGCAGTCTCGGTCGTGGGGTTCGTGGTGTCGATCCCTGTCACGTGGTGGATCACCAAGCAGATCACCTCGAAGATCGTCTAGGTCCGGTCCAGAAACGCCCTGACATTCGCCTCGAACTCGCGCGGCTTTTGCGCGTGCAGCCAATGCCCTGCGCCGGGTATCTTGGCGAATTTGGCGTTCGGAAACAGCGGCTTGATCGTCGTGCGGTGGTCCCGCGTGACGTAGTCGGACGCAGCGCCGGACAGGAACAGCGTGTCGCCGTCAAAGCTGCCATCGACGTCGGGGAAGCCGATGATTTTGCCCATCTCGTCGGTCAGTACGTCAAGGTTCAGCCGCCACTTTTTCCCGGCAACGTCAACGGATTGCGCGAGGAATTCCGGCAGGCCATCTTCCAGCTGGGTCATCTGCTCCAGCACATCCGCCCGCCGTTCGACGGTCGAGAAATCCACCTTCCGCATCGCCTCGATCGGGCCCATCTGCGTGTGCGTGTAAGCCACCGGCGCGATATCCGCGACGACCAGTTTGTTCACCAGTTCCGGCCGCGTCACCGCCAGCACCATCGCCGCCTTGCCGCCCATGGAATGGCCCAACACATCCGCCGGCGCGCCCGTCTTTTCAACGACTTGCGCCAGATCGTCGGCAAGCGCCTCGTAGCTGTGGCTGCCGTCCCAGAAGCTATGCGCGTGGTTGCGCATGTCGACGGCGTTCACCTCTCCACGGTCGGACAGACGCTTGGCAATCACCCCCCAATTGCGGCCAGAGCCGAACAATCCGTGGGCAATCAATAAAGGCCGCGCAGCGCCCGTCGCGCCATATGTGGTGTAATTAAGCATAAACAAAGCACTAGCAGCTTCCCGCCGCCCGTGGAAGTGGGCTAAGAGGGGATATGGAAAAGGTAGTCGTTGATCAATTGGTAGCGCGGATTTCGGCGCTGTTGCACGAGAAACTCGGGATGCGCGGCGCGTCGCTCGAGGCGCGGGTGCGGCGTGCGGGGCGCGCTTTGCCAAGTCGTGTCAGGCGTGCGGCCAAGGATTTGGCGACTGCCGAGCGGATGGCGAAAGAGCCCAAGATGCTGCTGCGTCTTGACCCGCAACAGGTCAGCGAAAGCTATGAAATATGCCTGATGTATTTGGAAAGCGTCGACGAGAGGGCCCTGAAAACCAAGGCCCTCTTCGGGTTTGCGGCCAGCCTCATCGTGCAGTTTGTCCTGATCGCAGGCGTCGCAATCGCGGTGCTGCGCTGGCGTGGCTACATTTAATGCGCGGGCTTGATAAACGTGTTGTTGCGCAGGTCACGCACCGCCTGGCGTAGCTCGTCTTGCGTGTTCATCACGATGGGTCCGTGCCATGCCACCGGCTCCTCCAATGGCGCGCCGGAGATCAGCAAGAAGCGAATGCCCTTGTCGCCCGCCTGAACCGTGACCTCGTCGCCGGTGCCAAACTGAACGAGCGTTCTGTCGCCAGACATATCGCGAATGTTGACCTCCTCGCCCATGACCTCTTTCTCCAGCAACACGCCTTGCGGGGTGGAGGCGTCGCGAAACGACCCCGAGCCATCGAAGACATAGGCAAAAGCGCGGCGATAGGTGTCGATCTTGAACACTTTGCGCACACCCGCCGGAACGAAAACGTCCAGATATTGCGGGTCCGCCGCGATGCCGTCCACGGGGCCTCGTTTCCCCCAGAATTCGCCGATGATCACCTTCACGCGGGTGCCGTCATCGTCGATCATCTCCGGAATGTCTTTGCCTTCAACATCCTGGTAACGCGGCGCGGTCATCTTCAGCGATCCCGGCAGGTTGGCCCAAAGCTGGAAACCGTGCATCTGCCCCTGCGCGTTCCCTTTGGGCATTTCCTGATGCAGGATGCCGGACCCCGCCGTCATCCATTGTACATCGCCCGCGCCCAAAGTGCCCTCGTTTCCAAGGCTGTCGCCGTGATCCACCGTGCCGTTCAGCACATAGGTGATCGTTTCGATGCCGCGATGCGGGTGCCACGGAAAGCCTTTGATAAAATCCTCTGGGCGCTCGTTGCGAAAGTCGTCGAACAGCAGGAACGGGTCCAGCATCGTCGGGTCTTGGAACCCGAATGCGCGGTGAAGCTTGACACCTGCGCCCTCCAGAGTGGGAACGGCGGCAGATGTCGATGTAACCGGTCTGATAGACATGATGTGTCTCCTTTGCAGCAGAATGTAGGGTGGGCAGGGCGCTGCGACAATCTCACGCCACCGCGCAGGGTCCGTTCGCGGGCGCACAATGTCGGCTTTGGGACAGACGGGGCGCGGGCGAACTCCCACTTTTTCTTCAAACTGTAAGGAGAAAGAGCGTGCGAATTGGATTTATCGGGCTGGGAAATGTCGGGGGCAAGCTTTCCGGCTCCCTTATCCGCAACGGGCATGATGTCACCGTGCGCGATCTGGATGACGGGCTTGTCGCCGCGGCGGTCGCCAAGGGGGCAAAGTCCGCGAAGAGCCCGCGCGCGCTAATGGACGCTTGCGACATTGTCATAACCTGCCTGCCGCATCCCAGCATTTCCGCCGCTGTGGTGGAGGGAAAGGATGGGCTGCTAGAGGCCGCAGGTCCGGGCAAGATATGGCTGGAAATGTCCACGACCGACGAGGCGGAGGTGAAAAGGCTGGGCGCGAAGATCTTGGCCACAGGGGCAGCGGCGGTCGATTGCCCCGTCTCGGGCGGATGTCACCGCGCGGATACCGGCAACATCTCGATCTTCGCCGGCTGCGACCGCGCCACCTTCGAGCGGATACTCCCCTTGCTTACCACCATGGGGCGCCGTGTCTTGCACACGGGCGATCTGGGGTCGGCGTCTGTTTTGAAAGTCCTGACCAACTACCTTGCGACCGCCAATCTGATCACCTGTGCCGAGGCTTTGACCGTGGCCAAGGGCGCGGGGATGGACCTTAACGTGGCCTATGAGGCGATGAAGATATCGTCCGGCACATCCTTCGTACACGAGACGGAAAGTCAGGTCATCCTGAACGGCTCGAGAGACATTTCCTTCACCATGGACCTTGTCTTAAAAGATATCGGGCTGTTTCAGGACGTGGCCGACCGCGCCGGAGTGCCGCTGGAGATAAACCCGCTGATGATCCAGATATTCAAGGACGGGATCGCACGATATGGCGCGCGGGAGCTGTCCCCGAACATCATCAAACGGCTTGAAGAGGCGACAGGCCTCGACATCACCGCGCCGGGCTTTCCTGCCGAAATGGTTGATGACGAGCCGGAGGAGACGGGCTACGAGGTTGTGCCGCATCGCGGGTGAAGGCTGGCATCTGGCGATGCCGCACGCTAAGCGGGACGGAGATAACAGGAAGTGAACCCGATGTCAGATGCCGATACCAATACACGATCCGAGGTGATCGCAGGGCTGGTCCCGTCCGCGCCGCGCCGCATGTTTGGCACCGCCGTCTTGTACGGGCTTGGGGCGCTGCTGTTTTACCTTGTCATAACGCAGCCACCCGAAGGGCTCCATCTGGTCTTTTTGCTGGTATTGATCGGGGCCGTCTCGATCTATGGCGGCTACAAGATGTGGGATGTCACCGGCCACATGATCGAGCTGACGGAGGAAGAACTGCGCCTGTCCGACGGGCGCGTGATCTTCCGCATGGACGATGTGGTAAAAGTGGACCGCAGCTTTTTTGCCTTCAAACCGTCGAACGGTTTTCTGGTGACTTTGAAAACGCCTTATCCGCGCCAATGGGCTCCGGGCTTGTGGTGGCGGTTCGGGAAACGGGTCGGTGTCGGCGGTCTGACCTCTGGTGCAGAGGGCAAGCTGATGGCCGATACCTTGACCGCGATGATTGCGACCCGCGACGGCATCGTCGATCTCGACGGTATCAGGTAGAGCGTCGGCGGGCAGGGCACCGAAGCCCCCTGCCGAATGTGTTTACAGACCTTTTGCGCGGTAGCTGCTGGCGATACGGTCAATGGCGACAAGGTAAGCCGCAATCCGTAAATCCTCGACATCATCACGCCCGTGCCATACGGCACGCATCGCCTGATAGGCCGTGCGCATGGTGTCATCGAGACCGGAGCGAACCAGCTCGATCTCGCCCGCGCCACGCAGGAAGCGCGCCTTGAAGTCGGGGCTCAATTCCCAGCCAAGTTCCTTATCCGCAGACAGGCGCTCCAGCTCGTTGATCAATAGCAGGTGTTGCGCCTCTTCCTGACGTTTGCCCATCCGGCCAAAGCGGATGTGGCTCAGGTTTTTGACCCATTCGAAATAAGACACGGTCACACCGCCCGCGTTGGCATACAGGTCGGGGATAATCACGCAGCCTTTCTTGCGCAAAACTTCGTCGGCACCGGCGGTAATCGGGCCGTTCGCGGCCTCGATGATCAGCGGCGCTTGCACGCGCTCGGCGTTTGACAAGTTGATCACGCCCTCAAGGGCCGCCGGGATCATGATGTCGCACGGGGCTTCCAGAATGCTGGCACCGTCCTCGACAAAGTCGCCTTCAGGGCATCCTTTCACGCCGCCATGCTCCGCAATCCATGCGCGCACGGCTTCGACGTTGAGGCCTTTTTCATTGGTCAGCGCGCCATCGCGCTCGATAATGCCGACAATCAAAGAGCCGTCTTCCTCGGACAGGAACTTCGCGGCGTGGTAGCCCACATTTCCCAGCCCCTGCACGATGATCTTCTTGCCCTCAAGGGTTCCGTCAAGACCCGCGATGGCGATATCCTCGGGGTAGCGGAAGAACTCTTGCAGCGCGTATTGCACGCCACGCCCCGTGGCTTCCACGCGCCCCGCGATGCCACCGGCATTCAGCGGTTTGCCCGTCACACAGGCGCGGGCGTTGATGTCTGTCGTGTTCATCCGCGCGTATTGGTCGGCGATCCACGCCATCTCGCGCTCGCCGGTGCCCATGTCGGGGGCGGGCACGTTCTGGCTGGGGTGGATCAGGTCGCGCTTTGCCAATTCATAGGCGAAGCGGCGGGTGATCTGTTCCAGCTCATGCTCGTCCCATTCGCGCGGGTCGATACACAGCCCCCCTTTGGAGCCGCCGAAGGGGGTTTCCACCAACGCGCATTTGAACGTCATCAGTGCCGCGAGGGCCTCCACTTCGTCCTGATGGACGTTGGGCGCAAACCGAATGCCGCCTTTGACCGGTTCCATATGTTCGGAATGGACTGCGCGGTAGCCGGTGAAGGTGTGGATATGTCCGCGCAGACGCACGCCGAAGCGAACGGTGTAGGTGGCGTTGCAGACTCTGATCTTGTTTTCCAACCCCGGTTTCAGGTCCATCAGGGCAACGGCCCGGTTGAACATCAATTCGACGGATTCACGGAAGGAGGGTTCGTTAGGTATGCTCATGGCGTCTCTCCTGTCACGGCAGGTGTTAATAAATCGCTTAAATTATGTGCGACATTAGAACTCAGCCTAGTAGGGCTTCTTTCGTAAAGTAAGTGGTTAATAAAACTAAAGTGGGGTGTCGGACTGATTCCGTGGATAAATCTGCCCATTGATGCGGTCGCGGGAACAATGACCGCTAAACCACTGAAAAGTTGCCGAAAATGCTGGTTAATCGCCGCATTTCTGCCCGAATTCGTCAAATTGTAGCCACAGTGATCAGGCTTATTGGCCCATGGACGAATTGCGTCCGGGGACATCGGTGCGTGCTGGCATCAAGGAAGGGCAGTCATGAGTGACATGCGTAAAGAGAGTGATAACGCCTCTGTGTGTGCAGGCCAGAAAACTGGGCTGCTCAGCCAGATAAAGCAACGGCTTGCGGGCCGGACACGCGGTTTTGCGCGGGAAGAAAATGGTACGATGATCATTTTCGGTCTGACCATTTTCATGATGACGCTGGTCGCCACGGGCATGGCCATTGACTTCATGCGCCACGAAAACATGAGGACACGTCTGCAGGCTACATTGGACCGCGCAGTTCTTGCAGCGGCTGATCTGGACCAAACCAACGATCCGCAGGAAGTGGTCGAAGATTACTTCGCGAAATCCGGCTTGCAAAACTACGAACTGGATGTGGATGTTCAGGAAGGCCTGAACTACCGGACGGTCACAGCAAATGCCACCAGTACAGTGAATAGTATGTTCCTGAACATGGTGGGCATCGAAAGCATCGACGCACCTGCCGGTGGTGCCGCCGAGGAGCGGATCAACAATGTCGAGATTTCACTCGTACTCGATATTTCGGGCTCGATGGATGACAACGACAAGATCGAAAACATGCAGAGCGCAGCGGACGAGTTCGTTGATACGTTGATCACGCCGGATACCAAAGATCTGGTGTCGATTTCCGTCATTCCCTACACGGGTCAGACCAATGCGGGCGAGACCTTGTTCAACGCGCTCAATGTCGACAAGAAGCACGACTACTCCTACTGCGTCGAATTTGATTCAAGCGATTTCAACTCGGTGGCGCTCAGCTTTTCCAAGCAATACGAGCAGGCTCAGCACTATGAGTATTCCAGCGCCTATTATGGGTCCAACTACAACTACAAGATTCAGGACCCTTGGTGCTCGGACAAAGAAACCGAAGAGATCAAGGCGTTCCAGAATAACAACGCGTCGTTGAAGAATGTCATCGACTCCTACCGCCCACGCACGGCGACAGGTATCCACTATGCGATGAAGTGGGGCGCTGCCCTGCTCGACCCAAGCATGCGTCCCATCGTAAGCTCGATGATCGCTGCGGGTGACGTGGATCCGGTGTTCGAGGGCCGCCCGGCCGACTTCATGACTGATGCAAACGATACGGGACCAGCTTCTGAAACCGTTAAGGTTATCGTGCTGATGACCGACGGGATGAACGTCGACCAGTATCGCATCCGCGACTGGGCCTACAACTCGACCTCCGAGTACCAACACTGGGCCAAGTACACCTTGTGGTACTACTTGTATAACTACGTCTACCGGAACAGCCGCGACGATTATTACTACAAGAAGTATTACTCGGGCACTGCAGATGACCGGCTGGCCGCTATCTGTCAGGCGTCGCGCAATGCCGGGATCGTAATCTTCACCATCGGTTTCGAAATTAACGACAACCCCTATTCCAAGGGTGTGATGAACAATTGCGCAACCTCCGACAGCCACTTCTATGCTGTGGAAGGTGTTGAAATCAGTGACGCGTTTGGCGCCATCGCGCGTACCATTAACCAGTTGAGGCTCATCCAATGACACATCGCAAGCCTTCCCGGCTCGTCCGGACATGGCGTCGACTTATGGGGCGCGAGGACGGCAACGCTACGATCGAGTTCGCCATCCTGTTCCCGGCATTCTTCCTGCTGTTCATGGTCGTCTTTGAACTTGGGTTGCTCATGACGCGCTACATGATGTTTGACCGCGCTTTGGACATTTCAGTTCGCGAAATGCGTCTGTCTGAAAACCGGGCCTTTACCAAAAATCAGGTAAAGCAGCTATTGTGCTCGCAAACCGTGATCCTGGCAAATCACTGCATGGACGATTTGACCGTCGAGTTGGTGCGTCTGTCCGATGTGTCCGGTTCCAGCTGGACGTTTCCTGCCGAAGGTGCGCAATGCCGCGACTACGGAGCTGACGTGATCCCGGTGACGCAATTCGACAGCCCAACAAAAAGTAACGAAGTGGTTTTCGTGCGTGCCTGTATGTCGATCAAGCCGTTTTTCGAGGTGGCGGGTCTGGGTGCGTTCCTGACACGGAACTCGACGCCTGACCGTCTGAACATGATCGCAATGTCTGCCTTTGCGGTTGAACCCAACAACTGGGTCGGGAGCGGATCATGAAGCATTTAATCACTCGTGCTGCAGCCCCCTTTGCACGCTTTGTTCGTGACACGCGGGCCTCTGCCACGGTCGAGGCCGTTATGATCCTGCCCTTGCTGCTTGCATGGTTTGTCGGGAGCTTCGTATTCTTCGACGGTTTCAAGAACCGCAACATGGCGTTGAAGGCGACCTACACGATCGGCGATATTCTGTCGCGTCGGACCGAAGGCGTCACCGACGAATACATCACCAACTTGCAGCAGCTTTACGACCGGCTAGCCTACACCACCGGCAGTTCAGCGATGCGGGTGACCAGCCTGACATGGACCGGCTCCAAGCACCGCGTGTTGTGGTCGCGTTCAAGCAAATCCACGTTGTCCGAGCAGACGAACGCGAAGGTGGAAGCGGAAGCGTTCAAGAATCGTATTCCGTTGATGGCGCAGGGCGAAACGGTGATCCTGGTGGAAACCTTTACCGACTATAACCCCGCCTTCAACGTCGGTTGGGACCACCGCGTATTCGAAAACTTCGTGGTCACATCCCCGCGTTTCGCGTCCTGCCTGTCATGGGATAACGGCACCGACGTTCCCAGCTGCTAGGCGCACGCGGCGTTTTCGTCGCTGCATAACAAATCAATGTCGGGCAGGGCCTTTCGCTCTGCCCGTTTTGCTGTTTTTCTACCCGTGGTGATCACGGGAGACTTCCATGGGCTACAACGCCTTCCAAATCCTCAAAGAGGGACTGACCGGAAACAAGGGCTGGCGCCCCGTCTGGCGTGACCCCGAACCGAAATCCGAATACGACGTGATTATCATTGGCGGCGGTGGGCATGGCTTGGCGACCGCTTACTATCTGGCCAAGAACCACGGCATCAAGAACATCGCAGTGCTGGAGCGCGGCTACATCGGCGGCGGCAACATCGGCCGCAACACCACCATCGTACGCGCCAACTATTTCATGCCGGGCAATTCCGAGTTCTACTCCCATTCCCTCAAGCTGTGGGAAAGCATGGAGCAGGACCTGAACTACAACACCATGCATTCCGGGCGTGGCCTGATTAACCTGTTTCACTCCGACGGCCAGCGCGACGCCTTCGCGCGGCGCGGCAACATGATGTGCAACCAAGGCGACGACGCGATTCTGCTGGACCGCGACGGCGTGCGTGAACACCTGCCTTACCTCGATTTCGAAAACCACCGCTTCCCCGTCTATGGCGGCCTCTACCATCCGCGCGGCGGCACCGCCCGCCATGACGCGGTGGCGTGGGGCTATGCCCGCGGGGCCGATCAACTGGGCGTCGACCTGATCCAGCAATGCGAAGTCACCGGCATCGACGTGAAAGACGGCGTGGTCCAAGGCGTCCAGACCTCTAAAGGCGCAATCCGCGCCAAGCGCGTCGGCATCGTCGTCGCAGGCCGCTCGTCCCAAGTCGCCGCGATGGCGGGGCTGGAAGTCCCCATTGAATCCCACATCCTGCAAGCCTTCGTCTCCGAAGGCCTGAAACCCACCGTCGATCACGTCGTCAGCTTTGGCATGGGCCACTTCTATCTCAGCCAGTCCGACAAGGGCGGACTGGTCTTCGGTGGCGATCTGGATTTCTACGCATCCTACGCCCAACGCGGCAATCTGCCGATGATGGAACACGTCATGGAAGCCGGAATGGCCCTCGTCCCCGCGCTGGGCAAGGCCAAGGTTCTGCGCTCTTGGGGCGGCATCATGGACATGACCCCCGACGGCTCCTTCGTGATTGACCGCACAAAGGTCGACGGCCTCTACATGGATTGCGGCTGGTGTTATGGCGGCTTCAAGGCCGTGCCCGCATCCGGCTGGTGCATGGCACATCTGATGGCCGAGGACACACCCCACGAGGTCGCCAAGAAACACACATTTGATCGCTTCCGCACAGGCCACGGCCTGATGGACGAAGAGGGCACCGGCTCTCAACACAACCTGCACTGAGGACGAAACATGCGTATCAACTGCCCCATCTGCGGCGACCGTGACCGGCGCGAGTTCTATTACCTCGGGGCCTCCGATTATCTCAATCGTCCTGCCGAGGGCGATCTGGACGCGATCCACAAATACCTTCACATCCGCGAAAACCCCGCAGGTGTGACAAAAGACCTCTGGCACCACGAGGCGGGCTGCTCCAGCTGGCTGGTGGTGGAGCGCAACGTGACCACCCATGAAATTTTGGGCGTTGAACTGGCATCAGAGGTGGCGAAATGAGGCTGGACAACACAGGCCTGATCGACCGCTCCGAGCGGCGAAGTTTCACTTTCGACGGCAATTCCTATTCTGGTTTCAAAGGCGACACGCTCGCCTCAACGCTCCTTGCAAATAACGTCCATCTTGTCGGGCGTTCCTTCAAATACCACCGCCCACGCGGCCTCATGTCCGACGGATCCCAAGAACCGAACGGCTTGGTCGAGCTGCACCAGGGCGATCAGATCACCCCGAACCTACGGCTGACAGGTCAAGAACTCGTAAACGGCCTCGACATCCGCTCGCAAAACCATTGGGGCAGCTTGGAATGGGACGTGTTGGAGCTGAACGACCTCGTGTCGCCCTTCCTGAGTGCGGGCTTCTACTACAAGACCTTCATGTGGCCCAAAGCCTTCTGGGAAAAGCTCTACGAGCCGATCATCCGCCGCGCCGCAGGGCTCGGGCGGCTATCGATGCAGAACAACTCCGACCGCTACGACAAGGCGTTTGCGTTCTGCGACGTGCTGGTCATCGGCTCCGGCCCCGCTGGCATTATGGCCGCACTGACCGCTGCCAAGGCAGGCGCGCAGGTGATCTTGGCCGAGGAGGATTTTGTTTTCGGGGGCCGCCTGAACTCGGAAACCTTTGAGGTCGACGGCAAGCCCGGTCACATCTGGGCGCAGGACCAAATCGCCAAACTCGCGAAAATGGATAACGTCCGCCTGATGAAACGCACCACGGTGACGGGGGCCTATGACGGTGGCACTTACGGCGCGGTAGAACGCGTGTCGCATCACGTCCAAGACGCAGGCGACGCCCCGTTGGAAACCTTCTGGCGCATCGCCGCCAAAGGCTGTGTCTACGCGGCAGGTGCGATGGAGCGCCCGATTGCGTTCCAGAACAACGACCGCCCGGGCGTGATGATGGCGAGCGCCGTGCGCGGCTATCTCAACCGCTACGGCGTCGCCGCAGGTAAGCGCGTGGCGCTGTTCGGCAACAACGACGACGCCTTCCGCACCGCGCAGGATCTGGCCGCAGCAGGCGTGCATATCGTCGCCTATGTCGACAGCCGTGCGGATGCCGAACTCACTGGCGATTTCCCGATCTACAAAGGTGCGCATGTCACCAATGTCAAAGGCCGCAAGCGGGTCGAGGGGGTCACGATCTCCGGCGCTGGCGATATCATGGCTGATTGTCTGGGCGTCTCCGGTGGCTACAACCCGACGGTGCATTTGCCCTGTCACATGAATGGTCGTCCACAATGGAACGAGCAAATCGCCGCTTTCATCCCAGTGCCAAACATGGTGCCGGGAATGGAGGTGGCAGGGGCGGCTGGCGGAACCTTCTCCACCCATGGCTGCCTGAAATCCGGCGTATTCCGTGCTAAGGAAGTGTTAAAGTCTTTGGGTCTGGAAGGCCGCGCACCTGCCATACCAAAAGCCGACGCTTCGCCGACGCAAATCCGACCGCTCTGGATGGTCCCCGGCAAGGGCCGCGCATGGCTCGATTTCCAGAACGACGTGACCGTCAAGGACGTGAAGCTCGCCGCGCAAGAGAACTTCAAATCCGTCGAACACATGAAGCGCTACACCACGCAAGGTATGGCGCCGGATCAGGGAAAAAACAGCAACGTCAACGCGTTGGCAGTGCTTGCTGATGCAACCGGTCGCGGCATCCCCGAAACGGGCACGACCACCTTCCGCCCGCCGTATACACCCGTCGCAATCGCCGCAATGGGAGCCTACGCCCAAGGCCAAGGATTCGCGCCGCAACGCTTCACCACCAGCGACGAATTATCCCGTAAAATCAACGCTCCGATGATCGAAGCGGGCTTGTGGTACCGCCCGAGCTACTTCCCGAAAGACGGCGAAACCCATTGGCGTCAATCGTGTGATCGAGAGGTCAATATGGTGCGCTCGGCGGTCGGAATTGCCGATGTCTCCACCTTGGGAAAAATCGACATTCAGGGGCCGGATGCAGGCGATTTTCTCGATTTTCTTTACATAAACACGTTTTCCACCCTCAAGCCCGGCAAGGTCCGCTACGGCATCATGCTGCGCGAGGACGGCCATGTGATGGACGACGGCACCACCGCCTGCATCGCCGAAAACCACTACGTGATGACCACGACCACCGCCGCCGCAGGGCAGGTGATGCGGCATTTAGAGTTTGTTTCCCAATGCTTACGCCCAGATCTTGACGTGCAGTTCATCTCGGTGACGGAAGCATGGGCGCAGTTCGCGGTCGCTGGTCCCAAGTCGAAAGACCTGTTGTCGCAGGTGTTAGACGCGGTACCTGACTTGCCTTTCATGGGCTGCGGCGATGTCGCCATCGGCGGCGTCAAAGCCCGCCTGTTCCGCATCTCCTTCTCGGGGGAGCATGCCTATGAGCTGGCCGTTCCTGCCCGCTATGGAGAGAGTCTTTTCAAAGGCTTGCTGGCCAAAGCTGAAGCGATGGGTGGTGGGGCTTACGGGATGGAAGCGCTCAATGTAATGCGCATCGAGAAAGGCTTCCTCACCCACTCCGAAATCCACGGCCGCGTGACGGCGGGTGATGTCGGCATGGGCATGATGATGTCCAAGAAGAAGGATTTCATCGGCAAAACCGCCGCGATGCGACCCGGCTTGTTGGAGGACCGCGAGGAACTGGTTGGCCTCAAACCGGTCGGCGCGGTGAAAGAGCTAAACGCAGGCGCGTTCTTCTTCGATCCAGAGGCCGAGCCTATCCGCGAGAACCAGCAGGGCTACACGACCTCAGTGGGCTTCTCGCCAGAGCTGGGGATGATCGGTCTTGGCTTCCTTAAGAACGGGCGCGAACGATATGGCGAACAGTTAAAATTGGTCGACCACCTGCGCCATGTCACCACGCAGGTGGAGATTTGCCACCCCGTGTTCCTCGACCCCGAAGGGAGCAAAGCCCGTGATTGATCTTATCGCAAAATCCGCCGCCGAAGGGCTGCTTCCGGTCACGATAGGCACCATGACATTAACCGAACTGCCACTCCGCGAGATGCATTCCATCGCACCGTTCAAGGGGGCGGAAGTCTCGGCCGCGTTGAAGAAAGCCACGGGCGTAGGCCTGCCGGACACAGGGCGCGCGATCGCGAAAGTCGACGTTGAAATCCTATGGACCGCGCGCGGTCAGTATGTCCTGATCGGGGCCACGCCACCCAAGCTACCCGCCGCGATCACCGACCAGTCCGACGCATGGTGTTCGGTGGTGCTGTCGGGCGAAGGCGCTCCACAGGTCATGGCACGGGTCTGCCCCCTCGACTTGGGTCGAATGGGCGAGGGCGACGTTGCCCGCTCCTTCGTCGGCCACATGACGGCGATCATCATCAAGCGCGCTGAGGGCTTTGAGATCATGGTCTTCCGCGCCTTCGCCAAGACGCTGGTGCACGAGTTGCGTGAGGTCATGGTATCGGTCACTGCACAGGCGACGCTGCCCGACTAAAACCGCGACGAATATTACACGGCGTCACTGGACTCTGGAGCCGCGCGGCCCGATATTCTGGTCCATGAGCCTACCGCCCGGATTTTTAGACGAGCTTCGCGAACGCACCTCCATCTCTCAGGTGGTGGGGCGAAAGGTCATGTGGGACACGCGCAAATCCAATCCGGGCAAGGGCGACATGTGGGCGCCATGCCCGTTTCACCAAGAAAAATCCGCCAGCTTTCACGTCGACGACCGCAAGGGCTATTACTATTGCTTCGGCTGCCAAGCCAAAGGCGACGCGCTCGGGTTTATTCAGGAAACCGAAAACGTGTCCTTCATGGAGGCGGTCGAAATCATGGCGCGCGAGGCGGGTATGACCATGCCGGCCCGCGATCCGCAGGCGCAAAAGAAGTCCGACCGCCGGACGCAGCTGGCCGAGGTGATGGAGCAGGCGGTCCAGTTCTACCGGTTGCAACTGAAGTCTGGCGCAGGGGCGGCGGCCCGTGACTACATCAATAACCGCGGGCTTTCGCAGCAGACCCAAGACCAGTTCGATATCGGCTTTGCCCCTGATGGCTGGCAAAACCTGTGGGACCACCTGACCGGTAAAGGCGTGGCGGAAGAGTTGATCCTTGCCGCAGGTCTGGCCAAAGCCTCGACCAAAGGCGGCAAGCCCTATGACACCTTCCGCAACCGCATCATGTTCCCGATCCGCGACCCTCGCAAACGCTGCATTGCGTTTGGTGGCCGCGCGATGGACCCCAATGACAACGCCAAATACCTGAACTCGCCCGAGACCGAATTATTCGACAAAGGCCGCAGTCTCTACAACCACGGCCCCGCCCGTGAGTCTGCTGGCAAGGGCGAGCCGCTGATCGTGGCCGAGGGCTATATGGACGTGATCGCGTTGACGGCGGCAGGTCTCACATCGACCGTGGCCCCGCTGGGTACCGCTGTGACCGAGACGCAGTTGCAATTGTTGTGGCGCATATCGCCGGAGCCGGTGATCGCGCTGGACGGCGACAAGGCGGGTATCGGCGCTGCGATGCGCCTGATTGATCTGGCTCTACCGATGTTGTCTGCCGGTCAATCCTTGCGGTTTTGTGTCTTGCCTGAAGGATTGGACCCCGATGATCTGATCAAGGAGCAAGGAGTGAACGCCATGCGGGCGCTTGTCGAAAACTCCAAGCCGCTGGTGCATTTGCTGTGGCAGCGCGAGACCGAAGGTAAGGTTTTCGACAGCCCTGAACGCCGCTCTGCCCTTGACCAGTCGCTGCGGTCGGCATTGACGAAAATTTCCGATGGCAATTTGCGCAGCCACTATGGTCACGAGATCAAGCGTTTGCGGGCGGAACTGTTCAACCTGAACCCCGCGCCGCGCGAGGGGGAGTGGAAGCCAAACCGTGATCGCGGCCCGTGGAAGGGCAAAGGGAAGTTCCCCGACAAAGGCGTGGCAGTCCAGTCGACCAAGAACTCGCTGCTGGCGCAAAGCACCGATGTCGAGGAACGGATGCGCGAGGCGGTGATCCTTGCGATCCTAATTGCACACCCCGATTTGCTGAACCATTTCCTGTCCGATCTGGAGACGCTGGATTTTCACGGGGAAGATCACCGCAAGATGCTGGCGGCGTTATTGCGCCACAGCGACGAGACTGATTCGGAGCATTTGAAAAACATTCTCACCGCCGAGATCGGGGCAGCCCCCCTTGAAAAGCTGTGGTCGCTTAGCCATGTGCAAATTGCTCCTGCGGTTAGGGCAGGGGCGGATCTGAAAACAACCCGTATGACCATGGCAGAAGAACTGGCCAAGCTGGAGGCGCGTCGCGGCGTTCAACGTGAGGTTGAAGATGCCGTCGAAGACCTTGCAGGCGTGGCCGATGAGGCGCTGACATGGCGTGTGGGGCAGGCCGCCGAGGCCCGCAATGCGTCCCTGCGCAGCAAGGGGGTATCAGACGGGGGTGACGGCGAAGATCGCGGCTCTATGTCTGACTACTTGCAGTCGCTCATCGACGGCGAGATATGGGTGAAGAAGGGGCACTGAGCTCCGCATATAAACCGACGTGCGAATCACTCTGATTCGCGCTATTGATTCGAGTAGATTCGCGCGAATCACCCCTAGGCGCTTTTTTGGAGGCATTTCATGGCCAAAGACACCGACGATCAGACGCAAGCGCGCGAGGATGCAGCAGCGGGCCTCGATATGAGCCAAGCCGCCGTCAAGAAGATGATCGCCGAGGCGCGGGTGCGCGGCTACATCACTTACGAACAACTCAACCAGGTGCTTCCGCCCGATCAGGTTGCGTCCGAGCAAATCGAAGACGTGATGTCGATGCTGTCCGAAATGGGCATCAACATTATCGAAGAAGAAGAGGCCGAGGACGACGGCTCTACCAAAGATCTGGTCGAGGTTAACAATGCCTCCAAGGATGTGGTGCTGTCCTCGTCGACAACGGAAGTTCTGGACCGCACCGACGATCCTGTCCGTATGTATCTGCGCGAAATGGGATCTGTCGAGCTTTTGTCCCGCGAAGGCGAAATCGCCATCGCCAAGCGCATCGAAGCAGGTCGCAACACCATGATCGCGGGGCTTTGCGAAAGCCCGCTGACCTTCCAAGCGATCACCATCTGGCGCGACGAGCTGTTGTCCGAGGACATTTTGCTGCGCGACGTGATTGATCTTGAGACCACATTTGGCAACACGCTCGAAGAAGAGGGCGAAGTTACCGAAGCTGTCGTCGCGACCCCCGCAGGCGGTGACGCCAAATCTGGCGACGATGCGCAGGAGCTCGATGCCGATGGCAACCCGATTGCCAAAGAAGACGACGATGACGAGGATGAGGACGAGCAAGCAAACATGTCGCTTGCCGCGATGGAGGCCGCACTTAAGCCGCGCGTGCTCGAAACTCTCGACATCATCGCCAACGACTATCTGAAGCTGGCCGATATGCAGGACCTGCGGATTTCGGCGGCGATCAACCACGACGACACCTTCTCCAAGAAGGAAGAGGGCGCGTATCAGGCGCTGCGGACGGAAATCGTGACGATGGTGAACTCGCTTCACCTGCACAACAACCGTATCGAAGCGCTGATCGACCAGCTTTACGGCATCAACCGCCGCATCATGTCCATCGACTCGAGCATGGTGAAACTGGCCGACCAAGCCCGCATCAACCGTCGCGAGTTTATCGACGAATATCGCGGCTACGAGCTGGACCCCGGCTGGGTCGAACGCATCACTGCGAAAACCGGTCGTGGCTGGACTGCGCTGATCGAACGCTCCCGCGAGAAGGTTGAAGACCTGCGCGCCGAGATGGCCCAAGTCGGTCAGTATGTCGGCGTCGACATTACCGAATTCCGCCGCATCGTGCAGCAGGTCCAGAAGGGCGAGAAAGAAGCCCGTCAGGCCAAGAAGGAAATGGTCGAGGCCAACCTTCGCCTCGTGATCTCCATCGCCAAGAAATACACCAATCGCGGCCTGCAATTCCTTGATCTCATCCAAGAGGGCAACATTGGCCTGATGAAGGCCGTGGACAAGTTCGAATACCGTCGCGGCTACAAGTTCTCGACCTATGCGACTTGGTGGATCCGTCAGGCGATCACCCGCTCGATTGCCGACCAAGCCCGCACCATTCGTATTCCGGTTCACATGATCGAGACGATCAACAAGCTGGTCCGCACCGGTCGCCAGATGCTTCACGAAATCGGCCGCGAGCCGACGCCGGAAGAATTGGCCGAGAAGCTGCAAATGCCGCTCGAAAAAGTGCGCAAGGTGATGAAGATCGCGAAAGAGCCGATCAGCCTCGAGACGCCAATCGGCGACGAGGAAGATTCACAGCTTGGCGATTTCATCGAGGACAAGAATGCGGTGCTGCCTTTGGACAGCGCCATTCAGGAAAACCTCAAAGAGACCACAACCCGTGTGCTGTCGTCCCTGACGCCGCGCGAAGAACGAGTTCTGCGGATGCGGTTCGGGATCGGGATGAACACCGACCACACGCTGGAAGAAGTGGGGCAGCAGTTCTCTGTGACCCGCGAGCGTATTCGCCAGATTGAGGCGAAAGCGCTGCGAAAGCTCAAGCACCCGTCGCGGTCACGCAAACTACGCAGCTTCTTGGATCAATAAAACAAAAGCGCCCTGCGGGGCGCTTTTGTTCGATCAGGGCGACAAATCCTCCAAGAGGATTTGAGTCCAGACTTTCCTCGAAAGTCTGCGGCCGGCTCACTTGGCGCAGTCGCGGCAAAACGGGGTGTAGGGCAAAAGCTCCAACCGCTCCGCGCTGATCTGGTCATCGCATTTGACGCAAAAGCCGAACTGGCCTTCTTCGATCCGCTTCAGGGCTGCGTCGATGCGGATGATTTCGGCAGCGGCGTTGTTGCCAAGGCCTTCCAGCACCTCGTCGGTTTCGCGCTCAACTGCCAGTTCTTCCCAGTCCTTGGAATTATGCGCGTCCAGCTCGGCCTCTACCTCTTCGCTGCGTTCGACTAATTCGGCGCGGCGTGCCAGTAGCTTGGTCTTGTATTGGGCTGTTGTCGTCATGATCGTGTCCTCCTTTTCAGGTAGCCTATGCCTGCACCAAGCCTGCGACTTTGACCGAAATCAAGCAGGCTGATATGCAGGGCCTGCAGCCATTGGAGCATCCACCATGCGCAGTCACCTGATCTTTACATTTGCACTCTGCCTTCCGGCCAGCGCGGTCGCCGACTGCTCGCCCAACATGACCACCCTCGTGAGCTGCACCACCGGTAAAGGTGCTAAAGCCTTGGACCTCTGTACGGATGGCGCGAGCGTTCTTTACAGGTTCGGCAAAGTGGGCGGGTCTCCCGACCTTGAACTGGTCCGTACGGTCCGGCAGGTCGGCTACACCCCTTGGCCCGGTGTTGGCTCGGCCATTTGGGAAGCGGTGACCTTGGACAACGGGGCGTATACCTACGAGGTCTCAAGTGCCGTTGATCGCACTCCGGAAAACGCGCAGGTCAGGGGTGGGGTCGAGGTGTTCCAAAGCGGACAACATATCGCGTCCGTGCAGTGCGATGCGGGAAGCGTGGTGACCAATATCGACGCGCTCTATGCCATGCGCGAGGCAGCAGGGCTGTGCTATGACCCTGCGTCCTTTGCGTGGGATGATTGCAAGTGACCTGCGACACCGCCCCACATGCAAATGCTGCGTGTGGCACCCTATCTGTTTGATATGGCACAGTTTGATCCTGACTTCCATGTGACCGCGCTGACCCAAGGCGCGGATGTGGTCGTGTTTGATGGCGTCTGCGTGCTGTGTTCGGGGTTTCTGAAATTCATGCTCAAGCATGACCATGCCGGACGGTTCAAATTCGTGATTGCCCAATCCGAACTGGGAGAGGCGCTCTATGCTCATCTTGGCCTGAAATCCGCGGATTACGATACGAATGTCGTCATCGTGGACGGTCGCATTTATACCAAGCTCGATGCGTTCGCCGCCGCAATGGGTGCGCTTGGCGGTGTATGGCGCGTCGCCCAAGTGGTGCGGATTCTGCCGCGCCCTGTTGCCGACTGGCTTTACAACCGCATCGCGCGCAACCGCTACGCTGTGTTCGGCAAGACCGATGCGTGCCTTGTGCCAACGCCGGATGTGCAGGATCGCTTTCTTGCCTGAACCCGTCCTCCTTCTCGGGGCCACCGGATTGTTCGGTGGACATCTTGCCCGCCAATTGAGCACACGCGACGATATCGCCCTGACCGTAGCAGGCCGCAGCCTGAGCACGCTCACTCCGTTGGCTTCAGAACTGGGGGCCTCGCCGCTGGCGTTTGACCGCACGGATTTGAAGGCGGTGGCGGCCGCGCTGACGCAACTTGAGCCATTCGCTGTCATCGACTGCTCCGGTCCGTTTCAAAACTACGGTACAGCACCTTATGCCTTTGCCGAGGCCGTGTTGAACGCGGGCGCACATTACTTGGACATCGCCGATGGCGCGGAGTTTGTGGCGGGGATCACGGCTCTGGACGTCTTGGCAAAGGAAAAGGGCCTTTGCGCTTGGTCGGGGGCGTCGACGACGCCCGCTTTGTCCTCCGCCATTGCTGCGGATTTAAGCGTCGGGCTTGACGACATCGAGCTCATTGAGACCTCCATCGTTCCGGGCAACAAAACCCCGCGTGGCCTGTCTGTCATGCAGGCGATCTTGGGGCAGGTGGGCAGGCCGTTCCCGCGCCGGCGTGGCGGACGGATCGAGACTGCCTATGGCTGGGCCGACAGCACCCGCGTGGCACCGCAGGTTGGCGACACCAAGCTGAAGCCGCGCCTCGCGGCACTGGTGAACACGCCGGATGCCGCCCTGTTTCCGCAGTATTTCAACGCAGCGACTGTCACGGCACGCGCTGGGCTGGAGTTGCCGCTGTTCCACCGCGCCTTGAGCGTTGCGCGCTATATCGTTCCCGCCTTTGGCGTCACCTCGCTGGACCGTCTTTCGAAACCGCTGCTTGCGCTGTCCAACCAGTTTCTAGGGTTTGGCTCCGACGCAGGTGGTATGCGTGTGCGCGTTCAGGGCAGCGCAGTTGGCATCCGTCAAGAACGCGTCTGGGACATGATCATCCCTGATGGCCACGGCCCCAAGACACCCGTGCAACCCGCCGCGATCCTGCTGGATCAACTCCTCTCCGGTCGAGTGGTCGCTGGCGCGCGCCCCGCCTTGGCGGCATTCACCCGTGCGGAGGCCGAAGCGCAGCTGGCGACCATTCATGCAAGGTTCGAGCGGCGGGACCGCGACCTGACCCCGATTTTCGCGCAAGCGCTGAGCGCAGATTTCGACGAGCTACTCCAGCCCGTGAAGGCGTTGCATAGTCCGGCGCATGTGACGCGGTTCAAGGGGGTAGCGAATATCGAGACGGCCACCACGCTCCTTGGCAAGATCGCCGCCATCTGCGGTGGGTTCCCGCTCAAGGGCGGTCAGGTGCCAGCCAAGGTCGAGATTGTGGCCGACGGGCAGTCCGAAAAATGGACGCGCGATATGGGCGGCAAAACTTTCCGCTCCGTCCTGCGCTACGATCCGCTCACGGGTATGACCGAGACGTTCGGCCCCCTGACCTTCGGGCTTGATCTGACGGTGAGCAATGGTGAGCTGCTTTTTCCTGTCACCAACGGCCGTGCCTTCGGAATTATCCCGATCCCGCGCTTCCTCACCCCGATCAGCGAGACGCGCGAGAGCGTGGATGCCGAAGGCCGTTTCCGGTTTGACGTGCGCCTCAGCTTGCCCAACGGGGCGTTGATCGTGCACTACAAAGGTCACTTGGAGCCGCAATGACCACATTCACCATCTCCACCCAAGGGCAGGGCCTGTACGAATTCACCCGCGATGTGCAGGGCTGGCTCGCCAAGCAACCCGTCAAAGACGGGCTGCTCACGCTGTTCGTGCGCCATACCTCGTGCTCGCTGCTTATTCAGGAAAATGCCGACCCCGAGGTGCAAACTGACCTGCATAACTTCTTCGCGCGTCTGGTGCCGCCCACGACCGATCCGGCCATGTCTTACCTGACCCACACCTATGAAGGCCCCGACGACATGCCCGCGCATATCAAGGCCGCGATGATGCCGGTGTCGCTGGGTATTCCTGTGCAGCAGGGGCAACTGGCCTTGGGTACATGGCAGGGCCTTTACCTGTTCGAGCACCGCGACCATCCGCATCAAAGGCAGGTCGTGGCGCATCTGTCTCACTAGGCTTTGGGGGGTGATTTCCCCACTACCCAAACTGTAGCGGACTGCCTATAGTGCCTGTGGATAACTGGGGGATAACACCCAGGCTGAGGATAGAGGGAAAACAACGATGCGCTGTCCATTTTGCGGTAATGTAGACACCCAGGTGAAGGACTCCCGTCCCGCCGAAGATCACGTGGCAATCCGCCGCCGCCGGTTCTGTCCGGCTTGCGGGGGCCGTTTCACCACCTATGAACGTGTGCAGCTGCGCGATTTGGTGGTTATCAAATCCTCCGGCAAACGCGAAGATTTCGACCGCGACAAGCTGGAACGCTCCATTCGTATCTCCATGCAGAAACGTCCCGTCGATCCGGAGCGGATCGACCAGATGATTTCCGGCATCGTGCGCCGTCTGGAAAGCATGGGCGAGACCGACATCCAGTCCACCGCCATCGGCGAGATCGTGATGGAAGCGCTGGCCCGCATCGACACGGTCGCCTATGTGCGTTTTGCGTCGGTCTACAAAAACTTCCAGGCTGCGGATGATTTCGAGGACTTCGTCCACGAGCTTCGCCCGCCAATCGGCAAAGACGACTGACACCATGACACAGCCCGATGACCAGCGATGGATGGCCTTGGCGCTGTCGCTGGGCACACGGGGGTTGGGCCAGACTTGGCCCAACCCTGCAGTGGGCTGTGTTATCGTCAAAGATGGCCACTTGCTTGCACGGGGATGGACACAAGCGGGCGGGCGACCCCACGCGGAACAACACGCCCTGTCACAAATACCGGAAGGTGCCGCGCGTAGTGCCACCGCCTATGTCACGCTTGAGCCGTGTTCCCATACAGGCCAAACATCCCCCTGTGCCTCTGCGCTGATCAAGGCGGGGCTTGCGTGTGTGATCGTTGCCACTGGTGACCCTGATCCGCGCGTCTCGGGCAGGGGGCTTGCCATGCTTCGCGAGGCTGGCATCGAGGTCGTAACGGGCGTTCTTGAAGATCAGGCGCGCCGCGACCAGCAAGGTTTCTTGATGCGGGTCACCGAAGGGCGACCCATGGTCACGCTGAAGCTGGCGTCGTCCTTCGACGGGCGCATCGCGACCGCCACGGGCGAAAGCCAGTGGATTACCGGCCCCCAAGCCCGTCTTCAGGTGCAAGCCCTGCGAGCGAGACATGACGCCGTCATGGTGGGCGGCAGCACTGCGCGCGAAGATCTACCCTCATTGACCCTGCGCGGAATGGGGGATCGCCGCCAGCCGGTTCGGATCGCGGTCAGCGCTGGCTTGAACATTCCAACGCACGGCCCGTTGGCCGAAGATGACAGCACCGCGCCGGTCTGGCTGATCCACGGCCCTTCGGCACCGCAACAGGCGCTGGATTTTTGGGGAGCCCGTGGTGCGACGCTCTTTGAAACTCCGACGGGACCAAGCGGTCTTGATATGGCCCACGCGATGCGCGCCCTTGGACAGGCGGGCCTGACCCGCATCCTGTGCGAAGGCGGCGGCTCCCTTGCCGCGTCTTTGCTGGCGGCAGGCCTCGTCGATCACCTCGTGGGCTTCACCGCAGGTGTGATGCTGGGCGCAGAGGGGCTGCCAAGCCTCGGACGGCTGAAATACCCCGCTTTGGCGGATGCACCCCGGTTTGCGCTCGTCGAGACGCGCCGGATGGGCGAAGACGTCATGCACCGGTGGCAGCGAGTCGCCGTTTAGCGCGCGAGTCCTCCAAATGACCCCTACCTTTCAACAGCCTCACAGTTTGTGAGCGCCTTCTCACGCGTCCGTTACACTGTGGGCTGACGCGAAGGTAAATTGTGCGCGTGCAAACAGAAGTATGGTATTCTTCATGTATTTGAGCGTTGAGGCGCAGATGCGGAAGCCTCATATTGGGTCCATCAAACGGCAACAGGCCGACACACAAACAAACACTTTGGAGTACACACAATGAAAACGATCATCGCAATCCTCGCCCTGTCCGCTGCTGCACCTGCTTTTGCTGACGTATCCAACCCGCAAGCCTTCTTCGCACTTGGCAACGATTCCGCCGCAGAGCGCGTTGTCGGCGAAACATCCACAGGCGATCTGAACGCTGCCTTGTGGTCCGGCGTTTCCGCCAACGAAAGCGCTGCCGAACAAAACATCGTTCTGGGTGGCACGGATGTCAGCCGCAACGTGCAGGCTCAATTCGCTCTGGGCAACGACTCCGCTGCCGAGCGTTTCGTAAAGTAACCCCCGACCGGTCTTTTCCCGGACCTGTCCAAGGCCTCCTCGTGTCCCCACGCGAGGGGGCCTTTTTTATCGCCAAAGATGCGCGTAGCCCGCCAACGCTCCTTGGGCCTTGGCCAGCAACCGGTTGCGCAAACCCGCTTGCGGCAATGTGCCTGACGCAAGGCGGTCGACGACCACTTCCACAGGGCAGGGCAGTCGGGTGACGGGATCGTAGTATCGCGGATAGCCTATCAATGTCGCGTGCACCAACCCGTCCAGAGATGCCTCGGGTCCGCGCCGGGCGGGCACCGGGCCGCGGTCATCGGTCAGGCCCCATCCCGCGTAGAACGGCGCGCCGTAGCACGTCACCGCAACATCCCGCAAAAGCGCCTCGAACCCCAGAAGCGAGGTCATCGTGCAGACGCGATCTGCCTTCATTATCAACGCGATAGGATCTGCGCCATTGGCGATCAGGTCCGCACCGTCAGCCGCAATCGCCCCATCGCGCAAGCCCGCTTCGACGTCAGGATGTGGCTTGTAAATGATGAACGCATCAGGGAAGTCGTGTCGCACAATCGCCAGCAATCCGGCATTGGTGGCCACGTCTTTGGTCCCGAGCCGGATTGACGCGTCATCCTCAACCTGACCGGGAACAAGGATCACCTCCCGCCCCTCCTTTGCGATGTCAAAATCATTCCCGCCAAGGTTGTATTTGTTCAACCCTGTCTTGACGATGGCCGCCCGCAACCGCTCCGCGCGACGCAGCGCGTCAGGGGGCAGTTTGCCGCTTGCGGAAATCAGGGCTTCCAGCGCGCTGGGCCGTGTGGGGTCGTAATAGATACCCTTGTCGTCCGTCACCAATGACAGCGGTGCGATCAGGTCGGCGCCCAACCCGCGCGAGCGTAGAAACCCGTCTTCCACCCGCAACAGCGTGGTGTTTTGTGTCGCGGCGCGCAGGGCGTAACCTTCCGGCTCCAATCCGGCCCACACCAATAGCGAGCCGCCGCGCGCGTCGCGCAACGCCACTTCGGGGTCAGCCGCAAAACGCACATGGGCGTCCTTGCCAAATCTGCGCGCGCCGAAGATTTCCTGTATTGGGCCGCGTTTCCAAAGCCGCATGCCAAGGGCAATATGTCCACCTTTGTCTTGGCGCTGCGCACGGGTCAACGCCTCCAGCGTATCGATCACCTGCTCCAAGCTGCACAACCGGTCGCGATAGGGGTCGAACCATGTGCAGTAACGCAGCATGACACCCGCGAATAGCTGTGGTCGAGTCAGAGCCCGCTGCCTGCGGTCGATCGGCTGGCGGTCGTCGCTCAGCCCCCATCCGGCATAGAAGGGCTGGCCGAAGATCACCGGTTGGTGGCCCGCTAAAATCGCCTCGAACCCCATGCCGGAGCTGACAGTATAGACCGCAACGGCCCCCTCCATCAGCGCGTAGGGACTGGCCTTGTGGTCATAAAGCGAGACGTTTCCACCGACATCGGCGGCGCCGAAATGCCCATCGCGATGGCCTGCACTGGTCTCGGGGTGGGTCTTGATGACGATGCGCGCGTTGGGATGTTCTTCCCGTGCATAAACCAGCATTTCGCGGAAATGGTCGGCGGTTGCGTTGCCGTGTTTGATTGACGCGTCACCGCGCGTCTGGTCGATGACCAATACATATCCCGGCTTCGGGATCGGCGCATTGTCGTCAAAATCATTGTATTTAGAAAGGTTTAGCGCCTTGATCCGCTCCATCGCGTTGCGCGCGCGGGATAGCTCGTGGGCGTCGTCAAACGCTTCGCTGGCAAGCAGGGCTTCAAGATCAGAGGGCCCCGTGCTGTCAAAATAGGGACGACTGTGGTCAATGGTCAGCCCCAAGGGCGGCTCCCCGTCGCGACCGGGTTTCAGGGATCGCAGGAACGCGTCCTCAACATGCACTAGCTGCGCGTCGGTGTGCTCGGCCACTTTTTCGCCGCGCGCAGACGTGGGACTTTTGCCCCAGACCGCGATCAGGTCGTCAGGGCCGGGTTTGCCCAGCTTCAGATCATAACCGGCAAGGTCAAGGATACGCCGAACGCGGGATTGGGTGAAAAACCCCCCGTTGAAATAGAAAAGCCGTGGGCGGAGGGAGGGGCCGCCCACGGCTT
Organism: Litoreibacter ascidiaceicola; assembly: GCF_900129235.1. GTDB lineage: Bacteria > Pseudomonadota > Alphaproteobacteria > Rhodobacterales > Rhodobacteraceae > Litoreibacter > Litoreibacter ascidiaceicola. Next base: position 626,439 of record NZ_FQUV01000001.1, on the reverse strand, counting down.
CTTCTGCGCTTGGTGTCTTAGTTGCCACCAAGGCTCGACAGGGCGTTGACCGAAGAAAGCGAGCCGGTCAGCGCCGAGATAGTTTTGTTCCAGGTCACGAACGGCGCTTCGGTCACATAGACCGTGTCACCATCGCGAATAACGAAGTCGCGGGCCTCGAACATGCCGGTGGGCTGGGTCAGGTCCAGCACATAGGCAAATCGTTGCGTGCCTTGCAGGTCCGAGCGGCCTAGCACCGAGTTGGCAATTTCTGCAGGCTCGTTGCGGAAGACGAAGACACCTGTCGGGTCAGCAAGGTTGGAGTTCAGGCCGCCCACTTGCGCGATGGCCTCGATGGCCGACAAAGTCTGGGTGACGAACTCGATGCGGTTCTGCGCGCCGGTGGCCCCCAAAACAGTGAAGGCACGGCTGTCTTCCTCAACCAAGATACGGTCGCCTGCACGCAGCGCGATGTCAAATTTCGGATTGGAATACAGGTCTTCGAACCAGATCTTGGAGCGGTGCTTGCCCCGAAGAACGGTGATCTGCGCCACTTCGGGTTCAATCGAGATACCACCAGCGCGGGCGATCATCGACGACAATGTGCGGGTAGGGCGCTCGATGGCGAACAGGCCTTGCTGGCCGATACCGCCGACCAATGACACGGTCGCACCGTCACCTGCAACGCGGCGCACCACGACTTGCGGATCAGGGGTTTGCGTGTCCAGCTTGCCGGTAATGATACGACGCAGCGCTTCAGGCGTGTTGCCCGCTGCTTTCACGCGGCCAGCATAGGGCACGAAAATAAAGCCCGCACCGTCCACCTGCACTTCGCTCAACTCGGTGGCGTTTGCACCCTCTGCGGATAACAGGCCGTCATCGACGTTTTCCCAAATGGACAAGCCAAGGGTATCGCCGGGGCGAATGATGTCGGAGCCGACAACACCGGCATTGATGAACGCGTCACTAAAGCCAAGAACAGGCTGAATAGACGTGGCCTGTGTCACACGGCTGTTGACGGCAACAATGTAAGCGTCGCCCTGCTTCTGGACGGAGCCTGCGAATATCTGGCGCTTGCCGGGGCCGGACTTCGGCAACCCGCAAGACGCAGCCATGACGGCTACAAGCGTAAAAGCTACAATTTTTGTAGCTTTGGGACCCAAGTTTTTCACTGGTGTCCTCCTCGATTATGAGACTGCCTCAAGTTTTTCTTTTTACCCTATCGACTGGTGGATAAATTGCTACCCCCTTGATCTGTCACCCTGTCGGAGTGTTGCCACCGCGTCGCAGTGGCAGATTTCTGCGCAATGCGCGGCCAATTCAAAAATCGTTGCGTCTTGGCTCTCTGGACCCAAGGTGGCTGCTCACTTAAAGGATGCACAACAGCAGAAAAGGGCAAAAAACTTTGGCAAAACCCAAGACACAGGTTCTCACGAAATTCTTGCTCCTTGTAGCATTGCTCGTCGGGTATTTCGGCTATCTAAGCTACGAATACGATCTCGCGACAGGCGGTATTGCCGCGCTGCTGACTTGGAGCTTCTTCGTGCTGTGCACCCCCGTCGCAGATGCGGGCTTTCTGCTCGACTTCCCGCTGCGCATGATCTTCGGAATTCGCATGGTCCTGTCCGAGATCGCGGTCTGGGCATTGGCAATTTCTGCGAATATCGCGGTCCTGCTCCACGGGCCAAGCTACTACGAGACAACAGTGATGACGCAGGTGCTTCACGAAATCCTGACCCGACCTTTCCCGTATTGGGGGGTCATCGTGCTGTCGGGTCTCGGCACATTCCTGTCGATCCGCTTCGGGGACGAATTGATAGACGTGCTCCACCACCGCGACCGAGACTTCTTTCATTCGCACCACTTCAAGCACGAGGTGATCCTGTTCGTGTTCTTCTTGTTCGTGATATTCGGGTATTACCAGCTGATGGCTTCGGTCGGGCTTGCGGCCGTTCTCGAATAAGGCTCAGGTGACCACGTGAAGCTGCTGGCGCGGCGTTGCCGTTCCGGCCACCAGGGCGTCATACGGGTCTTCGCGGGCCAGCATCATATCCACCACTTGGCGCAACAACTGGCGGCGTCCTCGGGCGGAGTAAAAGCCGCCCGGAATCTGTGAGGTCTCCAACAGGTAGTGCCGATAGTCGCGATAAGCGCGGCTGTCAGGGCGCGTCGGGTTGGTAAAGAATTCCGGCAGGCTCTGGGTCGAGACGAATTCCGGTTTGTTATAGACCGCATCCCCGAACGCCTTCAGCGGCAGCCCGCGCCATAATACCTGTTGCGCGGCGGTAGAGTTTACCGTCACCGCAGAGCGCGCGGTGTTCAGCAACCCTGCCAATTTGCCACCCCGCACATAATGCACGCGGTTCGCCACGCCCAAGGACTTGGCAATCCGCTTGATATCGCGGCGCAGCGGCACGCGGCCATCTTCCAGCGGGTGGGCCTTTAGCACCAGATGGTGATGCGTCGGCGCACCTTTGGCAAAGCCGTCAATCGTCAGCTCCAGAAAGTCGGTCATGGTGTCGAAAGGCGAATGCATCTGGAAACTGGCATCATGCTCCAGCTGCAGCAGCGCCAGATGATAGGGGAAGCCGCCATGCTTGATGCGGAACGTCGCCAGCCCCCGCTCCATCGCGGTGAAGGGCATTGTCACCAACCGCTTGAGATAAAGCTGGAATTCCTTGGTCACACTCAGGGCGCGGTGCGGCCGGAAGCTGCGGTACTTCCGGTTCCGCAGGAAAACGAAGTAGTGATAAACCATGCCGTAAAACACATGCTGGCGCATGTCGCCCCAGCGAGCGGGGGCGTCGGGCAGGTCCAGATCAAGCCCTTCCAGCGCGGCGCGCATGTCGCCCACGGACATGTCCATCAGCCGCGAGTGCCCGTTGGCGCCGCCGCGCTCGTAGCTCACCCAGTAGGGGCGCAGATAGCCTTCCTCGAACACATGGATACGCAGCCCCATCGCCTGCGCGCGCTCGATCGCTTGCGCATGGATCGGTCGTGTATCGCCGTAAAGGACCAGATCGGTGACCGACTTTTCGGTGACGATCTGGGTAAACCGCTCGGCCCACGCATCGGGGCTGTCGAGATAGGGAATGTAGCTTTTGTTCGAAAACCAGAAGGCGTCATCCCCCTTGTTGAAGCCCACACGCCAGACAGATGCCCCCGCCGCCGTCAGCATTTTGCCCAAGCGGTAGAAGAAAGGCCCGTGCGGGCCCTGCAGGAACAGGAATGTTTTGTCCTTGCCGGACAGGGTCATGGTGCGGCCTTCACGTCGTTCACAAAATACTCATACAAGTTTGCACCAGTTTGCCCAGTCCGTGCGGCAACCGTAAGGCCCGTTTTCGTCGCAACTGTGGCGGGGCGCGACACGCATGTCAGTGGGAATCCTTGCAGCCGCTGCGTAGCCGCGCTAACTCCCAACGCAACACAAGAAGGGAACGCCGTCATGTTTACAGGCATTGTCACCGATGTGGGCGCGGTTACGCGGCTCAAGCAGGAAGGCGATTTGCGCGCCCGGATTTCATGCGCCTATGATCCCGACGGCATCGACATTGGTGCCTCCATCGCCTGCAACGGGTGCTGCCTGACCGTGATCGAGCGCGGGGAGGACATGACCCCCTGGTTCGACGTCCAGATTTCCGCCGAAAGTGTGTCCAAGACCAATATCGGCGACTGGCGCGACGGCACCCGCATCAATCTGGAGCGCGCCTTGAAGCTCGGGGACGAGCTTGGTGGCCATATCGTGTCGGGCCATGTGGACGGCGTCGCGGTCGTGGTCTCCATGACCGAGGAGGGCGACAGCACCCGTGTGCTGTTCGAAGCCCCGGGCGATCTGGCGAAGTTCATCGCGCCCAAAGGTTCGGTCGCATTGAACGGTACGTCCCTGACGGTGAACGAGGTCGATGGCAACCGCTTCGGCGTCAATTTCATCCCGCATACCAAGCTGGCCACCAACTGGGGCGACACACAGGTCGGAGACCGGATCAATCTGGAAATCGACACGCTCGCCCGCTACGTCGCACGGCTGCAAGAATGGGGCAACTGACCGCCCCCACTTTGCGCGCGGCCACCCCGTCGGATGCGTCCAGCCTCGCGGCATTAGCGCTGGAGGTCTTCTTCGCGACCTATATCCGCCACGGCATCAACGCGCATTTCGCCGACTATGCGCTGGCGCATTTCACGCCCGTGCGCTTCCAAGGCTGGATCGACGATCCAGCCCATAGCTTCATCGTGTCGCAAAACCGCGACGGCATCGACGGGCTGATCCATATCGACCGGAACAGTCCCGATCCGGTGGGCGGTGCAATCCCGACCGAACTGGTCTCGCTCTATATCCAGCCCCGCCATCAGGGCAGGGGGCTGGGGAAGGCCTTGCTGGACGCGGGGCTCAAGCTGGAAAGCGGCCCGATCTGGTTGGCGATGAACAGCCAGAACAGCAAGGCGCGCGCTTTCTATGCTGCACAAAACTTCACCAAACTCGGTGAAGTCGCCTTTAAAATCGGCGATCAGAGCTATCCCAATGACGTCCTGAGCCTTGACGCATGCACCAATCCCGCCAGAGGGTAAAACAGCGCATCACGACAAGGGGCATGCAGGATGACGCGCGCACACATCGGCCATAACAACGGCCCCACCATGGAGGCCGGTTTCGCCTTTCGCAAACATGCGTGGACCAAAGCGCGGGCTGCCTTGCTGCCGACCCTTCCCATCGAAATCCTGCGCACCCGCGTCAAACGCGCTCAGGCGCTTGGATTGCCTTATAAAACCTACGCCTCGGTGCGCGCCTCGACGGGCCGCGATGTGGTGGGCTTTTTGTTCTCCAACAACGCCCTGCGCATGCTGCGTGACACGCAACCAAGTCTCCGCGCGCACGCACTGAAACACATCGATGCGACCTGCACCGCGCTCGTCCATCGCCCGCTATCCCCCGATACCTTTCGCGACAGCCTCGCCAGCCAAGGCCTCCACATCACCACCGCCCGCGCGCCGCATTTCGCGCAAAGCTGGTCCGACATTCGCGCCGCTGTCCAAGCCCCGCTCCGTGCCGCAGACCTCCCCCTCGACGGCGTCCTCGTCATCGGCGACACCACCCACGAACGTGACTGGTCCATGGCCGCGCGCCTCGCAGGGTTTCTGCCCTCCGACCGCTACTTCACCGCAGAACACACGGCCCGTTAAACACGCGCCATTCTCTCCATCACTGCTTCAAAAATACCTAAATCCCCACCTCTCGGCCCCCGCGACGTCACGACATTGCCCTGCACCCTTCCCAAGCGCCGCCAAACCCTCTAATTGGCAGGCCATCAAAGGATGCTGCCCATGACCGACTATTCAGACGCAATCGCTCCCATCGAGGACATTATCGAGGACGCGCGCAACGGGCGCATGTTCATTCTTGTGGATCACGAAGACCGCGAGAACGAGGGCGATCTGGTGATCCCCGCTCAAATGGCAACGCCCGAGGCGGTTAACTTCATGGCCACCCATGGTCGCGGCCTGATCTGTCTGACGCTCACCTCCGAGCGGATCGACGCGCTGGGCCTGCCGTTGATGGCGTCCTACAATTCGTCGCGCCACGAAACCGCGTTCACCATTTCCATCGAGGCGCGCGAGGGCGTGACCACCGGGATCTCCGCCCATGACCGCGCCCGCACCGTCGCGGTGGCCATCGACGCGGGTAAAACCGCCGCCGATATCGCCACCCCCGGCCATGTTTTCCCATTGCGCGCCCGCGATGGCGGGGTGCTGGTTCGCGCGGGCCATACAGAGGCCGCCGTGGACGTGTCCCGCCTTGCGGGTCTGAACCCCTCCGGTGTGATCTGCGAGATTATGAACGATGACGGCACCATGTCCCGTCTGCCCGATCTGATCAGCTTTGCGCAAAAGCATGCGCTTAAAATCGGTACCATTTCCGACCTCATCGCCTATCGTCGCCGCCATGACAATCTGGTCAAGGAAGCCGCGCAACGCCCTGTGAAATCCGAGTTCGGCGGCGACTGGATGATGCGTGTCTTCACCGACGAAACCCAAGGCGCGGAACATATCGCGCTGACCAAAGGTGACCTGACCAGCGACGCGCCGGTTCTGACCCGCATGCACGCGCTCAATCCGGTCGAGGACGTGCTGGGCCTCGGCCCCAGCCCCGCGTCCGAAATGGCGCAGGCGATGGAGACCATCGCCAAGGAGGGCCGCGGCGTCGTGGTCCTGCTGCGCGATACGCAAATGAAGATCGACCCCGAGGGCGGTCAGTCCCCTAACACCCTTCGCCAGTACGGCCTCGGCGCGCAGATACTCGCGGCCCTTGGCCTGTCGAAGCTGGAGCTTCTGACCAATTCCCCGTCCCCCAAGGTCGTTGGTCTCGACGCCTACGGGCTGTCCATCACCGGCACCCGTCCCATCGAAGGAGCTTAATCCATGGCCACCGCAGAGCAACATCACATCATGGACACGCCCGCGTTCGACAAGCCGGTCAAGCTCGCTATCGTCGTGTCGCCCTATTACAAGGATATCGCCGCCAACCTGATCGCCGGAGCCAAAGCCGAGGCCGAGAAGGCCGGTGCCACGGTCGAGGTCATCAACGTCCCCGGCGCGCTGGAAATCCCGCCCGCCATCCGCATTGCCTTCCGCCAGTCGAATTTCGACGGGTTCGTGGCACTTGGCTGCATCATTCGCGGCGAGACCACGCATTACGACACCGTTTGCAATGACAGCTCTCACGGCTTGATGCTGCTGGGGTTACAGGGCGCAAATATCGGCAACGGCATCCTGACGGTGGAAAACCGCAAGCAGGCCGAGGTCCGTGCCGACCCGAAAGATCAAAACAAAGGGGGTGGTGCCGCTGCTGCGGCCTTGCATCTCATCGCGTTGCAGCGCAAATACGGCGCTTCCAATTCGGGCGTGGGATTCTTGCCGCGCTCAAACGATGATGATGAGAGTTTCCAGATCGCATGACCATTTCAGGTAACCAAAAACGCGCCATGCGCTCCGCCGCGCGGCTCTATGCCGTGCAGGCCCTGTTCCAGATGGAGCATAGCGACCACAGCATCGACAAGGTGCGCGCGCAGTTCGAGGACCACCGCTTCGGGGAAGTGATCGACGACAACGAAATGATCGAAGGCGATATCGAGACTTTCCGCGCCTTGCTTGAGGGCGCCGTGGCCGAGCAGTCGACAATCGACCAGATGACTGACCGCGCACTGGTCGCCAAGTGGCCCATTGACCGCATCGACCCGACCCTGCGCGCGCTGTTCCGCGCTGCGGGGGCCGAACTGGTCGCAGGCAAAACGCCCCCCAAAGTGGTGATCGTGGAATTTGTCGACGTCGCCAAAGCCTTCTTCCCCGAAGGCAAGGAATCCAAATTCGTCAACGCCGTGCTAGACCATATGGCCCGCGAAGCCCGCCCCGACGCGTTTTAGGCTTTTCGCGCCACGATATATCGGCTGCCATAGTCTTCGGCCTCAATGATCTCGTAGCCCGCATCGGTAATTGACTGTTCCAGATAGGCAGGTTTGATCAGCAGCACGTCGGGGGCTTTGCCAAAGAGCTGCATCACCCAAAGCAATGGTGCGAACAACCACTTCTTGGAGCCAAGGCACGGAGTCTTGGTGATCAGTAAACCGCCTTCGCGCGTGATCGAATGGATATGACCCAGCGTGGTGGGCAAATTATCGACCAGATGCAGCAGGTTATAGGCCATGACCGCGTCATAAGCCGTGCCAAGCGCGTCGCTATCCGCATCCGCCACAATGAAATCCAGATTGCTTTGACCCGCCTCCACCAGCTTGTCCTTAGCGATCGCGATCATCTTCGGGGACACGTCGGAGCCGGTATAAAGCGCGACGCTCGGGGCCAGCAGCAACGCGGTCGAGCCTGTGCCGCAGCCCAGTTCCAGCACCCGGTCGCTCTCGCGCAGGTAGGAGCGCGTGCGCTCCAGTGACAGGTGATATTGCTCGGGGTTGCGGATCGCCATCTTGGCGTATTTCTCCGCCACGCCGTCCCAAAATTTTGCAGGTGTCATGATGTGCCTCCATTGCTTGGGGACGTCATACATATGCGCAAGTCATATAGAAATTGCCTAATTTTGGCGATCACCTATACATAAATGCATGAATTGGAATGCCATCTCCTTTGACTGGAACCATGTCCGCGCTTTCCTTGCGACGGTCGAGGAAGGCTCGCTCTCCGCCGCCGCCCGCGCAACGGGTCAAACGCAGCCCACGCTGGGCCGCCAGGTTGCTGCGCTGGAAGAGGCCATCGGGGTGACCTTGTTTGAGCGGGTTGGCCGTTCGCTGACCCTGACCACATCGGGCGCGCAACTGGTCGATCACGTCCGCGCCATGGGCGAGGCCGCCAACCGCATCTCGCTTGCCGCGTCCGGCCAGTCGCAAAGCATTGAAGGTCTGGTGCGTATCAGCGCCAGCGATGTGCTCTCGGCCTACCAGTTGCCGCCGGTCATCGCCCAACTGCGGGACCGCGCGCCGGGGATCGAGGTCGAGGTTGTCTCCTCCAACGCCATCTCGGACCTGTTGCGCCGCGACGCCGACATTGCCTTGCGCCATATCCGGCCTGAACAGCCGGAGCTGATCGCGCGCAAACTGGCGGACAGCGATGCCTATCTCTACGCGACGCCGGACTATCTGGCGCGCGTTGGCAACCCCAAGGTGGTGGACGATCTGAAAGCCGCCAATTTCATCGGCTACGGCGCGCCGGACGAGATGCTTCCGCATTTCGTCGCCATGGGCCTGCCGCTGACCCGCGACAATATCCGGTATCATTCAGATAGTGGCGTGGTGGGCTGGCACATGGTTCGTCAGGGGCTTGGGATCGGGGTGATGTCCGAGCATGTTGCCGCCCTGACGCCCGATATTGTGCGTGTAATGCCGGGTTTGCCACCGGTCAGTTTCCCGACATGGCTGGTCAGTCATCGCGAGCTGATCACCAGCAGCCGCATCCGGCTGGTCTTCGATCACTTGGCCAAAATGCTGGGTTAAGCCCCGCAAAACCCGCGTATTGTGGCGCGTCGGGTATTGTCGAACACTGCGAAGCCGGAAGCCCCACCTGCGTTGATCCGCACCTCTGCCCCTGCGATCTCGCCGCCAGACACTTGCGTCTGGCCCAGGTCGCCATGGCGCAGCACGTCATCCACGTCGATGGTGAAGCTGATCTCCGCGCCCTCAGGCCAGTCTGATACTGATAGGCTCAGCACGTCCGCCCCGTCGCTGACAGTGACCGAGGCCACGTCGCCGCTGACGCTTTCAAAGGGCTGAAACACCTCGACGCCTGCGCCGCCGCCTTCGGTGTCGAAGATCAATCCGCCCGCGCTGCCTGTCATGTCCAGCACCACCGTCGCTGCCCCCAAAGCGCATCCGGAATTTACGAAGGTGAACGTATCCTTCGGGGCCCCTTCTACGAAACGGGCGTCAATCTGGGCCATGGCAGAAAGGGGGGCGCATAAAGCGAAAACAAGGGCGAGGCGGGACATTGGGGGCTCCATTTGTCGGCGGTTCACAGCTCAATTAGCGTGGCAGGACGTTAAGTCCAGCGTTCCGCTTTGATCCTGCACCCCGATCGGGTGTATCATAATGAAGTAACGCGACTCACGGCGGATCGTCATGCCCAAGCTCATCAAATTTCTATTTCGCAACGCCCTTGGTGGCGCACTGGCAGGGGCGTTCTTTTCGGGTCTTTTGATCTGGTCGAATGTTGCAGGGTTGCGGCATCTGGTGCTGGAGACCGCGGACGGACCGTTGGCGGCTGGCATCATGACGGTGTTTTTCATGATCACCTTCGCGTCGGTCCAGATGGGTCGCGCGATCATGGGGATGGCCGACCCCGAGGATAACAACGACCTGACCCCGCCTCGCAATGGCGAAATGGTCGCTATTCGGGTACATGATCGGGGGTAGGTGACGGAACCACCACAACCGTGGGACGCTTATTCCCGCAGACCTGTATGTACAGGTGGGCACCAGGTAACTGAACCAGGGTCCAGACAGAGCCAGCTCCCGAGGAATTGCTTAAGGCAGCTGGAATGTAGCCTCCATATTACGAGGAGGGCAGAACCGTCACTCATGCAGATAGGCCTGCTTGGTCTGCAAAGCAAGGGGCAGCCCATGGCAAATTCGGAAAACAAGACCAAACCGGAGGCCGTTGACCCGGCGGCGATGATTGCTGCTGTCGAGCATCCCCAACGCCGCGCCGACGCCGAGGTGTTGCTGCCGTTCTTCACCCGCATCACCGGTTGGCCCGCGCAAATGTGGGGACCAGCGATTGTGGGCTTCGGGCGGTACCACTACAAATATGAAAGCGGGCGGGAAGGCGATTTCTTGATCACCGGCTTTAGCCCCCGCAAAAGCTACACCTCCGTCTACATCCTGCCCGGCTACCGCGACCTGTCAGAGCCTTTGTCGCGGCTGGGCAAGGTCAAGCACGGCAAATCCTGCCTCAATATCAACAAGCTGGCCGATATCGACATGGACGTCTTAGAGGAACTCGTGCGCGACGGTGTGACCCATATGAAGGCCAACTACACCACCGCCGCGCGCTAGGGTTATTCCGCGTGGGCATCCGCGCGCATCCGTCCCAGATGCTCGTCCCAACCTTTATCAAGTGCGAGTGTCAGACCGAAAGCCTCGGCGCCTTGCGGCAGGCCTGTGTGCTCCAGTGACAGGCGAGTACCACCCGCGACATCCTCCAACGTCCATTTGACGGTGCTGGTTGCATCTCCCATCGGCGCGATGGTGAAGGTGTATTCCAAATAGTCATGCGGGCGGGCTTCGTTGACCTTGCCCCACATCAGCTTGTCGCCGCTTTCGGTGCCGAACATCGCGTAGTCCTGCCCGTCCGCCAGCGCCACTTTGGGTTTGTGGAACCAGATCGCCAGCTTGTTCGGTTCTGTCAGGTAGTCCCAAACTTCGGCCTTGGTTGCACGCAGGTAGATGGATTTTTGAATGATGGTGTCAGTCATTGGGTTGGTTCTTTTCAATGGCGGATTTCAAATCTGTGAGGCGGTCGTCCCAGAACTGCTCGAAGAAGACGAGCCAGTCGCGCACGGGGGCGAAGCCTTCTGGGTTCAGGGCGTTCACCCGCTCGCGTCCTCGGGTGCGCACGGTGATAAGGCCACCGTCGCTCAGCACGGTCAGGTGCTTTTTGACGGCGGCGCGGGTCATGTCGAAATTGTTGCTGACTTGCGCGATGGTCATGTCGCTGTCTGCAAGCTGGCGCAGGATTTCGCGCCGCGTCGGGTCTGCCAGTGCTTTGAAGGTGGGTTGTTCGGTTATCATGGAGTGACCTCAGAAGTGGTACCGTTTGGTATCATTTATATATGAAACCATTTGGTATCACGTCAAGGTAATTCTCACACTTGATTTTTGTTTACCTTTTGTTCACATTCTGAATATGCCTGATGACCTGACACTTCCGCTCCAACCCGGCCAGCTTCTGGCGCGTGGTGTTGCACGCCATCTGACCTCGCACGGGTTCGCCTGCCTTGAGGAATTTGTGCCCGAGCGCGGCAAGCGGGTCGACGTGATGGGGCTTGGCCCCAAAGGCGAGTTGTGGGTGGTGGAGTGCAAATCCTCGCGCGCGGATTTTATGTCGGACAGCAAGTGGGAGGGGTATCTGGACTGGTGCGACCGCTATTTTTGGGCGGTCGACGAGAACTTCCCGACCGACCTTTTGCCTGACGGCACCGGACTGATCATCGCGGATGCCTACGACGCGGAGATCATCCGCATGTCGCCGGAGGACAAGCTGGCGGGGGCGCGGCGCAAGGTGATTGTCCAGAAGTTCGGGCGGGTTGCGGCGCTGCGGTTGAACCTGATGCGCGACCCTGATCTGAGACGGTCAAGCTAATCAAATCAAGATCCGCGTGAATTTGATTTGATTAAATTAACCCTTTGAAAACAGGTGTAAAAGCGTTCGGTGCTTTGGTCTGATCTCATTCACAAAAAGAGTTAACACGCAACGGCTGGAGGTAACCCATGGGTTACCCTGTCGGGGCGCTCAATCGACCGCGCATCCCGTGCCACCGATACCGTCATCCTCCCCCGGAACGCAGGCTTCCAGCTTTGAATTCGGGGCGGGCGAGGCTTCGACTGCAGAGGGTTCAGCCATGACCGGCTCGACAATGACGACCTCTTCTTCCGGCATCGCGCAGGCTGTCAAAGCCAGTGCCAAAACCGCCGCTGCAATCCGCCTCATGTCACGTCCTCGTGGTAGAAATATCCGCCTGCGCGGAACCTGACGGCCAATTTGGGGGTGGGTGCGTCGGAAGGCAAGGCCTTCATCGCGGCGGCCTCTTTGTTGATCTGTTCCAGCAATGCCATCTGGCCCTCGCGGAACTGTTGTTCCAATGCCGCGACCTGCGCGGGTGACAGCGCCGCGTAATGCACCGCGCGCTCAAAGAACGGGGCTGCGTCGGAGGTGATGTTGGTGGTGGCCGCGCTTAAATGGTCGCCCATGTTGCGGGCGAGGTAAGCCATCTGATCCTCGGATCCGGCCAGTGGTTGATAGGACGTTTCCAGCAAGGTGACCGTTTCCCCCTCCACCAAAACGGTGCCAGCGGCCAGCAATGTGTCCAACATCGTGCGCGGGTGGACGTCGCGGCGGACCTCCCATGCCAGTGCCTCGAAGGACGGGGCGGGGCCGCTTTTGGGCAGGGGCTTGCCTGCGTAGTCGTCTTCAGTCTGCCACAGCGAGACGAGGCGCGACAGGTGCGTCAGACGCGGCTCGTTCGGGTGGAAGTCCCGCAGCCGCGCCACGTCGCGGCGCTGCAATCCGGTCATCACGGACAGGCGGCTGTCGGTGGGTTTGCCGTCGCAAGTCTTGCGCGCGGCCTCGACGTAATGCGCCTTCAGGCGCTCCGCCAGATCGGGGAACGGCACGCCAAGCGCCACCATCAGGCGGGCGAAGGGGGCGAGGAGGGCATCGAGTATATCCAGCATATGCGCAATATGCACATTTTTCTTGACGGGAGCAAGTGGATTTGAAATATGTGCAAAATACACATTAAATGGAGTACCCCCATGACCAAGATATTTTCAGCCCCCCGCGCAGCCCTTTTGGCTGCAACATTTCTGGCCGCCTGCGCCGGAGGAATTGAGGAAGAAGTTGTGATCGTAGAGCCGGTCTTGGCGGAGCCATCGGTCTCAGCCGAAGCCGCCCCAAGTGCCAAGGTCAGCACGACGATTGCCCCAAGACCGCTGCCGGTTCCTGTGCCGTCCCATCAAGGTGCTGCGCGACGTGGTGTGATTACGGCAGGCGACATTGACGACGCGCTGAACCTCGCGGCATTTTCCCGCTATCAAGCGAAGTCCCGCAAGGAATTAAAGCTGCCGATGGCAAATCTGGCGACGCCGGTATTGGCGCAGTTGCGCGGGGCGGATGGCAAAGCGGCCCCCGGTGTGCGTGTCACGTTGCGCAAACCCGGTGCTGCAGAGCCGTTTTATTCGGGTTATTCCGGCGTGGACGGCATGATCTCGATCTTTCCGGCGAGCCTTGGGGCGGGGCGTCTACGCGAGGTGGAGCTGCGCGCGATCCCTGACGGGCAAGGCGCGCCGATGGTGCAGCGGCTGAGAACTGGGCAACGCGCGCAGGTGCAACTTCCGTTTAACGGGAAGTGGTCGCCAGAGTTTCTGGATCTGGCATTCGTTGTCGACACAACGGGGTCCATGGCGGACGAATTGGCGTGGTTGACCAAGGAATTAAAGGGCCTCGTGCGTCAGGCCAAGCGGGCCGCACCGGGGGTCGATATCCGCTATGGCTTGGTGGTCTACCGCGATGACGGGGATGCCTATGTGGTGAAGAATTACGGGTTCACCAAGAAACAATCGCAGATGCAGGGTTGGCTGCGTGCGCAGTCTGCGGGCGGCGGGGGCGACTATCCCGAAGCGGCGGCACGGGCTTTGGCGTCGGCTGCTGGCATGCAGTGGCGCAATGGCAAGGGCGAGCGGTTGATGATCCACGTCGCCGACGCGCCGGAGCATGACCACCGTGCGAAGGCCTACCTGCAAGCCGCCCGCACGGCAGCGGCGAAAGGTGTGCAGGTGTTCGGGCTGGGGGCCAGCGGCGTGGGACCGGAGGCGGAGTACCTGATGCGCCAAGCGGCGGTGCAGACCGGCGGGCGGTATATGTTCCTGACCGACGACAGTGGCGTCGGCTACGGGCATATGGAGCCGACGGTGTCGTGCTACCGCGTCACCGCGCTGTCTGATCTGGTGAGCCGTGTGCTGCGTTCGGAGCTATCGGGGCGGCGCATAGAGGCGGCCCCGTCCAAAGTGGTGCGCACGGTGGGCAGCTACCGCAATGGTGTTTGCGTAAACTAGCGCTTCTTGCCTTTGTTGATCGCGCGGGCGCCCTGAGCGGCCGCGCGAATTTCTTCGGCGATTTCCTCGGCCTCTTCGGGGTCAAAGTCGAAGGGCAACTCGATACCGTCCGCCTCGACATAGATGCGCACCATCCCGTCGGTGGTCGGACCGATTTGCAGGTTGCCCGCAATTTCGCTTTCGCTGTTGATACCCATTGGACCCTCTTTGCCTTGGCTGGGTCTTGAGGTATCCCTGATGCGGCTGTGAGGCAAGGGGGCAGGACACGGTCGGGCAGGGATCGAACTTTCACTTTAAGCGGAATTAATCGCTTTAGCGGTCTTGCAATCGCGCGTCCCTATGGGTAAATCCCACGCAGTGTGCCGCCTTAGCTCAGTTGGTTAGAGCACTGGTTTGTGGAACCAGGGGTCCCCCGTTCAAGCCGGGGAGGCGGTACCATCCCCCCGATTTGACAGGATGACGCTGATTACTCCTCGAGTTTCGGCGTAAGCACGATTTCGAGCGGAATGGTGAGAGGCACTTGTACCCGTGCCCCGTCGGCGCTGAAACCGGACGTGTAGGTCAGCTCGAACCGCCGGAGCCATTGGTCCGGCTCGCTCACGTCCCCGCCGTCGTAAGCAACGCCGTTGACTGCCATCTTGGCGATCGGAAGCATGTGGCTGGGAGTGCCCGGAATGACGTGCGACGCCCCCGGCGCAAGTGATACCTTTTCTTCGCGAACTTTGGCAGGATTAACAGGGGGCCTGCGAATTTTCGCCTTGTGACGGGTTGGTGTTTGCCCCGCCAGCATTTCAACCACTTCAGTTTGGGTGAAGGCCCGCTGGGCAATCGCGCCGGACGGGTAAGTCACCTCAATCGGGCTCGTGCTTTTGTTCGTGACTTGCAGCCGCGCCGCATAAGGGCGCGGATCAAAGGGCTTGCCCTGCACAATGCACAATTGTCGCGACGCAATTACCGAAAGTTCAAGCGGACCAGCTTGCTGGGTGGTCAGGGCTTCGAGTTTCATTTCGCAGGTCTCGGGCATTTTGGAATTCCCCATACAGGAGGTCATGGTCAGCAGCAAAAAAGCGGCTGCTAGGGTTGCTTTAAACGACTTTGACAACGGCGATCACTCCCTCGGAGCGGAGGATACGGTCGACTTCAATCGCGATCCAGTAATAAAGGTATTTTGGATGAGTGGTGTCGCTGTCCTGTCCCATTACGGTCGTGTTGTCGAAGGCAAATTGAGCCGGATCGTCGGGGGGGATCGCAGACGCAGACAATGTCACGGATTCGTCCGGATCACTTGCCCCTTTGTAGGTCAGCACCGGCGCGGTGTTTGTCGGGCGGTCGTAGCTGTATTCATCTGGCAGGCCCAAGGTGTGGCCCAATTCGTGGATCATGGTCCATTCAATGTCGGCTGCGGTGACGTAAAAAGTCATCGCGGTGCCTTCCTCCACATAGCTGCGCAGAGGATCTGCGGGATCGTCGGCCGTGCCGTCGACGTCGATGGCAATATCCGGCGCGCTGGCAACCTCGCTGCTTTTGAACTTGATTTTGAGCTTTTGTTTCGGGCAACCGGGCTGCTCCACCTGAATTTTGTAGCTACCAGCCTTGGACTCCCATGTGCCAAAAGCCTTGGTGATCGCGCTTTTGACTTTGGCGCCATTCCCGGCTTCGTCGGTTTCAGCGCCGTTGGTGTAGGACAGCTCGAACGTCTTGGTCACCGTTACGGTCCCTGATTTCCCGCTTCTTTCGATCTTGATGTGAGCCTTGTTGTTCAAGGGCCAGCTAGGGTCGTCCATCGGCGAGGAATAATAGGTGCCGTTGCCGTCGGTTGTGAAGTCGTCCTCGGCCGGGCAATCGCAGCACAGGCCCGTGCCACCGGACGAGCCGCCGGGAGGAGAACCGGGTGGGGTGCCGGATGGGGTGGTGCCAGTTGTTGCGCACATGTCAGGCGGCTCCCTTCTGGAAATCAGCGAGCATCTTGCGCCCGCGTTTCATTGCATAGTCTGCGATAGCGGGCAGGGCGGGCTCTAGGGTGTCGTGCTCGGCGGCCAGCTCTATGGCCCACGGAAACAGCGGGTCCTCGAAGAACGCGTGGCCCATTGTGTATGAAAACAGCAGCACGACCCCGCGCGCAGAGGGGTGTGTCACCTTGCGGGCGTCACAATCGTACTCGACGCGCCGTAAAAATTCGTCGAGCCGCGCGCGGTCTTCGTCGCCAAGATGTGGGGTTGCAGTCATGATCAACTGGCGCGCGGTGTCGGGGTTGAAGCGTGACCAACCGCCTGCCTTGGTCAGGTGGCCATCCAGCTGCGTAAAGAGCTTCGCCCAGTTGCGATAGGTCACGTCCGCATCGCCCATCAGGTCTGAATGGGCGCGCAGGAAGGCGGGTTCCAAGTTCGCGCGGCGGGCGCGGCCGTCTTCGACCAGTATCCTGCTAATCTCGGGCATACGGCCTGATTTATGAAACCACCCGCCGAAATAGCTCATCATATACAGCAGGTAGACGTATTCCTCTTTGAAGGTGAACTTTAACGCGTCGCCCTCCCTCAGGCCGTGATCAACGAGGGCATAGAGCTGGTCTTCGGAGAACGGCTTGAAGCGTGGTTCGTCCATGCGCAGCAGCCATTCGGCCAGTTCCTGCCGGAAACGGGGGCGGCGGGCGGAGGCGAAGACATGCGCATCGCGGCTTTGAAACACGAAGGCAGCCGGGCGCTCTGCGGGCAATGTCTCCGGATCGGGCGCGAAGATATGCGCGGTGGCGGCGACCGAAGACAGCGTGATGATCCGGTCGACCAGCGTGCCGTCATGCAGGCGGTAGAACTGCGCCATGCGGTCGGGCCACGCGCGGATCGCGTTGAAATAGAGCGTGGCTTGCTCTGGGTCATAAAAGCGGAAGTATTGCCATTGCGTGCGGTCGCCGTCGGGCACGCCGTCCATGCGCACTTTGGTGAACTTGCGAAAATGGGCGCACAGGTCCGCAAGGGAGGCGGTCGAGCGCAGGTAGATGCCTGCGTCTTTGGACCAATGGGTCCAAGGGCTGGGCGGGTCGGTCAGCGTGAACAGGCTGCGGGTGAAGCTGTTGTCGTCCTCCAGCCGGACAATCCACGGGGCGACATGGCCCAACTCTTCTAACGCGTCGCCGACAAACAGACATTGGTGATCCAAGCCGGAGCCGGTCAGAATTTCGGGCAGATCCGTGATTTTCGCGGCATCCAGAATGGTGAAGGTCGGCATCTCGACATCGTCTACCGCCCCGAAAAGGAGCGCAGCCAGCGTGTCGGGCACGGACTTACGGTCGGTCTCTTCAGTTTGCGCGTCGAGCGGTTCCAGATCCGAAATCAGGTCAACCTTACCGCTTGGTTCTGTGGCAGCGGCATGTTGGTCGGAGGCCCCGCTGGCCGCGCCAAGCTGCCAGATGTCTTCCATGGTACAATCCAAATGTTCAATTTAGTGCTTAAAATGCCCATTCAGGATGCGCCTAGATTGTAGATCTGGCAACGAATTTATCTGCCTTTCTTTCAACGCCTTACGGTAGTGAACAGTTTATTCACGGGCGTGAATTGACGGAAATCTGCTGTGTCAGCTCGCCACTGTCGCGGTTGAAAATCAGGATGCGGTCGTCGGCGGTGACCACCGCATACCAGTTCGGGGCCTGCGTGAAGGCGGTTGCGCGGGTGCCGTTGGGTAGCTCGATATAGTCGGGCAGGGCAAGGTCGGGGGTGCTTGCGTTCAAGCGGATGACAACCAGCGTTATCATCACTACAAGGCCCACAATCATCGTTGCGGTCAGGGTTGTTACCAGCCGCCGCAGAAACTTCAGGTTGGCGGGTTCTTCCGCCGGAAATTCGGGATCATTGTCCATGTCGCCTCAAACTATCGCGGTCGAGATCACTGACGCCCCGCCTGCGCGTCTTGATAAGGCATTGGCCCTGTTTGCGCCAGTGGAGGCGCAGCTGAGCCGGTCACGCATTGTGAAGCTGATCGAGCAGGGCGCGGTGGCGCTTGACGGGGCTGTCGTGACGGAGCCGAAGACCAAGGCCGCGCTGGGGCAGGTGTGGATGGTGACCATTGGCGAGGCGGTAGAGTACAACACCGTGGCCGAAGATATTCCACTGGACGTGATCTTCGAGGATGACGCGCTGATCGTAGTGAACAAGCCTGCGGGTATGGTGGTACATCCGGCCCCCGGCTCGCCCAATGGCACGCTGGTGAACGCGCTGCTGCATCACTGTGCCGACAGCCTGTCGGGGATCGGTGGGGAGAAGCGTCCGGGAATTGTGCACCGCATCGACAAGGAAACCTCCGGCCTGCTGGTGGTGGCCAAGACCGACATTGCGCATCAGGGACTGGCCAAGCAGTTCGAGAAACACACGGTCGAGCGGCGCTACAACGCGCTGGTGTACGGCGTGCCCGAAGCCTCTGACCCGCGGATCAACGGCTTGCCGGGGGTGGCGTTCGAGCAGGGCAACATCCTGCGGGTGATTGCCAACCTTGCGCGCCACAAAACCGACCGTCAGCGGCAGGCTGTGGTCAAAAACGCGGGCCGCCACGCGATCACCCGCGCGCGGGTGTTGGAGCGGTTCGGCAAGCCTGCGGTGGTGTCCTTGCTGGAATGCTGGCTGGAAACGGGGCGCACTCACCAGATCAGGGTGCATATGGCCCATGTGGGGCATTCACTTGTGGGTGATCCGGTTTACGGAGGGCGACGGAAACTGGCCAAAAACGCGCTTCCGGAAGCGGCTCTGGAGGCCATTCGGGAGTTCCCGCGACAAGCGCTTCATGCCGCTACACTTGGGTTCGAACATCCTGTTTCACACGAAATGTTGCGATTTGAGGCACCGTTGCCGCCTGATTTCGAGGCACTTTTGAAGGAATTGGGGTGATTCACTGACATTTATGTGAATACTCGTAACATAACCCTTTTGGAACCAATCCCGAGTTCCTACATTAATTCATAAGTAACCCGCACAGCGTATGTGCGCACCAAAAACTTGAGTAGGGCGAAACCTGCTCGTATATTCACGTTCCGACGACGCACACCTTTTAAGGGGGGCAAGACACAATGGCGAATTACACTGGATTACCAGCTCCGAGCCCGGAGCAAGGTCTAAACAGATATATGCAAGAAATCCGCAAGTTCCCGATGCTGGAGCCTGAGGAAGAATACATGCTGGCCAAGCGCTGGGTGGAAGACGAAGACACCGAAGCGGCGCATAAGATGGTCACCTCGCACCTGCGTCTCGCGGCCAAGATCGCCATGGGCTATCGCGGCTACGGGCTGCCGGTTGCGGAAGTGATATCCGAGGCCAATGTGGGCCTGATGCAGGCCGTGAAGAAGTTTGACCCCGAGAAGGGCTTCCGCCTCGCGACCTACGCGATGTGGTGGATCCGCGCGTCCATTCAGGAATATGTCCTGCGGTCGTGGTCGATGGTCAAGCTGGGAACGACCAGCGGGCAAAAGAAGCTGTTCTTCAACCTGCGTAAGGCAAAGAACCGCATTGGCGCGTTGGAAGAGGGTGACCTGCGTCCTGAAAACGTGGCCCGCATTGCCAATGACCTGAATGTCACCGAGAAAGAAGTGATCTCAATGAACCGGCGCATGTCGGGCGGGGACGCATCGCTGAACGCGGTTGTCTCGGCCGATGGCGAAGGGGCGACGCAGTGGCAGGACTGGCTTGAGGACGAAAGCGCCGACCAAGCTGGCGACTACGAGGCCAAGGACGAGTTGGACACGCGCCGCGAATTGCTGGCCGAGGCCATGGAAGTGCTGAACGACCGCGAGAAGGACATCCTTGTCCAGCGCCGCCTGCAAGACAAGCCGATCACGCTGGAAGAACTATCGGGCCAATATGACGTGTCGCGGGAGCGTATTCGTCAAATCGAGGTCCGCGCCTTCGAAAAGCTGCAAGAGCGAATGCGGGAATTGGCGGCTGAAAAAGGTCTGCTTGAAAGCGCCTAATTTTCGCCAAACTGAGATGCCAGAAGGGGCCGTGCACTGCGCGGCCCATTTTTTATTGGCCCGCTGGAAGGGGGCTATAAGCTTGAGGCAGATGGATCGAAAGGGGCGGACATGATGTTTTCACGCACGGCGCCCGTGGTGCTGTTTACAGCGTTTTGCCTCAGCGTGACCGGAGCCTATGTGACCGATGGCAGCCGCTCTCTTGGCCCTCCCGGGGCGATGAGCGAGGCGCAGCTTCAGGCATTGGACATCTATTACACCGAAATGAGATTGGCGCTTCAAGTCGGCGATACTGCCCGTTTTGAGGAGCTGATTTCGCACCAGATTGAAGACATGCAAACGGGAAGTGCCAGCCGCGTACAGCCCGACCTGTTGCCGGCCCCGTATGGTGAGCTGCGCGACCTGTTGTTCGAGGGCAGCGTGACCTCGGCCAAGGCGTTTCTGGCGCAGCATCCTAACATTAATTTGAACAAACCTCAGGGACGCTACGGGGCCGTGCCGTTGATCTGGGCGATGGGACATGCAGATTTCATGCCGGAGATGGTCAAGCTGTTGCTGGAGCACGGTGCCGACCCCCGCTTTCAAACGGCGCAGGGTTATACCCTGCTGCACGCCGCCGCGTCACCGTTCAACTATTACACCCGCGCGCAGGATGTGGACGAGATGCTGCGCATGATGCCAGCAGACTTGGTTACGCAGGCGAACCGGATGGGGCTGACGCCGCTGCATCTGGCGTTGATCGGCGCACAATCCGCGCAGGTGGAGGGGCTATTGGCCCATGGCGCGGACCCGAACGCGCCGCCGCCAGCGCATGTCGAAGCGGACTATTTGCCGGGGCAACCACCGCTGATGATCGCGGGGGGGAACGCCAGAATGGTCGAGGTTCTGCTTGGGGCCGGTGCTGATCCCACGGCTGTGGACCAGCGCGGGAGGGCGATCCTTGATGTCGTCGCCGAGGGGGCCTTGGCGGCAGAGCGGGACTTGCAGGAGCGCGTCAGCGCGAGTGCGGCGGAAGAGAGCGACCGCGAATATGCCGCGGACTATGCGCGGGCACGGGACATGATCCGCGCGGCAGTGGACGGGCGGATGGCGCGCGGGGGCTAAATGCCCAATTCCGCGCGGGCCTTCTTGGTGAGCTTGGCCGCGACCATGTCGTAGGAGGCACGGATATGGGCCTCCAGCTCGGCGTCGGACAGGCCGGGGGGCTTGTAGTGCTGTATCCATTTCATGCCCCGCGACGCCAGATAAGGGGCAGGGCGCAGGCCTGGCATGTCGGGCAAGATTTCCCACGCGATATCCGAGACCTTGAAGGTAAACGCATCGGCCCCGTCAGCCCAGCCGCCGACCGCGAAAAGCTTGGGGCCGACCTTCCACACATCCGCATTCCCCCATTGCACCACATGATTTGTGGCAGGCAGGGAGGCGCAGAAGGCGTTGAATTCATCTCGGGTCATGGGCGGCTCGCTTGGGGCGTTTGGGCAGTGTGATGTGCAGATGCCCCTATGGCAAGGGAGCAGAGTTTACGCGAGTGGATTTCGATTGGCATGGTTGCTACAGAGATTGCAGCACATGCCACGCGTTCCCGTTGCAGGCAGATTTTCAGCATATTGGTGCCAGAATGACATTGAAAACACATACCCTATGACCGCTTCCAACTTGCCCGCGCGGCCCCGCATATCCGACATGAACAGCGCCTTCATCATTGGCAGCGCGCTGACCTTCTTGGCCCTTTGCGCCCTGTTTTGGGGGTTTACAGCGGATGACGCCTATATCGTCGGGCGATACGCAAAGAACGCGGCGGCGGGCCACGGGCTTGTCTACAATTTGGGGGAATATGTAACGGCGCTGACGTCCCCGTTACACGGGTTGCTGGAGACGGGGTTGGCGCTGCTCGGGCTTGATCCGGTGACCAGTTACCGCCTTATCGCGCCATTCGTGGTGCTCGCGGGCTGGTTTGTCGCGCTTCGCCAGACGGGCATTCAGGGGCAGGCTTTGGTCGTGTTCACTGTGGTGGGATTACTGTCGCCATTCTTGGCGCTGTGGACCGTCGGCGGGTTGGAAACCCCGCTGCTGGCCTGTTTTACGACGCTACTGGTGTCCAAACTGATCGTGGTGAACCGTGCGGGAGTGGTCAGCGGCCGCGACTTCGCCATTTTGGGGTTGCTTGCAGGGCTGATGTTTCTGACGCGTTTTGACAGTGTTTTGGTCAGCGTTCCCGTCCTTTTGGCGGTTTTGATAACGCAATACCGGCGACCAGTCATTTGGGCAGGGGCTGCGTTTAGCTTGGCGTTGGCGGTAAGCTGGTTGGTGTTTTCTTGGGCCTATTACGGCGACATTTTTCCGACGTCTTATTACGTGAAATTGGCGGTCGGTGGTCGGCCACCTATTGATAGCCTGTCGGCGCTTTTGAATTTTGTTGTCCTGTCCGGCCTTTTGGTGCTCGTCTTTTTCGTGCGCTCTGGGGATGTCGAAAAGCGAACACCACTGTCGAAAGCAATCTTGCGTGGGGCGGCGATTAGCGCTGTGCTGCTACTGCTTTACGCCAGCCGGTCTTCGGGGCAGCACATGATGTTCGGCTACCGCCTGTTCATGCCGTA
The DNA here is from genome assembly GCF_900129235.1 of Litoreibacter ascidiaceicola. Taxonomy (GTDB): domain Bacteria; phylum Pseudomonadota; class Alphaproteobacteria; order Rhodobacterales; family Rhodobacteraceae; genus Litoreibacter; species Litoreibacter ascidiaceicola. The sequence continues at coordinate 603,592 of NZ_FQUV01000001.1, read as the reverse complement.
TCTGATGGCGGCGGGGTTGGTGCTGTCTTTGTCACTTAGAAAAGAGCGCCCAATGTTGACTGCAGGGCTAGTTGGCGGACAGGCCACGATGATAGGCATCGTCACGTTTTGGGGCGTGAACCCCGCCCCATTGGCGCGGCTTCCGCTGCTGGACCGCGCTTATGCGGAATATGAGTTTATCACCCCCAAAACCTATGGTCTTTTTATGGATATGCTGAAGGCGGATGCGCAAGACATCGCGGCGCATTGGCAGGAGACTGGCCGAGACGTGCAACCGCGCATTTACTTGCGGACCGGTGGCACGGGCTACTGGTTGCCCGAGTTCTACGTGTTCGAGGCGCTGGTGTCGTACCGTCATGGATGCGGCGTGCAAACAGAAGGCTCCATCCTCGGCGCGCATTACATGCAGCAGCTTGGTTTCAGTAAGATGGGAACATATGTCGAGGACAGGGGCCACGCGCGCGATGATGTGGCGCATGATGCACCATTGATGTTTTCGACGACGCTGGAATGGATGGGCCCGCAGGTGACCGGCTACCTGTATGGGCCGGAGCCAACGCCGCTTGAGCTAAGCACCACAATTGGGGGCGGATGCAGCAAGTCGCAGTAGCGCCCGCCCCTTTGGGGGCAGGCACTTGATCGGAGGGGGTTACCCCTCCATCGCCTCCAACTCGTCGATCATCCCCGAGATCATAGACAGGCCCTTGCCCCAGAATTTCGGGTCACTCGCGTCCAAACCAAACGGGGCCAGCAGCTCCTTGTGGTGTTTGGAGCCTCCGGCTTTCAGCATGTCGAAATACTTGTCCTGGAAGTCGTCCCCGCCTTCCTCGTAGACGGCATAAAGCGCATTTACCAAGCCGTCTCCGAAGGCGTAGGCGTAGACGTAGAAGGGCGAGTGGACGAAATGCGGGACGTAGGACCAGAAGGTCTCGTAGCCGTCCATGTATTCGAACGCAGGGCCAAGCGATTCCGCCTGCACCGACATCCACAAAGCGCCGATATCGTCGGGGGTCAGCTCGCCATGGCTGCGGGCTTCGTGGAGTTTGCATTCGAAGTCGTAGAAGGCGATCTGGCGGACGACGGTGTTGATCATGTCCTCGACCTTGCCTGCGAGCAGGATTTTGCGCTCGGCTTGGGTTTTCGCCTTGGAGAGCATCTTGCGGAAGGTCAGCATCTCGCCGAAGACGGAGGCGGTTTCGGCCAGCGTGAGCGGGGTGGAGGACAACAGCTCACCCTGACCCGCGGCAAGCACCTGATGGACGCCGTGGCCAAGCTCGTGCGCGAGGGTCATCACGTCACGAGGTTTGCCCAAATAGTTGAGCATCACATAGGGGTGGACGTCGGCGACGGTGGGGTGGGCGAAGGCGCCGGGGGCCTTGCCGGGCTTGACGCCCGCGTCGATCCAGCCGCGGTTGAAGAACGGCTCGGCGATACCGGCCATCTCGGGGGCGAAGTCGTGATAGGCTTCCATCACGGTGGCTTGCGCCTCTTCCCAGCCCACCAAGCGCGGGTCTTCCAGCGGCAGGGGCGCGTTGCGGTCCCAGACCTGCATGACGTCGAGACCCAGCCATTTGCGCTTCAGCTCGTAATAGCGGTGCGACAGTTTGGGGTAGGCGGCGACGACGGCGTTGCGCAGGGCCTCGACCACCTCGGGCTCCACATGGTTGGCAAGGTGGCGACCGGTTTGGGGCGTCGGCATGCCACGCCAGCGGTCCTCGATCTGCTTCTCTTTCGCCAGCGTGTTGTGAACGCGGGAGAACAGCTTCACGTTTTCGCCGAATACCCGCGACAGCTCGCGCGCACCGGCCTCGCGTTTGGCGCGGTCGGGGTCGGTAAGCAGGTTGAGGGTGCCTTCGATGCCAAGCTCTTCGCCGTCGACCTCGAACTTCAGCCCCGCGATGGTCTCGTCGAACAGCCGGTTCCATGCCGCTGCACCGACCGCAGACTGGTCATGAAGGAACTTCTCCAACTCGTCGGAAAGCTGGTAGGGGCGCATGGCGCGCAGGCGGTCGAAAATGGGCTTGTAGCGGGCGAGGTCGGGGTCTTGGGCGAACAGCGCGTCGAGTTGTTCGTCAGGGATGCGGTTGATTTCAAGCGAGAAAAACACCAAAGGCGTGGAAAACGCGGTGATCTTGTCCTGCGCGTTGGCCATGAACTGGGCGCGTTCTGCGTCGGTGGTGTTTTGGTAGTAGCGCAGCCCTGCGTAGGACATGATGCGGCCGGAGATCAGGTCGATTTTCTCATACCGCAGCACGCAATCCCAAAAGCCCTTGGCGTCCAGATCGGCCAGCTTGCCTTCGTAATCGGCGGCAAACTCGGCGCAGGCGTTCTCCAGCCAGTCCATGTCGCGTTTGAATTCCTTGGCGTCGGGGGCGGTGTAAAGGTCGCTTAGATCCCAGTCGGGCAGGTTGCCCAATCCGCCGCCGCCTTCGGCCAAATCACGAAGGGGAGTTTTGGGTACGGGCAGGAATGGGGTGCGCATGGGAAGTCCTTTATTCGAGTTCCCCCGCAACTTATGTGCGGGGGGCAGGGGCAACAAGGCGAAGGTGAACAATTCGTGGAGATCAGGCGGAATGACCGTCCACTGTCGGCGCGCCGCGCGGGGCAAGATCATCGTTGTGGACGATGACGCCGTCATCGGTGAACAAGACGACCCCGTAGCCGCCCGCCTCGTCAATGGAATGATCGCTGCCAGCGACGCCCAAATACATCGGCGTCTGATGACAGGTACCCTTGAAGGTCGCATAGGGAGTGCCGCGCGCGCCGCCCGAGATGGTGCGATGGACGTGCCCGCATAGCAGCTGCACCACGTTGGGAAATTCTGCAATCAGGGCATGCAACTCGTCCTCGTTGCGTAGGCGAATATCATCCATGCCGTCTAGTCCGGTCAGGAAGGGCGGGTGGTGCAGCGCCAATGTGACAGGCGCGCCGTCGGCCGTCTCTAGAGTGTTGCGCAGCCAGGCTAGGCGGGCCTCACACAGGATGCCGGAATGACGAGGGGTCGCATCCGCGTCGAAACTGTCGAGGCAAATCAGACGATGGCTGCCAAGCTCGACCACATGCTGGACATGGCCGGAGGTCGTCAGTGGCGCATCTGGAAATTCGGCGATAAATGTGGCGCGGTCGTCGTGGTTGCCCAGCATCAGCGAAACCGGAATGTCTACGCGTGCCAGCAGGTCTCTCAGTCGCGCATATTGAACAGCGCGCCCGTGATGGGTCAGATCCCCAAGGATGACGATCCGTGCGGCATCGGGATGGTGTTCCAATGCATGGTCCAACACATCGGCGAGCCGCTCGGAAGGGTTGAGCCCTATGATATCTTCACCCGGTTCAACCAGGTGGGTGTCTGTCAAAACAAGGAGTTTCATCTTGGTTCAAATATTCCCGCCGGAGGCTCCGAACTGAGCCACAAACGAATCCTAGCGGGCCATTTCACAGCCCGCTAGTCCAAGTCTTCCAAAAATATGATGCCGCCCGCACAGCGGGCGACAATTAGGTCAGACCTCTTCGAACTCGATCAGCAGATCTTTGGCGTCGATTTGCCCACCGGGGACGACATGTACGGCCTTGATGATCGCGTCGCGCTCGGCGTGGATGCCGGTTTCCATTTTCATCGCCTCGATGGTCAACAGCAGATCGCCCTCTTTGACTTCGGCCCCGGCTCGGGCCGCGACCGTGGCCACAACTCCGGGCATCGGCGCGCCGATATGGTTGGGGTTGCCAACTTCGGCCTTCGGCATCCGCGCGGTGGCGGAGCTGGCCTTGCGGTTTGGCACGCGCACCACGCGCGGGGCGCCGTTCAGCTCGAAAAACACCTTGGCGTCGCCAGCGTCGTCGGTTTCGCCCACGGCCTGCATGCGGATTTCCAGCGTTTTGCCCGGGTCGATCTCGGCGCTGATCTCCTCGCCCGGCTCCATGCCGTAAAAGAAGGTCCGCGTAGGCAAGGTGCGCACGGGGCCGTAGATTTTATGGCGCTCGGCATAGTCGGTGAAAACTTTGGGGTACATCAGGTAGCCATTCAGGTCTTCGTTGTCGATATCGCGGCCGCCCAGCTTTGCAGAGACCTCGGCACGGGCCGCTTCCAGATCGACCGGCTCCAGCTTCTCGCCGGGGCGGTGGGTCATGGGTTTCTCGCCCTTGAGGATTTTCTTCTGGATCGCCTTCGGCCAGCCGCCGGGAGGTTGGCCCAGATTGCCGCGCATCATGTCGATGACACTGTCCGGGAAGGCCACGTCGGTGTTCGGGTCCTCGACCTGCGCACGGGTCAGGCCTTGGGAGACCATCATCAACGCCATGTCACCCACCACCTTTGAGGATGGCGTTACCTTCACGATGTCGCCGAACATCTGGTTCACATCCGCATAGGTTTGCGCGACCTCGTGCCAGCGTTCCTCCAGCCCGACGGAACGCGCCTGTGCCTTGAGGTTGGTGAACTGCCCGCCGGGCATTTCATGCAGGTAAACCTCGGAGGCGGGGGCCTGCATGCCGCTCTCGAACGCCGCATATTGACCACGCACGGCTTCCCAATAGTCGGAAATCTGGCGCACGGTTTTGATGTCGAGGCCGGTGTCGCGCTCTGTATGCGCCAGCGCCTCGACCACAGAGCCGAGGGTCGCCTGAGAGGTGTTGCCCGACAGCGCGTCCATGGCGCAATCGACGGCGTCCACACCAGCGGCGGACGCCGCGAGGATTGACGCGATTGCGCCGCCTGCGGTGTCATGGGTGTGGAAGTGGATCGGCAGGCCGACCTCTTCTTTCAAGGCCTTTACAAGGATGCTGGCAGAGGCGGGTTTCAGCAGCCCCGCCATGTCTTTGAGGCCCAGTACATGCGCGCCCGCGTCTTTGAGCTGTTTGCCCATTTCGACATAGTATTTCAGGTTATACTTTGCGCGGTCGGGATTCAGGATGTCGCCCGTGTAGCAGATCGCGCCTTCGCAGACCTTGCCGGAGGCGTTCACGGCGTCCATTGCCACGCGCATGTTTTCGACCCAGTTCAGGCTGTCGAACACGCGGAACACGTCGACACCGGTTTCGGCGGCTTGACGCACGAATTCCCGCACCACGTTGTCGGGGTAGTTGGTGTATCCAACGCCATTGGACGCGCGCAGCAGCATTTGCGTCATCACGTTGGGCATGGCCGCGCGCAGGTCGCGCAGGCGCTGCCACGGGCATTCCTGCAAGAAGCGGTAGGCCACGTCGAACGTGGCCCCCCCCCAGCATTCCATGGAGAACAGCTGTGGCATGTTCGCAGCATAGGTCGGGGCGACGCGGATCATGTCGATGGAGCGCATGCGGGTGGCGAGCAGCGATTGGTGCCCGTCGCGCATGGTGGTGTCGGTGATCAGCAGTTGTTTCTGGTCTGCCATCCAATCGGCCACGGCTTGGGGGCCATGATCCTCCAGAATGTTGCGCGTCCCGTAGGCCGGCTGGCCCACAGGTTGCGGCGCGCGCGGGATGCGGGCTTCGGCTGGCACGGGGCGGCCTTCGGTCTCGGGGTGGCCGTTGACCGAGATATCCGCGATGTAGGTCAGGATTTTTGTTGCGCGGTCGCGGCGCTTTTTGAAGTCGAACAGCTCCGGCGTCTCGTCGATGAACTTGGTGTGGTACTCGTAGTTCAGGAAGGTCGGATGCTTGAGCAGATTTTCCACGAAGGCAATGTTCGTGGACACGCCGCGCACGCGGAATTCGCGCAACGCGCGGTCCATGCGCCGGATCGCGGCTTCGGGCGTCGGCGCCCATGCCGTGACCTTGGTCAGCAAGCTGTCATAATAGCGTGTGATCACCGCACCCGCATAGGCGGTGCCGCCGTCGAGACGGATTCCCATGCCGGTGGCAGAGCGGTAGGTGGTGATGCGGCCATAGTCAGGGATGAAGTTGTTTTGCGGGTCCTCGGTCGTGACGCGGCATTGCAGGGCGTGGCCGTCGAGCTTCACATCATATTGTGACGCGCAACCTGTGGCCTCGATCAGGGACTTGCCCTCGGCGATCAGGATCTGCGCGCGGACGATGTCGATGCCGGTGACTTCTTCGGTGACGGTGTGCTCGACCTGAACACGGGGGTTCACCTCAATGAAGTAAAACTCGCCGCTGTCCATATCCATCAGGAATTCGACGGTGCCTGCGCATTCGTAATTCACGTGTTCGCAGATTTTCTTGCCGAGCTGGCAGATCTGCTCGCGCTGCGTGCCTGACAGATAGGGGGCAGGGGCGCGTTCAACGACTTTCTGGTTGCGGCGCTGAACCGAGCAGTCACGCTCGTACAAGTGGTAGATTTCGCCGTGGCTGTCGCCGAGGATCTGGACCTCGACGTGACGGGCGCGGACGATCATTTTTTCAAGGAAACCTGCGGCGTTTCCGAAAGCGGCTTCGGCTTCGCGGCGGCCTTCAAGCACCTTTTCTTCCAGCTCGTCTTCGGAGTTGATGGCGCGCATCCCGCGACCACCACCACCCCAAGAGGCTTTGAGCATCAGGGGGTAGCCGACCTTCGCGGCCTCTTTCTTGATGGCGTCCATGTCGTCGCCCAGAACGCCCGTCGCGGGGATCACCGGAACGCCCGCGTCTACGGCCACTTGGCGGGCGGAAGCCTTATCGCCAAGCGCGCGCATGGTTTCGGCCTTGGGACCGATGAACTTGATGCCAGCTTCGTCACAGGCGTCAACGAATTCGGGGTTTTCGGACAGCAGGCCATAGCCCGGATGGATCGCGTCTGCGCCGGACATTTTGGCGACGCGGATGATTTCCTCAATGCTGAGATAGGCGGCCACGGGTCCAAGGCCTTCGCCGATCTTGTAGGCCTCGTCCGCTTTGAAACGGTGCAGGCCCAGCTTGTCCTCCTCGGCATAGACGGCGACGGTTTTCTTGCCCATTTCGTTGGCGGCGCGCATGACGCGAATGGCAATTTCGCCGCGGTTTGCGATAAGAATTTTCTGAAAATCGGCCATGGCAGAAGGACCCCTATTTGTGCAGTTGCAGCATGAATAGGGGCAAAGGGGCGGTGCGTAAACTAGCTACGACTGGGTAGCCGCAAATTTCTGTTGGCGCTAACAAGATGCTGGAGCCCTTGTTTGTCTGCGCTCACAACAGACGGGCTGGCAGCTCTTTCAGGGTTTTCGTGCCCAGCTGGCCCATGTTGGAGACCATGTCCTTAGCCAGCATATCGGCCAAATGGGCGGGTCCGGCATCGCCCAATGCGCCCAATGCATAATGCCACGGGCGGCCCAGCATGACGAAATCCGCGCCATGGGCGATGGCCCGCAGGATGTCCAAACCTCCCTCGATACCACTGTCGAAGATCAGCGGCAGGGTGGTGGCGGCGCGGACATGGGGGAGGGCCTCGATGGTGGACGGGCCGCCGTCGAACTGGCGGCCAGCGTGGTTGGAGACCCAGAGAGCGTCTACGCCTTCGTCTTGCAGCCGCGCCGCGTCGTCGGCGTTGCAGACGCCTTTGATGATCAGCGGGCCGTCCCATTCGTCGCGCAGGTATTTGACGTAATCCCAGCCGGGCGAGGTGCGCAGCAGGTAGCCGACATGCTCGGTCGAGGACAGGCTGGTGGTCTGCTCTGCGTAGCTGTCCATCAGCTTCATGCGGGGCATGCCGGTTTTGCGGATGCCGTTGAGCCACGCGGGGCGCAGCGCCGCCTGCATCGCCAGCCTTCCGGTCAGGCGCGGGGGCTGGGTCAGGCCGCCACGGGTCTGGCGTTCGCGCCGGGAGGCCACGGGGACGTCGACAGTCATGATCAGCGTGTTGAAACCTGCCGCTTTGGCGCGTTTCATCATGTCTTTGCGAATGTCGGGGTCGCGGGGGGGATACATCTGGAACCACGCATCCTCGCCCAGATACGGGGCCACGTCCTTGGGTGTCTGAGTTGCGACAGTGGACATGGAATATGGGATACCTTGGCGGGCGGCTTCTTGGGCCAGCAGTCGTTCCGCGCCGGGCCAGATCAGCCCGGACATGCCGACGGGCGCGATGCCAAAGGGCAGCTTGTAGTCGCGGCCAAGGAAGGTTGTGGACAGCTCGGGCGTGAACTCGCCATGCAGAATGGAGGGGCGCAACAGCACCTCGTCGAGCTTGGTGCGGTTGCGCTTCAATGTGGCCTCTTGGCCCGTGGCGCTGTCTAGATATTCCCAGACGAAATGCGGGATACGCTTGCGGGCGCGAGCCTTGAGGTCGGAGAGGTCGGGGTATTTTGCGTGGTGATCCATCATGGCGACCTCAGAACTGGCTTAGAAACTTGTAGAGCCGACGCTGCGCATCGCCAGTCCACATATTGATATGGCCCGCGCCTTGGACTGCGTAAAGCTCCTTTTGTGCGGAGCCTGCGGCAGCGAGTAGGGCGCGGCCCATGGAGATCGGGATCAGGTTATCCTTGGTGCCGTGCAGGATCAGAAGCGGCGATTTGACTTGCGGGATGCGCTCAAGCGATGGCCACCGGCTGAGCATCAGGCCCGTTGCCAGCGGCAGTTGCGGATGCATATGCGCCGCGACGTCCTTGAGGGAGGTGAACGGAGCCTCCAGCACAATGGCACGAGGGCGCGGTGTGCCGTGGTCCATCATGTAGCTTGCGCTCAGACTGATCGCGACGGCGGCGCCAATGCTCTCCCCGTAGATGATCGGGACGGTGGGCGCGCCGGTTATGTGACCGGCAGTAAGCGCGCGGTACAGGTCACGAATATCGTTGGTGATGGCTTTTTCGGTCGGCCAGCCCTTGCTGCCATTACCGCCGCGCAAGGACGGGGCCACGAGGCCGTAGCCGCGATCCATCAGCCGTTGGAACCGTGCGGTGCGCTTGGCGATGTGGCCCGCGTTGCCGTGCAGATAGAGGATCGTTGGCTTGCCGCGTTTAGGCGGGGCAGTCCAGATGACCATGCCACCGAGTTTGGTCTCGGAGATGCGGGCGTCGGACGGGGCGATGGCGCGTGGATCCAATGGGTAGACGACAAGACGCTCCAGCGTGAAATAGATGCCGAAGAACAGCGCCAGCAGGACAATCGCGCGCAGCAACAGGCGCATTATTCGACCGTGTAAGGCAGCGTGCCGCGTTGGTCATGATCGACGCTGAGTTTGCTTTCAAGCGGCGGGACGGAGCGTTGGTGGCAGTCGCGGCGCGGGCAGATGCGGCAGGAGATGCCAATGGGTTCAAAAGCTTGCGGGCTGGCAGGGAGCATGTCGTCGGCATAGACCAAAGCGCTGGCATGGGTCATCTCGCAGCCCAAGGCGATCGCGTAGCGGCGGGTGGGTGCGGTGAAGCTGCCACCGGGTTTGGAGACGTCGCGGGCGATGGAGATGTAGCGCACGCCATCCGGCGTTTCGGCCAGTTGACGCAGGAACCGGCCGGGGGTTTCGAACGCGCGATGCACGTTCCACAAGGGGCAGGGGCCACCGAAACGGGCGAATTGCAGGCGCGTGGCGGAATGGCGTTTGGTGATGGTGCCTGCCTGATCGACGCGCACGAAGAAGAACGGAATGCCCTTGGCACCGGGGCGTTGCAGGGTGGAGAGGCGGTGGGCGACCTGCTCGATGGATGCGCCGAATTGGTCCGCCAATTGCTCTAGGTCGTGACGTGTGGTCTGAGCGGCTTCCAGAAACGCGGTGTAGGGCATGAGGGCCGCGCCCGCGAAGTAGTTGGCCAGCCCGATCTTGGCGATATGGCGCGCGGCGTCGGTTTGGAAGCGGGCGAGGTCCAAAGTGGCGTCCAAAAGCTCGTTTTGTTCGAGAAGGGCAATTTGGTGCAGCAGCTGGAAGCGCTGCGTGGAGGGCGTTGAACTGGCGGCAAGGCGGAGTGCATTCGCGACAGGATCGTATCGGCGAAGGGTTTTACTGTCAGTGAATTGCAGCTCGAAGTTGAGGTTTGATGCTCGCAGGATGTCACCCTCGATGGTGCTTGCAAAACGCTCAGCGGCACGGTCCACGGCGTCGATGTAATTGTCGCAATAGTGAAAGAAGTCCCGGACCTCTTCCCATGGGCTGGGCTGCAAATTCGTTGCTTCCTGCCCCAAAACCTCGTCCAGAGAGGCGAGGCGTTCGTGAGTTTGGCGGTAGGCGCGGTGCAACTCGATGAAGGCACGCGACAGCGCAGGCGCATTCGATGCGGCAAGGCGTAGATCAGCCAAAGGCGGGGCGATTTCGGCGAAGATCGGGTCGGACAGGGCTTCGGACATATCGGTGACCATGCGCTCTGCATCGCCGCTGGACAGCTCGGTGACATCGAAGCCGAACTCGCTTGCCATGGCGAGGACCACGGATGTGGAGACCGGCCGATTGTTGTTCTCCATCTGGTTGAGATAGGGCAGTGACACGCCCAGTTTGGCTGCAAAGGCCTTTTGGGTCAGCCCCATACGGGTTCGCAGTTCGCGCAGCTTGGTGCCCGCGTAGAGTTTGCGTGGGGCCATATCCGGCATGCCTTTGCAGTTTTGCTATGTCACGTCATAGCCTTTGCAAAGCTGTGGCTCAAGCGCGGCGAACCGCTTTCTCGCGGCGCAGGACCAGCAGGACGGATACGAGGCTGGCAACTGCGCTCAGCAGCATGACCCATTGCAACGGATAGCTGCCATGGCCGTGTTCCAGCAAGGTGCCGGAAAGGGCTGCGAGCGCTGCGCCGCCGCCGATCATGATGGCCCCGCCGACGCCGGAGGCCGTGCCAGCCAGATGCGGGCGGACGGATAAAAGGCCTGCGGTGGCATTTGGCAGCACCATGCCATTGCCGAGACCCACAAAGGTACAAAAGGCAAAGAAGGTGAAGGCCGAGCCGTAACCGATTGCTGTCACAAACAAAGATGCCGCCATTCCGAAGACCAGCAGGAGGCTGCCGATCAGGATCATGCGGTTTACACCGATGCTGACGGAATAGCGCCCGGATATCAGGTTGCCGACGAAATAACCCACCGCGGGCACCCCGAAAAGGTATCGCGTGGTGGTGGAAGGCAGCTCGTACACCACGGAGGCCACATAGGGGGAGCCGCCAAGGAAGGCGAAGAATGCGCCCGAGGCGAAGGCGGCGGACAGGGCGTAACCCCAGAAACGAGGGGAGGTGAACAGCTCCGGATAGTCCTTGATCTGCGCCATAAAGCTAACGGATTTCGCCTGATTGGTTTCGCCCTGATCGGCCCAGCACAGCAGTGTCAAGCCCGTTCCGGCGGCGAAAGTGAACAGGAAGATCGCGCGCCAACCGAAGATTTCATCAATGAAGCCACCGATGGTGGGGGCAAACATGGGCACCAGCGACATGCCCATGGTGACGTAACCGATCATCGACGCGGCCTCGGCCATAGGGACCACGTCGCGCACGATGGTGCGCGACATCACCATGCCGACCGCGACAGAGGCCGCGATCATGCGGAAGGTCAGAAACATCTCGATCGTCGTCGACAGGTAACATCCGAGCGAAGCCATCGCGAAAATCGCCAGCGCCCCTAAAACGATGGGCCGGCGGCCAAAACGGTCCGATAGCGGGCCGATGATGATTTGGAGCGCTGCGGTGAAAGCCAGATACAGCGAGATCGACAGCTGCATGACGCCGTATTCGGTGTCGAAAGCCTGCGTCATCACCGGCAGCGACGGCAGGAATATCGACATATTCATTGCCGAGACCCCAGCGAGGAGCACGAGCGTTACGATATGTGGCGGAGTGGCGCGATTAAATAGGCGCGCGGACGAATAACTCATGAGCCGACGATAAGACGGCGAATTTGGAAGGTGAACCCGTTAGTTCAGATAATTTGCAGTTTTGCAGTATTCTACATGATGGGTTTGCTTAGTTTGCAAATTTGCCGTTTCGACCTTTGCCGCAACGCGGCGCGGGTGTAGGTTCTGCGCAACTTATTAGGGAGGCCCGCGCCATGAAAGATATCCTAAGCGAATTGGAAGACCGCCGCGAGACGGCCCGCCTTGGAGGTGGGGAGCGCCGCATTGCGGCTCAGCACGCCAAGGGCAAACTGACGGCACGTGAGCGGATCGAGCTGCTGCTGGACGAAGACAGCTTTGAAGAGTTCGACATGTTCGTGGCGCATCGCTGCACCGAGTTCGGGATGGAGAAAGACCGCCCCGCCGGCGACGGCGTCGTGACAGGTTGGGGCACCATCAACGGGCGGCTGGTTTACGTGTTTTCCCAAGACTTTACGGTGTTTGGCGGCTCGCTGTCGGAAACCCACGCGCAGAAGATTTGCAAGATACAGGACATGGCGGTGCAGAACGGCGCGCCGGTGATCGGGATCAACGATTCCGGCGGTGCGCGCATCCAAGAAGGGGTGGCGTCTTTGGCCGGATACGCCGAAGTGTTCCAGCGCAACATCATGGCATCCGGCGTGGTGCCGCAGATCAGCTTGATCATGGGGCCATGCGCGGGTGGTGCCGTGTATTCGCCTGCGATGACCGACTTCATCTTCATGGTGAAGGATTCGTCCTACATGTTCGTCACCGGCCCCGACGTGGTGAAGACCGTGACCAACGAGGTGGTGACTGCCGAGGAACTGGGTGGGGCATCTACGCATACGCGCAAGTCCTCCGTGGCCGATGGCGCGTTCGAGAACGATGTGGAAGCGTTGGCCGAAGTGCGCCGCTTGGTGGATTTCCTGCCGCTGAACAACCGCCAGAAGGCGCCCGTGCGCCCGTTCTTTGATGATCCGGCGCGGATCGAGGACAGCCTTGATACGCTGGTGCCAAGCAATGCGAACAGCCCGTATGACATGAAAGAGCTGATCACCAAGTTGGCGGACGAAGGCGACTTCTTCGAGATTCAGGAGGACTTCGCCAAGAATATCCTGACTGGCTTTATCCGCCTCGAAGGGCAGTCCGTCGGTGTTGTCGCCAACCAGCCGATGGTACTGGCGGGGTGTCTCGACATTGACAGCTCGCGCAAGGCGGCGCGGTTTGTGCGGTTCTGCGATGCGTTCGAAATTCCGATCCTGACGCTTGTGGACGTGCCGGGGTTCCTGCCGGGGACGTCTCAGGAATATGGCGGCGTGATCAAGCACGGCGCGAAATTGCTGTTTGCCTATGGTGAGGCGACCGTGCCGAAAGTGACCGTGATTACCCGCAAAGCCTATGGCGGCGCCTATGACGTGATGGCGTCCAAACACCTGCGTGGCGACTTTAACTACGCATGGCCCACCGCCGAGATCGCGGTGATGGGGGCCAAAGGGGCGGTCGAAATCCTGTACCGCGCCGAGTTGGGGGATGCCGAGAAGATCGCGGCGCGAACTGCTGACTACGAGGACCGCTTTGCGAACCCGTTCGTGGCCGCCGAGAAGGGCTTCATTGACGAGGTGATCATGCCGCACTCCACCCGCAAACGGATCGCGCGGGCTTTCGCGTCGCTGCGGGGCAAGTCGGTGACAAACCCGTGGAAGAAACACGACAATATACCGTTGTGAGGGCGTGATGACCGAATTTCACAACATCTCCGACGCGCCCACGCATGTAGCTCCGTTCTCTCATGCGGTTGAATCTGATGGTTGGGTGATCCTGACCGGACAGATGCCGACCAAGCCGGGAGGGGCCACCACGGACCCGCTGGACGACGGCGTGGAGGCGCAGACGCGTCAGGTGATGTTGAACCTCGAGACTGTGCTGAAGGGCGTCGGGCTGGACCTGAGCCATGTTGTGCAATGTCGCTGCTTTCTGACCGAGTTCGAGCGGGATTATGCGGTGTTCAACGAAACCTACAAAAGCTTCTTCCCGGCCGACAGATTGCCTGCGCGCACGACGGTGGGGGTGACGGCTTTGGCGGTCGGGGCCTTGGTGGAAATTGACTGCATCGCGAGGCGACCTGAATGAAACTTGCGGCGCTGATACTGGGGATCGCGACGGGGGCGGCTTCGGCGGATCAAGCTCCGTTGCAGGCCGTCTCAGCGGTGGAGTATTTGCCCCAAGAAGTGCTGTTCGAGCCATCCGGCGTCGATGATGCGGCGCGCCGTATAGTGCGCATGCGGCTGCTTGCACCACAAATTGTGGACCAAAAACAGTTCGGATTCGATGTCATCGAATCCGATTTTCAAGCGCTCTGTGAAAGTGAAGGGCTTCGAATTGTTGCGGAATCAGCGCCCAATGCCCGTGAAATTGTTGTCTCTGTTGCATCAGAAGCAATGCCATTCGGCGAATCCGCGCCGAATGTGGTGCAATATTTCGATCTGTTCACGGTCGTGGATGGCACCTGTGTTTGGGGTGGATTATGACGAAAACACAATATGTTGGCCAGTTTAGTTCAAGCTGTGGCGCGGATGATGCAATCGCAACACATCGCGTAAGAGACACATCGAAGATATATTTTTTTGCCAATGGAACGGCTACCTTGCGGGAAGGTTACATTTCTGTGACCCGTAATGTGTGCGATGAAGGAGTGGGGATTAGCCTCATTAATGATTCGCCATACCAAAACAGGAGACTCAGATGTCCAAGAGCATCAAAGCACTCGCAGCCTTCGGCTTCGTCGCAATCGTCGCAGCATGCGGCGGCCAGCAAGAAGAAGAAGTTGTTATCATTGAGCCAGTTGCTGCTGAACCAGCATACAACAAATACTAAAACTACATTTGCGGGGCGGGCTTTCCGCATCGCCCCGCAAAACCCTACCGGCCTGACAGCGCAGCCAGCGCGCGCGGCCCACTCCATTTTCAATAGTGATACCCGTCCCGTAACTCGCGCCCGCGCGACCCGTTCGCATGCGCGCGTGTCAGAACGCGGGATGCACGACATACGCTCAAAGGTGACACCATGTTAAAGCACAAGGGCTTTCCCTCGCGGCTGCCGGGAACGGATTTCCAGTTTACCATCCGTCGCGATAACAAGGACGGGGCCACTCCTTTAACCAAGCGCGAACGCTATGCAGACCGGCGTCCGATGGACCGGCGAGCTGATGCCGGATTCATGTGGGCTTTGGTGCAGCATTTCGGTGAGGAGCCGTTCGAGCGTGGCAACCTTGATGCCGGGCGGTTGAGCTGGCTCTTCGGTCGCGAAGTCGTCCCGGCGGAGGATCCGTTCGATCCTGCAAGCTACGAAGCGCTGCTGCGCATAGACATCCGCCGCGTACAAGGCACGTTCCCGAACGCATTTGCTGAAGAATTCATCGAATAATGGGCAAAATTGCGCTGACATATGAGCGATTTAAGCGAATTAATGCTCAAATTGACGCTACGGCAGTAATCGAGTTTGCTCAACCTGCCGCATGCCGCATCGTCGCTGGGCAGGTTAGTCCCTCCAGCACAGAGATGCGCCTGCATGTACAAAACCGTTACCCTTCCCCTCTGAAGAGGTCTGCTCGTTTGGGCAGACCTCTTTTTTTCTGTGCGGGCAGGCGCGGGCGGCAAAGTGCCGATGCCTCCCCTGCGGTTCGCGCAGAATTCCGCCAAATTCAGAAATTTAGAAAGTTTTTGAAACTTTTTCAGGCATTCGGGTGTTGGGTCTCTAAGAGCAATCAAGGAGAATTCCAATGCGTAAGACATTCCTCATCTCGACCCTTTTTGCGGCAGCCTTCGCGCTGTCAGCCTGTGATTCCGACGCCGAACGCGGCCTTGTCGGGGCAGGCGCAGGTGCAGCCGTCGCCTCGGCCACAGGTGGCAACGCCGTTACGGGCGCTGTCCTTGGTGGCGCGGCAGGCGTGTTCTGCGACGACGCAGGCATCTGCAAGTAATAACCAGACAACCACTAACCAGACCAACAGGGCCGGGATGCGCAGATGCGCGCCCCGGCCTTTTTTGATGCAAGACCCCCAGCCGATGGGCTGGGCAAGAGGGGACCTGACCTAATGTTCAAGAAAATCCTGATCGCCAACCGTGGTGAAATTGCCTGCCGTGTCATCAAGACCGCCCGCAAGATGGGTATCAAAACGGTGGCGATATATTCGGATGCCGATGCGCAAGCGATGCATGTGCAAATGGCAGATGAGGCGGTGCATATCGGGCCACCCCCAGCCAATCAATCCTACATCGTTATCGACAAAGTGATGGCGGCGATCAAGGAGACGGGGGCAGAGGCCGTGCATCCGGGGTACGGGTTCTTGTCGGAAAACTCCAAGTTTGCGGAAGCGTTGGAAGCCGCCGGCGTCGCCTTCATCGGACCACCTGTTGGCGCGATCGAGAAAATGGGGGACAAGATCACCTCCAAGAAGATCGCCCAAGAGGCCAACGTGTCCACGGTTCCGGGGCATATGGGGCTGATCGAGGACGCTGAAGAAGCGGTGAAGATTTCGAAGGAAATCGGCTATCCGGTGATGATTAAGGCCTCCGCCGGTGGCGGCGGCAAGGGAATGCGGATTGCATGGAATGACGACGAGGCCCGTGAGGGGTTTCAGTCCTCCAAGAACGAGGCGGCGAGTTCCTTTGGTGATGACCGCATTTTCATCGAGAAGTTTGTCACCCAGCCGCGTCACATTGAAATTCAGGTTCTGGCCGACGCGCATGGCAACAGCATTTATCTGGGCGAGCGGGAATGTTCGATCCAGCGTCGCCAGCAGAAGGTGATCGAGGAAGCGCCATCGCCGTTTCTGGACGAGGCGACCCGAAAGGCGATGGGCGAGCAGTCCTGTGCCTTGGCGCAGGCGGTTGGTTATACCTCTGCCGGTACGGTTGAATTTATCGTCGATGGCGACCGCAACTTCTACTTCCTTGAGATGAACACCCGTTTGCAGGTGGAGCATCCGGTGACGGAGCTGATTACCGGTGTCGACTTGGTCGAGCAGATGATCCGCGTGGCCTATGGCGAGAAGCTGAAGCTGAAACAGAAAGACATCAAGCTGAACGGCTGGGCGATGGAATCGCGGCTTTACGCGGAAGACCCGTATCGCGGCTTCCTGCCGTCGATTGGCCGCCTGACCCGCTACCGTCCACCGGCTGAGAAGCACAATGACAAGCGCGCCGTGCGCAATGATACGGGGGTGTATGAGGGCGGCGAGATTTCGATGTATTACGACCCGATGATCGCCAAGCTGTGTTCTTGGGGGCCAACCCGCGCGGAAGCCATCGAGCATATGCGTGTGGCTCTGGACAGCTTCGAAGTGGAAGGCATTGGCCACAACCTGCCGTTCTGCGCCGCTGTTATGGACCATCCGAAGTTTGTGTCCGGCGACATCACCACTGCGTTTATCGAGGAAGAATATCCTGAGGGTTTCATGGGGGTGGAGCTGCCGAAAGAGACCTTGGCACGCATTGCGTCCTCGGCGGCGGCTATGCACCGCGTTGCCGAAATCCGCCGCGCGCGGATTTCCGGCACCATGGACAACCACCGCCGCAAGGTGGGCAAGGATTGGGTCGTGACCCTGCAAGGCGAGCGCTTTGAGGTGAAGATCAAGGCCGACAAAAAGGGCGCGACCGTGAAGCACGCCGACGGCACCAAGCAACGTGTCTCCTCGGACTGGACGCCGGGCGACAGCCTTGCCAAGCTGAAGGTCGATGGCGAGAAGCTGGTGCTGAAGGTCGAAAAGATCTCTGGCGGGTTCCGGATGCGCCACCGTGGCGCGGACCTGAAAGTGCATGTGCGCACGCCGCGTCAGGCTGAACTGGCATCCTTGATGCTTGAGAAGACGCCACCGGACACTTCCAAGCTGCTGCTCTGCCCGATGCCGGGTTTGATTGTCAAAGTGGACGTGAAAGTCGGTGACGAGGTGCAGGAAGGCCAAGCGCTGTGCACTGTCGAGGCGATGAAGATGGAGAACATCCTGCGTGCGGAGCGCAAGGGGAAGGTCTCCAAGATCAACGCGGATGCCGGCGATAATCTGGCAGTGGACGACATCATCATGGAGTTTGAATAGACCGCGATGGCCGTTTTCGACAACATCATCGACCCAAGGGTGCAGCAGGCAGTTGTCGGCGGGCTCTTCTTGGCGGTGGGGTGGGTTTATAACGGCCATCGCAACCGGCTGCGGGAGCGGCGGCGGCGTCTGGAGAAGATGCAGGATGTGCAGACCGCGTTGATTGCGGAGATCGACCACTACGTGGTGACGTTGAAGCAGTTTGACCTGACGGCCACGTGGCAGCGCATTGTCGGTGCCATGGAAGATGACGACAGCTACACGCCCGTGGTGCCCAGCGAGCGCAACGATACGGTGTTTTCGGCGCTTGTTGCGGAAATTCATCTGCTGCCGGAGGAGGTTATCCAGCCGGTCGTCGGTTACTACAATCAGGTGTTCGCGGTGGATGCGATCATCGACGACTTGCGGTCCGATTTATTTCGGGAAATGGATCAGGTGCAGCGCATCGGCATGTATACAGACTACATTGCCCTGAAGCAGGAAGCATTGGCACGTGGAGAAAGAGCCCTGCGCGCGTTACGCGTCAGCACGGGCCGTGAGCCTAACCCTAGTAGCCGGGTCGCGGGCCCGTCTGACCAGTCATAGGGGGCGGAGATTTTGGTGTCTTGGACATATCACTCACCTCTTGGGTCTACGGTCGGGCAGTATGCCGTTCCTGCGACTAATATAGGTACCTTTGCGTTAATGCGCAATGAAGCAGGAGCTCAATCGTTCAATTCGGCGTCTTGCGCCGCCCGTCTGTCGCGGAGTTCCTGCAAGCGCAGTGGCATCTTGTCGATGGCGCGGGTGATTTCGCGCACATCCCACGGGGATGGCTTGCGCAGCTCCACCTCGCCATCCTTACCGATCAGCACCATCATGAACCCGCGCGGACGCAGTGTGTTGCGAATTTCGGACGGGTTTTTAGGGTCTGAGTCGATCAGGATCACCACATCGCGGTCAATCAGGGGGTCCGGTCGCGCCTCCAAAAGCTCGATCTGGCGGGTGAAACGCGGATCGGCCGGGGTGTCGGCAAACACCACAACGGCGCGTCTGAGCCAGAGAAAATCGCTCAAATTCGCCTCAACTGCATCATATGGGCCAATTGCGGTGGGGTCGTCCAACACGTTTTCGGGCAACCCGGCGGCCGAGGTCTGGGTGGCAAAAAATGCAGATAAAACAAATAAGATAGCGTGTTTCATGAAGGCTCCCTCTGCCCCTAATATAGGGGGCAATTTCGGGAATGGAATGGTGCGCTTGCGCACAAATGCGCCAGCCTTGCGTGTTAAGCCAATGGTCAGCCTTTGGGCTGACAACAAACGCTCCAGCCGGTCGCACAGGGCGACAGGTGCTACAGGGGCGTTTGTTGTGGATATTTGCCTGCATCTTGGGGCGCATCGGACCGGCTCGACCGGTTTTCAGGTCATGCTGAACGGCCAACGGCCTGCGCTGCGCCGCGCCGGACTTGCCTTTTGGGGGCCAGAGCGCACTCGCGGTGGCCTGCTGGCAGGGCTTGTCAAAAACCCGCATCATCTGAGCGCGCGCGATACACAGCTTGGTCAACGCTCCTGCGGGCGGTTGCGCATGGAATTCACGCGGCTGGAGCAGGCAGGTGTCCAGCAGCTTATTCTGAGCGAAGAAAACCTTATCGGCACCATGGCGCAGAACTTGGAGGCGGTGCGCCTCTATGGTCAGCTATCAGACCGTCTTGAACGGGTTGGTCCAGCATTTGAGGGACGTGGTTTGCGCATCGGTATCGCTATCCGTGCATATGACCTGCATTGGGCCTCGCAACTGGCGTTCAGGGTGAAAGCAGGGGCGGCTTTGCCGTCTGCGGCAGATTTGGACCGGCTGGTTACCCAACCACGTCGCTGGCGCGATGTGATTGCCGATATCGGCGATATCTTTCCCATGGCGCAGCTTGTGGTCTGGCCGTTTGAAGGCTGGGTTGCCAATCCGGCCCCGTTGGTTGCGGCCCTCGCCGGTCGGCCCGTGGCACTTGGACCGATGGCCAAGCCGTCTAAATCCAACGCCTCTGCGCCAGCAGCAGCGCTCGCCGAGATTGCTGCGGAACGCGGCGATCTGGATGGCGCTTTGAGGCTGGCCACAGCACGGCATGGCGCTTGCTACATGCCGTTTGACAGCGAACAGGTGTGGAAGCTGCAAGAAGATTACCGCGCGGACATCGCCTGGCTAAAAGCCGGAGCGGGGCCGCGTGTGACCTACCTCGACCCGACCGAAGACACATTCGGCGGGGCAGACATGACAGAAGGAAGCCACCATGACCGACAAGAAAGAAGCGTGGGAAGCACGCGCTGAAAAAGAGCTGCGCGGCCGCCCGTTGGAAGACTTGACGTGGGACAGCCCCGAAGGCATCGCGATCCAGCCGGTGTATACCGAGGAGGACGCGGCGGATCTTGAGCATATGGGCTCCATGCCCGGAGAGGGGCCGTTTACCCGCGGCCCGCGTTCCACCATGTATACGGGGCGTCCTTGGACGATCCGGCAATATGCAGGATTTTCCACGGCGGAAGAGTCCAACGCGTTCTACCGCAAGGCGTTGGATGCGGGTCAGCAAGGGGTTTCCGTCGCATTCGATCTGGCGACGCACCGCGGCTATGACAGCGACCACGCCCGTGTTGAGGGCGATGTGGGCAAGGCCGGTGTGGCGATTGACAGCGTTGAGGACATGAAAATCCTGTTCGACGGCATCCCGCTGGACAAGGTGTCGGTGTCGATGACCATGAACGGTGCGGTGATCCCCGTACTGGCGTCGTTTATCGTCGCAGGTGAAGAGCAGGGCCACGACCGCGCGGTGCTGTCCGGCACCATCCAGAACGACATTCTCAAAGAATTCATGGTCCGCAACACCTACATCTACCCGCCGGAGCCATCTATGCGGATCGTTTCGGATATTATCGCGTTTACGGCGTCGGACATGCCGAAATTCAACTCGATCTCGATTTCCGGCTACCACATGCAGGAAGCGGGCGCGAATTTGGTGCAGGAGCTGGCGTTCACTCTGGCGGACGGGCGCGAATATGTGCGCGCGGCGATTGCCAACGGCATGGACGTGGATGCGTTCGCAGGGCGGCTGTCGTTCTTCTTCGCCATTGGGATGAACTTCTTCATGGAGGCCGCCAAACTGCGCGCGGCGCGGTTCCTGTGGCACAAGATCATGAGCGAGTTTAACCCCAAGAAAGAGGGCTCGCTAATGCTGAGGACGCACTGCCAGACTTCCGGCGTGTCGTTGCAGGAACAAGACCCCTACAACAACATCGTGCGCACGGCTTACGAGGCGATGTCGGCGGTGTTGGGTGGCACGCAGTCGCTGCACACCAATTCGTTTGACGAAGCCATCGCGCTGCCAACAGCGTTCTCCTCGCGGATAGCACGGAACACGCAACTGATCTTGCAGAACGAGACCAAGGTGACCAAGGTCGTCGACCCGTTGGCGGGGTCTTACTATGTTGAGAAACTGACCTCCGATCTGGCGGACGAGGCGTGGAAAATCATCGAAGAGATCGAGGAAATGGGCGGCATGACCAAGGCCGTGGCTTCCGGCATGCCCAAGCTGCGGATCGAGGAAGCGGCGGCTCTGCGTCAGGCGCAGGTGGACCGTGGCGAGGAAGTGATTGTCGGGGTCAACAAGTTCCGCTTGGACAAGGAAGACCCGATCGACATTCTGGATGTGGACAACGTGGCAGTGCGGCTGAGCCAGATCGAGCGGCTCGACAAGATTAAGGCCACGCGGGACCAAGCGGCGTGTGACGCAGCTTTGGCGGCACTCGAAGAGGGCGCAAAGTCGGGTAACGGCAACCTGCTAGAACTGGCGGTCGATGCCGCACGTGCACGGGCAACAGTTGGAGAAATCAGCATGGCCATGGAGAAAACATTTGGTCGCCACCGCGCAGAAGTGAAGACTTTGGCGGGGGTCTATGGCGCAGCCTATGAGGGAGACGCAGACTTCGCCGCGATCCAGAAGGACGTCGAGGACTTCGCCGAGGAAGAAGGCCGACGCCCGCGTATGCTGGTGGTCAAGATGGGGCAGGACGGACATGACCGTGGCGCGAAAGTGATCGCGACCGCCTTTGCCGATATTGGCTTCGACGTTGATGTGGGGCCGCTGTTCCAAACACCGGAAGAAGCTGCACAGGACGCGGTGGACAACGATGTGCATGTCATCGGGATCAGCTCTCAGGCAGCGGGGCACAAGACCTTGGCGCCTAAACTGGTGGAGGCATTGAACGCCGCCGGTGCAGGCGACATTCTGGTGATTTGCGGCGGGGTGATCCCGCAGCAGGATTATGATTTTCTCTACAAGGCAGGCGTGAAAGCCATCTTCGGGCCCGGAACGAATATTCCGGAAGCAGCGAAGGACATCCTCGCCTTGATCCGCAAGGCGCGCGGCTGATGGGCAAGCGGGCGCTCATCCTGATGGGGATGGGTGCCGGCGCTGTTTGGGCGCTGGCGGCGATACCGTTGGCGCGTCAGGTATCATGGCATATGAAAATGCCGCTGATGGACGCCATGGCATGGTCGCTTTTACCCGGTGGCATTGTGCTGTTGTTGATGATCGGCCGCTTGGCCCAGCGGCGGTTCTTTGATGATGCGATCATTGATGGCGAGCCGTATCAGGAAGGGTCCGCCGCCGAAATTGACCAACGTGTGTTGCGCAATTCGGTGGAACAACTGGTGCTCAATATGGCGCTGTGGCCGTTTATTGGACTCACATTGGGGGCAGGGCCTGTGTTGCTATTGGGCGCATCCTTCGGCGTGACGCGATTGTTGTTCTGGCTTGGCTATCACATCTCGCCACCTCTACGGGCCTTCGGGTTCGCAGCGGGGTTTTACCCAACGATCACCCTGTTGGCTCTGGCACTGATCATCGCGGTCGAGGATTGGCGCTTTGCGTCCCTGACCGGTTGATCCCGAAAACGCAAAACGCCCGTTCGCGTGACAAGTTTTCGGTCACATTCGAGCGGAACCCTTGAAACCCGCCGTTCCATAGGTCACATCTGAACGGGAAATGAGGGATGATATGGCGCTACCAGTCCGCGAGCAGGCGAAATATTGGGGCATCGCGACTGCGGTGTTCCTTTTGGCGTTGTGGTATCTTGGCGACGTCATGCTGCCTTTTATCGTCGGTGGCGCGATTGCCTACGGGCTGGACCCGTTGGCCGACCGGCTGGAGCGAATGGGCGCCAGCCGCGTTGTGGCCACGACGGTTATCAGCCTTGTGGCGATCTTCGTATTTATCTTGATGGCGGTGTTGATCATTCCAATGATCGTCAGCCAAGCGGCGGGCCTGTTCGAGAGCGCGCCGGACCTGTTTGCGCGTCTGCGTGATTTCCTGTCGGAGCGATTTCCTGATCTGGGGGATGCAAACTCGACATTACGCCAGTCGTTGTCTTCCATCGGAGCGACCATTCAAGAGCGTGGCGGTGCCTTTGCCCAAAGCGTGTTTTCCTCGGCCCTAGGGGTCATCAACGCCGTTGTATTTATCGTCGTGGTGCCTGTTGTGGCGTTTTACATGTTGCTCGACTGGGACAACCTTGTCGCCAAAATCGACACGCTGCTGCCACGGGACCACGCGCCGCAGATTCGCAGGATCGCGGGGGAGATCGACAAAACCCTTGCCAGCTTTGTGCGTGGACAACTCACGGTGTGCTCCATCCTCGGTGTGTTTTACGCGGTAGGCTTGATGCTGGTTGGCCTCCAGTTCGGGCTGGTGGTCGGGTTTATTGCCGGGCTGATTTCATTCATTCCCTATGTCGGCGCCGTCATTGGCGGTGTCTTGGCGGTTGGCTTGGCCCTGTTCCAGTTTTGGGGCGAGCCCGCGATGATCGGGGCTGTGGCCGCCGTCTTCGTGGCGGGGCAGTTTCTGGAAGGGAACGTGCTGACGCCAAAACTGGTCGGCGAAAGTGTCGGCTTACACCCTGTCTGGCTGATGTTCGCGCTGTCTGTTTTTGGTACTTTGTTCGGCTTTGTGGGCATGCTCGTGGCCGTACCAGTTGCGGCGTCGTTGGGTGTCGTGGCTCGCTTTGGAACGGAGCAATACCGCTCAAGCCTCCTCTATAAGGGGCTGGATCGCGACGAAGAGCCGGAAGGCGACACTTAACATCATGTCTGAACAATTGGCCTTTTCCCTGCCCGCCAAAGAGGCGTTGGGGCGCGAAGATTATTTCGTTTCCGGTGCGAATGCGTTGGCTGTGGCTGCGGTTGAAAACTGGCTCAACTGGCCGTTGAACAAGATGGTTCTGGTGGGGCCGACAGGGTCTGGTAAAACCCATCTGGCGATGGTTTGGGCGCATGAAACCAGCGCGCGGATCGTGCGCGCGGATGCACTGGATGATCCGGTGGCGCTTGCACAGGGACCACTTGTTATCGAAGACCTGCACCTGATCGTCGGTGATCGCGCCGCCGAGACGCAGGCGTTTCATATGCATAACTTAATGCAAGAGGCGGGGCAGCCTATGCTGGTCACGTCTGCCCGTGCACCGGCACGGATCGAGTTTGCGCTGCCTGACCTGAGAAGCCGGATGGAAGGCACCTCCATCGCCACGTTGGAGGCATTGGATGACGCGTTGCTGATGGCGCTGGTGATGAAAATGTTCTCTGATCGCCAGATCGCGCTGAAACCTGACCTTCTAAACTACATCCTGCCAAGATTGCCGCGCAGCTTTGACGCCGTGCGCGGGTTTGTCGAGACGATGGACGCCCGTGCGCTGGCCGAGAAACGCCCGATTGGCAAAGGGTTGGCCCGTGACGTTTTGGCCGAGATCGCGGGTGAATAAACGCCAGCCATCTGGACTCCGGCTCGCAAAATCCGCACATTCATCATCGTGACCTTACATTCTCAAATCAAGACGCTTCCTATGTGTGGTGCTGACTTTCTGACATCCGGCTACCCCGAACCAGTGGAGATCGCTGATCTCGACACGCAAGGGCCATCCCGGTTTTTCAATCGCGAGCTGAGCTGGCTCGCGTTCAATTGGCGTGTGCTGGACGAGGCCGCGAACCCGCGCGTTCCCTTGATGGAGCGTGTGCGCTTCTTGGCTATTTCTTCGACCAATCTTGACGAATTCTATACTGTGCGCGTCGCAGGTCTGCGCGAGCTGGCCAATGCGGGCAATCGCACGCCGTCCTCCGACGGGCGGACGCCAGAAGAGCAGCTCGTGCTCATTGACCAGAACGCCCGCGCCCTGATCACCAAGCAGGACGCCGTCTGGGAAGCCCTGAAAGACGAGATGGAGACCAGCGGCATCTGGCTGCTGGACGCCGAAGATGTGACCCCCAAGGATCGCGAATTCCTTGACCGTTATTTCATGTCGAACGTGTTTCCAGTACTATCGCCACTGGCGATTGACCCTGCGCACCCGTTTCCGTTCATCCCGAATGAAGGCTTCTCGTTGGCGTTGCAACTGGAGCGGCCAAGCGACGGGCGCACCTTGCAGGCACTGCTACCAATCCCTGCACAGATCGAACGCTTCATTTCATTGCCCTGCGAGCCCGGCCAACAGCGCTTCCTGCCGATGGAGCAATTGCTCACCATCAAAATCAGCGAGATGTTTCCGGGGTATCAGGCGGTCGGGCACTGCGCGTTCCGCCTGCTGCGCGACAGCGATCTGGAGGTCGAGGAAGAGGCCGAAGACCTCGTGCGCGAATTTGAGGTGGCGTTGAAGCGACGCCGCCGGGGTGAAGTCGTCCGGCTGAAAATCAGTTCCGGTGCACCTACAAAGCTACGCAATCTGGTGATGAAAGCCCTTGAGGTGACCGAAATCGACGTGATCGAAATTTCGGGGATGATCGGCCTGTCTGACCTGAGCGAACTGGTCTCCGCCGCACCGCCTGATTTGCTTTGGCCATCGTTTAGCCCGCGTGTGCCGGAACGGGTGCAGGATAATGACGGCGACATGTTTGCAGCCATTCGCCAGAAAGACATGCTGCTTCACCACCCCTATGAGAGCTTTGACATGGTCATCCGCTTTCTGGCGCAAGCCGCGCGGGATCCAAATGTGGTGGCGATCAAGCAGACGCTCTACCGGACCTCGAACGAGAGCCCGATTGTGGATGCCTTGTGTGAAGCCGCCGAGAATGGCAAATCCGTTACCGCCTTGGTGGAACTGAAAGCGCGGTTCGACGAGGCCGCCAACATTCGCCAGTCGCGCAAGCTGGAACGCTCTGGCGCGCATGTGGTCTACGGGTTCATCAATTACAAAACTCACGCGAAGATCAGTACTGTGGTCCGCCGCGAGGGCGACTCGCTGGTGACCTACACGCATTACGGGACCGGCAACTATCACCCGATCACGGCGCGGATTTATACCGACCTGAGCCTGTTTACCTGTGACGCATCACTCGGGCGCGATGCCACCAAAGTGTTCAACTATATCGGTGGATACGCGCAGCCGGAGCATCTTGAGAACCTGTATCTGTCACCTACGGGCATGAAGCAGAAGCTGATCAAGATGATCGACAAAGAGGCGGGTTATGCCGCTGATGGCAAGCCTGCGGAAATCTGGGCGAAGATGAACGCGGTCGTCGAAGCCGACGTGATCGACGCGCTGTATCGTGCGTCGCAGGCGGGGGTGAAAATCAGCCTCGTGGTGCGCGGGATTTGTGCCGTGCGGCCCGGCATCAAAGGGCTGAGCGAGAATATCCGTGTCAAATCCATCGTCGGGCGCTTCTTGGAGCATTCCCGCATTGTGTGTTTTGGCAACGGGCACGGGCTGCCGTCGAAGAAGGCCAAGGTTTATATGTCGTCAGCTGACTGGATGGGCCGTAACCTGAACCGTCGTGTGGAAACCTTGGTCGAGATCACCAACAAGACGGTGCAGGCGCAAGTGATGAGTCAGATCATGGCGGCCAATCTGGCCGACACCGCGCAAAGCTGGATCTTGTCGCCTGACGGCTCTTATGTGCGGGCTGACGTCGAGGGGCAGGAGAACCCGTTCAATTGCCACCGGTTCTTTATGGAGAACCCGTCGCTGTCGGGCCGCGGGTCAGCAGGCGCAGGGGATGTGCCCGAACTGACCCACACGCCTGATTAAGCGGGGACTGCTACTGCATTAGGTGACAGCGCACGGCTGGTGGCCCAAGCACCGGCAATGATGCTGACCAATGCGACCAATGCCGCGATGCTCAGGGACGCGGAGCCGCTGAGGCCTGCGCCAACCGTGCAACCGCCAGCCAACACGCCTCCAAAGCCCATCAGCACAGCACCCAAGGCGTAACGGCCTGTTTGCGCGGCGCTCTCGAAGGACGCAGTTTGCAACTCGCCACGCAGGGCGGCGCTTGCAAAGCTGCCGAACAGGATGCCGCCAATGAAGCCTGTGCCGAAACCTGCGGGGACTGCCGTGGAGGCGATAACCCAGAACAGTGTATCGGACCAAGGCAGCGTAAAGGCGGCGGATTGAACGGCAAGCGGATCGAACTCGTCGAACAGCAGCACGCTTGTGGTGGCCCAGCCCAGAACAGGGACAAGACCGATGACAACACCAAGTGCGACATGGTGCCAAGACGGGCGGAAACGCTGGATCAACCAAGCGGCAGCGACGACAGCAATCGCGCCACTCAGGGCCGCACCACCTGACAGCTCTGCGAAGGAGGCAAAAGGCAGGTCTATGGTGACAGAGCCCAAAGCCGTGCGAACAGGTGACAGCACGCCTTTCAACATGGCGTGGGCGGTAATTGCGAAGATGATCAGTACCGTGGCGGCACGCATGTTGCCGGTGGCGCTGAGTACCGTCAGGCGGGAGACGCATCCGCGTGTGAGAACCATCCCGGCCCCGAAGGCGATCCCACCGACGACGATGGCAAGGACCGCAAGATCGGTCGCAAGGAAGCGGTGGTCCTCGATGGCAACGAAGCCGTAAGCGCTGGCCAGTTGGAAGCCGAGGATGGCCGTGGCGAAGGCGGTGAGCCATACGGCACCCGCTGCCCCACGGTCTTCGCTGTCTACGGCTACTGCGCGGCGCAGGCAGAACCGTGAGATTTGTGCAGCAACGCCGAAGACAAGGCCAAGGCCAAGCCCGAACAGCAATTGCAAGGTGCGGGCTTCAAGCCCCCAATCGTAGGTTTCCAGCAGCATGGTGTCTCTCCAATTAATCCCGTGCGGGATATCTGCCTAAAAGACATGCTGTCAAACGGGCAAAGTGGAACGAAGTGAGTAAAAATCCGGATTTGGTGGGAAATAATTCCCAAATGAGCATGCGCGCCTCTGACTCGTGCTGCTTTCGCCGCGCATTCCTCTTCTTGGTTCCTTTCTTGCCCCTTTCGCATTGACGTCGCGCCCCGCCAGCCGCCATTGTCGCGGCCAACGCAAGAACCGGTAGCGAGACGAGCTTTGGACGGATATCACGACGAAGACGGCCCCTTCGGGCGCCCCTTGTTCAACGACCCAAAATCCAAGGCGCTAAAGCGGGTGGGGGCCATTGACGTGGGTTCCAACTCGGTGCGGATGGTGGTGTTTGACGGGGCTGCGCGCAGCCCTGCGTATTTCTTCAACGAAAAAGTCATGGCGGGATTGGGCGCTGGTCTGTCCGAGACCGGGCACCTGAACCCAGAAGGGCGCGACCGCGCGCTGGCGGCGTTGCGACGTTTCGCGTTGTTGGCGCAGGGGATGGGCGTATCGCCGATGACTTGTGTGGCGACCGCAGCCGTGCGCGATGCGTCGGACGGGGCAGAGTTTCGCGCCGAAGTCGCCCGTGAGACAGGGCTGAACCTGTGGGTCGCGGAAGGTGTCGAAGAGGCACGCTTGTCGGCGCAAGGGGTGTTTCTGGGCTGGCCCGAAGCACGCGGATTGATGTGCGATATCGGCGGCTCCTCCATGGAGCTGGCGGAGCTTGGCGACGGTGTTGTCGGACGGCGCGTGTCGTCGCAGATCGGCCCGTTGAAGCTGATGAGCATGAAGGGTGGGGCAAAGGCCCGCAAGGTGCTGATCGACGAGACGATTGATGATCTTCGGGTGGAGATTGACGGCGATTACGAGACCTTGTTCCTTGTCGGTGGCTCGTGGCGGGCGATTGCGCGGCTGGACATGGAGCGTCGCGGCTACCCGCTAAAAGTGCTGCACGAATACCGGATGACTGCCAAATCCATCCTGCAAACTGTCAAATGGATAAACAAGTATTCCGTGGACGAATTACGGGCGATGACAGGCAATTCCGAGGCGCGGATGCGGCTTGTGCCGATCGCGTCACAGGTTCTTAAGTCTTTGATCCAGCGGTTTAAACCCAAGTCTGTTGCGGTCTCCAGTTATGGTATTCGTGAGGGGCTGCTTTACGAGCAAATGCCGTTCGAGTTGAAGCGCCGCGACCCGTTGATCGAGGCTTGTCGCTACGACGAGGCGATGAACGCCCGGATTCCGGGGTTCGGGAAGTTCCTGTACCGGTTTATCGAGCCGCTCTTTGATAAAGCATCGCCGGAACGCATCCGTCTGGTGAAGGCGGCCTGCTTGCTGCATGACGTCAGCTGGCGCGCGCATCCCGACTACCGTGCGGAGGTGTGTTTCGACAACGCGACCCGTGCAAACCTGGGCGGGCTGGACCATCCGGGGCGTATTTTCCTCGGAACGGCCTTGCTGCACCGGTACAAAAACTCCCGCTCCGGCACCCATTTCCAAGAGCTGTTCGACTTGCTGTCCGAACGCGAATTGCGTGACGCGGAAGTGTTGGGCAAGGCTATGCGATTCGGGGCGATGTTCTCGGTCCAGCGGCCCGAATTGATGGGGCAGCTGAAGTGGCACCCGAAGAAGCGATTGCTGAAACTGAAGCTGCACCCCGATACCAAAGCCCTGTTCGGGGAGGTGGCGCAGGCACGGTTTGCCTCGCTCGCGTCGTCGCTGGACGCGGAGACTTTGGTCTCTTGATAGGGCGCACCATCCACAATTATTGAAAAACCACGCACCCCAACTTGGCAAGGGGCGGGCATTGGCGTAACTCGTGGGTAACCACTCATGAGAGAGACCCAGTACCCATGCGCATGTCCCGCTATTTCCTGCCCGTCCTGAAAGAAACCCCCTCGGAGGCGCAGATCGTGTCGCACCGCTATATGCTGCGTGCTGGGATGATCAAGCAGTCCTCTGCGGGCATCTATTCGTGGCTGCCTTTGGGCTACAAGGTGCTGAAAAAGATCGAAAATATCGTGCATGAAGAGCAAGCGCGGGCAGGGCATCTGCCGATGTTGATGCCGACGATCCAATCAGCGGACCTGTGGCGCGAAAGTGGCCGTTACGAAGCCTTCGGTGATGAGATGCTGCGCATCAAGGATCGCCACGACCGCGACATGCTGTTCACGCCCACGGCGGAAGAACTGATCACCGACATCTTCCGCTCCCATGTGAACAGCTACAAGGACTTGCCGCTGACTATGTACCAGATCCAGTGGAAATTCCGCGACGAGGTGCGGCCAAGGTTTGGCGTGATGCGGGGCCGCGAGTTCTACATGAAGGACGGCTACAATTTTGACCTGACTAAAGAGGACGCACTGCACGCCTATAACCGCCATCTGGTGAGCTACCTGCGCACTTACGAGCGCATGGGGCTGCAAGCGATCCCGATGCGTGCGGATAGTGGCGCGATGGGTGGCGACAACACGCACGAGTTCCTCGTGCTGGCAGACACGGGCGAGTCCGAGGTGTTCTATGACAGCGCCGTGACCGACCTGACTTTCGGCGACCGCGAGATCGACTATGACAATGTCGAGCAATGCGCCGGCGTGATGGAAGAATTCACCACCAAGTATGCCCGCACCGACGAGACCCATGACGAGGCGCTATTCAATGCCATTCCCGAAGCGCGCCGCAAGACCGCCCGTGGCATCGAAGTTGGCCAGATATTTTACTTCGGCACCAAGTATTCCGAGGCGATGAAAGCCACCGTTCAGGGGCCGGACGGCAAGCCTGTGCCGCTTCACATGGGGTCGCACGGCATCGGCGTCTCCCGCCTTCTGGGCGCGATCATCGAGGCCAGCCATGATGACAAGGGCATCATCTGGCCGGAGGGCGTGACGCCGTTCCATTGCGGCATCGTCAACCTCAAGCAGGGTGACGAAGAAGCCGACGGCGCGTGTGAGGCTTTGTATAAGTCGCTGACGACTTCTGGCCTTGAGCCGCTTTATGACGACCGCAACGAGCGGGCAGGGGGCAAGTTTGCCACCATGGACCTGATCGGCCTTCCTTGGCGCATCACGGTTGGCCCGCGTGGGTTGAAGAATGGCGTGGTCGAGCTGACCTCGCGCCGCACGGGCGAAAGTGAAGAGCTTTCGCCGGAAGACGCGGTGAAAAAGGTGGCGGCGATTTACGCGGAGCACTGATGCGTTCTGTGCTGGCCTACGGTGACAGCCTGACATGGGGCTCGCGCCCTGATGGGGGCGGGCGACACCCTTTTGAGGATCGCTGGCCGAATGTGCTGGCGGCACTGTCCGGGCTAGAGGTGATATCCGACGGCCTGCGCGGGCGGACGACGGCGTTTGATGTGCCCGTGAGTCCCGCCGAGATGAACGGCGCAACATTGTTGCCAACGGTGTTGCACACCCACGCGCCGCTTGATCTGGTTATTTTGATGCTGGGAACAAATGATGCCTTTTGCAGTGGAGAGCCGGGGATGGCAGCCCGCGGTATGGCCCGGCTGATAGAAATTGTGCGTCATCATCCGTACCGCACGCCCTGCGACATCCCTCAGATACTGGTCGTAGCCCCGCCTGTCCTTGTGCCAAGCGACGGGATCACCAAAGCCATGATCGAAGCCAGCCGTGAATATCGCGGGTTGGTGGGCCAAGTCGCACAGATCGGCGGGGTCGCGTTTTTTGACAGTAACACTGTGGCCGAGACGTCCTCGCTGGATGGCCTGCACCTTGATGCAGAAAACACCCGCGCGATTGGCAAAGCCCTTGCCCCGATCGTGACGGGGTTGCTCAGATAATCCAACGAAAAGGGGCACCCGAAGGTGCCCCAAATTCTGTTTATCTCCACATCTTAGTGGGTGAACTTCTTGATCTCGCCAGAGTTGAGGCGCGCGGCGTAGGAGGCCAACTCGGACTTCACCAACCTCATCAGGAAGTAGAGGCAGAAGATGTTGACCACCGCCATGGCGAAGATCGCCGCGTCGGAGAAGTCGATCACCGGGCCAAGGCTCGCTGCCGCACCGATCACGATGAACACGCAGAAGATCAGCTTGAACACCAGCTCGGAGGTTTTGCCCTCGCCGAACAGGTAGGTCCATGCTTTCAGGCCGTAGTAGCTCCACGAGATCATGGTCGAGAAGGCGAACAAGACCACCGCAATCGCCAGCACATACGGGAACCAGCTGATAGCCGACCCGAATGCCGCCGAGGTCAATGCCACGCCGCTGTTGCCGTCTACGGTTGCAATCGCACTACCCGCTTCGTTCAGCATATAGTTGCCCGTTGCCGGATCGACGATCAGCTGTTGCGAGATCACGATGACCAACGCCGTCATCGTACAGATGACGACGGTGTCGATCAGCGGCTCCAGCAAGGACACGAAGCCTTCGGTGATCGGCTCTTTGGTTTTCACCGCAGAGTGCGCAATCGCAGCAGAGCCAACGCCCGCCTCGTTCGAGAAAGCGGCCCGTTTGAACCCCTGTATCAGCGCCCCGACAAAGCCACCAGCGACGCCCAGACCAGTGAAGGCCCCTGCGAAGATTTGGCCGAAGGCCCAACCGATTTTGTCGTAGTTGACGATCAGGATTACCAGCGCCGCGCCGACATAGAGGATGCCCATGAAAGGAACCACTTTCTCGGTCACTGCCGCGATGGATTTCACGCCACCCACGATCACCACAAACACCACTGCTGCAAAGATCACACCTGTGATCCAGCCAGGGTAGTCGCCCACGATGCCCGAGATTTGGGCATGTGCCTGATTGGCTTGGAACATGTTCCCGCCACCCAACGCACCAAGGATACAGAAGACCGAGAACAGCACCGCTAGGATTTTACCGCCCGGCAGACCCAGTTCGGTAAAGCCCTTGGAAATATAGTACATCGGACCACCCGAGACGGTGCCGTCGGGGTATTCGTTGCGGTATTTCACGCCCAACGTACACTCGGTGAACTTGGACGCCATGCCTAGAAGACCCGCAAGGATCATCCAGAACGTAGCCCCCGGCCCGCCGATACCAACGGCCACGGCAACACCTGCGATGTTTCCAAGTCCCACGGTGCCTGAAAGGGCAGTTGCCAGCGCTTGGAAGTGGCTCACCTCGCCTGCGTCATTCGGGTCAGAATAGTCGCCTTTCACCAGACTGATGGCATGGCTGAAGAAGCGGAACTGGACGAAGCCGAAATAGATGGTGAAGATGGATGCCGCAACGACAAGCCACAGCACGATCCAAGGGAACGCCGTGCCGGGAAGCGGTGCGAAGATGAAGTTGACGAAGGGCCCTGTAGCTGCGGCAAAAGCAGCGTTTACGCGGGCGTCAAGGCTTTCGGCCTCCTGCGCCAAAGCAGGGCCGGCAGTGACTGCCAGCAATGCGGCAGAGGCCGCGGCTTGAGTAAAGCGTTTCATGTCAGCCCCCTTAATTGACGACCGTGACGGGCACGCTGGCCTCCATCACGAGGTTTGCGGTTGAGCTGCCAAAGATGCGCTTGGACAGGCCGGATTCAGTAGAGCGACCGACGATAATCTGCGTGGCACCGGCCTCTTTGGCGATGTCGTTCAAAGTGTCGGCGACGTTGCCGTGACGCACGCGTCCGGTGGCTGTCAGTCCGCTATCGGTAAGCGATTTGACAGCAGGGGTCACGACGCGATCTTGCGCAGTCGAGATTTCCTCTTCGCGGCGCTTGTGACGCTGGGCGTTTTCTTCGGCGGTTTGGAAGGAATAAGGCGACCATTCAATAACATAGACCACGAGCAACTCGCAGGCACCAATCTGGCCTGCCAGGGTCTTCGCGAACTCCAGCGCGCGGTCCCCCGAGCTGTGCCCATCCAGGCCAATTACCAATTTAGTTGACATAATACTGTCTCCCATTGCGACCGCTCTTTGGTAGCTTTGCGCCTTGGCGAGAGACTTCTGGCTTCTAGTTTGAAGGCCTCAGCGCGTATCTGCGGTCGAGTTTTTCTATCGTCTCTCACCAGTGAGTTTAGTCGATTCTGCTGAAATTCCACGATAAATCCGGTCGTGAGGCGGTGAAATTCGCCAAAATGCGGGGCGTTTTCAGGCGAATTGACCGTAGGGCAGCTTCGAGAGCGGTTCCGTTCAACGAGCGTAGGCTTCGGCAACATGTCGCCTCTCAAGGCTTGACCCTCTATCGCGATCAGCGCAAACGTGGCGACAAAACCTAAAGCCGGAGAGCGCCGTTGAGCAGCAACAGCCCCACCTCTACCCCCCCGTTTGCGGGGTTTGAATGGATGATCGCTTGGCGCTACCTGCGCGCCAAACGTGCCGAGGGCGGCGTTTCCGTGATGACGTGGATCAGCTTGGTCGGCATCACATTGGCCGTGGCCGCATTGATCATCACTTTGGCTGTGCGTTCGGGCTTCAGGTATGAGTTTGTCGACACCATTTTGGGCGCGAATGCCCATGTCACGGTGTATTCGTCGGGTCAAACCAGCGAGACGGGGACCTATGCCCGGGTCATTCAGGACTATGACGGGCTGACAGCCAAGATGGCCAAGGCCGATGGCGTGGTGAGTGCCGCGCCACTGGTGAAGGGGCAGGTCATGGCGGCCGCGACATCGGGTGGCAATGCGGCCGCCGAGGTCTACGGCATCCGCGCCGATGATCTGTTTGGTGTGCGTCGTGTGGCAGAGCCTGAACAAAAGCTGGGCGATATCGCGCAGTTTGGCGTGGCCAATAACGGCATGACCATCGCGATTGGCTGGGGGGTCGCCCGCAGTCTGGGTGTGTCCGTCGGCGACAAAGTCAAGCTGATCTCGCCTAATGGGACCAAGACCGCGTTCGGCACTTCACCGCGCATCGTGGCGTTTGAGGTGGTCTACATTTTCCAAGTGGGCCGCTACGACATCGACCGCACGCGGGTCTATATGCCCTTCGACAAAGCGCAAGAATACTTCAACCGCGAAGGCGTGGCGGACGAGATCGAGGTGATCCTCGATGACCCCGAAAACGTCGGAAAATACGAACGCGACCTGCTCAGCGCCGCAGGCGACGGGGCGCTCTTGTGGACATGGCAAGACAGTTCCGGCGCGTTCTTGAATGCGCTTGAGATGGAGGACAACGTGATGTTCCTGATCCTGTCGGTGCTCGTCTTGATCGCGTCGATGAACATCGTGTCGGGCTTGATCATGCTGGTGAAGAACAAAGGCCGCGACATTGGTATTCTGCGCACCATGGGGCTGACCGAAGGCTCGGTGCTTAGGGTGTTCTTCATCTGTGGGGCGTCGATTGGCGTGATCGGAACCATTCTCGGGATGATCCTCGGCTGCCTGTTTGCCATCTATATCGACCAGATTTTCGGCGTCGTGAACTGGGTTGCAGGGGGCGGTGTGTGGGATCCGTCCATCCGCCTGATTTCCAAACTACCGGCGCGATTGGAATGGGGCGACGTGCTGTCGGCGATTTCTCTGTCGCTGTTCCTCAGCTTTGTGGTCACCATCTTTCCGGCCCGCCGTGCGGCCCGCATGAACCCTGTGGAGGCTTTGCGCTATGAGTAAAGCGGCGTTGCTGATCGACGGGGTCGAGAAGGTTTACAATAAGGGGAAGCCGAACGAGATCGCCGTGCTGCGGGGCGTTCAGCTGGAGGTCGCACCGGGCGAGGTGGTGGCTATGGTCGCGCCCTCCGGGGCCGGCAAGTCGACGCTGCTGCATATGGCGGGATTGCTGGACACGCCGGACTCCGGTCGCGTTGTCATCGCAGGGGATGACCTGAGCGGCAAAAGTGACCGCGCGCGTACCGCCGCGCGACGCTCCAAGATCGGGTTCATTTATCAGTTCCACCATCTGCTGCCGGAGTTCACCGCGCTGGAGAATATCGTGCTGCCGCAGCTTGCGGCGGGCGTGTCCAAGCGCGACGCTGAAGCGCATGGGATGGATTTGCTGGGCAAGGTCGGCGTTGCGGAACGTGCAACCCATCGTCCGGGCGAATTGTCGGGCGGTGAGCAACAACGCGTGGCCTTCTGCCGTGCGCTGGCGAACAAGCCGGGTTTGCTGCTGGCAGACGAGCCGACGGGCAACCTTGATCCGAAAACCTCGGATCAGGTTTTTGACGCGCTCATGACACTGGCGCGCAGCACTGGCTTATCGGCCTTGATCGCCACGCATAACCTAGAGCTTGCGGGCCGGATGGATCGCATGGTGCGTTTGGAAAACGGGGTTCTGGTGGACGCTTAGGCGTCTTCCAACGCGCCCAAGAACAGCTCGACAGTGGCGTCATAAACCTCGGCCTGTACGTCAGGCAGGTCCATGATTACCTCATGCTCCGCGCCATCGACCATACGTAACTCACCGTTATGCCAACGGGCCATGCGGTCGTGGATCGCCTTGGCGTCAACGATCCGTTCATTGGTGCCAAGGAAGGTGATCGTTGGCACGTTCGGGGTCGGGCTTAATGACAACGCGCGGCATTCTTTCAATGCTTCGTTGAGCCACGCAAATGACGGGCCACCCAAGGCCAATTCAGGATACGCCTCCAGCTGCTGGCGCATGCCTTCATACATCGCCGCATCGCGGGTGAGCATGTTGTCTTCGAACGGTTGCACCAGAACGTAAGACTGCCCGGTCGTGCCAGGGGCCATCAGCTTTTCAAATTTGGTCTGACGGGTCAGGGTCGACAAGGCCCATCCGGCGCTGCGGCGCAACGGATCAAGGGCGATGCCCCACATCGGGCCGGTGAACACAGCCGCGTCCACAGGCAAACCTTTCATCAGCGCGCGCAGGCCAATGCAGCCGCCCATCGAGTGACCGAGCAGGCCCATCGGTTCTGGCAGGTTCAACTCGGGCAGCGCTGCCATCACGGCAGCGATGTCGGTCTGGTATTCGTTGAACGCGTCCACATGGCCGATCAGCCGATTGTCCAATGCGCGGTCGGCCAAGCCTTGTCCACGCCAGTCAATGGCCACCGTGGAAAAGCCACGTTCCATGAAGCCCTTCGCGGCGGGGCCATACTTCTCGATGTACTCTGTGCGCCCCGGGAAAAGCAGCACCGTGCCTTTGTCCCCGCCACCCCACACGCCGATGCGGATGCGAACACCGTCAGACGTCGTTAGCCAATAGGCGCAACCGCCGTCAGGGCCGTTCGCAATCTCGGCGTGAAAAGGGGCAGGGGTCAAGCTCACGACAGGACCGAGCCCAGCTTCATTGCGGTGCCCATGTCGCCGTCTACGCTCAGTTTGCCGGACATGAACGCGGCGGTCGGGTTCATCTCTCCGTCAAGAATCGCTTCGAATGTTTCGGCGTCAGCGGTCATCGTGCATTCGGCTTCTTCGTCGCCTGCGCGCACGCCGTCGCCGTCAACCATGATGGAGCCTTCGCCCTCGATCACGAACTTTACGGAGCCGTCGAAGCCGCCGTCCATTTTGCCTGCAAGGGCTGTTACGGCTTGATTAATTACGTCGCTCATGAAGAGGTCTCCTGAAAAAGTGATGTGGTGGATGACTGCGCCTTTTGATTTTTGCAGATCACCCGCTAGAGTTAAAGGCGTTATGAAAGTTTCAAGCACGCTCCTCAATATTTTCGTTACGGCATTTCTGTCGGTTTCGTGTTTTGCCCTGCCAAGTGTGGCAGAAGAGACGAAGCTGGACGGCCTGTACGCTGAACTTGCTCAACCCGATTTGGAGGATTGGGAAAAGGTCGAGCGGCAGATCTGGCGGGAATGGTCGCGCTCCGGCTCTGCGTCGATGGATTTACTTCTACGCCGTGGCCGCAACGCCATGGAGAAGGGCGATTTCGCCAAGGCGATTGAGCATCTCACGGCCCTGACCGATCATGCGCCGGATTTCGCCGAAGGATGGAATGCCCGCGCCACCGCGTTTTTCAACGCCGAGGAGTTCGGCCTGTCCATTGCCGACATCCAGCGCACGCTGGCACTGAACCCGCGCCATTTTGCGGCGTTGCAAGGGCTTGGCCGCATTCTTGAGGAGCTTGAGCGGGAAGAGGATGCGCTTGCCGCCTACAAGGCCGCCGCCGCTATACATCCCCATCGCGAGGGCTTAAAGGAAGCCATCGAGCGGTTGGAGAAAACGGTTTCCGGCCAAGACGTCTGAAAATACGGCTGGCCGGCGCGTTCCGACCCCCGAACACTAAGGGCCAGATATGAGCCAACAGGCACGCATCACGGCGGTTCTTGGCCCGACCAACACCGGCAAAACCCACTACGCGATCGAACGGATGCTGGCGCACCGCACCGGCATTATCGGCCTGCCTCTGCGCCTTTTGGCGCGCGAGGTCTACGACAAGATCGTCGCGCTGCGTGGCCCGTCCGTGGTGGCGTTGATCACCGGTGAGGAACGGATTGTCCCAGAACGTGCGGCCTATTGGGTTTGCACCGTCGAGGCCATGCCCGAAGGCATGGGTGCGGATTTTCTGGCGGTCGACGAAATCCAGCTCTGTGCTGACCCGGAGCGGGGCCATGTCTTTACGGACCGGCTTTTGCGGTCGCGCGGGCTTCACGAGACGCTGTTTATGGGCTCCGACACGATGAAAAGTGCCATCGCCGCGCTGGAGCCGAAGGCGCAATTCATGCGGCGGGAGCGATTTAGCGAATTAAGCTATACAGGTTCGAAAAAGATAAGCAGATTGAAGCCCCGCAGCGCAATTGTCGGGTTTTCTGTTGAAAATGTGTATGCGATTGCAGAACTGATCCGCCGCCAGAAGGGCGGTTGTGCTGTGGTGATGGGCGCGCTTTCCCCGCGCACACGCAACGCGCAGGTGGAAATGTACCAAAACGGGGATGTGGACTACCTTGTTGCCACCGACGCCATCGGCATGGGGCTTAATCTGGACGTGAGCCACGTGGCGTTCTCGGCCTTGTCAAAATTCGACGGACGGCGGATGCGGCGCTTGCAGCCCAACGAGTTGGCCCAGATCGCGGGTCGTGCGGGGCGCTATATGCAGCCCGGCACCTTTGGGGTAACGGGCGAGGCACCGGATCTGGAGGCCGAGGTGGTGGATGCCATAACCTCGGCTCGCTTCACCCCGATCAAGAAGCTGCAATGGCGCAATGACCGCCTTGAATTCGGCTCCATCGGTCGCTTGTTGCAAAGCCTTGAGATGCGCACGGATGACGACTGGTTGAGCCGTGCGCGCGATGCCGACGATGTCGTTGCACTGAAATCCCTGCGCGAGGTGACCGAGGT
Organism: Litoreibacter ascidiaceicola; assembly: GCF_900129235.1. GTDB lineage: Bacteria > Pseudomonadota > Alphaproteobacteria > Rhodobacterales > Rhodobacteraceae > Litoreibacter > Litoreibacter ascidiaceicola. The sequence goes on along the minus strand of NZ_FQUV01000001.1, from coordinate 564,595 downwards.
CGATGCGCGCGTATCGACACCCCATGACGTCAAATTACTCTGGGACGTCTGCCGCATTCCCGATTTCCGCGGGATCAGCCAAGGGGAACATGCCGCGCTTCTTGAGGTGATCTTTGGCTACCTGCACGACAAGGGGCAGGTCCCGCGCGACTACATGGAGCGCCAGATTGCCCGCATCGACCGCACCGATGGGGACATTGATACACTGTCCAAACGCTTGGCCTATATCCGCACTTGGACCTATGTGGCGCAGCGCAAAGGCTGGGTGCAGGACGAAACCGATTGGCGCGGGGAAACCCGTGCTGTAGAAGACCGCCTGTCGGATGCCCTTCACGGGGCGCTGACGCAAAGATTTGTCGACCGGCGCACATCTGTGTTGTTGCGGCGGTTGAAGCAGAAGGAGAGCCTCGTGGCTGACGTGAACGACAAGGGTGAAGTGACGGTTGAGGGCGAAATGATCGGCCGTCTTGACGGGTTCCGGTTTCGGCAGGATCAAACCTCCAGCCCGGACGAGGCAAAAATGCTGCGTCAAGCAGCCCTTGCGGCGCTGACACCGCATTTCAACCTGCGCGCGGACAAGTTCTACAACGCGCCCGACACTGAAATGGATTTCACCGAGCAAGGTGGCCTGATGTGGGGCGAGATGGCCGTTGGCAAATTGGTTAAAGGTGCTAGCGCCTTGAAGCCGGAAGTCGAAGCCTTCGTGGATGAGGAAGCTGGTGCGGATGTGGCCGAGAAGGTCAAACGCCGCCTGCAACACTTCATCGACCGCAAGATTTCTGCCGCGTTCGAGCCGATGATGGCCTTGTCGAATGACGAGACGTTGACTGGCCTTGCAAAGGGCTTTGCGTTCCAGATGACAGAAGCCTTGGGTGTGTTGACCCGCGAAGCCGTCGCCAATGACGTGAAAGCGCTGGACCAAGACGCACGCGGCGCGTTGCGCAAGCATGGCATCCGGTTTGGTCAGTTTACCATCTTCATGCCTTTGCTGCTGAAACCCGCGCCGACACGCTTGCGTCTGGTTCTCTGGTCGCTGCAAAAAGATCTGTCGGAGTTCCCTGAATCGCCGCCTCCTGGTCTGGTCACCGTACCTGCCGTCAAAGACGCGCCTGACGGATATTACACCCAAGCGGGCTACCGCCTTGCTGGCGATCGTGCGATCCGGATTGATATGCTGGAACGCCTTGCGGACCAGCTACGCGCCGAGAACAGCCGTGGCGGGTTCGAGGCCAAGGCCGATATGCTGTCGATCACAGGCATGACGCTGGAGCAGTTCGCAAATCTGATGGGTGGTCTTGGCTACAAGGCCGAGAAGGGCGAGCGCGCGAAAGTGAAGGCGTCAGCGACCCCTGAGGAGACACCGGCAACGCCGCCACAGGAAACCCCTGTGCAGCAACCCGACGAGACCCCGTCCGAGCCACCTGTCGAGGCACCGGATACCACGCCACCGGAAATGCCTCCGGCAGAGGCACCGGTTGAAGTGCCGGAAGCTGCGGCTCCATCCACCGAAGCACCAGAGATGGAGGTTTTCTACACCTTTACATGGGGTGGCTTCGGGGCCCGCAAACCGCGTGAAGGCGGTGGTCGTCCGCAAGGTGACGCACGTGGGAAGCCCAAGGCTGGTGGCAAGCCCAAAGGAAAAGGCGGTCCACGTCGTGACAACAAGGCGCAAACCTATCAGGCCCGCCCGCCTAAAAAGGAAAAAGCCATTGATCCTGATAACCCGTTTGCTGCAGCCCTTATGGGGCTGAAAAAAGACTGACCGAGGTCAGCGCAAAAATCCGCCTCGACAAGTGGCTTTGGCATGCGCGTTTTTTCAAGACGCGCACGCTGGCGGCCAAGCAGGTGAGCGGCGGGCATGTGCGGGTTAACGCGAACAAGGTTGATAAAGCGGCTACGAAAGTCGGGGCAGGGGATACGTTAACCTTTCCGCAAGGCAGCCAGATCAGAGTTGTCGAAATCCTCCAGTGTGGCGTGCGACGTGGACCCGCGCCGGAAGCACAGGCGCTTTATCTAGACAAAACTCCGGACCAAGAGAAAAAGCCCAAAGGGCCGGGCGCGGACCGTGTCGGAGGGCGCCCGACTAAGAAAGATCGCCGCAGTCTGGACCTTTCACGGGATCGTGGTCTTGAATGATCGCTCAGTCAGGACTAGGACAAACGCGATAAGAAAAATCGGACACCGCCCATGACCTATATCGTCAACGACGCCTGCATCGCCTGCAAATACACCGATTGTGTAGAAGTTTGCCCCGTGGATTGTTTCTATGAGGGTGAGAACATGTTGGTGATCCATCCTGACGAATGCATCGACTGCGGTGTGTGCGAACCTGAATGTCCAGCGGATGCCATCCGTCCGGATACCGAGCCGGATATGGAAAAATGGGTCGAGTTTAATCGCAAGTATTCGGAGCTTTGGCCGGTTATCATCACCAAGAAAGAGCAACTTCCCGAAGCAGAAGAGCGCGACGGTGAAGAAGGTAAGCTGGAGAAATACTTCTCCGAAAAGCCCGGCGAGGGCGGCTGAGGTCGATTCGACCCGTTGTGCTGCGAAGAGCACGGCGCAATTGCTCTGTAAACAAAGGCTTGGCGCGGCACTTTCGCGGCAAGGCTTTAGAATGTTCCATTTTTGTGATATGATTCCCCTTAAGGAAGATTGACGTGGTGGCCGGAAACATACCCACGTCGCAAACCAGACATGACATTGGATTGACCTGAGATACTTCTCAGGCCCGTCTTTTTCGCGGTGTAAGAAAGGGGTTCCCCGCGGGGAACCGATATATATGAGCAAGAAAAAACAAGACTTTAGCCCTAACGAATTTGTCGTTTACCCGGCACATGGGGTCGGCAAAATCGTCAATGTCGAGACGCAGGAAGTGGCCGGAATCGAGCTGGAACTGTTTGTTGTGGCCTTCGAGAAGGACAAGATGACCCTGCGTGTTCCGACACATAAAGCAGTGGAAGTCGGCATGCGTCCTTTGTCCTCGCCTGATTTGGTTGGGCAGGCGTTCAAGACGCTGAAGGGCAAAGCTCGAGTGAAACGCGCCATGTGGTCGCGTCGTGCGCAGGAATATGAACAGAAGATCAATTCCGGTGACCTGATCGCGATTGCCGAAGTGGTGCGCGACCTGCACCGCCATGGCGACCAGCGCGAGCAGAGCTATTCCGAGCGTCAGCTGTATGAAGCCGCTTTGGAGCGTCTGACCCGCGAGATTGCAGTTGTGCAGGGCAATGACGAGCCGTCGGCGATGAAAGAGATCGACGACGTTCTGGTGAGCCGCACCGCCGCTTAAGGCCTTCCGGATGTGAATTTGAAAGCCGTGCGCCATTTATTTGGTGTGCGGCTTTTTTTTATTTCGCCACGTGGGTCACGTGGCGACTGGCTGGGGGCTTTGCCCCCAGACCCCCAGAGTACTTTTCACCAAATGGAAATTACAAAAGCAGCACACAAATCGTGCCGAGGACCGTGATTTCTGTGGCTTGTTGCGTGGCACCGAGGATGTCTCCGGTTTGGCCGCCGATTTTGTATCGTGCGAGCGTGGCGCAGAGGAACAGGGTCAAAGTGGCAACTACCAGCAACCATAGGCCGGAGAAACCGAAACCAAGCAAGACTGCCACCGCTGTGATGCCGGCGGCTATACGCGTTGCGGGTTTGCCGGGGCGTCCGGTCAGGCTGGAGAGGCCCGAGTTGCGCGCGTTGGGAAGGGCATCCATCACATAGGCCATCGCGGCGCGCGAGGTGATTGCGGCCACCAAGACAGGCGTCCACAGCCATCCGGCGGATAGGAGCGCTGTGAGCGCGCTCCAGCGCAAGGCGAAGCCGGTGATCAATGCGATGACCCCGTATGCGCCGATATGGCTGTCCTTCATGATGTGTAAGCGGCGCTCGGGGGTGTTGCCGCCCCAAAGCCCGTCGGCGGCGTCGGCCAGCCCGTCTTCATGCATCGCACCGGTGAGAAGCGAGAGCGCCAGCAAAATGGCGGCGGCGGTCATACCGGCGGGCAGGCCGAAGCGGGTCAGAACGGCCCCAAAGGTGCATGCCAGCAGGCCGACAACCAGACCCGCCACGGGATAGGCCCACGCAGCTTTGGCCGCACCGCGTGTTCCGTCCCAGTTCCGTTGTGGCAGGGGCAGGCGGGTGAGCAGGCCAAGGGCCACCCAGATATCTTCGGCTTTTGCGGGGGCCGTGTCGGATTTGTCCATAAGGTGACGTCGCCATCTACTTGTGTCTGTGCCTGTCAGGGGTAAACAGAAGCAACATGTATTACAATTGCGAGCAGTCGATGGCCCAGTTTTCCACCCTATCAGAGTTCGAGGCCATTCTGGCACAAGCACCAGAGACAGATGCCAAAGCGCGTCAGGGTGCCGAGGCGCGAAACGGGCAGTTGACCAAGCCACCCGGGGCGTTGGGGCGGCTTGAGGATCTGGCAATCTGGTATGCCGGCTGGCGCGGCACGGACCGCCCGGTGCTGGAGGCGCCGCAGATCGTTGTTTTTGCAGGCAACCACGGGGTTTGCGCGCAAGGGGTCTCGGCGTTTCCGCCCGAAGTAACCGTTCAGATGGTGGCGAATTTCGAGCATGGAGGCGCGGCGATCAATCAGTTGGCCAAAGCGTTCGGGGCAAAGATGGATGTGCATGCGCTGGAGTTGGACCGCCCAACTGCGGATTTCACCAAAGAGGCTGCGATGAGCGAAGCGGACTGCGTTGCGGCTTTGCAAACGGGGTGGGACGCGGTGGACTCGTCGGCTGACCTGTTGGTGACGGGCGAGATGGGCATCGGCAACACCACCGCAGGCGCAGCCTTGGGGGCTGCGTTATTTGGTGGCGCAGGGGCGGATTGGGTCGGACGAGGCACAGGCGTTGATGATGCAGGTCTCGCCAACAAGGCACGGGTTGTGGACGAGGGGCTGGCCTTGCATGCCGCGCGCGCACCGTTGGAGGTGCTGCGCTGTTTGGGCGGGCGCGAGCTGGCGGCGATGGCGGGTGCGATTGCGGCAGCGCGGGCGTATCGCATTCCGGTAATTCTGGATGGCTTTATCTGCACCGCGGCTGCGTCTGTGTTGGAGAAGTCACGCGCAGGTGCGCTGGATCACTGCGTTGCAGGGCATTTGTCGGCTGAGGGCGCGCATGGCAAAATGCTCGACGCGCTTGGGAAAGAGCCGTTGCTGTCTCTGGGGTTGCGCCTTGGCGAAGGCTCCGGCGGGGCGGCGGCGATCGGAGTGCTGAAGGCGGCAGTGGCTTGCCATTCCGGCATGGCCACCTTTGCCGAGGCGGGTGTCAGCGACGGCTGATTATTTTGCTTACTCTGCGGCGTCGACCGCTTGCGGCTTGGTTAGTTTCGCGAGCAGCTCGACCTCCAGATCGCGGTTCAACGCTTTGGCGCGTTCCAGATAGGCTTCGTTTTCGCTGACGGGGATATTCGGGTCCCACAGATCGGCGAGGTCCGACATGGCGTGACGGTCCATGCGGAAGAAGGCGACCTCCTGCTCGTGGGCGTCATGCTCGGTCAGGCCCATGCCTTCCAGCACGTAGCGACCGGCACGAAGCGAGCTGTCGAACATCTCGCGCACGATCTTGTCCGCGCCGGCTTTATACAGCTCGAACACGTGTACGCGGTCACGGGCGCGGGCGATGATGATCAGATCGGGGCGCTCCTTGCGGGCAAAGGCCACGATTTTGACGGCGGCTTTCGGGTCGTCCAATGCCACCACCAAGACCTTGGCTTCGGCCAGTCCGGCAGCGTGCAGCATTTCAGGGCGTGTCGGGTCGCCGAAGTAGCCTTTGAAGCCAAACCGCCGCATCAACTGTATCAGCGGCAGGTCGTGGTCCAGAACCGTGGTTTGAAAGCCGGAGCTTTGCAGCAACCGGTTCACCACCTGCCCGAAGCGGCCAATCCCGGCGATGATAATCGGCTGTTGGTCGTCGATATCGTCATGGGGCACGGACTCGCTTTGCTCCAGAAAGCGGTGCTGTAGCTTGTCATAGGCGATGAACAGCAACGGCGTCAGCAGCATTGACAGGGCAATGACCAAAAGCAGGGTTTCCGACATTTCTGTTGGAAGCACGTTTTGCTGCACGGTGAAGCTGGTCAGCACGAAGCCGAATTCACCCGCCTGCGCCAGCCCAAGGGTGAACAGCATCCGGTCGCGGCCTTTGATCTTGAACAGGATGGCCAGCACAAACAGGACGCTTGCCTTGATCGCCATCATGCCAAGGGTCAGCCCAAGGATTACAAAAGGCGCGCTCAGGAGTGTTTCGAAATTGATCCCTGCGCCAACGGTGATGAAGAACAAGCCCAGCAGCAGGCCCTTGAACGGCTCGATATCCGCGGCCAGCTCGTGGCGGAATTCGCTGTTGGCCAGCACCACCCCGGCAAGAAAAGCCCCAAGGGCGGGCGAAAGACCCACCAGAACCATCAAGGCGGCCACCCCGACAACGAAGAGCAGGGAAACGGCGGTATACATCTCGCGCAGCCTTGCGCGGTGGATGTAGCGGAATATCGGCCTTGTCATGTAGTGACCGCCGACAATGATCAGGACAATTGCGGCCAAGGTGATCAGGGTGACGCCCCAGCCGGGCAAGCCTTCCAGCATATGCATCACATCACTGGCGGCCCCGTGATCGGTGTCCTGATGGGCGTCGGTTGCGGCCGCGCGATTGCTCAGCCCCGGCCAGACCAGCAATGGGACCAGCGCCAGCATCGGGATGACGGCGATATCCTGCGTGAGCAGGACCGAGAAGGCGGACCGCCCGCCATTCGTTCCCATCAACGACTTTTCATTGAGTGTTTGCAGCACGATAGCGGTCGAAGATAACGCAAAAATCAGGCCGATTGCGGTGGCTCCGTGCCACGGGACACCCAATGCCATTGCGGCGGCAAGGATCAGCCCCGTAGTCAAGCTAACCTGTAAGCCGCCCAGCCCGATCAGTCTGTGGCGCATGTCCCAAAGGGCGCGTGGCTCCAGCTCCAGCCCGATAATAAACAGCATCATGACCACGCCGAACTCGGCAAAGTGCTGGAGGTTTTGTGTCTCCGACCCGACCAACCCTTCCAGCGGGGCGATCATGATGCCCGCTGTCAGATAGCCCAACACCGACCCCAAACCCAGACGCACGGCCAAGGGTACCGCTACGCAAGCGGCGAGCAGATAGAGTGTCGATGCAAAGAGGAAGGAGTCCATATATTTACCTTATGTCGCGCAGCATCCAGCAAACGCTATTTATCGGGGAGGGTCCACGCGGATTATAGCAAGATTTGTAACACGGGTATGGGCTAGTATCACCTCCATACAAGCTGGAGGCACAGATGAGTGCAAAAGATGATACCCCTATCGAGATTGTGACAGCTTTTGGTGCGTTACCGTCGGATATTGCAGCGATTTTGCGATCTGCCCGCCAGCGCATTTTTGAGGCAGCGGCGGGTTTGGCGGATGTCGGGCCGCTCACCGAAACCCTGAAATGGGGGGAACCTGCCTATCTGACCGAACGCCCCAAGACCGGAACCACGATACGATTGGGCCAGATCGGCGGTCGAGCGGCGGTGATGGTGCCGTGTAGCACGACGATCATCGAGGACGCCCGCGCGATCTTTGGTGACGTGCCGGAACTGTCAGGCAAGCGCGGTTTGATCCTTGGCGGGGATACGCAGATGCTTGACCACATCATCCACGCGGCCCTCACCTATCACAGCCGCAAACGGCGGTAGAATCGCTTCAGTGCTTAAGCTCGTGGCGGACCTGGCCATAGGTGATCAGCGCGAAGATGACGGTGCCACCGACGACATTGCCCGCCAGCACAGGGATGAAGAACCCCGATAGCGCAGGCCAAAGCGCAAGCTGGCCTGTCACCATGAGCAGCGCCATTTCGACCGATCCGGCGACCACATGGGTGAAATCTCCGGCAGCGATGAGCCATGTGAATGTTAAAATCACCCAAAAGCCGAACCCTTCGGAATTGGGCAGCATCCAGACAATCGCGGCGACGATCACACCAGCCGGAATGGCTCGGAAGAAGCTTTGGCCGGCGGGCATGCCTGTTGCGTGATGGGACAGCTCCATCATGGCGGGCATCAGCTCCGATGGCAGGGCGGGCGTATGCGCATATAGAATGGCGATGGCAAAGGCCCCGGCGACATTGGCGATCAGAACAACTGTCCACAGACGCGCAACGCGGCCAAGCATCCGCAGCCCGGGCCGCGACATCAGCGGCAGCACCGTGGTGATCGTGTTCTCGGTAAAAAGCTGCATTCCGCCAAGGATCACCACCAGAAAACCAAGCGAGTAGCCAAGGTTTTCAAGTAAGGGACGCCAAGGCGTGTCTGGAAGGTAGGTGCGGAAAATCGCTTCGCCCAGCACGGACAGGCTGATCATGATGCCCGCCGCAACGCCGGACCAGATGAGCGAACGGATCGGCCGTTCCAGCTCTTCGTCACCCTCGCGCCGTATAACCTCGAAGATCAGCTTCGCGCCTAGGCTCTTGGCACTCTCGATCGAGCGGTCTTCCTTGTCTCGTTCTTTTCTCGACTTCGGGGTCATCAGAATACGCCTTTACTGTTCACCACTCTTTACGAGGAGCCGAGATGCTTTTCCATGCGGAAGTTCTCAAGAGTTTGCCCGCGTTTCTGAACAGTTTGAGCGGCCAAAAGGTTCCATCCGCGGCGCAAGAAAAACGGTCGGGCCAGATGGCTTGCCTGTGTGCTGAGGCGTGTCATACCCGACGCGTGCGCAGCCGCTTCTATTTTCTCGTAAAGCTGCACCGCAATTCCGGTGCCCATCGCGCTAGGACGGACAAAGGCCATATCGATCACCCCTTCCGCTGTCAGGGTCATGAAGCCTTCCAGTTGCCGCTCGCTTTCCGCAACAAATGCCGTGGTCGCGAGGTGCCGGTCTTCCCACGTTGCAGGCATAATATCGACAGGGGCCCAAGCGGCCCGTTGCTCTGCCGTGTAATGCTCTTTGGTTCCGTTACGCACGGCGTCGATAAACACGTCGAAGCTGGCCGCCCCGTCGCCTTTTGCGAACGGGCGCAGAATCAGGTCACACGGGAGCGAATTCTGTAAGCGTCGCGGTCCCAAAGTTGTCCCTCCATGATCTCTTGCAGGGTGGTCGCGGCGCGCAGGATATCGTCCTCGCCCACGTACAGCGGGGTGATGCCAAACCGCAAAATATCCGGCGCGCGGAAGTCTCCGATAACTCCGTGGGCGATCAGCGCCTGCATGATCGCGTAGCCCTCTTCATGTGCGAAGGATACCTGACTACCACGCTGCGCGGCGTCGCGTGGGGAGGCGAGCGTCAGCTCGGGGCAGCGGGTCTCGACCTCGTTGATGAACAGTTCCGACAGCTCGACAGCGCGGGCGCGTACGTCTGCCATGTCGACCATCTCCCAGATGTCGAGGGCGGCTTCCAACGCGGCGATCTGGATCACGGGTGGGGTGCCGACGCGCATCCGCTCGATCCCCGCACCCGGCTTGTAGTTCAAGTCAAACGCGAAGGGGGATGCGTGGCCTAGCCAGCCGGACAGGGCGGGGTTCACGACCTCTGCATGGCGCGGGGCCACGTAGATGAAGGCGGGGCCGCCGGGGCCGGAGTTGAGGTATTTGTAAGTGCATCCAACCGCAAAATCGACGTTCGCCGCCGCAAGGTCCACCGGGACAGCACCTGCCGAATGCGCCAAATCCCAAACGGCAATCGCCCCAGCCTTATGGGCCAATTCGGTGAGGCGGTTCATATCGTGCATCCGGCCAGAGCGGTAATCGACCTGCGTGAGCATCATCACCGCGATGTCGTCGCCGAGAGATGCCTCAACGTCTTCCGGTGCGACGACCCGCAACTCCAAGCCACGGTCCAGCATCCGGATCAGCCCTTCGGCCATATACAAATCCGACGGGAAATTGCCGCTATCAGACAGGATCACCTTGCGGTCGGGTTTCAGCTCCAGCGCGGAAGCCAGCGCTTGGTAGACCTTGATCGACAAGGTGTCGCCCAGCACCACATGGCCCGTTTCCGCGCCGATCAACTTGCCCAAACGGTCGCCCACGCGCGACGGTTGTTCCATCCAGCCCGCCTTGTTCCAGCCGGTGATCAGCATCTCGCCCCATTGGTCGCGCATCATAGCATCGACACGATCCTGCGCCGCGTAGGGCAGCGGGCCGAGCGAGTTGCCATCCAGATAAGTCATGCCCTCGGGCAGGTGAAACATCGCGCGTGTTTTCTTGAAGATATCCATTGTCGTGTCCTTAAACCTGTCCGCCTGCGATTTCGATTGTCTGCCCGTTGACCGAGCCTGATCCCGCGCCACAAAGCCAAAGCGCCGCAGCCCCGATCTCGTCCGCTTTGATCAGCCGCTTGTGGCGGTTGGAGCGGACCATAGTGCCAAGCGCGTCCTCTTCGCTGAGGCCCGCCCGTTTGGCAATCTCGGCGGTGTTGCGGGTGACGATTTCGGTGTCGACATATCCGGGGCACAGCGCGTTGAAGGTATAGGGGCCACCCATATAATCCTCGCTCAGGCCACGGATCAGGCCGATCAACCCGTGCTTCGATGCGGAATATGCGGGCGCGCCACGCAAACCGCGAACACCGGCAATCGACGACACTGCAATGACCCTCCCCCAATCGGTTGTAAGCATCGAAGGCAGGCAGGCCTGAATGGTCAGCATTGCGCCATCAAGGTTGGTCGCCATGGTGCGACGCCAGAAATCGAGATCCATCTTAGTAATGCTGCGCCCTTCCGCGATGCCTGCGTTGGGTACGCATATCTGGACCGGACCTCGGGCTGCCACGGCATCTTCTACGCCTGCGACCACCTGCTCCGGTTCTGTGACGTCCATCACCAGCGGGTGTAGCCCGTCAATTGCGACGTCTTGTAAAACCTCCATGCGACGGCCGGAAATTGTAACTTGCGCCCCTGCGGCTGCCAAAGCCTGTGCAATCGCCAAGCCGATTCCCGTGCCACCGCCTGTGACCAATGCGTGTTTGCCTGAAAGTTCCATGCGTTTCCCCTACCTTTGGCTGATACCCTAACGTGCCAGAGGGGCGCGTCTAGAGAGACATATTCTTGCGTTATGACGTAAGGTCGACGCAGTATACTTTCGCATACCGCGTGATCGCCTTGTGAATCACCTGAAGCGACGATATTGACGCTCATCTGTGCGTGAAATTCACTTAGACGATGGGGGACCCTCTATGAAAATCGGGGCACCGAAAGAAACTTTCGAGGGCGAGGCGCGTGTCGCCATGACGCCCGAGTCTGCGTTGCAAATCCAGAAACTTGGCCACACTTGCGTGATCGAAACTGGCGCTGGCGCAATGGCAGGCTTTTCCGACAAAGCCTACAAAGATGCGGGCGTCGAAGTCGTGAAAACCGCCGCCGCATTGTGGAAGGCCGCCGACGTCGTCGTCAAAGTGCGCCAGCCTGATGCGACCGAGAGCAAGCGGCTTCGCGAAGGGCAAACCCTGATATCGTTCTTCAACCCTGCCGCCAACGAGGCTGGCATGGAAGCCGCCAAGAAGGCTGGCGCACGGGTCATCGCCATGGAAATGGTGCCGCGTATCTCGCGCGCTCAGAAAATGGACGCATTGTCCTCCATGGCAAACATCGCCGGTTACCGCGCTGTTATCGAGGCGGGCAACAACTTTGGCCGCTTCTTTACTGGGCAGGTGACTGCTGCTGGTAAAGTGCCACCCGCCAAGGTTCTGGTTGTGGGCGCTGGTGTGGCTGGCCTTGCCGCCATCGGCACCGCAACTTCACTTGGGGCGATCACCTACGCCTTCGACGTGCGGCCGGAAGTGGCCGAGCAGGTTGAATCGATGGGCGCAGAGTTCGTGTTCCTCGACTTTGAAGAAGAGCAGGCCGATGGCTCCGCCTCCGGCGGCTACGCCTCGGTGTCCTCGCCAGAGTTCCGCGAAGCGCAGCTCGCCAAGTTCCGCGAACTGGCCCCCGAGATCGACATCGTGATCACAACCGCGCTGATCCCGAACCGCGAAGCGCCAGAGCTATGGACCGAAGATATGGTCGCGGCGATGAAGCCCGGCTCTGTCATCGTGGACCTTGCCGCTGAAAAGGGTGGTAACTGTAAGCTGACGGTCATGGACGAGAAGATTGTCACCGACAATGGTGTGACCATTATCGGCTACACTGACTTCCCGTCGCGGATGGGTGCGCAGGCATCGACGCTTTATTCCAACAATATCAGACACATGCTGTTCGATCTTACGCCGGAAAAAGACGGCGTGATCAATCACAACATGGAAGACGACGTGATCCGTGGCGCGACCGTGACCTTCGACAACGAGATCACCTTCCCGCCACCACCACCAAAGATCGCGGCGATTGCAGCAGCGCCGAAGAAGGCGAAGGTCCCTGAGCTGACGCATGAAGAAAAGGCCGCCAAAGAGGTCGCCGAGTTCAAGCAGCAAACCAAGACGCAAGTCACCTTGCTTGCGGTCGGTGCGGTGCTGTTGCTCGGGGTCGGCCTTGTCGCCCCTGCCAGCTTTATGCAGCACTTCATTGTCTTCGTGTTGGCAGTCTTCGTCGGTTTCCAAGTGATCTGGGGGGTGGCGCATTCGCTGCACACACCGCTGATGGCCGTGACCAATGCAATATCGTCGATCATCATTTTGGGCGCGCTGATGCAGATCGGATCAGGGTCGTTCCTTGTGATCCTGCTGGCCGCGCTGGCGGTCTTTATGACCGGCATCAACATATTCGGCGGCTTCCTCGTGACACGGCGCATGCTCGCCATGTTCCAGAAATCGTAAGTAGGGGTAGAGATCATGGAATTCGGATTTACCACCGCGGCTTACGTAGTTGCCGCAGTTCTTTTCATTCTGTCGCTTGGCGGCTTGTCGGGGCAGGAAAGCGCCAAGCGCGCTGTTTGGTACGGCATTGCCGGCATGGCTCTGGCCGTGGCGGCGACGATTGTCGGGCCGGGCTCTGGCTATTGGCTGTTGTCGCTGATCCTGATCGCGGGCGGCGGGGCCATCGGCTACCAGCTGGCGACCAAGGTTCAGATGACGCAGATGCCAGAGCTTGTGGCTGCGATGCACTCACTCGTTGGTCTGGCCGCTGTGTTTGTGGGCTTGATTGCGCATATCCAGATCGGGAACGTGGCGACCGCCGACCCAGAGACTTTCGGCACCTTTGCCAAGCTCATTGCCAAGAAATCCGGCGTTGAGATTTCGATCCTACGGGTCGAACTGTTCTTGGGCATCTTCATCGGTGCTGTGACCTTCACCGGCTCGGTCATTGCCTATGGCAAGCTGGCGGGCAAAGTGGACTCGGCGGCGAAAAAGCTGCCGGGTGGCCATATGCTAAACGCGGGCGCGGCGGCACTCTCGCTGATCTGTCTGGTTTGGTACTTCAACACAGGCGGCTTCTTCCCGCTGTTCTTGATGACTTTGGCGGCGCTGTTCATCGGCTACCACCTGATCATGGGCATCGGCGGCGCGGATATGCCTGTCGTCGTGTCGATGCTGAACAGCTATTCCGGCTGGGCTGCGGCGGCGATCGGCTTCTCGCTGGGCAACGATCTGCTAATCGTTGTTGGCGCGTTGGTCGGATCAAGCGGTGCGATCCTGTCCTACATCATGTGTAAGGCGATGAACCGCTCCTTCGTGTCGGTTATCTTGGGTGGCTTCGGCGGCGCGGCTGGCCCGCAGATGGCGGTTGAAGGCGAACAGGTTGCGATTGATGCGGACGGTGTTGCGACGGCTTTGAACGAAGCTGACAGCGTGATTATCATCCCGGGCTACGGCATGGCCGTGGCGCAGGCGCAGTCTTCTGTGGCTGAACTGGTCCGCAAGTTGCGTGCCAAAGGCAAGAACGTGCGCTTCGCCATTCACCCCGTTGCGGGGCGTCTGCCGGGTCACATGAACGTGCTGCTGGCGGAGGCCAAGGTGCCTTACGACATCGTCATGGAGATGGACGAGATCAATGACGACTTCCCCAACACAGACGTCGCCATCGTGATCGGCTCCAACGACATCGTGAACCCTGCAGCGCAGGACGATCCGAACTCGCCTATCGCGGGCATGCCAGTGCTTGAATGCTGGAAAGCCAAGCAGGTGTTCGTGTCCAAGCGCGGCCAAGGTACGGGGTATTCGGGTATCGAGAACCCGCTGTTCTTCAAGGACAACACGCGGATGTTCTATGGGGATGCTAAAGCATCGCTGGACAGCTTGCTGCCCAAGATTGATTGAGCGTGCGGCGGGGCGAACCCCGCCCTACGCATGAAAACGGGCGCCCCAATCGGAGCGCCCGTTTTTTGTTTCGGGGACCGGCGATGGCCGGCCCGCGTGTCACTTAGTTAGAAGCGGCTGCTTCTGCTGGGCTGTTCATTGGTGCAGTCTTACGCAGCGCGATCAATTGCGCCATGCGGGACTCTTCGTCCATTTCGAAAAACACCTGACGCTCGGCGGCGCTCATGTTGCCCAAGGCAAACTTGATCTCTGCCGCTTCGACGTCACCGGTAGAAGTTTCTTCGACCATGCGTTCAGCTGCCGAATTGTTGGACAATGCCAGATACTCTTCAACGTTGATGTCTGCAAAAGCAGGTGCAGCGAAGGTAAGGGCGATAGCCGTTGTTGTGAAAAACTTGGTCATGTGTAGTCTCCTAGTCGTTAGGTCCAGTGCGTCTGAAGTCATTCCGGACGCTGTATGAGGAGACAACTGCCGCCCGACCTAAAAGGTTCCGCAACTAATCCCGGCTTGCCGGAAAATTGGGTAACAAGGCCGTTTATCGGGTCTAGAAGCGAATTTCCGAGCCCCCCCCATTAAAAACATTAATATTCAATGTCTTATAATGTTTTTTGTGCTCCGTTATAGCCACCATTTTACTGCTCCAAATAAAATTCGGGTTTTTCGGTTTGCACCTTCCCGTGCAAGGGGCTTTGGTAGGTGTAACCGCGATAAAGAAGGAAAACCCCATGACTGAAGAGTATATCCCCCCCAAGGTTTGGACATGGGAGAACGAGTCCGGTGGCACGTTTGCATCCATCAACCGGCCTATCGCTGGCCCGACCCATGACAAGGATTTGCCCGTCGGCAAGCATCCCTTGCAGCTCTATAGCCTCGCCACGCCCAACGGGCAGAAGGTGACCATTATGCTGGAGGAGCTTTTGGAGCTGGGGCATTCCGGCGCTGAATATGACGCTTGGCTGATCAAGATTGGGGAGGGGGACCAGTTCTCCAGCGGCTTCGTGGACGTCAACCCGAACTCCAAGATCCCCGCGATGTTTGACACCACCACCCTGACACGGGTTTTTGAGAGTGGCTCGATCCTGTTCTATCTGGCCGAAAAGTTCGGGGAGTTCCTGCCCACGGAACCCGCCGCCCGCGCCGAATGCATGAACTGGCTGTTCTGGCTGCAAGGCTCTGCGCCCTATCTGGGCGGTGGCTTCGGACATTTCTATGCCTACGCACCCACCAAGCAGGAATACCCGATCAACCGTTTCGCGATGGAGGCTAAGCGGCAGCTGGATGTGCTGAACCAGCATCTGGAAGAAAACGAATATCTGGCAGGGGATACCTACACCATCGCCGATATGGTCACATGGCCTTGGTATGGCCGCATGGTAACTGGCGGGGCCTATGACGCTGGGGAGTTCCTGAGCGTGCATGAATACGATCACGTTATCCGCTGGGAAAAACAGATTGCGGCGCGTCCGGCGGTGCAAAGGGGCCAGATGGTCAACCGCACGTCCGGCCCGCTGGAAGGTCAGCTGCACGAACGCCACGACACCAGCGACTTTGACACCAAAACGCAGGACAAGCTGGAAAGCTAGGCGTCCAGCTTTCGCAATGGCGTCTTTATGCCGGGTATGTCTATGCGCACAAGATCGGTGGAGCGGGTGGCCACAAGGCCACCCCACGCGCCAAGCAAGTTGGCGATGACTGCGGCAAACAAGATGCCAGTGTAGCCCATGACCATGACGCCGAGCCACGCCAGTGGCAGGTAGATCACGAAGATACGACTTAATGACAACGACAGGGACCAAAGCGCCTTGTCGCGGGCATTCATCGCCGCGTTGGCGACCACCACGACCCCATAGCCAAACATAGACAGGCCCACGATGCGCAAATAGGACGCGGCATATCCTACATCTTCCCCACCTGAGCCGACCCAGCTTGCCAGTGTCTCTGCGAAGATGATGAGCACCACGGCAAGCAGCAGCCCGTAGACAAGGCAGAAGGCGAAGGCTTGCTGGGTGGCAGTCTGCGCGCGATCACGTTTCTCCGCACCCCAGTTCTGGCCGACCACTGGTCCGATGCCGGACGAAAGGGCCATCAGCGGCACGAGCGCGAAGGACTGGATGCGCGATGCCGCGCCGAAACCTGCCACTGTAGTTTCGCCAACCGTGGCCACGGCAGCCGTGACCAAAGCCATGCCTGCAGGATTGATGGCGTTGGAAAACGCGGCGGGTATGCCGACATTTAGCACCTGTCTGACCGACGCCACCAAACCGTCCAGCACTTTGCCGCACACGCCCAGCATGCCGCGCCGCCACGCAATCCAAAGGGCAGCGGCCATCGCGATGACGCGGCCGATGAGTGTGGAGAGCGCCGCGCCCAAAGTTCCCAACTCTGGCAGGGGCCCCCAGCCGAAAATAAGGACGGGGTTAAGGGCGATCCCGAAGAAGGCCGCTAGCACCATGATTGCCGCCGAGGTTGCACCATCCCCATGGGCGCGAAACACGGCGTTGGTGATCATCATAACGACAAGGAAGGGAAAGGAGAGCGCCCATATCGGAATGTATTGAGCGATCTCGCCCAAAACCTCGTCGCTCGCGCCCATGGCGCTAAACAGAATGGGATAGCTGGGCCACAATAGCAGGGCCATGATCGCGGATAACGCCATGCCCAAGCCGATGGCATGAAGCCCCAGCCTGCGCACGTCGTCCTCCGTTTCTTCGCGACCGACGGCCTGCGACAGGGTCGCGTTCGCGCCAGCGCTCAGCCCGATCGAAAGGGAGGTGATGGCGGTAATCACCGGATAAATAAACCCGACCGCCGCGAGGGCGTTGGCGCTGACCTTCCCGAGGAAGTAGGCGTCGGCCAGTCCCACCGCGATCACCGCGAATATCCCGAAGGACATGGGGGCCGACATGGCTGTCAGGGCGACCCACACCGGGCCTTGGGTCAGGTCGCGTTTTTTGGTGTTGGGCAAGAAGCACTCTCCGGTTAAGTGTCTCAACGCGTGAGCATAGTCTGCGGTTCCGCTGCATCAATTTGATGAAATTCGACGCTGGCAAAAAAAACGCTTGCGCCGACTCGCGTTTGGCCCGATACGGCGGAAATAGACGCCAACGCACGCGCCTCTGGCCTGTAGCAGTCAACGCAACACGTGTTTACGTAGCGACGGTAACGTCTCCCCTTGGAAGTGAGCGGTCTCGCACGGGTAATCCCCGTTATGGCCGGGTCTAACTGGAGATGACCATGACTGTACAATTCTCGGACGCTCAGGCGTCGGCTCAACCTATTGTCCGTAACCGTCTGGATGCCTTTGTTGCATCGCGCGAATTTGACCGCCCGACACTGGTCGTCGATACCGCTCTAGTTGCACAGCAATACCGCGCACTGAAGGCTGGCCTTGGCCGCGCCGACATTCATTATGCCGTCAAAGCAAACCCAGAGCGCAAGGTCATTGAAACCCTCGTGAACCTCGGGTCCCACTTTGATGCAGCATCGCGCGGCGAAGTTGAACTGTGCTTGAGCCTTGGCGCTGACCCGGCAGACATTTCGTTTGGCAACACCGTCAAACGCGCCTCCGACATCGCCTTCGCGCATGCCGCTGGTATCACGCTGTTTGCTGCGGACGCCGAAGAAGAGCTGGAAAAAATCGCAGAGCACGCTCCCGGCGCGCAGGTCTACATTCGCCTGATCGTAGAAGTCAGCCAAGCCGACTGGCCGCTGTCGCGCAAATTCGGCTGCGACCGCGACACAGCCCTGCGCCTTCTGGACTACGCCAAAGAGCTGGGCTTGAACCCTGTTGGCTTCTCGTTCCACGTAGGCTCTCAAACCCGCAAGGCGGAAATGTGGGGCCCGACTTTGGACGCGCTTGCGCTGATCTGGCACGACGCCCGCGACGCTGGCCACGACCTGAGCCTGCTGAACATCGGCGGCGGTTTCCCTGCCTTCTATGGTGAGGCTATCGAGGCCCCGACCGCATACGCAGCTGCCGTAATGGCGCAAGTGACCTCTCGTTTCGGCAATGTCGCCCGCATCATGGCAGAGCCGGGTCGCGGTATGGTGGCCGAGGCTGGCGTCATCGTGGCGGAAGTCATGCTGGTTTCGCGCAAGTCGGACCGTGACATGCACCGCTGGGTTTACCTCGACATTGGCCGTTTTTCCGGTCTGGCCGAAACTGAAGGCGAAGCAATCCGCTACCAGTTCGAGACCGCCCGTGACGGCGAAGAGTGTGGCCCTTGCGTCATGGCAGGCCCAAGCTGCGACAGCGCGGATGTGCTTTATGAAAAGCGTCCGATGCAGTTGCCGCTGACTTTGAAGGCAGGTGACCGCGTGCTGATCCGCAACACAGGCGCGTATACTTCCGCCTATTCGTCTATTGGTTTCAATGGGTTCCCGCCCCTCGCGGTCGTAACCATTTAGGCCAATTCCGCGCTCCGGAGTGGGGAGGCTCCGGGGCGCGACAATTTCCTATATGTGGAACTGTATGCCGTTGCACACATCTAAACCTATGATTTTGATGAAAAATTTGTTTTCTTAAGGGCCGTGTGGCTCTATGCCTAGGTGAAATTCACTTACGGTTGACTGCATGACCCCGATAGAAGACCACCCGCTGCGCTACACTTTGGCCAACGAGCTGCACGCGCGTCCTTTCCCGTCGCTGGAAGCGCCTTGCGGGGCGATCTACCTTGCCATCAAGCGCCCCGAGGACGCCGCCGAGCGCGACCGCGACGTGGACCGCGCGCACCTGACCCAATTGCTCGACCGCTATGGCGCACCACATCCGCAACCCGGTGCGACCCATTGGTTCGGGGAGGTGGGCAAATTCAAGCTCAAGTGGGAACAGCATACCGAGTTCGTCACCTACACCATGTTTATGCCCACGCTGGAGGACCGCCCGTTTGATCCAAAAGCCTTCGAGACCTTTCCCGCCGACTGGCTGGCAAGCGCACCGGGGGTGCGCATCACGTCGGCCTTGATCCGTGTTGAGGCCGATCCCGGTGCCGACGAAATCGTCACGCGGGTCGAAGATTGGTTCGTGCCTGAAAGCCTTGCGGTCAGCACCGTTCTGGATGGGGCCGCAACCGTCGCAGGCGATTTCCGCATTGATGCTGCGGGTCATATGCGGCTGGCTGTTTTCGTGGCCGACGTCACCGGCGAGCGCCGCATTGGCCGCATTGTCCAGCGGCTCTGCGAGATCGAAACCTACAAAAGCATGTCGATGCTGGGCCTTGCCCGCGTGCGGGAGATGGGGCCGCGCTTGGGGGAGTTGGACGCGATTTTGTCCGGCCTGATGAGCGCTATGACGAAGGGCGATACCGGGGCCGAGGACACGTTGAGCGAGCTTCTCGCGACCTCCGCCGAGCTGGAAAGCCTGCTGGCGCAATCGTCCTTCCGGTTTGGCGCGACAGGAGCGTATGAGGCAATCGTGAACCAACGCATCGAGGTGCTGCGCGAGGAACGCTTCAACGGCCGCCAGACATTCGCGGAATTCATGATGCGCCGGTTTGATCCGGCGATGCGCACTGTGAAAGCCTCGGAGCGCCGTTTGCAGAACATGGCCGAGCGCGCCACGCGGGCAGGGGACTTGCTGCGCACACGGGTGGATGTGGAACGCTCGTCGCAAAACCAGAAATTGCTCGAAAGCATGGACAAGCGCGCCGACTTGCAATTGCGGCTGCAAAAGACCGTCGAGGGGCTGTCCGTGGTGGCGATCAGCTACTACGCGGTCAATCTGGTGCTCTATATGGCGCAGCCTGCGGCTTACGCTGTGGGCCTATCCAAACTGGTCCTTGCCGCTGTCACGACACCCTTGGTCGTGCTCGCCGTGTGGTGGATGGTCCACCGCATCCGCGAAAAGATGGAATAGCGTTACCGCCCGCGAATTTTCGGGTCCAGCGCGTCGCGCAGCCCGTCGCCCATGTAGTTCACTGACAGCACCGTCAGCGAGATCGCGAGGCCGGGCCACATCACCCGTTCAGGGTATTGTTGCAGGTAGTCGACGCTGTCGAACAACAGGCGGCCCCATGTCGGGAAGTCCGGCGGGAAACCAAGCCCCAGGAAGCTGAGCGCGCTTTCGGTGATAATCGCATTGGCGATACCCAAGGTGGCTGACACCATGATCGGCGACAGCACATTGGGCAGGATATGCCGCGTGATCATCCTGCGGTTGGGTGTCCCGATGGAGCGGGCGGCAAGCACGAACTCGCGTTCCTTGATCGCCAACACGTCGCCGCGCACGATCCGTGCGGTTTGCATCCATGAGGTCGCGCCGATGGCCGACACCATCAGGATGAAGATGCCGCCCTCCGGCCCGAAGGCCGCGTTCAGCTTGTCGCGAAACAGCATGATGATCACGAGGAGCAGTGGAAGCAAAGGCAGGGCAAGAAAAAGGTCGGTGGTGCGCATCAGCAGCCCGTCGAGCCGCTTGAAATAGCCCGCAATCACGCCAATCAAAGTGCCCAGACCAATGGCCAAAGCCATCGCGGTCAGGCCCACGGCCAATGATACACGCCCGCCAGCCATCATCCGCGCAAAGCTGTCACGGCCAAGCTGGTCGGTGCCCATCGGATGCGCAAAGCTCGGGCCTTGGTTGCGTGACCGGATGTCGATGAACGTGGCGTCGATGCCCCAAAGCCAGGGCCCGAAGATGACGCCCAGCAGAATGACCACGAAGAATATCGCACCGATCAAAGCGCCCTTGTGGGTCTTGAACTGGTCCCAGACATCCCACCACTGGTTGCGGGGCTGCGCGGCGATTTGTGGAATATCAGTCATAGCGGATCCTCGGGTCCAGAATGCCGTAAAGGACGTCGGCAATCAGGTTAAACAACACGATCAGGATCGCGAAGATGAAGGTCAGCGTTTGCACCGTCGGCACATCGCCGCCTTGGATCGCGATGATCAGCAACTGGCCCAGACCGTTCACCTTGAACACCTGTTCGGTGATGATGGCGCCGCCGAAGATCGACGGAATGCCAAGGGCGATCACCGTGACCACGGGGATCATCGAGTTGCGCAAAACGTGGACCAGAACGACCGTCTTCTCTTTCAGGCCTTTGGCACGGGCGGTGCGGACGTAATCCTGATTGAGGTTGTCGAGCATCGAGGCCCGCGTGAACCGCGAGATTTGGGCGGTGATCTGCAAAGCCAGCACCATGACCGGCATGATCATCTGTCGGAACTGGTATTTGAAGCTGGCCCAGTCGGTGACCTCATGGGTGGTATCATAGATCGAGGGCAGCCAGAAATAACTGTCGCTCGGGATCATTACCGAGAAGATGACGATCACCAGAACGCCGGAGAAGAACGGCGGGACAGAAAACCCGATCATCGACACCAGCGTGCCAAGCTGGTCAAAGACGGAATACTGCTTGTAAGCCGAGATTATCCCGATCGGCAGCGCGATGAGCGTGCCGACCAGATAGGCGACCCCGACGACCCAAAGAGTTTGCGGCAGGCGCTGCACGATCAGGTCCATGACGGGGGAGCGGGTCTGGTAGGAAATTAACCGCGTCTCGTCTGCGGTGCCGAGATTCCAGCCGAACGAATGCTCAAGAAATATGCGCGGCTCCAGCCAGAAAAACTGCTTTAGCCACAACAAATACTGGATCAGCAACGGCTTGTTGACGCCCAGAGACTCGCGGATTTTTTCGCGCACTTCCGGCGGGATGGTCAGGGGGAGGTTGCCTGTCGGATCGGAAGGCGAGAGTTTGACGATCGTGAACAGCACGAGAGAAATGAACAGAAGCGTCGGGATAGTCAGTATCAACCGGCGGATCGTGAAGGTGAACATATCGGAATGCCTCGGTTCAGGTCTCTAGCGGGGGCGCAAGACGCGCCATGTGGCGCATCTTGCAGTTTTGCATGGGGCGGACTATGTGCCCGCCCGCAGATCAGTTTCCGGTGCGATACCAGTCGGCGATGTTCCACATCTCCGAATCCCAGTCGGTGATTTTGACACCGGCCAATGTATTGGCATGCGCCGATACGCCGCCGCGGTGAACGAGTGGAATGATCGAGTAGCTTTGCATCAGCATATCGTTCAGCTGTTTTACAATTGCCGCACGGGCATCAATTCCGGCAGTCGTCGCCAGCTTGTCCACAAGGGCGTCATACTCTTCGCTACAGAAGCGCTGCATGTTGGCACCCTGCCACTGGGTCTCGGGCGAGGGGATTTCGGAACAGCGCCAGTTGGCCATGTAGGCCTCGGGGTCCACGCCTGCGAAGTTGTTCGTGTACATCTCGACATCCGCGAAGAACTTCTGGAACGTGTCAGGCGAGGATGGGTCGCCACCAAAAAACACCGACCCGTCGATGTTGCGCAACTCGACCTCGACGCCCAGCTCGTTCCACCACTGCTTGATCAGCGCCTGCGCATCCTGACGCACAGCGTTGGTAGAGGTCTGGTAGAGGATGCTCAGTCGGTTACCATCTTTCGTCAGAATGCCGTCACCGCCAGCGGTCCAGCCTGCATCGGCCAGCACTTTTTTCGCGCCTTCCATGTCCTGCGTCTTGCAGGCATCGTTGGCGGTGGAGGCGTAAACCTCTGGTGCGGGGAGCACGTTGCAGGTCACCTGACCGCCTGCGCCATAGCCGACTTCGACCAGCAATTCGCGGTCAATCGCCATCGACAAAGCCTTACCGATTGCCGGATCGGTCAGGAACGGGTGCGGATGCGCAACCGTCCCGCGTTCGTCACCAAGCGCCGGATCGGGGTTGGTCTGGTTCACGTGGATACGCTCGACCGAGGTGCCGAAGGCGGTGACCACGGTGCCCTTGCCCTGCGATTCCATGTTAGCCAGCAGGTTCGGGTCGATTTGCAGGTTCCAGGCATAGTCGAACTCGCCGGTTTCCAGCACGGAGCGGGCCGCCGCCGCCGCGTCGCCGCCGCCTTTAAACAGTACAGTCGCAAAGGCAGGTTTGCCGGCTTCGCGGTAGTTCTCATTGGCCGAGAACTGGATTACGTCGTTCGGCTTGAATTCGTCCACCTTGAACGGTCCGGTGCCGATAGGGCCGAAATTGGCATCCGTGCATTCCGGCGCACGTGCGCCAAGGCATTCGGCGAATTGCGCGGCTTGAATGACCGGACTTTCAGCGCCGACCAGCGCGGTATAAGGGAATGGTTTGGGGGCGTTGAAGGTGATCTTCACCGTTTGCGCGTCCACCGCTTCCATGTTTTCCACGCCGTCGAAATAACTGGCTTGGGCGCAGCCGGAATTCTCGTCGGTGCAGTATTTCCACGAGAAGATCGCGTCTTCCGAGGTGACCGGAGTTCCATCGGACCACATCACACCATCTTTCAGCTTCCATGTGATCGTCTTCAGATCTTCGGAAATGCCGCCATTCTCGATGGTCGGGATGCTTTCCGCCAGCGACGGGATCAGTGCGCCGGTGTTGTCGAAGCGGGCGAGGCTTTCGAGGACGAGCGAGGCACTCTCCACCTCTTTCGTGCCGCCCGACAGATACGGGTTCAACGTGGAGGGGGCTTGCCAATAGATGATGTTGAGCTGGCCGTCGCGGCCGCGCTCTCCTTCGTGGCCGTCTGCCATCGCCATCGGCACAACGGCCAGCGATGCTGCGGCGCCCATCAGGGCTGTCTTGAGTTTCATGTCGTTTCTCCTTGTTGGGTGCTCATGGAGCCTCTTTCGGCGTTTTTACAACGCTCTATATGATGTCGTTAAAGTGGTGACAGGCGACGAAACGGCCCGGTTGAACCTCTCGAAACTCCGGCTCGTCGCGTTTGCAAATATCCATGACCGCAGGGCAGCGGGTACAAAAGTTGCAGCCTTGCGGCGGGTTCGACGGCGACGGGACATCGCCTGTCAGAATGATCCGTTCAACCTTCTCCTCAATCGCAGGGTCTGGCTCTGGCACCGCACTGAGCAGGGCCTTGGTATACGGGTGCAGCGGGTCGTCATACAGCGCGTCGCGCGGGGCCAGCTCGACGATGCGGCCCAGATACATGACCGCCACGCGGTCGGCGATGTGGCGTACCATCGACAGATCGTGGGAGATGAACAGATAGGTCAGCCCCAGCTCGTTTTGCAACTCTTCCAGCAGGTTGACCACCTGCGCTTGAATGGACACGTCCAATGCGGCAATCGGCTCGTCGCACACGATGAATTTCGGGTTCAGAGCAAGCGCGCGGGCGATACCGATCCGCTGGCGCTGGCCGCCGGAAAACTCGTGTGGATAGCGGTTGGCAAAGTCGCGGTTCAAGCCCACCTGATCCATCAGCTCCAACACCCGTTGGCGGCGCTCGGTGGCGGTGCCTGCGTGATGCTC
Organism: Litoreibacter ascidiaceicola; assembly: GCF_900129235.1. Lineage (GTDB taxonomy): Bacteria > Pseudomonadota > Alphaproteobacteria > Rhodobacterales > Rhodobacteraceae > Litoreibacter > Litoreibacter ascidiaceicola. The sequence continues at coordinate 540,128 of NZ_FQUV01000001.1, read as the reverse complement.
GCGCAGCGGCTCCGCGATAATCTCGGACACCTTCATGCGCGGGTTCAACGACGCCTGCGGGTCTTGGAAGATCATCTGCATCTGGGTGCGCATCTGGCGCAGCTCTTCAGGTGGGGCATGGGCAATGTCACGCCCGTCGATGGTCACCGAGCCGTCGGTGACCTCGTAGAGCCGTAGCACCGAGCGGCCTACCGTGGATTTCCCGCAACCGGATTCGCCAACCAATCCGAGGGTTTCCCCCTCGAAGATGTCGAAGGAGATGCCGTCGACAGCTTTCACTTCACCAGTCCGTCTGCGCAGCAACCCGCCGAAGATCGGGAAATGCATCTTCAAATTGTCGACACGGACAAGGGGTTGCTTCGGCTCGTCAAGCACCGCGCGGTCCTCCCGTGTTGAAATCGTAGAAGCACGCGGCGTCATGGCCGGGGCCTGCGGGGATGCGCACGGGATTTTCGCGGTCGCAGCGGTCAAATCGGAACGCGCAACGATCGCGGAAGGGGCAGGCGCTCGGGGCCGCACCCAGAATGGGCGGCTGGCCTTGGATCACGTTCAGTTTCTCGGGGCGCGCGCCGCGCACAGTCGGGATCGTTTCCAGAAGCGCACGGGTATAGGGGTGTTGCGGGTTGCCAAACAGCTCCCGCGTCGGGGCCTGTTCGACCACTTGGCCCGCATACATCACCATGACACGGTCGGCGATGCCTGCGATGACGCCAAGGTCGTGGGTGATCCAGATGATCGCCATTCCCAGTTTTTCGCGCAGGTCTTTGACCAGCTCGATGATCTGCGCCTGAATGGTCACGTCCAGCGCGGTCGTCGGCTCGTCCGCGATCAGAACTTTCGGATCGCACGCCAGTGCAATCGCGATCATCACCCGCTGGCGCATCCCGCCGGAAAACTGGTGCGGGTAGTCTTTCAGGCGGCGCGACGCATCCGGAATGCCGACGAGTTCCAACAATTCGCAGGCCCGAAGGCGCGCCTGCGCTTTCGTCATGCCCATATGTCTGCGCAGAGGCTCCATGATCTGGAAGCCGACATTGAACACCGGGTTGAGCGAGGTCATCGGGTCCTGAAACACGAAGCCGATTCGTCCGCCGCGCACCTTGCGCAGGGTCTCGGCATCGGTGGCGAGAAGGTCGTTGCCGTCAAACAGAACCTGACCGCCGCGAATGTCTGCCGGGGGCGAGGGCAGCAGCCCGATCAGCGACATCATCGTCACCGATTTGCCAGACCCGCTTTCGCCCACAACACCCAGCAACTCACCGGGACGCACGTCGAAGCTGACGTCGTTTACGGCGTGAACCTCACCGGAGCGGGTTTTGAAAACGGTCTTAAGGCTCCGTACATCAAGCACGGGTTCTTGGACTGGCGCGGGCCCGTCTGGCATTCAATTCCCCCTGTGAAGCGGCACCGGTAGCCTCCAATGCTCACCTTAAGGATTGAGGTTAACACTAGAATTTCGTCTGGCAACGGTTTTTCTGGGACGCGCGCGCGCCTCCGCCGTCGATGTCGAAATCTTGAGCACGGGCCTTGACGCTTTGCCACGCGAGGATCACCCTCCACTCGGTAAACCCTCGCCCAGCAAAGGACGCCCTCATGGACGCACGCGCCATTCTAGACAAACTGGTGTCATTTCAAACGGTCAGCAATGTCAGCAATCTGGATCTGATCGACTGGGTGGAGGACTACCTGAAAGGTCACGGCGTTTCCGCCACCCGCGTCTATAATGACGAGGGCAACAAGGCGTCGCTTTATGCCAATGTTGGCCCCGAAGTTGAGGGCGGCGTCGTACTGTCGGGCCATACCGATGTGGTCCCCGTCGAGGGGCAGGCATGGGACACCGATCCGTTCACCGTGGTCGAAAAAGACGGCAAGCTTTACGGGCGCGGGACCTGCGATATGAAGGGGTTTGATGCGCTGGCCTTGGCCGCCGTTCCATTGGCCCTGAAGCGTGGCGTGAAGCGGCCTTTGCAAATCGCACTTAGCTATGACGAGGAGGTGGGCTGTCTTGGCGCCCCGCCGATGATCGCGGAAATGCGCAAGCATCTGCCCGCCGCGGGTGCCGTGGTGGTGGGGGAGCCGTCGATGATGAAAGCCGTGTCCGGCCACAAGGGCGGTTATGGCTGGTGGATTCATGTGCACGGGTTTGAGGTCCATTCCTCCCTGCTGCATACGGGCGTCAACGCCATCATGTATGGCGTGAAGCTGATCGAATGGGCCAATCAGATAAACGACGCCAATATCGCGGCAACACCGTCGGCGCTTGCCGCACAGTTTGATCCGCCGTTCACCACCCTGCACACCGGTAAAATCTGGGGCGGCACCGCGCATAACATCACCGCCAAGGATTGCGAGTTTGGCATCGACTTCCGCTTGGTTCCCGGTGACGACATCAACACCTATCGCGACGCGCTGTTCGCCCGCGTGGAAGAGGTCGAAGCCTTGATGCAAGCGGTGGTTCCCGAAACCCGTATCGAGATCACCCAACGGTTTCATGTGCCGCCGCTCCAACCTGAACAGGACGGCGAGGCCGAACGTCTGGTACGCCAGCTTACAGGTGACAACGCCTCCCATGTGGTCAGCTACGGCACCGAGGCGGGTCAGTTTCAGGAAAAAGACTACTCCGCCATCATCTGCGGCCCCGGCGATATCGCCCAAGCCCACCAGCCCAACGAGTTTCTTGAAGTCTCGCAGTTTGAGGCGGGGCAGGCGTTCATGGCGAAATTGGTGGACCATCTGGCAAGCTGAACGCATCTTTGCAACCAAACTGCCCGGCTCGGCGTTGTCTTAGCAGACGAAAATGCGAGGTGGCGTGATGGACAAGCAGAAATACGGCACCGAGCGCCCCCATCTCCTCTTCTGCCTTGGCGTTCTGGGCCTGCTGGGCTGCGTCTCGCTAATCTCCGCGACCATCATGGGTCCTTATTTCGTTCCAAATCATGACTGGATTGCTGATACCATCTCCGACTTGGCGGCGGGCGAGGGCGAGATTATTATGGATGTCGGCCTGTACGGATTTGCCATTGGACTAATGGCGACGGCGCTTGCGGCGTCGCATGCCCATTTGGGTAATGTCGGCTGGTCCGTCGGCATCCTGAGCCTCGCTGCCCTTGCCGCGTTGGTCATTATCGTCGGCGCGCGCAACGAATACGGCGATGGCGACAGCGATGGCGTGGTTATCCATATCTACCTTGTTTACGGGTTGGGTATCTTCTTCCTGCTTGCCCCGCTGTGCATGGCGTCGGGGGCAGGGTGCCACGCCTCATGGGCGAAGGTTTCGTGCTTCGTTCTTGCAGGGATTTGGGCAGTGTCGGCGCCGGTGTTCTTCTTTTTGCCAACGGGAATAGACGGACTTTACGAACGCGCTTTGGGCGGTATCGCCTGCGCTTTTGTTATACTTTTGTCGGTCATATTCATTCAAAGAGCCCGACAAGCACGGGGAGAGAAGTCATGAGCACGACGCTGGAACTTTTGATGCGCGCGGCAATATCCATTGTGGTGATCGTCGCGCTGGTTCGGATCAATGGCTTGCGGTCATTCTCGAAAATGGCAGGTTTCGACTTTGCGTTGACGGTGGCGATAGGGTCGATCCTCGCCTTCATTATGACCAGCACCTCGACGCCCGTTTGGATCGGTCCAGTGGCGCTGGTGTTCCTGTTCGCGCTGCGCCACGCGCTTGCGCGCCTGCGAGAGCGCTTCGGTTGGGGCGACGCGCTCGACAACCCGCCGGTGTTCCTGATGTATGACGGGGAAATACTGGAGGCCAATCTCCAACGAACCCGTGTTACCCGCGCGGAGCTGATAGGCAAGTTGCGGGAGGCCAATGCACTGGAATTGTCAAAGGTGCGCGCGGTGATACTGGAGACCACTGGCGACGTCTCCGTTCTGCACGGTGATGCGGTTGACGATCTGCTGCTCGAAGACGTTTCTTGGGGCGATGTGCCTGCCCGCAACTGAGCGAACGTGACTTGCAGGGACGGAACAAGGCAGGCAGTCTGGCCAGTGAGTCCAATCAGGAGACACTCCCATGCCCGTCAAAAACCGCTTTGCCGAACTTTTGCCAGAAATCACCGAATGGCGTCGTGACATTCACGAGAATCCTGAAATCCTGTTTGAAACCCACCGGACCTCCGCCCTTGTGGCCGAAAAGCTCCGCGCGTTTGGCTGTGACGAGGTCGTCGAGGGCATCGGGCGCACGGGTGTCGTCGGGGTGATCAAGGGCAAGTCGAACAGCTCCGGCAAAACTATCGGTTTGCGCGCCGACATGGATGCGCTGCCGATCCTAGAAGCGACGGGTCTGGACTATGCCTCCAAAACGCCCGGCGCGATGCATGCCTGCGGGCATGATGGCCACACGGCGATGCTGCTGGGCGCTGCGAAATATCTGTCCGAGACACGCAATTTTGACGGCACGGTCGTGGTGATCTTCCAACCCGCCGAAGAAGGCGGCGGCGGCGGTCGCGAGATGTGCGAGGACGGGATGATGGACCACTGGTCCATCGACGAGGTCTACGGCATGCACAACTGGCCCGGCAAACCTGTCGGCAGCTTTGCGATCCGCCCTGGCGCTTTCTTCGCGGCGACCGACACGTTTACGCTCACCGTCAAAGGCCGTGGCGGGCATGCGGCCAAGCCGCAAGAAACGATTGATACCACCGTGATGGCGTCGCATCTGGTTCTGGCATTGCAAACCATTGCCTCGCGCAACGCCGATCCGGTGCAACAAATCGTCGTCTCCGTCACCAGCTTCGAAACCGAGAGCAAAGCGTTCAATGTGATCCCTGAGACGGTCACCCTGAAAGGCACCGTCCGCACCATGTCCACCGAAATGCGCGATCTGGCGGCCAAGCGCCTGCCGGAAATCGCACAAGGCGTGGCCACGACCTTTGGCGGCACTGTGGAGGTGAACTACATCAAAGGCTATCCCGTCATGGTGAACCATGAGGAGCAGACCGAATTCGCGGCCTCGGTCGCAACCAAAGTTTCCGGCGATTGCGCGGAAGCGCCCTTGGTCATGGGCGGCGAGGATTTCGCTTTCATGCTGGAAGAACGCCCCGGTGCCTATATCCTTGTGGGCAACGGCGACACCGCCAGCGTCCACCACCCCGAATACAACTTCAACGACGAGGCTATTCCGGCTGGATGCAGCTGGTGGGCTGAAATCGTGGAGCAACGCTTGGCAAGCTGAGCTGTCACAGGCGTGGGAGACCCCGCCTGCCTATGACGGATGCACGATCATGACGGGCCGCCGCCATGCGCGGAAGGCCTGATAGCCGTTGATGCCACCAAGCAGCAGGTTGAACAACAGGATCGGCATAAGTTCCAACGCGAACCCATAAGCGATGAATAGCAGGTTGGACCCGAACAACGCGGCGCGCAGCCAGCGGATGTCATTGGTCGATGCTGACAAAAGCACGAAGCCGTATGCAAGAAACCCAAGGCTGTCCATCAGACAGAACTCCATAAAAACAAAACCAGTGGCACGGAAATATTGATGTGCCTTAATCTTTGCATAGAGAGGGTTTTTCGTGCTGCAAATAGGCGGGAGGCGTAATTCACGCCGCCCACACGGTTTACTCACACTCGCGGAACGCTGAGCTATCCGGCGATGAAAACACGGTAGAAAAAGACCGCGCTCATCACGAATCCGACGGTCGCGACGATCGCGCGAACGACCGGCATTGGCAGCGCTTTGGAAATCGGCGCACCCGCGTAGCCCCCCGCGGTGGAGGCGACCATCATCATCAGGCCCGCTTGCCACTCGATAATCCCTGCACCCGCGAAGATTGCGACCGAGATCATGGATAGAATAAAGCTCATCGCGGTTTTCAGCCCGTTCATCTGGTGGATATTCGTCATCCCCCACAGCGAGAACAGCGCCAGCAGAATGATCCCGAGCCCGCCGTTGAAGTAGCCGCCATAGGTCGACACCGCGAACATGCCGACAAAGCCAAACGGCGTGACCGATTGCGATCGCTTGGCCGCCCATGCGCGGATGCGCGCGCCGAACAGGAAAACCAGCGTGGCCAGCAACAGCAAGAACGGCACAAGGGCCGAGAACGCGCGGTCCGACGAGATCAGCAGCAGGAATGATCCAACCGCCCCCCCGAGCAGCCCGATCCCGATCAGGCGGATCAGCTGCTTGCGGTCGAACTCCATGACCTCTTTGCGAAACCCGAGCGCTCCGCCCAGATAGCCGGGCAACACGGCGACCGTCGAGGTCGCGTTGGCCACTACCGGCGGGATGCCAACGAAAACGAGGGCGGGGAAGGTCAGGAACGTGCCGCCACCCGCAATGGTGTTCAGAACACCCGCGCCAAAGGCGGCAGAGAGGAGCAGCAGAATTTCGAAAAGGGTCATAACGGTCCGAGGTTCTTGGAATGTGTGTCACATCCAGTGCCACAAGACGACAGCGCTGACCAGCGGGCTTAGGGTTTTCGTATGAACCAGAGGAAAGGGATAAGGCCCAGCAAAGTCGCCAAAGGCGTGAGCCACGGGGACCACATCAACGCCCAAAACGGCTCGTGCCAGTACCAAGTAGCCCCGAAGTCGCCACGGTATCCAAACGCTGTTTCAAAATAGGACCACAGACACAGGGTTAGCCACGCGGCACCCAAAACTGGCCACCTCAAGCTGTTCGATCTTAGCAAAAAACTCACTATAGCGAGCAAGGCTGCGCCAACAGCGCAGATGACCAAGGCTTCGATGATGATGCCACCAAGGCTGGCGGGATAGATGCCGTAGCCCAGTTGGCGCTCGCCGGTCAGGTAGCCATGAAAAAAGCCGAAGGTGACAACTTCATGCAAAAGCCAAGCGGCAAACAGACTAAACCAACCCGCGACCCAGACCTTAGCCACCCGTATGGCTCATATGCCTCGACATCTGGCCGCCCAGTTCTTGGCGGGAATAATCGAAATCGTGGCCCTTGGGTTTCAGGCCAATCGCGGCGCGAATGGCCTCTTCCAGAGGGGCGTCGCTTTCCGAGGACCGCAAAGGTCCGCGCAGATCGGATTTCCCTTCTTGGCCCAAGCACGTGTAAATCTCACCGGTGCAGGTGATCCGCACGCGGTTGCAGCTTTCGCAGAAATTGTGGGACAGCGGCGTGATCAGGCCGATCCTCTGACCGGTCTCCTCAAGCCGCATATAACGGGCAGGGCCGCCCGTGCGATCCGACAGGTCGGTCAGGGTGAACTGTTCGGCCAAAGTCGCGCGCAGATCGTTCAGCGACCAGAATTGCCCGATGCGGTTTTCGTTGCCGATATCGCCCATGGGCATCACTTCGATAAAAGTCAGGTCCATCCCCAGATCGGCACACCACGCGGCGAGATCGAACAACTCGTCCTCGTTGAAGCCTTTCAACGCCACGGCGTTGATCTTGACCTTGAGGCCTGCTTTCAATGCAGCTTCCACGCCGCGCAGCACTTGAGGCAGGCGGCCCCAGCGGGTGATTTCGGCGAATTTTTTTTCGTCCAGCGTATCAAGCGAGATATTCACCCGACGCACACCAGCCGCATACAGGTCAGCCGCGTATTTTTCCAACTGGGAGCCATTGGTGGTCAACGTCAGCTCTTTCAGCGCGTCGCTTTCCAGATGTCGCCCCATGCCTTCGAAAAAGCCCATGATTCCGCGCCGCACCAAAGGCTCCCCGCCGGTAATGCGCAGCTTTTCAACGCCGAGACCGATAAACGCGGTGCACAGGCGGTCCAACTCTTCCAGTGTCAGCAGCTCTTTCTTGGGCAAAAACTGCATGTTCTCGGACATGCAATAGACGCAGCGAAAGTCGCAGCGGTCCGTGACGGACAGGCGCAGATAGGTGATGGCACGCTGAAACGGATCGACGAGAGGATTTTTCATGTGCTTAAGGTAGTCCCCGGCGCGCCCCGCGACAACCCAACTTAGGTCGTTGATGAACGGTTTCGGAGCGGGTAACCTTTTTGGTATGAAACACCATATCCTATCCGCCGCCCTTATCGTGACGCTTTCCGCATGCGGGGGGCAGTTTTCAAACCCGTTTGAAGGGCTGGGTGCGCAGCCCGAACCTCCGATCGACGAGTCGTTAAGCGATGTCGACGCAACTGACCCGCCAGCACCGACCGAGCCATCGGTGGTCGAAGTCGGGGCAGGTGGGCAAAGCGCCGCGTCGCTGGACAAAACCACCGAAGCCGAGAAGGAAGCCGCCACTGCGGCACCTGCGGGCGGTTCCGTGCTTGGCAAGACCGTGGCCAGCTTGGGCGATCCGACGGAGCAGGGATTCTGGCTGCGCACGCCGCTTGTCGAGACCGAAACCCAAGGCTCTGTCGAGACAGCAGGCGGCGCGGTGGTTCAAGTGAAACTGATCCCGATTGACGGCCCTGCCTCTGCGGGCAGCCGCATTTCGCTTGCAGCGATGCGGGCGCTGGATTTGGGGCTTACCGATCTGGCGACGTTGACCGTCTCTAAAAGCTAGCTCTGACGCTTGATCATCTGGGCCGCTTCGCGACGCGCGGAGCGGGTCATCCGGTCGCCATGCTCCTCCAGAAACGCCTGCACCCGAGGCACATCGAACCGCGACAGGTCCCGCAGCCACCACGCAACGGCGCGCTGGATCAGCGGGTCATGGTCTTCGGCATACAGCGCGGCCCAGCCCAGAACACGGTCGCGAACGGCCTCGTCTGCCAGTTTGGAGCGGTTCTGTTTGGTCCATGGTTGGGTGAAATCCAGCACCGCGCGGCGGGTCCAGACATGCTCGGATGCTGTCCACGCGTCCATTTGGTCCAGCCTTGAGGTATCCCAAACCACGCGTTTGGCTCCGGCATTGGCAACTTGGTCGGCAATGGCCGCACAATCCACCTCAGGCAACCAAGACACGATCAAGTCCCAAGCGGGCGCATCGTCGGGGCGCAACCTTGCCTGCGTCAGAAGCTTCGCGGCGCAGATACGCGCCTCGTGAATATTGCTGTCCCACAGGGCTGCGGCAAGGGTCAGGCGGGTGGCAAGATCATCGCCGCGCCAGTCTTTCGCCAGCGCATCCAGTGTCGGGGTCGGAATGCCTAGATAGCGACGCTCAACCCCGTGATAGGCGGCAAGCTCGTCGGCCTTGCTCGCATCCGCGAGGCTTTCGAGATGGGCGAGTGCAGTGTCCGGGTTCATTCTACAGTCACCGATTTTGCGAGGTTGCGAGGCTGGTCCACATCGGTGCCTTTGGCAACAGCGGTGTGGTAGGCCAGAAGTTGCGCCGGAACCGCATACAAGATGGGCGCGAGGAAGGGGCTGATGCTGGGCATCACCACGGTCTCCCAAACGCCGTCGCTGGCTTCTTTCGCGCCCTCGGCGTCGGTGATCAGCACGACCTTGCCGCCGCGCGCCATGACTTCTTGCATGTTGGATATGGTCTTGTCGAAAAGCTCGTCCGTCGGGGCCATCACCACGACCGGTACGTTCTTGTCGATTAGCGCAATGGGGCCGTGCTTCAATTCACCTGATGCATAACCTTCGGCGTGTATATAGCTGATCTCTTTCAGTTTTAATGCGCCTTCAAGGGCCAGCGGATACATCGGGCCACGGCCCAAAAACAGCACGTCTTGTGCCGATGCAATCTTCCGCGCCACGCGCTTGATGGATTTCTCCAGCGCAAGGGATTGGTTCAATATGCCGGGAAGCAGGTTCAGGTCCGCCATATGCGCGGCCAAGGCCGCGTCGTCCAGATGGCCGCGTTGATGGCCTGCCTTCAACGCCAGCGCCGCCAGGGCCAATAGCTGGCAGGTGAAGGCTTTGGTGGAGGCCACCCCAACCTCGACGCCTGCCATGATCGGCAAGGCCAGATCGCTTTCGCGGGCGATGGAGCTTTCGGGCACGTTCACCACCGACAGGATCATCGCGGCGCGGTCCTTGGCGTAGCGCAGGGCGGCCAAGGTATCCGCCGTCTCGCCGGACTGAGACACAAACAGCGCGTAGGACTTGTCCGAGATCACCGGCTTGCGGTAGCGGAACTCGGACGCGATATCGACGTCGACGGGCAGGCCCGCGATCTGCTCGAACCAGTATTTCGCCACCTGACAGGCAAGGTTTGCCGTGCCGCAGGCCACCATGGTGATGCGGTCGCATTTGGTGAAATCCAGCGTGCCGTTTGGCAGCTCGATGCCTTTGCCGTCCGCGGTGCTATACGCCTTCAGCGCATCCGCCAGCACGATGGGTTGCTCGGCGATTTCCTTGGCCATGAAGTGTTTGTGCCCGGCTTTCTCGATCCGCGCTTCGTCAAGCGCCAGCGTCTTCGCCGCGCGGTTCGCCAACTGGCCGTTCGCATCGTAGATTTCGAGGCTGGTTCGGGTGAGCACCGCGCGGTCGCCTTCTTCCAGATAGGTCACGCGGTTGGTCATCGGGGCCAGCGCAATGGCGTCCGACCCGACATACATCTCGCCGTCGCCATGGCCGATCGCAAGGGGGGAGCCTTTACGCGCCGCGATCATCAAATCCTCTTCGCCGTGGAACAGGAAGCACAGCGCAAACGCGCCATCCAGCATCGCGATGGTTTGCTCGGCGGCGTCGCGCGGGGCAAGACCTTGCTCCAGAAACCGGCGCGCCAGCAGTACCACTGTTTCCGTATCGGTCTCGGTCTCGCTGACGTAGCCATCTGCTGCAAGTTCGGCGCGTAACTCTTTGAAGTTCTCGATAATTCCGTTGTGGACGACTGCAACCGGACCCGATTGATGCGGGTGTGCGTTCACCACGGATGGGGCACCATGGGTAGCCCAGCGGGTGTGGCCGATGCCGGATTTCCCTGCAAGCGGGTCATGGACCAGAAGGTCCGACAGGTTCACAAGTTTGCCCACAGCGCGGCGGCGGTCCAGCTCCCCGTTATTAACGGTCGCGATCCCTGCGCTGTCATAGCCGCGATATTCGAGACGCTTCAGCGCTTCGACTATGATCGGTGCAACTTCATGAGTTCCAAGAACTCCAACGATTCCACACATTTAAGCGTCCTTCTTCATCTTCTTGGCGCGCAGCATCTGCATCAGTTTGCGGGCAAGCCCCGTCTTGTTGGTCTGCCGGACCCGTGACAGGGCAAGGTCGCCATCAGGCACATCCTCGGTCACCACTGTGCCGGAACCCGTCATGGCGTCCGCACCCACGTCGACAGGGGCGATCAGCAAGGTGTTCGAGCCGATAAAGGCCCCCGCGCCGATCGTCGTGCGGTGTTTGAACACGCCGTCATAATTGCAGGTGATCGTGCCTGCGCCGATATTCGCGCCAGCCCCGACATGGGCGTCGCCCACATAGGACAGGTGGTTGACCTTCGCACCTTCGGCCAGCGTGGCGTTCTTGATCTCGACGAAGTTGCCGACTTTGGCACCTTCCTCCAGCTCCGCACCGGGGCGCAGGCGGGCAAAGGGGCCAACGACGGCACCTTGTGATACATGGCAGCCCTCCAGATGGCAAAACGCCTTGATCTCGGCGCCGGATTCGACGGTGACGTCTGGGCCGAACACCACATTTGGGCCGATCACCGCATCGCGGCCAAGCACCGTATCATAGGCGAAATAGGTGGTTTCGGGCTGGGCAAGGGAGACGCCGTTCTCCAGTGCGTCCGCCCGCATCCGCGCCTGAAACGCGGCTTCGGCGGCGGCCAGTTCGGCGCGGGTATTGATCCCCAAGGTCTCCGCCTCGTCGCAGGTTACTGCGGCGGCGCTCATGCCGCCAGCACGGGCGAGGCCGACGATGTCGGTCAGGTAATATTCGCCACTGGCATTGTCGTTGCCAACGCGTGAAATCAAATCAAATATAGTTCGCGCGTCACACATAATGACGCCGGAATTACAAAGCGTTACAGCAAGCTCTTCAGGGCTGGCATCCTTGGCCTCAACGATCTTTTCCAGCGTGTCACCCTTGGTGATCAACCGGCCGTACCGACCTGGATCAGCGGCATCGAACCCCAGCACGACCACATCTGCGGTGGCGCGGGCCTCTGCCATCCGCTCCAGCGTATCGCCGGAGACGAAGGGCGTGTCACCATACAAGACCACCACGTCGCCTTCGAAATCGCCCAAGACGTGACGGGCTTGGTCCACTGCGTGGGCGGTGCCGTTTTGTTCGGTCTGGCGGGCGAAGGTGAGTTGGTCGTCATGCTTTGTCAGCACTTTTTCGACCTGATCCGCGCCATGGCCGGTGACGACCACGGTTTTCTCCGGCTCCAACACAGACGCCGCACGCAGGGCGTGGATCGCCAGCGGGGCCGCGCCGATCTGGTGCAGGACCTTGGGAAGGTCGGAATTCATGCGGCTGCCTTGTCCGGCAGCCAATAGGATTAGTGCGACTGGTTTACTGCTCACGCTTGAGGCCATTCCCGGTTGCCCGGCCTTTCCTTCTTGTTGCCCCCGTTCTATCCGTATCGTGCTGCGGCGCAAGGTGCGCCTGCGTCACAACAGGTTTCGCCACGTTACAAGGAAGCATCCATGCGCACGGTAATTTTCGACCTCGACGGCACCTTGGCCGATACCAGCGGCGATCTGCTTGCCGCTGCCAATGTCTGCTTTCGCGGGTTGGGCCATGGTGACGTGCTGACAACCGCAACGGATCGCGGCACCGCCGTGCGCGGTGCGCGGGCGATGCTGACCGAAGGGTTCGAGCGGTTGGGCCAACCGTTTGCCCAAAGTGACATCGACGAGCAGTTTCCGATCCTGCTGGAGGCCTATGGCAACGACATCGCCACCCACACCACGATCTATCCCGGTGCGCGGGAGGCCGTGTCGCGATTGCGGGACGCCGGTTACAAGGTCGGCATTTGCACCAACAAGCCCGAAGTTCTGGCCGAACAGCTTATGGCTGCGCTGGATTTCCGCGACGTGTTCCACAGCCTCGTTGGGGCGGACACGCTTACCGTGCGCAAGCCGGACCCGTTGCCATTTGTCGAAGCGGTCACGCGGGCAGGGGGCGATCCCGCCCGTGCCGTGTTGGTGGGCGACACCCAGACTGACCGCGACACCTCGACCAATGCCGGTGCGCCGTCGATCCTTGTGACCTTCGGGCCGGGCAATTTCGACGTGTCCTCCCTGAAGCCTGAGGCGCTGTTGGACCATTTCGACGACCTCGACGGGATCGTCGCGCGGCTCATCGCTTGACTGTCCATCTGCGCCCGACCAATGTCATGGCCGCAACATGCCGGAGGCATTGGTGATGTTCGAAGTTTTTGACGGCAGCTTTACCCAGCAAGAGCCCATCCCCGACGAAGGGATTGCCGCCGCCATGGCCGTTTTGCAGCACGGGCGGCTGCACCGCTATAACGTGACACAGGGCGAACTGGGCGAAACTGCGCTTCTGGAGCAGGAATTCGCCGCCTTTACGGGGGCGAAATATGCGCTGGCGGTGGCCTCTGGCGGCTATGCCATGGGCTGCGCCTTGCGCGCGGTGGGGGTGAAGGCTGGCGACACTGTGTTGTCCAACGGCTTCACGCTGGCCCCTGTGCCCGGTGCGATTGCGTCTGTTGGCGCGGAGCCGCTTTTTGTGGAAACCGCCGACACCCTGACCATCGACCTTGATGACTTAGAGGCGCAGATCGAGGCGTCGGCGGCCAAGGTCTTGCTGTTGTCACATATGCGCGGGCATTTGTGCGATATGGACCGGCTCATGGCGATTTGCGACGCCGCAGGGGTCGTCGTGATCGAGGATTGCGCGCACACGATGGGGGCAAGCTGGCAAGGCACGCCCTCGGGGCGGCACGGCGTTGTCGGCTGTTATTCCTGCCAGACCTATAAACATGTGAATTCGGGCGAGGGCGGGTTTCTGATCTCCGACGATCCGGAGGTCATGGCGCGGGCGATTATCCTGTCCGGCTCCTATATGCTTTATGAACGCCACGCGGCGGCCCCACCTGCCGAGGTGTTCGAACGGGTGAAATACGTCACCCCGAATATCTCGGGCCGTATGGACAATCTGCGCGCCGCGATCCTGCGCCCGCAGCTGGCAAAATTGCCAGCGCAGGTGCAGGCGTGGAACGACCGGTATGCCGCCTTGGAAAATGGCTTGCGTAATGCGCCGGGCCTTGCGGTTATCGAACGCGACCCGCGCGGGGTGTATGTCGGCTCATCCGTCCAGTTCCGGCTGCCCGAGGCTTCGGGGCCGGAAATCGAGGAGTTTACCTCCCGATGCGCCGCCCGCGGCGTGGAGCTTAAATGGTTCGGCGCGGCCGAGCCCAAAGCCTTCACCTCGCGCTACGACAGCTGGCGGTACGCGCGGCCGCAGGCCTTGGCGCGGACGGACGAAATTCTGTCCGGCCTGCTGGACATGCGCCTGCCGTTGACCTTCTCCGTCGCTGACTGCGAGGTGATTGCCCGCATCATTCAAAGCGAGGCCCGCGCCTTGCAGGGCCGAGCGGCCTTGGCGGGCTAGGGCAGACAGACCGGTCGCCGGATAGCCCGGCTCGTTTGCCGGTGCAGGCGGTGTGGCGGGCAGCGCGGTCGATACGCCTTGCGCCCCAGCCGACTGGCCGGCAGTCAGATGGGCCATGCGGTAGACGCGGTTATGCTCCTCAACGATCCGCTTCAGATCACCGGGCGAATAGGTGTGCGCCTCCGACAGCCCCAACGCCCGCGCGCAAAGCTTCGAGCAGAACCACCGGTCCTCGATATGGCGGCGCAGGTTGATGAACTGGCTCATCAGTAGCCCCCAATAGTCGTAGCCCCGCCCCAGATGCTGGGCGGCGCGCTCGAACGTGTCATGCGGCGCCCAAGGCACCTGCACAAATTCGTAGGCCCCTTCCCGAAAGTAGAGGTCGCGCACGCAGACGCCGCCGTGTTTTCCCTGCGCCGTAACGCAGCGGTGAGTCTCACCGGATTTGGGCGGGCGGTTACTGATTAATAGTTCACAATGCGAGAACTCGGAGCGGGTGACCCACTTTACGAGCGTGTCGCTTAACGGCCGACCCTCTCCCCTGTAGAAGGCTAGATAGATCATTTTTATTCTCAGTGTTTGGGCTTCGACAATGTGTCGACGGTGGGGCAGAATCATCGTTTAGCGCAAGGTAAATGCTGATTTGGCAAGGGGTTATGCCTTAAAGATGGTGTCGGAGGTAAGGGTTTCCTTACCCATTTTTGCCGTAATTGGATTCTCTACCTTGCTTTTGAGGGGCTTACTTAACTTGCTCGCGATTGACAGACGGTAAATTCTCGTCGGCGAATTGACGCTGTTGACCCGTGAGAGCGCTAGGGTTATTATTTGAACGTGCGTTCATTAATGGGAGGGCCGCAATGTTTACCGCTTCAATGAATTTCGACTTGGGTGAAGACGTAAACGCCTTGCGCGAGATGGTTCATCGCTGGGCGCAGGAACGCGTGAAGCCGCTGGCCGCCGACGTGGACGCGTCGAACGATTTTCCGGCGCATCTGTGGACCGAGATGGGCGAACTAGGCCTTTTGGGTATCACCGTCCCCGAGGAAGACGGCGGCTCCGGCATGAGCTATCTTGCCCATGTGATCGCCGTCGAAGAAATCGCCCGCGCCTCCGCATCCGTATCGCTGTCCTATGGCGCTCATTCCAACCTCTGCGTAAACCAGATCAAGCTGAACGGCACTGCCGATCAAAAGGCAAAATACCTTCCCGGCCTGATCTCCGGCGAGCATGTCGGTGCCTTGGCCATGTCCGAAGCAGGCGCAGGCTCCGACGTGGTGTCCATGTCCCTGAAGGCGGAAAAGCGCAACGATCACTACCGTCTGTCAGGCAACAAATACTGGATCACCAACGGCCCCGACGCCTCCACCTTGGTGGTCTACGCCAAGACCGATCCCGAAGCTGGCCCTAAAGGCATCACAGCCTTCATCATCGAGAAGTCGATGAAAGGCTTTTCCACCTCCCCACATTTCGACAAGCTTGGCATGCGCGGCTCCAACACCGCGGAGCTGATCTTTGACGATGTTGAAGTCCCGTTCGAGAACGTGCTGGGCGAGGAGGGGCGCGGCGTGCGCGTCCTCATGTCCGGCCTCGATTATGAACGCGTGGTTCTGGCGGGCATCGGCACCGGCATCATGGCCGCCTGTCTGGACGAGGTCATGCCCTACATGGTCGAGCGCAAACAGTTCGGCAAACCCATCGGCTCGTTCCAACTGATGCAGGGCAAGATCGCGGATATGTACACCGCCATGAACTCTGCCCGCGCCTATGTCTACGAGGCGGGCCGGGCCTGTGATCGTGGGAATATCACCCGTCAGGATGCCGCCGCCTGCTGCCTCTATTCCTCCGAGCAGGCCATGGTCCAAGCCCACCAAGCCGTGCAAGCTATGGGCGGAGCTGGATTTTTGGCTGACGCGCCCGTAGCCCGCCTGTTCCGCGACGCCAAGCTGATGGAGATCGGAGCAGGGACTTCCGAAATCCGGCGCATGCTGGTTGGGCGGGAATTGATGGGGGCGATGGGGTGAGTGAGACAAAGCAAGACAACCTAAAGAGGTATAGCCAAGCATACGATAAGGACGAAAAATTCTTCCATGGCGCTATCTCGGATACTGAGTCAAAAGCTTTTGAATACGGTGTGCTTGTTGTGCAGAAATCCATATTGGTAGCTGGTGGGGCATTGCTAGCTATACCCACGCTAATGAGCCTTTCTGCAAGTGGACAAGTAGACAAAATTGACGCTGCGATCGCTGGGGCTTCTTTTGCCGCTGCGTTATTGGTCGCAATTCTGAGCGCCTACGTAATTCACTTGAATTGGATGTTTCATAGCGAAGCTTGGAGAGCTCATTGGACGGCGCGCCAGACCTTCCTAAAGGAGGTTTATCTTGAGGGGCGTAAATGGGATGAAGCGCTTGAAGATGATAAAAAGCCCCGTTTGATAAAGCGGATCGATCTTACTTTCAGGCTGCCTCACATACTTGCAATCACATATTTGATCTTGATCACTTACGGCTTTTTTCGATTCTATCTCGCTTTCGGAGTCTTCGGGTGACCCACCTCCGCCCCCTCCACTACGCAGGCCTCGCCCTGCTTTGCCTGGTCGGCATCCTTGCCGTCGCGCAATATCAGCGCGCGACGCTCGAACTCACCGAAACCCAGATCATCGAGACCTACGCCGCCCGCTACCTCGACACGCACCAAGACGCCAAACGCACCGACTGCCGCGCGCGGCCTGCGCCGGTCAAAACCACACGCATGGTTGTCATTTGCGGCCCGGAGCCGTTTGATGCGGCACGGCACTACGAATATCACGTTGGCCCCCTTGGTGGCTTGATCACACAACACGGTCCCGCCGACTGGGCCACCAAAACCCCGCTCGCCCCGCGCGACGCGGCTTGAAGGATCGTCTATGAAGTATCTGCCCTTGATCGCCGCGCTGTTCGTGAATCCCGCCATGGCGCAAGACACCATCGCGAAGGACAAGGTCCTTGTGTTGGCGTGCCTCGAGACCATGGAGGCGGGTACCACGTGGCCCCAATGCGTGGAGTTGATGTTCCAGCCCTGCGTGCGCCACGAGGTCGGCACCGATGCCCACGCAACCTGCCTTGGCGGCGTGCGGGAGGAATGGTCGGGCACGGTGAAAACCTTGCAGGACGAGGTGATCGAGGCGGTCACGTCCGAGGGCTCGTCCGAGTTGCTGGACCTGATGGGCCAGTGGACCGGCTACGTTGTGCAAAAATGCCAAGAGGTTGCGGCCTCAAAGCCCAACGGCGCAGAGAGCGCGCGGCTAGGGTGCGAGATCAGCGAATTGGCGGGCCTGTCGGGTGAGTTTGCGGCGTGCTTGGAAGGCCGCTCTGCGGCGGGTTATTGCGAGATCAAACAATGAGGGTCGTGCTGCTATTGCTTGCGATGGCATCTCCGCTCTCTGCTGCGGACCTGACCGTCGAGCCCGCCCGTATTCACGCCTGCCACGCCGCCACGCCGGAAGGCCAGCGCAGCCCTGACTGCCTCGGGGCTGCGGCGGACCAGTGCCAGTTGCTGCCGGGCGGGACAACCTCGCAAGGTATCGCCACCTGCATCACGGCGGAAACCGCCATTTGGGACGATATCCTGAACGAAGAATACCAGACCACCCGCGCCGACCTGAAAACCCGCGACGCTGACGAAGGCACCGATCTCGCGGGCGGGTTGCAAAACGTGCAACGCGCGTGGATCGCCTTTCGCGAAGCCGAATGTGACCTGACCTATGACCAGTGGGAAGGCGGCTCCGTGCGCGGCATCGCCTACGCCAATTGCCTGCTTGTCATGACCGCCGAACGCAGCATCGCCTTGCGCGACATGAGACCGAGGTAACCACTGATGAAACTCACCTCCAACATCGCTGCAGGCTCCGAGGCGTTCCGCGCCAACGAGGCTGCAAATCTGGACGCCTTGCGCGTGGTCCGAGAGGCGGCGGAGCACGCCGCACTGGGCGGCGGCGAAGGCCCGCGCGAGCGCCACGAGAGCCGCGGCAAGATGCTGCCCCGCGACCGCGTCGCCAACCTGCTCGACCCCGGCTCGCCGTTTCTTGAGGTCGGCGCTACAGCGGCCCACGGGCTCTACGATGGCGCGGCCCCGTGTGCGGGTGTCATCGCGGGCATCGGCTTGGTGCAGGGCCGCCAAGTCATGGTGGTCTGCAACGACGCGACAGTAAAGGGCGGCACTTACTATCCGATGACGGTGAAAAAACACCTCCGCGCGCAGGAAATAGCCGAGGAAAACCACCTGCCGTGCGTCTACCTCGTGGACTCAGGCGGGGCGAACCTGCCCAATCAGGACGAGGTCTTCCCCGACCGTGATCATTTCGGGCGCATCTTCTACAATCAGGCCCGCATGTCGGCCAAAGGCATCGCGCAGATCGCCGTGGTCATGGGGTCCTGCACCGCTGGCGGCGCATACGTGCCCGCCATGTCCGACGTCACGATTATCGTGAAGGAACAGGGCACCATCTTCCTCGCAGGCCCGCCCTTGGTGAAGGCCGCGACGGGGGAGGTCGTCACGGCCGAAGACTTGGGCGGCGGTGACGTCCACACGCGCCTGTCCGGCGTGGCGGATTATCTGGCCGAGGACGACGCCCACGCTTTGGCCCTTGCACGGCAGGCGGTTGGGAACATTGGCGGCGGGGTTGGCAGCGCGACACAAGGCGAAGCACCCGCCTATGACCCGTCCGAATTGCTCGGCGTGGTGCCCGCCTCCTTGACCACCCCCTACGACATCCGAGAGGTGATCGCCCGCATCGTCGACGGCTCCCGCTTCGACGAGTTCAAGAAGCGGTTTGGCGAGACGCTGGTCACCGGTTTCGCAGACATCTGCGGCATGCAGGTCGGCATCATCGCCAACAATGGCGTGCTGTTCTCCGAGGCCGCCCAGAAGGGCGCGCATTTCGTGGAGCTCTGCTCGCAACGCCGTATCCCGCTGGTGTTCCTGCAAAACATCACCGGCTTCATGGTCGGGCGACAGTATGAAAACGAAGGCATCGCGCGGCACGGGGCCAAGCTGGTGACTGCCGTGGCCACGACTTCCGTGCCGAAAATCACCATGGTGATCGGTGGCTCCTTCGGGGCGGGGAATTACGGCATGGCGGGCCGCGCCTATCAGCCCCGCTTCATGTGGTCTTGGCCCAACTCACGTATTTCCGTCATGGGCGGCCCGCAAGCTGCGGGCGTTCTGGCAACGGTCAAGCGCGACGGGATCGAGCGCAAGGGCGGTACATGGTCCGCCGAGGAGGAGGCCGCGTTCAAGCAACCCACGATTGACATGTTCGAGGAGCAATCGCATCCGTTATACGCCTCCGCACGGCTCTGGGATGACGGTATTGTTGATCCGCGTAAAGCCCGCGAGGTGTTGGCCCTGTCGCTGCGCGCCGCGCTGAACGCGCCGATAGAGGAGACACGCTTCGGCGTGTTCCGGATGTGATGAGGTCTCGCGGAGTGGTCCCCGTAAGGCCACGCTTCTTTAAGAGAGGGGCGTCCCAAAGCGGCATCGAGCCTCTTTGTGCCGCCCAGCCCTGCGGCTTTGCCGCGTGGCCTGCCAAAATCTCAAGACAAGGCGCTAAAGATGTTCACTAAAATCCTCATTGCCAATCGCGGCGAAATCGCTTGCCGGATCATCGACACCTGCCGCCGCTTGGGCGTCGGCACTGTGGCCGTGCACTCCAACGTGGACGCAAACGCCCGCCATGTGGAAATGGCCGACGAGGCCATCTCTCTCGGCGGTGCCACCCCTGCGGAAAGCTACCTGCGCGGCGACGCGATCATCGCGGCGGCTAAAGCCACGGGCGCACAGGCGATTCATCCGGGCTATGGCTTCCTGTCGGAAAATCCCGACTTCGTGGAGGCGGTGGACGCCGCTGGCCTGACCTTCATCGGCCCCTCCGCCCACGCCATCCGCGCCATGGGTTTGAAGGACGCCGCCAAGGCGTTGATGGTCAAAGCGGGCGTTCCCGTGGTGCCGGGCTATCACGAGGCGGGCCAAGACAATCTGGCCGCCGAGGCAGACAAGATCGGCTACCCTGTACTCATCAAAGCGGTCGCGGGCGGTGGCGGCAAAGGCATGCGCCGCGTCAACGCCGCCAAGGACTTCGCGCAGGAGTTGGAAGCTGCCCAGACCGAGGCGCAGAAGGCCTTCGGCAACGCCGCCGTGCTGATCGAGAAATACGTCTCGACCCCCCGCCATATCGAGGTGCAGGTGTTTGGTGACGGCACGAAGGCGGTGCATCTGTTCGAGCGCGACTGCTCCTTGCAACGCCGCCACCAGAAGGTGATCGAGGAGGCTCCGGCCCCCGGCATGACGCCCGAGATGCGCGACGCCATGGGGCAGGCGGCCGTCCGCGCGGCGGAGGCTGTGGGCTATGCGGGTGCAGGGACGGTGGAGTTCATCGTCGACGCTTCGGAGGGGCTACAGGCGGACCGGTTCTACTTCATGGAAATGAACACGCGGCTTCAGGTCGAGCATCCCGTGACCGAAGCCATCACCGGCGTCGATCTGGTGGAATGGCAGCTGCGCGTGGCGTCGGGGCAGGGGCTTCCGGCTCAGCAGGAGGACCTCTCCATCACCGGCCATTCCTTCGAGGCCCGCATCTATGCCGAAGATGTCCCCGCAGGGTTCCTGCCCGCCATCGGCACGCTGCACCAGCTGCAGTTTGCGGACGGCGCGCGGATTGATACCGGCGTGCGGGAGGGCGACGAGATCAGCCCGCATTACGACCCGATGATCGCCAAGCTGACCGTGCACGGCCCCGACCGCGCAACGGCGCTGGCACAACTGACACGGGCGCTGAAAGCCACACGGATCGGCGGGACGGTCACCAATATCGGCTTCCTCGCAGCACTGTCGGAACACTCCGGCTTTGCCGCAGGTGACGTGGACACCGGACTGATCGAGCGCGACTTGGAGGTGTTGACCAAGTCCACCGAACCCTGCACCAAAACCCGCGCGCTGGCAGCGGTCGCAGCTCTTGGGTTGCACCGTTCGGTGCCTGCGTTCGCAGGGGTGTCGCTGTGGGGCGGGGTCGAACAGACCGCTCGCTTCGCCTTTGACGAGGATGAGACCGCAAGGGTCGAGACGCTGTCGCCCACCCAGTTCAGGGTCACTCTGCCGGACGCCACCCATGACATCAGCCACACGAACGGTGCTTGGCGCGTTGACAGCGCCAAAACCGCCGCGTCGGTCTGGTGCAACGGCACTCAGGGCGCGGTGTTCTGGGGCGAGACCTATCCGTTCACCGTAGTGGACCCGTTGGATCGCGCTGCCGTTCAGGGAGCAGGCGACGGGGTCACACGAGCGCCGATGCCGGGACTTGTTCGCGTGGTCGACGTGGCGGCAGGTGCAGAAGTGAAAGCGGGCGACCGCTTGCTGGTGTTGGAGGCCATGAAGATGGAACACGCCTTACGGGCCGAGGCCGACGGGACCGTTGCCGAGGTCATGACAAGCGCAGGTGATCAAGTCACGGCGGGGGCCGCTTTGGTGCGGATGGAGGCCGATGACTGAGATCACGCTGCATCACGCGCACCAGACCCGCTCCATGCGCAGCCTGTGGTTGCTGCACGAGCTGGGTGTGCCGTTTGATGTGGTGGTGCATCCGTTCGGCAAGAACCTGCGGTCGGAGGAATACCTGAAACTGAACCCCTCGGGCCGCGTTCCAGCTTTGGAGATCGACGGGCAAACACTGTTCGAGACAGGTGCGATCACCGAATATCTGTGCGAAAGGTTCCCCGCAGGGAACCTTGGCCGCGCTGCGGGCGACCCCGAACGGGCCGACTGGCTGGTCTGGGTACATTTCGCCGAGACCATCACCCAGCATTGCGCCGCTCTGACCCAGCAGCACATTGCCCTGTATGAAGACCACATGCGCAGTCCCATCGTGATGAAGCTGGAGGCGGCGCGGATAGGAAAATGCTACGCCGCCCTGGAGGGACGGCTGCAAAATCGCGACTATTTGCTGGAGAGCGGCTTTTCCGCAGTCGACATTTCATGCGGATATTCGGTGTATTCGGGCCGCCATTTTACACATATCGAACCTTTCCCGCGCCTTTGCGCTTGGTACGCCCGCATCACCGCCCGCGAGGGCTTTCAAAAGTCTCTGCCGCCGGACGGGGAGCGTCTTTACCCCAAAGAGTTCTATGAGGTGCCAGCATGAGTGCGGTCGAAATCTTCGAGGTCGGCCCCCGTGACGGGCTGCAAAACGAAAAGGCGCAGATCGCCACCGCCGACAAGATCGCGTTGGTGGATATGCTGTCCACGGCGGGCTTCAAGCGGATCGAGGTGGCCAGTTTCGTCTCGCCCAAATGGGTGCCTCAAATGGCCGACAGCGCGGAGGTGTTGCACGGCATTACCCGTGCGGACGGTGTGTCTTACGCCGCTCTGACCCCGAATATGCGCGGGCTGGAGGGTGCGATTGCCGCGAAGGCGGACGAGGTGGCGGTGTTCGCCAGCGCCTCGGAAGGGTTCTCCAAGGCCAATGTGAACGCGACGATTGAAGAAAGCATTGCGCGGTTCATCCCGATCATGGAGGCCGCCCCGATGCCGGTGCGCGGCTATGTGTCCTGCGTGGCCGAATGCCCCTATGACGGTCCGACCGATCCTGCCGATGTGGCCCGCGTGGTGGCGCGGTTGTTCAAGCTGGGCTGCTACGAGGTCTCGCTGGGTGACACCATTGGCCGTGCCACGCCGGAACAAATTGACGCGATGCTGACGGCGGTGACGCAAGTCTGCGCGGCTGATAAGTTGGCAGGTCACTTCCATGACACAGCGGGGCGCGCGTTGCTCAACATTGATGTGGCTCTGTCCCACGGAGTGCGGGTTTTTGATGCTGCGGTCGCGGGCTTGGGCGGGTGCCCCTATGCGCCCGGTGCGGCGGGCAATGTCGCGACGGAGGCGGTTCTGGCCCATCTGGAAAGCGCAGGCCATCCGACCGGACTTGATGCAGACATTGTGGCACGGGCGGGCCGGATGGCCCAAGCGATGCGCGGATAAGGAGACGACGTGATGTATGAGACCTTACTGACAGACACCGACACGCGCGGCGTGGCGACGGTCACCCTGAACCGCCCCGACAAGCGCAACGCCATGTCTGGCGAGATGATTGCGGAGTTAACAGATTGCGCCGCAGCGCTTGCCTCGGACGACACGGTGCGCGCGGTGGTGCTGCGCGGGGCGGGCGCGCTGTTTTGTGCGGGCGGTGATCTGAACTGGATGCGCGCGCAGATCGACGCGGATGGCGAGACCCGTGGTCGTGAAGCCGGCAAGCTGGCCGCAATGCTGGGCGCGTGGAACACGCTGCCCAAAGCCGTCATTGGCCGCATCGAAGGCGCGGCCTTTGGTGGCGGTGTTGGCTTGGCTTGCGTGTGCGACGTGGCGCTTGCGGCACCGGACACCAAGTTCGGGTTGACCGAAACCAAGCTGGGCCTGATCCCCGCCACCATCGGGCCTTACGTGGTCGCCCGCATGGGCGAAGGCAACGCGCGGCGGGTGTTCATGTCCAGCCGCGTTTTTGGCGCAGATGAGGCGCAGGCCTTGGGCATCATTGCGCGTGTATCAGACGATCTCGACGCCGCCGTCGAGGCGGAAATCACCCCCTATCTGGCCTGCGCGCCGGGTGCAGTGGCCGAGGCCAAAGCGCTGGCCTTGCATTTGGGCGGCGCGCCGGGGCAGGCGGAGGTGGAGCATTCCATTAAGGCGCTGGTGACCCGTTGGGACAGCGCCGAGAGCGCCGAGGGCATCGCCGCGTTCTTTGACAAGCGAAAGGCAGCTTGGGTGCGTTAGCGGCTGTTTCACGGCACGTGGGAATGCGCTAACGTAGCGCAAAACAAACCCATAACAGAGGGAGCAGCCCGATGATCAACCGCCGCCATTTTATTGCCCTGACAGGGGCCTCAGCCCTTCAGGCGTGCAGCACCGGCGGGGGTGTCTCCGCACCGACCGCAACCCCGACGATGCGCGCGGTGCCCAACCCTGCGTTTGACGCGTGGGTCGCAGGTTTCAAAACCCGCGCGCTGTCCAAAGGCATCACCGCCAGCACCCTGCAAACGGGGATGCGCGGCGTCGGCTTCCTGCCCGAGGTGATCGAGCGTGACCGCAACCAGACAGAATTCAAACGCAGCTTCGAGGATTATCTGGCCATCGTCGCCTCGGAGGAGAAAATCCGTGCCGGTCGTGTGGCCTTCGCCCGCGAGCGGTCCCGCCTCAATGCCATCGAGGCCAAGTATGGCGTGCCCGCCAATGTGGTCGCGGCCATCTGGGGGGTGGAGAGCAATTTCGGCACCCGTCGCGGCAATGTTCCTGTGGTCTCGGCCACGGCGACGCTGGCCTTTGAAGGGCGGCGGGGCGTATTCTTCGAGAAGCAGCTGATTGCCGCGCTGAAGATTTTGCAAAGTGGTGACACAACGCCGAACCGTTTGGTTGGCTCTTGGGCGGGGGCGATGGGACACACGCAGTTTATCCCGACCTCCTACCAGCTGTTTGCGGTAGACTTCACCGGCGACGGTCGGCGCGACATCTGGTCGGATGACCCGTCCGACGCGCTGGCCTCGACCGCCGCCTATCTGGCGCGCTCCGGCTGGCAGCGCTCGCAGCCTTGGGGGCGCGAGGTGACCTCGGGCGGGTTGCAACCCGATCCCGGTGGGCCGCGCTTCGAGGTGGGGCAGAACTTCCGCGCCATTAAGCGCTACAACAACTCCGACAATTACGCGCTGGGGGTTGGGCATCTGGCGGACCGGCTGGCGGGCGGCGGGCCACTGAAAACGCCGTTCGGGCCGGATAAATACGGGCTGAAAATAGACGATCGCAAGCGCCTGCAAACCCGCCTGACGGCGAAGGGCTTCGACACGGGCGGGGCGGACGGGGTGCTGGGGCCAAAGTCCAAAGCCGCCATCGCCGCCTATCAGCGCAGCATCGGTCTGGAGGCCACGGGCAACCCGTCACCCGCACTTTTGCAGCGGCTGGGGTAGGGGGCGACTCAGCGTGCAGGTGCAGCCGAAATCGGCCTGCTTGTTGCGCTGCGTCAAATGCCAACCAAAACAACCGTCCTAAATGCCACAAAAATTAGGACTATTCGGTGACAAGTGGGGGGGTCCATCGGTTGACCCCCTGCGCGCTCAGGCGTAAAGATCACCGCAGCAATTACTTCCTGTATGCCGCGACATGCAGGCGAGAAGGAGACTTACGTGGACGAGCTTCTACGCGAATACCTGCCCATCCTGATATTTTTGGCAATAGCCATTGGCCTTGGGTTGGTTTTGATTCTTGCAGCGGCGGTCGTCGCAGTGCGTAACCCAGACCCCGAAAAAGTGTCCGCCTATGAATGTGGCTTTAACGCTTTCGACGATGCGCGGATGAAGTTTGACGTGCGGTTTTATCTGGTGTCGATCCTGTTCATCATCTTCGACCTAGAAATCGCCTTCCTGTTCCCGTGGGCGGTTGCCTTCAAGGATGTCGGGCTACTTGGCTTCTGGTCGATGATGGTCTTCCTTGCGGTGCTGACCATCGGCTTTGCTTATGAATGGAAAAAGGGAGCACTCGAATGGGAGTAGCAACCGGTTTGAACACAGCTGGCTGGGACAAAGACGTCGCCACCGCACAGCTGAACTCCGAGCTTCAGGACAAGGGCTTCCTTGTTACCTCGACCGAGGACATCATCAACTGGGCGCGCACAGGCTCGCTGCACTGGATGACCTTCGGGCTGGCCTGCTGCGCCGTCGAGATGATGCACACCGCGATGCCACGCTACGACATGGAACGCTTCGGGACAGCGCCCCGCGCCTCCCCGCGCCAGTCAGACCTGATGATCGTGGCCGGCACCCTGACCAACAAAATGGCCCCCGCCTTGCGCAAGGTTTACGACCAGATGCCAGAGCCGCGTTATGTGGTTTCCATGGGGTCGTGTGCCAATGGCGGCGGCTACTACCACTATTCGTATAGCGTTGTGCGCGGCTGCGACCGGATCGTTCCGGTTGATCTGTATGTGCCGGGATGCCCGCCCACAGCCGAGGCATTGCTCTATGGCCTGCTCCAGCTGCAACGCAAAATCCGCCGGACAGGGAATATCATTCGATGACCGCCGCTCTTCAAGAACTCGCGGCTCACATAGAGCTGAAACGCCCTGATTGCGTGCTGTCCACCGAGATCGCATTTGACGAGCTGACCGTGCATATCGCGCCCAGCTCGCTTGTGTCGTTCTCGGAGTTTCTGAAAACCGACCGTGCCTGCCGCTTTTCCACCATGGTGGATATCACGGCGGTGGACTACCCGACCCGCGACGCGCGGTTCGACGTCGTGTATCAATACCTGTCGATGTACCAGAACCACCGCATCCGTGTGAAAATGGCGATCCGCGAAGACGAGATTGTGCCGTCGTTGCACGAAGTCTATCCGGCGGCCAACTGGTTCGAGCGTGAGATTTTCGACATGTTCGGCATCATGTTCTCCGGCCATCCGGACCTGCGCCGCATCCTCACCGATTACGGCTTCCGCGGCTATCCGCTGCGCAAGGACTTCCCGACCACGGGCTATGTCGAGGTCCGTTATGACGAAGCCGAAAAGCGCGTTGTCTACGAGCCGGTGAAGCTGGTGCAGGAATACCGTCAGTTCGATTTCATGTCCCCATGGGAGGGCGCGGAATACATCATGCCGGGTGACGAGAAAGCTGAAGAGGCGAAGAAATGATGGAGTTTGTCGCAGAAGCAATCGGACTTCTCTCAGCCGCGCTGATGGCGCTGGCCAGCCTTCAGGCATTTAAAAAAAATTCCGATCGTCAAAGCCAACTGATTTTGAATCAGTTGCCTTCGCAGCAGAATCAACGGTTTGAGTGCGTTCAATCAGTCGGACGACTCGGACAGAAAGACGGCGAGGCATTCTCATGATGGACGGTGGCAAATTCGACGACGCCCTGACGGGCGAGCAGAAGATCCGTAACTTCAACATCAACTTCGGGCCTCAGCACCCAGCGGCGCACGGCGTGTTGCGCTTGGTTCTGGAACTCGACGGCGAGATTGTGGAACGCTGCGACCCGCATATCGGCCTTTTGCACCGTGGCACGGAAAAGCTCATGGAGAGCCGGACCTACCTGCAAAACCTACCTTATTTTGACCGTCTCGACTACGTGTCACCGATGAATCAGGAACACGCTTGGTGCTTGGCCATCGAGAAGCTGACAGGCACCGAAGTGCCGCGCCGCGCGAGCCTGATCCGCGTGCTGTATTCGGAAATCGGCCGTATTCTGAACCACCTGCTGAACGTCACCACGCAGGCCTTGGACGTGGGCGCGCTGACGCCACCGCTTTGGGGCTTCGAGGAGCGTGAGAAGCTGATGGTGTTCTACGAGCGGGCTTGCGGTGCACGTCTGCACGCCGCCTATTTCCGTCCGGGCGGGGTGCATCAAGACCTGCCGGAAGACCTGCTCGACGATATCGAGGAATGGACGACCACCTTCCCGCAAGTTCTCAGCGACATTGACGGGCTGCTGTCCGACAACCGTATTTTCAAACAACGCAACGCCGATATCGGGATCGTGACCGAGGAAGATATCCTCGACTATGGCTTCACGGGCGTGATGGTGCGCGGCTCCGGTCTTGCGTGGGACCTGCGCCGCTCTCAGCCTTATGAGTGTTATAACGAGTTCGACTTCGAAATTCCGGTTGGCAAGAACGGCGACTGTTTCGACCGTTATCTGGTCCGTATGGAAGAGATGCGCCAGTCGCTGTCGATTATGCGTCAGGCAATCGAAAAGCTGCGCGCGCCGGACGGTAAGGGCGACGTGATGGCGCGGGGCAAGATGACCCCGCCGACACGTGGCGAGATGAAAACCTCCATGGAGGCGCTCATCCATCATTTCAAATTGTACACCGAAGGCTTCCACGTGCCGAAAGGTGAGGTTTACGCGGCGATCGAAGCCCCGAAGGGCGAATTCGGCGTGTATCTGGTGGCGGACGGGACCAACAAACCCTACCGCGCCAAAATCAAGGCCCCCGGGTTCCTGCATTTGCAGGCGATGGATTATATCTGCAAAGGCCACCAGCTTGCTGACGTGGCCGCTATTATTGGAACGATGGACGTAGTTTTTGGAGAGATTGACCGATGAAAAAGTTTTCTGCCTTTGCCGTTGCTGGTGCCATGACCTTGAGCGCTTGCCTTCCTGCCCCCGAGTTGAGCGTCGATGATATCGACCTCGCGCGCTATGCGTCTGCCATGGCGCAAGTGGGCTGCACCGACTTCGACGGCATCACCCATGCCGAAATCCGCAAGATCACCGGCTGGAAAGATATGAAGCTCGACAAAGTGCAAGAAGAGGCCGTGGCCCAACTTCAAGCCATCGAGCAAGCCGGCGGCGGTATCCGCTCCACCGTAGGGGCCTGCGCGTAAGCGCTGCCCCGGACGCACAGATAAAGGCCACAGACCTCCATGCTTCGTAGACTTCACGCAGACCAGCCTGACAGCTTCGCTTTCACCCCCGCAAACCTTGCGTGGGCGGATGCGCAGATTACGAAATACCCCGAGGGGCGTCAGGCCTCGGCGATTATCCCGCTGTTGTGGCGGGCTCAGGAGCAGGAGGGCTGGCTGACCCGACCCGCCATTGAATACGTGGCGGACAAGCTGGGCATGGCCTATATCCGGGCATTGGAAGTGGCGACGTTCTACTTCATGTTCCAACTGCAACCGGTTGGTTCTGTTGCGCATATTCAGGTTTGCGGGACCACCTCCTGCATGATCTGCGGCGCGGAAGACCTGATCGGGGTCTGCAAGGAAAAGATCGCCGAGAAGCCGCATCAGCTGTCCGCTGATGGCAAGTTCTCGTGGGAAGAGGTCGAGTGCCTCGGCGCCTGCGCCAACGCGCCGATGGCCCAGATCGGCAAAGATTATTACGAAGACCTGACCGCCAAAAGCATGGCGCAGATCATCGATATGCTGGCCAAGGGTGACGTGCCAACTCCCGGCTCGCAAAACGGCCGCTACGCCGCCGAGCCGCGTAAGGGACTGACTTCGCTGACAGAATTCGACAGCGGCAAGACGCAGTACAACGCCTCCGTGCAATTAGCGGCCGATATCGGCGACACGGTGAAACGCATCGACGGCACAGAAGTGCCGTTGCTGGCCCCGTGGCA
Source organism: Litoreibacter ascidiaceicola (assembly GCF_900129235.1). Taxonomy (GTDB): domain Bacteria; phylum Pseudomonadota; class Alphaproteobacteria; order Rhodobacterales; family Rhodobacteraceae; genus Litoreibacter; species Litoreibacter ascidiaceicola. The sequence continues at coordinate 510,642 of NZ_FQUV01000001.1, read as the reverse complement.
ACATGGCGGCAAAGCCAAGGGCGGTGCCGCGAACAAGGCGTCCGTGCCAGCCAAGTCAAAGACGGCGGCGGCGAAAAAAGACGCACGCCAAGTCGACGCGACAAAGGCCGAGGTCGATTCCAAAAAAGTGGCGCGTCCGAAGACCGGCACGGTGGCTCCGAAATCCGAGGCTCCGAAGGCCAAGGATACGGCAAAAGCCAAACCAGCGGCGAAGCCTGTTGCAGCGGACGGCAAGCCTGAAATGCTGAAAAAGGCGCGGGCCGGCGGTCCGGACGACCTCAAGATGATCAAGGGCGTTGGCCCCAAACTCGAACAGCTTTTGCACAAGCTGGGTGTCTTCCACTTCGATCAGGTGTCGTCCTGGCGCAAGAAGGAAGTCGAATGGGTGGATGAGAACCTCGAAGGCTTCAAAGGCCGCGTTTCCCGGGACGAGTGGGTGAAGCAAGCCAAGGTGCTGGCCAAAGGTGGCACTACGGAATTTTCAAGCCGCGTCAAAAAAGGCGGCATCTACTAGTCTGAAACAGACGGGGAGTACGAAGAATGGGACAGAACAACACAAACGGGGGAAGCTGCAAAACGGTTTGCTGGCTTGCTGCGTTGATCGCGGGCGTGCTGGTCGCAGCATTGCTGATGTCGATGCGGGACTTTGGATTTCTGGGGGCCGTCTTTTGGGGCCTCGTGGTATTGCTCGTCGGGGGCTTCGTGTTGAACTGGGCGTTCTGCGGCAAGGCAGAAGCGGAAGTGTCTTCGGTTCCTGCCGCACCCCGCACGGATGGGGCGACCGCCGCCGCACCGCTGGCCAGCTCCGGTGCTGTGACAACATCCTCGCCAGTCGCTGAAAATGCGGGTGCTGCCGCCGCGAGCCTGAGCCCTGCGGCTGCTAGTACTGCGCCGCAGGTGAAGCCTGCTGCCAAAAAGCCAGATGCGAAGAAGCCGGCTGCGAAGAAGGCGTCCACGACCAAAACCGCCGCGAAATCCGCAACCAAGGCTGCCGCAACAGCGAAGGCAGAGCCAAAGACCAAGGCAGAGCCAAAGGCCAAAGCAGAACCAAAGGCCAAGGCTGCCGCGAAGCCGAAGGCCGCGCCGAAAGCCAAGGCAGCGGATGCGAAACCTGCGGCCAAGGTAAAAGCCGCGCCGAAAGCCAAAGCGGCTGCCGCGAAACCGGCACCGAAGGCAAAGGCGGCAACCGCTGCCAAGGCCAAGCCAGTGGCCGCTGACGGCAAGCCGGAACTTCTGAAAAAAGCCCGTGCGGGCGGGGCCGATGATCTCAAGCAGATCAAAGGTGTCGGCCCGAAGCTTGAGGGCGAGTTGCACAAGATGGGCGTCTACCACTTCGATCAGGTCGCCAGCTGGCGCAAGAAAGAGGTGGACTGGGCCGACAACAATATCGAGGGCATCAAAGGCCGCGCGTCCCGTGACGAATGGGTGAAGCAGGCCAAGTTGCTTGCCAAGGGCGGCGAGACCGAGTTCTCGAAGAAGGTGAAAAAGGGCGGGGTCTATTGATCCTGACTGAGACGAAACGATGAGCGGGCCCTCGCAAGAGGACCCGCGCATGGTCAGACAGGCCCGACAGGCGGCGATCGTGATTTTTGCCACGATGCTGATCTGGGTCGGGGCGCAGGTGATCGGGGGGCAGCTTGGCTGGCCCGCTCGCTTTGCCTTCCTGTTCGACCTGATGGCAGGGGCCGCGTTCATCTGGGCGTTGGTCGTTTTATTCCGGGTGTGGCGCGCCAGAAGCTAGGCGTGCGTCACCGCACATGAAGAAGCAGACAGGACGCGAAAGCTATGTTGGCAGACAAGGACCGCATCTTTACCAATCTCTACGGGATGCATGACCGCTCCCTGAAGGGCGCGAAAGCCCGTGGGCATTGGGACGGCACCGCCGCGATCATCAAGCGTGGCCGCGACAAGATCATCGACGAGATGAAGGCCTCCGGCTTGCGTGGACGCGGGGGCGCTGGCTTCCCGACGGGCCTGAAATGGTCCTTCATGCCGAAAGAAAGCGACGGTCGCCCCAGCTATCTGGTGGTAAATGCCGACGAGTCCGAGCCGGGTACGTGCAAAGACCGCGAGATCATGCGTCATGACCCGCACACCTTGATCGAAGGTTGCCTGATTGCGAGCTTCGCGATGCAGGCCAACGCTTGCTACATCTATATTCGCGGCGAATATATCCGCGAGAAAGAGGCGCTGCAAAACGCCATCGACGAGTGCTACGAGGCTGGCCTTGTCGGCCCCAATGCCGCGAAATCCGGCTGGGACTTCGACATCTACCTGCATCATGGCGCGGGCGCGTATATTTGCGGTGAAGAAACCGCACTTCTGGAAAGCCTTGAGGGCAAAAAGGGCATGCCGCGGATGAAGCCGCCATTCCCTGCGGGCGCTGGTCTCTATGGCTGTCCGACCACAGTGAACAACGTCGAATCCATCGCCGTGGTGCCGACCATCCTGCGCCGTGGCGGGGAATGGTTCTCGGGCTTTGGCCGCCCGAACAACGCCGGCACCAAGCTGTTTGCGATTTCCGGCCATGTGAACAACCCGTGTGTGGTCGAAGAGGCCATGTCGATCCCGTTCAAAGAGCTGATCGACCGCCATTGTGGTGGCATCCGTGGCGGCTGGTCCAACCTGAAAGCCGTAATCCCGGGAGGATCATCCGTGCCGATGTTGCCCGCCGAGATGATGGAAAAAGAATGCATCATGGATTTCGACTGGCTGCGCGAGCAACGCTCCGGCCTTGGCACCGCTGCGGTCATTGTGATGGATCAGAACACCGACGTCATCAAAGCCATCTGGCGGCTGTCGAAGTTCTACAAGCATGAGTCTTGCGGGCAATGCACCCCATGTCGCGAAGGCACCGGCTGGATGATGCGCGTGATGGACCGCTTGATGACGGGCGAGGCCGAGGTGGAGGAAATCGACATGCTGCTGGACGTGACAAAACAGGTCGAAGGCCACACGATTTGCGCCTTGGGCGACGCGGCGGCTTGGCCGATCCAAGGCCTCGTGCGCCATTTCCGCGACGAGATCGAAGACCGCATCAAACACAAACGAACGGGCCGCGTGTCGGCGGTGGCGGCAGAATGATGCGCGCTCTGTTCCTCATCCCCGCCGTCGCTGTTCTGGCTGCCTGTGTTCCTCCCGGTCCGGTGTCCGAGAAGCCCAAAGGCCCGCCGCTCGAGATCGTCGAAGCCGCGCGTGCCGCTGACACGACCCGCGTTGTCTTGCGCTACAAGGACGGTGCTGCGATCCCGACCGCTGACGAGAACCGCGCTGTGCTGCGCGCGATGGAAATCGCCTGCCGTGAAGGCGAAAGCGCCATTCCCGACACCCGCACCCGCAAGGACGGGTTGCTGACCGTTAACATCTTCTGTGTTGGCGTGTTGCAAAGCGATCAGGTCATTGACGGATCAAGGTTGAAAACATGATCCGGCTTTTGCTCATCATATCGCTGGTGTTTGCGACAGCCTCTTGCGCGCGTCTCAGCCGTGACAAGTCGCGTAACGCCGCCAGCGAGCGGGAATTGCCGTTCAAGGCAAAGCTGTCCACGGGCGAGGACAAGCGCGACGTCACCATTTCCGTGGCGAACAAAGGGGCTGGCGTTGAAGCGGTGCGCGAGAGCGTGCGATTCGAGGCGACGAAATATTGCCTGCTGAACTATGGTGGCTCTGATGCTGACTGGCGGATGAGTCCCGTCAGCGAGGATTGGGCCTTCACCCAAGACGGTGACAAGCTGGTTTTTAACGCGCGTTGCACCGCGCGGTAGAATGGAATGAGAATGTCGAGCGCAGTGAAATTCGGGCCCCTCGCCACCGCCGCCGTTCTGGCGGCTGTGCCTGCGATGGCCGACACGCGCCCGATGCCGGACTACTTCGTCTCGGCGCTTGTGGCGACCTCTGCGGCGCAAGCCTTGGCGCTGTCCTGCGCGGAGTTGAGCGTCGATCCTGTGGCCATCGTCAAAGCGTCCGAGAAGCTGTTCACACAGCTGGAAGAAGACGGGTTCGACCCGAGTGATCCCTCCGCTGGTATGGACAATGGCGATGCCGAACTGGGCGCCGCCCAGCAGGCGTTTATGGATAAGCACCAGCTTGATGGCGCTGGAAGTGAATTGGTGTGTGCCGCTGGCCGTTCCGAGATGTCGGAAGGCACCGAGATCGGGCTTTTGCTGGTGGAGGTGCCGCAATGAAGGGTCACCATCTGGCAGAATTGAACGTCGGCAAACTGCTCGCCCCGGTGAGCGACCCCCGCGTGGCGGAGTTCATCGACAATATCGAGCGGATCAACAATCTGGGCAAACGGATGCCCGGCTTCGTGTGGATGCTGGAAGGCTCCGGCTCGCCGGGCGCGACCGAGCATGCGATAGCGGGCGATCCGCTTTATGTGCCGAACCTGACCGTGTGGGAAAGCGCCGAGGCGTTGGAGACCTTCGTCTGGGGCACGCTGCACAAGAAATTCTACGAAAAGCGCCAAGAGTGGTTCGAGGTGCTGGGCAAAATGCACTTCGTCATGTGGTGGGTGCCGGAAGGCCACCAGCCGACACTGGACGAGGCGCTGGAGAGACTTGAGATGCTGCGGGAGCAGGGCGACAGCCCCGACGCCTTCGGCTGGGACTATTTGAAAGACGCGACCATGTGGAAAACACATGGCTGCCAAGTGGCTGCGGAGTAACGCATGAGCGACCTGAAAAAAGTAATCATCGACGGCAAAGAGGTCGAGTGTGACGGGGCGATGACCCTGATCCAAGCGTGTGAGCAAGCGGGCGTCGAAGTGCCGCGTTTTTGTTATCACGAGCGCCTGACCATTGCCGGCAACTGCCGCATGTGTCTGGTCGAAGTCGTCGGCGGCCCGCCGAAGCCTGCCGCGTCCTGCGCGATGCAGGTGCGCGACCTGCGCCCCGGACCGGAAGGCCAGCCGCCTGTGGTGAAAACCAACTCGCCGATGGTCAAGAAGGCCCGCGAAGGGGTGATGGAGTTCCTGCTGATCAACCACCCGCTGGATTGCCCGATTTGCGACCAAGGCGGCGAATGCGATCTGCAAGATCAGGCGATGGCATATGGCGTGGACTTCTCCCGCTACCGCGAGCCAAAACGCGCGACGGATGATCTGGACCTTGGCCCGCTGGTCGAGACCCATATGACCCGCTGTATCTCCTGCACCCGCTGCGTGCGCTTCACGACAGAAGTCGCGGGCATCACGCAAATGGGCCAGACCGGTCGCGGCGAGGATGCGGAGATCACGTCCTATCTGGGCCAGACCCTGAACTCCAACATGCAGGGCAACATCATTGACCTGTGCCCCGTTGGGGCTTTGGTATCAAAGCCTTACGCCTTTACGGCCCGCCCGTGGGAGCTGTCCAAAACCGAGAGCATCGACGTGATGGACGCGCTTGGCTCCAGCATCCGCGTGGACACTAAAGGCCGCGAAGTCATGCGCTTTTTGCCGCGCAACCATGACGGCGTGAACGAGGAATGGATTTCCGACAAAACACGGTTCGTCTGGGACGGTTTGCGCCGCCAGCGTCTCGACACACCTTACATCCGTGAAAACGGCAAGCTGCGCAAAGCGGGCTGGGGCGAGGCTCTGGAAGCTGCTGCTGCCGCGATGAAGGGCAAGAAGCTCGCTGGTCTTGTGGGCGATCTGGCCCCTGTGGAGGCCGCGTTTGCCTTGAAACAACTGATCGAAGGCCAAGGCGGCGTTGTGGAATGCCGCACCGATGGCGCGAAACTGCCTGCCGGCAACCGCTCCGGCTATGTCGGCACCGCGCGTATCGAGGATATCGACACCGCCAAGATGATCCTGCTGATCGGCACCAATCCCGAGATCGAGGCCCCCGTGCTTCATGCGCGTATTCGCAAGGCCTATCTGGCTGGCGCGACTGTTGGCGTGATCGGGCCGAAGCTGGACTTGAGCTTTGAATACACCCATCTGGGCACCGACCGCGCCGCCTTGGCGAAAGTTGCCGAGATGGACAATGCAAGCGACGAAGCCGGTGTGACGATCATCGGCCAAGGCGCGTTGCAGGAAGCTGATGGCGAGGCCGTTCTGGGCACCGCGATGCAACTGGCCGAGGCCGGAAACTCCAAGTTCATGGTGCTGCACACCGCCGCTGGCCGCGTTGGCGCGATGGATGTGGGCTGTACGAATGACGCTGGCATGGACGGGATCAAGGACGCGGAGGTGATCTACAACCTTGGCGCCGACGAGATCGACATCGATGCGGGTCCGTTCGTGATTTACCAAGGCTCCCACGGGGATCGTGGCGCACATCGTGCCGACATCATCCTGCCGGGGGCGGCCTATACCGAAGAACAGGCGCTGTTCGTGAATACCGAAGGGCGGCCACAACTGGCGCTGCGTGCGGGCTTTGCTCCGGGCGAGGCGAAAGACAACTGGGCCATCCTGCGGGCGCTGTCCGCCGAGTTGGGCGCGACACTGCCCTATGACACGCTGGCGCAACTGCGTCAGGCGCTGGTCGCCGAGGTGCCGCATCTGGCGGGGGTCGACATCGTGCCGGAGAACGCATGGACACCGCTGCCGGCCAAGAAAATGGGCAAGGCCGACTTCCGCCACGCCCTGACCGATTTCTACCTGACCAACCCGATCGCCCGTGCATCCGAATTGATGGCAGAACTGTCGGCAAACGCCAAAGCGCGGGCCAGCGCCCCGATGGCAGCGGAGTAACGTGACATGCGCACGCGCATATCCGTTCTGGGGGCAGCCATGCTAGCGGCCTGCACCCCGACCGAGGACCCGACGCAGGAATATTTTGCGCCGGAGTATCTTGGCATCGAGACCAGACGGCTCGACGATGACCTCGTCAGTTTTCTGGTGCGGATGAGGGGCGCGCGGACCAAAGCGGATGTGGCGGATTACGGAAAATGCGCGGCGGCGCAGTATGCGTTGATCCGGGGCTTCGGATTTGCGCGACATGTGCGCACAAACGTACAGGAAGAGGGTGGCCTTTGGGCCGGAGATGCGGTTTACACAATCTCGGCTGCACTACCCGACGGATTGCAAACAATCGACGCCGAAGTGGCCGTCGCAGAATGTGCCGAGACCGGCATACCAACAGTTTGAGGGACCATGGCTGAATTTCTTTCATCTGGACTGGGGATCACCCTGATCATCGTCGCCCAATGCCTGGCAATGATCGCCTTCGTGATGATCTCGCTGCTGTTTTTGGTTTATGGCGACCGGAAAATATGGGCCGCCGTGCAAATGCGGCGTGGCCCGAACGTGGTCGGGGTCTTCGGGTTGCTGCAATCGGTGGCCGACGCGCTGAAATATGTGGTCAAAGAGATCGTTATTCCCGCAGGGGCCGACAAGTTCGTGTTCATGCTGGCCCCGATGCTGGCCTTCGTGCTGGCGATCATCTCGTGGGCGGTGATCCCGTTCAACGACACATGGGTTCTGGCCGACCTGAACGTTGCGATCCTGTATATCTTCGCCATTGGCTCGCTAGAGGTTTACGGCGTGATCATGGGGGGCTGGGCGTCCAACTCCAAATACCCGTTCCTTGGGTGCTTGCGCTCCGCCGCGCAGATGATTTCCTATGAGGTCTCCATCGGCCTGATCATTATCGGCGTGGTGCTGTCCACCGGCTCGTTGAATTTCGGTGACATCGTGCGTGCGCAAGACGGTGATTTCGGCTTCTTCAGCTGGTACTGGTTGCCGCATTTTCCGATGGTATTTTTGTTCTTTATCAGCGCCTTGGCCGAAACCAACCGCCCACCATTCGACCTTCCAGAAGCGGAATCGGAACTGGTTGCGGGCTATCAGGTCGAATACTCCTCGACCCCGTTCCTGCTGTTCATGGCCGGCGAATACATTGCCATCTTCCTGATGTGCGCGCTGATCTCGCTGCTGTTCTTCGGCGGCTGGCTGTCCCCGATCCCGTTCCTGCCGGATGGCCCGTTGTGGATGGTCGGCAAAATGGCGTTCTTCTTCTTCATGTTCGCTATGGTGAAGGCCATCGTGCCGCGCTACCGCTACGACCAGTTGATGCGCATCGGCTGGAAAGTGTTTCTTCCGCTGTCGCTTGGCTGGGTCGTTCTGGTGGCATTTTTCGCGCAATACGGTGCTTTCGGCGGGGCCTATGCCCGCTGGGCAGTAGGAGGTTAACTCAATGGCAACTTCATTCGCTCGCAAGGCCAAATACTTCCTGCTGATGGACATGTTCAAAGGCATGCAGCTGGGGCTGAAGTATTTCTTCGCGCCCAAGGCGACATTGAACTACCCGCATGAGAAGGGGCCATTGTCTCCGCGCTTTCGGGGTGAACATGCCTTGCGCCGCTATCCCAATGGGGAAGAACGCTGCATCGCCTGCAAGCTGTGCGAGGCTGTTTGCCCTGCCCAAGCCATCACCATCGACGCGGAGCCGCGCGACGACGGCTCGCGCCGCACCACTCGCTACGACATCGACATGACGAAATGCATCTATTGCGGCTTCTGTCAGGAAGCCTGTCCGGTGGATGCCATTGTTGAAGGCCCGAATTTCGAGTTTGCCACCGAGACCCGTGAAGAGCTGTTCTACGACAAGGAAAAACTGCTGGAGAACGGTGACCGTTGGGAATCCGCAATTGCCCACAATCTGGAAATGGATGCCCCTTACAGATGAGCACCCACGCCACATATCCCTTTGACCCCAGCATTCTGGATGACTTGGTCGACATGATCGAAGACATGGGCGCCGAGTTTGCCATCGGCACGCTTGATGCTGTCCTGTCGGAGAGCAACGGCGTGATCGTCTCGGAAGGTGTCACACGGGACATGTATGAAGGACAGGTGATCACGGCTGTTGTCGCAGCGGATGCGGTCGCCGTCAGCCATGGCGAGATGCCGTCTGTTCTTGACGAAAAGCTGATGCGCGCCGTCACGCCGCTTGCCGAAGAGTTGCGCGATACCGATGGCGTGGTTGATCTGGCGGCGAAAGCGCTCGCCGTGATCACGGACGATTCCAGCCCGTTTTATGGCACCATGACAGGCGAGCTTGCGACGCGCTCCGAGTTTCTGGAGATCACGTCCAAGGTTCAAAGCTCGGTCGCAGCTGCCAAGGATCGCAATCCCGGCGAATGGATCGAAATAACCGGTGATGGCACGTTCGAAATCACCATGTACCCCGAAGATGGAGAAGCTAATGTCTGACCCCAATAACCCCTTCGAGGCCATGATGAAAATGGGCCAGGATATGGCGAAGACCATGAACCCTGCGCTGGAAGCGTTCACGCCGAAAGGCTTCGAGAACATGATGCCCACCATGTCTGCCGAGATGATGGAGCAGTTCATGGGCAAAGGGGTGAGCCCCGAGGGGCTCGACGCCAAGACGCGCCTGTTGCTGACCTTGTCCGGCCTGACCATTCAGGGCGCACAGGCCGAAAGCCAGATCAGGATCACCGTGCGCCACCTTGTCGAGGCGGGTGCCACGAAACAAGAGATTGCCGAAACCATCGCCCAAGCCGCGATGTTCGGCGGTGTTCCGGCCATGTCGAAAGCGATGGAGCTGGCGACAGAAGTGCTGGACGGAGAAGGAAAAGACTGATGGGTTTCGCTGATTTCGCATTCTACCTGTTTGCCATAACGGTCGTGACCGCCGGCCTGTTCGTCGTGGTGTCGCGCAACCCCGTGCACTCGGTGTTGTGGCTGATCCTCGCGTTCCTGTCCTCGGCCGGCTTGTTCGTTTTGCTGGGCGCGGAATTCGTCGCCATGCTGATGATCATCGTCTATGTGGGCGCGGTCGCGGTGTTGTTCCTGTTCGTGGTGATGATGCTGGACGTGAACTTCGCGGAGCTACGCGGGGAGTTGGCCAAATTCGTGCCGCTCGCAGGGCTGATCGGCATTGTTTTATTGATGGAACTGGCGCTGGTCTTCGGCACGTGGACAGGCGCGGAAAACGCGACTGCGTTGCGTGACGCGGTGGCCCCCGCACTGGAAGAGACCCACAATACGGCGGCCTTGGGCCAGCTGATCTACACCAAATACATCTACCTGTTCCAAGCGGCGGGCCTGATCCTGCTGGTCGCCATGATCGGCGCCATCGTGCTGACCTTGCGCCACCGCCCGGACATCAAACGCCAGAACGTGTTGAGCCAAATCTACCGCGACCCTGCGGAGCAGATGGAGCTGAAAGACGTGAAACCGGGGCAGGGGTTGTAAGTCGAATGCACGCGTCGCGTCATATCACTTTGTCCAGCGCCCTTGTCGCGCTGTGTGCGGGGGAGGCCTTTGGCCTGACACCCCTACCGCCGCCTTGCGCGTATAGCGGGGACAAGGTTGAAGGGCGCGAGATCACCAGTGCCTCGAAATGGGACAATGGTGTCGTGACCTACACCACCTATGACCAAGCCGAACGCGAATATCTGTATCTGGAGCACTGCCCCAGCGGCAAAATCCTGCGCAGCAAGTCGCAGCCCTATTCGCTGACTTCCAAGGGGCCACGCGACGCTGGCGAGATTTCGGCCACAGTTTACGACGCCTTGAATTCCGGCACATCCTACACCATTGGCGATGTTCAGATGCTGTTGCGCAACCAAGGCGTGCGCACCAAGCGCTTTACCTCGAAAGCCGAGAGCTGCGTGTGCCAAACCCATTACCCCGTCTTGCGCGGGTCCAAGACACCCTACAAGAAAGATGCAAAATGATCGGACTTGAACACTATCTAACGGTCGCGGCGGCTCTGTTCGTCATCGGCATTTTCGGCATCTTCGTGAACCGCAAGAACGTCATCATCATTCTGATGTCGATCGAGCTGATGTTGCTCGCGGTGAATATCAACTTCGTGGCCTTCTCCAGCTATCTCGGCGACCTCGCAGGGCAGGTGTTTACCCTGTTCGTGCTGACGGTCGCGGCGGCTGAGGCGGCAATCGGGCTGGCCATTCTGGTCTGCTTCTTCCGAACCCGCGGCTCCATCGCCGTGGAAGACGTCAACGTGATGAAGGGCTAAGTCACTATGGAAACCATCATCCTCTTTGGTCCCCTGATCGGTGCCTTGATCTGCGGCTTCGGCTGGAAGTTCATCGGAGAGCAAGCGGGCTGTATCATTGCAACGGGGCTTTTGTTCCTGTCGGCTTTGCTGAGCTGGATCGTCTTCCTGACCTTTGACGGGACAACGGAAACCATTGAAATCATGCGCTGGATCCAGTCCGGCACGTTGGACACGTCTTGGGCCATCCGCATGGACCGGTTGACGACGATCATGCTGATCGTGGTGACCACGGTATCGAGCCTCGTGCATCTCTATTCCTTCGGCTACATGGCCCATGACGAGAATTTCGGCGAAGGCGTCAGCTACAAGCCGCGCTTCTTTGCCTACCTGTCGTTCTTTACGTTTACGATGCTGATGCTGGTGACCTCGGACAACTTGGTCCAGATGTTCTTTGGCTGGGAAGGCGTGGGCGTCGCGTCGTATCTGTTGATCGGCTTCTACTACAAAAAGCCGTCGGCCAATGCCGCCGCGATCAAGGCGTTTGTGGTCAACCGCGTGGGTGACTTCGGCTTCGCGCTTGGTATCTTCGGGCTGTTTTTCCTGACCGACAGCATCAACCTGTCCGACATTTTCGAGGCCGCCCCGACGCTGGCCGAAACACAATTGCACTTCCTGTGGGCCGACTGGAACGCCGCCAACCTGCTGGCCTTCCTGTTGTTCATCGGTGCCATGGGTAAATCGGCACAATTGTTCCTGCACACGTGGTTGCCGGACGCGATGGAAGGCCCGACCCCTGTGTCGGCCCTGATCCACGCCGCGACCATGGTGACGGCGGGTGTGTTCCTTGTCTGCCGCATGTCGCCGCTGATCGAGTTCGCACCAGAGGCCAAAACCTTCATCGTGATCATCGGCGCGTCGACCGCGTTCTTTGCAGCGACCGTTGGTCTTGTGCAAAATGACATCAAACGCGTGATCGCGTATTCGACCTGCTCGCAGCTGGGCTACATGTTCGTGGCCGCTGGCGTCGGCGTTTACTCGGTCGCCATGTTCCACCTGCTGACCCACGCCTTCTTCAAGGCGATGTTGTTCCTTGGCGCGGGCTCGGTCATCCACGCGATGCACCACGAGCAGGACATGCGCAACTATGGCAACCTGCGTAAGAAGATCCCCTATACCTTTGCGGCAATGATGATCGGCACGCTGGCCATCACCGGCGTCGGCATTCCGTTGACGCATATTGGTTTCGCGGGCTTCCTGTCCAAGGATGCGATCATCGAGAGCGCGTGGGGCGGTGGATCGGGCTACGCGTTCTGGCTGCTGGTCATCGCGGCTGTGTTCACCTCGTTCTATTCGTGGCGTCTGATGTTCATGACATTCTACGGCACCGAGCGCGGCGACAAGCATACGCATGAGCACGCTCATGAAAGCCCGAAAACCATGCTGATCCCGCTGGGTGTTCTGGCTATCGGCGCGATCTTCTCGGGGATGGTTTTCTTCAAGCCGTTCTTCGGCGACCACCATGATGTCGAGAAGTTCTTTGGCATCACCCAAGGCGAGCAACATGCGCTGGTGGACCCGAACACAATGAGCATGGCGGCGGTTGCGGCTGGCACTGAAGAGGGTCACGGCGACGCGGTTGAAGGCGGCGAAGGCGAGGCCGCGCTGCCGGGGCAGGGTGCCATTTACATGGCCCCAGACAACCACACGATGGACAACGCCCACCATGCGCCTGCATGGGTCAAGGTCTCGCCCTTCATCGCGATGCTGATCGGCTTCTTCACGTCCTGGCTGTTCTACATAAAGAGCCCGAGCCTGCCGGGTCGTCTGGCGGCAAACCAGCCGCATCTTTACCAGTTCCTGCTGAACAAGTGGTATTTCGACGAACTCTATGACGTGATCTTCATCCGTCCAGCCAAGTGGTTTGGCAACTTCTTGTGGACGCGCGGCGATGGCAAGGTCATTGACGGCTCGATCAACGGGGTCGCCATGGGCGCGGTGCCGTTCCTGACCCGCCTTGCAGGCCGTGCGCAATCGGGCTTCATGTTCCACTACGCCTTCGCCATGGTCATCGGCGTGGTTCTGATTATCACATGGTTCGCCATCGGCGGCCCGAGCATCGGGGGGGCCGAATAATGGACAACCTGCTTTCCGTTATCACCTTCATGCCGCTTGTTGCGGCGCTGATCCTCGCGCTTTTCCTGCGTGGCGACGATGAAGCGTCTCAGCGCAACGCCAAATGGCTGGCCTTGATCGCCACCAGCGTGACGTTCCTGCTGTCGATCTTCGTTTATACGGGGTTCGATCCTGCCAATACCGGCTTCCAGTTCGTGGAAGAGCGCGACTGGCTGATGGGCCTGCAATACAAGATGGGCGTCGACGGCATCTCGGTCACCTTCGTACTGCTGACCACCTTCCTGATGCCGATTGTGATCGCTAGCTGCTGGGACGTGAAAACGCGGGTGAAGGACTACATGATCGCCTTCCTGCTGCTCGAGACGCTGATGCTTGGCGTGTTCTGTGCGCTGGACCTGATCCTGTTCTACCTGTTCTTCGAGGCGGGCCTGATCCCGATGTTCCTGATTATCGGCATCTGGGGCGGGGTGAACCGCATCTATGCGTCGTTCAAGTTCTTCCTTTACACGCTGCTCGGCTCGGTGCTGATGCTGGTCGCCATGATCGCCATGTATATGGACGCAGGCACCACCGACATTCCGACGCTACTGACGCATACCTTCGCGTCCGAGACGTTCAGCGTTGCGGGGGTCACCGTTGTGGGTGGCTTGCAGACATTGATGTTCCTTGCCTTCTTCGCCAGCTTCGCGGTGAAGATGCCGATGTGGCCAGTCCATACTTGGTTGCCTGACGCGCACGTTCAGGCACCGACTGCGGGTTCCGTGGTGCTGGCGGCGATCCTGTTGAAGATGGGCGGCTACGGCTTCTTGCGGTTCTCGCTGCCGATGTTCCCTGTCGGGGCGGAGGTGCTGGGCATCTATGTGCTGTGGCTGTCGGCGATTGCGATTATCTACACCTCGCTGGTGGCGCTGGCGCAGTCCGACATGAAAAAGCTGATCGCCTATTCTTCGGTCGCCCACATGGGCTATGTGACCATGGGTATCTTTGCGGCCAACCAGCAAGGTGTGGACGGGGCGATCTTCCAGATGATTTCGCACGGGTTTATCTCGGGCGCGTTGTTCCTGTGTGTGGGCGTGATCTACGACCGCATGCACACCCGCGAGATCGACGCCTATGGCGGGCTTGTGAACCGCATGCCGGCTTATGCGCTGATCTTCATGTTCTTCACCATGGCCAATGTCGGCTTGCCGGGCACGTCCGGCTTTGTCGGGGAATTCCTGACGCTGATGGGCGTGTTCCAAGTGAACACATGGGTTGCCATGTTCGCGACCACGGGTGTGATCTTGTCGGCGGCTTACGGCTTGTGGCTTTACCGCCGCGTGGTCATGGGCGACCTGATCAAGGAAAGCCTGAAGTCGATCACCGACATGACCACCCGAGAGCGTGCGATCTTTGCGCCATTGGTCTTTATGACCATCCTGCTGGGCGTCTACCCCGCGCTGGTGCTGGACCTGATCGGGCCAAGCGTGGAAGCGCTGGTCTCCAATTATGATACCGCGTTGCTTGATAGCGGCGTGACCACGGCTGTGGCCGGACACTAAGGACGGATAAGATGATCCAAGCTGACCTGAATATCGTTCTGCCCGAAGTTCTACTGGCGGTTTTCGCCATGCTGGCGCTGATGGGCGGGGTCTACACGACCAAGGACAAAGCCGCACCGGTGATCCTGTGGGCCACCAGCCTTGTGTTTGTGCTGCTTGCCGCATGGATCGGGGTCAACGGAGAGGGCACGAACGCGGCCTTCGGCGGGGCCTTCGTCGATGACGGGTTCTCGCGCTTTGCCAAGGTGACGATCCTGCTATCCGCCGCCGCCATTCTGGTGCTAAGCCAAGACTTCATGACCCGTCAGGGCCTGCTGCGGTTCGAGTATCCGATCCTTGTGGCCTTGTCGGTTGTCGGCATGATGATGATGGTCTCGGCAGGCGACTTGATGGCGCTGTATATGGGGCTGGAGCTGCAATCGCTGGCTTTGTACGTCGTGGCCTCCCTGCGCCGCGACTCGGTGAAATCCACCGAAGCTGGCCTGAAATACTTTGTGCTGGGGGCCTTGTCGTCAGGCATGCTGCTTTACGGCTCCTCGCTGGTTTATGGCTATGCGGGTACCACCTTGTTCACCGGCATTTTCTCGACCGTGAATGCGGGCGACATCTCACTTGGTTTGCTGTTTGGTCTGGTCTTCGTTGTGTCGGGTCTGGCCTTCAAGGTCTCCGCAGCACCGTTCCACATGTGGACGCCCGACGTCTACGAAGGCTCCCCCACGCCGATCACCGCGTTCTTTGCGACCGCGCCGAAAGTGGCGGCGATGGGCCTGTTTGCCCGCGTCGTGCATGATGCGTTTGGCGGGGCCGTGGCGGACTGGAGCCAGATCGTGGCGTTCCTGTCTGTGGTCTCCATGTTCCTTGGCGCAATCGCAGCGATTGGCCAGCGCGACATCAAACGCCTGATGGCCTATTCCTCGATCGCCCATATGGGCTTCGCGCTGATGGGCTTGGCTGCTGGCACCGCCGAGGGCGTGCAGGCGATGCTGATCTATATGGCGATCTATGTGACGATGAATATCGGGACCTTCGCCTTCATCCTGTCGATGGAGAAGGACGGTCAGCCGGTGACGGATATCGACGCGTTGCAGAACTACTCCAAGAAAGAGCCGACACGCGCGCTGGCGATGCTGGTGTTGATGTTCTCGCTGGCAGGCATCCCGCCGCTGGTGGGCTTCTTCGGAAAGTTCTATGTGCTGAAAGCGGCTGTCGATGCCAATATGGCGTGGCTGGCTGTGGCCGGTGTGATCGCGTCGGTGATCGGCGCGTTCTACTATCTGCGCGTTATCTACTACATGTATTTTGGCGAAGAGCGCGACGCGCTGAACGGCTCCATGCCGATGGTCAACTGGCTGCTGCTGGTCGGCTCGGCGGCTGTGATGGTGCTGGGTGTGATCAACCTGTTCGGCATCGAAGGGCTGGCATTGGCCGCCGCAGGTGCGCTTGTCAACTGATCTGTGGCCCGAAGGCGTCGACCGCATCATCCTTGATGAGGTCGGCAGCACCATGGTTGAAGCGGCGCGCCTTGCGCCGGAGCTGAAACGCCCGACATGGATTATGGCCCGTCGCCAGACCGCCGCCCGCGGGCGGCAGGGGCGGGCTTGGCAGAATCCCGAAGGCAATCTGGCCGCTACATTGCTGATGCGCCCGTTAGGCGGTCCGGCGGATGCGGCTTTGCGCTCGTTCATGGCGGCGAATGCGTTGTTCGAGACGCTGGCGCTGCATGTGGATCGCACCAAGCTGGCGGTGAAATGGCCCAATGACGTGCTGCTGTCTGGTGGCAAGGTTGCGGGCATTCTTTTGGAAAGCATGGGCACGGCGCAAGGGCTGGACTGGCTGGCGATTGGCGTCGGCGTCAATCTGGCGGTGGTGCCGGACGGGGTGCAGGACGCGGCCTTCCCACCGACGGCACTGTCAGAGCATGGCGACGCGGTCAGCCCCGAAGCGTTCTTGGAGGAACTGGCGGCGAACTATGCCACCGAAGAAGCGATTTTTGCGGAACTGGGCTTTGCCAGAATTCGTGAGGACTGGCTAAAACGCGCCGCGCGGCTGGGCGAGGTGATCACCGCACGCACGTCGCGCGAGGAGATCACAGGCACGTTCGAGAGCATCGACGAAGCAGGAAACCTGATCCTGCGCACGCCGAAAGGCGCGCAGGTGATTGCTGCGGCGGATGTCTATTTCTCGTGAGGATGGTGGGTTGAAAACCCACCTTGCGGGGAAAGGGAAAGGCGGCGCCGCCCGAGCTTATATCGGACGCTGCACATGGGTCAGCCTTGTCTCACCGGTGATTGCGGGTTGCGTGCAATCTGGTCCTTTGGGTGGCCACGTCGGGTTAAACCTCCGTCGGCGGCCAGTGCTAGCAGTGCAGGGTATAGCGCGGAACAGGTTAACGGCGCGCAAAGGCAGCGTGCGGTGCGCTTTGACCCTGACGGTCGCGCACTGTAGAGACGGGGCAAGAGGCGAAAGGGCTTGAGAAATGCTACTGGCGATTGACTGCGGCAACACCAACACCGTGTTTTCCATCTGGGACGGGGAGCGGTTTATCGCGACGTGGCGGACCTCGACCGAGTGGCAGCGCACTGCGGACCAATACTATGTCTGGCTGTCGACCCTGATGCATTTCCAGAAGATCGAGGTGGACATCACCGAAGTGATCGTGTCCTCCACCGTGCCGCGCGTGGTGTTCAACCTGCGGGTCTTCGCGGACCGCTATTTCAACACCCGCCCCATCGTGGTCGGCAAGGATGGCTGCGTGCTGCCGGTGGATGTCCGCGTGGACGCAGGCACCGCCGTGGGACCAGACCGCCTTGTAAACACCGTCGCGGGCTACAATCTGTATGGGGGCGACCTGATCGTTGTCGACTTCGGCACCGCGACCACCTTTGATGTGGTGGACAGTGACGGGGCCTATATCGGGGGTGTTATCGCGCCCGGTGTGAACCTGTCGCTTGAGGCGCTGCACCAAGCGGCGGCGGCGTTGCCGCATGTCGACATCACCAAACCGCAGAACGTCATTGGCACGAATACGGTTGCGTGTATGCAGTCGGGTGTGTTCTGGGGCTATATCGGGCTGATCAAGGAGATCTGTGCCCGCATCAAGGCCGAGCACGGCCGCGAGATGAAAGTAATTTCTACCGGGGGGCTGGCGCCGTTGTTCCAACAGGCCGAGGCCCTATTTGACGAATTTAACGATGACCTGACCATGCACGGCTTGGTGGTCATCAACGAGCATAACAGAAAGAATATCTAAAATGGCAGGCGAACGATTGGTCTACCTTCCCCTAGGCGGGGCGGGCGAAGTCGGCATGAACATGTATCTCTACGGCTACGGGAAACCGGGCAAAGAGCGGTTCATACTGGTCGACGCGGGGGTAACCTTCCCCGACATGGACGGCACTCCGGGTGTCGACCTGATTTTTCCGGACATCGAGTGGATTGCGGACCGCGCAAAGCAGCTGGATGCGATCTTTATCACCCACGCGCATGAAGACCATGTCGGTGCCATCGGGCATCTGTATAGTCGCCTGAAAGCGCCGATCTATGCGCGCAAGTTCACCGCCCATATCGCGGCGTTGAAAATGGCGGAGCATGGGTATGACGGCTCCGAGATTACCGTGGTCGGCAAAATGCCGGAACAGGTGCAGGTGGGTCAGTTCAAGGTCGGCTTTATGCCGATTTCGCACTCGATCCCCGAAAGCTCCGGCCTTGTGATCGACACGCCGGACGGGCGTGTGGTGCATTCCGGCGACTTCAAAATTGACGTGACCCCCGGTGTGGGCGAGCCGTTTGACCATGACGCATGGGCCGCGTTGGCACCGGTTAAGGCGCTGATCTGCGACTCGACCAACGTTTTCTCTCGCCATGAGGGCCGCTCCGAGGCGACCGTTGGCCCGAACATCGTGCCGATCGTGCGCGAGGCGACGGGTATGGTTGTGGCGACCACGTTTGCGTCGAACATCGCACGGGTGAAAACCTTGGCGGAGGCTGGCCGCGAAGCGGGACGGTCTGTCGTGCTGATGGGCCGCTCCATGCAGCGCATGGTGAAGGCGGGCGTGGAGACTGGCGTGGTCAAAAACTTCCCGCCCTACATTCTGCCCGAAGAGGCCCGCGATGTGCCGCGCGAAAACCTGATGATCCTTGCGACCGGATCGCAGGGCGAGCGGCGCGCGGCGACGGCGCAACTGTCACGGGGCAAGTTCCTTGGCATATCCTTGCGCGAAGGGGACACTGTGCTGTTCTCATCCAAGACCATTCCGGGTAACGAGACTTCTGTTGGCCAGATCGTCAACAATTTCAGCGAGTTGGGCGTCGATGTGATCGACGACAAGATGGCGGATATTCACGTCTCCGGCCACGCGAACCGTCCTGATCTGGAAGAAATGCACCGGCTGCTGAAGCCGCAAATCCTGATCCCGAACCATGGCGAGCACCGCATGTTGCGCGAGCACGCGAAGGTGGGTGAGGCCAATGGCATTGCGTCCGTTGTCGCCCCGAACGGCACGATGGTGTCGCTGTCGGGCAACCGGCCCGAGGTGGTCGAGTTTGTCGAGACGGGTCGTCTCTATCTGGATGGCTCTGTGCAAATCGGCGCGCTGGACGGGGTCGTGCGCGACCGTATCCGTATGGCGCTGAACGGGCAGGCGGTGATTGGTATTCTGATCGACGAAGATGACGAGCCGCTGACGGATGCGTGGTGCGAACTGCGCGGGTTGCCGGAAACGGGTCGCTCCAACGCGCCTTTGCAGGACGTTTTGGAAGAAGAGGTGGGGCAATTCCTTGGCCGCGCCGATGCCAAGACGGTTGCCAATGACGACAAGCTGGAAGAGCAGATCAAACGGATCGTGCGTCAGGCGTCGCAAAAGGAAATCGGCAAGAAGCCCGAAGTGGTGGTGCTGATTTCGCGGCTGACTGCGTAACCGCTTAGTCCATTGAGACAAAAAAAGCCCCCGAAGCAGTGCGTGCTTCGGGGGCTTTTTCTTTTGATATTCGCGCGCGCCTAGTCGGTGCGGCGGTCGGCGAAGCTTTTCTCGATGAAGGTCGGCAGGTGATCGCCAAGACCAACCACTTTCGGGCCACGATCCTCGTTCCGGCCACGCCCTTTGCCACCGCGAGAGCGGGGCTGGGTGTCGCGGGACTGGTCATGTGATGCGGCTTCAGAGGCTTTCGGCTCCGGTTTCGCGCGTGGTTCCGGTTTTGCCTTGGGTTCGGACTTCGCTTTTGGCTCTGGCTTCGCTTTTGCCTCCGGCTTGGTCTCGGTAACCGTCTCCGGCGCGTCAGCCTTCACCTCGTCTTTGGGTTTCGAGCTGCTGCGAGAGCGGGACCGTGAGCGCGATTTCGGACGCTCGTCCTTGCTGTCGGCGGCAACGTCCGCTTCTGACGCTTTGGACACAGGCGCTTGCTGCTCGCCCACATCACCACGCGGGATCGTGGTTTCGATCAGGTTTTCGATCGCGGCCAGAAGCTTGTCGTCCTTGGGGGTCGAGATCATCATCGCCGTGCCCGAACGGCCCGCGCGACCGGTGCGGCCAATGCGGTGCACATAATCCTCGGCATGGCCGGGAACGTCGAAGTTGAACACGTGGCTTACATTCGGGATGTCCAGACCGCGCGCGGCCACGTCGGAGGCCACGAGGAAGCGGATTTTGCCGTCACGGAAGCCTTCCAGCGTCCGCGTGCGGTGCGACTGATCCAGATCACCGTGGATCGGTTCGGCGTCATGACCGTATTTTTTCAACGACTTAGCAACAATATCGACATCAACCTTGCGGTTGCAGAAGATAATGCCGTTGGTGACTTTCTCACCCTCTTGGTCGATCAGCTTGCGCAGGAAATCGCGCTTTTGCTTGGCTTGAGCGTCGCGGCGGGTGCCGGGAAGTTCGAACAATAGCTGGGTGATCGTGGCCGAGGCCGAGGACTGGCGCGCCACTTCGATCCGCTCGGGATTCGACAGGAACGTGTTGGTGATCCGCTCGATTTCCGGCGCCATGGTGGCCGAGAAGAACAGCGTCTGGCGAGTGAAAGGCGTCATCTGGAAGATGCGCTCGATATCGGGAATGAAGCCCATGTCGAGCATCCGGTCGGCTTCATCGACAACCATGACTTTCACGTCCGACAAGATCAGCTTGCCGCGTTCGAAATGGTCCAGAAGGCGGCCGGGGGTGGCGATCAGAACGTCAACGCCACGGTCGATCTTGGCGTCTTGTTCCTTGAACGACACGCCGCCGATCAGCAGGGCTTTGGTTAGCTTGGTGTGCTTGGCGTAGAGGTCGAAGTTTTCGGCAACTTGCGCTGCCAATTCACGGGTCGGAGCCAGAACCAAGGAGCGGGGCATGCGCGCCCGCGCGCGCCCACGGTTCAGCAACGTGATCATCGGCATGGTGAAGGCGGCGGTTTTGCCGGTGCCGGTCTGGGCGATGCCAAGAACGTCGCGACCTTCAAGGGCAGGGGGGATAGCCCCCGCCTGAATGGGGGTAGGCTCTGTATAGCCGACTTCTTCGATGGCTTTGAGTACTTTAGCGTGGAGCTTCAGGTCTGAGAATTTTATCATGTATATCCAAATTGCGCGGGCCCTTAATGGGCAAGATGCGGCAGAAATTGGGGACGCAGGTTTCAACGCGTCCCTGCGTCGACCTGCGGACGTTTTCCACAGGTAGGGAGCGTTTATCCTGACCGGATCGTAAGGTCAACAAATACAGGGAGTTCAGCCATTTACTGCGTCAAATGGCCGTCGATCATGGGTATCGGCGGCCATTGGTCCGGCATCCGGTCGCTTAACTACGAGAGAATCGGCGGGTTGCGACGAACACGCCCAGCACGACAAGGCCGACCGCGAGCCAGTTCACGCCGATGGCGTTCTCCTTGCCCAGCCCGACCATCGCCATGACGACCAACCCCGAGCAGGTCATGACCGCGCCCAGCATCGCCTGCCATGGGCCGGGACGCATGTCGGCGGTGGTTTTGCTGCCCGCCTCGAAGCGCACGAAGACCAGCACAAACGGGATCAGGACAAGGGTGAACAGCACGACCCAGATCGGGCGGACCGCCCACCAAAGGCCGGTTCCAGGAGGCTCGTGCAATCCGGCCCCGCCAAACACATAGGCGGCGATGCCGACGACGATGAGCAGGGCCGTCATGTGCCACAGATAGATCGACATGATCATCTGGTTGAACACGATCACCCAAGCCCAGACCCGCACGTTCCGCAGCCATGCCTGCGCCAGATCGGTGAGCAATAGAATGACACCGATTTGCACGGCACCTACGGCCAGCATTGCGGTCGTTGGCGGGCGGGTGTTCGACATTTCGGCGCCCGGAACGCTGACCATGGCCACGGGGAAGCCGAACTGGACGATCAGGACATAAAGCCACGCGACACCCAGTGCGATGAAGCCCAGCGCCCATGACTTTGGCCGCTCGGCGCTGCCCCACCAGTAGCCAAGCTGGTGCACGGCGAGCCAGACGAAGGCGTAGTTTGACCAGCGCAACCAGCCCTGATCTGCGCCGAATGCGATGACGTCCACGGCGATTGCAGCAAGGGCCAGCAGGCCAACGGATGCGACCCCGAGCCTGTCCCACATCGCGACTGTTACCGGCACGGCCATGGTCATGATGATGTAGACGGCAAGGAACCAAACCGGCACGAGGGCGGCTTGCGAGGCGCTTGAAATCAGGTCTACCGACACGCCCATGGCATGGGCCACGGCCCCCGCGATGGCCCAGACCAGCACGACTGGAACGGTCGGCTTCAGCAGGCGTGACAGGCGGGAGGCGGCCCAAGCGCTCTTTTTCACCGGGTCTTTGCGAGCCGACGTCCAAGACAACCCGTTGGAGAACCCGCCGACAAAGAAGAAAACCGGCATGACTTGGAACAACCAAGTGGCGTAGTGGGTCCAGCGCTGTTCAGCGAGCAGTATGACGAAGTTCAATTCGCCGTCACGGATGACGCCCGCGACCAACAACCAATGGCCCAAGATCACGAACATGATCGCAATGGCGCGGTAAAGGTCCACCGCGCGGTTGCGGCTGTCAGGGGTACGCTCCGCCGCCCAAGTGGCTGCGGCCAAGAGGCCCTTGGGCATCTTCTCTTTTGCTGGGGATGTGCTCACTGTCGCTGCTCTATCTATTTGTTGTTATTGTTTTTTGACCGTTTTCCGGCCTTGATACAGCAAACATAGCAGATGTGCTTGCGCAAATCGACACTGATGCGCGGCGGAACCCTGAAGCTTTGGCAGACGTTGGCTTATGAACCTCACCCAAGTTAAGGAGAACACCATGTCTGTTAATACAGGATCGGCCAAATGGTCCGGCACCCTCAAAGAGGGCAAAGGCCACGTGTCCACGAAAAGCGGCGCGCTGAACGATCAGCCCTACGGCTTCAACACTCGCTTCGAGGACGCGCCCGGAACCAACCCCGAAGAGCTGATTGGTGCGGCACACGCGTCGTGCTTCTCCATGGCGCTGTCGATGGTGCTGGGCGAGCACGACCTGACCGCAGACAGTATCGAAACTTCTGCCGATATCACACTGGAGCAGCAGGCAGGCGGGTTTGCCGTCACCAAATCGCATCTGACAGTGAAGGCCAGGATCCCTGACGCTTCGGAAGAAACATTCATGGAAGCGGCCAAAGGCGCAAAGGAAAACTGCCCGATTTCTAAGCTGCTGGATTGCGACATCACCATGGACGCCGAACTGGTCAGCTGACCGGCTGGCTCGACTTAGCGCGCCAAGGGGCTAGACCATCATCTCCTTGGTCGCGCTGAGCGTCACATCGGGATAGTCCCGCGCCACGCGGTCGATGTCCCATTGCAGGCGGGTCAGAAAGACCACGTCGCCGTCATTGTCGTGGCTGATATGCTGCTTGTTGGCTTCGATGAACTTGTCCACGGCGGCCTTATCACCGGTGACCCACCGCGCGGAGGTGAATTGCGATGCCTCGAAACGCACGGGCAGGCCGTATTCCAGCTCAATCCGTGAGGCGAGAACCTCGAATTGCAGCGCGCCCACGACGCCGACGATAAAGCCGGAGCCGAAGGCGGGTTTGAACACCTTGGCCGCGCCTTCTTCGGCGAATTGCATCAGGGCCTTTTCAAGATGCTTGGCCTTCATCGGGTCACCCGCACGGCAAGTTTGCAGAAGTTCTGGCGCAAAAGAGGGGATGCCGGTGGCGCGGATCATCTCGCCCTCGGTCAGCGTGTCGCCGATGCGCAGTTGGCCGTGGTTGGGGATGCCCATGATGTCACCGGCCCAAGCCTCTTCGGCCAACTCGCGGTCGGAGGCGAGGAACAGCACGGGGTTGGTGATCGCCATCTGCTTTTTGGAGCGCACATGGGTCAGCTTCATGCCCCGCAAGAAGTGCCCCGACGCAAGGCGCACGAAGGCCACGCGGTCGCGGTGCTTGGGGTCCATATTGGCCTGTACCTTGAAGACAAAGCCGCAAACCTTTGGCTCTTCTGGGGAAATCGCACGCGGGCTGGCCTTTTGCGGCTGCGGCTGTGGGCCGTAATCCGCGATGCCTTGCATCAGTTCCTGCACCCCGAACGAGTTAATCGCGGAGCCGAACCAGATCGGCGTCAAGGTGCCATCAAGGAAGTCTTGGTGATTGAACTCGGGCATCAATTCTTTTGCCATTTCAATCTCTTCAAGGAACTGGCTCAACTGCGCGGCGGGCACATGTTCGGCCAGTTTCGGATCGTCCAGACCGTTGATCTCGATACTCTCGGCGACCTTGTTACGGTCGGCGCGGTCCATTAATTCAAGGCGATCATTGATCAGATCATAGCAGCCCATGAAGTCACGACCGACGCCAATGGGCCATGAAGCCGGTGTGACGTCAATCGCCAGATTTTCTTGGATTTCGTCAATAATCTCGAAGGTATCGCGGCTTTCGCGGTCCATTTTGTTGCAAAAAGTCAAGATAGGAAGGTCGCGTAAGCGGCAGACTTCAAACAGTTTTTGCGTTTGGCTCTCGACACCCTTGGCCCCGTCGATGACCATTACGGCAGCATCCACTGCCGTGAGCGTGCGGTAAGTGTCTTCCGAGAAATCGGAGTGACCGGGGGTGTCGACGAGGTTGAACCGGTGCCCGTCAAAGTCGAACGACATGGCGGAGGCGGACACGGAAATCCCGCGGTCCTTTTCCATCTGCATGAAGTCGGAACGTGTGCGGCGCGCCTCGCCCTTGGCGCGCACTTGGCCAGCCATCTGGATCGCGCCCCCATAGAGAAGGAACTTCTCGGTCAGCGTCGTCTTGCCCGCATCGGGGTGCGAGATGATGGCGAAAGTCCGGCGCCGGGCAATCTCGGGCGGAAGTTCTGGCTGGTTATGTGCGCGGTCTAACATGGGACGGGATATAGAGGCGTCGGCGGGGTTCCGCAATCGGTCACAACGCCTGTCTTGATCGGGACGAGGGACTCGGCCATAGTGAGAACATAGATAGAACATATGTGGGAGAATGAATATGAAATTGATGGATGTTGCCAACGAGTTGGTTGCCGGATGCCGTGAAAACCGCGAACTGGCCAATCTGGACAAGCTTTACGCCAAGGACGTCGTGTCGGTGGAAGCCATGGACATGGGCAACGGGCGCGAAATTACCGGTGTTGAAGGCATTAAGGGCAAACATGCGTGGTTCGACAGCATGTATGAAATCTTGAGTGGCGAAATTTCGGACCCGTTCCCGCATGGGGATGACCGGTTTGCGGTGATCTTCGAGATGAACGCCAAGAGCAAGGAAACCGGCAAGGTGGAGGTGATGAAAGAGGTCGCTATCTATCACGTCGCGGACGGAAAGATCGTGCGCGAAGAGTTCTTCTACGCAGGCGAATAGGTTAGAGCCGCCCCGTTTGCCTTAGCAGGTTTGCCGCGTCTTTGCTTTCCAGCGGGACGCGGCTAAACTTCGGCTCGGACGAGGGCAGGTCCGGAAAGAGTTGCAGCACTTCGGTTGCAATGTCGTCGGGCAGACCTTTGAGGATCTGGCGTGACATGTGCAGGCTTTCGGTCGGCACGCCCTCGGCGTAGAGAATCTGGTGTTGGTCGAAGACCAGCTGCGTGTATTCGACGAAACCGCCTTTGCGGATGAAGATCGTGTCGTCGTTGACCAGATCAATCGCGGATATCAGCACATCGCGGGAGCCGACCATAACCTCGGCCCGCCAGTCGGAAACCAGCATGCGGTGTTGCTGGCTAACTGTGATGTCCTCGGCATTGCCCATTGCGCCATGCGAGATCACGACAGGGGCAAACTCGCCCGCACCTTGTACCGTGCGAGAGCCGACCCAGCGGACTTCCTGCATGCCATTGTCGCGGGTCAGAACGCGATCACCGGCTTTGAGTTGCTCGACAGGGCGTTGGGAGCCGTCAGACATGGTGATGCGGGTGCCGCGACCAAAGCTCATGCCAGTCAGATCGGCGAGCGGGATTTCGCGTGGCGCGTCCTCGACGGCGATCAGGGTGTATTCGACCCCGGGCTCGATCGGACCAAGCGGATAGAAGTAGTTGCGGGCCAGAGGCGCGTCGCAAGAGATGACCAAGGCGTCCACGGAGGCCCCGATCTGAGTCATGAAGGTCAGGCGGGCTGCGATGCGGGTCCGCGTGCCGGGGACCTCGATCTGGCTGCCGTCGGAAACAGAAAATACAGGGCGCAGGCCGGTGCCGGCGCATTCTGAAAGGTCCATCGAATAAATCTGTGCGCTGCGCTTCAGACAGTACCCGTCACCAAGGCAAATGTCGCTGATACCAGCAACCGGATCACCATGGTTCACGCCGTTGGTCACACGGAATTCCGCGGCTGGATAAACCAGAAACGCATGATTGGCGACGAAATCGGTCGGCAGATGGTGTTGCATGTGGCAGCTCACTCATAAACATACAGTGGTGAACAGCTTTGTCAGATCACGATACCAAGCGCCCCCACGCCGACATCCACTGACGAACCCCACCGCCATAGTGAATTCAGGCTTAAAGTATGCGCGGGAAATTGCAACGATTGCAGGGGAATTTGGTTAAATGTGTCGCAAAACTGAATGATCAGCGAAACAATCCCCGCAGAATGGGCGCTTTGATCACCTCGCACTTTAGGGATGACTGCGCCCCCGATGCCACGCTGCGAATCGATAAGTTAGGGCCGGGCCTCTTCTCCCCGCGGCGGATAGTTGCTACGCCTTGGCCAGAGCGAAGATTTTACAATGAATTAAACGGGGTTGAGATGGATCTAGGTATCAAAGGGAAACGCGCCTTGGTGTGCGCGTCAAGCAAGGGGTTGGGCCTTGGCTGCGCCGAGGCGTTGGCGGAAGCAGGTGTTGATCTGGTGATGAACGCGCGCACCGACGGGCCGCTGCGAGAGGCCGCACAAACCATACGCGACCGGTTTGGCGTCGATGTTGTGGCCGTGGCCGCTGACATCACCACAGAAGAGGGCCGCGCCAAGGTTTTGAAGGCTGCGGGGCAGGTGGACATCTTGGTGAACAACGCAGGTGGACCGCCTCCGGGCATGTGGACCGACTGGGAGCGTGATGATTTCATCGCCGCGCTGGATGCCAATATGCTGACGCCGATTGCACTGATAAAAGCGCTGGTGCCGACGATGATGGAGCGTGGCTGGGGCCGCGTGGTCAACATCACCTCACAATCCGTGAAAGCACCGATTGCGGTGCTGGGACTGTCGAATTCAGCGCGCGCAGGGCTGACGGGCTATGTTGCTGGAACCTCGCGGCAGGTGGCCCCTTCGGGCGTGACCATGAACAATCTGTTGCCGGGGATTCACGCAACGGACCGTGCCGTTTCGTTGGATACTGGCGTTAGCAAGCAGCAAGGGATCACCATAGACGACGCGCGCGCAGCGCGTGAGGCTACGATACCCGCCCGCCGCTATGGCACCCGCGAGGAGTTCGGCGCGACTTGTGCGTTCCTGTGCTCCAAACATGCCGGATTTATCGTTGGGCAGAACATCCTGCTGGATGGGGGCGGGGTAAACTCAACCCTCTGATCCATCACGTTTTTGTTGGAACGGCTCTAAAGCCTCGCCCGTCGGGCGGGGCTTTGTTATGCGCGCTTAACTGCAAGATTGCCTACACGGGACCGTTTCATGCTCAGCCTTTATGTCATTGCCGCATTCGGGGCGGTTATTGTGGTCTCGTTCCTGATGGCCCCGCGCCGCGCCACGGTCGAAGGGTTCTTTGCGGGGCAGGTTGCGGGACGTGCGCCGGGGCTTTGGACGCTGGTGCTGAGCCAAGTCACCACATGGATTTTCGCCCGCTCGCTGATGAATTCGGCGATCCTCGGTTACTACTACGGTGCGGCGGGGACGCTGGCTTACGCCGCCTACTACCTGTCCTTCCTGACGGGGGGCTACATCATTGGCCAGTTACGCACCCGCGATGCGACCTCGGTGCAGGACTGGCTTGGGGCACTGTTCGGGGGTGTCGGCACGGGCACCTACAACGCCGTCATCGCGTTGCGGCTGCTGTCTGAGGTGTTCGCGAACCTGTTGGTGGTTGGCTTGATATTCGACGCGGTTCTGCCGGAAGCCGCGCAGGCGGGGACCTATGCCATCGTGGTGGTCGCTTTGCTGGGTTTGGCCTATTCCGCATGGGGCGGGCTTAGCGCTGCTTTGCGCACCGATGTGGTGCAGATGGTGCTGTTTCTGGCGGTGTTCGGCGTGGCGTTCGTGTATCTGATCGCGTCGCCGGAGTTCTCAATGGCCGCGATTGTCACCTCGGAGGGTGCATCCGGTGCGCGCCAAGGCTGGGTGCTGTTGATCGTGGCGCTGTTGCAGGTGTTTTCGTATCCTGCGCATGACCCTGTGATGATGGATCGCGGCTTCATCGCGGACCGCAAGACCACGCGCAATTCCTTCCTGCACGCGTTCTGGCTGTCGGCGCTGTGCATCTTAGCATTTGGCATGTTCGGCATTCATGCGGCCATTCTGGGCGCGGCTTATGAGGGGCAATTGCTGGCCACTTGGGCGGGCATGTTCCCGTCTTGGGTGTTCGTGGCGCTTCTGGTGTCCTTGCTGGTGTCGGCCTTGTCGACACTGGATTCCGCGCTGTCCTCTGCCGCGCGGTTGTGCGTGGAGGAGCTGCGCCTCGCGCCGCGCTCGTTGGCTGGCGGGCGGGCCGTTATGGTGGTGTTCATGATCTTGGGCGGCGCGCTGACCCTGTGGGGCAACGCCACGCTGTTTGACGCGGTGGCGGTGTCTGGCACCGCGTCGATGTTCCTGACACCGGTTTTGGTCGCGGTCTTCGTGTTCGGCTGGTCGGTGCCGTTATGGTCCTACCTTGTGTCCTTTACCGCAGCCATTGCTGGTGCGGCGGCCTATTTCCTGCGCGGGGCAGAGTTCATGGCGATGATCCTGCCGGACGCGCCCAAATACGAGCAGTTGTTGGCGATTTGCGTTGTCGTGCTGGTGGTCGGCTTTGCCGCAGTGCTGATCGGCGCGCGCAGGGTTGCCGACTAGGGGCGGGGCTGTTACCAAATCCCCCGAGTTTTCCGATTGTTTTGATCGGGTAAGAGGCGGCAAGTGACGTGACCCCAAGGCTTGAGTTGAAAAATATCTGCAAGGAATTTGCAGGCAAGCGGGTCGTGTCCGACCTGTCACTAAGTGTGGCACCGGGGCAGGTGACCTGCCTTTTGGGGCCATCGGGCTGCGGCAAATCCACGACCTTGCGGATCATCGCAGGGGTCGAGCGCCAGACCAGCGGCGAGTTGTGGGTCGACGGAAAACTGATCTGCGGCGACGGGATTCGTGTGCCGCCGGAGGGTCGCTCCATCGGGTTGATGTTTCAGGATTTCGCGCTGTTTCCGCATCTGAGCGTCGCGCAAAACGTGGCCTTTGGGCTGACGGGCAGCAAATCCGAGGCGCATACCCGCGTGATGGAGCTGCTAAACCGCGTTGGGTTGGACGGTTTCGAGGCGAAATACCCGCATGAATTATCCGGCGGTGAGCAGCAGCGCGTGGCCTTGGCGCGGGCACTGGCTCCACGGCCGAAAATCATGCTGATGGACGAGCCGTTCTCGGGCCTTGATGATCGCTTGCGTGACGGTATTCGTGACCAAACCTTGTCGGTGCTGAAGGAAGAAGGCACCGCCGTTTTGCTGGTCACCCACGAGCCGCATGAGGCGATGCGCATGGCCGACGAAATCGCGCTGATGCGAGGCGGGCGGATCGTGCAACAAGGCAATCCATACAACATCTACAACGCACCAGTGGACAAGGAAGCCGCAGCGTTCTTTAGCGATATCAATGTGATACGTAGTCAGTCCAATGGCGCGCTGACGGATACGCCGTTCGGGCAATTCCTGACTCCGGGGCATCCGGATGGCGGAGCGGTTGAAATCGTGATCCGTCCGCAGCATCTGAAAATCGACTTTGACCGGCACGGGCAGGGACCTAACCCGACACCGGAGGACGGCACCCCCGCGCGCGCCATCGTGGAACGCGCACGTTTCATGGGCCGCGAGAGCTTGGTGGAGTTTCGGATGGATTCGGACGGATCGCATCTGAAGGCCACGGTGCCTGCGGTGTTCTTGCCGAAAGAGGGCACGACCTTGTGGCTTACCATGCGCCGAGAGCGCTGCTTTGTTTTTCCGGCCTGACCGAAATGAGCCGCTGCGCGGCGCGACATTTTGATTGGCGCTTTTAGGAGCGTTTAGCGCGTGACCATCAGGCGGGTCAGCCCGTGGAAATGGTAGCTCGTGGCGTATTCAGGCTCTTCCGCCAGTGCCAGATCGGGGCAGCGGTCAAACAGAGTTTTGAGCGCGATTGACAACTCCAGCCGTGCCAGTGGGGCACCGACACAGAAATGCAAGCCAGAGCCGAAGCTGGAATGCGGCACCAGTGCGCGGGCGGGATCGAAGCGGTTCGGGTCCGCGTAAACTTCAGGATCGCGATTGGCAGCCCCCAGCAATAGCCCGACTTGTTCGCCCTTTTTGAAGTGGTGACCGAAGGCGTCCATGTCATCCGTCGCGTATCTGGTGAACATGTGCAGCGGCGGATCAAAACGTAGGACTTCTTCGGCGAACAGGTCGGGATCGTCGGGGCGCAGGCCTGTTTGCAGCGCGGTTTTGACGCCGTTGCCAAGGGTGTGGACCGTCGCCTCGTGACCCGCGTTGAGCAGTAGGATGCAGGTTGTGATCAACTCGTCGGTTGTCAGACGCTCGCCGTCCTCTTCCGCGGCGATCAGCTGGGTGATCAGGTCATCGGCAGGGGCTGCGCGGCGGGCTTTGACATATTCCGCAAGATAGGCCGAAAAATCCTGCGCGGCTTTCGCGGCGGCCTCTTCGTCGGCGCGGGTACGGGCGGCCATATACATGCGCACCATCGCGTTGGACCAGCGCAGCAGATCGGGGGCTTTGTCTTCGGGGACGCCGAGCAGGCGGGCGATGATGATCACCGGAAGTTGTTGGGCAAATCCGGTCAGCAGGTCGAAGGGCCCATCGGGGAACGCGTCGATCAGCTGGTGGCTGAGGGTCTCGATTTCAGGGGCAAGTTCCTTGATCCGCCGCGAGGTGAACGCCCGCAAGACCAAGCCGCGCAGACGGGTGTGGCGGGGCGGCTCCAGCTCCAGCATGGAATGCGCCTCGATCGCGTAGAACGGTTTCTGGTGGTCGGGAACGACCGGAGGCGTCGGGTTTTCCCGCCCGAAGCGGCGGTCGCGCAACAGCGCCGAAACCGCGGGCTGTGACGCGGCGACGGGCATGTTGTAATCTTCCCACCAGACAAGCAATCCGAGCGGGCGGATACGGTCATAGAACGGGTAGGGGTTCTGGTTCAGCGCCGGATCGGTGGGCGACTGCGTCACGCGATCCATTTAGATGGCGTCTTCCAAGGCTTTGATAATGCCGGAAAAGTCGCTAGCCTTCAGGGAAGCCCCGCCGACCAATGCGCCGTCCACATTGGACACCGCAAAGATATCGGAGGCATTGCTTGGCTTGACCGAACCGCCGTAAAGCAGCCGGATGGACCGGCCCACGCCCTCGCCAAAGCGGCCTTCGAGCTTGGTGCGGATAAAGTCATGCACGTCGCCAATCTGGCCCAGTGTCGGAACTTTGCCGGTGCCAATCGCCCAGATCGGCTCATAGGCAATGACCGTGTTTTCGCCGGTGAGCACGTCGGGCAGCGAGCCCGCCAGCTGGCCCGCGATGATGTCGAGCGTGTTCGCGGCTTCGCGTTCTTCCAAGCTTTCGCCGATGCAAATCACGACCTTCAGCCCGGCGGCCAGTGCGGCGCGGGCCTTGCCGCGCACATCATCGTCGCTTTCATCGTGGTCTTCGCGGCGTTCGGAATGGCCAAGGATCACGTGGGATGCGCCCGCGTCTTTCAGCATCGCGGCGGAAATGTCTCCAGTATGCGCGCCGCTTTCTTGCGCGTGGCAGTCTTGACCCGCCACAGCAAGAGGGTGATCCGAAGCGGTGACGACCATGGACGAGATCAACGTCGCTGGTGGGGCAATCAACAGATCAACCTTTGGATCAGGGTGGGCTGCGCACAGCGCTTCGACCTCGGCCAATTGGGCCGACAGCCCGTTCATTTTCCAGTTTCCGGCAGCGAGTTTGCGGCGCATGAGCGGTGTCCTTCAGAGATGTTCCAAAGCGCGGGCAGCAAGGGCGCTGGCCTCGGACGGGTCGTCGAGAAACTGGTCGGGAAGCGACCAGTAGGGCATGCCCGTCACTTTGCCGTCCTTGCGCGTATAGGTCCAGCGTGTTCCGCCAAGCGCCTCAATTTCGGGAATAAAGTCGCCCTGTGCCTTGAGGAAAATCTGACCGTCGGAATGTAGAAGGGCAAAAATTTGCCCGTCAGAATAGAGGCAAAGCCCACCCATCATTTTGCGGGTCGATATGGCGGGGATGGCGGCGAAAAGCTCTCGGGCGAAGGCGATATCTGCTTCGCCGACGCTCATTCCTTGGCGAAGAGGCTTTCGTCGAACTTAATCGACTCGCCGCATCCGCATGCTTCGGAAACATTGGGGTTGATGAACTTGAACCCGCTTTCCAACAAGCTGGTTTCATAGTCGATCTGGGTGCCGAACAGGAACATCTGTGCCATCGGCGCGATGATCACGCGAGCACCCTTTTGCTCGACCACCTCGTCGTTGGGCGCGACTTCATCCACGTAGTCCATGGTATATTCCATGCCTGCGCAGCCACCCTTTTTAACGCCTATTTTCAACGCCTTATGCCCGTCGCGCGCCATCAGTTTGGCGATCTGGGCAGCGGCCCGATCGGTGATGGAGACCGCTTGTTTGCCGGGAATGGAAAACATCACATAAACCCCAGTTCCAGACGCGCCTCGTCGGACATCATTTCCATGCCCCAAGGCGGATCCCACGTGATGTCCACATCGACCTGTTTCACGCCCGCAAGAGGCTCCACCGCTTCGGCGAGCCAGCCGGGCATTTCGCCTGCGACGGGACAGCCGGGGGCGGTCAGGGTCATGATGATCGACACTTCGTTCTCGGCGCTGATCTCGATGGTGTAGACCAATCCGAGATCGTAGATATTGACTGGAATTTCAGGGTCATAGACCGAGCGACATGCCTCCACGACATTGTCGTAAAGCGGATGATCGGTGGAGGACGGCTTGATCAGCGGCGCGCCTTCAAGTTGTTCTGTTGGCTGGTTCATTTCTTACATCCATCAGGGATAGTTGAGTAAAGATATAAGGATTAGCTGGGGCATCGTCCAGTGCTGCACCAGCACCAATTTGTCACGCCCCCGTGTGTGAGCCCGTGCGATAGGTCGCAGTCGCGTTAAGCTTTTGGAAAGAACTCACGCATTCTCGCGTCGAAATAGGCGCGGGTCAGGGTGGCGCGGTTGCCTGCGTAGCCGTCATAGTAGCTTTTGCCCGACGAGGTCGGCAGTCCTGCCCATATCCGCGCCAGATTGTTCATAAAGCGTTTGCGCGACATGCGGCCAGCTTGAAACTTGGCAAGCCCCGCATCGGCCAGCAATAAATCCGCCAGCTGATCCTGAACTTCAGGCGAAAAACGCGCCTTGGTGGACAGTCCCGCACGCGCGATCAGGACCCGCAAGGTGGATGGAATGAACTGATAGCGCCCGATGGCGTGGGGTTGGCCGGGGGTGCGTTTGATCCACGCAAGAATTTGGCCAAGGCTCATCTGTGTAGGCCGCTTTGGCGGTTTGACGGATGCACCAACATGCACGGCGTCGTAGCCTTTCGGGCCAGCCTCGGCCAAGGCAATCAGCGATTTCAGACGCGCCACGGGGGAGTTGCCGCCCACATGCGTCAACTCGTAGGTCGTGATGCGGGCGCGGCCTGATCGGGCGCGCTCGATCGGGTCACCGGTGATCCAGTCCTTGTTGCCGAAGCTGCGCCATTTGGCGCGCTCGGTCAGCGAATTTTCCAACTCGTAGCGCGCGGATTGTCCGAACGCAGGGCGCGCCGTGGAGGCCAGCAGGCCGAGGAGGAGCGCGCGCCGGTTCATGATGTTTTCTTGGGTGCTTTCTTCAAGGGAGCGGGGCGCACGCGCATTTCGATCTGGTCCATCAGCAACCCCGCGATGTTCTTGCCGGTGGCCTTCTCGATGCCTTCCAGCCCGGGGGAAGAATTGACCTCCAGAATTTTCGGACCTTCAGAGGAGCGCAGCAAATCAACGCCTGCCACGCCAAGCTTGAACGCTTTGGCGGCGCGGGTTGCCATGTCGCGTTCGGCTTTGGAGATGCGGGTGATCTCGGCAGTGCCACCGCGATGCAGGTTGGAGCGGAAGTCATCGCCTCCGGAGGTACGCTTCATGGACGCGACAACCTTGCCGCCGATCACCAGACAGCGGATGTCCTCGCCCGCTGATTCTTTCACGAAATCCTGCACGAGAAAGCTGGCCTTGAGGCCACGGAACGCGTCGATGACGGATTCGGCGGCCTTCTTGGTTTCCGCCAGCACCACACCCTTGCCTTGCGTGGATTCCAGTAGTTTCACGATCATCGGGGCCGTGCCGACCAGATCCATCAGGTTCTTGGTGTCTTTGGGGGATGCCGCGAAGGCGGTCATCGGCATGCCGATGCGGTGGCGGGCCAGCACCTGATGCGCGTGCAGTTTGTCGCGCGATGCGGCGATACCGGCCGAGCCATTGACGCAATAGGTGCCGAGGGTCTCGAACTGGCGTAGCACAGAGCAGCCGTAGGTGGTGATTGACGCACCGATCCGCGGGATCACCGCGTCGAAACGGGGTAGGCGCTTGCCGTCATAATAGACCTCAGGGGCTTTGGCGTTGATCGCCATATAGCAGCGGGTGGTGTCGATGACCTCGACCACATGGCCGCGCGCCTCGCCTTCGCTGACCAGCTTGGCCGTGGAATAGCTGCCCGCCTCACGTGACAGAACCGCGATCCGCAGCGCGCGCGCTTTGGTGGCGGTGCGCAGCTTGGAGGCGGTATAGACATCATAGCTGAGGTCCGGCTGGCAGAACCGCTCGGACGGGGCAACAACGGTGTTTTCGCGCAAGGCCTGACGGCCCAGCAACATGCGATAAGCCATGGAACCGCGATTGGTCAGCGTCACCTCGATCGGCCAGCTTTGGCCGCCGACCGACAGCATGGTTTCGATCACGTAACGCATTTCCGATTCGCCATTTGACGAGATGACGTCGCGGCGGTCGATGATCGGAGCAGAGCAGGGAATCGTCAGCGTCTCGTTGCCGGGAATAGGATGAATGGCAAAGCGCACTTTGGGACGCGAGGCAGAGCCGAAAGGTTCGATATCGAACGCATGCAGCGCCGAGGTTTTGGCGCCGGTGTCGATCTTTGCCTTGATGGTCGGCAAGGACAGGTCCGGCAGGCTCAGCCATTCTTCCCAGCCGAGTTTTAGAATTGAATCGTCGTTCATATTGGGGCCACTCCCTTGCGCAGAGTTCAGTTTTAGCCCTAAAGCGACAGCCATGACACAGAGATTTCAGTTTGACATTCACGCCACTGACGGCAAGGCCCGCACGGGCATCATTTCCACCCCGCGTGGCGACATCCGCACGCCGGCCTTCATGCCGGTGGGGACTGCCGCCACGGTAAAGGCGATGATGCCCGAAAGTGTGCGGGCCACGGGTGCGGATATCCTGTTGGGCAACACCTATCATTTGATGCTGCGCCCGACGGCGGAGCGGATTGCCAAGCTTGGCGGATTGCACAAATTCATGAACTGGGACCGCCCGATCCTGACCGATAGTGGCGGTTTTCAGGTGATGAGCCTTGCGGAGTTGCGCAAGCTGACCGAGGAAGGCGTGACCTTCAAATCGCATATCGACGGCTCCAAGCATATGCTGTCGCCCGAACGGTCGATGGAAATCCAGAAGCTGCTCGGCTCTGATATTGTGATGTGCTTTGACGAGTGCCCCGCGTTGCCTGCAGATCGGGCGCGGATTAACGAGAGCATGCAATTGTCGATGCGTTGGGCCGCACGCTCGCGAGAGGCATTTGGAGACCGCCCCGGCCACGCGTTGTTCGGCATCCAGCAAGGCGGGTTGGAGCAGGACATGCGCGCGGAAAGTGCAGCGGCGCTGACCAAGATCGGGTTTGACGGCTACGCTGTTGGAGGCCTTGCCGTGGGCGAGGGACAAGAGGCGATGTTCGGCTGTCTCGACTACGCGCCGGAACAGTTACCGCAAGACAAGCCGCGCTACCTGATGGGCGTGGGCAAGCCCGACGACATCGTGGGCGCAGTGGAGCGGGGCATCGACATGTTTGACTGCGTCCTGCCGTCGAGATCGGGGCGCACGGGGCAGGCCTTTACGCGACGCGGCGTGGTCAACGTCAAGAATGCGCGTCACATGGACGACCCGAGACCGCTGGACGAAGATTGCACCTGCCCGTGCTGTTCGCAGTATTCGCGGGCTTATCTGAGCCATGTGTTCCGTGCGCAGGAGATGATCTCGTCAATGCTCGTGACGTGGCACAACCTGCACTACTATCAGGAGTTGATGGCGGGGCTGCGCGCTGCGATTGCTGCGGGTGATTTGGCCGGCTTCGTGAAGACCTTCCACGAGGCCCGCGCGCTGGGGGATATCGAGCCGCTATAGGATTTACGTCCAGCGCATTTTGGCGCGGGGCAGGTTGCCTGTGATCATGTCGCGCAGGGTTTCAAGCTCCCAATCGTCCTTGGCCGCGCGCTTGGGGATGATCGACAGCCCGCGTGGTGGCATGAGCAGGAAAAAGTAGTCCGGTGTTTCGGCGTATTTCTTGAATGCCGTCCAAGGCAGCTTGGACTGGCCTTCGGCGGAACTGGTCTGAACCTCTTCACGGGTAAAGCTGGCGGTAATCGGTGCGGTGTATTTCGTCATCCGCCGGTAGGCGCGTCGCCACAGAAAATTCCGTAGCAGCGTGATGGCGACGAACAGGGCGGCGGCGCCGACCCAAATCCAGCCAACATCAAGACCCCAGTAAATCAGGCTGAGGCCTGAAAACAGGGAGATCGCCGCCAGTATCCAATTGCCCACGTCACCGATACCCCGATACGACCACAGCGCGCGGGCGGCGTCCATGAATTCGGCTTCCTCGATGTCGTAAGTCAGGGTGATCATAGGCGCAGGCTAGACCAGTTAAGTCCGCTTGCGCCAGATGTGTTTGATCGGTGGCTTATTCAGTCGCCAACATGCTTGATTTTCGGATCCCGTAGGTTTCACCATACCGCGCGTCGAGCATCTCCAGAAGCTTGTCGTGCTGGTAGCCAAGGGAGTCGTCGAACCAACGCTCCACCAAGCTGCCGATACTTAGACCCGACCGTTCTTCCACACAGGACAAGAAGCAGGTGTTGCGCTCCAAAACGGTTGTCCGCAGCGAGAAGATGCCGTCGACAACAGTTCCGTCAGCCTCGGTTCCTTGAAAGAAGAAACGGCAGGCTGATGGCTGGTCGCGCTCCAGAAATGTCAGCGTGTATTTTGCAGCGCGGTCCTTGCGGCCTTTGAAGGTCACGTGAACGGTGTCGGGGTCCTCTTCGTCTTCGTCATAGCGGGCCATCATGCCCGTGCAATGGTCGGACGGCTCCGCGGCGCCGGGAATGACATGACGCCAGATCAGTCGTGCCGGGTAGGGCACATGACCGGAATAGCGATCACGCCACGTCGTCTCGGCCCCGATTTTGCGCGATAATTTGCTGTGAAGTCCGGCCCAGACAAGTCCGGTGAGCAAAAGCAGAATGACACCTCCGCCGATGCCATGCAAAAGGCTGTCGAAGCCGTATTTCGAAGCGTAAAACAATAATGCCGATGTCGCGAAGGCGGCAAATCCGGTGATTTCCAGCAGACCGCGATAGCGCGGAATGACGGCGTAAACGCCGACAGCCACCATCGAGAAAACTATGAACGACACAAAGAAGATGCCGACATAGCCGAGCAGGGAAAGGTCCAGCCCTGATCCTGCCAGCTCTGCCGCGCAGAACAATGCCAGCCCGCCCGAAAACACGGCGAAGCGGCGATAATGACGTAGGAGAAGCGTGAGCATTCAGATGTGCCTGTAGTTTGTTTCACTTGTTATACCTCTAGCTAGCCACGCAATTGGGCATGAGTGAGGCTGGAATTGGCGTTTCCAATGTCTCATCTAGGGTGAATTTGGACGAAATTTACCCTGTGATCTGCTTGTATCCGGCGCTTTGCGCGGTCACACTGGCGTCAACCAAATCGGTGGATGGTTGAAAGAGGTGCGGGTGGTCCCCACCTTTGAATCCGATACCGGAGATTGCCCAATGGTTGCTGCCTCAGCGGGACCTTGGCGATTATGCCAAAAAGGAAAAAAGATGACCGAGCAAACAACCTTGTCCTACCCCGTCCTGCCGCTGCGCGATATCGTGGTGTTCCCGCATATGATCGTGCCGCTGTTCGTGGGTCGCGATAAGTCCGTGCGCGCCTTGGAAGAGGTGATGAAGGACGACAAGCAAATCTTGCTGTCGAGCCAGATGGATCCTGCCGAGGATGATCCGTCCTCTGACGGAATCTATGAAGTTGGCGTGTTGGCAAATGTGCTGCAACTGCTGAAGCTGCCCGACGGTACCGTAAAGGTGCTGGTCGAAGGTCGCTCGCGCGTGCAGATTATAGAATACGTTGAAAACGATAGCTTTTTCGAAGCAAAAGCGGTGGAGTTGGAAGAGACTCTGGGCGATGAGACAACGATTCAAGCGCTGGTCAAATCGGTCGGTGAAGAGTTTGACCGCTACGCCAAAGTGAAGAAAAACATCCCCGAAGAGGCCTTGGCCTCCGTTGCGGAATCCGAAGCTCCCGAGAAGCTCGCCGACCTAGTGGGCGGGCATTTGGGCGTCGAAGTGCACCAGAAACAAGAGCTGCTGGAAACGCTCTCCGTGGCCGAGCGTCTGGAGAAGGTTTACGGGCTGATGCAGGGCGAAATGTCCGTGCTTCAGGTCGAGAAAAAGATCAAATCCCGCGTCAAGAACCAGATGGAGCGCACCCAGCGTGAATATTATCTGAACGAGCAAATGAAAGCTATTCAGAAGGAGTTGGGCGACGGCGAAGAAGGCCAGAACGAAGTGGCCGAGCTGGAAGCGAAGATCGCCAAGACCAAGCTGTCCAAAGAGGCCAAGGAAAAGGTCGATGCAGAGCTGAAAAAGCTCAAGAACATGAGCCCGATGTCGGCCGAAGCCACGGTCGTGCGCAACTATCTGGACTGGATTCTGGCGATTCCGTGGGGCGTGAATTCTCGCACCAAGAAGGACTTGGTTAAAGCCCAGAAAGTGCTTGATGACGACCACTACGGCCTTGAAAAGGTTAAAGAACGCATCGTCGAATACTTGGCCGTGCAACAGCGTTCCAAGAAGCTCAAAGGCCCGATCATGTGTCTTGTGGGCCCTCCTGGTGTGGGTAAAACCT
Source organism: Litoreibacter ascidiaceicola (assembly GCF_900129235.1). Classification (GTDB taxonomy): domain Bacteria; phylum Pseudomonadota; class Alphaproteobacteria; order Rhodobacterales; family Rhodobacteraceae; genus Litoreibacter; species Litoreibacter ascidiaceicola. The sequence continues at coordinate 471,235 of NZ_FQUV01000001.1, read as the reverse complement.
CGCTTGGGAAATCCGTGGCCAAGGCGACGGGGCGCGAGTTCATCCGCATCTCCCTTGGGGGTGTGCGCGACGAATCTGAAATTCGCGGTCACCGCCGGACTTACATCGGCTCTATGCCCGGTAAGATCATTCAGGCGCTGAAAAAGGCGAAAACGACCAACCCGCTGATCTTGCTCGATGAAATCGACAAGATGGGGCAGGACTTCCGTGGCGACCCTGCGTCGGCCATGCTTGAGGTGCTTGATCCGGAGCAAAACAGCACGTTCATCGACCACTATCTTGAGGTCGAATATGATCTCTCGAACGTGATGTTCCTGACAACGGCGAACACCTACAACATGCCGGGGCCACTTTTGGACCGCATGGAGATCATTCCGCTGTCGGGCTACACCGAGGACGAAAAGTCCGAGATTGCCAAGCAGCACCTGATCGCCAAGCAGATCAAGAATCACGGCCTGAAAAAGGGCGAGTTCGAGCTGACCGACGAGGCGCTGATGGAAATGATCCGCACCTATACCCGCGAAGCGGGCGTGCGGAATCTGGAGCGTGAAATCGGCAAACTTGCGCGGAAAGTCGTGACCCAGATCGTCCGCAAGGACGAGACGTCGATCAAGATCACGCCGGACAATTTGGACGATTATCTTGGCGTCAAGAAATACCGCTACGGATTGGCCGAACAGGACGATCAAATCGGTGTCGTGACGGGCTTGGCCTATACATCCGTCGGCGGTGAATTGCTGTCCATCGAGGCGCTTCGCCTGCCGGGCAAGGGCCGGATGAAGACCACCGGTAAGCTGGGCGACGTGATGAAGGAATCGATTGATGCGGCGTCATCTTATGTGCGCTCCATCTCGCCGAAGATTGGTGTGAAACCACCGACCTTCGACAAAATCGATATCCACGTGCACGTGCCTGACGGGGCGACCCCGAAGGATGGCCCGTCGGCCGGTTTGGCTATGGTCACGTCGATCGTATCGGTGCTGACGCAAATTCCGGTGCGCAAGGATATTGCGATGACGGGCGAGGTGTCCTTGCGCGGCAATGCGATGCCAATCGGTGGCTTGAAAGAAAAGCTGTTGGCGGCGCTGCGGGGCGGGATCAAAACCGTTCTGATCCCCGAAGAGAACGAGAAAGACCTACCGGAAATTCCGGACAATGTGAAAGCGGGTCTGGAAATCATTCCGGTCAGTCATGTCTCGGAAGTGCTGAAACTGGCGCTCGTGTCCGAGCCTGAGTCCATCGAATGGGACGAGGCTGCGGAAGAAGCGGCGGCGGCGGCACTGGCCGCCAAAGGTGGCGAAGGGTCCGGTGCGGTTACGCATTGATCCGGCGTGCCGGGTTTGAGTTTTAAGGATTAGGGCGGGCCTGAACGGGCCCGCCCTTTTTTGTGACTGTGGACTGGTGCAGGGGACGTGATGATTGAGAGACCCTTGCACCGACACGGATTTGCCGGACATCAGGCGTGTTTATGTGAATGACCCTTTCGGAAACCGGATCGAACTGCTGGAGCTCCGCTAGGCGTCTTCATCTATTGTGATCAGCGTTATGTCGCCCGACTCCTCCAGCTGACGGATCGCGGCGGTCAGCTTGCCCATCGCCGCCTCTGCGGCCTTGCCGGTCAGCGGGGATATCTCGCCCAACTCTTCGCGAATGGCGTCGGCCATGCGTTTGGACAGGTTTTCCAGAATGAAGTCGACGACGCTGGCGTGCTCCTCCGATCCGGCCTTCAAGGCTGCGTTCAACTCGTCGCCCGGCAGGACGCGGATAAGGGCTGGCACATCTGTCGGCTGCACCCGTGTCAGGATGTCGGCGAAGGTGAAGATCGCCTTGCGCACCTGTGCGGCGAACACGGCGTCGAGTGTATCCAAAGCGTCGAGTACCGCGTCGCGTTGGGTCGCGCCTGCCGCGTTGAGCAGGGAGGCCGCGCGGGCCACAGGCTTGGCTGTGAAAGCCCCGCCTTCGGCGCTGGATTCACCGCTTTCAAGGATGGTTTGCGCAACAATATCAACGGTTTCTGATTGAACCGACCCCGTTTCCGAGATTGCGAATGTCACGGCGTTTGCCGTTTCAATGTCAAGCAAATCCATCACATTGGTGGAGGCGGCAGGGGGTAATTTGGACATGATGATCGCGGCCACCCGCGGGCTTTCCGTGGCCACACGTTCGGCCAGTTCCTCGGGTGGAATCTCGGCAATCATCTCCCACGTGTTCTTGGGCAGGGTCGGGCTGTGGATCTGGCGCATCCGCGCCAACAGGCTGTCGCTGAGATTGCCTTCAAGCGCATCCAGCGCGGCAGAGGTGTCGACCGGAAAGCTGAGCCCATGCGCGTCCAGATGTTCGGCAAATTCCGCCAGCACCGAGGCCACTGTCGCCTTGTTGATCGGGCCCATGGAGGCATAGACGCGGGCCAGATGCACCTGCGTCGCCTCGGACATCACCGCGAGCGGGATTGCCCCGCCCGCATGCAGGATCATCTGCACGATCACGGCTGCTTTCTGTGCACCGCTGAGGTGCAGCGGCTTGTCCGACCCGTCAAATGCAAAAGCCGTGGTGGCCACCTTGCCGCCAATGCCAAATCCCGCGCCCGCACGCGGTTGTGCTACCAAATCCATGGCTTGTCCCGTCCCCAATTATATTCTCGCACTGCTCAGTAGACCGGGCAGGCGTTAACGGATCGTGAGGAGAGCGGGGGGAGATAGGCGGGGTTTTAGCCAAATTCAGCAAAGGCGGCGCGGGATGAGCCGCGCCGCCTTTATATTGCAGTGTTCTAGCCGGTTGGCTGGGCCACGCAGGTGCCTGTTTCAGCGTCCCAAGTGGACCCTGCTTGGCACGACGCGGCCTGCTTGTGCTGGCCAAAGGCGCACTCTGCCGAGGCGAGTGCGGGTGTCAGGGTGAGGGCCAGAGCGGCCAAGAGCGTTTTGGTCTTCATCTGAAAGTCTCTCCTGTTGGTGTGTGACAGGAAAGATAGCACGAGGTCGTGAAAAAACAAAACGCCCGCGCAGATGGCGGGCGATTTGGGCAGAGTAACGTCGTGATGGGTTTAGCCAAACACGCGCTTGAAGATCGTGTCGACATGCTTGGTGTGGTAGCCCATGTCGAACTTCTCTTCGATCTCATCGGCACCAAGGGCGGCCACAACGTTTTTGTCGGCCAGCAATTCCTCTTTGAAATCAGTGCGATGCTCCCAGACTTTCAGGGCGTTGCGTTGGACCATCGCGTAGGCGTCCTCGCGACTGACACCAGCTTGCGTAAGAGCGAGCAACACGCGTTGGGACATCACCAGACCGGGAAACTTGTTCATGTTGTCGAGCATGTTGTCGGGGAAGATCAGCATCTTGTCGATCACACCCGTCAGCCGCGAAAGGGCGAAATCCAATGTGATCGTGGTGTCGGGGCCGATCATACGTTCGACCGAGGAGTGGGAAATGTCGCGCTCATGCCAGAGCGCCACGTTTTCCATCGCGGGGACAACGGCCATGCGGATGGTGCGGGCAAGTCCTGTGAGGTTTTCGGTCAGGATCGGGTTTTTCTTATGCGGCATGGCCGAGGAGCCTTTTTGGCCCATGGAGAAGAACTCCGCGCCTTCCAGAACTTCGGTGCGCTGCATATGACGGATTTCCGTCGCGATGTTCTCGATGGAGGAGGCGACAACGCCGAGTGCCGCGAAGAAAGCCGCGTGGCGGTCGCGGGGGATGACTTGGGTGGAGATCGGCTCCGGCGTCAGACCCAGCTTTTCGCAGACATGCGCCTCAACGCGAGGGTCCACATTGGCGAAGGTGCCGATGGCACCGGAAATGGCACCGGTGGAAATTTCGTCGCGGGCGGTGCGTAGACGGGTCAGGTTGCGGTCCATCTCGGCATAGAAGCGCGCGAAGGTCAGGCCCATCGTGGTGGGCTCGGCGTGGATGCCGTGGGAACGGCCGACGCGCAGGGTGTCTTTGTGCTCTAGTGCGCGACGTTTCAGGGCCGCCAGCAGGCCTTCCACATCGGCGATCAGGATATCGGCGGCGCGCACAAGCTGGACGTTAAAGCAGGTGTCGAGCACGTCTGAGGAGGTCATGCCCTGATGCACGAAGCGGGCTTCGTCGGACCCTACATGCTCTGCCAGATGGGTCAGGAAGGCGATGACGTCATGCTTGGTGACGGCCTCGATTTCGTCGATGCGGGCCACGTCGAATTCCACATCTTTGGCTTTCCAGACCGCATCGGCGTTTTCGCGCGGGATCACGCCCAGATCGGCCATGGCGTCGCAGGCATGGGCCTCGATCTCGTACCAGATGCGGAATTTGGTCTCGGGGGACCAGATGGCAACCATCTCGGGGCGGGAATAGCGAGGGATCATATCAAGCGCTCTCATAGTTTGTGTGGCAGGTGGGGGGGTCTTAGACTGCCCCCACTTAAGGAACAACCGCAGATAGCGCCTATGAGACAGCGCGTCGCTGCCTTCGCGGCGACAATTGTGCTATGCTTGCCCTGTTGGGCCGATACGCGCTGGATCGCGATGACTGGCGCCGGGATTGAAGATGCGCTGCGGGATCGCGGCTTGATCTATGACAAAGCGAGCCAGCATTTCTACGCTTCTACTCGGACACGCTATGCAGGCGGGCGAGACAGTTGGGGGATTGGCGCGTCGAAGGTGACAATTATTGCAGCCAGTGGCCTCCTGCCGACGGGTGGGTGTGCTTTACTATGGAGCGGCGCGCGGATAACGGGGCCTTAAAGTTTGCTGGCGACAGTGGGGCAGAGACGATCGGTGTCAATGCACAGTAAGAGGACTGGATGCACATAAGCTTGGATCAATTCGAAGGTGATTGGCAGCTGGCGCGCATAATTGAAGATCGCCGCAATGACATCGAGGGCCGCTTATCCGGTACCGCGACACTCACCCGTGTGGGGCCGTTGGAGTTGCACTACGCGGAAGAGGGGGAGCTGGTCTACGGCCAGCAAGCCGCAATGCTCGCCACCCGCCGCTATATCTGGCGGGGTTTTGAAGGGGAGCACGCGGGCAAAATCGCCGTTGAATTTGAAGACGGGCGGCCCTTCCACGTGATCGAACTGGATCGCCTGATGCCGGATGATGATCACCATTGCGACCCGGATTTCTACCATGTGAGTTATGATTTCACCCGCTGGCCTCTATGGGAATCGATTTGGCGGGTTGTCGGGCCGTCCAAGGACTACCGGATGATTTCGCGCTTCGAGCGCGTCTAGCAGTTGGCTTTTTGCTGGGCCACGAAGTCGGCCAGCGACTTGCCTTGCTCCTCGACGAACAGTTCGGCCATGGGCTTCAACGCGCGGATGCGGTCGGCGCGGAACACGCGAAAATCACCGCGTAATTCGCACCATGCGGACACGGTCCAGACCCGCCCCCAATACTCCATTTGCAATGGGCGGATAACACGCTCGCTTGGGGCGCCGTCGGCGTTGGCATAAGTGATGCTCAGCTTCTGGCGCGTCCGGATAGCGGTGCGAAGCTGCGGCATGAACCGGAACCCGCTTGCGGCATCTTTGAACGGATAGACCGCGAAACCCCATCCGGTTGGCGGCGTGGTGCGGTCCTCGGGCAGAACCGCGTCGATCTTGGCAGAGAGAGACTGCGCCGCCTTTTGCAGTTCCTCATCCGCGACCTCGCCGACGATGGCCATGCCAAGATGCAGCGCCTCCAGCTCGACCAGTGTCAGGTTCAACGGGGGCAGGGTGATCGGGGCGGTCATCATGTAACCCATACCCCGCTCCCCCTCGACCGGAACGCCAGACAACTGCAAGGTTTCCATATCGCGGTAGATTGTGCGCACCGACACCTCCAGCCTGCGCGCCAAATCTTCGGCGCGGTGCAGGCGACCATCCCGAAGAAGCAGGATCAGGTCGAAAAGGCGGTCGGTGCGTCTCATCTGTGCAGTCCGTATTTCAGCCAAGGTCGGGCTGGTGAAGTGATTCTGTTTCGATATGCGCTTTGTAGCGCCCCACAACTGACATAAACCTGTCAGGAGACTTCCTGCAAGCGCTGCCACGTGACATTTCACGTGGATTTCCCCGCACCAGCGGCGTTTTGCGCCTTTTCCCCACCCCGTCGAGCCCCTAGATAGAGAGCAGACACACTCATCCGCGCCCTGCTTTCAGGCGCGACCAAGGGAGACCTAATCATGTTGAACAATATCGGACTGCCGGGCCTGCTGCTCATCGCCGTCGTCGTGCTGGTGCTTTTTGGCCGTGGCAAAATCTCGGGCCTGATGGGCGAAGTCGGCAAAGGCATCACCGCTTTCAAAAAGGGTGTCGATGACAGCACCAAAGAGCTGGACGACGCCGACGTGGCCGTCAAAGACGTCACACCTGAAGACGAAAAAGACAAAGCCTGATCTTCGTGAGCAGGTTGGGAATGCGGAGCAGGGGCACAGGCCATGTTTGACATCGGCATGACCGAGCTGTTGGTGATCGGGCTCGTGGCCTTGATCGTGGTGGGCCCCAAGGACCTGCCGGGTATGTTCCGCACGCTGGGGCAGTTCACCGCCAAGGCCAAACGCATGGCCCGCGAGTTCAGCCACGCGATGGAAGACGCCGCCGACGAGGCTGGCGTCAAGGACGTGGCGGAGACCGTGAAAGCGGCGGCGAACCCCAAGAAGATGGGGCTCGACAAGATCCGCGAAGCGACCAACTTCGACAAATTCCCTGACGGCTCCGAGACCAAGAAACTGGCCAAGGAACGTGCCGAAGCCGCCGAAAAGATCAAAGCCTCGACCGCGAAAGCCGCCGAAACGCGTTTGGCGAAAGAGGCAGCGGCGAAGGCCGAGGCGGAGAAATCCGTTAGCAAGCCGAAAACTGCGGCCAAACCCAAGGCCGCTAAGCCTGCCGTCAAACCGAAAGCGGCTGCCAAACCGAAAGCTGCCGCCAAGCCGAAGGCGAAGCCCGCAGCCAAGCCCAAGCCTAAAGCCAAGAAAGCCGACACATGAGCGCTGAGAGCGATATCGAAGACAGCTCCGCCCCGTTGATCGAGCATTTGGCCGAGTTGCGCACCCGCGTGATCCGCGCCGCGATGGCGTTCATCGTCGGCATGATCATTTGCTTTACCTTTGGCGGTGCAATTCTCGACTTCCTGCTGGTCCCGATCGAAAACACCATGCGCTCGCTCGGCAATCCCAACCCGGTGATGCAATACACAGCACCACAGGAATACTTCTTCACGCTGATCCGCATTTCCATGGTCGGCGGGTTGTTCGTGGCCTTTCCGGTCATCGGCTACCAGCTCTGGCGCTTCGTGGCACCGGGTCTCTACAAGAACGAAAAGAACGCCTTCCTGCCCTTCCTCGTCGCGTCGCCGTTGCTGTTCACGCTGGGGGCGGCTTTCGCGCATTACATCGTGGTTCCGTTGGCGATGCAGTTCTTTCTGGGCTTCGCGGACTTGCCCTCCTTCTTTGCGGCAATGGTCGCGTCGGGAGAGCTGACACAGGCCACCAGAGAGACCGGCATCGACATCGTCTTTAACGGCAAGGTCAACGAAAGCCTTGATATCACGCTGAAAATGATCGTCGCCTTCGGGTTGTGCTTCCAGCTTCCCGTGTTGCTGACGCTGATGGGCAAGGCGGGCCTCGCCACCGCTGACGGGCTGCGCAACACGCGCAAATATGCCGTTGTCGGCATTTTGGTCGTGGCCGCTTTGGTGACGCCACCCGATGTCACAACGCAACTGATCCTGTTCGTGGTGGTCTACGGCCTTTACGAAATCTCCATCTTCCTTGTCGCGCGCGTTGAGAAAGACCGCGAAATCAAGCTGCGTGAACAGGGGCTTTGGGGCGACGAAGACGATCTTGACGCCGAGCCTGATGCCGACGCTGACGATGGCGAGGGTCATCCAGAAGATCGCGGCCCGTAAGGTGCATGGCATGATCGACGACCCGATGGACCGTATTGCGCAAGCGTTGGAGCGCATGTCACCGCCGCCCGCAGATGCCCCCGACTTTGACGGCGCGTCCGCCTTTCTGTGGCATGTCGAGCCCGACCACCTTGTGCCTGTGCACAGCGTAAACGGCGTCGCCCTTGATCTGCTGATCGGGATCGAGCGCGCCCGTGACACGCTGCACGCCAACACGCTGCAATTCGCCAACGGGTTTGCCGCCAACAACGCGCTGCTCTGGGGCTCGCGCGGGATGGGGAAATCCTCGCTGGTGAAGGCGGTGCATGGCGACATCGTGGCCGCTGGCCTGCCGTTGAAACTGGTCGAGGTGCAGCGCGAAGACTTGCCCTCCATCGGGCGATTGCTGAACCTGCTGCGCACCTCTGACCACCGTTTCGTGCTTTATTGTGACGACCTGAGCTTCAGCCATGACGACCAGCATTACAAATCGCTGAAAGCGGTTCTGGACGGCGGCATTGAAGGCCGCCCCGAAAACGTGATCTTCTACGCCACTTCGAACCGCCGCCACCTGATGCCGCGCGACATGATCGAGAACGAGCGGGGCGGGGCGATCAACCCGTCCGAAGCGACCGAGGAGAAGGTCTCCCTGTCCGACCGCTTCGGGTTGTGGCTGGGCTTCCACCCTTGCACGCAAGACGAATACCTCGACATGATACGTGGCTATTGCGCGGCGCATGACGTGCAGATTGAAGATGACACCCTGCGCGCCGAAGCCATCGAGTGGCAACAAACACGCGGTGGCCGCTCTGGCCGTGTGGCGTGGCAGTTTTTTACCGATTTGGCGGGGCGTCGGGGGCTGACGGTTTAGGGCGAAGCTGTGGATGTAGGATTTGAGTCCAATTTGACCGATGCTGCATGATGCACAAATGTCCGCTTAGCATTCAATCAGGGGCGTCGGTGCGTTCGAGGTCCGACAAGACTCCGCCAATTTCATCCAATAGGAAATCGATGAACACCCGCACCTTGGCTGTCAGCACGTTCGATTTCGGATAGACGAGCCAAAGCCCCGTTTGCTGATCCAGCCTGTAGTCTGGCAAAATCCGCACCAGATTGCCGCTCGCCAGTTCGCGGTGCACGCTCCACATCGAGTTAATGGAGATGCCAGCCCCCGCCATCGTCGCGATCTTCTGGCTTTGCCCGTCATCGCACAGCAGGCGCGATGTTGCGGTCTTGGGGTCGAAGTGCGCCTTTTGTCCAGCACGATTCACCAATCCCCTTGTGGAGAAATCCTTGAACGCAATTAATCTATGTCGCGCGAGATCGGCTGGTTTTTCAAGGGGGGCGTGATCGGCCAGATACGTAGGAGATGCGCAAAGGACGCGGGTATCGTCGGCCAGCTTACGGCCCTTCAAGCTGCTATCAGACATCGCTTGATTGCGAAGTGCGAGATCGAAACTCCCCTCTATCAAGTCGAATTGCGTATCCGACAGGCGCAAATCGAGGGTAATATCGGGGTAGGTATTCAGAAACTTAGGCAAAATGGGCGCGATATAGTTTTGCGCAAAGGTGCTGGGGGCCGCAAATCGTAATGTGCCGCTCACGGTCGGCGTGACCATCCCCAGCGCCCCAAGGGCTGCATCTTCTTGGGCCAGCATTTCCTTGGCAAAAGGCAGGAAATCTGCCCCTTCCAGCGATAAAGACACCTTCCGCGTTGAACGGCGTAACAAATCTGCGCCGAGCATTTTTTCCAACTTGGCCAACCGCGCGCTTGCGACGGCGGGTGCCATGCCTAGTGCGCGACCCGCCGCGCTGATGTTCAATTTTTCAGCACAGAGCACAAATAATCTGACGCTTTCAGTATCCATGTGATTATATACCAAATCGGAATTATGAAATCCGAATTCTCCATCTTATGAATTATATCCATATAATCTAGATATCCTGGAGCGGGTCAATCCCCGAACCTGATTTCCAGAGTACCAAAATCTCAATGACTAATTTCAGCCCCATCAACACGGCTTACAACACGGTTTTCCGCCCGAAAAAGCTGAGCATTGGTTTGGTTGTGCCGCTGGAAAGCTATGCCAGTGGTTCCGTGCCAACTATGACCCGCCATCTGGAGCGAGTCCGCTTGGTAGAGGACCTCGGGTTCGCTGCTGTGTGGTTGCGCGATGTGCCATTCAACGTGCCGTCCTTTGGCGATGCGGGGCAGATGTTTGACCCATTTGTCTATCTTGGTCTGTTGGCGGGTCAAACCAGCCGCATAGCATTGGGCGTCGCCAGCGTGATCTTGCCGTTGCGCCATCCGGCGCATGTGGCCAAGTCAGCGGCTAGCGTGGATGTTTTGTCTGGCGGGCGTTTGCTGCTTGGCGTGGCATCCGGTGATCGCCCCGAAGAATATCCCGCGATGAACATGTCGTTTGAGGATCGCGGCGATCGGTTTCGCGACAGCTTTGATTATATTCGATCCATGGCGGATGATTTTCCCGACTACGAGACAGCGCAAGGCTCATCACGCGGCGCGATAGACATGTTACCAAAACCAACGGACGGAAAGCTGCCGTTGCTCGTGACGGGTGGCAGCCGTCAGCACCCTGATTGGGTCGCGCAAAACAGCGACGGCTGGATTACCTATCCACGTGATGCGGCCTCTCAAGCGCAAGCCATAGCGGAATTCCGCGCCCGCGTGACGGCCATGGGCCAGCCGGACAAGCCTGTGATGCAGTCGCTTTATGTCGATCTTCTGGACGATCCAGACGCTGTGGCGCGCCCCATTCATTTGGGGTTTCAGTCGGGTGCAGATTACCTTCGCCGCTACCTCGAGGCTTTGCAGGACGCTGGCGTCAATCACGTCGCGCTGAACCTGCGGCTTAGTTCCGGCGATACAGAAACAACGATGAAACGGCTGGCAAACGACATCCTGCCCGCATTTCCAACCGAGAGGACTTCTCATGTCTAAGACTATTCTGATCACTGGGGCCACCGATGGGATCGGCCTTGAGACAGCGAAACTGCTTGCGCAAGAGGGCCACACAATTTTGGTTCACGGGCGCAGCGCCGCCAAAATAGAGGCCGCACGCACGGCCATTGGCGGGAACACCCAAGGCTATCTGGCGGACTTGTCCCTCACCGCTGACGTCATAAGGCTGGCGAGTGAAATCACCGGCGATCACGCACGCATCGACGTGCTGATCAACAACGCTGGCGTCTTTAAAGCCTCACAAACGGTCACGGCAGATGGTTTGGATCTGCGCTTTATGGTCAATACGATTGCGCCCTATATACTGACCGAACGCCTGTTGCCCCTCATGGGCACCGACGGCCGGATCATCAATCTTTCCTCTGCGGCACAAGCCCCCGTTGATCTGGCAGCGTTCAAAGACGGCATCGCAATGGACGCCTCAAACGCCTATGCGCAAAGCAAACTGGCCATCACGATGTGGTCGCAAGACCTCGCCTCCAAACTCCCTCAAGGACCGATCGTTGTCGCCGTGAATCCCGGTTCGCTGCTTGCGAGCAATATGGTCAAAGAGGGATATGGCATCGTGGGCAATGACCTCGCGATTGGCGCGACCATCGTGTACCGCGCGGCCCTTGATGCTGATTTTGCAGATGTCTCCGGTCGTTATTATGACAACGACGCTGGCGATTTTGGGCCAACTCATCCGGACGCCCTTGATCCTACGAAGGTCAGCGCCGTGATTCAGGCCATAGAGGTCGTCTCTTCTAATCTTCTGAACACCTGAACACTCCAAAAGGAGACCAGACTATGAAAGCCGTTGGATACAAAATCGCAGGCGCGCTTGATCGCGCAGACTCCCTGATCGACATCGAGATCGACACACCCGTTGCCACAGGCCGCGACCTGCTGGTGCACGTGCAAGCCGTGTCTGTTAACCCTGTCGACGTTAAAATCCGCATGAACCGACCACCCGAAGGCGACGCCCCTGCGATCCTAGGCTGGGATGCAGTCGGTGAAGTTGTCAGCGTTGGCGAAGACGCGACCATGTTCAAAGCAGGCGATCTTGTCTGGTATGCGGGCGCGATCAATCGGTCCGGCACAAACGCCGAATACCACCTCGTGGACGAGCGTATCGTCGGCAAAGCCCCGAGGTCGATCACACCGGCGCAAGCGGCCTCCCTTCCCCTCACCGCCTTGACGGCTTACGAAATGTTGTTCGACCGTTTGCGCGTCAATGAACCCGTCCCCGGTGCGGCCAATGCGGTTGTCATTATCGGCGGATCAGGCGGCGTGGGGTCCATCGCGATCCAGCTGCTGCGCGCCATGACAGATATGACGGTCATTGCCACCGCTTCGCGTCCCGAGACTCATGACTGGGTCAAAGACCTTGGCGCACATCACGTGATTGATCACACAAAACCCCTTACACCCCAAATCGAGGCCTTGGGAGTTGGTCAGCCTGGCTATGTGTTTTCAACCACGCACACCCATCAATACATCGAACAGATCGCCGAGTTTATCGCCCCACAAGGCCGGTTCGGCCTGATCGACGACCCTGAGACGCTCAACATCATGCCGTTCAAGATCAAAGCCGTCTCGACCCATTGGGAACTGATGTTCACGCGGTCCTTATTCCAAACTGCCGATATCACCCGCCAGCATGACATCTTGAATGAAGTGGCTGATCTGCTTGACGCAGGCAAGATCCGCTCAACAGCGACCGAGACTTTGGGAAAGATCGATGCGGCCACGTTGAGACGCGCCCATGCAATTCTCGAAAGCAACAAAGCCAAGGGTAAATTGGTGCTTGAAGGCTTCTAAGGCATCGCGGGTGGCACTAAGACGTCGGTGCCATCCGCCATTTACCTTTTCTCTGAATAGTTGGTCCATGTCACAAAGCGTAAGAGCGAAACCGGACATTGGCGGACGTGCAGCAAAATGGTGCTTTTCCCGCATAGCCGACCTCTGGGTGGTCTCGGCAGGGGACTGCTATCGGCCCTGAGCTGCCGTTCACCATGACGTTTTAATGCAGCAACGCAGACCGTCGAAGGAGACATTCGCTGCATCTGCTAAATGCGGTCATCGACCAATTCATACAATTCCGAAGATTTTCTTAACTGGCTTGAAAGCCTAGAAATTATTGTAAATACTAGTGAAATATTTTTTTGGTGACTGGTTTGACTACTTTTGAATCCCCGCGTCCGCAATCAGCGCAGGACCATACTTATTTTTCCGTTTCGCAGCTTGGACCGATCGTCCCGCTCGATACACAATTTGGCTTGGCAGAAAAGGAAGATGCGCCCGAAATTTTGGCCGATTTGACCTTCCCAGCCGCCCCCGACTTATATTGCTATGCAATCCTGGATGCGGCAGTGGTGCCTTTGCTACCAGAACTTCTCGAGACATCTGGGTTACCGCATCGATGTCTCTTCACTGAGGACACATTGGACAAATACGGCCCACATGGGCCGTGGTTGGTGCAGTTGAAACCGAACACGACGTTCAGTAGAAACCTGTTCACGCAGGCCACGGGTAGTGCCACAGGTTGGCATTTATGGGGAATGAATGCTGGCATCTTCGTTCAATCCGAACAAGGGTTCGATGCCGTCTGGGGCCACTTGCGTAAGCTGGTGCGTGTGCGCGATGCGCACGACAACTGGTTCTACTTTCGCTTCTGGGAGCCTCAAATGGCGGGCGCGTTTTGGCCGCTCTTTGAAAGTGACCCAGCGGAAGCGTATCGCCGTTTTGGGGCAGGCGTACTGAGCGCCGTGTTCTGGCAGGTGGGCGACATGGTTCACTTAGTTCAGATCAACACGCCAGCCACTCGCGTCGCCTCGTCACGCGATATCGTCAGCATCTATGCGCCGTATTTCAAGCAGGCCCGTTGGGCTAGATTTTGCACGCGTGTGGCCAGCGCAATGCGCACAGAATTACCGCAAAATAATCTAGACACTGCACAGGTGGACGCATGGTGTGGCGCGGCCAAACTCGCGGGCTATCACCGCGAGAAAGCAATTTACGACTACGTGTTGGCCTGTGTGCTATTCTCACAGCGCGGCATTTCTTACGAAGCCATCCACCGCGATCATGTCCGCTCTGGAGCCTTCCCCGACGATTTAAGTGCAGCGCGAAGTTTCCTTGCTGCGGCGCGCGCGTTGCCTGACATGAATGGAGCGTTCCATGAATGACTTTTCGTCTGAAGACGATGCTGATGGCACGGCCCAACGCTGCCCTTGCGAGATGGAGAACGTTATTATCATCGGCTCCGAAATGCAGTACCGCATGTTTTGGCTCCAAAACATGTTCCTGTGTTCGGGTTTTGCGCTCGCACAAGGACGCAACCCACCTCCAGGGTATTTGCGTTCCGTAGGGCGTACGTCGGTCCTTTATGTACCTACGGGATATGTGCGAGGCGAGCTCTTGGCGCTGGATTGGCTGAGAGATAATCTAAGCATCAACATCGTACGGTGCGCTTCAAAGGCTGATGTTCTAACGCATCTAAGGACCCGTACTGTAGATGGCGTTGAATATAAGATTCGCAATTTGGTCGTGTTTTCTCATGGATTGCCCGGAAAGTTAGCCCTAAATTATAACGCAAGCCCAAGGGTCGACATCACCGGCGGCGACATAACCGGCTTACCGTCAGATATCTTTGATCCCGACGGTAAAATCTATTCTTATGCGTGCCGCACCGCGGTTGCTCCATTTGCGGGATCAAGCCTTGGGCAGGTGATGGCCAGCCATTTCAACGTAACCGTCAGGGCTTACCACCGAAAAACATTTTATGGCGATGTCGTACGCGACCGTGCCGACGAACCAACAATCAAGTCCGCCTTACGCACAGGGCGCGCAGCACATGAAGGGTCTTTGATCACGCTATCGCCTCAATACGAAGCAATCCCGCACCCCGATTTGGGCAGTGGGGTTATGGGGCTTTGGGGAGGAAGTGCCGAAGGAACGAACGACTACGCGTTATGGCCCACAGCAGGAGCTTTGGCACTACCCGTGCAACATAGCACCCCAGCAAGCGAGCCGCCCGGTTTCGCCACAATCACCCCTTAAGGAAGGCTGCATGAAACTCATTGCCCGCACAGCCATTCTCGCCGTTTCAATTGCCATTCTTTTCCTTGCCTGGAGAACAGTAATGTCCGACCCTGCCAATGTCGCCAGTTGCCGCCTTGTCAGCCTTCCTGAATACGAAGAAGCTTATTTACTCACCGACAAGACGGTCACTCCAATAGCGACAGAAGCCTCGGTGCCGCTGAGGTTTCTGATTAACTTTCCGGTCGCGATACCTGATAAAGCCCAGATGGTTTTCTCGGTCTTTAATCCGTCTGGCGGCGGAGATTTAGTGTCTTATGCAGGGCTGGCGCGCCGTAAAATGGACATCGAGATATTGTTTCCAAACCGCCCTGATAACGGCTATCCAAATGGCGGCTATCTCTCGGTTACGCTGTTCCTGCCAGAGCAACTGACCATCTGCAATTGGGGCCTGGAAGATCTGCTACGGCTCGAAAACGCCGAGCATCCGCGTGCATTTCAGCTTGATCTGCGTTCGGATGTTTATGAAGACGCCGACGGCGCTCAACGCAACATCGATGTCACCGCGCGTTAAGCGTCCATTTTCATCATACGGCATAAATCAATTTGCACTTGCAGCGAACGACGGCTTCCCGCCCTTGGTGCGTCGGGCTCCCGGCGCTGCATTTCAAAAGCGGTCATTGGCCACGCGGTCGACAAGGTCTGCTTGGTCCGCATTGTGTCAGTTTATGCATGGTACGGCGAACGGCACGAATTCCCAGACCGGCCTTTGGTGCGAAAGGCAGAGAAAGCTGGGAATAGGTCCGCAACTCGCAAATCTCATGCAGCATGGCTATGGTCCGCTTTCGAAAATCTCAGCTACTGTTGAGCAACGTCAACTAGGTGGGTCGGGGTGCCATTTGCGATTGAACAGTTAGAAAGCCCATAGATGAAACGGCGTTAGCGACAAACCTGTATTGTCGACATCCTATGTCGCGCTACGCTGAAACCTTGTTCTTCAATCATCTCAAAAATCCGGCCTTCACTCATTTGACCTTTCGAAACTCTTTGCACCGAAAAAGAGATTGAGAAACTTCCAAATCAATGTGAGCAAGGTAGCCGAGGGCCAGGCCATGATACATTATCCCCTAAACCAGAGCTATTGCACCTCCTGGCCGACACGCACAGCTCTGGGACAGGGTTACCTCGCACTGACGGTAAGCCTGCCAAGGAAGTAGCTGCCCGGCGTGTTTGGCGTGACTTGCTCGTATGCGACCTGCACACGTTCCAGTATCCCGAAATCACTTGCCGCCATCGGTGCTGCGGCCTCGATCACCGGTGCGGTCAGTGGGGAGTTGGGGCCCAATCCCTGTCCGAACTGGCGAATGTTAACAAAGCAGCGATCCGCAATGCGCAGGATCACACGATGCTCATCGGCCTGCGCACTATAGGTGCCGATCACGTTGGTCCCGTTGCCGCTCACAAGGCGGAACTCGCCTCCGCTGATTTCAAGCCCGCAACCAAGGCGTTGACTGGTGTCAAAAACATCCACCGCGACCACTGGCTGCGCTGTGATCAGGGTGATCACGCCCGCAAAGGACAGGGTGTATTCATCCGGGCTGCCGTGGTCTTCATCAGGCCGAAAGGCGACGCCGGTCTGATTGCCCGTCGTGGCTAACAACTGCATACTGCCGCCGTTGAACAACACTTGCCCCGAGGCACTCATGCTATCGCCCGGTGGTGGACCGGGAAGATCGCCGGGGCCAGCGGGTGATGAGCCATTTCCATGGGAGTCGATGATGGCGGTGCAACTTGCCAAAAGAATGGCTGAGGGGCCAATGAGAGCAATCAGGGAACGTGTCATAGCGAGATATCCTTTCGATTAACCGGGTTGAGGGAATGGTAGCTGAGCCGTGAATTCGTCCGGCCCCGCATGTCCTGGGCTGTTGTTGACGCAGAGCCTGTGCAAAGTGCCGCGCCGCGCGCTGAACAACTCCAAGGTGGCGATCCCCGCGGCGGTGACGGTCAGTTCGCGGATCCCAGCCTGAGTGCTTTGGTCGGATGCAAGCAGCGCGCCGCCGGCCGAACGGGCCCGCAGTTCGATCAACTGATCTGGCGGGCCGGACACTGTCGCGGTTGCTGAGCTTGCCATTCCTGGCGGGGTGACAATTAGGTGATTAGGCCTGTCGCTGTCAGGAATGAGCAGCTTGCGCGCACCCGCCGGCGCCCCAAAGGTCACGGTCGTGAGGTTGCCACCGCTGGCCAGCTCGAACGAGAAATCGCCAAAATTGAGCGGAGAGGTAAATGGAGGCGTCAGGGTCAGTTCGCGCAGCAACACACAGACTTCTTCGTCCGGCGGATCCTCGGGCTGGCCGCATGGCTCTTCTGGTTCGGTCTCTTGCGGTGGACATGGATAGGCATGCATCGCAACAGCATCAAGAATGAGCGACTGATTGCCCGGTTCGCGCACTTCAGCAAAGACGGTGACCTGGTCTGCCGCGGCCACCGCGCGAGTGGACACGCCTTGCCAACCCTCAACGGCGGCAAGGCTGCGCCAGACAATCGAAGAGGCCGCGCGATCGTCGCCGCCCTCCGGATCGATGCCTAGCCAACCCGTGGCCGTGCGCCCGGTGATCTGCATCCGGGCCACCACTTGGTATTCCCAGCCTACATTCGCACCGAAACTCTGCAAAAGGCCCGCATACTCGTATCCCAGCGCGCGGATCGATTGCGCACTGTCACCTTCAAAAACGATGCAGCTTTCACATGCAAACACCGGCTCGGGTGGCGGAACAGACGTGGCCGGACGCGCATATGGCTGCCAGTGTCGTCCTACATCGCCAAGGTCAAACCGCGCGAAGCCATCTTCGAAACTGCCGTTTTTCAGATCGCTATAGGTGACGACCAGCGAGTCTGTACCGACACCGCCATCGTCGTCTGTGACTGTCAAGCGCACCTGCCAAACGCCGCAGTCGGTATAGCAATGCGTCGCTGTGGCCGTGCCGCGTCCGATGTAAGGCTCGTTCGTCTGTTCGATGGTGGCCGGAAATGGGGCGCTGCAATCCCCGAAATCCCAGACACCGGTGTGAGTGTCGCACCATCCAGGGTCCGTGAAGTGCCCGACAAGCCGGATTGGCACGCAGGGATGCGCAAACACATCCGGGCCCGCCTCTACCGTCGGAGGTACGTTTTCGATCAGCGCGCGGGTTTCGCGCCGTTCCGTACCACCTTGTGCGTCTTCAATAATTACCGTGACGATGAATTCGCCATTGTCACAATAGCGGTGCCGCGCAGTCAGCGCGCCGGTTGTTTGGGGTGGTCCCAGAATTTCGGTCAACTCGGCAAATTCAGGCAAGGAGTGATCACCCCAGTGCACGATAGCGCGATGCGCATCGGTATAGGCACTATCGGTAAAATCTGCCGTCAGCACGATTTCTTCGCCTTCAAGGCCCGAAAGCTGCGGCAGGACACCAAGAACGGGGGGGACATTGCGCACATCAACGCGTGCCAATGCACTTGTTCGTCTCTCAGCGATCAAGCGCGTGTTGAGCCCCGAATACGCGGCCACATAGGTGCCGCGTCTGATGTATGTGTGCGCCGCAGATGGTCCGTTGAGCAGCGCACCATCACCCGTCTGCCAGCGATACGCGGTGGCTGGCGCCGGTCCACTGCCCAAAAGCTGACCGGGCTCAGCGGCAGTGAAGGTAAAAGGCCCCATGGTCTCGGCCCGCAGCTCGTCCGTTTCAGGATAAGCGCTGGCCGGTGTCGCCTGCCCGGCAAACAACAAACCGTCCGGCGATATCTCGATCGGGTTGTTCAGGATCGGCGATAGAAAGACACCCAGCCCACGAAGCTGGTCTTCAATCGGCAAGTCAATAACATCGGGAATGTCGAACCCGTTTGCCTTGCGCTTCAGCAGGTTGCGAAAGACGTTGCGCAAGATGACTCCGACGACAGCGGCAACCACCCCGCGCAGAAAGATACCACCGGGCACGACTAGCCCTGCAATCGCGCCGCCAATGGCCGCCAATGCTTCGAGCAAAGGGCTGTCGAGGTTGACGTCAACGTTTCCGATGCGGCGTACATCCGTGCCTTGCCCGCCTGCGCGGCGACGCACCGTAGCGTTCTCGGGTGGTTGACCAAAAAGCTCCCACAACAGCGCGTCGTTCGAAAGTTCTGGAAGGAGCCTGCGGATCTCATCGACCGCCTGATTTTTCAGCAGGACCTCTGCGGCGTTGCCGACAATCTCCACATCCTCCATGCGGTTGCCTTCATTGTCGAGCGGATTGACCACTTTGAAGGTGCCGTTGATCCCGGCGATGGTCAGTTCCGTCCCGCTTGGGATCGTCCGACTGATGCTTTGAATGGCGATGGTGTCGCCCAGTGCATCGTCCTGAGCCACAATGGCGCGTCCGGACCAGCCACCGCTAATTGTCACCCGATCACCCATATCAGGGGCCGAGGTCAGCTCGTCATCCAGCCGCTTTGACAGACGCACTGTTGCTGTTCCGGCAACGGCGATGGCAGCGTCATCTTCTATCCGGAAACGCACGCCCGATACGATTAGGAACGCGCCGGACGGAATGAGCCCCGCGCCTTCCGTCAAGTTGCCAAGACGCAGTCTGTCATCTGACTGGGACGCCCCAAGCACGCGCCCGATGGCCAACCAGCGCAGAGAGACCATGGCCCCGTCATCCGGCGACTGGCCCAGCGGTTCCGACAATTCAAGCGTTGTGTCGCCCGCCGCCGCATCATCGCTTACGCTATAGACAGTGCGGTCATCATCGACCACGACAAGCGATCCCTCGGAATAGCTGCGCAGCGTTTCGGAAATGGTCGCGATAGCCAGGCTGTCTCCAATCTGCCCGCCGCCGCGCACTGTACCGGTCCCTTCCCAGCCCATCCCAAGGCGGAGCGAGATATCGGCGCCAATATCCGGCAAGGTTCGTATCAGCCGTCCGCGACCGGCAAGGCGAATTGCCCCGTTCTCGAGACTCGGCGTGACGTCGTCATTAACGCGGAAATCCCAAAGGCTGGTGAGCCGCTGCGTGATCGGCAAGCCGAGACCGAATTCCACCCGCACTCGCGTATCATCGCTGAAGTCTTCAGGCAGTGCAGTGTCGATAGACACCTCAGCTTGGTTGCGGTTATTGCCCTCTGACGGGTCATTATCGTCGTCATCCAACCGCGAGATTTCGGCGTCCGCCAACACCCGATAGTTGAACCCGTCGATCACCAGCCGTGTGCCAGCACGCACGGTTCCGCTTTCGCTCTCGAACCCGCGCAGGGTGATGTTGGTAGAGCCTTCGGGCGTGATGGTGGCAAGGCGCAAGACACCCGCCACATCATCGTATTCCGCAGGAGTGACCAGCAATATCGCGATTTCCTCAAGCAGCGGCTCACCGCTGACGCGCACGGCAAAATCACGGTTGGTCGGAATAAAGACCTCCGTGTCGGCGATGTCGCTGCCACCATCACCATTGATCCCGATAGAAAGCGCATCGTCGGTGATGGCCACGTCGACGGTGTCGATTTGCTCATCACGTGCGGTTTCCCACAGCGAAATGAAATCCGGCTCACCATCGTCGTCCCGGTCCGTGATCAGCGCATCACGCATTAATCCGACCAGTAATCCAATGATCTGATCGGTCGACAGCATCTGAATGGTCTGATCGCCAATGTCTTCCAACACCGCTTGCACACGGTCGCGCACGAAGTCCTGAATCGCATACCACAATGCGGGATCCGCGGTGATATCGGGACCTGAGAGAATTTGCAGTATGTTCAGTTCGATCACGGCATCCGCTAGGCGAATTGTTATCTGAGCCGGAGTGTTGCCACCAGGATTGAGATCGCGCAACACAGCGACATCGGCGGAGATTTCAGCCAGCGCGTTGACCGAATTCAGCGGTGTCTCGCTATTGGGCAATTCCAGGCTGGCGGTGAACTCCAACGGAACGACGAAGCGGAATGCCGGTCCAGGCACTGGCGAAGGCTCGACCCGCGCTGACAGTGCATCGGTCGACTGAATACTCTCATTGAACCAGATAAAGGTCGAAATTTCGAACGGCATCCCAGGCAGCGGTGCGTCCTGAATTTCCTGGGTCATCGGGAAGCCGCCGTCGTTCAAAAGCGCCTGAAAAATCCGGTTGAGAAGCCCCAACAGAACCGCGTCATCTTCAAGCGGATGGCCATCGGAGAGGGCTGCACTGACGGTGCCTGCGCCAAAATCAGCCGGATCGGAGCCCACGCGCACCCGGTCCGGATCCGACGTATCTGTCGAGATCGGCAACCGTAGCAAATAGGCTATCTCTGTCTCGTAAAGGGTATCCCCGCCTGCAACTCCAGAGGTCGCAACAAGCTGCAAAGGAATTTCCGGCATCGAAAGCTCGATGACCTGATCACTCTCGTCAAGCGAAAGTGGAAACACGTGGTCCGGGATATTGATCACCGCCGACACCGACGTGCCGTCGCCCAAATCTATCGGCAGCGGCGTCGTCAGAGTTTGGGGAAAGATGGGAAGCGCGGCTTTGCGCATTGCGTCAAAGATGCGGAAAATCATTACATCGCGAATCTGAAAAATAATCTCAAACATCAGAGACCTGCATGAAAAATTGACGGAAAAAGGTAAATGGAGCGCAGTTACTATACCACAGATTGCAGTTTTTTTCGATTGACCGCCTGAAAGGAGATTTGCCGCGCATCGTCGAGCGGGCGGGAGCAGCAGGGCCGCGAGGCCTTGATGTCTCATGAAAGGCGCATCTACAGGCGAATTTACCCGCGCCGTTTTACCGTCGTGAGCCCCCCGGCGCAGCTCGGATTTCCTGTACCTCAGATTGTTCGGACTGCGCATCAAGCTCGTGAACGGAGGATTGGCTTGAAAATGAACTTATCGATGGTCGAAATTCATGAAAGCAGCGGTTGGCGCAGGTGAACCGAATGTCTAAAAAGTCCGCGTCTTACCAGTTCGTGCACAGCGCAGCGAACGGCTATGTTTCCTGCAGCGGCCCTTCGCAGCAAACGCGGCAAAGGCGTCAGGAGAGAGCCCAGTGTTACTGTTCAATCGGCCATCATTCTTCGGTCTTATCTTCACAAATTTTCTGTATGATTGGTTCAATCAACCACCATAGCAACGCCGCACTTGCAGTCGCTATTATAAGCGTTTTTCCAAAGAAGAAACCTACCAGTAGCCCAAGATTTTAAGGTCAAAAGAAGTTTTCTGTTATTCATTGAGGCTAACATTTCTGTCGAACTTGAGGTGGTTCAATTTATGCCATGTTTGTTAAAATTTAAAAACTCAATTCTCTTAGTTTGAGGCCGCGACACTAATATGCCGAACGGCGGCTTCGTCCGCATAGCTGCCATTGAGCCAATCCCTCAATGCAACAAGCACACCGCCTCGAACCCTTTCAGGCTCATATGCGCGGCAGGCATGACAGGCGCCGACACATTGGACAGATCGGGGAACAGGCGCAGCAGCTCGTCGCGGGGGCCTTGGTCCAGCGCGCCAAAGGCTTGCGGGCCGGGGTGGAAGCTTTCCGACGCTGCCCCTTCCGCAAACACCACTTGGTGGTCCTCGAACAGAATGTGGTGATAATTGACCTTGCCGCCCTCGCGGACATAGATCGTATCGTCGTTCACGAGGTCTTTGGCTTTCACGAACACTTCCGCCTCACCAAACCAAAGCTCGGCCTGCCAGCCCTCGATCAGCATGCGGTGCTGGGGCGAGACCACCAGATCGCGGTCGTTGCCAAGCGCGCCTTTGGTGATGACGATGGGGGCCAGATCGCCCGTTGCATCCACGCGACGACCGCCGGTCCATGTCAGTTCCTGAAGCCCGGCATCGCGGGTCATGATCCTGTCACCGGGTTGCAGATATTGCACCTCGACGGGGCCATTTTCGGTCTCGATCAGGGTTCCGGCGGCGAAGCACACAACTTGCGCGCCAAGACCCGTATGGGGGGTCATGTTGTCGTTTTCGACAATGCCGCCAATGGTATAGTTGACGCCTGCTGGTGGCACGCCGTCAGGGAACACCAGATAATAGCCGTTTTCCGCAACCCCGCCGACGGTGTCTTCGACGTCGTCGTCGGTGTTCAAATCAACGTCGATGACGCCGATGCGGTATACTGTGCCATCGGGGGCGGTCACTTGGAACGTGTAGTCCCAGATCGTCTGGTAATAAGTTCCGCCGATAAGCGTGACCTGCTCGCCGACCCCGCCAAATTGCTCTTGGGCACTGATTTGTTCGTTGGTCGGATCACCATTGTACTGGGTCGCGCCGTCGTTTTCGCGCACATGGAAGCTGGTGCTCACCCCGGTCCATGTCCAAGTCCCGCCGGAGGGCGGGCCATAGGCATAGTTATGCGCCGAGCCGTTGACAGTGCTCTGCGTGCCAAAAATGGCGTTGGAATATCCGTAGTAGATGGGCATTGGAGGCCCCGATCACTGTTTACGCTAAGTGAACAATGACCTCCAAATCGGGGTATTTACGGGCCGAATTGAGACGAAAGCGGGGAGTGTTTTGGCAAAACTCCCCGCCTTTGCCTTAATTGCTACTTCAGGAATGGCGCCGGATCGACGCTTTCAAACCCTTCGCGCACTTCGAAATGCAGGAAGCTCGGGGAGCCCTTGCCAACTTTCGCAATGGTCTTGCCACGCGTGACTTTGTCACCCTTTTTCACCGTAATATCCGAGATATTGGCATACACCGTCAGCAGGTTTCCGGCGTGGCGCAGCACCAGAATTGGCACCTGATCCGTGTCACGGGTGATCGCTGCGACCTCGCCATCGGCAGCCGCTTTGACCGGAGTTCCGGTGCTGGCCGAGATGTCGATGCCTTCGTTCTTGCGCTTCTTGTAGGGGCGCAACACGCTGCCGGACACGGGGGCCAGAAGCTTCGCCGTTTTGCTTGCCGCCGCCGGGGCTGCCGGTGTTGCGGCAGGGGCCGCGGCTGGTGTGACCTTTGGCGCGATCTTCTCGGCCGGAAGCGGTTTTGTCGCTGAGGGCGGTTGCGGGGTAGGGCTGCCAGCGCCGGGGGCTACAACCGCGGCCTCCTGAACCGGTGCTTTCACCGTTGGCGAGCCGTCCTTGGCCACGGGGATCAGCAGGTATTGACCTTCGCGGACCTCCAGATCGGGGCCAAGCCCGTTCCATTCGGCCAGCGAGCGCGCGGACACGTTATACAGCCGCGAGATGGAGTAGGCGGTCTCGCCACGGCCCACCTGATGGCGAATGGGCTCTGGCCCGTCGATACGTTTGCTGGCGGTGCCTTGCGGGACCTGCGATTGCGGCGCGCGCCCGATGGCGGTCGTCGCAATCTCGGTAATGTCGAGCGGCTGGGTGTTGCCACCTGTCGTTGTAGGCGCGGTCGCAACCGTGCCACGCAGGGCCAGAACCTCGCCCTTGTTCAGCTTGTCGCCTGGGCGCAACCCGTTGTAGCTAGCCAATTCTTGCGGGTTCACCCCGATACGGGTGGCGACCGAGGACACGGTGTCGCCACGTTCGGCCACGGCCACTTGGTAATTCGGGTAGGAAATCACGCCCCTGTTGTCGGGTCTTGGCCGTGTTCCGGTCGCTTGGCGTGCCGCGCTGGACGTGTCCAAACCGCCGGCAGTGCCGCGCAAATCCAGATCCAGATTGGCAATGCTTTGCCCGATCTGCCCGTCGCAAGCCGACAGCCCGAATCCCAGTGCCACCATAGGCAATATCTTGCTAAAACGCCTGCTGCGCATAATCTTCTTCCTCAATCCATGGCCCTTATGTCTGGGCCTTTTGGTTTAGTCCTGCCCCAAACCCTCTAGCAGAGGGACGAAGCGAACCGGCATTAGTTCTTCGTAGTCAAACCCTTGCGGGGTCTTTGTCACCTTGATCAGGCTTTGCACCGCGTCGGACTGCCCCACCGGCACAACCATGATACCGCCCTCGCGCAGTTGCGCCAAGAGGGGGCCGGGAGGATCTTCCGCAGCGGCGGTCACAAGGATGCGATCAAACGGCGCTTGTTCGGGCAAGCCATAGCTGCCGTCGCCGGTCACGATGGTGACGTTGTGGATGTCCAGGTCCTGAAACAGCTTGCGCACAGGGCGTGTCAAGCGCGCATGGCGGTCGACGCTGTAGACGCGGCGGGCGAGGTGGCTCAACACCGCCGCTTGATAGCCGGAGCCGGTGCCGACTTCCAACACCTTGTTGCGCGGCTGCACGTCCAACGCCTGCGTCATCAGCCCCACAACCGACGGCTGCGAAATGGTCTGCCCGCAGGCAATCGGCAGGGGCATGTCCTCGTAGGCGCGGTCGGAAAATGTGCCGGTGACGAACGCGCCACGGTCGACCTTCTCCATGGCGGTCAGAACCCGTTGGTCCATCACCCCCTTGGAGCGCAGACCAAAGAGAAACTGCATTTTGCGTTCCGCTTCAGAGGTCGTCGCGTCATTCATGGCAAGCGGCTCTCCAGATCGTCCAACAGGTCATGCGCCGTCAGGTCGCAGCGCATCGGGGTGACCGAAATCCAGCCGTCAATATTGACCGTGGCGTCTGTGTTCTCGCCCGAACAGGTGTTTTGCGGATTGCCCTTGATCCAAAGGTACCTGCGACCGTTGGGCGGCATGTGGCTTTGCACGCCCATTCCTCCGGTTTTTCGCAAGCCTTGGCGCACCACACGGGTGCCTTTGACATCCGCGCCCGCAACAGGCGGGAAGTTGACATTGTAGAAGGTCTGGTAGCCATCACCGCCCCAAATGCCGTTTTCAAGCAGGTTTTTGACAAGCGCTGCGCCGTGCTGGGCCGACGCATCGAACTGATTTTCCAGCTTCACATTGGCAGGGCCGAAATATTGCGACATGGCAATCGACTTCACCCCCTGCAACGCGCCTTCCATGGCGGCACCGATGGTGCCGGAATAGACCGTGTTCTCGGCAGAGTTGTTGCCCTTGTTGACGCCTGACAGGATCAGGTCCGGCTTGGCCAGTCCCATAACCTCGTGAACGCCCGCCAGCACGCAATCCGCAGGCGCGCCCTCGGCGGCGAAGCGGCGCTCGCCCAGCTCCACGAGCATGGTGGGGTGGGCGTAGTTGATGCAATGGGCGACGCCGGATTTCTCGAAGGCGGGGGCCACGGTCCAGACCTCACCACCGGCACCAGCGACCTCGGTTGCGATGGCGTGAATGACCTCTAGGCCCGGTGCGTTAATGCCGTCGTCATTGGTAATCAGAATGCGCATGGAAGTGACCGACCTTTTTAGCCTAGCTTTAGGGAAAACTGGGCGGTCGGTAAAGCGGGGTCAGGCTTCGGCGCGCAACTGACGCAGGGCAAGTCCCGAAATTACAACAACTCCGGCCAGTGCAAACAGCGTGACGGACAAAGTCTCGGTGCCATTGCGGACCATGACGCCGACCAAGGCCCAAGCCAGCGCCAGCGCGTAAGTCCAGATACCGAAGGCCTGCTTTTGTACCAGCACGCCGATCAGCATGGCCACGCCAACCATCAGCAAGGCCCACATGACCGCGTTTCCGCCAATGCCATACCCGGCCCCCAGCAGCCCGATGGAGACACAGGACGCCGCGGTCAGCCACCCTGCATATAACCCGACAGGTAAGGCAAATTCCCAAGCGGGCTTGATCGCGCGCCCAGCAACCAGCGCCCAGATCGCGGTCAGCAGCATGGCCCAGATCAACACGGTCGCCCAGATAACAGAGAGCGTCGCCACCTTGATCCAGAACGCCCCGATGGCAAGCGACGCGATCAGCGGCAAGTGCGCGGCCTCCCAAGCAGGGTTATCGCGATGCTTCCAGACACCGACCACAGCGGAGACCAGCAACCACAGATAAATCACCGACCAGATGGAAAAGGCGTAGCCTGACGGCTGCACGGGTGCGTCGTCTTGCGGAATCGGGAACTGGTCAGGCCGGAAGCCTGCGAAACCTTCGGTAACAAACGGCGACACAACAAATGCCACTGCCGCGATCAATACTGCCCAAGCTTTCATATGCGCCACCCTTCTTGATTTAGCGGGCAAGCCGCGCTCTCAAACGCGATATATAGCGTTCAGGTTCCAAGAAAACATCCGCCACGTGCTGATTGCGTTATATCAGCGTACCGAACGGGTCCAGCGTGGTTTTGCCGCCCAGATACGGGTGCAGCGCCACGGGGAGTTCCACAGAGCCATCCGCCTGCTGCCCGTTCTCCAGCACTGCAATCAAGCAGCGCCCGACCGCTAGACCAGAGCCGTTCAGCGTATGCACATATTCCGGCTTGCCGCCATCCGCAGGCTTGAACCGCGCATTCATCCGCCGCGCTTGGAACGCGCCCATCACGGAAATCGAGCTAATCTCGCGGTACGCCTGTTGGCCGGGCAACCACACCTCGATGTCATGCGTGCGCTCTGCTCCGAAGCCCATGTCGCCGGTACACAGCACCACCGTGCGGAACGGAATAAGCAGCGTTTCCAGCAAGTTCTCGGCGGCGGCGGTCATGCGGTCGAGTTCCGACCGCGAGTCCTCGGGCTTGGTGATCGACACCATCTCGACCTTTTCGAACTGGTGCTGACGCAGCATGCCCGACGTGTCGCGGCCCGCGCTGCCCGCTTCGGAGCGGAAGCATTGCGAATGGGCGCACATGCGCATTGGCAGCTTGGCCTCGTCCACGGTCTCGCCGTTGACGATGTTGGTCAACGTCACCTCGGAGGTCGGGATCAGCCATTGGCCGTTGGTCGTCTGGTAGCTGTCCTCGCCGAATTTCGGCAGCTGGCCCGTGCCATACATCATCGCTTCGTTCACCAGAACGGGGGTCCATGTCTCGGTCAGGCCGTTCTCCACATGGGTGTCGAGCATGAACTGCGCCAAGGCACGGTGAATACGTGCCACAGCACCCTTCAGCAGCACAAACCGCGAGCCGGACAGCTTCGCCGCCGTCTCGAAATCCATGCCCGGCACGACGCCCGGCAATTCGAAATGCTCTTTCGGCGTAAACGGAAAGCGACGCGGGGTGCCCCAGCGGTTGATTTCGACATTGTCATCCTCGCTGTCACCCTCGGGGATGCCGTCCATCGGGATGTTGGGTAGGCCCATCAGCAACTCGGTCAGCTTGTCGTCTTCCAGCTTGGCTTCGTCATTCAGACGCGCCACTTCGGCTTTCTTGTCGCCGACCAATGCACGCAGACGCTCGAACTCGGCTTCGTCGCCTTTGGCCTTCGCGGCCCCCACTTCCTTGGAGGCGGCGTTCTGTGCGGCCTTGGCTTCCTCGGCCGCACTAATCTTGGCGCGGCGGGCCGCGTCGATGGCCAGAACGTCGGACGAGGACACATCCGATTTGCGCTGCTTCATGGCGGCGTCAAAGACCTCTGGGGTCTCGCGGATCATGCGGATGTCGTGCATCTCTGTCTCGTCCTTATTCAAAAGTTGATCGTGAGGCCCCATATGCCTCATCACAAAGACCAATTGAACCTATATTTTCCGACTGAACCCGCCTTGCGGCCCCTAGGCCCCGAAGGTAGGGTGCGGCGCAACTGACAAAGGCCGCTCTTGGCCCATAGATAAAGGACTGCAGATGTTCGTCACACCTGCCTACGCACAGGCCGCCGGAGGCGCAGGAAGCGCTTTCACTTCATTCATCCCCCTCATCCTGATTTTCGCGATCATGTATTTCTTGCTGATCCGCCCTCAGCAGAAGAAGCTCAAAGACCACCAAGCCATGGTTGAAGCCGTGCGTCGTGGCGATCAGGTGATCACCCAAGGCGGCATCGTGGGCAAAGTGTCCAAAGTCAAAGAAGACGGCGAAGTTGAAGTCGAAATCGCGGAAGGCGTCAAAGTGCGCGTGATCAAATCGACCTTGGCTTCCGTGGTCAGCAAAACCGAACCGGCGAAATAAACCATGCTTCAGATGTCTTCCTGGCAGCGGGTGATGATCCTGCTGACGGTGCTTGTGGGGTTGGCGTTGGCGCTGCCCAACGGCTTCTATCCGACCGTTGAAAAGCACAACGACGCCGTAACCGCGCTCGACGCGGGGGCGGCGGCCACCCCGGAACTTACAGCGGACGCCGCTGGCTGGCCGGGGTTCCTGCCGTCAGGGCTGGTCAATCTGGGTCTCGACCTTCGGGGCGGGGCGCATTTGCTGGCCGAGGTGAATGTTGAAGACGTCTATGACAGCCGCATGGACGGTTACTGGCCGGAGGTGCGCGACGCCTTGCGGGACGCCCGCGATACCGTGGGCACCATCCGCCGCCAGAACGCCGCCCCCGGCACGCTGAGCGTCAAAATCTCGAACCCCGCCGGAATGCAGGAGGCCATCCGCCTTGTGCGTGAATTGGCGACCCCTGTGGTCAGCCTGACGGGTGCGGGCAGCAACGACATCGAAGTGTCGGGGCAGGGCGACATCCTGACGGTAACGCTGTCGGATGCGGAACGTGTTGCCACCGATGACCGCACCATGCAGCAATCGCTCGAAATCATCCGCCGCCGCGTGGACGAGGCTGGCACCCGCGAGCCGACCATCCAACGCCAGGGCGACCGCCGCATCCTTATTCAGGTGCCGGGCATCGGCTCCGCGACCGAGTTGAAAGAGCTGATCGGCACCACCGCCAAGCTGACCTTCCATCCGGTCATCACACGGACCTCTAACCCGAACGAGCGCGTGTCTGGCCGCCAAATTCTGGTGCCGTCCATCGACCCTCAAGAGCAAGGCACGTTCTACATTCTGGAGCAAACCCCTGTCGTGACGGGCGAGGATCTGGCCAACGCGCAGCCCGCTTTTGACCAGAACGGCAGCCCTTCCGTGACCTTCCGCTTTGACACATCCGGTGGACGCAAGTTCGGCGTCTTCACCAGCGAAAACGTCGGCGCGCCGTTTGCTATCGTGCTCGACAACGAAGTGATCTCTGCGCCCGTTATACGCGAGGCGATCCTTGGCGGCTCCGGTCAAATCAGCGGCAATTTCACGGTGGAAGAATCCACCAACCTCGCCGTGCTGCTGCGCGCGGGCGCCTTGCCTGCCGAAATGACATTCCTTGAAGAACGCACCGTCGGGCCTGAACTGGGTCAAGACAGCATCGACGCCGGCAAAATCGCCTGCATCATCGCCTTCATCGGCGTGCTGGTCTTCATGTTCCTCAGCTACGGCACCTTCGGCCTCTTCGCCAATATCGCGCTGATCATCAACGTGGGGCTGATCTTCGGCCTGCTGTCCCTGATCGGGGCCACGCTGACCTTGCCGGGTATCGCGGGCATCGTGCTGACAATCGGTATGGCGGTCGATGCCAACGTGCTGGTGTTCGAGCGTATCCGCGAGGAGCTTAAAACCTCCAAAGGCCCCGCCCGCGCGATCGAACTGGGCTACGAAAAGGCCCTGTCGGCCATTCTCGACGCCAACGTTACCACATTCATCGTGGCCGTTATCCTGTTCGTGATGGGCTCCGGCCCTGTTCGCGGCTTCTCCGTGACGCTGGGCCTTGGCATCATGACATCGGTCTTCACCGCGATCTACGTGACGCGCCTGATCATCGTGTTCTGGTTCGAACGCCGCCGCCCCAAACAGATCGAGGTCTAAGCCATGCGATTGAAACTCGTCCCCTCCGAGACATCTTGGGATTTCTTCGGCAAATGGAAGCTCTGGCTGGGTATCTCGGCGCTGCTGATCGTGATCGGCTTCGCGTCCTTCCTGATCCAGGGCCTCAACTACGGCATCGACTTCCGTGGCGGCACAACGATCCGCACCGAAAGCGCGCAACCTGTGGACGTGGCCGCCTACCGTGCTGCACTTGAGCCTGCGGGCTTGGGCGATGTGTCGATCACCGAGGTGTTCGATCCGACCTTCGCCGATGACCAGAACGTCGCCATGGTCCGTATCGAAGCCCAAGAGGGCGACGAGTCCGTCACGGCAGAAACCATCGCCGCGGTCGAGGCGGCCTTGCAAACCATTGATCCGCAGATCACCTTTCCGTCGGTTGAATCCGTTGGTCCCAAGGTCTCGGGCGAGTTGATCCAGACCGCCGCCATCGCCGTGATCCTCGCGATCACCGCCGTGCTGATCTACATCTGGCTGCGTTTCGAATGGCAGTTTGCGGTCGGTGCCGTGGTCGCATTGGTGCATGACGTGGTGCTGACACTCGGCATCTTCTCGGAGCTGCAAATCAAGTTCGACCTCGCCATCATTGCGGCCCTGCTGACCATTGTCGGCTATTCGATCAACGACACCGTGGTGGTCTTCGATCGCGTCCGCGAGAACCTGCGCAAGTATAAAACCAAGGACCTGTCCGAGGTGCTGAACCTGTCGATCAACGAGACCCTGTCGCGCACCATGATGACCTCGGTCACCACTTTGCTGGCGCTGATCGCGCTGTTCGTGCTGGGCGGCGACGTGATCCGTGGCTTCGTGTTCGCGATGATCTGGGGCATTATCGTCGGGACATACTCGTCGATCTTCGTGGCCTCAACGATCCTGCTGTTCCTTGGCGTCAAGCGCGACTGGTCCAAGAAAGACCCGAACGCTGGCGGGCAATACGCCAACATCGATGCTTGATTTTCTGGCTCCAGCCCTTGCCCAACCGGGCTTGGGCTGGGTCACCTGTATCACCATCATCGCGGGCATCGTCTACGGGTTTGCAGGCTTCGGCGCGGCGCTGATCTTCATGCCGGTCGCCACGATCTTCTGGGTGCCGGAGCTTGCGGTCGCCTCCTTCTCCGTCTCCGCCCTTGCGTCCTTGGTCACGCTGGTCCCGCGCGCGTGGCCGCAAATGGACCGACCGTCCGTGCTGACGATGATCGCCTTCTCCGTGCTCGGCGCGCCCATCGGCATCTACCTGCTGCGCACCAGTGACGTCACCCATATCCGCTGGGCGGTGCTGATCGTGGCCGCGATCACGCTGGCCGCGTTGATGAGCGGTTGGCGGCAAAAACTGTCGTCACTGCGCAGCACGCAAGCGGGCATCGGCGTCGCCACAGGCTTCATCGGCGGGGCCACGGGGCTCTTGGGTCCGGTGATGCTTCTCTTCCAACTCAGCGGCTCCGAGCCGGTCGCACGGGTCCGCGCCAATTCTCTGGTGTTCCTGACCATCAGCAGCCTGTTGCTGCTCCCCAGCATGGCGCTGCAAGGCATTCTGACCACCGAGGCGATTATCCTCGGCGTAATCCTGCTTATTCCCTACGGTATCGGGGCCAAGCTGGGGCAGGCGATCTTTATTCCGCGTTTTGAGGTGTTTTACCGCAATATCGCTTATGCCATAATTGCGGCGGCCATTCTTATGGGCCTGCCACTCTGGGACTGACACCATGCGCCTGACAGAAATCACCTATGATATCGCACCCCCGATCGACGGCTACGGTCCGGGGTTCTTTCGCATCGGTGGCGAGGTGGTGCAGGGCGGCCAGTTGTTGCTCCCGACCGAGCGGTTCGCGTGGGGCGGCTTCGACGACCGCGAAACGATCCTGAGCCGTGCCAAGCTGCTCGACGTATTGTTTATCGGCACCGGCCCCGAGATCACCCACATCCCCAAAGCCCTGCGCGACGCGCTGGACGAGGTCGAAATCGGCGTGGAGCTGATGGCAACCCCAACCGCCTGCCGCACCTACAACGTGCTGCTCTCCGAAGGCCGCCGCGTCGCAGCTGCGCTTATTCCGGTTTAGAAGTCGCGCTCTAGGCGCTCGCAGGGGCGTCGATGAACCCCGCCACGGTGGCTTTTAACGCGTCCCAATCAGTGAACTCGTGGCTCTCTGCTCCGGGATCAAACTCGCGGTCGCGCAGCACCACATGGCGCAGCACTTGGCTGGCGTAGTAGTCGTAGCGGTGGTTGCGCACGGCGCCTGCGACCAGCGCGACGGTCCGGGGCTTCACGCCCGTGCGCAGCATCATCTCGTCGACGTAATCCTGCGCCTCTTCATGTCCTTCGG
Source organism: Litoreibacter ascidiaceicola (assembly GCF_900129235.1). Taxonomy (GTDB): domain Bacteria; phylum Pseudomonadota; class Alphaproteobacteria; order Rhodobacterales; family Rhodobacteraceae; genus Litoreibacter; species Litoreibacter ascidiaceicola. The sequence continues at coordinate 438,531 of NZ_FQUV01000001.1, read as the reverse complement.
GGAACGCCGCGTTCATGCTGATCGACAGCAGCAACGTGTCGCGCGCATTCAGGTCCCGATGCGCCGAGGTGATCAGCGTCTCGAACGGCTTGGGATGACGTCGCTCATGCACGGGGGCCGCCAGTATGACCTTGTCGATGCCGTCAAACGACACATCCACCAGCTTGTCCGCCGCATCGACCAGCCGCGTTTCGTGCCCTGCGGAGTTGAGCTGGGCCTCGATAAATCGGGCGACTTTTCCCGTCTGTCCCTCGATGGTCGCGTAAATGATTAATACAGTCATGCGTGCCTCCTCCCGAAAACGCTCGGCCATTTGCTAGCACGGAGGCGGGGCAGGGTGCTTTGTTCAAGATCAAAGTCGCATAAGGTGGCCTTGGCCGCGCCTTCTGACGGGCCAAGGCAACAGGCTTACCAGTGCCCGGTGTTTTCCATCGACGCCCAAGGCTCTTGGGCGGGCAGGGCATCACCCATCTGCAGCAGCTCGATCGAGATGTTGTCGGGCGAGCGCACAAACGCCATATGCCCGTCCCGCGGTGGCCGGTTGATGGTGACGCCCGCGTCCATCAGCTTCTGGCACATCTCGTAGATATTCTCGACGCGGTAGGCGAGGTGGCCAAAGTGGCGCCCGTCAGACGGCAAGCCGTCATCGCCATCCCAGTTGTAGGTCAGCTCCACATCGGCGCGCCCGTCTGCCTGATCCGGTGGGCACAGGAACACCAGTGTGAACCGGCCACCTTCGTTTTCCATACGGCGGCGCTCGATCAGGCCAAGCATTTTGTAGAATTCGATCGACTTATCCAGATCCTTGACGCGGACCATGGTGTGCAGAAATTCGACTTTCATCAGGGACTCCTTGTTTGCTGTCCCTGATAGTCTAGCGCCTCTGGCGCGGATGGCGAGGGCCGAAGCTCCGGCTGAATGGCGTGGCGCGACAATGCCTTGCGCGACACCAGCGTGACGGTCACAAACGCCACCCATAGCAGCAGATACCACGATCCCATCTTGGCAAAGCTGACCATCTGCAACGCCGACTGCCCTGCATAAATCCACGTGCCTGTCATGGTGCCGACGTTCTCGGCGATCCACACGACGAAGGCGCATAGGAACGCGGCCACCGGCATCGGCATCCAGCGCGGGGTTTGGCCCGCGTAGAACCAGATGCGGGTGCGGGCGAACAGGATCAGCGACGCGGCGAACAGCCCCAGCCGGATGTCGATCGTGTAGTGATGCGCGAAGAAATTCACGTAGATGGCGGCACCAAACACGAAGGTCACCCACAAGGGCGGGTAGGGCGCAAACCGCATGTGGAAAATGCGGATCACCCGCGCGATGTAACTGCCGATGGAGGCATACATGAACCCCGAAAACATCGGCACGCCGCCCAGCACGAACAATCCGGGTTCGGGGTAAGACCATGATCCCATTCGGATTTTGAACAGCTCCATCGCGGTGCCGGTGATGTGGAACAGCAAGATCACCCGCGCTTCGTCCCATGTCTCCAGCTTGAAATAGAGCATGGCAATCTGCGTGGTGACCGCAAAGATGAACAGCCCGTCATAGCGCTGCAACGCCCAGTCGTCCTGCCAGATCAGCTTGGTCCCGATCAGAGCGATGATGAACAGCAACCCGAACAGCGCCGCCCAGCCTTGCTTGAGGAAAAACATGAGCAGTTCGCCCATGCCCCCTTGCATCCGCGTGCGAACAAAGTCGCCAAGAGCGCGCTCTAGGCGGCGGGTCGTGGGGAGGCGCTCGGTCATGTCAGAAGGTCGACCGCAATCCGAGCTTCACACCAAGGTCTTCGACATCGAACTGCCCCAGCGTGGAAGTCGTGCGCTTTGCACTGACTTCTGCAGTGGGGGCGAAGCCCATATAGTCGAGGTTGTTGAAGATCATCGTGGCCGAGGCGCTAACCGTATCGTCCTCGCGCCTCGCGAAAGGGAATTGCGCGCGGTCAAAAGACTTTTGTTCATACCCAAGTGACAATTCCAGGTTGGTGGATGCGAAGATCGGTTTGCCATGCGCATAGCGGATACGTGCGCCGAAGGTTTCTTGCGCGATGGCGGTGGATTTCGATGAAGTGTCACTGGCATATCCGGTCACCCAAAGGCTGCTGCCGTTCTTTAGACCATGCGCCCAAGTGGTTGAAAAGTTTACGACATCAGCCGACCGAAGTGCTGCATCTTGCCGCCATTGTCGCTCTGCCCCAAGATTGAAACTCAGGCTTGATCGGTCACCCGACCGGATTTGCCGTCCGACGCCAACTCCGGCAAAGCGTGTCAGGACAGAGCCGCCATACCAGTTTTGTCCCGTCTTGACATAAAGGCTCGTCGCGCCTCTCCGGTCCGCATCAGGCCTGCTTGCTGACAGGCTGAACTGGAGCTGGTGAAAGGCATAGTCGGAACCGGACACATTGGGGGCAGTGGCTTTGGCGCTCGATGACAACGTATAGTGTTTCGCATCAACGACGGCTCCGGCCGTTAAGTTCCACGCGCCGCTTTGTGGCAATTTGTACGATAGCGCCGCGCCAAGCGAGTATTCTACGCCCGACAAGGCTTGCGCGTCGCCACTTAGCGTAAATGGCAGGCCGAAAATTTCTATCGAGTCCGATTTGGAGCCGTTGTTGATGTTGGATGATGGTGCAACTGACACATCGAGGGACAGGGCAAGAGGGCTGGTTCCGCGTACATGGCGCAAATCTCGCACAGCGGTGGATTTCAACTTGTCGTTCGGTGCGACCTCGGCCGCGCGTCGCAGCCACAACTGGGCCCCGATCTTGTTGCCGGAGGAGGAAATCGCCTGCGCGGTAAGCATCGCTGCTGTGAAGCGGTCTTCGGAGGTCGTTGCCGCTTTCCACGCGCGCTTTCCTGCGATTTTGGCTTGCTGGCTATTGTCCAGAAGCCGTTCTGCGCGGGATAAGATGAGCAAGGCTTTCACGTCCTCGACATCACGTTGAAGCAAGGCTAGGGCAATTTCTTTGGCGGCCAGCGGTTGTTTTTGCAGCAGAAGCCGAAAACCGAGGTCACGGCTTTCGGCAATGGAAATTACCGTGGGCGCGGTCTGGCCCGCGGTTCCAGCCAAAACAAGTACATGTGAAACCAGCAGTGCTCGCATCCCCCGAGCGAGGCACTGCCTGATTTTATTGGGCAACCAACAAAATACCCAGCTCGCGCACATCCACACCCGGGATAACCGGGTCGGTGGGCGTTGCGCCGGGGGTGGAGGGGGTGGTGCCGTTGAGAATCACATAGGCAGCGATTTCATTCCCGGTTGGCCCGCCGAACACGCCCTCCCATGTGCCGCTAAGCAGGCCGTCTTGCGAGCTTGCACCGCTTTCGTTGATGGTTTGCGTCGGGCGGTCAATAAGCGCCTCTGCAAGGCTGACATTGGACAGGCTTCCCAAGAAGGTCCCGTTCACGTCGTAGACGTTGCGATTGGAAATGGAGCCGACGATGTCACCAGTTACGTCGAAGTCACCATAGTCAACGCGCACAAGTGCGTCTCCGGTAACCAAAGTGATACCCGGAACCGTGCCCGTGGTGTCCAGATCATTGTCGATCTCGCGAATACCCGAATAGGAACCGTTATAGTTGAAAATGCCAGCTACAGGTAATGAAACTGGCGTGCTGGATCTTCGGATTACGGCACCGGCGTTCCCGATAGATCCGCGATATTGCGGGGACGCCGCGACGCCACCTTCAACGTCGGCCGTTGCGGATTGGTTGAAGACCGCAAAATACTGAAGGCGGCCCTCAAGATTACGCTCGGTGTTTTGATAGAGACCCCAACCATTGGGTAGGGTGCCCGTGCGGTCATATTCGCCGGTCGTCGTGTCAAACGGGATATTGTTGATCACCAACTGGTCATCCGAAGGGTCACCGGCAACATTTTCGCGAAACTCGATGCTGTTCGCCACCAGTCCGACCGTTCTGTCGAAGGCAAACTTCTGGCCGGTGACGACATTCGGGTCCGTCGGATCGACGTCGGTATCAACCGTGCCGCCCGTCACCGGATTGTCGCCGGAGCCGCCACACGCGATCAGCGCGGAAACGGAAAGAATACCAAAGGCCTTCACGGCGGAATTAAGGATCATAGCTATATCTCACTGCCCGAATATGCGCTCACGGCGCGTTTTGTAGGAAAGTCCGTTGATGACGGTCAAAAGTCAACGACCCAGCGGCAGCATTTGGGGGCGAATTTGTGGAGTGTTGCTAAACAATCGCCCGAAGGTGCGGCGAATTGGGATTACCCTGTGGATAACCCCAACATCATCTTGATGCATACGCCACCTTTGACGCAATATATGGTCTCAACCCACGAATCCCCTTACGCCGGAGACCGCCCATGCCCATTTCCCCAGATCAAGCTCAGGAAATCGCCGACGCGCGGTCCCAGCAAAACACCACCATGCGCGCCACCGTGCCGGGGATGGAGGCGCATCTCTATACCGCCCACGAGGTGCTCGACCATGGCTTCATCCGCGTCATCGACTACATGGGCGACGATTCAGCCATCTGCCAAGCCGCCCGCGTCTCTTACGGCAAGGGCACCAAGTCGGTGCAAAACGACGAGGGCCTGATCCGCTACCTGATGCGCCACTGGCACTCCACGCCCTTCGAGATGTGCGAGATCAAGCTGCACGTCAAACTGCCCGTCTTCGTTGCCCGCCAGTGGATCCGCCACCGGACCGCCAACGTCAACGAATACTCCGCCCGCTATTCAATCCTCGACCGCGAGTTCTACATCCCCGCGCCCGAGCATATCAACGCGCAGTCCGTGGTGAACAACCAGGGCCGCGGCAAAATCCTCGAAGGGGAGGAGGCCGCCCGCGTCCTCGAAATCCTCAAGGCCGACAGCACCCGCGCCTATGACAACTACGAGGCGATGATCTCCGACGATGGCCAAGACGGCCTCGCCCGCGAGCTGGCCCGCATGAACCTGCCTGCCAACATTTACACTCAATGGTACTGGAAGGTGGACCTCCACAATCTGTTTCACTTCTTGCGCCTGCGTGCAGATAGCCATGCACAGTATGAAATAAGGGTTTACGCCGACGCGATTTGTAAGGTCGTCGCCGACTGGGTCCCCGCCGCATACTCCGCCTTCGAGGACTACCGTCTGGGCGGCGCGCAACTCAGCGGCAAAGCCGTCGACTGCGTCCGCCGGATGCTCAAAGGCGAGGAGGTCACACAGGAAACCTCCGGCATGAGCAAGGGGGAGTGGCGGGAGTTTATGGGGGTTATTGGGTGATAAGGGGGCGAAATTTTGGTATTTTGCGGTTGGCCCTGAACCATTTTTTTCGAACTGAATCTTTATTAATATGACTGTGAGAACACTCTATGAGCTTTGACCGCTTCTTGAATGACTTGAAAGAAATCGAAGCAGAATTGAATCTGCTTCAGGCTGAAGCGAACGATCCTCACAGCTATGGTTCTCGAGAATTTGATGAAAATCATTTGGATGAGCTGTTGGAAGATTTGACAGATTATTCAAGAAGTAATGGGAATGGCGCACTGACCACGAAGTTGAGCAGCCTTCAAAAGGTGGAGGAAACATACGGGTACAATCGGAATAGTAAGATCACTGAAATTCGGGCTCGAACATTGAGAGTAATCCGAGTTCTTGAGACCTTCGGAAGTGATTTTCTTTCTAGGGAGGGCGTTGAACAAAATGAAATTGCAACGAAGGCGAGTGCTGGGTCATCTGTACCCCCTGATTCTGTGGTAGTAAAAACGAAGGTTTTTGTGGTGCACGGGCATGACAATGCAGTGCTGTTTCGCGTTAAGGAGACTTTGGGGTCGCTTGGATTGCGGCCTGTGGTTTTGCGGGAGCAACCTAACGGCGGTAAAACAGTTATTGAAAAATTTGAAGAGTACTCAGATGTGGGATTTGCTGTAATCTTGATGACTGCAGATGACATGGGCGGGGCTCTCGCTGAGGTGGAGCGAGACAAAGCCTCTCCAAGGGCGCGCCAAAACGTCGTAATGGAATTAGGGTTTTTCGCCTCCAAGCTAGGCCGATCTAAGATATGTGTTCTCAAATCTAAGGGGGTTGAGGCACCCTCAGATATTATGGGTGTTGTTTACACAGAAATTGATGGCGCTGAGGCGTGGCGGATGTCGCTTGCTCAAGAGCTTTTACATGCAGGTTACGAAATCGACTTGAACAGGCTAATTTAGCTCCAGCCCGTTCTGATATCAGTGCGGTTGCACTTGGGACATTGAATTGGAGACGTCGGGCGGTTCTGTTTTTCGTATTCTTGCTTTTCTGACCGCTCCAATATTTCCCTTTCGAACCGCTCCCCGCAATTGAGGCATTGCAATTGTGCTAAAATAGTCATGTTTTAGCCTATCAATAAATTCTGTATAAATCTGACTTGGTGATCTGGAGCTATTTTTTCAATAGATGTAATGGCTAGGTTTCTGGAATGTATTGCGCAATGCACGATCAAAGATCGTGCCGCGCCCGAACCGTCCCCACGGGGCGGGCGCGTTCCGCTCCCACCCCTCGGTTCGGGCGTGGCGCAGCGCTTCCGGTGAATGAAGCACTACCTACACGATGCCCGACAAAAAGCCGACACTTTGCCGACGCTTGGCAGACAGCCCCCAAATCTTAACGCCACAAAGCAAAAAGCCCGCCGGTGGGGCGGGCTTTCATCACTTCTTAACGGTCTGGAGGTTAATCAAGTGCTACCAGATCACCAGCCGATGCGCGGCCATCGCGGCCTTCGATCATCTCGTACTGGATCTTCTGGTCGTCACGCAGGCCGGTCAGACCAGCGCGCTCGACCGCGGAAATATGGACGAAGACGTCCTTGCCGCCATCGTCAGGTGCAATAAAGCCGAAGCCTTTGGTTGTGTTGAACCATTTTACGGTGCCAGTGGCCATTCCGTGTCTCCTTCTAGTCTCCGCCCGCGGTATGCGGCGGGGTGGTGCAGCAGTGTCTTCAAGTTGGGCGCGTGCATCCGTAGAAGTAGGCCGAAACGTAAAGTCTGTCTCACAATCAATAGATTAGGCATGCTTTTTGAAACTTCAATAACAGAAATCAGACGCCCGATTTTCGGCGGAGTTACGTTAGGTAAGTCTTTGATCCTCAAGCATTTCGCGTGGGCGAATTCTGGACAATTTTTGTGACAAACCCCATAAAACTAAAGGAATCAGAGGGGGAAACCGCATGAAACTCTATGGCATCAAGACCTGCGACACCTGCCGCAAGGCGCTCAAAGCCCTGCCGGATGCGCAGTTCATCGACGTCCGCGCAACGCCTCTGGACCGCGCCGAATTGCAGCGGTTTCTGGACGCCTTCGGGTCCGATCTGGTCAACACCCGCTCCACCACATGGCGCGGCATGTCCGAGGCAGAGCGCGCCGCCGACCCGCTGGACCAACTCATCGCGCACCCCACATTGATGAAGCGCCCCGTCATTGATAACGGGACGCTTTATTTAGGCTGGAACAAGGACTTAGAGGAAACTCTTACGTAAGATCAGGCGGGCAGGCCTCGGCCTTGAGGTCCGCAATCAGCCCATCCGTCGCCACGACGGAAGTTTGCTTTTCCCCCAGACGGCGCAGCGTGACCGTGCCGTCCTCGACCTCTTTCTTGCCGACCGCAAGGATCACCGGAACCTTGCCGACCGAGTGCTCGCGCACCTTGTAGTTGATCTTCTCGTTCCGAATATCCGCCTCGGCACGGATGCCAGCAGCTTTCAGTTTCTCAACCGTTTCAAGCACATAGGCGTCCGCATCCGACACGATGGAGGCCACAACCACCTGACGCGGGGCCAGCCAGAACGGCAGCTTGCCCGCGTGCTCCTCGATCAAAATGCCGATGAACCGCTCGAACGAGCCAAGCGTCGCGCGGTGCAACATCACCGGACGGTGCTTGTTGCCGTCCTCGCCGATATAGTTCGCATCAAGCCGCTCAGGCAGCACGAAGTCCACCTGATGCGTCCCACACTGCCAGTCCCGCCCGATGGCGTCGGTTAACACAAACTCAAGCTTTGGCCCGTAGAAAGCACCCTCACCAGGGTTCAACTCCGGCTCGATCCCCGCGGCACGGGTGGCCGACAGCAACGCGGCTTCTGCCTTGTCCCAGACCTCGTCGCTGCCCGCGCGGGTGTCGGGGCGGTCGGAAAACTTAACGCTGAACTTCTCGAACCCGAGGTCTTTGTAAACATTTGACAAAAATTCGATGAAGATCGCAGTTTCGTCCTCGATCTGGTCCTCGCGGCAGAAGATGTGGCCATCGTCTTGGGTAAAGCCGCGCACCCGCATGATGCCATGCAACGCGCCGGACGGCTCGTAGCGCGCACATGAGCCGAACTCGGCCATGCGCAGGGGCAGGTCGCGGTAGGATTTCAGGCCCTGATTATACACTTGCACGTGGCAGGGGCAGTTCATCGGCTTCAGCGCGTTAACCGTCTTTTCGCGGGCGTGGTCTTCGTCCACTTCGACCACAAACATGTGCTCTTGGTACTTCTCCCAGTGGCCGGACGCCTCCCACAGCCTGCGGTCGACGACCTGTGGTGTGTTAACTTCGACGTAACCACCCTTGCGCTGCATCCGGCGCATGTAGTCCTGCAACTCGGTGTAGATCGTCCAGCCATTGGGGTGCCAGAATACCTGACCGGGGGCCTCTTCCTGCATGTGATAGAGGTCCATTTCACGGCCCAGTTTGCGGTGGTCGCGCTTCTCGGCTTCCTCGAGGAAGTGCAGGTATTCTTTCAGCTTTTCCTTGTTCTGGAACGCGACACCATAGATGCGTTGCAGCTGCGCACGGTCGCTGTCACCGCGCCAATAGGCGCCGGCGATGGACATGAGTTTCCATGCATCCCCGGGCACTTGGCCGGTGTTTTGCAAGTGCGGGCCACGGCACAGATCCTGCCAGTCGCCATGCCAATACATGCGCAAAGGCTCGTCGCCGGGGATGCTTTCGATCAACTCGACTTTATAGGGCTCGCCCTTGTCTTCGTAATGCTTGATCGCGCGGGCGCGGTCCCAGACTTCGGTACGTACGGCGTCGCGCTTGTTGATGATCTCGCGCATCTTTTTCTCGATGGCGGCAAGGTCTTCGGGCACGAATGGCTCGGCGCGGTCGAAATCGTAGTACCAGCCGTCTTTGATCACAGGCCCGATGGTGACCTGCACGTCAGGCCACAGCTCTTGCACCGCGCGGGCCATGATATGGGCCAGATCGTGGCGGATCAGCTCCAGCGCAGGGGCCTCGTCCTTCATCGTGTTGATCGCGATGGAGGCGTCAGCGTCGATCGGCCAAGCCAAGTCGTGATGCGCGCCGTTTACAGTGGCGGAAATGGCCTTCTTGGCCAGCGACGACGCGATGGAGGCGGCGACTTCGGCAGGCGTTACGCCCGCGTCATAGTCGCGCGAATTGCCGTCAGGAAATGTCAGAGAGATTGAGGCCATTGTATAGGCTCCTCGTCAGTTTGGCGCCCACGGAACGCCCGGTTGCGGGTTATGTGTAGGGGGTAAATGGCGGCCTGAAGCGCGAAGGTCAAGCGGCGAAGATCACCAGCGACCGCTCGTCCCACTGAACCCGTGTTTTTGTGCCACGCTCCAGCACGGGGCGGGAGATCAGGTTCTTCATGGAAATGGTGACGGGCGTCGACGAGCCTTCCAGCGTGACTTCGTAATAGGTCATGTCGCCATAGTAGGCGAGGTCTTGGACGGTGGCATCGGCCACGCGGCCTGTGGATTTTTGCCCCTCGAACAGGATCGACAATGCCTCGGGGCGCAGCCCCACCACATCGGCCGAGGCGCGTGCGCCTTCGGGGAATTGGTCGATCCCGATTTCAGCTGCACCAAGCCCTTCGACATCGAAATTGATGGTTTTTTCGGAGGTGCCGGTTTGCTTGGCCTCTAGGAAGTTCATCACCCCGATAAATTCCCCCACGCGGCGGGTGGCGGGGCGGCGGTATAACTCTTGCGGGGAGGCCATTTGCGCGATTTCGCCTTCGAACATCACGGCGATACGGTCCGACATAATCAGCGCTTCTTCTTGGTCATGGGTGACCAGAATGAAGGTGATGCCCACTTGGCGTTGCAAGCGGCGCAGCTCGCCCTGCATCTGCTCGCGCATTTTCTTGTCGAGCGCGGAGAGCGGCTCGTCCAGCAGCAAAACCTTCGGTTTCAAAACCAGTGCACGGGCCAAGGCCACCCGTTGCCGTTGGCCACCTGACAGAGCATGCGCCGCGCGGTCGCCATAGCCCGCGAGGCCGACCATCTCCAACGCCTCGGCGGCCGCCTTTGCCATGTCGTCCTTGGACAACCCCTTCTTCCGCAACCCAAAGGCCACGTTCTGACCGACGGTCAAATGCGGGAAAATCGCATAGCTTTGGAACACCATATTGGTCGGGCGCTTGTTCGCAGGCACGCGGGCCATATCGGCGCCATCAAGCAATAGCACGCCCTCGGACACGTCCTCGAACCCTGCAATCACCCGCAGCAACGTGGTCTTGCCGCAGCCTGAGGGGCCGAGCAGCGAGAAGAACTCGCCCTGCTTTATCTCGAGGTCGATGCCGCGCAAGGCGTGGTAATCCCCGTAGTATTTCTGAATGCCGGAAAGCGAGATGATGGAGCTCACAAGAACCCTCCACTGTCTTTAGCCCCGGTGCGGCGGATGCCCCGGCGGCGGAAATATTCAGCGATGCTGAGCAGCACCAAAGAGGCCACGATCAGCAACGTCCCTAGGGCCATGACCGAGGGCAGGCGTTTGGGGAAGCGCAGTTGTGACCAGATATAGACGGGCAGGGTCGGGTCCGCGCCGGTCAGGAAGAAGGCGATGATGAACTCGTCCATGGATATGGTGAAGGCGATCAGGAAGGACGCCACGATCCCCGGTGTCACCAGCGGCAGGATGATTTTGCTGAACGCGCCCCAGCGGGTTTCGCCCAGATCGACGGCGGCTTCTTCCAGCGACTGGTCCAACCCTTGAAAGCTGGAGCTGAGGATCGCGATGGCGAAGGGCGTGCAGATCAAGGTGTGGCCCATGATGACGGTCCACGAGGTCAGCGAGAAGCCAAGCTGCATCAGGACCACCAGCAAGGACACGGCGACGATGATCTCTGGCAGGACCAAGGGCAGCATGATCGCGCCCATGATCGGGGCCTTGAACGGGAAGCGGTAGCGGGTAGAGGCGCGGGCGGCGCAGATGCCAAGGATCGTGGACAGGGTGGCCGACACGATCCCGATGAACAGCGAGTTCTTCAACGCGCCATGCAGCGCGTCGATGCCGGCCAGCTCTTTGAACCACTGGGTGGTGAACCCTTGCAGCGGGAAGGCGATAACCGTGGCGTCGTTGAACGAGAACACAGGCAGCAGAAGCACCGGCAGGTACAAGAATACCAGGTAGACGATGGCATAGACACGTAGCCAGTTCATTTGAGGAACCTCCTGTTTGCGAACAGGAAGATCAGCGAAATCAGCGTCACGGCCCCCATGGCCAGCACCGATAGTGCGGCCCCCATCGGTGCGTTGTTCAGCTTCAGGAATTGCGTCTGGATCATGTTGGCGATCATCAACCCGTCCGGCCCGCCCACAAGGCGCGGGGTGACATAGTCGCCGATGGTCGGGATGAACACGATCAAGGTTGCCGCCACCACGCCCGGCATGGCCAGCGGTAGCGTCACGCGGAAGAAGGTGCGCGCGGTGCCTTCGCCAAGGTCTTGCGAGGCTTCCAGCAAGGATCGGTCGATTTTCTCCAGCGCGACATAGATTGGCAGGATGGTAAACGGTGCGAACGCATGGGCCAGCGTGATCACCACGGCGTTGGTGTTGTAAAGGATGAAAGTCAGCGGCTCGTCAATCAGGCCAAGGCCCAGTAGGCCGGAGTTCAGCACACCATTGAAACCAAGGATCACCTTCCACAGGAACGCACGCAGCAGGTAGCTGGTCCAGAACGGGATGGTGATCAGGAAAATCCAAAGTGCCTTGCGCTCGGGCGGGACGTGGAAGGACACGAAATAGGCGATGGGGAAGGCCAGCACGACGGTGACCACGGTCACCACGCCGGAAATCCACAATGAGCGCAGCAGGAACACGCGGTAGATCGGGTCGGTGAAGGCCTCGCGGTAATTTTTGAGGGTCAATGTGCGGTCGATGCTCAGAAAGTCCTGTGACCAGAAGCTGAAGGCAAAGATCGTCGCCAAAGGCACGGCGAGCAGCAGCAGCACATATATGGCCGTCGGGCTGATCAACGTCAGCCCGCGTTTCGCGTCAGTGTCAAAACGTGTAGAGATTTGTTTCGCGCCCCCTTGGTCCGCGTCACAGCTTACGGCAAAGGTGGCGTGGGGCAAGCGGATTTGCAGCCCAAGCCGACCGGTACTCAAGGCCGATGACATTTTCTCCGTTTGCGTTAGCTTCTGCCGAAAGGAGTGCAGGTTATGAAATCTCCGGGACTCAATGACGTGTTCGAGTTGCTGGTTGACCATCCCAAAGCCGGTGGCGGGCTAAGTGAAGCTGCAAAAGCGTATGAGCCGCAAAGCTTTTTGCGCCACACTGCCGCGTTGGCGATGACCAAGCTCGCCGACGGGTTGATTGACCCGAAACTGGTGCTGAGCTGGCTTTTGACCTCGCTCGGTGCACCGGCGTTCTACGTAGGGTTACTGGTGCCGATCCGTGAGGCAGGGGCATTGCTGCCGCAACTGGCGCTGGCATCTTGGGTTGAAGGGCTTGCGCGGCGCAAATGGGCATGGGTGGCAGGCTCTGTCGGACAGGGAATATCGGCCTTGGCGATCCTGTTCTGTGCGCTGCGGTTTGAGGGGGCTGTTGCTGGCGGTCTCATCTGCGGTGCCTTGGCAATTCTGGCGCTGTCGCGCAGCCTGTGCAGCGTGTCCTACAAGGATATTCTGGGCGACACTGTGGCCCAAAGCCATCGGGGCAGCGCCACTGGCACCGCCAGTTCCCTTGCGTCGGCGGGTGTTATTGTCTTTGCGATCTTGCTGATGAGTGGGCTGCTGCCCCGCGAAGGGCTGGTTCTGGTCGCCATAGGGCTTGCGGGCTGCCTTTGGGGTGTGGCGGCATCCGTGATGGCGGGGCTGCATGAGGAGGGCTCGGTAGTGTCCGGAGTATCCCGCAACCCATTGTCACAATTCCGTATTCTGCGTGACGACGCACAGTTGCGCCGTTTTGTCATTACCCGCGGGTTGCTGGTCTCCACCGCATTGGCCCCGCCTTATATGATCTTGCTGGCCGGCAGCGAGGGGGCGTTGTCGCAGCTGGGTGCCTTGGTTTTGGCCTCGTCGCTGGCCTCGTTGCTCAGCTCATACGTTTGGGGGCGGCTGTCCGACCGCTCGTCGCGCCGCGTGCTGCAATTGTCAGCTGTTGGCGGGGCGCTTGCATTGATCTTGGCGCTTGCCCTGTCGGCCTTTGGCTTTTTGCAAACCATCTGGGCGTTGCCTATGGCGCTGTTTATGTTGATGATTTCCTACCACGGCGTGCGGCGGGGGCGGTCGACCTATCTGGTGGACATGTCGCCCGAGGGGCAACGCGCGGCCTACAGCGCGGTGTCGAACACGGTGATCGGGGCGTTGCTGCTGGTTTCCGGTGCGTTCGGTGCTTTGGCAGGACTTGTCGGGCCTGCGGTAACATTGCTGGTCTTTGCGATCATGGCAGTGGCCGCAGCCGTGGTTGCGCACGGCCTTGACGAGGTGGAAGAGGCGTAGTGTTTCGGTTGCAACCGTTTCGCAAGCCGCTAGCTTGGCGGCAATCACATCTGGGGAGGGGCCATGCCCGACTATCTCGACACCGCCGCGGGCCGGCGCATTGCCTATCATCAAAGTGCGGGAACAGGCCCGGGTATAGTGTTTCTGGGTGGCTTCAAATCCGACATGGACGGCACGAAGGCCATTCATCTGGAAGCATGGGCCAAGGCCCAAGGTCGCGCGTTCTTGCGGTTCGACTACTCTGGGCATGGTCAATCGTCAGGGGCTTTCACCGACGGGGCAATCGGGGACTGGGCCGAGGACGCGCAAGCCGCAATCGAAGCGCTGACCGAGGGGGCACAGGTCCTCGTAGGCTCGTCGATGGGAGGCTGGATTTCGCTGTTGATGGCCAAGCGCATTCCCGAGCGTATTGCGGCACTGGTCACCATCGCAGCCGCGCCGGACTTCACCGAAGACAGCATGTGGGGCGGCTTTACGGACGCGCAAAAAACCGAGCTTGAGGCGGGGCAGGTGGCCTTGCCGTCGAACTATGGCGAGCCCTACATCATCACCAAACGGCTGATCGAAGACGGCCGCAACAATCTGGTGCTGCGCGCAGCGTTGCCACTGCCGTTTCCGGTGCGTTTCTTGCAAGGGACGGCCGACGCGGATGTGGAGATGTCCGTGGCGTTGCGATTGATGGATCATGCGGACGGGCCTGACATGCGGCTGACCTTGTTGAAAGATGCGGATCACCGTTTCTCTGACCCGCAGGCGCTTGGGGTGATCGAAGCGGCGGTAATTGACGTGCTTGGGAGCGTGTGATGCAGACATTCGGGAAATGGTTGGGGCGGTTTTTGCTTGCCTTGATCGTCATCGGCGGGGCGATCTGGATGTTTGTGCCGCGCGAGCCTGTCGATACGGTCATATCCTTTGATGAAAGCGCGTTGGGCGATGATCTTGACGCTTATCTTGCGACGTCTGAAAGGGCATTTGACGACATCACTGACGGTGTTGAAAAGCGGATCGTCTGGGCCGGAGATGCGGGGGCGAAGACGCAGCTATCCATCGTCTATATTCACGGCTTCTCGGCCACATCCGAGGAAATCCGCCCTGTACCGGACAACTTGGCATCAGCGCTGGGGGCAAATCTGTTTTTCACCCGTTTGGCGGGACACGGGCGGGGCGGGTTGGCGATGGCCGAGCCTGTCGCGGGGGATTGGTTGGAAGACACGGCCGAGGCCCTCGCCATCGGGCGGCGTCTTGGGGAGGAGGTGATCGTCATTGCGACCTCTACGGGCGGCACGGCTGCCGCTATTGCCGCCACAGATCCGGCCTTGATGGAGCGGGTGAAAGGCATTGCGATGGTGTCGCCAAACTTCCGCGTCCGATCCCCTGCAGCGGTTATTCTGGAATGGCCTTTGGCGCGCAGCTGGACGGCCATCGTTGCCGGAGCCGAACGCAGCTTCGCCCCGCAAAACGACGCCCATGGCAAATACTGGACGACGCTCTACCCGACCACAGCCCTGATCCCGATGGCGGCTTTGGTGAAATACGCCCGCGATGCGGATTATTCCGAGGTGACGACGCCGGTTTTATTCGTGTTCTCGGATGATGATGGCGTTGTGTCGGCGGAAACGACTCGTGCGATCTCGACCAAATGGGGCGGGCCGGTCACCTTGGCTCCGCGGGTGATGGGCGAGGGGGGCGATCCGTTCAACCACGTCATCGCCGGAGACATCCTGAGCCCCGGCCAGACTGAAGGCACTGTGGAGCTTATGAAAACCTGGGTCGAGGGGTTGTAGGATATGGGGCTACGGGGGGCTGTCATCAGGTCCGGAGTTGTGGGTATCGACCGGGGCGCTGCCTCCGGCGGGAATATTTGAGCCAAGATGAAACGCAAGCCCGCCTCCATGTGGTCGCTCGAGACTTTGGGGCGGGAGCGTCTGTCCAAGTATTTCTTTATGCGGGAATTTCTGTATTCGGAGATCGGCAATTTTCATCAAGTTCAAAACATTCCCGAAAATGTGGAGTTGACGCTTGAGGTAGGGCGGGCCTTTTGTCGCGACCTGCTTGATCCGCTGCATGAAACTTTCGGCTGTGTCAGCGTGCGTTCCGGCTACCGCTCACCGGAGTTGAACCGTTTTGGCAACGAGAACAAGCTGAACTGCGCACGCAATGGCTATCCGGGAGAGTGCCATATCTGGGACCGTTCGGCCGCATCGCCGATTGGTGGGGCGACCATCGTGATCCCGTGGTTTGCAGACCAATACGCACGGGGCCGTGACTGGCGGGATCTGGCCTATTGGGTTCACGATCATCTGCCCTATTCGGAGCAGTGGTATTTCCCGAAGCTTGCGGCCTTCAATCTGACATGGGAGGCCACGCCCCGCCGCACGATTTCCAGCTATATCGCCCCACGTGGCAAGCTGTTGGCGGCGGGGGCCGAGCCTGACGAAAACCGATCTACGCGTGCGGCTCGGTACGCAGATTTCCCGCGCTTTCGCGGGGTAGCGCAACCGGTGATCCCCGAGAAATGGAACGCCGGTGGCTAGGAGACCGTGATTGGCAATTGCATCGCGCGGCAGTATGTCAGACAAGTTGAGACAGCTAGGGAGAGCTGGATGATACGTAAAAATCGCTGCCAATCGGGGTGGTCCAAAGGACTTTTGGCTTTCAAAATCGAACAGTACCCGAGCCTTAGTTTTGTCGAATTGCCAAATAATTGTCTTTTCCCTACATTTTTGAGCAACCTTGCCAATTGTGTGCCGGAGATGGCCATTCAGGGAGGACACCATGCCTGAACCCCTCGTCTTTTTGCCGGGAATGATGTGTGACGGGCGGCTCTATGGCCCCCAGATCAAGGCGCTTGGGCGGGATCGAGCGATCCATCTAGCGCCGATCTGTGCGCATGAAACGGTCGAGGCTCTGGCGACCGAGGTTCTTGCGAGCGCGCCCCCGACCTTCGCGTTGGCAGGGTTGTCCATGGGTGGGATCGTAGCGATGGAGGTGGTGCGGCGCGCGCCTGCCCGCGTCACCCGACTGGCCTTGATGGACACCAACGCGCTGGCCGAAACACCGGCCTATGCCGCCGCCCGCGAGCCGCAGATCGCGCGGGTGATGGCCGGATCACTAGTCGAGGTGATGCGCGAGGAAATGAAACCTGACTATCTTGCCCCCGGCGCCGGGCGGCAGGCGGTCCTGGATTTGGTGATGGATATGGCGCTGGATATGGGGGAGGGCGTGTTCTTGCGGCAGTCGCGGGCGCTTCAACGCCGACCTGACCAGCAGAATGTCCTGCGCAAGCTGAAGATTCCGACGCTGATTCTATGCGGTGAGCATGATCGGTTGTGCCCCGTGGCCCGCCATCAATTCATGGCGGACCTAATTTTCAGGGCAACATTGGTTGTCGTGCCGGATGCCGGACATTTGCCGACACTGGAGCAGCCCGAGGCGGTCAATGCCGCCTTGAAGCAGTGGCTTGCGGCCTAGGCCTTCTTTTTCTTGAGCTCGGAGACGTTGCTTTTTGTCCGCTTGGCGGATCGTGGCGCGTCCGAGTTCTCGTCGATGAAGTCCAGAACCAGCGGGCGGATGTTATTACGCCAGCTTTTCCCGGCAAAAATACCATAGTGACCGGCACCTGGCTCGACGTGAGAGGCCTTCTTGCTGTCCGGCAAACCGGTACAAAGGTCTAATGCTGCAATGCACTGACCGGGGGCCGAAATGTCGTCTTCGGCACCCTCAACCGACTTCACAGCCACCGAAGTGATCTTTCCGATGTCCACGGTTTTACCATTTACGGTGAACCGATTCTCGGCAATTTCGCGGCCTTTGAAGATGCGTTCCACTGTCGACAGGTAGAACTCTGCGGTCATGTCCATGACTGCCAGATACTCGTCGTAGAACTTGTTGTGCTTCGCTTGCGCGGCGATGTCGTCTTGCGACACTGCCATGATGTGCTCTTTGAACGCAGTGCCGTGACGGTCGGAATTCATCGACATGAACGACGCGAGTTGCAGCAGGCCGGGATAGACCATGCGACCCACGCCGTTGTGCTTGAATCCGACGCGCTGGATGGCTGTCTCTTCGAGCTGGCCCATGGTGATGCGGCGGCCAAAGTCGGTAACGTCGGTGGCGGCGGCATCCGGGTCGATCGGGCCACCGATCAGGGTCAGGGAACGCGGCTGCGCATCGGGGTCTTCATCGGCAAGATAGGCGGTTGCGGCCAAGGCAAGCGGGGCCGGTTGACAGACGGCAATGACATGCGTGTCGGGGCCCATCTCTTTCATGAAATCAACAAGATAGAGGGTGTAGTCCTCGACGTCGAACTTGCCGTCGCTGACTGGAATATCACGGGCGTTGTGCCAGTCGGTGATGTAGACTTCCGCCTCTGGCAGCAGGCTCACAACGGTGGACCGCAGGAGCGTTGCGTAGTGGCCGGACATGGGGGCAACCAGCAAGATTTTGCGATCTTTCAGCGGGCGGTCCGTGACGTTGAAGTGGATCAAATCGCCGAACGGTTTGGTCACGACATGCTCGATTTTCACAAGGTGATCGCGGCCGTCTTCGCCCACCACAGAGGCAATATTCCAAGCGGGTTTCGTCACCATTCGTGCGAATGTGCGTTCAGTTACTTCACCCCATGCACCCAACATTTTGAAGAAGGGATTGGGGGTCAGGGCGACGGCAGGATTGGCGCCGATGGCTTGCGCAGTTGCGCCCAACCACTGGTTGGTGACGCGCATCGTTTCCATCAGGTCATAAGTTGCCATATACTTCACAGGAGGCTCCTTTCGAGCGTAAACTTGTCCCTACGTCAATTCGTCGCTTTGCCTCCCAAGCTAGCAGACGATACTTCGCAGGTGCAGCATCAAGGTATTGTGGAAAGCTTAAAATGACAACCAAAACTGACACACCGGACGATATTGCCGCGGCAGAGAAGCTTGAGCGCCTCAATGCGAATCTTGCCAAGATGGACGAGCTGTCCAAACGTCTGGTTGCGGCGATGGGCAAGAAAAAGTCCGCTGACCCGGGTTTGCAAGCCCCGGGCCAAGAGGTCTACATGCAAGCTGCCGCGGCCTATATGGCCGAGATGATGAACAACCCTTCCAAGATTCTTGAGCAGCAAGTCAGTTATTGGGGCAAATCTTTAAAACACTATGTAGATGCCCAGCAGCCGTTTGTGCATGGCAAGATTGCAGCCCCCGAGGACAAAGGGCCGACCGACCGCCGCTTCAAGTCGGAGCTTTGGGACACGCATCCCTATTTCAACTTCATCAAGCAGCAGTACATGTATTCTTCGGCGGCGATCACCGACGCGATGCAGAACCTTGAGGGGCTGAGCGATCACGAAAAGGGCAGGGTTTCGTTCTTTGCCCAGCAGATCGTCGACATGTTCGCGCCGACCAACTTTCTGGCCACCAATCCCGAAGCCTTGTCCAAAGCGGTCGAGACGGACGGGGCGTCGCTGGTGCAGGGGTTGGAAAATCTCGTGCATGACATCGAGGCCAATGAGGGTGACCTGCTTGTCAGTCTGGCTGACGAGACCGCCTTCAAGGTGGGAGAAAACATCGCGGCCACAGAAGGCTCGGTTGTGTTCCGCAACCATATGTTCGAGCTGATCCAGTACAAACCCACCACGGAAAATGTCCATGCGACCCCGATCGTGATCTTCCCGCCTTGGATCAACAAATTCTATGTGATGGACCTGAAGCCGCAGAACTCCTTGATCAAGTGGGTCGTCGATCAGGGGCATACCTTGTTCATCGTCTCATGGGTCAATCCTGACGAAAGCTACGCCGATGTGGGCATCGACACCTATGTGGATGATGGCTACCTGACCGCGTTCGAGCAGGTGAAGAAAATCACTGGCCAGAAGCAGTTGAATGCCGTCGGTTATTGCATCGCTGGCACCACGCTGTCGCTGGTCTTGGCCTTAATGAAGAAACGCGGGGACAAGACGGTCAAGTCCGCCACGTTCTTCACCATGCTGTCCGATTTCGAAGACCCGGGCGAGATGGGCGTCTTCCTAGAGGATGATTTCGTCGACGGGATCGAGCGTCAGGTGGCTGAAAAGGGTTTCCTGCATTCCTTCTTCATGTCGCGCACTTTCTCTTACCTGCGGGCAAACGATCTGGTCTACGGTCCCGCAATTCGCAGCTACATGCTGGGGGAGGCGCCTCCGGCCTTTGATCTTCTTTATTGGAACGGCGACAGCACCAACCTGCCTGGGCGCTTCGTGGTCGAGTATCTGCGCGAGCTGTGTCAGGGCAACAAGCTGGCCAAAGGCACGATGGAGCTGTTGGGCGAGACTTTGTCGCTGGCGGATATCGAACTGCCAATCTGTGCGATCGCGTGTGAGACGGATCACATCGCGGCTTGGCGGGGGTCCTACGCGGGAATCAAGCAGTTCGGATCCGAGGATAAGACCTTCATTGTGTCTGAGTCGGGCCATGTCGCTGGCATTATCAACCCGCCATCGAAGAAAAAATATGGCCACTATACCAACAAGGACATGTCCGGCACGCAAGATGACTGGTGGGCTGGTGCGACCTTCAATGAAGGGTCGTGGTGGCCGCGTTGGGATGCGTGGTTGGCAGAGAAATCCTCCAAGATGGTGCCCGCACGGGAGCCAGGAAGTGAGCAATTTCCGATACTTGGACCGGCTCCGGGAACATATGTTCAGGTGAAGTCCAACAAGGGGTAGGCTATCCGAAGACCCTTACTGCTAAGGCGCGGACGCGAGAAATCGCTCCGCGCCTTGCTCGTTTTAAGGGTGGTTTGCGTAGGGGAAAGAAAAATTATGCTGCAGTGCAGAAAGTACTTGCAATGCCGCAGTGCAGCACGTACATATGCTGCAGACGCAAACAAGACATCGGGCCGCAATTGGCCCACATAACTGGAGACCATGACAATGGCTAACAAAACACAAGACTTCACTAAAGTATTCTCCGACATGGCAGCTGCCTTCCCGGTAGACATGTCCGCTTACAACGAAGCAGTTAAAAACTCTGCTGCTCTGGGCGAAAAAATGTCCAAAGTTGCACTGGACGCAGCAGCGACTTCCGCTGACCTGTCTTCCAAATGGACTAAAGAAACTCTGGCAAAAATGTCCGGCGTGACCAAAGCCCAAGCAGAGCCTGCTGACTACGCAAAAGCCGCTTCCGACTTCGCGTCGTCCGCTGCTGAAACTTCCGCTGAGCACATGGCTGCTTTCGCTGAAGTTGCGAAAAAAGTTCAAATGGAAACTGTTGAGCTGCTGATGGCTGCTGGCAAAGACATCCAGGAAGACACTTCGGCTGCTGTTAAAAAAGCAACTGACGAACTGGCTGCTTCGGCTAAAAAAGCTGCTAAAGTAGCTTAAGCCTAAGTTCAAAATACTGCCGCTTATCCTCCCTAAAGCGCGCAGATTTATAGGGTGGGCCTTGTGCCCACCCTTTTTTATTGCGCGATAGGGAAGAGGCTAGGCTTTGCTGTTGCGCCCCAGAAGTTTCTTCGCAGTCACGAACATCACCAATGCCAGTGTAAGCAAACCCACCGGCTGGTTCGGGTTGTAGCCTTCGATAGACTCCATCGGACCGCTTGCCTTACTGATTTGGGCCGTCAGCGTCTGGGTCTGCTGCTGGGTCAGCACGATATCATCACCACCTTCGGTAATAGCTTTCAGAGCGGATTTGACCCCGTTCATGATTGCCACTTCGTCGCTGACAGGGGTGGTGGCCGCGTTGATCAAATCGGCGATCTTGTTCAGCAGGGCCAGCAAATCCTTCCGCAGACGGCTCATATTTCCCATCTGGCTGGCATAGCTTTGTTTGGCTTCGTAATTTCCGTGCTTCTTCAAGCTGCTGCCATGCGATTTGTTCAGCAGGCCTTCTTTGGAGCGCACAGCTTTTTGCATCGCCGCAGCACTTCCGCGCCATTGGTCAATCTTGCGGGCAAGATCAGCATGGGCCGCCGTTCCCGCTTTCATCGGCTCGGTGCGTCCGAGGAGTTTGGTCAGTTCGATATCGACCTCGGCAGACAGTCTGCGGATCGCGATAACTTGGCCTTCATAATTCACCATGAGGCATGTCCTTCTAAAATGTGTTGGTCTTAAAATACATCGACGGGGCGAGGATTGCGCAGTTTATGGTTGCTTTGCAAGGCCGATGAGCCTTAGGCGGCAAGTTCCGCGCCCCCTTTCTTTTCTTCTGCACCTGCGCTAGCGTTTTTCTGCGCTGCAATATTGGGAGATATTTCGTGGGTAAGGCTGATCTGAAACCGTTGTTGATTAAACGTTATGCCTCTCGGCGGCTCTACAATACCGAGACCAGCGATTATGTGACGCTCGATGATATCTCCGGCTTCATCAAAGAAGGCCGTGACGTTCAGATCATTGATCTGAAATCAGGTGACGACCTAACCCGCCAATACCTGCTGCAAATCATTGCCGATAATGAAAGCAAAGGCGAAAACGTGTTGCCGATCAATGTCTTGACCGACCTTGTGCGCAGCTACACCACCAATGCCCAAAGCATGGTGCCCGACTTCCTCGCCGCCAGCTTCGAGATGCTGCGCGAAGGCCAGAGCAAGATGGTCGAACGTATCGCCAGCCCGATGAACGCCGTCCCGGGGTTCGAACAGATCAAGGCGCAGCAAGAGGCGTTCATGAAGACCATGATGGGCGGTTGGACCGGCCCGGGCTCCGACGAATACGCCGAAACCGAGTCTGGCACCAAACCCAAGAAAGAAGACACCTCAGAGCTTGATGCGATCAAAAAACAGCTCGCAGACATGCAGGCGGCCGTCGCCAAAATGGGCAAGTAGCCGGGGTGACGTCACGGAAGTTTCCGTGGCGGTCGCATCGAAATGTGAAGTTTTGGGTCTATGATTGCAGCATGGCTGATCATGACACTCCTTATCCGCAATATTCCCGTGCCGAGAAAATCGCCGACGGGTTGGTCCACGGGCTTGGATTGGGTGCGTCGTTAATCGGGATCGTGTTGTTTCTGGCCTACCGCTGGGACCACATTACGACAGGCCAGCTTGTGGCGCTGTGCGTCTACTGGGTCGGCTTGATTGCCATGTTCACCGTTTCAGGGGCCTATCACATGACCCCGTGGGAGCATTTGCGCACCCATCTGCGCCGCGCCGATCACGCGACCATTTTTCTAAAAATCGCAGGGACGTATACGCCATTCGTCGTCACCATCGGTACCGCGTTCGGCTATGTGGTGCTGGCGATCGTCTGGGCCTTGGCGTTGTTCGGGGCGATTACCAAGCTGTTCCGGTGGTCCGCTCCGGGTCGCTGGAACGCGGCGCTCTATGTGGGCTTGGGCTGGATCAGCGTCGCTTTGATGTGGTCGGTCTTTGAGACCTCACCCGCTGCGGGCTGGTGTGCTGCGTCCGGCGGCATTCTCTACACCGCCGGGATTTTGTTCTTCAAATGGGAAAGCCTGCGTTTCTCCAACGCGATCTGGCACGGCTTTGTCGTCGTGGCCTCCGGCTGCTTCTTTGCTGCTGTGACGCTGTCGACAGGCGCGGCCTAGGTCGGCGTGGGGGGCGAAGCAGGGCTTTGCAGGACGTGGAAGCCCTTGGTCGTCAAGTGGATCTGACCAAAATCCTCCGGCCTGCGGGCGATAGTTCCCGCAGCTTCCTGCTCGGCAATCTTCAGCAATGTAATTAAGGGCTGGTTGAAGGGCAGTTCGGCCAGATCATTGGCGTCGAACTCCCACCACCGCACCAGATGCATCGCTTCGATCACTTTGTCGGGAAAACGGTAGCGCAGTATCTTGGCCGGAACTCCCGCAACGATGGCGTATGGCGGCACGTCCTTAACCACAAAGGCCCCGCCACCGATGACGGCACCGGTGCCGATGGTAACGCCGCGACGGACAGTGACATTGGTGCCGATCCAGACATCATGGCCAATGTCGACATCACCCGTCGCCGCATCGTGCGGGGCTGCGTCCATCGGCAAAACCCGCGCCGCCGCGGCCTCTTTTTCGGGAGGGTAGAAGCTGAACTGGTCAGCCCGGTGAAACGCCGTCGAACTTGAGAGCCAATTCGTCATATGCTCACTCTCACCCAGCGTGACATTGGGAGCGATCGAGCAATAGCGCCCGATCCTCCGGACATGCCGCACGGTGCCGGTGCGCAGGTAGGAGTAGGCCCCGATCTGCAAGTCATTGTAATAAAAAGCCGGTCCGTTGTTGAGTTGCGACGGGGTCTCGAACGCGAGGTTCAAAGACCGGCCGCGCGTATTGAACCCGGGCGCAACGCGCAGCCCTATTTTTTTCAGGTAGCTAAGGTTCTTATTGAGCTTCGGGGCCACGAGCTTGCCCCTTAGACGACGTCCTCGAACACCTTGTTCAACGCCGCCTCCAGCTTCTGGAACATCTCGTCCATTTGCGGCTCGGTCATGATGAAAGCAGGGCAGAGCACCACGGCCTGACCCAACGGGCGACAGATCAGCCCATGGTCGGTACAGGTGTTTGCAATCCGCTCCGACACGCTCAGCGAGCCGTCGAAAGGTGTTTTCGTCGCCTTGTCCTTCACCGCTTCCAGCGCGCCCATCAGGCCAATGCCCCGCGCTTCCCCGATATGTGGGTGCTGCGCCAAACGCGCCATTTCCGCCTCGAATTTCGGGGTGATGGCGCGGACATTGTCGATCAACGGCGCGGCCCCGTCAGAGCCTTCCATAATCACCTCGATTGCCTTTAACGCGATGGCACAGCCAACCGGATGGCCTGATGCGGTGAAGCCATGCGGGAATTCCTCGATTGCATCTGCCGCCGCCTGCAGGCGGTCGGTCAGTTCCGGCCCAAGGATCACAGCGCCCATCGGGAAGTAGCCTGCTGTCAGGTTCTTCGACGAGATGATCGCGTCGGGCATAAAGTCATATGCCTGACAGCCCCAATCTGATCCGGTGCGCCCGAAGCCGGTGATGACCTCGTCGGCCACCAATGGAATGCCGTGCTTTTTCAAAATTGGCGCGACGATCTGGAAATATCCCTCGGATGGCGGGATGACCCCGCCAGCGCCCATCACAGGCTCCGCCACGAAGGCCGCAATGGTATCCGCCCCTTCGCGGGCGATGACTTCTTCCAGCTCCGCGCCCATGCGGGCGGTGAACTCTGCTTCGCTCTCGCCGTCGCGGCCTTCGCGCCAGTAATGCGGGCAGGTTAGGTGGATGAACCCGTCCAACGGCAGCCCGAACACCGAGTTATAGGGCTTGCCAGTCATCGACGCAGATACCGCCGTCACCCCGTGATAGCCGTTTTTGCGCGTCAGGATTTTACGGCGTTCCGGCTTGCCTTCGGCTCCGCCCAAGAACCACAGCATCTTGACCAGCGTGTCATTCGCCTCGGAGCCGGAGTTAGTGTAGAACACCTTGCCCCGCTCGAACGGCGAGACCTCGATCAGCTTTTCGGACAGCATGACCGTCTGGTCCGACATCCGGCCAAAGAAGGCGTGGTAGCCGGGGAAGCGATCATATTGCGCCTTCGCGGCCTCGGCCATGCCTTTGTGATCAAACCCCGCGACCATATTCCAAAGCCCGGAGTTGGCGTCGAGATATCTGCGCCCGTGAACGTCGATCACATATGGCCCTTCGCCATGGGTCAACACCACCGTACCGCGCTCCGCAATCGAGGGCAGATCGGTAAAGCCATAGAAAGAATGGGCGTCCGCACGGGCCTCCCAGCTGTTGGGGCTATCGTCACGCATGTCTCTGGTCTCCATGTTGAGTTGAGGGTAGCTTACGCGTGGCGCGAGACCTCGGCAATCGGGATTAACGCCTGTGTGCTAGGGATTTCATATGGTCGACACACCGGGAAAAATAACGCTGTGGCAGATAGAAATTTTCGTCGCTGCCGCCGAAGAGCCGTCGATTACCGCCGCCGCGCGCAGGTTAGGGTCCAGCCCGTCCGCCGTCAGCCAGCAGCTGTCCAATCTGGAAGCCGCCCTTGGCGCGCGCCTGCTGACACGGACCGAACGCCCGATGCCGCTGACCCAAGCCGGAGAGTTGTTCCTGCGCCGCGCTCAGACTATTCTGCACGAAGCCGCGTTGGCCACGTCGGAGCTGACCCTGAAAGACCTCTCCGCCCGCATGCGCCTGCGCCTTGGCGTGATCGAGGATTTCGACGCTGACGTAACGCCCGCGCTGCTCACTCGGCTGGCCGAGCAAATGCCTAAGGCGCAATTCCTGCTGGAAACCGGCGCGTCGCACCGCTTGCTGGACCAGCTCGAAGCTCGCGCACTGGATATGGCTGTAGCCGCAGAGCCGGGCGATCTGCCACCGTCCTACGAGGTCCACCCGTTGATGGAGGATCCGTTCGTTGTCGTGACCCCACGGCGTATGGTGCGGGAAGGCGGCGACCTGATGACCGCTCTCAGGGCCAACCCGCTGATCCTCTACACCTCGCGCCATGTGATGGGGCGCCAAATCGCCTCGCACCTCTCGCGGGTCAAGCTGCAAGCCTCACACCGGTTCGAGTTGGACAGCTATCACGCGATCATGGCCATGGTCGCGCGCGGTGAGGGCTGGACCATCCTGACCCCGCTCGGGGTGATGCGGGCCAAGCGGTTCATCGACCGCGTCGACGTGTTCGAGCCGCCGTTCGAGCCGCTGTCGCGCCGCATCTCGCTGATGGCGCGTGAAGGGGCCACCCAAGACATTCCAGCCCGCGTCGCGGCCGAGATGCGCCCGTTGTTCCAGCGCGATATCGTCGAGTACTGCACTCATAAGATGCCGTGGCTCAAAGATAAAATGCGGGTGTTGAGCTAGCCGCGCACGTCTTGCGCCGCAGCGATCAGGGCGTCCGCGATATAGTCCAGTTCCTCACGGGCCAGCCGCGCGGGTAGGCGGGTGTCGCAGGCTTTCGCCAGCATGGCACGGGTTTTGGGCAGGTCGGGTACGTCACCTGGGATGAACTGCCAGTTCCAGAACGCGCGAGCATTGTCCTTCGACAGGCCGAACACCTGCGTGCTGACCCCGCGCGCTTGGGTGGCGTCCATGAAGGCGCGGGCTTGTCCTTCCGAAAACTCATTTAGGTTGAACTGGATCGAATCCGGCGCGCGCAGTTCCGGCCCTAACGGGGCGGGAACGGTGAAATAGCCGCTGGCCTCAAGCCGTGCCGCCACATAGTCGTGGTTGCTGCGCCCGTCCGTCACGCGCCGCGCAAGTTCCGGCAATTGAGGCCGGATCACGCAAGCGCTGAGGTTCTGCATCCGCAAATTATACAGCGGCAGCTTGTTTTGCCACTTTGCGGCCTCTTCACCCACGATGGCATGTTTTGACCAGTTCTGCTCATACGCGCCGGACATGATGACCGCGCGGGCCACCAGTTCCGCGTCGTCGGTGATCATGATGCCACCTTCGCCTGCGTTGATCATCTTGTAGCTCTGGAACGAGAAGCAGCCGATCTTGCCCAGCGTGCCAATATTCTTTCCGTTCCATGTGGTGCCAAGCGAGTGCGCGGCGTCCTCGACCACGGGCAAGCCGTGCTGGTCCGCCAGTCGCAAAATCGCATCCATATCGGATGTATGGCCCCGCATGTGGCTGATCAGAACGGCGTCTGCATCGACAATTTTGCGTTCCAGATCGTCCAGATCAACACGGTAGTTGTCTTCGACTTCGACCAGAACCGGCAAGCAATCCGCATGAACCACCGCGGATGGCACGGCGGCGAAGGTGAAGGCAGGGATCAACACTTTGGCGTCGCGGGGCAGGTCCAGCGCTTTCAAGGCAAGGAACAGAGCGGCGGAACAGGACGACACCGCCAGCGCGTATTTGGACCCCAGAAGCGCTGCGAACTCTTGCTCCAGCAGGGTGACTGGGGAATTTTCCGGCGCGGTGTAGCGGAACAGATCGCCCGAGCGCATCAGCGCGTCGATTTCCGCGCGCGCCGCTTCGGGGATCGGCTCTGCGTTATAGGTGTTCGGGGCTTCCATCGGGAGGTCACGCATTGCAGCTTCGCCTTTTCCAAAATTTACCTTCGGAAAATCTGTAACCTAGTTTTTGATCTTCGAAAAGGGGGTGCTAGATCCCCAGTTTGTCGCGGGTCGCATACCACGTCATCGCAAGCGCCAGCAGCGGAGAGCGCAGCGCCGCCCCACCAGGGAACCGGCCGGTAGGAAGCCGTGCCAACCGCTCAAACCCGTCGGTGTCGCCGCGCACCGCATCCGCCAGAACCTTGCCCGTGAACCCCGCCAAGGCGACGCCGTGACCGGAATATCCCGCCGCCGCCAGCACGCCGGGTTGCGGGCGCGAGATATGGGGCAGGCGGGACATGGTGATCGCCAGCGTGCCGCCCCATGCATGGGTGATCTCTATGCCTTTGAGCTGCGGAAACACCTGCTCCATCGGCTTGCGCACGACGGCGGCGATATCTTTAGGGAAACGATATCCATAGCTTTCCCCGCCGCCGAACAGCAGGCGGTTGTCCTCGCTCAGGCGGTAGTAGTTCACCACAAACTTGCTGTCAGACACGGCAATGTCGCGGCGTAGAACCTCGGCCACGCGGTCACCCAACGGGGCGGTGGCGGCGATGAAATTGTTGATCGGCATGACGCGGGCCGCCGTCGGGCGGCTCAGTCCGGTGCCGTAGCCGTTCGTCGCCTGAATGACGTGCGATGCGTTAACCTGTCCGTAATCGCAGCGCACGGTCGTGCCTTTGATCTCATGCGCGCGGGTGGTTTCGAAGATGCGCACGCCCGCCGCCACACAGGCTCGCGCCAACCCCAAAGCGTAACGCAACGGATGCAGATGCCCCGCGCCGTGATCCAGCGTGCCGCCCTGATAGGCAGGCGCGCGAAGGATGTCGTAAAGCGTGTCCCGCGACAGGGTTTCGATCTGGTCGTAGCCGTAATGCTCGGCCAGATAGGCCGCCTCTGCGTGGTCGTCGCGGGTCTCGCTGGCCTGCCAGTTGGCATGGGCAATGCCGGGTTTGAAACGGGCCTCCGGCGCATGGGTGGCGCAAAGGTGCTTGGTCAGCGCCATGGCGTTCTGAGACATCTCCCACAACTTGCGCGCATCCTCCTGCCCTGCAATCTTTTCAAGAGCTTGCTGGGATTTGTTAAAGCCCGATTGCACCTGTCCGCCATTGCGCCCCGACGCCCCGAAGCCCACCCGTTGGGCGTCGATCAGTACCACGTCCAACCCCGCTTGCGCCGCATGCAACGCAGCAGACAATCCGGTGTAGCCGCCGCCAATCACGCATAGATCAGCGCGGGTGTCACCGCGCAACGGGGCGAACGGCTCCAAAAGGTCGGCGGTTTCGGCATACCAGCCGTCCGGATAGCTGCCCCGCCGGTCGTTGGCGTCCAGCAGGTTCATACGTTGGTAAGCAAATGCTCGCGCTCCCAAGGGGAGATCACCTGCAGGAATTCGTCATACTCGGCGGTTTTCACGATGTCGTAGACACGGGTAAAATCAGGATGAAGAACCTTATGTATCTCTTTGGCATTGCGCAATAATTCCAGTGCCGAGAACAGGTCCCGCGGGATTTCACCCTCGCCTTGATAGGCGTCACCTTTGAATTCCTTGGTCGGGCGTTTGCGTTGCTTCAGCCCCAGATAGCCGCAGGCCAAAGACGCGGCGATGCCCAGATACGGGTTGCAATCCATGCCCGCCAAACGGTTTTCCACGCGGCGCGACGCGGCGTCGGAAACCGGCACTCGAATACCCGTTGTGCGGTTGTCGCGGCCCCATTCGAGATTGATGGGTGCTGCGTGGTCTTTGACGTAGCGGCGGTAGCTGTTCACGTAAGGAGCGATCAGGGCGATGACCGAGGGCATGTGGTTCTGCAACCCTGCGATGAAGTGGTAGAACGCATCCGTCTCCGCCCCGCGCGCACCGGTAAAAATATTTGCGCCGGTTTTGGTGTCCACGACCGAGTGGTGGATATGCATCGCGCTGCCCGGCTCGCCCTCGATGGGTTTGGCCATGAAGGTGGCAAAGCAGTCGTGGCGCAGGGCGGCCTCGCGGATCAGGCGTTTGAAATAGAATATCTCGTCCGCCAGCTTCACCGGATCGCCGTGGCGCAGGTTTATTTCCAACTGTCCCGCACCGCCTTCCTGCGTGATGCCGTCGATCTCGAAGCCCATATCCTCGGCAAAATCGTAAATGTCGTCGATCACGGGGCCGAACTCGTCCACGGCGCTCATGGAATAGGCCTGACGGGCAGCGGCAGGGCGGCCGGAGCGGCCCATCATCGGCGCGATTTCTTCCGCCGGATTGATATTGCGGGCCACAAGGAAGAATTCCATCTCGGGGGCCACGACCGGCTCCCAGCCTTCCTTGCGGTACAAGTCCACCACGCGCTTCAACACGTTGCGCGGGGCAAAGGCGATCGGCTCACCGGCTTGGTCAAAGGCGTCATGGATCACTTGCAAGGTCCAGTCGCCCGTCCAAGGCGCGGCGCAGGCGGTGCTCATGTCCGGCTTCAAGACCATATCCGGCTCGGTAAAGCCGCCTTCGCCTGCGGCCTCGCCCCAGCCACCTGTGATGGTTTGGAAATATATCGAGTTGGGGAGGAAGAACTGCGATTGCCGGGCAAATTTGGAGGCAGGTACCGCCTTTCCCCGTGCAATGCCGGGCAGGTCGGAGACCACGCATTCGACCTCGTCCAAGCGGTGCCCTTTCAGGTATTCGGCAGCCGCTTCGGGCAGGTGCTCCATCCAGTCGACATCTTTGACCTTGGGTTTAGCTGGCATTGGCGACCTCTCGGGGTTGCTTGAAAAATTCGGCGATCTTGGCACCGAGGATGTGGTTATCCGTGCCTTGGGCCGCGTTTTTCGCGGCGCGGTCCATGATGTCATCGGGGTAATCGGCGCTGCCTTTGCGCAGGCGGACATATTCACCGATGATCGGCCCGCCGAATTCCGGATGCGGCTGCACGGTATAGGCGCGGGTGTCGTAGACCAGCGCCGCATTCTCGCAGAAATCGTTAGAGGCAACGGTTTTGGCGCCGTCGGGCAGTCGCAGCACCTGATCCTGATGCCATGCGTTCAGCTTCACGGGGCCCAGATCGTCGAAATTGTAATCAGTGAGGCCAATGGCCCAACCGCCGTTAAATTTCTCGACATGGCCGCCAAGAGCCTGCGCGATGATCTGATGGCCAAAACAGATGCCGACCATCGGCACATGCGCGGCGTAGGCTTGCTGGATGAATGTCTCTAAGAGCGGGATGAAGGCGTGGTCTTCATAAGCCCCGTGACGCGATCCGGTCAGCAGCCAACCATCGCAATCGTGGATATTGGCAGGGAACTGAAGATGCTCCACATCGTAATCCTCGAAGGTGAAGTCATGGCCGTCGAGCAGGGCATGAAACATGCCGGGATAATCCCCGAACTTTTCTGCCACTTCGGGGGCTGCGTGACCGCAGGTTAGTATGCCGATTTTCATCTGTGCCTCTTTGAGCGTATCTTTGGTGAGGCTATCCGAGCGTTTTGAAGCTGGATAGGGGGCTATGCCTTCGGCGAGAATATTTTTGCCAAGATGAAACCCAAGGAGACAAAACTAGACCGTGTCGAGATACAGGTCGATGCGCTCGGCCTCGGTCAGCTCCTCGTAATATTGGCATTCCTGCTTCTTGGTCATCAGGAAGTTGCGGATCAGCTGGCGCGGCAGAATGCGGTATAACAGCTCCGAGCTTTCAAAGGCGGCGATGGCGTCGGGCCAAGTGGTAGGCAGCTGTGGCAGGTCGGCCTCGTAGGCGGATCCGGTGATCGGCGCAGGGGCCTCCATTTCGTCTTCCAGCCCGACCAAAGCCGCGCCCAAGACCGCGGCCAGCATCAGGTAGGGGTTGATGTCGCCGCCCGCGACGCGGTGCTCGATCCGGCGGGCCTGATGGGCACCGGCGGGCACGCGAATGGCGGCGGTGCGGTTCTCATAGGCCCAAGCGATGCCTGTGGGGGCGTGCGCGCCGGGGGTGAAGCGCTCGTAGCTGTTGCCATGGGGGGCGAGGATCAACATCGAGGCGGGCATGGCCGCGATGCAGCCGGCAATGGCGTGGCGCAGGGCGGGGGTGCCTTCCTCGCCGCCATTGTCGAAGATGTTTTTGCCTGCCTCGTCAAGGATCGAGAAATGCGTGTGCATGCCCGTGCCGGTGTGTTCCACATAGGGTTTCGCCATGAAACTGGCGGCAAACCCGTGTTTGCGGGCAAGCCCGTGGATCAACAGTTTGAACAGCCACGCATCATCGGCGGCCTTCATCGCGTCATCGGTGTGCACGAGGTTGATCTCGTACTGGCCCATTCCGGCTTCCGAGATGGCGGTTTCGGCGGGGATGTCCATGGCTTCGCAGGCGTCATAGAGCTCGGTGAAAAAGTCGTCGAACATGTCCAGCGCACGCATCGACAAGACCTCGCCACCCAATCGGCGTTTGCCGGAGCGCGGTGAGGGGGGCGGTTGCAGATCCTCGCCGGAATCGTCGATCAGGTAGAATTCCAGCTCGGTCGCCACAACGGGGCGCAGGCCTTTTTCGGAAAACCGGTCGATTACGGATTTCAGCGCGTGGCGCGGGTCGCCCTGAAACGGCGTGCCGTCTTCGAGAAACATCCACATCGGCAGCAGTGCCGACGGGTTGGCGAGCCATGGCATCGGCACGAAGCCGCGTTCGGTCGGCATCAGCACGCCGTCACGGTCGCCGGAGGCAAAGACCAGCGGGCTGTCTTCGATATCCTCGCCCCAGATGTCTACGTTCAGCACCGACATCGGCATGCGGGAGCCGTCGGTGGTCAGCTTATGGGCAAAGCGGGTGGGCATACGCTTGCCACGCGCCTGACCGTTCAGATCTGCGACCGCTGCGCGAATGTTGCGCACGGTCGGGTTGTCGCGAAGCCAGCTGTCCATAATTTACCTGATGATTTGAGGACGATAACGGATCTTGCGCCGTTGGTCTTGTGGGAGGTGGCGGTTCAAATATCTGTTTACAAGCCCGAACGCGGTGATGACGACCAGCGTCAGCAAAATAAAGTACCCCGCCACGATCGGGTAGGGCACGAAGGGGTTGAACGTCTTGTCCGCAAAGTAGCTGGCGTAATACAGCGCGTCGCCTTTTTGCTGGAAGGCGGGGAAGCCGGAAAAGAACACCAGCGTGGTGGCGTGGAACAGGAAGATCGCCTCGTTGGTGTAAGCGGGCCAAGCAAGGCGTAGCATTGTTGGCCACACAACACGGCGAAAGCGGGTCCAGCCGGCCATGCCGTAAGCGTCTGCGGCCTCGACCTCGCCTTTGGGGACCGAGCGCAACGCGCCGTAGAAAATCTCGGCTGAATAGGCGGCGGTGTTGAGGAACAACACGACCAGCGCGCCCGCCCATGCCGAAGTCAGCCAAGAGAAGCCGCCGGTGGATTGCTTGAGGTTGAGGAACAGAAAATAGGCGAGGAAGAACTGGATGAACAACGGCGAGCCGCGGAAGATCAGGATGAACCAGTCCGCAGGCTTGCGGAACCACGGGTTCTGCGCGGCCTTGGCGACCGCCACCAGATTGGCAAGGAAGAAGCCCGCGATCAGGGCCAGAAGGCCGAAATAGATGTTCCAGATCATGCCGGAGCCGATCAGGGTTACCTGCTGGCAAATGGTGAAGTCATCGCGCGGCAGGAGGCGTTCGCCATAGCCGAGGCTGCGGAAGGCGTAAGATTGAACGGTGTCCCAGCAGCTCATGACCGGCGCTCCCGAAGGGGCGACGCGTGCGCGAAAGCCTGTGCGGAGCACATGCGTGCGTCACTCATTGGCAAGTCCGGACGCGTCATTGGCTGCCCCCTAGCGTGGCTTGGCCATGGGTCAGGCGTTTCATCACGCGCTCCAGCACAAACTCGGAGAGTTTGGTGAAGGCGAGGTAGAAGACCAGCAGTGCGAGGAAATACCACAGACGCCAGTCGCCATGGGGATAGTCGGTAAAGCGCGGGGTTTTGGTGCCGCCCAGCTCGCGGGCCCAATAAACGATGTCCTCGACGCCGAGCAGGAACAACAGCGGCGTGGCCTTGATCAGCACCATCCACAGGTTGCTGAGGCCGGGCAGGGCATAGACCCACATTTGCGGGACGGTGACGCGCCGGAAAGTTTGTGCCGCGGTCATGCCGTAAGCTTGCGCGGTCTCGACCTGCGCTTTGGGGACCGCATTCATCGCGCCATAGAGCACGTTGGCGGCGAAGGCACCGAAGACGATGGCGAAGGTCAGCACGGCGGTGAAGAAGCCGTAGACCTCATGCACCCATTGCGGGGCGTCGCCTTGGGGCAGTTTGGCCGCTTGGCAGACGACGAAATCATTG
Organism: Litoreibacter ascidiaceicola; assembly: GCF_900129235.1. Lineage (GTDB taxonomy): Bacteria > Pseudomonadota > Alphaproteobacteria > Rhodobacterales > Rhodobacteraceae > Litoreibacter > Litoreibacter ascidiaceicola. Next base: position 404,624 of record NZ_FQUV01000001.1, on the reverse strand, counting down.
CCTTGGCGGATGGGCTGGTCCCAGTCGGGGCAAAGGTACTGGTGGCGCATCCACTCGAAGCCCTGATCGAGGGCGATGACGAAAAACAGGAAAAAGGCGATGTCGGGGACGCCGCGCACCACCGCAATGTAGCTTTTGCCGAACCAGCGGATCGGCAGGATGCGGGATCGGGCGGCCATCGCGCCGCCAAACCCGAACATCAGCGCGGCCGGGGCGGTGATCGCCAGCAGGATCAACACGGTGCCGAAGGCCCAATACAGCCCCATATGCTTGCCTGTGGTCAGGTAGCAACTAAGCCAGGACAGGCCCTCGAGGGTGGTGGGATCGGCGCAATAACTAAAGATGGGGTGGCCTGTCGAAAGGTCAGGATTCAGGTATTTATAAAGCAGTGATGAGGTGGAGCGCTGTGCCCCACCTCATGCGTTTTCCTAGAACGTGGCCGAGCCGGGCAGGTGCTTAGTGATCAGCGCGTTCAGGGAGCCGTCAGCCTTCATCGACTGGATGGCCTTGTTGAACATCTCTTTCAACTCGCCGTCGCTTTCGCGCACGCCCAAACCGATGCCGCCGCCCAGCAGGACGTCATCACCGATGAGCGACAGGTCGGCTTCGGCTTCCGCGATGGGCTCGAGATAGGCTTTGTCGGCCAGAACCGCGTCTGCTTCGCCGTTTTTGACCGCTGCGACGGTTTCTTCGGGGGTTGCGAACTCGACCAGAGTAGCGCCTTCCATCGACGCCACATGGCTGGCCTGAATGGTCGACGCCTGAGCCGCAATCACGGCGCTGGTCAGGTCAACATCGGCGGACAGGCCCAGATAGGCGGATGGATCCGGCTGGGTGTACGGGTCGGTGAAGTCGATGACTTCGTCGCGCTCGGCGGTGATCGACATGCCGGCGATGATGGTGTCGTAGTTGCCGGACACGAGGTTCGGGATGATGCTGTCCCACTCGTTGGTGACCCATTCGCAGGTCAGCTCGGCGCGTTTGCACAGCTCGTCGCCCAGTTCGCGCTCGAAGCCGTCAACTTCGCCGGCATCGTTGATGAAGTTATAAGGAGGGTACGCGCCTTCGGTGCCCATACGGATGGTTTTGCCGTGGCCGTCAGCCAAGGCGATGCCGGCGGACATCACCAGTGCGGTGGTGGCGAGGATCAGATTTTTCATGTTGGATTCTCCTGGTTTATGAGTCGTTCTTAAGGTTACTTATGCCGGAACTGTTGCGCTTAGGAATTGCTGCAGCCGTTCCGTTTTGGGCTTGCCGAACAGCTCGTCCGGCGCGCCTTCTTCTTCGATCTTTCCTTGATGCAGGAAGATCACGTGATCGCTGACATCGGCCGCAAGACGCATGTCATGGGTCACGATAATCATCGTCCGGCCCTCGGCGGCAAGGTCCTTGATCACCTTGACCACCTCTTGCTCCAACTCGGGATCAAGGGCGGAGGTCGGCTCGTCAAAGAGCAGGGCTTTCGGCTCCATGCACAACGCGCGCGCGATCGCGGCGCGTTGCTGCTGACCGCCGGACATCTGGGCTGGATAGACGTCGCATTTGTCGCCGATGCCCACCTTATCGAGCAGCGCGCGGGCGCGGGGTTCGACCACCGTTCGGTCCTCGCCCAGCACGGTCAGCGGGGCTTCCATGACGTTTTGCAGAATCGTCATATGCGCCCAGAGGTTGAACTGCTGGAACACCATGGACAGATTTGTGCGGATGCGGGTGACCTGTTTGTGGTCGGCGGGGCGGCGGTTCATGCCAGAGCTTTTCCACGTCACAGGCTCGCCGCAGAACAGAATTTCACCCTGCTGGCTATCTTCGAGCAAGTTGGCGCAGCGCAGCAATGTTGACTTGCCGGAGCCCGAGGAGCCGATCAGCGACACCACATGACCCGCCTGCGCCGAAAGGGAAACGCCCTTGAGCACCTCCAGCGAGCCATAGGCTTTGTGCAGGTTACGGATTTCTAGAACAGGAGGTGTGTTGGCAGACACGGAAACTCGCAGATTGTATTACAGTGACGCAATAGGGCCGAAATCCTAGAGTTTTGCAATGGGGTTTCGCGACTTAACGCTAGGTCATCTGTCCGGAACGGGCGGGATCGGCACCGCCAGATAGGTCGTGGACGGGATCAATGTGACGCCTGAAATACCGAGCGTTGCACGATCGGCTGCACTGAGGGCGGCGGTCGCCAGTTGCAACGCGCGCAGGGTCTTTCCTGCGGGCAGGGAGCGGGCGCAGATATAGGGCAGGGCCGGCGTGGGGGCGGTTTGGTCGATCACACACAGCTTCTTCGCGAAATCGTCCCATTTGCAAATCATCTGCCATGTCAGCGCGTCGATTGCTGCCAATGCGGCCCGCCCGTCGGCCACCGCGCGCGCCGAGGCCCGATGCGCGCCAGTGGCGAGCGTTGACCCCAAGGTCAGACCGGCACCGGTCATATGGCTATGGAGCGCGGCCCAGCCGCTTTGCGACATCGGGTCGTTATAGGCAGCGGTTGCGCCGTCGAACTCTGCCAGCGACGCACCAGCGCGAGTCCGATGGGCGATGAGGACCGAATAATAGTGCCCCGCCGCACAGTCGAGGTCGAGCACCGGGGTGGCGACAAGGTTTACCTTGTCCGCAAGCTGCGCGCGGTAGGGGAAGCCGCAGGTTTGCGACAGGACAAGATCTGGGGACTGCCAATGTGCCATCAGGTCGGGGATGTCGCGCGTCAGCTGCGCAGGGGCCTCGCCGCCCAGATGGTCGCGAATAAGGCGCCAGAACCGGTCATTGGCGGCGGCCGTTTCCGGCCTGTCATACATAGGCAGGCTGGCATACTTAGATGGGCTGGCAATCATGCCAATCTGGCTTCGACTCTTTGGCGCGCAAGGGCGCTGTCGCGGTCGTTGATGCCCAGAAGCGGGGCGATCAGGCGCAATGCGCCCTCCTCTTCGGCGTCCCGCTCGCCGTCGGCCAACACCAGCTCCCACAGAGCCTCGACGACCTCCATCCGGTCGTCCAGATCCACCGCGTCCTTGATGGAGCGGGTGAATTTTATGGTGTCGTGGGCGCTGTCCTCGATCTCTTCGGCCTCCGCGCGCAAGGCGGCAGCGCCGGAGGCGTCCAGATCGGGGTAGTGGCGCGCCAAAATCACGTCGATTTTGGCCACTTCGCTGTCAGCGTAGTCGTCATTGGCGCGGGCCACACGGACCAGCAGCGCAGCGAGGGAAAGACGGGCGTCGCCAGCATCCAGCGGGGCGTCTTTTGCGGCGGTTAGCCGTTGGAAAAAGTTAGCAATCATGCGGATAAAGGATAGGCCGGACGGGGCGGTGTCAACCTTTAGGCGTCGTAGCCTTCGACGATCACCAGATCGCCTTCGGAGATCGGGTCGCGGATCGCCTTGGCCGCTTGGTATTCCGCGCTGTTGTAACACTCTTGTGCGGCTTGGAGGGACGGGAACTCGATCACCACCGTGCGCGATTTCGAGGCACCTTCGCGAACCTCTTGCGCCCCGCCACGCACGATGAAGCGTGCGCCGTAGGTTGCAAACGGGGCCGCGTTCGCGGCTTTGTAGTGCTCGTATGCCTCGGGGTCCGAGACATTCACATGGGCGACCCAGTAGGCTTTGGGCATTACACCAACCTCGAATTGTCCTTGGCCGCCCGCACGAAGTCGCGGAACAGCGGGTGGGGGGCGAAGGGCTTGGATTTCAGCTCGGGGTGGAACTGCACGCCGATGAACCACGGGTGGTCCTCGACCTCGACGATTTCGGGCAGGCTGCCATCCGGTGACATCCCCGAGAAGATGAGCCCCTTATCCTCAAGCGCTTCTTTGTATTTGGTGTCGACCTCGTAGCGGTGGCGGTGACGTTCCTCGATCGAGGTCGTGCCATAGACTTCGGCTACCTTGGAGCCTTCGGTCAGCGTGGCGTTATAGGCCCCCAGACGCATAGTGCCGCCCTTGTCGTCGGTTTCCTTACGCTTGACCTTGTGGTTGCCCTGCACCCATTCTTTCAGGTGGTAAACTACGGGTGTGAAACGCTTTTTGCCAGCCTCATGGTCAAACTCTTCCGATCCGGCATCGGTCATGCCTGCCAAATTCCGTGCCGCTTCGATCACCGCCATTTGCATGCCCAGACAGATGCCAAGGTAAGGGATTTTCTTCTCGCGGGCGAATTGTGCCGCCTTGATCTTGCCCTCGGTGCCGCGCTCGCCGAAGCCGCCGGGCACCAGAATGGCGTGGTAGCCTTCCAGATGCGGTGCTGCGTCCTCGCGATCGAAAACCTCCGAGTCGACCCATTCCACGCGGACTTTCACGCGGTTGGCCATGCCGCCATGCATCAATGCTTCCTTGATGGATTTGTAGGCGTCTTCAAGCTGGATGTATTTGCCGACGATGGCGATACGCACCTCGCCCTCGTAGTTATGGACGCGGTCGGAGACGTCTTCCCACACCCCCAGCTTGGGCTGCGGCGCGGGGGAGATTCCGAACGCATCCAGAACCGCCTGATCCAGCCCTTCCTTGTGGTAGGCCAGTGGCGCGTCATAGATCGAGCCGAGGTCATAGGCCGCAATCACGCTGTCGGGGCGGACGTTGCAGAACAACGCCAGCTTTTCGCGTTCCTTCTCGGGGATCGGATGCTCGGAGCGGCAGACCAGAATATCGGGCGCGATTCCGATGGATTGCAATTCCTTGACGGAGTGTTGCGTCGGCTTGGTCTTCAGCTCGCCCGATGCGGCCAGATAGGGCAGCAGCGTCAGGTGCATGAACAGGCATTGTCCGCGCTCGCGTTCATGCGCGAACTGGCGGATCGCCTCGAAGAAGGGCAGGCCTTCGATGTCGCCCACGGTGCCGCCGATTTCGCACAGCATGAAATCGACCTCATCCTCGCCGATGGCGATGAAGTCTTTAATCTCGTTGGTCACATGCGGGATCACCTGAATGGTTTTGCCCAGATAGTCGCCGCGGCGCTCTTTCTCCAGCACGGTGGAGTACACCCGACCCGACGAAATGGAATCGGTGTTGCGCGCCGCCACTCCGGTGAAGCGTTCGTAATGTCCAAGGTCCAGATCGGTCTCGGCGCCGTCATCGGTGACGAAGACCTCGCCATGTTCGAACGGGCTCATCGTGCCGGGATCGACGTTCAGGTAGGGGTCCAGCTTGCGCAGGCGTACCGAATATCCGCGTGCTTGTAACAGCGCGCCAAGGGCCGCCGAGGCCAGACCTTTGCCCAAAGAGGAAACCACCCCGCCGGTGATAAATACGAATCTTGCCATGGCTGGATATGTCCCGTGTAACCTGAATTTATTGGTATTTCAGGGCATGAAAATGCCCTTACTCACGGGATTTAAGACATAAAGGATTCGCGGCACTCCCGCAACCGCGCGCCGCAACATTATGTGGGCGGTTTTGCTTAACCGCCCAGAATTAGTGGTTTTTTGGTTTTATGCGCCGGATTAGTCGTCGATGCGCGGCGGGGCCAGAGGCGCATCACCGGTTGCAGGCAGGGTCGGCGGCAAAAGCGCGTCGCCCGCAGGGGCCTCGACCTCGGCAGGGGCGGTTATCGCAGAGGTGTCCAGTACCGAGCTGTTATTCGAATTGCGCGCGGCCATCACCGTCAGGCTGATCGAGGTGATCACGAAGGCGACGCCAAACAGCCATGTCAGCTTGCCCAATGCAGAAATCGCGGGACGTCCCGACATAGCGCCACCGCCGCCACCACCGCCGCCCATTCCAAGGCCACCGCCTTCTGAGCGTTGGATCAGAACGATCACGATCAGGCACAAGGCGACGATCAGGTGGACGGTGAGAATGATGTTTTCCATGGGGCAGGGGCCTATGACGCAATTGTTCCGGTGGTATGTAGTAGGGGCGGCGTCGTGGCGCAACCCGCCAATTGAGGCTTTCCCCCGTGGGGCAGCGCTTGTATACGGGCGCGGGTTTAATCTCCGGGACAAGGAATTCAGCATGGCCAATGTGGTAGTTGTCGGCGCGCAATGGGGCGACGAAGGCAAAGGCAAGATCGTGGACTGGTTGTCGGAGCGTGCAGACGTCATCGCGCGCTTCCAAGGCGGTCACAATGCAGGCCATACGCTGGTCATTGATGGCAAGGTCTACAAGCTGTCGCTGCTGCCCTCGGGCATCGTGCGCGGCGGCAAGCTGTCTGTCATCGGCAACGGCGTGGTGCTGGACCCGTGGCATCTGGAAAAAGAGATCGCCTTGCTGCAAGGCCAAGGCGTCGAGATCAACCGCGACAACCTGATGATCGCGGAAAACACCCCGCTGATCCTGCCCGTGCATGGCGAGTTGGACCGCGCCCGTGAAGAGGCCGCGAATCCCGGCACCAAGATCGGCACCACCGGTCGCGGCATTGGGCCAGCCTATGAAGACAAGGTCGGCCGTCGTGCCATCCGCGTCGCCGATCTGGCCGACCGCGAAACGCTGGAGACCCGTGTGGACCGCCTTTTGGTGCATCACGACGCGCTGCGTCGGGGCATGGGGCTGGAACCTGTGGATCGCGACGCCTTGCTGGCGTCGCTCGAAGCCATCGCGCCCTCGGTGCTGCAATTCGCGGCCCCCGTCTGGAAGGTGCTGGCCGAGAAACGCAAAGCGGGCAAGCGCATCCTGTTTGAAGGCGCGCAAGGCGCGTTGCTGGATATCGACTTCGGAACGTACCCGTTCGTGACCTCCTCCAACGTGATCGCAGGGCAGGCGGCGACCGGCTCCGGCATGGGGCCGGGGGCGATTGATTTCGTGCTGGGCATCGTCAAGGCCTACACCACCCGCGTCGGCGAAGGCCCGTTCCCGTGCGAGTTGAACGACGCAGACGGTCAGCGTCTGGGCGAGCGGGGCCACGAGTTCGGTACCGTCACCGGACGGCAGCGCCGCTGCGGCTGGTTCGACGCGGTTCTGGTGCGCCAGACCTGTGCCACTTCCGGCGTGTCGGGCATCGCGTTCACCAAGCTGGACGTGCTCGACGGCTTCGAGGAGCTGAAAATCTGCGTCGGCTACGAGCTGGACGGCGAACGCATCGACTACCTGCCCACGGCCTCCAGCCAACAAGCGCGTTGCACACCCATCTACGAGACCATGCCCGGCTGGTCGCAATCGACCGAAGGCGCGCGCTCTTGGGCCGATCTGCCAGCGGAGGCAATCAAATATGTGCGCCGTGTTGAAGAGTTGATCGACTGCCCTGTGGCCTTGCTGTCGACCTCGCCGGAGCGTGAAGACACGATCCTCGTCACCGACCCGTTCTCGGATTGATCTGATGGCGCTGAGCTACAAAGCCCGTCGCCGTTGGGCGTTGGTGATCCTTGTCATCGGGCTGCCGCTCTATATCGCTGTGGCGTGGTGGGCGGTCGGCACGCTGGAGCGGCCCAACGTTTTGGTGGAGTTGGCGATTTATCTGGGCCTCGGCATTGTCTGGGCGCTGCCGTTCAAGTTCATCTTCAAGGGTATCGGCCAAGCCGATCCTGACGCGGATGACGAGCGAGATCCAAATTCCTGAGACAGAGGTCTGGCCCCGTCGCTGCGCGCGGTGCCCTCAGCAAAAGTTAACCGCACTGCGCTATACCCCTTCTCGACGTCAACAAACGTGGTTCAGGATCCTGCGTACTGGAAAACCTCCGGTCTCGTGGGGCAGTCCGAAAATCACCGGTGAGCAAGGGGCTGTCATGCCCCGAAAGGACATGCGGGGGTAAAACCCTGTCCGGCAGAGCCATATCGGCGGCGCCGCCTTTTCTAACCCCAGCACCGAGATACGCGACACCGCGCGGGGAAAAATCCCCCGACGCGGCAAAACCTGTGCCCGCAAACGCGAAACGGGGGACGCATTGCTGCGTCCCCCGTCCCGTGGTTGGTGCCCGACCGGGAGCAGACCCGGTCAGCGGGCCTCTTTAGGCAAATTGCGAACTCTTGGAGAGCGTGAATTTGCCATTGTCGGTTTTGACGATCTTGCCGGTCCGAAGCAGCGTGCCGAAGGCGCGCAGGCCATCCTCACGCGATGGGGCTTCGGGGCCGGAGACCTGTGCCAGTTTGCGCATCAGCATCGGACGGGTGAAATGCTCGGCCCCCTCGATTTCAATGTAATGCGCAGCGGCGGCTTCCAGCAGGTCGGGAAGTTCCAAAGCACCGGCTTTCGCGGCATATTCTGCGAAGGTGATCTGGGCGTCCTCGGTGAACAGGTTTTCGTCGTCGAATTCCTCTTCCATCTCTTCTTGCAGGGCCAGGTTGCCACGGGTCACGCGACGTGGGCGCACATCAATGTCGGCGGCAGAAGCTGCCACTGCATCGGGTGCGACCGCTGGATGATCGATACGCTGCTCGCTGACCAACACCAAAGGTGACGGACGGTCAGAGCGACCACCGGAGGCCACAGGGCGCGAAGGGCGAACCACACGGGCCAGATCGTCGCGATACTGGTCCAGTTCTTCTTCGTCACGCTTGTCTGCGGCTTCCGCGATGCTGCTGTCGGCTTTGGTCGCAGCCACAGCGGCCTTGAGATGCGCGATGGAGGCGCGGCGGACCGAGCTTTCATCATTTTCCAGACGCGAGCTTGTGGTGCTCATCAGGCGCTCGATTGCGTCGTCTTCGGCCATTGCGGCGAAAGACTTGCGTTTCGGGGCGTCCTCTTCGGCATGGGTTTCGGCAGCTTCGTCTGCGTTGTCCTCAACGTCTGCTTCCACGTCAGCGGCTTCGACCTCAGTTTCAGCCTCGGCTTCTACTTCGGTTTCAGCTTCTGCCTCGACTTCAGCGTCGACTTCGGCGCTGTCAGCATCTTCCATCAAGGATTTCAGCACATCGTCCGAGTCGTCATCCTCGTCCATGATGGACGTCGGCGCGACCTCTTCGTGATCTGCAACCGGATCATCAAGCGAGTCCGTCAGACGGGACAGGATGTCATCCGCATCGTCGTCCTGTGGCTCGTCCTCGACAGCTGCTTCAACATCGTCAGCGACATCTTCTGCAACACTGTCCTCGACAGCTGCTTCCTCAACAGGTGCCACTTCGGCCTCAACTTCGGCCAGCTCGGCCATCAGCTCGGCTTCCAACTCTGGCGGAAGTTCGGCCTCTTTGGCAGCGCGAGCGGCTTCCATGTCAGCACGGGAGATTTTTTGAACAACGATCCGGCGGCGCGGCTTGGTGCGCAGGGGTTCGATTTCCTCTGGCGCCGCATCTGTTGTGTCGTCCTCGGCCACAGCTTCACGCAGGGCGTTGGCTTCGGTGTCGTCATCCTCAACCGCTGCGTCGTCGGAAGCTTCGACTTCCGCCTCTACTTCGGCCACGTCGTCTTCAGCTTCCGGCTCGGCGTCTTGTGCAGCCTCTGCCTCAACAGTCTCGACGTCGTCCTCAGCCACATCTTCAGTGACCTCGGCTTTGACTTCTTCCACCGCTTCAGCTTCGACTTCGTCAGTTGCTTCAGCTTCCGCCACTTCAGCTTCGGCCTCTTGGGCCTCGACGTCTGTGTCGTCAGAAATATCTTCTGTAACGTCCTCGACGACAGGGTCGTCGGCGACGTCCGTGTCTTCCTCGGCAACACCGTCTGCGGCGTCGGCGTCCGTCAGGCCAGCCATCACAGCGTTCAGCGCATCTTCGTCTTCCTCTTCGAAGCCTGCATCGAAACCGGTGTCCAAGGGCGTGTCGAACAGTGCGCTAGGCGCGTCTTCTTCGAGGTCCTCAAATCCGGTCGCGCCAAATTCCTCGGCGTGCTGGTCTTCGCTGTAGGGGGCAGGGGCCGCGTTTTCGCGGGCCACTACGGCACGGATGCGTTGCAACTTCTCGGCAACCGTATCGCCACCGCCATGTTCCGGCGCGGCAATCGTGGAGGCCACGGCGGCACGGACAGGAGACCGCTGCGGTGCGGTCGGCACGTCGGACACGGAGGACATGACGTCTGCCTTCGGCGCGGGGCTCTGCTCTTCCCGGCGCTCGGCTTTCGGCATCTCGACCGCCAGGGCGCGTGCCTCTGGGGCGGGCTGCTGGCTCGCCTCGGTCTGGCGCAGGATCACCCCGTTCTCTGCCAGTTCGGCAGCGACACGGCGCTGGATCGTGCGCTCTGCAATCTGGTGCAGCATTTCGGTATCCGGCGTCGGAGGCTCCGCGCCGAAGTAGCGGTCATCAGCCGCCAGATCGCGGAAATACTCCGCAATTGCCTTCATCGTCGAGAACGGCTCGTCGAACCCCTCTAGCGTACATGAAAACGTCCCATACGAGACTGTTAGAATCTTACTATCACCAACCACGGTAAACTCACTTTCTCCCCAACCACCTGTTCAAACTACCACCCCGAAAATTCCGAACCAAAACGAAATCGTCTGTTTTCCGATGAATTATACGTAGAAATGTTGCCGTTTGTTTCCAGTGTGTCCATTAATACACGCAGTATGGCAAGAATTGTGCACACCCCCTTATTTATGACACTTTTGGGTGGGGCTTCGACACATTTTAGCCATGTGAATCAATCGCTTAAGATGGCTCCGATTCTGGTTTGCGCGGATGGCGGGGCCGACCTTGCCGTCGAGCACGGTCTGCAGCCCGAGGCGGTGATCGGCGATCTGGACAGTCTGAGTGATGCCGCGCGCCGCAAGCTGGACCCGTCCCGCGTGCATCATATCGCCGAGCAGGACAGCACCGATTTCGAAAAATGCCTGCGGTCGGTCTCTGCCCCTGCCATTCTGGCGCATGGCTTTTCTGGCGGACGGCTGGATCACCAACTGGCCGCCTGCACCGCGCTTGTGCGCCACCCCGACCAGCGCTGCATCTTGATGGGGGAGGAAGACCTGTGTTTCCTTGCGCCCCTGACGTTCGAGATCGACCTGCCTGTGGGCACGCGCTTTTCGCTGTATCCGATGGGGGAGGTTTCGGGGACCAGCACGGGGCTGCTCTACCCGATTGACGGGCTTGTCATGTCGCCGTCGACGCGCGGCGGTACGTCCAACGAGGTGACCGGGCCGGTGTCGCTGTCGCTGTCGGCACGGCTGATGCTGGTGCTTTTACCGGTCGCGCATGTGGATGCGGTTTTGGACCGGCTTGTCGCGTCTTCATAAGGTTTGGCTAAAACTTTCGGCATTTAGCTCCGCGTTGTAGGCCCGAATTAGCTTTTCGCTGTCAGGCAGGGCTTCGGATGCTCCGGAGCGACTGCCATGGCCAACTACAGTTTTCATACCTACGCCCCTGACGCGCTGGTGTACGATCCTGCGACGGACACGTTTACACTGTCGTCGTCCTATGACTTTAAAACGGACCGCAATCTGGTCGAATATAGCGACGACGATAGTCAGTTTGACGGATCAGATGAAGGTGACCCGGAAGGTGAGGACGGCAATCAGGTCGGGACGGCCTATGATGATCAGGGCAATGTGATAGAGGCGGGGGACGTCTATGCTGATGCATTTGCCAAACTCGAAGCGCCGGACGGGACGAAGATCACAATTGACCGGATTGAGGTCGACGGTGTTCATGTGGGCTACCTACCAAGCCAGCCCCTTGTGCCGGGAATGGTGTATGACGTTACTTTTTCCACTTGGATCAACTCGAATAACACCATGGGTCATGGCTACTATACGGCGCATTCCGTGCCGTGCTTTGATGCAGGCACGCTGATCGAGACGCCGGATGGCCCGATGGCCGCGGGCGATGTCCTGCCAGGCCAATTGGTGACGACGCTCGATCACGGCCCGCAACCTGTGCAGTGGCGCTGCGACCGGCGGGTGGACTTGCGACGGGCGCGAGACGCCGACCTTCCGGTTTTTATTCCAGCCGGTGCCTTGGGCGCAGGGCGGTCCGCGCGCGATTTGATCGTCTCGGGGCAACACCGGATACTTTTGGGCCATGACGCGCAGGCGGCAGGGCTTGCGCCCAAGGAAATGCTGGTTCCCGCCAAGGCGCTGATCGGGCAGCTGCGCGGGGTGCGTTTCATGCGCGGACGCCGCTTTGCACGCTGGGTGCACCTTGCGTTCACGCACCACCAGATCGTCACCGCCAATGGCGCTTTTGCGGAAAGCCTGTTGCTGGGGCAGCTGTGCTTGGACACCCTTCTACCGGCGCAGCGCAACTGTTTGGAAAGGTTGATCGCGAACGGGGAAATCCAGTCGCCCGCCACGCCTGTGCGCCCGTGCCTCGGGGCCAGCGCCGCGCAACGTATGATGGCCTCCATGCGCTCTCAGTCGGGGCGGGGTGCAACCGCAACTCGGGTTTCCGAAAGGGAGCGGTATTTTTCGCTCCATTAAGCCTCGCCCCTCGCGGTGATAGCGCGTATAAGCGCCTCGGACACCACACGAGGATGCAACTATGTCAGGCACGCTTTCCCCTATCGACAAAGCCAAGTTCGTCGCCGCCAAGCGCGCGGTGGATTATGTGGAGGACGGCATGAAGGTCGGCCTCGGCACGGGCTCAACTGCGGCGTGGATGGTAAAGTGTCTTGGGGAAATGGTGCGCAATGACGGATTGAAAATCACGGGCGTCGCCACCTCCACCCGTACCGCCGAGCTGGCGCGACAGGTCGGCGTTCCGATCGTGACGCTGGACGAGGCCAAATGGCTGGATCTGACCATCGACGGCACGGATGAGTATGACCACAACCTGAACCTGATCAAAGGCGGCGGTGCGGCGTTGCTGATGGAAAAGATCGTCGCCACGGCGTCGGACCAGATGATCGTGATCGCGGACCTGTCCAAACAGGTCGAAACCCTTGGCGCGTTCCCGTTGCCCGTGGAGGTTATCCCCTTCGGCTGGCAAACCACCAAGGCCCTGATCGAGGAGACATTGGTCAACCTTGATGTGCTGGGCCGCACCGCGTCGCTGCGGATGAACGGCGCGTCACCCTGCATCACCGACGAGGGTAACTACATTCTGGACCTGCATCTGCGCCGCATCGGCAACCCGCGCCAGCTGTCTTTGGTGATGAACCAAATTCCGGGCGTGGTGGAGAACGGGTTGTTCATCGACATCTGTGACGTGGTTGTGATTGGCAATGGCGACGGCTCTGTGGAAGTCCGCGACATCAACAACGGGACCGTGGAGCACGAGCAGATCGACGTGCAGGAAACGGACAACCTGTTTGTCGATATTGCAGATTAAGTAAGGACAGCGCAGATGGATTTCGACTTCGACCTTTTCGTTATTGGTGGCGGCTCTGGCGGCGTACGTGCGGCGCGTGTGGCCGCGGGCGGCGGTGCCAAGGTCGGTCTGGCCGAAGAAAGCCGTATGGGCGGCACTTGCGTGATCCGTGGCTGCGTGCCCAAGAAACTGATGGTATTCGCATCCAGCTACCGCGACGCGATGGGCGAGGCGGGCGATTACGGCTGGGAGGTCTCCATGGGGGACTTCGACTGGACCAAATTCGCCACCCGCCTGAACAACGAGCTGGACCGCCTTGAAGGGGTGTACCAGAATCTGCTGAAGAACTCCGGCGTGGAGGCATTCGCCTCCCGCGCGACCATCGTCGATGCGCATACCGTGGCGCTGGGCGACGGCACCAAGAAAACCGCCAAGCATATTCTGATTGCCACCGGCGGGCGTCCTGTCCGCCCAAGCGAGAATTTCGACACCAGTCTGGCGATGGTGTCCGATGACATCTTCCATCTCGACAAGTTGCCCAAATCCCTGCTGATCGTCGGCGGCGGCTTCATTGCCTGCGAGTTTGCCTGCATCATGCACGGGCTGGGCGTCGAGGTGACGATGTTCTACCGCGGCGCGCAAATCCTGCGCGGCTTTGACGACGAGGCCCGCGGCTTGATTGCCGACATGATGGAGGCGCGGGGCATCGCGATCCATACGGGCACCAATATTCTGGACTTGCAGCAAGCCGATGGCGGGCTGACGGTGAAAGCCACCAACGGCACGGAGACCCATTTCGAGAAGGTGCTCTATGCCACGGGTCGCGCGCCCAATACCGAAAACCTCGGGCTTGAAAATGTCGATGTGGAAGTGGGACGTCGTGGCGAGATCGTCGTCGACGAATACAGCCAGACCGGCCAGCCCTCGATCTATGCCATTGGCGATGTGACCAACCGCGTGAACCTGACCCCTGTGGCAATCCGCGAGGGCATGGCGTTTGTGGAAACCGTGTTCAAAGGCAACCCGACGCCGGTCGACCACGAGCTGATCCCGTCGGCGGTGTTCACCCAGCCGGAGCTAGGCACCGTGGGCATGTCCGAGGAACAAGCGCGCGATGCGGGGCCGATTGATATCTACGCGACCTCGTTCAGGCCGATGCAGCAAGCCTTCGTTGGCCGCGAGGACCGCGTGTTGATGAAGCTGGTCGTGTGCAAGAACACCGATGTCGTTTTGGGCTGCCACATCGTGGCCCCAGGGGCGGGGGAGATGATCCAGCTGGCGGGCATCGCCGTAAAGATGAAGGCCACCAAGGCGCAGTTCTATCAGGTTTGCGCCGTGCATCCGACCATGTCGGAAGAATTGGTCACCATGAAAACACCTGTAAGAAGTGCTTGATTTCGAAGGGTCAGAGACCCACCTAAGACATAACCAAAGAACGTAGAAGAATTCATAAGAGGATAATGCTGCATGGCCGGTAACAATGGCGGACCTTGGGGCGGCGGTGGAAACCGCGGCGGAGGAGACGATCAAGGCGGATCTAACGGTTCGGGCAACGGGGGCGGCGGTGGCCGCAAACCTGGTGGCGACAGCCCCCAGATCCCGGAAATCGACGAGCTGATGAAGAAAGGCCAGGAGCAACTGCGCGTGCTGATGGGCGGTCGCGGTGGCGGCTCCAATAACAACGGCACAGGCGGCGGTGGCGTCGGCGGCGGCTTCTCCAAAGGCACGTTCGGCCTGATCGCGCTGGGCGCGGTTGCGCTGTGGCTGTTCCAGTCGTTCTATACCGTGAAGCCTGAAGAACAATCGGTCGAGCTGTTCCTCGGCGAATACTCCGCCACGGGTGGCCCCGGCCTGAACTTCGCGCCTTGGCCCGTTGTGACTGCCGAAGTGCTGCCTGTGACGCGAGAGCAGACCGAGGATATCGGTGTTGGCGGTCGCGGCGAAAGCGGCCTGATGCTGACCACGGATGAAAACATCGTCGATGTGGACTTCCAAGTGGTGTGGAACATCAACGACCCTGCCAAGTACCTGTTCAATCTAGCCGCGCCGCGCGAAACCATTCGCGCCGTGTCTGAATCTGCGATGCGCGAAGTTATCGCACGCTCCGAGCTGGCACCCATCCTGAACCGCGATCGTCAGTCGATTGCCGATACCACGCTCGAGCTGATCCAGAACACGATGGACCAATACGATTCCGGCGTGAATATCGTGCGTCTCAACCTCGACAAGGCCGACCCGCCGCGTGAGGTGATCGACAGCTTCCGTGAGGTGCAAGCCGCCGAACAGAAACGCGACACGCTGCAACGCCAAGCCGACACCTATGCCAACCGCAAACTTGCGGGTGCACGGGGTGAAGCGGCCCAACTTCTGGAGCAGGCCGAAGCCTACCGTGCCCAGCAGGTCAACCAAGCCGAAGGTGAAGCATCGCGCTTCTCGGCGATCCTCGAAGAGTACACCAAAGCCCCTGACGTGACACGCAAGCGTTTGTGGCTGGAAACGGTCGAGCGGGTCTATGGCGGTGCCAACAAGATTATCCTCGACAGCAAAACGGATGGCAGCGGAGGGCAGGGCGTTGTTCAATACCTGCCGCTCAACGAGCTGATCCGCTCTGGCACGTCCAACTCTGGCACATCTAACACTGGAGGGTCCAACTGATGACCAAAGGAACCCTGTCACTCGCAGCCCTCGTGGGCATCGTTTTCGTGATCCTGTCGTCGGTGTTTATCGTCGACGAGCGCGAAAAGGCACTGGTGCTGCAATTCGGGCAGATCAAATCTGTCAAGGAAGACCCGGGCCTCGCCTTCAAAGTTCCGTTCATTCAGGATGTGGTCAAATATGACGACCGCATTCTGTCGCTGGACACCGTGCCAACCGAAGTGACGCCCTCCGATGACCGTCGTCTGGTCGTGGACGCCTTCGCGCGCTACCGCGTCTCTGACGTGGTCCAGTTCCGCCAAGCGGTGGGTGTTGGTGGTCTTGCCGCCGCCGAGGATCGTCTTGAGGGCATCCTGAACCCAGTTATTCGGGAGGTTCTGGGCTCGGATGGTGTGACGTCAAACACCATTTTGTCCGCTGACCGTGCCGCGCTGATGCAGCGCATCACCGTTCAGGCCCGCGCCAAAGCCTTGCCGCTGGGTCTTGAGGTTGTGGATGTGCGTCTGAAGCAAACCAACCTGCCGGAGCAGAACCTTGAATCGACCTTCAGCCGGATGCGCGCAGAGCGTGAACGTGAAGCTGCGGACGAGATTGCCCGCGGTGAAGAGGCGGCCCTCAGGGTTCGGGCGCAAGCCGACCGTACCGTTGTGGAGCTGGTCTCCGAGGCGCAAAAATCTGCGGACATCACCCGTGGTGAAGCCGACGCCCGCCGCAACGCGATTTTTGCGGATGCCTATGGCGCGGACGAGGAATTCTTTGAATTCCGTCGCTCGCTGGATGCGTATGAGAATGCGATCAAGGGCAGCAACTCGACGCTGGTGATCAACCCTGACAACGCGTTCTTCGACTATCTGAAGTCGGACCAAGGCGCGGCAGCAAACTGATGCTAACCCATATTGCACTGGCCATTGGTCTTGTGCTCGTGGTCGAGGGGCTGGTGCTTGCACTGGCCCCTTCGCGCATGGAGGACATCGTGAAGGCGTTGGCCGAAATCCCGCCCGAAACCCGCCGGATGATGGGGCTGGGCGCGGTGGCGCTTGGGGTGCTGTGCGTGTGGCTGGCCAAGGGAGCGTTCAGCGCTCCTTGAAGTTACCCTTGACTGATGACGACCGCGCGGCGCTAATTTGACCGCATGAGCAACGACGACACCAACATCGACGAGCACGGGCAAGAGCGTGACCGCCGTGGCGAGTGGCGCCCGGAACGCCCTGTCGGCTTCATGCCGCTCTTTGACTGGCCCACGACACCGAAAATCGTCGCCAAATGGTTCTTTGGCGTGCCCGGATTTCTGGTGCCTTGGTACGGGGTCTATTTGCTGATCACCGTCATCGCCTACCTGTTCTTCACGCCCGAGATGGCGCGGATGCAGGTCTTATCGCCGGGATGGGTGTTGGAAATCCTGCTGCGCAATGTGGTGATGGTCGGGTTGTTCACCGGCGCGTTGCACCTATGGCTGTACCGTCTGCGCGGGCAGGGGCGGAAGCGGAAGTATAACGCCAACTGGATGGCGACGAACGACAAGCGGTTCCTGTTTCGCGATCAGGTCTATGACAATGTGTTCTGGTCCATGGTTGGCGTGTTGGTCTGGTCCCTGTTCGAGGTGGGCCTGTGGTGGGGCTATGCCAACAACGCCTTGCCCTTTAGCGGGTTGGCTGCGAACCCTGTCTGGTTCGTGCTGTGGATGCTGCTCATGCCGTTCTGGCGCAACTTCCATTTTTACTGGATACACCGGCTGATCCATTGGCCACCGCTCTACCGCACGGTGCATTATCTGCACCACAAGAACGTCAATGTCGGGCCGTGGTCGGGCATGGCCATGCATCCGGTAGAGCATGTCATCTACTTTAGCTGCATGCTGATCCACCTCATCGTGCCGTCGCATCCGCTGCATATGATGTTCAACGGGGTGACCACGGCCTTGGGGCCAGCCGTCAGCCATTCCGGTTTTGACGAACTGATCTTTGGCGACGCCGCCGCGATCCGCAAGGAAAAGCTGATGCATTACCTTCATCACCGCTATCACACAGTGAATTTCGGCGAGAGCGCGGTGCCGTTGGACAAGTGGTTCGGCAGCTTCCACGATGGCACGCCAGAGGCGGATGCGCGGTTCCGTGCAGCGCGGACCAGACCGTAATCCGGCGTGAATTCGCCATCCAGCCGCGCTGATGTGCTATGTTGTCTTGCGCGTCACTGACACAACTCTCACAGTGAGTTGAAGGATTGCGACAGCCGAGGTGCTTGATAACACCCGCGCAGGCGCTCAGTTTAAAGGGACGACGCGGCCTTCCTGTTTCAGGGTGGGGGCTCGCGCACAGGTAGAGTTCGCAAAGGAGCGAAGACGTGAAAGCAGATATTCTCACTCAAACAAACAGGCAGACAGGCACGATGCGGGCGTTTACCGCGTTGATGCTTGGTTTGGCGCTGGTTCTGGCGCAGGCGATTTCCGCCAATGCCAAGATGCCCGAGAGCTTTGCGGATCTGGCCGATCAGGTTAGCCCCGCAGTGGTAAACATTACCACATCGACCACCGTGGCCGGTGTGGATCAAGGCCCGCGCCCGATCGTGCCGGAAGGCTCGCCACTGGAAGACTTCTTCAAGGACTTCCTTGATCGCCAGCAAGAGGGCCAGCGTCCGCGCCGCTCCTCCGCGCTTGGGTCGGGCTTCGTGATTTCCGAGGACGGCTACATCGTTACCAACAACCACGTGATCGACAAGGCTGACGAGATCGAAATCGAGTTCTTCTCGGGTGAAAAGCTGGATGCCAAACTAATCGGCACCGATCCGAAAACCGACATCGCACTGTTGAAGGTCGAAAGCGACAAGCCGTTGCCATTCGTCTCCTTCGGTGACAGCGACGCCGCCCGCGTGGGCGACTGGGTCGTGGCTGTTGGGAACCCGCTGGGCCAGGGCTTCTCGGTCTCTGCAGGGATTGTGTCGCAACGTGGCCGCGCATTGTCGGGCACCTATGACGACTTCATCCAGACCGACGCCGCCATCAACCGCGGCAACTCCGGCGGCCCGCTGTTCAACGTGAACGCGGAAGTTATCGGTGTGAACACCGCGATCCTGTCGCCGTCGGGCGGCTCCATCGGGATCGGCTTCTCCATGGCCTCCAACGTGGTCACCAAGGTTGTGGACCAGCTCAAAGAGTTCGGCGAAACCCGCCGTGGCTGGTTGGGCGTCCGTATTCAGGACGTGACCGCAGATGTGGCCGAAGCGCTGGAGCTGGCGGATGCCAAGGGCGCGCTGGTCACGGATGTGCCGGAAGGTCCGGGCAAAGAGTCCGGGATCAAGGCCGGTGATGTGATCATCACCTTTGACGGCAATGAGGTCGAAGACACTCGCGAACTGGTGCGCTTGGTGGGTAACACGAGCGTTGGCAAAGCTGTCCGCGTGGTGGTGATCCGCGAGGGCAAATCCGAGACGCTGAAGGTGACCTTGGGCCGCCGTGAAGAGGCAGAAGCCACCGCCGTACCGGTTGCCATGGATAAGGCCGACGTCGAGGAGACGAAAATCCTTGGCATGACGGTTGCCGTGTTGAACGACGATCTGCGCGAGCAACTTGGTCTGGACGCCGGGCTTGAAGGTCTTGTGGTCAAGGACGTGGCCGAAGACAGTGACGCGTTCGAGAAAGGCCTGCGTGCAGGTGATCTGATCGTGGAAGCTGGCCAGCAAAAGATCGCGTCCGTGGACGATCTGGAGGCCCGCATCGACGAGGCCAAAGAGGGCGGGCGCAAATCCTTCCTGATGCTGATCCGCCGCGAGGGTGATCCGCGTTTCGTGGCACTTAGTCTCGAAGAGTAAGCGCTGCCTTACCGAAGACATGAAAGGGCGCTCCGGTCGGGGCGCCCTTTTTCTGTCCGCAGGGCCTGCTCGTGTTGCCTAGGATTTGTGGACCTGCTACGCTTGATTTTATGAAACATGTCCCTAAAGAAACCACAGATGATGCGCTTATCCAGGAGTTCCTGAACAAGGGCGGCACAGTCAGCGTCGGCAAGACCAAACCCCTGCCGGCCGAGCTGGGCCTGAGCAACAATGTGTGGAACAACAAGCTGACCAAAGAAGAGAAAACCGCGCGCGACAAGAAGTAATCGCGCGGGCTTGATTTGGTAGGGCCTCGGCCAGACAGTCCTTTTCGGAGTGTCCGGTAGGTCTATTCAACCGTCATCGGTGGCGGGTTTTTCCAGTTCAACCGCGATCAGGCCCAGCTGCTGCGCCGCAGACTGGCTCAGGATGGCGCTGTCGAGCCCTTGAGGCGTCTGATACTCATGCACCGCCCGCAGCGTGCGCTGGTCCATCACACCGTTGATATCCCCGCGATAAATCCCGCGCGCCGAGAGGGCGCGTTGCAAGGTCATCACAAACTCGGGCGTCATGTCGGCGTCACAGGCGCGGGTAAACCAGCGCCCGTCACCCTCGTTGAAGGTTTGCGGTCGGGTGACCTCGCGGTAAATGGCGGGGGAAAGTTCCTCACCGTTCGGGCCGGTCTGCGCGGGGGTGGCCACCACGATGTCGGTCACGATCTGGGTGATTTGCGGTCCGGGAACATGGCCCCAACACACGCCGGGCATATCGGCGGGCGGCTTCATGTCGGTGGCGGTGATATGCGTCGGAGAGATCAGCTTGGTCACATCCGGTCCGGGCAGGGGGCCACACCCCGCGAGAACCGCAAGCGAGACGACAGCCGCAAGGCTGTGTTTGGATGTCATTCGGGACATGGCTGCTCGGCCCTATATGTGTACGGTCTGGTGCCGCGTTCCACACACTTTAGCGCAATACGCCCCCCGCCGCCAAGCGTCGCGAAGATGGCGCGGCAAACACTGCGGCTTTCGGGCCGCAGGGCGGTGCCACTCTGGGACTGGCAAAACCCCGCCGCTTGCACTACATGGCTGGTGACAAACGCTAAGACAGGGGCCGGACAGATGGCAAAAATCACCTATATCGAGCATAATGGCACAGAGCATGTCGTGGATGTGGCCAACGGGCTGACCGTCATGGAAGGCGCGCGCGACAACAACATTCCGGGCATCGAGGCCGATTGCGGCGGTGCCTGCGCCTGCTCGACCTGCCACGTATATGTGGACGAGGCCTGGGTGCCGAAACTTCCGGCCAAAGAGGCGATGGAAGAAGATATGTTGGATTTCGCCTACGAGCCTGACGCAGAGAAATCCCGTCTGACCTGCCAGTTGAAAGTCACCGATGCGCTGGACGGCCTTGTGGTGCGTATGCCCGAAAAGCAGATCTGAGCATGGCGCGGCGTCTCCCGTCGCGCTTACTGCCCCGTGTCGCGCGCCGCGCGTGGCTGGCCGCGTGCCTGATTGCAGGCGGGGCTGCCGCCGCTGACACAATTGTCGAGGCGCGTTACGCCGAGCCCACCAGCCGCTACGCCCACGGCATCCTTGGCGATGCCATCGAGTGGGGTGCGCTGGAGCTGCTGGTCGAAGACTCGGCGCATAAGACCAAACGTATAATCCGGCTACCAAAGGACCGCGTGTTCGAGGACGTGGCCCCGCGCTTGGCCGATGTGGATGGCGACGGCAAACCCGAGGTGGTGGTCGTCGAGACGCAGGTGAACACCGGCGCGCAACTGGCCATCTATGACGAAACCGGCAAGAAGATCGCCGCCACCCCGCATATCGGGCGCGCCAACCGCTGGCTTGCCCCTGTGGGCGTCGCTGATCTGGACGGGGACGGGCAGATCGAGCTGGCCTATATCGACCGCCCGCATCTGGCGAAAATCCTGCGCATCTGGCGCTACCGCGACGGGGCTCTAGAGCACGTGGCCGACCAGCCGGGCCTGACCAACCACCGCATCGGAGAGCGCGATATCGGCGGCGGGCTGCGCCTTTGCGGCGGCACCCCCGAAATGATCACCGCCTCCGCCGACTGGCGCCGCGTCATCGCCACGCGCTTTGACGGCACCTCCTTCACAATGCGTGATCTGGGGCCACATAAAGACCGCCAGTCCCTAACCGCAGCACTCGGTTGCAGCTAACACACCTTAGGCTTCATCTTGGCTAAAATATTCCGGGGGGCCGCAGGCGGGGGCAGCGCCCCCTCCAGACCTAGCCTATAAAGCGCGCCAGCCAATATCGGTCCGGTTGAACCCCTCGGGCCAGTCGATCCGCTCGACCATCGCATAGGCACGCTCTCGCGCTTCCGCCAATGATGCACCACGCGCAGTAACGCTCAACACACGCCCCCCCACAGCAATAATCTGCTCGCCCTTGGCCTTGGTGCCCGCATGGAACACCATGTTGGAGCTGTCCTCGGGCAATTCATCCAGCCCGCCAATGACCGAGCCTTTTTCATAAGCTCCGGGATAGCCCTTGGACGCCATGACCACGGTAATCGCATGATCGTCCGCCCAATTGACCGTCGCTTCCGCCAGCCGCTCTTCGGCGCAGGCCAGCATCAGGTCCAGCGCCTGCGCGCCCAACCGCATCATCAGCACCTGACATTCAGGATCGCCAAAGCGGCAGTTATACTCCACCAGACGCGGCTGCCCGTCCTTGATCATGAATCCTGCGTAAAGCACGCCTTGGTAGGGGGTGCCGCGCCGCGCCATCTCGTCAATGGTCGGCTGCACAATCTCGGCAATGGCTTTGGCCGCGATTTCGTCGGACAAAACGGGGGCAGGGGAATAGGCCCCCATGCCGCCGGTGTTCGGCCCTTCGTCACCGTCATAGGCGCGTTTATGGTCTTGCGCGGTGCCGATGGGCAGCACGGTCTTGCCGTCGGACAGCACGAAATAGGAGGCTTCCTCGCCCTCCATAAATTCCTCGATCACAACTTCCGCACCAGCGTCGCCAAAGGCCCCGCCGAGCATGTCGTCCAGCGCGTCCAGTGCGGTGGCCACGTCCATCGCCACCACGACCCCCTTGCCTGCGGCCAAGCCGTCGGCCTTGATCACGATCGGCGCACCTTGCTCCTCGACATAGGCCTTCGCGGCATCCAGATCGGTGAAATGCGCATAGCCGGCAGTGGGGGCATTTGCCGCGTCGCAAATCTCCTTGGTGAAGCTCTTGGACGCCTCCAGCCGCGCCGCCGCTGCCGACGGCCCGAAGCACAATACCCCCGCCGCGCTCAATGCATCCGCCACCCCTGCGGCCAACGGATCTTCGGGGCCGACGATGACAAAATCTACCGAGTGGTTCTGTGCGAAATCCACCACCGCATCGGGGCTCATAATGTCGAGCGTTGCGCATTCAGCCACGCTGGCGATCCCGGCATTGCCCGGTGCCACGATCAGCCGGTCGCATTTGGGGTTCTGCATCACCGCCCATGCCAAAGAATGCTCGCGCCCGCCGCTTCCAAGGATCAATATGTTCATCGCTGCTTCCCCTCCGGTTTCGGGCGTTCTAAGCTGCGCGCGCAGGCATCACAAGAGCGACAACATGGACCTTCTCGAAGACGACACACCCGGGCGCAACGAGCCTGAATACACGGTCTCGGAGATTTCCGGCGCGGTGAAGCGCACCATCGAGGGTGAGTTCGGCCGCGTGCGCATCAAGGGCGAGGTCGGTCGGGTGATGATCGCGCGCTCCGGCCATGTGTATCTAGACCTCAAGGATGACCGCGCGGTGCTGGCCTCGATCATCTGGAAGGGGCAGGCAGCCAAGCTGGCGGTGCAGCCCGAGGAAGGGATGGAGGTCGTGGCCATCGGCAAGCTGACCACCTTCCCCGGGCAATCCAAATACCAGATGGTCATCGAGGACGTCCGCCCGGCAGGTGTCGGCGCACTGATGGCGATGCTGGAAAAGCGCAAGAAGGCGCTGCAGGCCGAGGGTCTGTTCGACCCCGCCCGCAAGAAGCCTATTCCGTACCTGCCGGAAATCATCGGAGTGGTAACCTCGCCGCAAGGGGCGGTGATCCGCGACATCCTGCACCGGCTGCGGGATCGCTTCCCGCGCAAGGTGCTGATCTGGCCCGTCGCCGTGCAAGGCGAGGGCTGCGCGCCGCAGGTTACAGCGGCCATAGAAGGCTTCAACGCGATGACACCGGGTGGGTCCCTGCCGCGCCCCGACCTGATCATCGTGGCGCGTGGCGGCGGCTCCATCGAGGATCTGTGGGGCTTCAACGAAGAAAGCGTCGCCCGCGCGGCTGCGGCCTCGGATATCCCGCTGATCTCGGCGGTGGGCCACGAGACGGACACAACCCTGATCGACTACGTCTCCGACATCCGCGCACCCACACCGACCGCCGCCGCCGAGATTGCCGTGCCGGTGCGGCTGGACCTTTTGGCCGCCGTCGACAGCTTTGGCGCGCGCATGGCGCAGGCGCTCAGCGGCATGGTTGGCGCCCGCAAGCAGCGGTTGGCCGATCTGTCCCGCGCGCTGCCACGCGCGAGCGAACTCACACAGACCGCGCGGCAGCGCTTCGATCTTGCGGGCGGGCGGCTGGATGCGTCGCTTAAGGCAGGGACCGCAACAAAGCGGCTGTCCTTCGAGAAAGCAGCCTCGCCGTTACGCCCGTCCATTCTTGCGCGCCAGACAGAGCGGATGACCGCGCGCCTGACCCAAACCGCAGGGCGTCTCGACACTGCACTGGACCGCCGTGCCGAGCGGTCGCGCGCGCAGTTTGACCGCGTATCGGGCGGGCTGTCGCTCAAGGGTATTCAGCGCGACCTCGGTTTGCAGCGCGACCGCCTCGGGCGCGCCACCCGCACGGCCTCGCAAGCGGGTAGTATCCAAGTCAAATCATGGCGCGACCAGATGGAAAAGCTCGACCGCCTGCGCGAGACGCTGGGCTATCAAGCGACGCTGGAGCGTGGCTATGCAGTCGTCTGGGATGGTGACAAGGTCGTCACCAACAGCACGCAGGCCAAAAAGGCCACGAGTTTGGAGGTGCAATTCAAAGACGCCCGCATTCCGGTCGGCGCCGCTGCCAAACCCGCCGCCAAACCAAAACCTCCGAAATCCGGCCAACCCGGTCTCTTCGACGACTAACCGCCCCCATCATTGCTTCAAAAATACCTCGGGGTGTGGGGCAGCGCCCCACTAAATCCGGGGGCGCGGGGGCTGGCTCCCGCTCTGGCGACTGCCACAGGCAGGCGCACCTCAAGGCCGGTAGCTGACACCCACATCGGGACCCGGGCAGACCAGCGGCTCGGAGCTTTTGCCGACCACAACCAGATCATCCGCCGGATCATCACCGACGATACGCGCGCTCTGGCGCGCGCCGTCATCAAAGAAATACCAACACAACGCGTCCGGTTGGTCATCATACAGAAAACAAATCTCGTCGCCTTCGCCGAACCAGACCCCGCGCTGGCAGGTGCCGTCCAGAAAGCTCCAGACCACCCGCTTGTCGCTCAGATATTGTTCCGCCCCGTAGGGCGCGTCGTGACGGTTGAAAAACACCGTGGTGTCGCGGGTGAAGGTTTCGAACTGGGATGGGGTCATCTTCGTTTCAGCCTGCGCAGGGCAGGCGAGCAGGACAAGTAGGCAAAGATATTTCATCCGCACAGGATGCGGGTTGCCAGAGCTTGCGTCAAGCGCTCCGCCAGGCCTCGGCGTGGGGGGTCATCACGCGTCTCCACGGCTTGGGCCACAGCGCGATACAGGCCATGACCGGCAGCGCGTAGGGCAACATCGGGGCTTCCCCGCGGGCGGGGATTTCCAAGGCAGTGTAGTGCTTTGCAGGATAGGCGTGATGGTCGGAATGGCGCGGTGCGTTCAGCATCCACAGCGAGGACAACCAATGCGGCGCGTTCCACGAATGAACTGCGCTGACAGGCTCGAAAGAGCCGTCTTCGCGCCTTGCGCGTTCCAGCCCGTAATGCTGGACATAGTCGGACAGCATCAACTGTGTCTGGGCAAACGCCGCGAGCAGCAGATGCACCATCACACCGCGCCAGCCCGCGATGATCAACGAGACCAGCAGCATCAGCACCGCCCCCCCGATATACAGCAGATAGGGATTGCGCCGGTCCCAGCGTCCGGCCCCGATCTGCGCAAGCCGCGCTTCCTCGGCTTTCAAGCCTGCTTTGAAGCTGCCAAGCCATGCGCGACGGGCAAAGCTGTAAAAACTCTCGCCCATGCGGGATGTGTTGGGATCGTTCGGGGTGCCCACATGGGTATGATGCACCAGTGGATGGGCAGAGGCATGATGCCCGAACAGCAACGAAATATAGACCCATTTTCCGGCCCGCCGCAGCCCGCGCGCGCCGCGGTGGATCAATTCATGCGCGTTGGAATTGCTGACCTGCCCCATGAACAGGCCCGTGGCCGCAAACAAGGCCAAACCACTGAGCGAAAACAGCCGCGTACCGTGGCCGGACAGGGCCCAGACCATCAAGAACAGCAAGAAAAAATGCGCACCGACCAAGACCAGTGACAACAGATCGGCCTCGTCATCCTCGGCCGGTTCGCCGTCGCGGGTCAGGGCTGGAATGAACTCGTCGACGCCCGCGACAAACAGGGTGATGTAGAACAGCGCGATCCACACGGCCCACCCGCCAAAAAGCGCGCCCGCCACCAGAAACGGCAGGGGAAAGAGCGTGGCGAGTGTGAAGGCCAGAAATGAGCGTGGCATAGATAATCGGTCCCTGAGTAAGCGCGTCAATGCTTCCTAAATAGTATGAATACGCCCAAATCATGGAAGCCTTTTGAAAATTTGCGGCAAAGGCTGCGCAGGAACGTCCATAGAGGTCGTTTTTGCGTATCCCGAGGGCGGTGTCACGGACTAGGTTCACGCTAAGCAAGATCGGGAGAGCATCATGGCGCTGGATGAACGCAAGGGCGTGTGGAAATCGGGCAAGGGACGGGGACGCAAGTTCACCAAGGGGCGTCAATATGATGATGCCGCTCTGGCCGAGGTGCAATCCTTGCTGGGCGAGCGCCCGCGCAACCGCGACTTGCTGATCGAATTCCTGCACCTGATCCAAGACAAGCACGGCCATCTGTCCGCCGCGCATCTGCGCGCGCTGGCCGAAGAGATGCGCCTGTCCATGGCCGAAATCTACGAGGTTGCCAGCTTCTATGCCCATTTCGACGTGGTCAAAGAGGGCGAAACGCCGCCGCCCGCGCTGACGATCCGTGTCTGCGACTCGCTGTCTTGCGAGTTGGCGGGCGCGCAGGCGTTGAAGGCGGCCTTGGAGGACGGGTTGGACGCCTCCGAAGTCCGGGTTCTGCGCGCGCCTTGTATGGGGCGCTGCGACACAGCACCGGTGCTGGAACTGGGGCATCATCATGTGGACCATGCAACCGTCGACAAAGTGAAAGCGGCGATTGCGGCGGGTCACACGCACGCGCACATCCCCGACTATGAGACTTATGATAAATACAAGAATACAGGGGGTTACGCGGCTCTCCTCACCTTGCGAGACGATGGCCACTGGGAAGATGTTCAGGCGCTGATCAAGGAAAGCGGTTTGCGCGGTCTTGGTGGCGCGGGCTTTCCGTCCGGCACCAAATGGGGCTTCGTGCGCGGCAATGCAGGGCCGCGCTATCTGGCGGTGAACGGCGACGAGGGCGAACCCGGCACGTTCAAGGACCGCTACTATCTTGAGCGCACGCCGCATCAGTTCCTTGAAGGCATGTTGATCGCCGCATGGGCGGTCGAAGCCGACCGCTGCTACATCTACAAGCGCGACGAATACCCCGCCGTTCTGGAAATCCTGCGCCGCGAAATAGCAGCGTTGGAGCAAGCGGGACTTGTTCCCGAAGGCTATATCGAGCTGCGCCGCGGAGCAGGGGCCTATATCTGCGGCGAAGAAAGCGCGATGATCGAATCCATCGAAGGCAAACGCGGCCTGCCACGTCACCGCCCGCCCTATGTGGCGCAGGTCGGGCTGTTCGGCCAACCTACATTGGTTCACAACGTCGAAACCCTGCACTGGATCACCCGCATCTGCCGCGAGGGGCCGGAAGTGTTGAACACCACCGAGAAGAACGGCCGCACAGGCCTGCGCAGCTATTCGGTTTCGGGGCGTGTGGCGAAACCGGGCGTGTATCTGCTGCCTGCGGGCTCCACCATCACCGATATTATCGAGGCCGCCGGCGGCATGTTGGAGGGCCATGTGTTCAAGGCCTACCAGCCGGGTGGGCCGTCCTCCGGCCTGCTGCCCGCCAGCATCAACGACGTGCCGCTGGATTTCGACACGTTGCAACCTTTGGGCAGCTTTATCGGATCGGCGGCTGTGGTGGTGTTGTCGGATCAGGACTCGGCACGCGCGGCGGCGCTCAACATGCTGCGCTTCTTCGAGGACGAGTCGTGCGGACAATGCACGCCGTGCCGTGTGGGCTGCGAGAAGGCGGTGAAGCTGATGCAGGCCGACACATGGGATCAACCGCTGCTCGAAGAGCTGTGCGTCGCCATGGGTGACGCGTCCATCTGCGGGCTGGGCCAAGCCGCGCCAAACCCGATACGATTGGTGATAAAGCACTTTAGCGACGAGGTCTAAGTCGTTGCTTTTCATTGTGTCTGCCTTGTGTGCAGCCGTTTACGGCGGCTACTATTGCTACCGTGACCCGCATTGGATCGGCGGGCTGGTCAAGACAGCCTCCACCGCCATTCTGGCACTCGCAGCCATTGCGTCGTTGCAGTTCGGTCTGGCCTTGGCGCTGGCCTTGTCCTCTGCGGGGGACTTCGCCCTATCTCGCAAAGGCGAGCGTTGGTTTATCGGCGGTCTCGTCTCTTTCGCGCTGGCCCATGCGGTCTACATCGCGCTGCTGGCAGGCGCGGGAATGCCGCCCGTCCTAGTCATGCTCGTCTTGGCGGGCTTGGCGCTCTCCAGCCTGTGGTGGCTGCTGCCCTATACCGGCGCGCTGCGCATTCCGGTGGCGATCTATGTTGTGCTGATCACAGGTATGGGGATGGCGGCTTGGGGCCATGACAACTGGCTTTTGCGCCTCGGGGCGAGCCTGTTCATTGCCTCTGACGTGGTCTTGGCATGGCACCTATTCCGCGCGAAGACCCCGTTCGCTCCGCGCCAGATCACGCTTTGGACGTTTTACTATACAGGCCAGGTCGCCCTGATGGCTGGTCTCAGCTAGTTTTTGTAAACCGCGCAGGCGCAGCCTTGTTTGCGGAGCTTGTTGCACAATGATTGCGCAGCACCCCGCGTGTTGCGACTGATACGGGCCATGTACCAGCCCTTCAACTTGGCGACGCGGTGCTTTTTGTAAATCACGTCCAGTTTTTCGCCCGCAACAGTGCCACGGCAACTTGCTGTGCGGGTTTTGAACTGCGCCCGCGCGCCTTTCTTGGTGCGGTCGGCGGCCATTTGTACCCCCCATGGCTTGTAGCGCGGGGTTTTGCGCAGCGGGGTCAGCTGCCGCTTTCGGGCCAAGGCGTAACAGGCGCTGCGGAAGGGTCCGGTTTTGGACAGCCGCATGTCGTGTGATGTCGGGGCCGCATCGCGCCACGCCTCGGCCTCCAGCCCGGTGATGATCGGCACATAGTCGATGGTCTCCGAGGCGAGGCCCTTACCCTGCAAAAACCCCTCCGCCCGCGCTTCGCCGCCATTATAGCCAATAGCCGCCATCCCCTCATTGCCGTAGCGCGCGACCATTTCCGCGAGGTACTGCGCGGAATGATCCAGCGCATCGGCAGGGTTATACGGGTCTTCCAGCCCGCGTTTGGTGGCGGTTGAGCGGATGAACTGCGCGATCCCCATGGCGTTGGCAGGCGACAGGGCGTTGGGGTTGAAGCGGCTTTCCTGCCAGATCAGACGGGTGAAGAAATGCGGGTTCAACCCGTGGGTTTTGGTGCTGGCCTCGATCAACTGACACAGGTCAAACACGAAATGCTCCGCGCGGATGCACTGCACCTGACCCCATTTTCCCGATGTGCACATCGGATCGGGCGGGGCGGCTGCCGCAGGGGCCGACAGCATCAAAAACGCAAGCATCCATCTCATATGCCCAGACCTAACCTGACAGGCATTTAAGCGCCACATCTTCCATCTGACCGCGCGAGAGGTTAGGTGGGGTAAAGTCGGAATATACAAGGCCTCGCAGACCCCAATGTCCTTTTTCAAGAAGCTCAAGAGCAAGTTGTTCAAATCGTCCTCCAAGCTGGAGGAGGGGCTGGACGCGATTGTTGGCGATGGCGGTGTCGAGGAAGAGCTGGAAGACACGCAACCTGTCGCGGAGCCGGTTGATAACAGTGCCGAAATCGAGGCCGCCCGACAGGCGGAAGAGGCCCGCATCGCAGAAGCTGCTGCACAAGCGGCAAGGGATGCCGAAGCGGCAGACGCCAAGCGCGTGGCAGAGGCGGAGGCGGAAAAACGCGCCGCTGCGGCATTGGCGGAGGCCGAGGCTGCCCGAAAGGCCGAGGCCGAAGCGGCCGAGCGCGCCGAAGCGGTTGCCCTTGCAGCACAGAAAGCGGCAGACGCGCGCGCAGCACAGGCCGCAGCGGACGCGCAGCTTGAAGACGAACGCACCAGAGAGGTTGCGCGCCTCGCCGCCGAGGCGGACGCCGCCGAGAACGCCCGAAAGCTGAAAGAGGCAGAAGACAGGCTCGAAGAACAAAGAGCCTTAGCCGCGGCGCAGGCCGCAGAAGCAGACCGCCGCGCACAGGCTGCCACTGAGAAAGCCGCCAAAGACGCTAAAGCCGCAGAGGAAGCCGCTGCACAAGCGGCCCGGGATCTGGAAACCGCCAAAGCCGATGTCCCATCGGCGCTGGACGCCCCTGACGCTGCCGCGACACTGGCGGACCCCTCCCAATCTGATGCGCCGGCCAAAAAACCCGGCCTGTTCGGGCGCCTGCTGGGCCGAAAGGAGCAAAAGACCGTCATTCGCCGCGAGCTGGATGACGACATGCTGGAAGCGCTCGAAGAGTTGCTGATCGCCTCTGATATGGGCGTCGATACGGCCCTGCGCGTGACGGCGAATATGGCCGAAGGCCGCTTTGGCAAAAAGCTGTCGACACAGGAAATCAAGGAACTGCTGGCCGCCGAGATCACCAAGATCATGGAGCCGGTCGCCAAACCCATGCCGATCTACCCCAAGCGCCCGCAGGTGGTGCTGGTGGTGGGCGTCAATGGCTCGGGCAAGACCACGACCATCGGCAAGCTGGCGTTGCAGTTTTCGAATGCGGGCAAAAAGGTGGTGATTGCCGCGGGCGATACGTTCCGCGCGGCGGCGGTCGAACAGTTGCAGGTCTGGGGGGACCGCGCCGGTGTTCCCGTGCTGACCGCACCCGAAGGCTCCGACCCCGCGTCGCTGGTCTATGATGCAATGACCAAAGCCGAGGCTGACGGGGCGGACCTGCTGATGATCGACACCGCGGGCCGTTTGCAAAACCGCGCCGATCTGATGGAGGAGTTGGCCAAAATCGTCCGGGTGATCCGCAAGAAGGACGACACCGCCCCGCACAACACGTTGTTGGTCCTCGATGCAACCACGGGGCAGAACGCCCTCAATCAGGTCGACGTCTTCCGCCAGATCAGCGACGTCTCCGGCCTCGTGATGACCAAGCTCGACGGCACGGCCAAAGGCGGCGTGCTAGTGGCGCTGGCGGATAAGTTCGGACTGCCGATCCATGCCATCGGGGTGGGGGAGCAGATCGACGACCTTGCCCCGTTCGACCCCGAGGAATTTGCGCAAGCCCTCACGGGTGCCGCCACCGAGTAACGCCGCATTAAGGTTAACGCGCCCCCATGGTTTCATCTTGGCATAAATATTCCCCCCGGAGGGTCCCTGCATCATGAGCGCATGGCTCGTCTCGCTGGAAGGCACCGAGGCCGGACACCAGCTGGCGCTAATCCTCGCCCTGACTGCAGCACTTCTACACGCCATCTTCGGCGCGCTGCAAAAAGGCCGTCACGACCCGTGGCTGTCACGCGGGGCAATCGATTTCAGCTACGGCCTCATCGCCGCGCCCTTCGCGCTGTTCGTCGTTCCGTGGCCGGAGCCGCATATGTGGCTGATCTTCGCCACCGCCTTCGTGATCCACTCCGTCTATAAGGTCCTGCAAGCCTTCACCTACAGCAAAGGCGCCTACACGGTTGTTTATCCCGTGGTCCGAGGCACAGGGCCGCTTTTCGCGGTCATCGGCGCGTATTTCATCTTTGGCGAGACCTTCAACTTGATCCAGTGGCTCGGCGTCGCCACGCTCTTGGCGGGTATTTACGGGCTGGCGGTGTATAACCTGCGCACGATCACGTTGAACCGCGACACGCTGGTACCAGCCTTGTGGCTGGCGGTGGCCACGGGGATGTTCGTGGCGCTCTACACTACCTATGACGCCTATGGCATCCGCGCCACGGCGGACCCGTTCACCTTCCTTGCGTGGTTCTTCTTCCTCGACGGGCTGTTCTTCATCCCGCCCATCGCCGCGCGCCGTTGGTGGCGCATGGCCGACCGACCGACATTGGGCCCGCTGATGCAACGCGGTGTGCTGGGCGCGTTCGTGGCGTTTTTCTCGTTCGGAGCCATCATGATGGCGACACGGCTCGACAATGTGGGGGAGGCTGCGGTATTGCGCGAGACCTCGACCGTGTTTGCCGCCCTGATCGGCTGGCTCGTCTTGGGGGAAAAAGTCGGGCCGCGCCGGTTGACTTTGATGGCGCTGATCGCGCTTGGCGCGGTGATCGTGGAAGCAGGAGGCTAGAGCATGGCAGAGAAGAAAATCTCGCAAGGGCTGAAATCGGCGCTGGAACTGGGGCCGGTGCTGCTGTTCTTCGTGGCCTATCTGAAGATGAAGGAAGAGGTGTACCTGATTGGTGGCACTGAATATTCCGGCTTCATCGTGGTGACCGCCCTGTTCGTACCGCTGCTTTTGCTCTCCATGTCGATTTTGTGGAAACTGACGGGCAAACTTAGCCGGATGCAGGTTCTGACGGCGTTTATGGTGATCTTCTTTGGCGGGCTGACGGTCTATTTCAACGACGAGAAATTCTTCAAGATCAAAACCACCATCGTTTACGGCTTCTTCGCCTCGATGCTGGGGTTGGGACTGCTGCTCAAGCGCTCTTGGCTGGAATATGTGATGGACGATTTCCTGCCGTTGAAACCGGAGGGCTGGATGATCCTGACCAAACGCCTGACCGCCATGTTCGCGGGGTTAGCCATCGCCAACGAGCTGGTCTGGCGCTTCATGTCTACGGACGCGTGGGTGAAGATTGAAACCTTCGGCTTTCCCGCTGCGTTATTCGTGTTCTTTATGCTTCAGGCCAGCATGCTACAACGCTATTCCGACGAGCCGGAAGACGCGGCCTAGCCCTTCTTGTTCACCCGTTTGGACAGTTCCGCATGGCTTTCCTTGCGCTCGGAATAGCGGTCGACCAACTCATCCTTGATGTCGCGGGTCAGCAGGGTGAAGCGCATCAACTCCTCCATCACATCGACCATGCGGTCGTAGAACGGCGAGGGTTTCATCCGGTAACGGCCATCGAATTCCAGAAACACCTTGGGCACCGACGACTGGTTGGGAATTGTCAGCAGCCGCATCCAGCGGCCCAGAATGCGCAGCTGGTTGACGGTGTTGAACGACTGCGACCCCGCGTTGACCTGCATCACGGCCAGCGTCTTGCCTTGCGTTGGGCGCACGCCGCCCATGCTGAGCGGTATCCAGTCGATCTGCGTTTTCATGATACCGGTCATGGCCCCGTGACGCTCGGGCGAGCACCAGACCATGCCTTCAGACCATGTCACCAACTCGCGCAATTCCGCCACCTTCGGATGATCCGCGTCCTCGCTGTCGGGCAGGGGCAGGCCGGTCGGGTTAAAGATGCGCACCTCTGCGCCCATGCGGGTCAGCACCCGGGCGGCTTCCTCGGTCATGGACCTCGAAAAGCTGCCCTGACGCAGCGAGCCATAGAGCATGGCGATGCGTGGCTTATGCGTGCCGGGGCTTTGTGCCTGTAGCTGAACCGGGACTTGGAAGTGGACGTCGTCGAGTTGCGGCGTGTCGGTCATGAGGTGCGGGCTTTTCAGTCGTTGCGGGTCGGCAACGGTGTAATCGGGGCGGGTCGAATATGCTAGTGCCTGCTTAGAACTCAAAGCGCAGACTCTTTGCGCACAAGGTCCGGCAGCTGCTTAAGACTCTTGGAGAAGCGCGCCAATTTCGGATGCGCTCAGCACGCGCCCTGAAGCCACAACTTTTTCGTCGATCACGAGCCCTGGTGTGGACATGACCCCGTAGCCGGCTATTGCGACAATATCGGTGACTTTCTCAATGTCGGCATTGATAGCTGCGGTTTTTGCAGCCGCCTTAGCGTTCTCTTCCAAGGCCGCGCATTTCTTGCAGCCGGACCCTAATATCTTGATGATCATTCCATTTCTCCTTTTTAAACAAATAGATGGGCGGTGGCATTAAAGGTGTAGCCTATCAGTATGATCCCCACAGTGACGATACCGATGAAGACTATCAGCAAGGGGAGTTTTACGACCCGTTTGAGCATAATCATTGAAGGCAAAGACAGCGCGGTCACGGCCATCATAAAGGTCAGGGCCGTACCAAGCCCGACGCCTTTTTGCACCAAGGCCTCAGCAATAGGGAGCGTGCCAAAGATGTC
Organism: Litoreibacter ascidiaceicola; assembly: GCF_900129235.1. Taxonomy (GTDB): domain Bacteria; phylum Pseudomonadota; class Alphaproteobacteria; order Rhodobacterales; family Rhodobacteraceae; genus Litoreibacter; species Litoreibacter ascidiaceicola. The sequence continues at coordinate 370,480 of NZ_FQUV01000001.1, read as the reverse complement.
GGCATACATCGGCACGCCCACAATCGTTGCGACCAAAACCGACCACCACTTGTCCTGACCCAAAAGGGCAGAAATGAAGGTTTCAGGAATCCAGTTGTGGATTGCCGCGCCAATGCCGACGCCGATCAAAACGTACAGCCAAACCCGGTGCACTATTTCGATGACTTGTTCGGCGGCGTATGACACCCGTTCGCGCCGGCTAATCGCGCCATCATTGTCGTGATCGCTGACGGGGCTTTGATAGACAAAACCCTCAACCTGATCTTCCAGCTTCAAGCGCCCGATCAGGGTGCCGCCCAAGACAGCCAGCACCAACCCGATTGCCACATAGGCCAAAGCGATGCTCCAGTTGAAAATGCTGGCCAGCAAGATAACCGAGGCCAGATCGACCAGCGGGGAGGAAATCAAGAATGAAAAGGTTACGGCCAACGGCAGCCCCGCACTGGTAAACCCGATAAACAGTGGAATGGAGGAGCATGAGCAAAACGGCGTGATGGTCCCAAGAAGCGCCGCAATAACATTGGCGCCCAATCCCTCACGTTGCCCCAGGATGCGACGGGTTCGCTCGGGCGGGAAATAGCTTTGCACGTAGGAAATGCTGAAGATCAGAACCGAGAGCAGGATAAATATCTTGATCACGTCGTAGATGAAGAAATGAATGCTTCCGCCGACCTGACTTGTCGGATCTAGCCCAAAGCCGTCGCGCACCAAAAGAGTGACCAAGTCGGACAACCATTGCATCCGCAACAATTGGTCGTTTAGCCAGATCAAGACTTCGCGCATGCGCTAAACTCCGTCAAAAGTCGCCGATTGGATGGCCACTTCTGTCTGGCTTAAAGAACCCCAAGCTGCGCCGTGTTGATCTCTGTCAACTTAACCCAGATTGTGGTTGCGGTGTCGTGTGCTTCACTGCGACGTGAAGAATGACTATTCAAGAAAAGCCGGAGCGACGACGTTGTCGAGCTGTGCTGTTCTTAACCCGTCACCCCACATGAAACAGCGTGTTAAACAGCTTGGGATCCAAGCTGTCAGCCGCAAATGTCGGGCCTTCTGTCATCACGGAGACCGCGTCGTGGCTGTGCAGGCTTTCCTGATGTGACGCGATCACGCGGAAGTCCTTGATGCGGGGATCGGCTTGCAACTGCTCGCAGAAGGACCGCGCGGCGTCTTCGACGAAGATCGGGTTGGCGGCGTTCAACTCTGCAAAGGCCTGCTCGTCCTCGCGTTTGACCATCACCTGCGTCTCGGTCGGCACGGCGGTGCGACACAGTTCGATCAGGTCTTCGAACCACAGGCAGTTGCGCTCGCAATCCACTTCCACCGACACCCGCGCGACGGAGCGCTGCGAATGGGGCGTGGCAAGCTGGCCGCGGAACTGGCGGGCGTGTTCCGACAACTCAAGCGAGCAGGGGCAGGTGGAGGAGTAGACATAGTCCAGATGCAGGATTTTCTTGCGGGTGCCTTGCGTGTCGACCACCTCCAAAGCGATGTCGTAATATTGGTATCCCTCAAGACCCGAGCGCAAGGATTGCACCTTCATCGGGAAGGAAAAGCGCATCTGGATGCGGGCGTCGAAGCTCTCCAGATCGGTTTTATAAGCGTCCAGCGTGGCTTCGATCACCTCGAAGCTGAAAGTCTGCTCGGCTTGGGCGTAGAAGCTGCGCATGATGCGGGACATGTTAATGCCCTTCTTTTCCGCCTCCAGCGACACTGTGCCGGTGACGGACGTCTCCAACGTCAGGTCGTCACCGCCACGGGTATGAAACCGTATGGGCAGGCGAAAGTTGGAGATGCCGACGTGCTGGATGTGCTGCTTGGCCCCACGGATCAGCGAGGAGGGGCCGTTTTGCAGGTCGGGCATGGAGGCTTTGTAGGCCTCGTCCACCGCGAATTCTTCTGGGTAGGCGCGCGCCAGCGCGGGGTAGTTCGCCAGTTCCTGACCGGGGATCAGGCGGGAGACCAGCGGGTCCAGATCGGCCACCTCGACGGCTGAGACCTTGCCCGCCCACTGGCGCAGCAGGGCGAGGGCGGCTTCGGCCTCCTCGCGGGTCGGCTCGGGTGTGTGGACGTTCATGGCTTTCCCTCCTCGGGATGCGGCGTCGGCGTGCGCCACTATATGGGGCGGCACGCCGGCGTTACAAAAGAAAACCGACCTTTTTGGCCTAGACCGCGTCTAGTGCTGTGCGGATATCCGCCAGCAGATCGGCCTTGTCTTCCAAGCCGATGGAGATGCGCACGAGACCGTCAGTGATGCCCAGCTCTTCGCGTTTCTCGTCGCTCAGGCGTTGGTGCGTGGTGGTCGCAGGATGGGTGACAATGCTTTTGCTGTCGCCCAGATTGTTGGAGATCAGGATGATATCCAGCGCGTTGAGGAAGCGAAACGCCGCCTCCTTGCCGCCTTGTATATCCAGCGAGATCACCGTGCCGCCAGCGCCCATTTGTTCTTTTGCAACAGCCTGTTGCGGATGGGAGTTCAAGTAGGGGTATAGCGTGCGGTCCAGCTTGTTGTGGCCCTCTAGCGCCTCTGCAATGAACAACGCGCTCTCAGCCTGCGCATTGCAGCGCAGGTGCAGGGTTTCCAGACCTTTCAGCATCACCCACGCGTTGAACGGCGACAGCGCGCCGCCGGTGTGCTTGAGGTAAGGCTCGGCGGTTTTGCGGATGAACTCTTTGGTGCCGCAGATCACGCCGCCCAGACAGCGGCCCTGACCGTCGATATGTTTGGTGGCGGAATAGACGATGACGTCGGCCCCAAGCTCCGCCGCTTTCGAGAAGGCGGGCGTGGCGAAGACGTTGTCGACTACCACAGTCGCCCCTTTGGCGTGCGCAATCTCGGCCACGCCTTTGACGTCGATAACTTCCAGCGTGGGGTTTGAGACGGATTCAAGAAAGACGGCCTTGGTGTCGTCGCGGACGGCAGCTTTCCATGCGGACAGGTCGGTGCCGTCGACAAAGGTGACCTCGACCCCGAAGCGGGTCAGCACGTCTTCCAGAATATACAGACACGATCCGAACAGCGCCTTGGCGGAGACCACATGGTCGCCCGCCTTCAGCATGGAGGTCAACGCGCCACTGACAGCAGCCATGCCCGACGCGGTGGCGAAGGCGTCTTCGGTGCCTTCTATGGCCGCGATACGGTCTTCGAACATGCGCACGGTGGGGTTGCCGTAACGGGCGTAGATGAATTCTTCGGGGCCGCTTTCGATGAAACGCGCCTCGGCCTGCTCGGGGCTGTCATAGACGAAGCCTTGGGTCAGGAAAATCGCTTCGGACATTTCGCCATATTGGGAACGGCGGGTGCCGCTGTGGACGGATTTCGTGCGGGGGGACCAGTCTTTTGTCATGTCATCCTCGTGCGGGCGCTTGCCCGAATAAAAAAGCCTCCACCGGGAAAAGGGGGAGGCTCATAGCAATCCATCCTCTTTAGCAGCATATTTAACGTGGCCCGCAATCCGGTAACAAATCGCCACGGGAGAGGGAATACGCCCGCTGGGCAGGAGGGTCAAGACCATGGCGCGTTGTCTGTGCAAAGTTGGGCAGGAGCCTTGGTTGCAAAATACTGCGCGTTTAACGATTGTCCGCTTTGCTGGAGGATAGCCGGATATGGCTTTGCGTTTCCGCGACCTCAGGCAAGGCGCGTATACTGTCCAGAACGGTATCCAGATTTGACAGCGAAGACGCCCGCACCTCGGCGACAAGATCAAAGCTTCCACTTAGGGTGTGGATGTCCAAAATCGCAGAAATACGTCGCAAGGACTGAATGGTGGCCTTCCCGTCATCCGCTTTCAACCGGATCAGTGTAAAGGCGCTCACTTGCGAATCTGTTTTGCCTGCTGACAGCTCAACGGTGAACCGTTTGATCACGTTTTGATGCTGCAACCGGTCAATGCGGTTTTGAATTGTGCCGCGTGAGACGCCCAGATTTCGGGCAAGAACTGTCGCTGAGGCGCGCGCGTCCTTGGTCAGGAGCTGCAAAAGCTGGTGGTCTAGATCATCCATACGCCGTGTTATCTGCGGCCTCTGCCTAAATGTCAAAACTTTAGCGATTTGCAACGATTTTTGCCATTTTTGGTAGCGGTGGAATAGGATTTTATCGTGTCTGACAGCACGCGAAGGATTTGTTGAATGAAGAAGATTGCGGTTTTGGGTTTGGGTAAAGTTGGCTCTCTGGCGGCCGAGTTGTTGCATGGATCAGGCTTTGACGTGACGGGCATTGATCTGGCGACCCGTGGCGACCTGCCGTTTCCGGTAGAGACGTTGGATTTGACTGATACAAGCGGTGTAGAAGCGGTTTTTGCCAAACAGGATGCCGTTCTGTCGTGTTTGCCGTTCCATCTGAATATTTCTGTGGCTGAAATTGCGCATCGCGTAGGTATTCACTATTTCGACCTGACCGAAGATGTGCCGACCACAAACCGTGTCATAGAGCTGAGCAAGACTTCAAAGGGCCTTATGGCCCCGCAATGTGGACTTGCTCCCGGTTTTATCGGGATTGTCGGCGCGTCGTTGATTGCCGAGTTGGATGAATGCCGCTCGTGCAAGATGCGTGTTGGCGCATTGCCACAAAACCCGACCGGATTGATGGGCTATTCCTTCAACTGGTCCCCCGAAGGCGTGGTGAATGAATATCTAAACGACTGCGAAGTGATCGAGGATGGCGCGCGCAAGCTCGTGTCGCCGATGGAATGGATAGAAGACATCTATATCGACGGCATGAAGCTTGAGGCGTTCACCACCTCGGGCGGCTTGGGCACCATGTGCGAAACCTATTTGGGTAAAGTCGCAAATATCGACTACAAAACCATGCGATATCCGGGCCATGCGAAGTTGATGAATTTCTTCTTCCACGAGCTTTTGATGCGGGACCGCCGCAAAGAAGCGGGCGAAATTTTGATCAATGCGAAACCGCCCGTCGAAGACGATATTGTCTATGTACACGCGTCCGCCGAGGGCATGATCGACGGTAAGTTACAGCGCCGCGAATTCGTCCGTGCGTACCGCCCCGTCGAAGTTGCAGGCAAACAGCGCACCGCGATTTCGTGGACGACCGCCGGCTCGGTTGTCTCGATTATCGAAATGGTGCGTGATGGCGCACTGCCGGCAACGGGGTTTTTGAAGCAAGAGGAGATCGGCCTCAAAGCGTTCCTTGCGACACCGACAGGCGGTTTATACGCGGCAAACTGAGTGCAACAGAGGCCGACAGATGTCGGCAAAAGCAAGCCCTGAATGCCAACTCAACAGAGCACCGAAGTTGGCCTTATGTCACGGCACTGCTTGACAGTTTGCCAGCACCGCTCCAAGCCTTGGCGCTATGTTTGACGCGCGCCCAGTGGCCTATGTGATTGGCCTGCTTACCGCCTGCCTCGGGGCTTCGATGCTGATTCCGATGGCTTTAGACCTGTGGGTGGGCAATGATCATTGGCCCGCTTTCGCCGAAAGCGCGATCATCACTACGGGGATTGGCGTGTTGATGGCGCTTGCCTCTTCCAACGGGGTGGGCGACCGGTTGTCCATTCAGCAAACCTTTTTGCTGACCACTGGCGTCTGGCTGGCGCTGCCGATTTTTGGCGCGCTGCCGATGTTTCTGGGCGCCACCGAGGCGCGCTATGTCGATGCGTTTTTCGAGGCTATGTCAGGGCTAACCACCACCGGTGCCACGGTCTTTACCCAGTTGGAGGCGTTGCCGGACGGGCTGAAGCTGTGGCGGTCGATGCTGCAATGGTTCGGCGGCATCGGTATCATCGTTGTCGCCATGGTGTTCCTGCCCGAACTCAGGGTCGGGGGGATGCAGATTTTCCGCTCCGAGGCGTTTGACACGATGGGCAAGGTGCTGCCGCGGGCGGTGCAGATTGCCGCGCAGATTTCCTATTTCTACGTGGGCCTGACGATCGCGTGTGGCGTGTCTTATGTCGTCGTCGGGTTGTCTCCTTTCGAGGCGATCAACCACGCGTTGACCACGATGTCGACCGGCGGCTTTTCGACCTCGGACGCCTCGTTCGGGGCGTTTCAGGGGACACCGGAATATGTGGCCTCGTTCTTCATGATCTTGGCGTCGCTGCCGTTTGTGCGCTATGTCCAGCTGCTCTCCGGGTCGGCCAAGCCGCTGCTGAGGGACAGCCAGTTGCGGGCCTATCTGGCGACCATTCTGGGCTTTACCCTGCTGTTTACCTTGTTCCGCCTGTTCGTCTTCGGGGATCATCCGGAGGAGGGGTTCCGTGAGGGGCTGTTCAACGTGGTGTCGATCATTTCCGGCACGGGCTATGCCAGCGTGGACTACCAGCTTTGGGGCAGTCTTGCGGTGGCCGTGTTCTTCTTTCTGGGTCTGATCGGCGGCTGTGCTGGCTCGACCGCGTGCTCGGTCAAAATCTTCCGCTACCAGTTGTTGTTTGCCTCGATCAAGGCGCAGGTGCGTCGTATCCACTCGCCGCACGGCCTGTTCCAGCCGCGGTATGACGGCAAACCTGTGAGCGAGGATGTGTTGTCCTCGGTAATGTCGTTCTTTGTGATGTTCGTTGTCTCGTTGGGAATGCTGTCGGTGCTGCTGGGCCTGACCGGGCTGGACTTTATCACCTCGGTTTCCGGTGCGGCGACCGCCTTGGCCAATATCGGCCCCGGCCTTGGCAGCGAGATCGGGCCGTCGGGCAACTTCTCGGGGCTGAACGACACTGCCAAGTGGCTGCTGGCTGCTGGCATGTTGATCGGACGGCTGGAGCTACTGGCCGTCTACGCAATTTTCACCATACGTTTCTGGAGAGCCTGATATGTCCACCAAACCCCTCGGCGCGCAGCTGTCGCATATGTTGAAATCCCGCGGCGTGCAGGTCATTTTCGGCATTCCCGGTGTGCACAATCAAGAAATGTATCGCGGGATCGAGGAGGCGGGGATTACCCATGTGCTGGCCCGCAACGAGCAAGGTGCGGGCTTCATGGCGGACGGCTATGCGCGGGCGACGGGCACGCCCGGCGTGGCCTATGTGATCACCGGGCCGGGGCTGTGCAACATCATGAACCCCGTCGGGCAGGCCTATTCGGATAGCGTGCCGCTGCTGGTCATTGCGTCCTGCCTAGACGAGACGGTGGCGACCCGTGGCCAATTGCACCAGATGCTGGACCAAGAGGGCGCAGGTGCGACCGTTGCCGAGTGGTCGGAGACCCCGCGCACTGCGAACGCCGCGTACCATCTGATCGACCGCGCACTGCTGGAGTTCCAGACCTCGCGCCCGCGCCCCAAGCTGATGAACGTGCCGATCGCGTTGCTGGAAGCGGAGGCCGCGCCCGCAGCGGATCGCTCGGTGCAGGTGGCGTTCGACGCCCCCAACTCCGACCAGATCGCCCGCATCGCGGGGATGCTGTCTGCGGCCAAGCGTCCGGTGGTGATCCTTGGCGGCGGCGCGTGTCGCGCGGGGGGGCTTGCTGCGGAGGTTGCGACCCGTGCAGGGGCTGCCGTGTTCATGACCAATGCGGGGCGCGGCCTGTTTGGCGACGACGCACCGTTGAGCTTTGGCGCGTGTCTGAGCCGCGCGGGTAGTGCTGATATCATGGGGCAGGCGGATCTGGTGCTGGTACTTGGCAGCGAGCTGTCCGAATGTGACCTCTGGCGCGAGCCGCTGGGCCATGACTGCCCGATGATCCGCGTTGACCTTGATCCTCAGATGCTGGTGGATCGTCATAACGTCACCGATCCTGTGCTGGCCGATTGTACGGTCTTTTGCGAGGCGCTTCTGGCGGTGATGGAGCCGACCGGCAGCGATTGGGATGCGGCTGCGATCACCGCCTTGCGGGCGAAGTGGCGCGCCGAGACGGATGCGGACCGTCCGGGGATCGTCCCGCTGGTGGACGCGCTGCGCGCGGTGCTGCCGCGCGAGACGATGATCTTCTCCGACATGACCCAATTCGCCTATGTCGCCAACGAGACCTTCCCGATGGACCGCCCCGGCCACTGGCACCACCCCTCGGGCTTCGGCACATTGGGCTACGCGCTGCCAGCGGCTATCGGCGGCAAGGTGGGGGCAGGGGACAATCCGGTGATCTCGATCAACGGCGACAGCGGCTTTCAGTACAACATTCAGGAACTGGCGACGGCGGTGGAGCTGGGTCTGAGCCTGCCGATCATCGTGTGGGACAACGGCAAGCTGAAAGAGATCGAGGACGGCATGATCCGAGCGCAGATCGCGCCCAATGCGGTGGTCGCCCGCAACCCCGATTTCTGCAAACTGGCGGAAGCTTACGGTGCCCGCGCGGTTGCCCCGCGTTCACTGGAGGCGTTCCAGCACGCGGTGACCGAGGCGCTGGCCGCCGACGGGCCGACATTGATCCATGTGACGCCGGAGACCGCGCTCGGCTAATCTTTGATCTGCCGTCTGCACGAATTCTGTTTGAAAAACCCTCTTGTGGTTGCATTCGCATGCAAAGCCTGTCTGTCGGGTTGAATTGGCTTTTTGGCCGTAAGTCTGGCACTTCTGTCGGCACCTGCCGCGCGCCGGGGCCACATATTCGGATGCACTTGGAAACCCGCTGACCGTGCGACCTATCAGTCCATTGGCGAGAGAGCCTTTGCCGATGCGATTTAAAAGCACAGCGATCCAGTTTTTATTGAGGAAAAAATGGGTAAATCAGTCGGAAACGTAAGATTTACGCCAGAGAATCAGCCTCTTGAGATTCGCTCTTTAGACGGAGTCGGAGCTGGTGAGCCTTAGGCGCATAAAGCGTCGGAATGCCGTCTGCCAAGGCAGTGGTTCTGGCATCCGAGCGATGGCCTATCCCCAAGTAAACTGCGGTTTTCTTGTTAGAATTTTTGTGAACCATGCCAGCGCGCATCCCTAGGTGGATGGGGTTTGCAGCGGCGAAACTAAAATTATTGCATGCGTATTCAACAATCGCTACCGTTGGGGACGTCAGGGCCGCTTAACGGTCCGGCCAACTATTATAAAAATCCGGTGATCCCCTTCGGGAGGCACGGGACTACTGCCAACAACGGGAGAATCCGCAATGAAAACCTTTATCAAATCGACGGTCGCCGCGAGCGCCCTTGTCGTCGCCGCCGGTGCTGCGAGCGCTGCTTGCACGATCGACAGTGGCCGTGTGAACATCATCGGCAACGAATTCCCTGCCATCCAGACAGTTGCCGCTGCCGCAGCCGAGTGCACTGGTGCAACGATTGAGTCAAACCTGACTGCTGACCACCAGACACTGAATGTGGCTGGCATGTCCGGCAACCCGGCTGAATACACCAGTGCGATCGTTGCCAACTCGTCCATCGTGGCGTTGATCAACGAAGACGTCATCCAGCCGCTGGACGCCCTTGTCGCGGAATATGGCAAAGACATCCCACAGCGCCAGTTGATCACCGTTGGTGGCAACATCATGGCTGTTGCCTTCATGGCAAACTCGCAAACATTGGCCTACCGGTCCGACGTTCTGGAAGAAGTCGGTCTTGATGTTCCGACCTCCTATGAGGACGTGCTTGTTGCGGCCAAGGCGATCCGTGACGCGGGCATCATGGAAAACCCTGTGGGCGGTGCATATGCCGCCGGTTGGAACCTCGCGCAGGAATTCAACAACATGTATATCGGCCATGGCGGCGAATTCTTCGAGCCGGGCACTGCGAACATCTCGATCAACAACCCGCAAGGTGTTGCCACGCTGGAGATGATGAAAGCGCTGACCGAATACATGAATCCTGACTACCTGACCCACGATTCCAACGGCACGCAGGCCGAATGGGAAGCTGGCAATGTCGCGCTGATGAACATGTGGGGCAGCCGGATGCAGAACCTGATGGACGACGAAGGCTCCGAGCCGGTCGTTTATGAAAATACCAAGGTTTCAGGCCCGCTTATGGTCGGCGACAGCGGTGTGCCTGCAACCACCTTGTGGTGGGATGGCTGGACCGTTGCGAAAAACGTCAGCGACGAAGATGCCGCTGCGACGTTCCAAGCACTGGTCCATGCGGTTTCGCCTGAAATCCTGAACGACACGACCATGAACCAAGCGGTTTGGCTGATTGAAGGCTACAAGCCTGCACCGGTCTCGGCGGGGGTTCTGGCTGCGGTTGAAGCCGGATCGAAGCCTTACCCGATGCTGCCTTACATGGGTCTGCTGCACACCGCGTCCGGTGACAACATTGCAGACTTCCTGACTGGCAAGGAAAGCGCCGAACAGACGCTGGCCGACATCGAAGCGGCCTACACAGCTGCCGCAAAAGAGCAGGGCTACGTCAAGTAAGCCGTCTCTTCCAAAAGGGCGCGCCGACCTGACGCCGTCGCGCCCTTTTTTACTGCCCCCATTCACAACAGGCAGCTCAAGCTATGAAACACAGTTCATTCTTCTGGTTCGTTCTTCCGTCCACCTTGTTGATGCTGGCTTTCATTGCCTTTCCGATTGTGTCGGTGGTCAGCCAGTCTTTCTACACCGCCCATGAGCAGGTCGTTGTTCAAGTTAAAAACTGCGGGCCGTTCGGCTGCTCGATGGAAACCTCCGTCGACCAAGAGGCCACCGCCGCCCTCCGCGAGGCCGAGCCTTTGGGCAAATTCGCGGGACTGGACATCTACAAGGACCGCAACCATCTGGCCTTCGGCGAAGTCGCCGCGGCTTGGGTGAATTCGGACGGGCTGCCGGATTTCGGGCGCAGCCTGATGAACCTGCCGTTCTACAAGGCGATGGGATTCACCTTGACCTACACCGCCGTTGTAACGCCGCTGACCATTCTTCTGGGGTTCTTTGTCGCCATTGCCGTCAACTCCGTCGCCAAGGCCCTGAAAGGCCCGACGATCTTTTTCTCGCTGCTGCCGATGATCGTGACACCACTTGTGGGGTCGCTGATCCTGTTCTGGATGGTGGATGCGCGCGGTATTTTGGGGACCGGATTGCAATGGCTAACCGATGATCCGAACCTATCGGTCAAGGCATCAACGGGGCTGATGTGGATCATGCTGATGGTCTACGGGGTCTGGCACGCGGCCCCTTTCGCTTTCGTCGTGTTTTATGCCGGTCTGCAAACGGTCAACACCGATACGCTGGAATCCGCGATGGTCGACGGGGCAACCCGTTGGGAACGTATCCGCTTTGTGGTGGTGCCGCATTTGTTGCCGCTGGTGACCTTCGTGGCGTTGATCCAGTTGATGGACAACTTCCGGGTGTTCGAGCCGATTGTCAGTTTTCAGGCCTCGGCGCATGCCACGTCGCTGTCCTATGCGATCTACAACGACCTTGGGGGCGAGACGCGCTTGCTGTCCTCGGCCGCTGCGACATCGGTGCTGACCATCATCGGCATTGCCATCCTTCTCTCGCCGGTCCTTGTTCGGACATGGCGCGACTTTGACCGCAAGTAGGGGGGGCAAGATATGTCCAGCAAAGCTACACGCCAACCACCCACGATCCGGATCATGGCGACCTCGTTTCTGGTGATCTGGCTGCTTGTCGCCGCCTTCCCGTTTTTGTGGACTCTGTGGGGGTCGTTCAAGGTCGAGGGGGATTTCTTCTCCAAGGCCAACTGGGCCAATGCCCTGTTCGGCACCCTGACACAGGCCGAAACAGGGGGCAGCTTCACCGGTGCCGGTTATGAGGGCGCTTGGGTGCAAGAAGAGTTCTGGCGCGCGGCACTGAACACCACAATCGTGTGTGTGTTCGTTGTGACCGTCTCGCTGACCTGCGGCACGTTGGGGGGCTACGCCCTTGCGCGCTCGACCCACCGCTATGCGTTCTGGTTCTTGCTGTTCGCGCTGATGTTTCGCGCCATGCCGCCGATCACGCTGGTGTCGGGCTACCTGTTGCCGTTCTTTGAGTGGAACCTTTGGGGCCATCTTTACACGACCGTGATCGTGCTGGTGGCGATCAACCAGCCGTTTACCCTGTGGATGCTGCATTCGTTCTTCAAGAACATCCCCAAGGATCTGGACGAAAGCGCCATGGTCGATGGCTGCACGCGGTTTCAGGCCTTCCGCCACGTGATCATTCCGGTGATGTGGCCGGGAGTTATCACGACGGGCCTGTTCAGCTTCCTGCTGGCCTATAACGACTTTGCCGTGACCACGATGCTGCTGAGCAAAGAAAACCAGACCATGATACCCAAGATCGCAAGCTTCCTTGGCACCACGCAAACCAAGGGTAACGTCATGTTCGCCGTGTCGGCAGTTGTCTCTGCGACGGCACCGCTATTCGTGATGGTTATGTTCTTCCAACGTCAAATCGTAAGCGGGCTGACCGCTGGCGCCGTCAAAGGATAAAGGGGCTCACTATGGCCAGACTTCAACTCAAGAACGTCAACAAGCGTTGGGGCTCCTTCGTCGGTGTCGACAACTTCAACCTCGACATTGCAGATGAGGAATTCCTCGTGCTGCTGGGCCCGTCCGGCTGCGGCAAGTCCACGACCATGCGGATGATTGCAGGGCTAGAAGACGTGACCGACGGCGAGATCATTCTGGGCGACCGTGTCGTCAATGATCTGGAGCCGAAGGACCGCGACATCTCCATGGTGTTCCAGTCCTATGGTCTTTACCCGAACCTGACCGTCTACGAGAACATTCGTTTCCCGCTACGAGTGCGTAAGGTGCCGAAAGAAAAGCACGACGAGATGGTCATGAAGGCCATCCATATGACCGAGCTTGAGGACTTCATGCACCGCCGCCCCGCCGAGCTGTCCGGTGGCCAGCGCCAGCGGGTCGCCTTGGGGCGCGCCATTGTGCGCAAGCCCACAGTGTTCCTGATGGACGAGCCGTTGTCCAACCTCGACGCCAAGCTGCGTGTCAGCACGCGGGCGCAGATCAAAAACCTGCAATCGAAGCTGAAGACCACGACCGTTTATGTGACCCATGACCAGATTGAGGCCATGACCTTGGCGGACCGTGTGGTGGTGATGAACGCAGGCAAGATCCAGCAGGTCGGCACGCCGACGGATATCTACGACATGCCTGCCAACACCTTTGTGGCCAGCTTCATTGGCTCGCCAGCGATGAACCTTGTCGAAGGCGCGCTGGAAGGTGGCACCTTTACCGGAGAGGGTATCAGGGTCGAAGGCCTGCCCACCGGTCCGTCCGGCAACATCACGCTTGGCTTTCGTGCCGAGGATGCAGAGATCGTCGACACAGGCGGGCAAATCTCCGCGCCCATGTATTCGATCGAATTGCTGGGCGAGGCGTCGATGATCACATGGCGGCTTGGCGGCGCTTTGGTGTCGATCAAGACCAACAAGGAATACCGCGCCGAGATCGGTGACGTCGTGCAGGCCAGCATTCCGGCCAGCATTTGCCACCTGTTCGACACGGCTTCGGGCGAAAGGATTGCGCTGTAATGACACCCACTGAACAAGCTGAGGCAACCCGTCAGGTGATCTTGCGGATGGAGGCAGCGCTTGGGGCCGACTCCAATGACATGGCGGCCCATTTCCACGAGGATTTTCGCTGGATGGGCAACCAGGGCTGCGGCACCAAGCCGGATTTGCAGGCGTTCCGCAACAACTGGCAATTGCCACTCCGTGCCGCGTTCACCGAGCGCGACTACAAAACCGACCGCTTCATCTGCGAAGGTGAATGGGCGTCTTGCTTCGGCCATATCGAGGCGACGCATTCCGGCCCCTTCATGGGGATCGAGGCGACCGGAAAACGCGTGAAAATTCCGTATATGGATTTCTGGAAGGTCGAGGACGGGCGGATCAAGGACAACTGGGTCTCCGTCGACTTTCCATCCATCCTCGCCCAGCTGGGTCGTGACGTGTTCGATGGCCATGGTTGGGAGCATTACGACGACGGCACCGCCACGCCGCAACACCCGAAATAAGGACGCAAGACAATGACCATTCGCCATCTGAAAACCGCCCGCTCCGAAGCTGCCCGTGCAGAAGATGACGCCAAAGTACGTGCCATCGTCGAAGACGGGTTGAAGGCGATTGAAGCCCGTGGCGACGCAGCGGTGCGGGAAATGGCCGAGAAGTTCGACAATTACAGCCCTGCGAGTTACCGCCTGTCCGACGAAGACATCCAGTCCATCATCGCCAAGGTGTCCGACCGCGACATGGCCGATATCCGTTTCGCGCAGGAACAGGTGCGCAAATTTGCGCAGGCGCAGCGGGACTCGATGCTTGATATTGAGGTGGAGCCGATGCCGGGCGTGATCCTCGGTCACAAGAACATTCCCGTGCAGTCTGTCGGCTGCTACGTGCCGGGCGGCAAGTTCCCCATGGTCGCCTCGGCCCATATGTCCGTTGCCACCGCCAGCGTCGCCAAAGTGCCGCGCATTGTGGCTTGCACTCCACCGTTTAAGGGCGAGCCGAACCCTGCCGTTATCGCCGCCATGCATATGGGCGGGGCGCATGAGATTTACGTACTGGGGGGCATCCAAGCCGTCGGTGCCATGGCCATTGGCACCGAGACGATTGAGCCGGTGCATATGCTCGTCGGTCCCGGCAACGCCTTCGTCGCCGAAGCCAAACGCCAGCTGTTTGGCCGCGTCGGCATCGACCTGTTCGCAGGCCCGACCGAGACCATGGTGATCGCCGACGAGACCGCCGCAGACGGAGAGCTTTGCGCGACCGATCTGCTGGGGCAGGCGGAGCATGGCTACAACTCGCCCGCGGTGCTGCTGACCAACTCCGAGAAACTGGCGAAGGACACGCTGGCCGAGATCGACCGTTTGTTGGAAATCATGCCCACGGCCGATACCGCTGGGAAAAGCTGGGAAGATTACGGCGAGGTGATCGTCTGCGACACATATGACGAAATGCTGGCCGTGGCCGACGACATTGCATCCGAGCATGTGCAGGTGATGACCGACCGCGACGACTGGTTCCTTGAGCACATGACTTGCTATGGTGCGCTGTTCCTCGGGGCGCGGACAAATGTGGCCAATGGCGACAAGGTCATCGGCACCAACCACACGTTGCCCACCAAGAAGGCAGGGCGGTATACGGGCGGCTTATGGGTCGGCAAGTATCTGAAAACGCACAGCTACCAGAAGATCACCACCGACGCCGCCGCCGCCGAGATCGGCGCTTATGGCTCGCGCCTGTGCCTGCTGGAAGGCTTCGTGGGCCATGCCGAGCAGTGCAACGTGCGCGTGCGCCGCTATGGTGGCGTTAACGTGCCCTATGGCGGTCCAGCCCCGTATAAGGACGCCGCAGAATGAACCTGCCACAGACACCTTCGTTCAACCTGACCGGTAAACGCGCGCTGGTGACGGGCGCGTCCTCTGGCATAGGGCTTGCCTGTGCCGTGGCGCTGGCAGAAGCGGGGGCGGAGGTTACGCTGGCCGCACGCTCCGCAGACAAGCTGGAGGCCACCGCGCAGGAGTTGAAAGACGCAGGGTTCAATGCCCTCGCTCTGCCGCTGGATGTCGCGGATATATCCGCGATGCAAGCCGCCGTGGCCGAAGCCGGCCCGTTCGACATTCTGGTGAACTCCGCCGGTCTCGCCATTCACAGCCCCGCGCTTGAGACGCAGGAAGAAGACTTCGACCGCGTGTCCGACCTGAACTTCAAGGGCGCCTATTTCCTGACCACCGCCGTGGCCAAAGGCCTGATGGATGCAGGTAAACCCGGCTCGCTGATCAATATCACCAGCCAGATGGCCCATGTCGGCGGCATCGACCGCGCGGTCTATTGCGGCACCAAACACGCGGTGGAAGGTTTCACCAAGGCCATGGCAATCGAGTGGGGGCCGCAGGGTATCCGCGTCAACACCATCTGCCCGACCTTCATTCGCACGCCCCTGACCGAAAGCACGTTTGATAACCCCGAACGGGTCAAATGGATCGAGGAAAAGATCAAGCTGGGCCGTGTGGGTGAGGTCACCGACATTATGGGGCCGGTGGTTTATCTGGCCTCGGATGCATCTGCGCTAATGACAGGGACCCACATGCTCATCGACGGCGGATGGACGGCAGATTGATGCCACGCAAAATCACCTCTCTTCAGGTTGCGGAGCGCGCGGGCGTCAGCCAATCGGCTGTCAGCCGGGTGTTCACCAATGGCGCCTCCGCGTCACCTGCAACCGCTGCGAAGGTGAAGAAGGCTGCGGCCGAGCTGGGCTATCGGCCCAACGCCATGGCCCGCGCGATGATCACCGGCAAAAGCCGGATGATCGGGCTGGTGGTCGCCTATCTGGAAAACCAGTTCTACCCCGAAGCGGTAGAGCGGCTGTCCAACGCCCTGCAAGAGCGTGGCTATCACGTGCTGATGTTCATGGCCTCACCCACGGCGGGCGACGGGGTACAGGACGTGATGGAGGAAATCCTTGACCATCAGGTCGAAGGGATCGTGTTGGCCTCGGTCTCCATGTCCTCCAGCCTCAGCACCCGCTGCGCGGAACACGGCATCCCAGTGGTGTTGTTCAACCGCGAACAAGATGACGCGCGCATGTCGTCGATCACAACCGATAACTACGGTGGCGGTTTTGCCATCGGGACGCATTTTGCGGAGCTTGGTCACAAACGCATCGGCTATATTGCCGGTTTCGAGGAGGCCTCGACGCAGCGCGACCGCGAGCGCGGTTTTCGCGATGGCTTGGCGGCCTCGGGGCTGGAATTGTCTGCGCGTGAAGCGGGCAACTTCCTCTATGCCGACGCTCGCGCTGCAGCCCTTGAGATGTGTGCAGGAACTGATCGTCCCGACGCGATCTTCGTCTGCAACGACCATATGGCCTTCGCCGTCATGGACGCCTTGCGCTTCAAGCTCGGTCTGCGGGTTCCCGAGGATATCAGCGTCGCTGGGTTCGACGACGTGCCAATCGCCGCGTGGCCCGCCTATGACCTGACCAGCTACCGCCAGCCAATCAACCGCATGGTCGCCCAAACGGTGGAGGCATTGATGCAGCGGATAGAGGACCCCACGCGCCCTGCACATCGGGCAAAACTAGAGGGCGCATTGATCCAGCGTGGATCGACGGCTCCGGCAAAAGGATAAACCATGCGCGGATTTGACAGCAAATGGCGTGACGTCCCCGATTTTATCATCGGCATCACCAAGGAAATCTGGGAGGACCGCGAAATCGGCTCCCTGCGCAAACGCTATGCGGACGGGCTGATTGTGCGCTCTCCGGCGTCGGTGGTGGTCGACAATTCCCGCGTCATCGCCGCAACTATGGCGACGCTGGCCGAGTTCCCCGACCGCGCGTTGCTGGGCGAGGACGTGATCTGGTGCGACGACCCTGAGGGTGCGACCGAAACCTCGGACGCCTACCTGTCTTCGCACCGCCTTTACTGCACCGCGACGCACACCCATCCGGGCATGTATGGCGCACCCACGTGGCGACGCTTTGCCTACCGCATCCTTGCCGACTGCGCGATCCGCGACGACGCGGTCTATGACGAATGGCTGGTGCGCGACCAGTCGGCCATCGTGCAGCAGATGGGGGCCGACATCGTGGACTGGACCCGCGACCTGATTGCCCGCGAAGGCGGGGCAGAGCACTGCGTGAGGCCGATGACCCCCGCCAATGATGTGTTGGGGCCGTATACCCGCACGGGCAATGACAGTGAATGGGGCGAACGCTACGCAGATACGCTACGCGCGATCATGGCCGCCGATATGCACGTGATCCCCAAACGATACGACCGCGCCTGTGCACTGCATTACCCCGCCGCGCATGACGCGATGGGTTGGTCCGAAGCGGACCAGTTCTGGATGAGCCTGCGCGCGGCGTTTCCCGATGCGACGTTTACCATCGAGCACGTCATTGGCCGAGACGACCCGCTGATGCCGCCGCGTTCGGCGGTCCGCTGGTCTCTGCACGGCAAACATTCCGGCTGGGGCCGCTTTGGCACGCCAACAGGGGCAGAGGTCTACATCATGGGCATCAGCCACGCCGAGTTCGGCCCGTTCGGAACCGGCGAGCCGACCATCCGCCGCGAATACACATTGATTGATGAAACCGCGATCTGGAAACAGATATTGCTACAGACAGGACATCACGAATGAAGGGCTTTTCGAACCAGTTCAAGGACTTGCCGGACTACATTATCAAAATCACCAAAGAGATTTGGGAGGATCGCGGCCTTGCCACCTTGCACCACTATTACGGCAAGGACATCCCGATGCGCTTTCCCTCCGGCCTGGTGACGGGCAATGCCAGCGTGATCGACGGGACGCTGGCGACGCTGGCCGAATTCCCCGACCGCTACCTGCTGGGCGAGGATGTGATCTGGTCGCAAGATGGCGACCGCTACCTGTCCTCGCACCGCATTGTGACGGGCGGGACGCATACGGGTCACGGGGCGTTCGGGCCTCCGACAGGGCGGACATTTCAGGTCCGCACCATCGCTGATTGCGCGGCCAAGGATGACGTGATCGACGACGAATGGCTGATCCGTGACGTTGGCGGCATCGCACGGCAGCTCGGCTGGGACCCGAAAGACTACGCCGCTTGGCAGATCGAGCAAGAGGGCGGGCCGGAGAAATGCACGCGCCCGTTCCATCCGTCGCATGACGTCGACGGCCCTTACATGGGGCGTGGCAATGACAACGAATGGGGTGCCAAGCTGGCGGGTATCCTGCAACGGATCATGGACAAGGACTTCACGGTCATCCGCAACGAATACGACCGCGCGGTTTGCACCGAGCATTGGGGCGCGCGCAATGGCTGGTCTTGGGAATTCCCGGAGACCGACTGGATGCGCCTGCGCTCAAGCTTCCCGACGGCAAAGTTCGAAATCCACCACCAGATCGGCCGCTCTGACGCTGGAACACCCAACCGCGCCGCCGTGCGCTGGTCGCTGACCGGCAAGCATAGCGGGCCGGGCTACTTCGGCGCGCCAACAGGGGCCGAGGTGCATGTTATGGGCATCACCCATGCGGAATGGGGCGAATGGGGCCTGCGCCGCGAGTTCACGTTGATCGACGAAGTGGCGATCTGGAAGCAGATTTTGCTACATCAGGGCGCGCAGTAATGTTGCAACGCGCCCGCTCGCTGTTGCCTGTGCACGGGTTTTTGAAGAGCCGCAGGGCGCGCAGGCTGAATTTGCGCCCGCCGTCGGGGTGGGTGCAAGAAATTCACATCCCTAGATAATTTCAGTCAGGAACCAATCAAATGACACCTCAAGACATGGAAGCCCGCATCGTTCGCTATGGCGATCTGCAGCCTTGCAAAACCGCCTTCATTGACGCCCATACGCCGGGCAGCGACCAGAAGGAGAACTTCACCATTATCGGCGGCGGGGTCTCTGAATCCCCCGACCAGCATGTGCATATTAGCATCCCTCACGGGTTCAACATCGGCGCTGCGGGCCAGCCGCCCCATTGCCGCAACTCGTTACACAACCACCGCACGGCGGAGGTGTTCTTCATCCTCAAGGGCCGCTGGCGCTTCTTCTGGGGCGAGCATGGCGATCTGGGCGAGGTGGTGCTGGAGGAGGGCGACATCTTCAACATCCCCACCAACATCTTCCGTGGCTTCGAGAATATCGGCACGGATTACGGGATGATAATGGCCATTCTGGGCGGTGACGACGCGGGCGGTGGCGTGATCTGGGCACCGCATGTGATCAAGGACGCCAAGGCGCACGGCTTGGTGCTGGGTGACAACGGCAAGCTTTATGACAGCAAGAAGGGCCAAAGCCTGCCTGACGGCGTAAAACCCATGCAGCTTCTGACACAGGACGAGTTGGACAAGGTCGACAAGCCCACCCCGATGGACGTGATCGGCGGCTATGTGCGGCGCTATCTCGACATGAAGGCGCTGGGGCGCAGCGGCAAGCCGGTCAAGGTGATCGGCGAGAAAGGCCTGATCCGCGACAAGCCGGGTTTCGAGGTCGATCTGATTACCCGCGAAAGTGCGTCCGACAAGAAGCACAAGCATGACCGCCCGTCGGTGCTGATGCCTATGCACGGCCACTGGCGCGTCGACTATGACGGCGGCTCAGTCACGCTGGCCCCCGGCGACACGATGTCGGTGCCTGAGAACCTGATGCATTCCGCCGTGCCGTCGATGACCGGAGAGGCGTCGCTCTATCACGTGGTCGCCACCGATGACGCCGCCGGAGCGACTTGGAAAGGCTAGCAGGATTTGCCGGTTCCCCGCGGGGAACCGGCGCTTCACCAGATGACCGTTGAAAGGGCACCAATGACCAAAGTTATGACAACCCATGTCGGCTCTCTGCCACGCACGCAAGAGGTGGTCGATTTCATTTTCGCCCGCGAGAATGGCGAGGATTATGACGCAGATGCTTTCGATAAAGCGATGACCCAAGCGGTCAGCGACACCGTGGCCAAGCAGAAGGCGGCGGGGGTGGATATCGTCAGCGACGGCGAGACGTCGAAGATCAGCTATGCCACCTATGTCAAGGACCGCTACACCGGCTTTGACGGCGACAGCCCGCGCAACGCACCTGCGGATCTCAAGAAATTCCCCAGCTTCCTGAAGCGGTTGGCCAATGACGGCGGCACGCCGCAATATGCGCGGCCTATGTGCGTGGGCGAGGTGAAGTCCAAGGGGCAGGGGGAGCTGGAGAAGGACATCAGCAACCTCAAGGCTGCGATGGCGGAGCATGGCGTGGAGCGCGGCTTCATGAACGCGGCCTCGCCTGGGGTGATTTCGCTGTTCCTGCAAAACGACCACTACAAAACGCGGGAGGCCTATCTGGCCGCGTTGGCGGACGCGATGAAGGCGGAATATGAGACCATCGTGGCCTCCGGCCTTGATCTGCAACTGGACTGCCCCGATCTGGCGCTGTCGCGTCATATGCTGTTCAACGATCTGTCGGATGACGAATTCCTGAAGGTCGCGGCCAGCCATGTGGAGGCGTTGAACCATGCGCTGCAAGATGTGCCTGCCGAGAAGGTGCGCGTGCATATTTGCTGGGGCAACTACGAAGGCCCGCATGTCTGTGACATTCCGATGTCGAAGATGTTCGACACGCTGATGGCGACCAAATCGCGCTATGTATTGTTCGAGACTTCCAACCCGCGCCACGGCCATGAATGGGCTGTGTTCCGTGATCGCAAGGCGGATATACCTGACAACAAGGTGCTGGTGCCGGGTGTGGTGGATACGACGACCAACTTCGTCGAGCACCCCGATCTGGTGGCGGAACGTATCCGGCGCTTTGTCGATATCGTCGGGGCGGAACGGGTTATTGCAGGCTCGGATTGCGGATTTGGCACGTTTGCGGGCTTTGGCGCAGTGGACCCTGAGATCGCCTATGCCAAGCTGGGCGCATTGGCCGAAGGAGCGGCGCAGGTCCGATGACGCCGCTTGTCATTTTGCCCGGCATGATGTGCGACGCGCGGCTGTTCGCGCCGCAGATCGCTGCGTTTTCCGTCGACCGTGCGGTGCAGGTCGCACCGATTGGTGCGTCCGATAACATAGCGGACTTGGCCGCGGAGGTGCTGGCCCACGCGCCGCCACGCTTTGCGCTGGCCGGGCTCTCCATGGGCGGGATCGTGGCGATGGAGGTTTTTCGCCAAGCACCCGACCGGATCGACCGGATCGCGTTTCTGGACACCAACCCCAAGGCCGAAGCCGACGCAGTTGCAAAGGGCCGCGAGCCGCAGATCGCGCGGGCGAAAGCAGGCGAGTTACGCAATATCATGCGTGACGAGATGAAGCCGCGCTATCTCGCTGACGGTCCTAACCGTGCTGCCATCCTTGATCTGTGCATGGACATGGCCGACGCCCTAGGGCCGGAGGTGTTCGTGCGCCAGTCTCGCGCGCTGCAAACGCGGCCCGACCAGCAGGACACGCTGCGCCAGATCAAGGTGCCGACGCTCGCGTTGTGTGGGCGGGAAGACAGTTTGTGTCCGATCCATCGCCACGAGCTGATCTGCTCGCTCGTGTCCGGTGCGACCTTGGAGATTATCGACGGTGCGGGCCATTTACCCACACTTGAACAACCCGACGCGACCAATGCGGCCTTGGCCCGCTGGCTGGAGAGATCATGAGGGAAAGTTTGCTTACCCTGCTGCGCAGCGTCGACACACCGACGGTTTGCAACGCCATCGAAGTGGCCCAAGGCAAGCGCGGGTTTAACGACTTCACCCGTGGCACGATGCTGATCAACGAGCCGACCGGCGTGGTCGTGGGTTATGCCAGCACCGCGAAAATTGCCGCTATATCGCCTCCGACTGAACCGCCAGAGGTCATCCGCACGCGGCGCATGGCCTATTACAAGCAGATGGCGGACGCGCCGCAGCCTTCGGTCTGCGTGGTCGAGGACGAGGATTACCCGAACGCCATCGGTGCCTTCTGGGGTGAGGTCAACACGGAAGTCCACAAAGGGCTTGGCATGTCTGGTACGCTGACCAACGGGGTCATGCGCGATCTGGGCGATATGGCTCCGGACTATCCGGTGGTGGCGGGCAGCATCGGGCCTAGCCACGGCTTTGTGCATGTGACCGCGCTGGATGTTCCGGTGACGGTGTTCGGCATGACCGTGCGCCCCGGTGATCTGGTCCATGCCGACCGCCACGGGGCCGTTGTCGTGCCGCCGGAGGTGATCGACCAGCTTGAAACTGCGATCCGAAAGATGCAGGAGACCGAGCATCTGGTACTTGGTCCTGCCCGCGAAGAGGGCTTTAACTTCGCCAAGTTCGAAGCCGCGTGGGCGGCCTTCGAGAAGGCTCGGACGTAACAGGATTAGCCCGAGACTTATTCCCAGCAGCCGACAAGCACAGTCATATCTGTGCCCAAAACCACGATATCTTCGGCGTCCAGTTGCGCTGTGTCCTCGGAGGCGGCGGCGGTGATGCCGTTTTCGCTGAGGAAGGTTGCCAGCTCGCTGGCTTTCAACGAAAAGCGCACCGCGCTGGGCAGGGCTTTGCCGGTCAGATCGTGGTCGACCAACATACCGGAGACCGCACCGGTCATATCCAGAACCGGCCCGCCAACGTCACCGGGCAGGGCGTCAAGGTCCAGACGGGACAGTTCGGCTTCGCCCCCAAGACCTTTGAGGTCTTCCAGCGTGCCATAAGTCAGGGTCGGCGCGTCCAGCGCTCCTTCGTAGGAATATCCCGCCACGGCAACCGGAGCGCGCAGACGACCGACCGAGGTGGCAAGGCGGGCATAGTTGAGCGGCACGAGGCTGGTGGATGGCTCCAGCAAGGCCAAGCCGTTGCCTGTGGCTTTGACGGTGGCCTCGTAGGTGTCATCCAGCGTGATGCGACCGCAGGAGGCGACAGCCTCGGCTGTGGTCAGAACATGGCCACGCCCGTCGACATAGAAGCCGGAGCGTGACAGCGCAGGCTTGCGCACGTCGAGGCCCGACAAAAGATCCACGCCTTGCGCGGCAGCATCCGACAGGTCGGGTGTCAGGGTGCCTTCGGTGACGACCATGCTGTCTTGCATAATCTCGATCACACGGGCCATGTCAGCCGCCTTGGCAGGGGGATAGACCAGCGTGAAGCCTTTGACATAACCGCCTTCGGCACGGGCATAGGTGTAGGAATGGATGTCGTCACCTTGCCCCGTCAGGGTGAAAGAGCGCCGTCCTTTGGACCGCTCACCCTCCAGCGGCACGATTTCGAGCGTTTGCATGATCTCGTAGAGGCCAAACAGCGTGTTTTCGTCACCGGGTTGCGAGATCAGCAACGCCTCGATGCCGGAGCTGTCTTTTTCGCGGTATTGCACGAAGGGGTATTCGTATTTGTCGAACTCCACGAGGCCGATCGGCATGGTGATCTCGATGCCCGCTTTGACCTCTTTGACCTGACCCAGCCCCAGTGCGGCCAGCGCGCCGTTGTAATTGTCCATCAACATCTTGCGCTGCTTGGTGGTCAGGATGCCTGTCGCGTCGTAGCCGTTGTTCTTTTGCCATTCCGCCATAGAGCCGCGCGTGCCGCGTCCGAAAGAGCCGTCGATGGCGGAGTTGTAGAAACCGAACCATTGCATGGCGACCTGCAGCTCTTTTTTCTGATCACGGCTTAGCAGCGCTTCCGAGGCACGGGCCTCACGCGGGGTTTCGTCCAGATCAACGGGGGCTGCCGGAACCACAGGTGTCGGGGTCGCTTCTGGCGCAGTCGTGTCTGGTGCAGGTTGCACCGGGGTAACGGGCGCAATGTTTGTGGCGCCAGCACCAATGGGCCAGAACCGCTGACGGTACGGGCCGTTGTCGGAAATATAGCTGTCGCGCGGGATGATGCCCGCTCCGCGCAATTCGCGTAACTTGGATTGCGCCTCTGCGTCGCTGTAGGGACCAAGCGTCAGGGCATACCAGCCGGAACGAAGTCGGAACCCGTTCACATCCTTCAGCGCCGAGCTATACGCCCGTGCGCGCTCCTCTGCGGTGCGCAGGTCCGGAAGCGCCTCGACCTGCACCCAAGACTGGGCTGCGGCGGAAAACGCGACGCCTGACGCTGTCAGAAACAAGGCTGCAAAAATACTGCGCGACATACTCAAATCCCCATTGGTCCGACGGGCGATCTGCGTGCCGCCCCGAATCTTATCTGGCGCAAGTTATCACTTAGGACGGCGGGCGCATCTGAAAAGGTCGTGTTCACGGGGTTCTTTGGGCTGTTCTGTTGATTGACCCCCCCACACGGGTTGCCTATTGAGAGGCCAAACGAACATCAGGGCGACCATCATGGCCGAAAAGCTGCAAAAACCGCGCTCCTTTCAGGAGATCATCATGCGTCTGCAAAGCTACTGGGCGGCGCAGGGCTGCGCGGTGTTGCAGCCCTATGACATGGAAGTGGGGGCAGGGACCTTCCACCCTGCGACAACGCTGCGCGCACTGGGGTCAACGCCGTGGTCTGCGGCCTATGTGCAGCCGTCCCGTCGCCCGACCGACGGGCGCTATGGCGATAGCCCGAACCGTTGGCAGCACTACTACCAGTATCAAGTGATCATCAAACCTTCGCCGCCGGATTTGCAGGCTCTGTACCTTGGCTCGCTGGAGGCCATCGGTATCGACATGAAGATGCACGACATCCGCTTCGTCGAAGACGACTGGGAAAGCCCGACGCTGGGCGCTTGGGGCTTGGGCTGGGAAGTCTGGTGCGACGGCATGGAAGTGTCGCAATTTACCTATTTCCAACAGGTTGGCGGGCATGACTGCAAGCCGGTGTCAGGCGAGCTGACCTACGGGCTGGAGCGCCTCGCCATGTATGTGCTGGGTTTCGACGACGGCAACGAGATGCCGTTCAACGACCCCGACGCACCGATCCCGCTGACCTATGGCGACGTGTTCCGCGAGGCGGAGGCGCAATATGCCCGCTGGAACTTCGACGTGGCCGACACCGACACGCTGCTACAGCACTTCAAGGACGCGGAGGCCGAATGCGCCCGCATTCTGGCGCAGCCCGCAGACGACCCCAAAACCGGCCGCCGTATTGTCATGGCGCAGCCCGCCTATGATCAGGCGATCAAGGCGTCGCATCTGTTCAACCTGTTGGATGCGCGCGGGGTGATTTCGGTCACCGAACGTCAGGCCTATATCGGGCGGGTGCGTACGCTGGCGGTGGCCTGTGCGGATGCCTTCGTGCAGACGAAAGCTGGCGGCTACACGCCGGAAAACGCGGCATGAATGGCAAATATATCGGGATCGGGCTGATGGTCATTGCATTTATTGCAGGCGCGAGCCTCTACTACCTGCAGGTCTACCACTACTACGCGAAGGTGGAGACACCCGACGCGGTGCAACTGGTCTCGGTCGTTACTGGCGAGCCGGAGGAGATCATCGCGGATGGTATCACCGCCATCGACGCCACGTCCTCGCCCATCCGCTACCGCGCGTGTTTCAGCACACCCATGTCCCATTCCATGCTGACGGAAACCTACCAGCTTGCTGACGGGGCGATCCCCCTCACTGCGCCCGAATGGTTCGACTGCTTCGACGCCACGGAAATCGGGACGGCGCTGGAAGACGGCACCGCGCTGGCCTTCCTTGGCAAGGAAAACATCGAATACGGGGTCGACCGCATCGTGGTCATCTTCGAGGACGGGCGCGGCTATGTGTGGCAGCAGCTCAATGATTGCGGGCAAAAGGCCTATGACGGCACCGCCGTCGGCCCCGAATGCCCGGCACGACCGACAGAAAGCAACTGATATGCCTGATCTTCTGATCGAACTCTTCTCCGAGGAAATTCCCGCCCGCATGCAGGGCAAGGCCGCCGCTGATCTGAAAAAACTGGTCACCGATGGCTTGGTCGAGGCGGGGCTGACCTATGCCTCCGCCGGTGCGTTCTCGACGCCGCGCCGTCTGGCGCTGTCGGTAGAAGGCGTGCTGGCCGCATCGCCCGCCGTGAAGGAAGAACGCAAAGGCCCGAAAGTAGGCGCGCCGGAGCAGGCTTTGGCGGGTTTCCTGCGCTCGACCGGACTAACGCAAGACCAGCTGGAGGCCCGCGACGACAAGAAGGGTCAGGTCTGGTTCGCGGTGATCGACAAGCCGGGTCGTCCGGCGGCGGAGATCGTGGCGGAGGTATTGGAGCAGACCGTGCGCAGCTTCCCGTGGCCGAAGTCGATGCGTTGGGGTGACGGTACTTTGCGTTGGGTGCGTCCGTTGCATTCGATCCTGTGCATCCTGTCGGATGAGGCCGGGGCAGAGGTGGTCCCGCTGGACATTGACGGCATCAAGGCAGGCGACACCACGCACGGCCACCGCTTCATGGCGCCGGATGCGTTTTCAGTAACGTCTTTCGATGATTACGCGGCGAAGCTAAAGCGTGCCAAGGTGGTTCTGGACGCCTCCGAGCGGGCCGATCACATCTGGGCAGAGGCCACCAATCAGGCGTTCGCGCAGGGCATGGAGGTGGTCGAGGATCGTGGATTGCTGGCAGAGGTTGCAGGGCTTGTCGAATGGCCCGTGGTGCTGCTGGGCAAGATCGAGGAGCAGTTCTTGGACCTGCCGCCGGAGGTGCTGAAAACCTCGATGAAGGAGCATCAGAAGTTCTTCTCGGTGAAGAACCCAAAGACGGGCCGGATCGAGCAATATGTAACCGTCGCCAATATCGAGACCGCCGATCAGGGTGCCACCATTCTGGCGGGCAACGGGCGGGTGCTGTCGGCACGTCTGGCCGACGCGAAGTTCTTCTGGGAGAACGATCTGCGGGTTGCGAAAGCGGGGATGCAGCCGTGGATTGATGCGCTGGAAAATGTGACCTTCCACAACAAGCTGGGGTCGCAGAAAGAGCGCATCGAACGCATCGCCGCTCTGGCGCGCGAGATTGCCCCTGCGGTGGGCGCCGATCCCGATCTGGCAGAGCAGGCGGCGCGGGTGGCGAAGGCCGATCTGTCGTCCGAGATGGTCTATGAATTCCCTGAACTTCAAGGGCTTATGGGGCGTTATTACAGTGACGCCGCAGGTTTGCCTGCCGAAGTGGGTGCTGCTTGCGAGGAACATTATTCGCCGTTGGGTCCATCGGATGACGTGCCAACTGCGCCTGTGTCGGTTGCGGTCGCACTGGCCGACAAGGTCGACTTGCTAGCATCATTTTGGTGGATTGACGAGAAACCAACAGGCTCGAAGGACCCGTTTGCTCTACGACGTGGGGCGTTGGGGATTGTGCGCCTGTTACTTGATAATTCGCTCAGTGTGAGTTTGAGCGATCTCATCTTGGATGCGTATATGCCTCATTACCATAAGATGAATCATGAAGAAGAAAGACTTGTTGATGCAGACCGTGAAATGGTCGCAGAACACCTTGGGATCACTTCATCAGATGTTACGAGCATAGAAAATCAAATATATGAAAAGAAAAAAGAGTCGGGCGAGTTGAAAAGCTCTTTTAGTTTTAAAGATATAGATCTCAGTGATGTTTCTCACCCGAGTGCCGACCTCCTCTCCTTCTTCCACGACCGTCTCAAAGTCTTCCTCAAGGACAAGGGCATCCGCCACGACATCATCGACGCCTGCATCGCCATGGAGGGCAGCGACGACCTGAACCTTCTGGTGAAGCGGGCAGAAGCACTCTCGGAAGCGCTGAAAACCGACGACGGCGAAAACCTGATCCAAGGGTTCAAGCGGGCGAACAACATCCTCTCGGCGGAAGAGGCCAAGGACGGCGTCTCCTACGAGTTGGACCCCGATCCCAAATTCGCCGAAAGCGACGAGGAAAAGGCGCTGTTCGCGGCGCTCGACGAAGCCGAAACCGCGATCAAGCCCGCTATGGACGCCGAGGACTTCTCAACCGCCATGGCCGCCATGGCCAAGCTACGCGGTCCGATTGATGCGTTTTTCGAGGCCACGCAGGTGAACTCGGACAACCAGATCGTGCGCCGCAACCGGTTGTGCCTGTTGCACCGCATCCGCACCATTTGCGGCGGTGTGGCCGATCTGACCAAGATCGAAGGGTAACACCCGCCAAAAATCTGCGGTGTGCCGGCGCGTCGCCCTTGTTTGAACACTTAACTTCCCTATGCTGCGCCGCAGTATGTTGGACCATTTGAACTTTGAGCTGATTACGCCCACCGCTGCTATCCATCGGAAGCTGCATGGCGCGCGGGCGAAATGCCTGCAGCGCCTTATCAGGCTGGATATGCCGGTGCCGGATACCGTGGCGATCTCGACCCCGACAGTGCGCTCGATTGCCAGTGGCCAACAGCCTGAAATGAAACGGCTTCTGGAGCATTTCGGCAGCTGGCCGGTGTTGTCCGTGCGCTCGTCTCCGGTGATGCCGGATTGGGGCGGGCCCGGGACGATCCTGAATATCGGGATGAACCGCACGAACGAGGCGTTTTTTGCGTCCAAACTTGGCTCCAAGGCTGCCGCCGCACTTCATCTGACGTTTATACGTTCCTACGCGGTCGACGTGGCGCGGCTGGATGACGAGATGTTCGATATCCCCGACCTGACCGTCGACAAAGCCCTGACCGCCTATGAGGACGAAACCGACGAGGCGTTCCCGCAGGACGTGGAAATCCAGCTGTTCAACGTGCTGAAATCCATGGCGCGGGCATGGGAGGGGACCTCGGCCCGCCTGCTGCGCATGTCCAAAGGCGCGCCGGAAAACGCAGGGTTGGGGCTGGTCGTGCAGCGCATGGCGTTTGGCATGGGTCAGGGCGAAAGCGGCTCTGGCGTGATCCAGTTCATCAACTCGGACAGCGGCGACGCGCAGGAAGTGGGCCGCTACAAGCGCCAAAGCCAAGGACGCGACGCGCTGAGCGGGGCGCATGACGACACGATGTATTTGACCCGCGACAAGCGCGGCCCCTCCTTGGAGGAATGCCAGCCGGAAGTTTACGCCGAGCTGTGCCGACTTGGCGATGTGGGGCGCACGGGCCTGCGCGAAGAAATGCAGATCGAGTTTACCGTCGAGGGGGGCAAGTTGTTCATCCTTGATGCGGTGAATGCCCCGCGTTCGGCCCGCGCGGAAGTGGCTGTGGCCACCGCCTTGGCCAATGACGATATCATATCGCGTGAAGATGCCGTGTTGCGGATCGAGCCGCGTGCGATCTCGGAGTTGCTGCACCAACAGGTGGCCCCGAAAGCGAAGCGTGACCTGATTGCGCGCGGGATTGCCGCCAGCCCGGGGGCTGCCACGGGCAAGCTGGTGTTTGACTCGTTCGCCGCGCAAACCGCCGCCGCACAGGGCGAGGCGTGTATTCTGGTGCGCCGCGAAACCAGCCCAGAGGATGTGCGCGGCATGCACGCGGCCAAGGGTATCCTGACGGAACGGGGCGGGGCCAACGGCCATGCCGCCGTGATTGCGCGCGGGCTGGGGCTGCCTTGTGTGGCCGGAGCGACGGATGTCGACATCGACACGAAGGCCCGCACGCTGACTGCGTCTGACGGGCGGGTGTTTTCCGAAGGCGACATGGTGACGTTGGACGGCACCAAGGGGCAGGTTCTGGCGGGGGCCATGCCGATGATCGAGGCTGGCATTGGCGGCGCGTTCCGCGAGCTGCTGACATGGGCCGACGAGATGCGCGACATTGGCGTGCGTGCGAATGCCGACACGCCCGAGGACGCCGAAGTGGCGAGCCTGTTCAATGCCGAAGGCATCGGGCTTTGCCGCACGGAGCACATGTTCTTTGACGAGGACCGTCTGACCGTCTTGCGTGAAGCGATCTTTGCCGAGGACGCGGAGGACCGCGCGGCCGCCTTGTCGCGCTTGCTGCCGATGCAACGCGCGGACTTCGCGGATATGTTCCGCATCATGGCACCGCGCCCGGTGTGTTTGCGCCTGTTCGATCCGCCCTTGCACGAGTTTTTGCCTTCCACCCGCGCGGGTATCGTGGAATTGGCTGATGCGCTGGATATGAGTGCACGTGAGGTGCAGGCCCGCGTGGATGACCTGTCCGAGGTCAACCCGATGCTGGGGATGCGCGGCGTGCGCCTTGGGATCACGGTGCCGGAGATTTACGAAATGCAGGCCCGCGCGATTTTTGAGGCGGCAATCGAGGCGTCCTCGGAAGGGGCCGTTGTGGTGCCGGAGGTGATGATCCCGCTGGTCTCGGCCAAGCGCGAGGTGGAGATTGTGAAATCCCGTATCGACGCGGTCGCGGCGGATGTGATGAGCGAAACCGGCCAGAAGCTGGAATACCGCCTTGGCGTGATGGTGGAGACCCCGCGCGCCGCTTTGCGCGCCGGTGACATCGCAACCCATGCCAGCTTTCTGAGTTTCGGGACAAACGACATGACCCAGATGACCTACGGGCTGTCGCGCGATGACGCAGGGCGCTTCATGTCGGCCTATGTGAACCAAGGTGTCTTCCCCGAAGACCCGTTTCTGGCTCTGGATCAGGACGGGGTGGGCGAGTTGTTGGCGCTTGCGTCCGAGCGCG
This sequence comes from Litoreibacter ascidiaceicola, assembly GCF_900129235.1. Classification (GTDB taxonomy): domain Bacteria; phylum Pseudomonadota; class Alphaproteobacteria; order Rhodobacterales; family Rhodobacteraceae; genus Litoreibacter; species Litoreibacter ascidiaceicola. Next base: position 339,842 of record NZ_FQUV01000001.1, on the reverse strand, counting down.
GGCGCAAGGTGCGCTCCAAACTGACCTTGTCGGTCTGCGGGGAGCATGGCGGCGATCCCGAGAGCATCGCATTTTGCAGGTCTTTGGGGATGGATTACGTGTCCTGCTCGCCATATCGGGTCCCGATTGCGCGCTTGGCCGCTGCCCAGTTGGCGATTCGCCAACCGGTCGAAGAAGACGACATGTTCGAATTTCCCGAAGATGAAGGATTTGTCCCGCTCTAGGATGTTCCTACCACATCTTGAGGTATTTGGCTCAAATGTGGGCTAAGTGACGCGGGTTTTGACCAATGGGTAGATTTTTTAACGCTCCCGCACTAAATCACGCGGCTGACGGTCATCTGGCGTCCGTTGTAAAGGGGTAAGGCCCCAAGGCAGAGCGTAATGGGTTTTTGTAGTGCAGTGATCAAAGCGGCTGGGGCCGCGTGCATTGTTTTGTCGATGGGGTCCGCATCGGCGGACGGTGTCGCATCCACCTCTGCCGGGGCGTCGCTTGCCTTCAACTCGGCACTGCTGAATGCCGAACGTGTGCATCAGGAAGGTCTGGCGTCTTTGCAGCCGGAACGTCTGATTAAGATTTCTACACCACTTGGCCGCCAAGGCGTGGGCTCCGGCAAATTGATCACCGACGCCAGCACGCTGCGCGCGTTGCCTGCCGCGACCGGTGGGCCGCAATGGCGCTGTCTGGCCGAAGCCTTGTATTTCGAGGCGCGCGGGGAAACCGTGAAAGGCCAGATTGCCGTGGCCGAAGTTATCCTGAACCGTGTATCTTCCTCGCGCTTTCCCGACACCGTGTGTGGCGTGATCAAGCAAGGCACAGGCCGTAAATACGCTTGCCAGTTCACCTATACCTGCGACGGGCGTCCCGAACATATCAGCGAGCCAGGCGCGTTTGACCGTGTGGGCAAAATCGCACGCATGATGCTGAACGGCGCACCGCGTAAACTTTCTGGTGGGGCCACATTTTACCACACGACTGCCGTGAACCCGCGTTGGGCGTCCAAGTTCCGCCGCACGGCGCGTCATGGGGTCCACCTGTTCTACGCACGCTCCTAAGCCTCGTAGACAGCAGTAAAAAGGTCGCAATTGGCCTGTTCGGGATGTGGCTTGGGCTGCTAGAGAACGCGCAACACTGCTTTGCGACCGGAAGGCCCGCCCTATGAGTTCCGATATCCGACTGGCCTTTGCGCACCCGTCCGAGCGCGCCGAGGCAACCTCTGGCAGCGAATTGCGCGACCGCATCTCCCTGCGCGACCATATTCGCGAGGTCGAGATCGGTGCTTTCCAGCAAGAGCGCGGCACCCTGCAACGCATCTGTTTCAACATTGTGGTCGAAGTGCGTCTGCCCGAGCTGACCGGCGCGGGCGGGGTGGATGACGACGTGGACAAGATCCTGTCCTATGACACCATCACCGAAGCGATTGACCGCGAGCTTCAGGCCGAACGGCTGAACCTGCTGGAAACCTTGGCCGCCAAAGTGGCCGAGGATATTCTGGCGGACCCGCGCGCCGCGCGGGTGTTCGTGCGCATCGAGAAGCTGGATCGCGGACCGGGTGCGCTTGGCGTCGAGATCGTGCGGGACCGCGAAATGATGAAAGGCGTGGCGGAACACGCGGCGGATATCGCACCACTGGTGGCGTTTTTGGGCAATGACGTGATCGGGTCGGAAGACCTGACGGCTGCCTTGGATGCGTTGGAGCGTAACGCGGCCCCCGTAATTCTGTGCGTTCCCATGGGCGCGACCGCTGCGCCGCAAGCCGATCATCCGGCTGCGCAACGCCGCATCGACCTGCTGGCGCTTGAGCAGAACGCATGGGTCTTGGCCGCGCGGGATCGTCGCTGCGTGGTGGTGTCGACCCGAACCGAGCTGGACTGGGCAATCAAGCATGGCCAGATGAGCGTCTGGGCCCCGTCGAAGCTGGTGCTGGACGCGACCGACGGGCCGGACGCCGACACAACCGACGCAGTGGTTCTGGCGGACTGGCTGGCCGGAGAGTTCGCCGCCACCCGCACCGTCTCCATCGGGAATATGGCGCGCGGAGCAGGGGAACTGATCACCTTGCCCGACTTGTTGGCATCGGGGTCGTTGCTGCGGTAAGTACGGCCCATGTCAGTCTATTTTCGCCCGATCATCCAAACCGACCCGAAACACCCCGCAGACGCGGTGCCGCTTCATGGCGGCCCGTTGTGGTTCAATATGGTGGAGCCACTGGAGCGCGCTGCGCATCATGCCCTGATGCCTGCCGCCGAATTGCCGACCGTGGTGCTGGATCAACTGACGGTGCCGCGCGTGTTGCCCGGATTGCCGAAAGACCGCGCGGCCTTGATGGGTGTGCTTAATGTCACGCCAGACAGCTTCTCGGACGGTGGCAGGTTCACCGCACCGGACGCCGCCGTCGCGCACGCGCAGGCCATGGTTGCCGCAGGGGCGGACATTCTGGACATCGGCGGGGAAAGTACACGTCCGGGGGCCGCACTGGTGCCGGAGGTCGAGGAAGTCGCCCGCACCGCGCCGGTTATCACCGCGCTGCGTTCCGCTGGGGTCAAGGTGCCGATCTCGATCGACACGCGCAAGGCCGTGGTGGCCGAGGCCGCGTTGTCTGCGGGGGCGACCATGCTCAACGATGTCTCCGCGATGACCTACGACACTGCGATGCCCGCCACGGCCGCACGGTCCGGCGCGCCGATTTGCCTAATGCATGCGCAGGGCGACCCTGAAACGATGCAAAAAGACCCGACCTACGGGAATGTGCTGCTGGATGTGTATGACCATCTGGCCGATCGGATCGCCGCGGCCGAGGCGGCTGGCGTGTCCAAAGACCGCATTATCGTGGACCCCGGCGTGGGCTTCGGCAAGACGCAGGCACATAATCTGGCGCTGATCCGCGGGCTTAGCCTGTTCCATATGTTGGGCTGTCCGGTGCTGCTCGGGGTTTCACGGAAACGCTTCATTGGTAACATTGCCGGGGTGGAACGGGCGGAAGACCGCGCATCCGGCTCGGTATCCGTGGCGTTGGAGGGCATCCGGCAGGGTGTTCAGATCATCCGTGCCCATGATATAGAAGCGCATCAGCAGGCCTTCGCCCTATGGCGGGCCATGCACACATAACCACAATCTTCGCGAGGAAATCGCGGGACCAATGACAGGAATGCCCAATATGGCACGGAAATTCTTCGGCACCGACGGGGTACGCGGCCGCGCAAACACCTATCCAATGACAGCCGAAATGGCGCTGAAGCTGGGCGCTGCTGCGGGGCGGTATTTTCGCAAGGACCAAGGCCGCCACCGCGTCGTGATCGGCAAGGATACGCGCCTGTCCGGCTACATGTTCGAAAATGCGCTAACGGCTGGCTTCACCTCCACCGGTATGGATGTGCTGCTGCTGTCGCCGGTGCCGACCCCTGCGGTGGGCATGCTGACGACGTCGATGCGCGCGGATGTAGGCGTGATGATTTCCGCCTCCCACAACCCGCATTACGACAACGGCATCAAGTTCTTCGGCCCCGACGGGTTCAAGCTGTCCGACGAGGATGAAATGGCCATCGAGGCACTGTTGGAGCAGGATATCCAGCCTGCCCAGTCGCACAATATCGGCCGCGCCAAGCACATCTATGACGGGCGGTTCCGCTATAACGAGCGGGTCAAATCCACCTTGCCCTACGGCATGACCTTGAAAGGGTTGAAGGTCGTGATTGATTGCGCGAACGGGGCCGCTTACGCCACCGCGCCGGAGGTGCTTTGGGAGCTTGGCGCCGAAGTTATCCCTGTTGGCGTCTCGCCAAACGGGTTCAACATCAACGAAGGCTGCGGCTCGACCGATGTGCGGACCGCGGCCGAGGCCGTTGTGGCGCACGGGGCGGATGTTGGCATCTGTCTGGATGGCGACGCCGACCGCGTGATGATGCTGGATGAAACCGGTGCTGTCGCGGATGGCGATCAGTTGATGGCGTTGATGGCGACCCGCTGGGCCGAGGAGGGGCGCCTGAAAGGTGGTGCTCTGGTTGCCACGGTAATGAGCAATCTGGGGCTGGAGCGGCACTTGGAAAGCCATGACATACGGCTGGAACGCACCAATGTCGGCGACCGCTACGTGGTCGAGCGCATGCGTGAAGGCGGCTACAATTTGGGTGGCGAGCAATCGGGTCATATCGTGATGACCGACTATGCGACCACCGGTGACGGCTTGGTGGCAGGGTTGCAATTTCTGGCGGCGATGAAGCAGTTGGACAAGCCTGCGAGCGCCTTGGTCAAACAATTCGAGCGTTGCCCGCAACTGCTGGAAAACGTGCGCTATGGCGAAGGGCAGACACCGCTGGAAAATGCCGCCGTTAAGGCCGCTATTGCTGATGCCGAAGCCGCGCTGAAAGGCAATGGCCGCTTGCTTATCCGCAAATCAGGCACCGAGCCGTTGATCCGCGTCATGGCCGAATGCCAGGACGAGGGCAAGCTGGCGCAGGTCGTGGGCGGTGTCGTGTCCGCGGTGCAATCCGCTACCGCCTGATCATCGCCATCAGCGCGCGCGACTGGCTGAGGCCGATGCCCGCAAGAATGATTGCCAGCGCGAAAAACAGTTGTGGGGGAAGGGTTTCGCCCATGAAGCTCACCCCCAGAATGACGGACCAGACCGGCACTTGATAGCTTGTCAGGCTCATGAACAGGGACCCCGCAGTGGTGATCACACGAACGCGGATGACGGCTGCTAAGGCGGTCGGAAACAGCGCGACATAAATCAGCGCCGCGGTCGGAGTTGCGGGGAAATCGCTCGGCCAGCCTTCTGTGAATGCAGCAATCGGCACCAGTATGACGGCGGCCAACAGCAGCGTTGCCGTCGCGAAAGCAATCGGCGGCATCTTGGGCGCGCGGCGGGTGACCACCGACCCCGCAGCATAGCATCCGGCGGCGGCAAGGCAGGCGATGCGGCCCAACCATTCGTTCTCGTGGCCCGTGGACGCCGCCGCGCCGGGGCCAACCAATATGAATAATCCGACGAAGCCCAATAGCATGCCCAACACGCGGCGGGGCCCGATGCCTTCCTCTTTGGAAAACAGATAGACCAGCGGCAGCACCAGCAAAGGCACCGCGCCCATGGCGACGCCCGCAAAGGCCGAGGGGATGAATTGCTGTCCCCAGCTGAGCAGGGCAAAGGGCAGGGCGACCGCACCAGTACCGATGATGCCAGCGAATATCCACGCCCGCACAGTCGGGATTTTGTGCATGCCTTGGCCCAACATTGCCCCGATGATGGCAAGGGCGACGCCGCCCAGTCCGGTGCGCCATGCGGCGACAGTCCAAGGCCCGAACCCGTCGAGGGAGAGGCGTACGGACATGAACGCACCACCCCAGGTGACGCCAAGGATGATCACAAGAATCCAGTTCAGCAGGCCGGGGTTTTCGGGGGAAGGGGTGCTCATGGCACAAGCGGTAAATGAAAAAGGCGCCTCTTGCGAGACGCCTTTTCCGATTGCAGCCCATAGTTCGGCCAGAGACGAACTGTGCAGCGATTAGTTCTTCGCTTTGTCGACCATTTTGCCAGCGGAAATCCACGGCATCATGCCGCGCAGCTTCTCGCCGGTGGCTTCGATCTGGTGCTCGTCATTGATACGGCGGGTTGCCTTGAAGGACGGCTGGCCAACTGCGTTTTCCAGCATGAAGTCACGCACGAACTTGCCGTTCTGGATGTCTGTCAGAACCGCTTTCATCTTCGCCTTTGTTTCGTCGTATGGCAGGATGCGCGGGCCGGAGACGTATTCGCCGTATTCCGCCGTGTTGGAGATCGAGTAGTTCATGTTGGCGATGCCGCCTTCATAGATCAGGTCCACGATCAGCTTCACTTCGTGCAGACACTCGAAATAAGCCATCTCGGGCGCGTAGCCGGCTTCCACCAGCGTCTCGAAGCCCATGCGGATCAGCTCGACCAAGCCGCCACACAGAACCGCTTGCTCACCGAACAGGTCGGTTTCGCATTCTTCGCGGAAGTTGGTCTCGATGATGCCGGAGCGGCCGCCACCGATGGCGGAGCAGTAGGACAGGCCGATTTCCAGCGCTTTGCCGGAGGCGTCTTTGTCGACAGCAACCAAGCACGGCACGCCGCCGCCTTTGGTGAACTCGCCGCGGACGGTGTGGCCGGGGCCTTTGGGGGCCATCATGATGACGTCGACGCCTTCTTTCGGCTCGATCAGGCCGAAATGCACGTTCAGGCCGTGGGCGAATGCGATGGCCGCACCTTCACGGATATTGTCGTGCACGTATTTCTTGTAGGTTTCGGCCTGCAATTCGTCGGGCATGGTGAACATGATCACGTCGGCCCAAGCTGCGGCTTCGGCGATTTCCATGACCTTCAGGCCTTCACCTTCGGCTTTGGCTTTGGAGGCAGAGCCTTCGCGCAGCGCAACCACAAGGTTCTTCGCACCGCTGTCGCGCAGGTTCAGCGCGTGGGCGTGGCCTTGGGAGCCATAGCCGAGGATGGCGACTTTTTTGTCTTTGATCAGGTTCACATCGCAATCGCGATCGTAGTAAACGCGCATATCGGGCGTCCTTATGATTTGGTTTCGATTGCGGCCAACATACTGGTCTGGCGGGCAGGGGCCAGAGTTGAAGTGACGATGATTTCCGTAAATATGTTGGCTAGTATTCGTCAAGATATTGATTTAGTAAAAAATCATGCTTGATGATGCCGACCGCCGCCTGTTGCGCTATTTGCAATCCGATCCGACCGCCCCTGTGTCGGACCTGGCGGAGCGCTGCGCCATGCAACCCGCCACCGCCGCGCGGCGGTTGGAGAAGCTCAGCGCCAAGGGGATTCTCAAGGGGCAACATGCGGTAATCGACTGGACGAAGCTGGGCTTCGCGGTGGAGGTCTCGTTGCGGTTCACCTTGGACAAGACAGCACCACGTGCCTTTGACGAGTTCCAAGACGCCGCGCGTTTGATCCCTGAAGTGATCGCCATCCAGACCTTTCTGGGCCGTGTCGACCTGCGCCTGTCGGTGATTGCCCGCGACATGACGCATTACCAGAGCCTCTACCGCAACCAGATCCTGACCCTGCCGCACATCGCGGAAGTGGAGGCACTGATGCATGTGGCCACCATCAAGACGACTGAGACGTTACCGATATGAGTTGGGACGCCACAGATTTCACCATCCTGCGGGCGCTTGGGGCAGACGCGACCCTCAGCGCGGGGGCGTTGGGCCGTGATCTTGGCCTCAGCCAGCCCGCCACATGGCGGCGTATCAAGCGGTTGCAGGACGAGGGCGTGCTGGCAGGCCGCCGCGTCGATCTGGATGCGGAGGCGTTGGGGTTCGGTGTTACGGTGTTTCTGGGCGTGAAGCTTGCCACCAAGGGGCGCGTCAGCCTAGAGGATTTCGAGCGCGCGGTGACGGCGATCCCAGAGGTGCAAACCGTGCAGCATGTGCTGGGGCTATATGATTACCGCCTGCGCGTCGTCGCCCGCGACCTGTCCGACTTCGAGCGCGTGTTACGCCGCCGCATTATGACCTTGCCGGGGGTCGGCGATGTGGAGGCCAATGTGTTGCTGAGCGAGGAGCGCTTGGCGGGGCCGTTGTGAACTTGAAACGCTCTACGTTCATCATTAGCGTTACGAAAGTATTAGAAAAAGAATTGCGGTGGAGTTTGATGTGGCAGAACTTCTTTTTGAGATTTGGGAGTGCAAGGAAGAAGGCTCTTTTGAATGTAGTATGATTAGTGAACAAGCTGACCGTTTACGAAAAAACACAAATCCCAATTCTGTACTTCTCTCAACCTTTTCCGCGAGTTCATATTTGGAATCAGGTCAGAAGAACTATGATTTTCACGAATATGGGGACTACGATCTAGGCCCTGTTCCTAACCAATTTTACTCGGAGGAGGACGCCTTAGAGCAGCAAGAGTATCTCAAAGTTAGGGTTGATTGGAAATAGCAAGACGACTGCTGAGCGAGGAGCGGTTGGCTGGGCCGCTCTGAGGTGGCAAATCCTCTTCGAGGATTTGTGCGCAGACTTTCGATGAAAGTCTGGCTGGCGCGGTTTTTGGCTCCGGCGGGCGAGTAAGACCAGTCGTCGCATCTGAAAAATAGCTCGTGCATCCCCCCTCGATCCCCCCTAATTTCCTCCTGAAACTCAGGAGGTTTACCCATGTCTGCATTGCTCGAAAACGTCGATCCCGAAGGTCTGCGCGAATTCTCGGTGGTGTTCACCGACCGCTCGCTCAACTCCATGTCCAAGGCCTTTCAGAAGGTGATGACCGACATCTCGGAGATGTTGAAAGACGTCTACAAGGCCGACAGCGTGGCCCTAATCCCCGGTGGCGGCACCTACGCGATGGAGGCTGTGGCCCGTCAGTTTGCCCGCGACCAGCGCGCGTTGGTGGTGCGTAACGGCTGGTTCTCCTACCGCTGGAGCCAGATCATGGAGGCGGGCGGCCTGCCGTCCGAGGCGACCGTGATGAAGGCCCGCCAGACCGGCAACGACACCCGCGCCCCGTTCGCGCCGTGCCCGATTGACGAGGTGGTGGCCCGCATCCTTGAGGAAAAACCTGCCGTGGTGTTCGCGCCGCATGTGGAAACCTCCGCCGGGGTGATCCTGCCCGATGACTACATCAAGGCCATGGCCGACGCCGCCCACGAGGTTGGCGCGTTGATGGTGCTGGACTGCATCGCGTCGGGCTGCGCTTGGGTGGATATGAAGGCGACGGGCGTGGACGTCCTGATCTCCGCGCCGCAAAAGGGCTGGTCCTCCACGCCCTGCGCCGGGATCGTGTGCATGTCGGAGCGCGCGCGGGAGAAGATCGACGTGACCACGTCCGACAGCTTCTCCATCGACCTGAAAAAATGGCTGACGATCATGGAAACCTACGAGGGTGGTGGCCACGCCTACCACGCGACTATGCCCACCGACGGGCTGCGCACGTTCCGTGACGCCATGTTGGAAACCCGCGAATACGGGTTCGAGGAATTGCGCGAGGCGCAGTGGAAGTTGGGCAACGGCGTGCGCGATATGTTGAAGGCCAAAGGCATCACGTCCGTGGCGGCAGAAGGCTTTGGCGCACCGGGGGTCGTGGTCAGCTACACGGATGATCCCGATATCCAGAACGGCTCCAAGTTCCTTGCGATTGGGGTGCAGATTGCCGCAGGTGTGCCGCTGCAATGCGACGAGCCGGATGACTTCCGCACCTTCCGCATCGGGCTGTTCGGCCTCGACAAGCTCTATGACGTCGATGGAACGCTGAAAGCGTTGCAGGAAATCATGGATACGGTGCTTTAACGGGCGCCAAGTCCCAGTTTCATAAGCGATTTGCGGATCGGGGCGGCGTCATGGATCGCCCCAATACCCGCCGAGCGCAGATCCCTGATCCATGCCGTTTGCGACATGGAGGTGCGGTTCAGCAGGTCAATCCCCATCACCCGTGCCTTCACAGCCAGACGTCGCTTCTTGTCATAAGCGTCGAGCATGGCCTTGCTGCCAAGCGGGTGCAGGCGGGCAAGCTCCAGCAACTCACTCAGGTCAGTCAGTGACATGTTCAGACCCTGCGCCCCGATGGGCGGGGCCACGTGGGCGGCTTCGGCGATCAAGGCCACGCGCTCGGCGCTGAACCGCTCGGCGATCTGGCTGATGATCGGCCAGAGCGTGCGCTTCGAGGCCAAGGTGAGCGGCCCGAACAGGTGGCAGGACCGCTCCGACATTTCTTGGTTGAAAGCGTTTTCGGACAGCGCACAGAGACGGGCGGCTTCAGGGCCTTTTTCCATCCACACGATGGCGGAGCTTGGTTGGCCGTCATGATCGGGCAGCGGCACCAAGGTGAATGGTCCGCCGGTGCGGTGAATCTCGGTTGAAACATTGTTGTGGGGGATCGGATGCGTCACCGCGAAAGCCAGTGCCTTCTGTCCGTAGCGCGTTGTTTTGACATCAATTCCCATACTCTCGCGGATGAGGGAATTGCGCCCGTCCGCAGCGATAACCAGCTGGGCGCTGCGTGTTGTCCCGTCACTAAGCCACAGCTTGGCAGTGGCGGAGCGGGTGAAAATTTTGGTGCAGGCGGTGCCGAGCAAGAATTCGACGTTGGACAATTCCGCCAGTCGCGCGACCAGCTCGCGGCGGATCAGCCAGTTGGGCAGGTTCCATCCGAAAGGCAGCTCCGAGATGTCGGAGGCGTTGAAATCACGGGTGGCGCGGGGTTCGGCGGCCTCACCGCCTGCGTCCACGATCCGCATGGTTTGCAGCGGCATCGCATGGGGGCTGAGTTTGTGCCAGACGCCTGCCATTTCCAGCACCGGAATAGCGGGCTGCAAGAACGCGGTGGAGCGCAGGTCCGCGCCATCCGCATCGCGTTCGGTGATCGGCGGGGCGGGATCGACGCAGGTGACGTTGAACCCTTGGCTGCCGAACAGGCAGGCCGCAGTCAGGCCCGCAACGCCACCACCGGAGATGAAGATATCTGTGCTCATGGGGTGTAACCTATGCTTCGGGCGGGCACTCGCCAAGTGTCAGCGGGTCAGCTGGGTCAGAAAGCCGCGCAGGTCATTGGTGTGGTGGTGAATGTGATCCTGCGCCAGCGGGTCGGGCGCCACATGCACCGTGCGCATCCCCAAAGCGTGCGGTACGGCGAGATTGCGGGGGTCGTCCTCGAACATCGCGGATGTGCGCGGATCTAGCCCGTCTTGTGCGAAGACCTGCTCGAAGGCAGCATGGTCCGGCTTGGGATGAAAATCCGCATGCTCAACGCCGTAAATTGCATCAAATATGCCTGATAAGCCGCGGGCTTTTATGACATTTTCCGCATAGGGCGCTGTGCCGTTGGTATAGATGATTTTGCGTCCGGGCAGGCTGGTGATGGCGTCCCGCAGATGCGGGTCGGACGACAGAACGGTGAAGTCGATGTCGTGCACATCAATCAGGTAGCCTTCCGGTGCAACCCCGTGGATACGCATGAGGCCTGCCAAGGTTGTCCCGTGCTCGCGCCAGTATTTGGCGCGCAGATGGTTGGCCTCTTCACGGTCCACGCCGAGTTCTCGCATCACCCAGTCGATCATGCGAATCTCGATCTGGTCGAAAAGCTGCATTTCGGGCGGATAAAGCGTGTGGTCGAGGTCGAAGACCCAAGTTTTGACATGTGTGAAGTGTTCAGCTGGCATGATTGGGAACGTAGCGCAGATGCGTCGCTGTGCAACCGTGAAAGGTTGCACCATATGGGGGGGGCGGCTAGCTTGGCGCAACAAAAGTGAGAGTTGCGAATAATGTCCATTGAAATGCCCGCCTCAAACGACGCTTACGGGTTGATCCTGCACGCGATTGACACCGGAATATACAAGCCGGGCAGCCGATTGGTGGAAAGCGAATTGGCGGACAGGTTCGGGGTGTCGCGCACGCCGATCCGTGAGGCGTTGCAGCGGCTGGAAACCCAATCAATGCTGACGCGCGACGGGCGGTCATTGATCGTAGCGTCGCTGGACCACAACCAGATGGCAGAGCTGTATACCGTGCGCACCGCGCTGGAAGGGCTGGCGGCGGAACTTGCCGCGCAACATGCCGCTGTGGAAGAGGTTAAGGTGCTGTACGCCATGGTCGAGGAGGACCACGCGTTCCTGTCGGACCCGTCAAAGCTGTCGCAAGCAAACCGGCGGTTTCACCGGCAAATCCATCTGGCGTCGCATAATCAGTTTCTGGTGCAGCAGCTGGACCTTGTTTACCGCTCCATGGCGCTGCTGGCCACGACGTCGCTGGCGGCCGAAGGGCGCGGCGAGGTGGCTTTGGCGGAACATCTGGCGATTGTGCAAGCCATCGAGGCGCGGGACGGGGCTGCGGCGTCAAAGGCGCTACGAGACCATTTGTCCATCGCCTTCCAGACGCGATTGCGGATCGACGCAGGGGCGATCAGTGCCGAGTGAGCCGTCGCTTGCCCCGCCGAACATGCCGTGTTCGGTTTTGTCCCAGTAGAACGGGTTGAACAGCAGCTCCGCCAGTCCTTTATAGGCGGCTACCGTGCCGAAGATGAAGTAAGCGGGCAGGGTGAGAATCCATCCGATATGAGGGCGCTGCCCGATACTTGCGGTGGCCGTGACAAAGACCGCCAGGGTCACGAGTTCTGCCAACAGGAAAAATCCCGACGCTCCGACGACCAAGGCTTTGGGCATCGGATCGAACACGGGGTTCGGCCAGTTGAACAGAAATGTCAGCAAGCTCCACCACAGCACGGGGGCCAAGAAGAATGACATGAGCGTGCTTAGAAACAGGATTTGAAACCCGATGAACTTCCACGTCCCCAACTCGCGCCATAACAGGAGCGGCTTGCGCATGTGGACGCACCACGTCACCGCATAGCCTTTAAGCCAGCGGGAGCGTTGTTTGACCCATGGCCAGACATGGCTGTTTGCCTCTTCCTGAGTGACCGACTGCATCATTTCACACCGGTATCCGCGCCGTGCGAGGCGCATGCCCAGATCGGCGTCCTCGGTCACGTTATGGGCGTCCCATGCACCAAGTTTGACCAATACGTCTCGGCGAAAAAACAGCGTGGTGCCACCAAGCGGAATGGCGAAGCCAAGTTTTTGCAATCCCGGTAGCATGACCCGAAACCAGCCCGCATATTCGAAGAAAAAACAACGCGATAGCCAGTTTGTTTTGGCGTTGTAGAAGCTGAGGATACCTTGCACGCAGGCCAGATCCGCACCACCTTCGGCAAATTTTCGGGCGACCTGATGAAGCTGGTCGGCATCCGGCGCATCTTCTGCGTCATAGACCCCCACAAGCGAGCCGGAGGTGAAATCCAGCGCGTAGTTCAACGCGCGGGGCTTGGTTTGAACACCACCTTTCGGCACCCGCACGACCCGCATCCAGCGGGGTAACCCGCCTTTGGTGAGGGCGTTTTCGGTGACCGTGTCTGATGCCTCCACCACCAGACAGATTTCCAACAGCTCGTGCGGATATGACAGGCGGGCGAGGCGTTTGACCAAGGCACCGGCAATGTCGCGTTCGCGAAACAGCGGCACGAGAATGGATATTTTGGGAAGGCGGAGCGCGGGATGCGGTCCCTTCGCCGGAGCAGGGTGCGGGCGCTTTTTCAACGCAATAACAGCACAGGCAGCCTTGAGCATGCTGTTGAGGGCCAGCGCCAGACTTGCGGCCCCGAAGACGGACCAGATGAGCCATACCGGCGCGAAAAGCGCGCCTGCAACCGAAAGTGCCGCCACCGTCAACAACACGAGCCGCATCGCGCCTGTTGACCAGTTTCGGCAGCTGTCTTGCGGCGCTGTGCGGTGCTCGGCTTGCGCGGCGAGGGTGTCGCCGTATTGGGTGTGGATTGCATTCTGGACATCGCTATGGGCGGCCAGCACGAATTTCGCATCGCTCATCTCGGGCGGCAGCTTCACGCGAATGCTGGCAATCCGTTCGGGATGGGCTGTGGCGATCACCACGCGGTCGCCGCACCGTCGCCACGGCATGAACCCCAGCCGCAAACAGTCCTCTGCAACAAGGAGCGCCGCAAGCCTCGGGTCAGGTGGGGAAGCTTCGAGATTTACCAGATGGGTGCCGTGCTGTTTGGCAAGAATGCGCAGGATGTCCTCTTCCGCGACATGGCCTTGCGCGATCAGGATTTCGCCCAAGGGCACGTTTTGGCGCGCTTGCAGGGCAAGGGCGATGAGCAGCTGCGGAGGAGTTATAAGCCCTTGATCTACCAGCAATTTGCCCAGCAGGGGATGGCTTCTATCACCCCCATCAAGAAGGGTCGCGTCGAGAAAGACCCGCTGATCGGAATGCGCGTCGATCCGAACAGGGGCTTTGAGTGGCGCATTCATCTCGCGGTCTCCGGCGCAGCATATACACCGGAACTCTGGATGATCTAGGTTAAGGGCCGGTTAAGCGGAGACGTTGGCCTTTTCCGCCATGGCCGCAGCGAACCGCTCGAACAGGTAGTAGCTGTCTTGCGGTCCGGGGGAGGCCTCGGGGTGGTATTGCACCGAGAACACCGGACGGTCCGCCAGTCGGATACCACAGTTCGAGCCGTCGAACAGCGAGATATGCGTCTCCAGCACGCCGTCGGGCAGGGTCTGGCTGTCCACTGTAAAGCCGTGGTTCATCGAGGTGATCTCGACCTTGCCGGTATCCAAATCCTTCACAGGGTGGTTGGCGCCGTGGTGGCCGTGGTTCATCTTGATGGTTCTCGCCCCAAGGGCGAGCGCCAGCATTTGGTGGCCAAGGCAAATGCCGAAAACGGGAATGTCCTTTTCCAGCACGCCTTTGATCATTGGCACGGCATATTCGCCCGTGGCCGCCGGATCGCCGGGGCCGTTGGACAGGAACACGCCGTCAGGGTTGTGGGCGAGCACCTCTTCCGCGGTGGCCGTGGCTGGCAGGACGGTGACGTCACAGCCGGCAGAAGCGAGGCAGCGCAGGATGTTGCGTTTTGCGCCATAGTCAATGGCGACGACCTTATGGCCCGCACCTTCGCGCTTGGTGAAGCCGTCGGGCCATGCCCAGCGTTGCTCGTCCCATGTATAGGACTGCGCGCAGGTGACCTCCTTGGCGAGGTCCAGCCCTTCGAGCCCTGCAAAGCCGCGCGCGGCAAGGACCAAGGCTTCAAGGTCGAAATTGCCTTCGGGGTCATGGGCCATCGCCACATGTGGGGCCCCTTGCGCGCGAATGGCGCGGGTCAGGCGGCGGGTGTCGATGCCACCTAGGCCAATGCGGCCCGTTTTGGCCAGCCAGTCGGTCAGCTCTCCGGCGGCGCGCCAGTTGGACGGTTGGGTGGGGTCCCATTTGACAACCATGCCAGAGGCGACAGGATCAGTCGCTTCGTTGTCCTCGTCTGTGACACCGGTGTTGCCGATATGGGGGAAGGTGAACGTCACGACTTGGCCCGCATAGGACGGGTCGGTCATGATTTCCTGATAGCCGGTCATGGCGGTGTTGAAGCACAGCTCGGCGGTGGTTTGTCCCGTGGCCCCGAAGCCGTGGCCGTAGAAAACAGTACCATCGGCCAGAACAAGACAGGCTGTCGGTTTGGCGGTCATGGCGGCTTCTCCCACAAAGCTGGTGTAAAACTTGCCGATATCTACGGGCGGCGACGCGGGGCGTCAACCACGGCTGAGGGCCTTTTTGAACGGCGCAAAGCCACTGTTGTGATGTGCAGGCGTTTTGGGTAAAAGACCCGACTTACGAGGTTTCAGGGAAGGCACCTTATGACTCAGGATCTGCGCACACGCATCACCGACGCGCTAAAAGAGGCCATGAAGGCCAAGGACGCCGCGCGTCTTGGGACTTTGCGGCTGATCAACGCGGCGATCAAAGACCAGGATATCGCCCTGCGGGTGGATGGCAAGAGCGTCGGCGACCCTGAGATTCTGGCGATTCTCGGCAAGATGGTGAAGCAACGCCAAGAAAGCGCGCGTGCTTATGAGGAAGGCGGGCGTCTGGAATTGGCGGAGCGCGAGCTGGCCGAGGTCAAAGTGATCGAGGACTTCCTGCCCGCGCAACTGTCCGAGACCGAAGCCGAGGCGGCGGTTGATGCCGCGATCAAAGACGTAGGCGCCGAAAGCATCCGCGACATGGGCCGCGTAATGGGCGTGCTGAAGGGCAAGTATACGGGACAGATGGATTTCGGTGCCGTTGGCCCGATGGTGAAGACGCGGTTGGGGTAGGGAGACGAAGGTCAATACTGCGGGACCTTGCCGACCTTCTTAAGTTTCAAGCGAAGGGTTGCTTTCAGATCGGGCGGTCCAATAATCGGTGGTTTTGGGTAGGACGGTGAATGCCGGCTCCGAGTGCTTCATGTCGGAATTGGGTTTGCGGTACCCCGTCACGGTTCTTGAGGCAAAACGCATCCTTAGCTAAGCGAGGTTTTTGGTACATCGTAAACCTTGAGAAGACACGAGACGGCAGCCAATACAGGACGAATTAGGGTATCGGAGGTCAAAGCAGCGATCTGCTGCCTACAATTCAATCTAAGTTCACCCAGTGAAATTCAAGCCGCCAATGACATGTACAAATCTTGTGCAATCAGCAGTTTCGCTTCATGTGCTTTCAGGCAAACTCGTGCGGTGCTGCCATATGATTTGGGGTCGCTACGCAGCGCCGGGAAAGCGGCAAAAAGATCTTCGCGAACATTGCCGGAAATAGCGGCAAGACCAACATCACCAGCATAGAAACTCTCAGTCGCGGCCCCTTCAGCATAGATCACCTCGTGGGTGTCAAACATCAAGTGAATGTAGGTCACCAACTGGCATGGCGCACGATATACATTCAGGCCGTCCTCCAGATGTGTGGCCGCAACCAGCACTTCATCCGAGCCAAAATTCAGCTCGCAATTATAGCCCGCGAACAACACGCGGTGCTGGGGCGAGACCAGCAAGGAACGTCGTGCACCAATCACATGGCTTGAGATGCGCACGGGGGCGAAACTTCCCTGGCCCGGAACGGTCGATACACCCACCCAACGCAATGGCTGCGCGCCATGGTCGCGAGTGATCACCTTGTCGCCGGGTTTGAGGCTTTCGATCGGGCGCTCGCCCGCTTCGGTCAAGATCAGAGTGCCGGGGGTGAAACAGATGATGTTCTCGATGTCCGAGAAATTCACCAACGTGCCATCCGCCATGGTGAAATAGCCGGAAGAAGCACCGATATCCGTGCTGGCGGTAAATGTAATATCGTCCAGCGTAACGTCCGGAGTCAGCTGCAGCGTATCATTGTCAGCGCCACCTTCGTCGCCGCCTATGATGGTAATTGTATCGGTGCCTGCC
This sequence comes from Litoreibacter ascidiaceicola, assembly GCF_900129235.1. GTDB lineage: Bacteria > Pseudomonadota > Alphaproteobacteria > Rhodobacterales > Rhodobacteraceae > Litoreibacter > Litoreibacter ascidiaceicola. Next base: position 323,115 of record NZ_FQUV01000001.1, on the reverse strand, counting down.
TCGCTTAGATCGGCCAGCGTGAAATAGTCATCACCATCGCCACCATCGGCTGTATCGCCCTGCGCGACGGTAAAGCTGTCATTGCCGTCGCCGCCGAACATACTGTCGGAACCTTCGCCACCGATAAGCGTATCATCGCCCGCCTCGCCAAACAGCGTGTCATCACCAGCGCCGCCATCCAGAGTGTCATCGCCGCCGGTGGTCGGGGCGGGGATAGTTTCAAAATGTACATCCGAAACCCAGACAGCCTGCGTGCCGCTCTGGCCGTTTGCGTAGATGATTTCAATCTGGGAAACCGGCCCTTCGATCTCAATCAACGCCGACCCGCCCGCGCTGTTCGGGTTCTCACCTACGGTTTCGGCGGTGATGGTATTGCCTGAGACGGTATCTCCACCCTCGGGCGTGATTGTCACGGTCACCGGATTGCCATCGGCGTCATAGGCGTTGATCGTTACGATATCAGTATGGTTGCCCGACCCCCAGTCAATGTCGTTGATGCGCAACGCAACATTCTGCACCTCGTCCGACATGCCACTGCCAGATTGGGCCGCAAAATCAATCGTCGTGGTCGATGTAGCCCCATCGCCATCCCCAAAGATATAGGCGCTGGAATTGGGGTCAAACGGCTCGCCGGATTCAACATAGGTCGTGTCGCTGGTTTCAACCTGCAAAAGCGGATTGTTGTTGCCATCGTTCGTCATGCTGACGGAAACATCCATATTGCCGGTGTCTTGGGTAAACCCACCCGCAATATTGGTGCCGTCACCACCTTGTGCATCCCAGTTCAGCGATTCGGCAGTAACATCGGCCAGATCGCTGTCGCCATAGAGCACATCGTCACCGGCCTCTCCCTCCAGCGTGTCATTGCCGGACCCGCCGTAAACGATATCATTCGCGTCCCCCGCTTCGACACTGTCATTGCCGTCACCGGCATTGACCAGATCGGCATCTCCGGATCCACCGCTGCCATCGCCACCGTCAATTACTTCGCCCTCGCCATCACCGACATAACTGGCGTCAATCGTATCGTCACCCGACGTGCCGCTGACAACACCGTCCGGCAATACCGGAACGCCGCTCTCGAAGTTGATCTCATAGGTGCCATTGGGATCGCCACCGTTGAAATCATTGCTCTCATAGGCCAGCAGTTCAGTGGCGTTGCCCGAGCCGTCCAGCAACACATCATTAGCGCCGCCATCGGTCCAGCCCACGTCGGCCACATCGCCGCCCCCGCTGCCGGCCCACTGGATATCCTCATAGATATATTCAACCGTGAAATCGCCGCCGCCGTTGTCGGTCAGCACCACCTGAAACGAGTTGTTGCCGCTGCCCGAATAGGGCGCAACACCGTCCCAAGTCATGGTAATCGTGCCTGCGGCCGGGTCTATGTCCCAGTAGATCTCGCCGCCGGAACCGACACTCACATCGGCAAAGAACGGCGCCAGCATGGGCGTCGTTTCAGCGCCCAGATTGGTTGTGCTGTAATCGGTAAATGCCGACCCGAACGAAATCGTGCCGTTCGAGTTCAGATAAATCTCTGTGTAGTTGGTGCCATAGAAGTTGATGCCGCCCCCGCCGAAGACGGACGTAACATCAATCTCAACCGAGCCGTCATCAACCCCGCCCGCAGCCTTGGGCGCGGATGAGTAAACACCCTCGCCGTATCCGGCCAGCCCCCCCAGACCTGTGTTCATTGTTGGCACTGCTCTGCTCCTGTCTCGCGGCCTTTTGAGCCACCCCTCGTCTCTGGATTGGCGATCTGATGCCACCTGATCCGCTGTCTTCAGAGGGTGCCGTTGATTAGCTTGCACACACTGTTTCAAAATTGATTACAGTTGATCTGAGGCCGCAAAGCAGCGGGATTTAGTCAATTTTTCAGCAAATTAGGGTGATTTTGGGGCAGGTATTCCGTACCTCCCCTCCAAATTTCTCGTTTGAATCCCAAGGGCTTGTAAAGGGGTTTGGCCTTCCCTGTGTTCGCAGACAATTGTGCGTCGCGCAGCAGCGAGAACATTGGATTCAAATGTATGTACCGGCTGGTGTTCGCAAATGATTTCTAGCATGTTCTCGGAGGTCGCTCATATGTATCCGGCCTGTTGATCGACACGCGGGTCATGGTCTTGTTGGAGTGACACACGCGCCGTGAACTCACTAGCGGACATGTCGATTATGACCTTAAGGGCCGTCAGACTCTGGGGGCGCAACAATTCCGTTCCATGCTTTTCTATCTATCGCGAACTCCTTTGGATTGCTGCGGGTTTTTCAGATGCCGATGGCAAGAGCATCGGCGACCCTGAGATGCTAGCGATTCTTGGCAAGATGGTGAAACAACGCCAAGAAAGCGCGCGTGCTTATGAGGAAGGCGGGCGTCTGGAATTGGCGGAGCGCGAGCTGGCCGAGGTCAAGGTGATTGAGGACTTCGTGCCCGCGCAACTGTCCGAGACCGAAGCCGAGGCGGCGGTTGATGCCGCGATCAAAGACGTAGGCGCCGAAAGCATCCGCGACATGGGCCGCGTAATGGGCGTGCTGAAGGGCAAGTATACGGGACAGATGGATTTCGGTGCCGTTGGCCCGATGGTGAAGACGCGGTTGGGGTAGGGGCGTTTCAGGTTTGCTTTGGTCGTATAAGTTTAGCCGGGATCGGCGCGCCAACTGACTGCCTTCGCCAAGCTGACTTCAACCTAGCTGCTCCACAATGACGTGTATTGCCCAAGACACCCGATGCGCCCAGATTGGTTGTCCGTTGTGTTCGGGCATAATTTCCAAAATGTGCGATGCTCGGATGGGCGCAGGTTTTCAACTTGCGTCCTTAACTGAGGGTGACGGCAGTTCGAGCCAACCCAAACAGTCATCCGGCAGAAGTATCTAACATCAACCGCTTAGGCGACGGCTTGGGGCTGCGCTGTTTGTTGCCAGCCAGCAGGTGCAGTTAAATTTTGAAATTGGTGCCGCTTGGGGCATACTCCCGACATTAAATCATTAAATTTTAGTGGAGTTTTATTATGATTGGACTATCGATTGCGATCACCGGCGACGGGCAGTTATTTCAGATATGGCCCAGCCACGCAGGAAAAAAGTTCCCTGCGGCAACCATCTATGACCGCAGCGCCAAGGTAACGGCTTTCCGCCAAGCTGAAGTCAACCTTGGTAAGGAGGGGCATTTGAATGCCGCTGGACAAGCCTCTGCAAAGCGCACTGCGTGGAACCTTGCCAACCCACCAGCCGTAGATGTCACGCTTTCGTTTAAAGGTCCGGTGCAAAACGGGACTGTGAAGGTTAAGTGCAAGAATGGTGTCGAAAAAGTATTCCAAGTCCGGCTTCAAGCGCTGGATGACAAGTCGATCCAACAGGCCTTTGCTCAAGTCGATGCCGCCATTACGAGTTGCAAGATTCGTGGGGCTCGGGTCTGCTAATAGTGCACAAGTTTTCCCGGATGCGCCTTTCGAGAGGCTTGAATTAATGGCGGTTTAAACCGCCAAGAACCGCAGCTTCTCCTCTAGTTCTTCCTTCAATTCGAGCCGCTCCTCGGGCGTCAGGAACGCGCCCAGCTCTACCTCTCGCGGGCCGCCGCGCAGGGTGAGGTAAGCGGCGACAGGTTTGTCGTGCGACACCACCTCCACCCAGTAGGGATTGGTTGCCCAGTCCTGCCGCCTGCCATCCGGCTCGCGGCGCACAAGGGTGATGTGGTCGGGCCAGAGGCTCAACTCCTCCACCAGATGACCGGAGCGATAGCTGCGCATGATGAAGACCCAGAGCAGGGTGACCGTCAGCACCAGAAACGGCAGCAAGACCCAGATAGCGGCGGTGCCGATCAGGGGCAGCAGCGGAAAGGTGAGCATGACGCAGGTGATCGCGATGAAGAACACGAAGCCACCACGCGGCAGGGAGCGGTGGGGCCAAAGGACAACGCGGTAGACCGGCGCGCTGCCGTCGTAAGTAGAAAGGGCCTCGGGATAATCCGAGGCCCCTTTTGTCAGGTTTATGCGTTGGATTGGCATGGCCGGTTAATGGCTATGGCCTTTGTCCCAGTCCGACTGCTTGGGCAGGATCTCGAACGTGTGCTCTGGTGGTGGGCAGGGCAGGGTCCATTCCAGCGTGTCGGCATACTCGTTCCACGGGTTGTTCTCGGTAACCTTGCGGCCCCATTTCAGGGTGTAGAACAGAACGCCGATGAAGAAGATGAACGACGCAAAGGACAGGAACGCGCCCCAGCTCGACACATAGTTCCAGTAGGCGAAGGCCTCCGGGTAGTCGATGTAGCGACGAGGCATGCCTTGGCGACCCAGGAAGTGCTGTGGGAAGAACGTCAGGTTGGCCCCGATGAACATCGCCCAGAAGTGCAGCTTGCCAGCCCATTCAGGATACATGCGGCCCGAGAACTTCGGCAGGTAGAAGTAGATCCCTGCGAAGATACAGAACACGGCGCCGAGGCTCATCACGTAGTGGAAGTGTGCCACAACGTAGTAGGTGTCGTGATAGGCGCGGTCGATGCCAGCCTGAGACAACACAATGCCGGTAACCCCGCCCACGGTGAACAGGAACAGGAAGCCGAAGGCCCAGAGCATTGGCGTTTTCAGCTCGATCGAGCCGCCCCACATAGTGGCGATCCACGAGAAGATCTTGATGCCTGTCGGCACCGCGATCACCATTGTGGCCATCATGAAGTAGGACTGCTGCGACAGGCTCATGCCGACGGTGTACATGTGGTGTGCCCACACGACGAAGCCCAACGCGCCGATTGCAACCATCGCGTAGACCATCGGCAGGTAGCCGAAGACCGGCTTCTTGGAGAAGGTCGCGATGATGTGGCTGATGATGCCAAAGCCCGGAACGATGATGATATACACCTCTGGGTGGCCGAAGAACCACAACAGGTGTTGGTACAGGATCGGGTCGCCGCCGCCTTCAGGCTGGAAGAAGGTGGTGCCGAAGTTCCGGTCGGTCAGCAGCATGGTGATTGCACCGGCCAGAACGGGCAGGGACAGCAGGATCAGCCACGCGGTTACGAAGATGGCCCAAGAGAACAGCGGAACCTTGTGCAGCGTCATGCCGGGGGTGCGCATGTTCAGGAAGGTGGTGATCATGTTGATCGCGCCAAGGATCGACGACGCACCGGACATGTGAACCGCGAAGATGGCGAAGTCCATGGACATGCCCGCCTCGGAGGTGGACAGCGGCGCATAGAGCACCCAGCCAACGCCGGAGCCAAGCTGGTCGTTGCCGCCGGGGGTCAACAAGGAGGCCACGGCCAGCGAACAGCCAGCCACATACATCCAGTAGGACAGGTTGTTCATGCGCGGGAACGCCATGTCAGGCGCGCCAATTTGCAATGGCATCAGGTAGTTACCAAAGCCGCCGAACAGGGCAGGGATCACGACGAAGAACATCATCAAGATGCCGTGGCCGGTGATCAGCACGTTCCACAAGTGGCCGTTCGGGGTACAGTCAGCAACAGCGGCAGCTGTCAGACGTGCGCCTTCGAGACACATGTATTGAACGCCGGGCTCCATCAGCTCCATCCGCATGTAGACGGTGAAGAGGACAGACACCAAGCCCATCAGGCCGGCGGTGAAGAGATACAAGATCCCGATATCTTTATGGTTTGTGGACATGAACCAGCGGGTGAAGAACCCCCGCTCGTCGTGGTCATGTTCCTGGATGGCGGCGTCGGCCATGCGATTCTCCCGTTTCCACTCGTTTTGCGCAGAGCTGTTGGTCCCTGCACGAAGATCGGGGCAGACTCGCCCCGTTATTATTCGTCTGTTTTAGAGACGATAGGCGGGAGGGGCAATGTTTCAACCACCTGAAACACGCGCAAAATGTCGCATTTTATGCGAATGGCCGGACGCAAGCCCGACCATTTGCGCAGGTCTAGATGTCTGTGACCTGGCCAACCGCCAGCACTGCGCCTGTCGGCGCACCCGTCGGCGAGCCGCCCAGTGGTTCGTCCGAGATGGCAAGCACAAGGCTGGCAACGTCACCGCGCAGATTTTCAGGCAGGACCAACTGGCCTTTCTGGCCTTCCGGCAGAACACCCAAAGAGACAGGTGGATTGTCGCCCGCGATGGCCCAAAGCTCCAGCGCCCGATCCGGTGCCGCAGAGCCTGTGGTGCGATTGACCTGCACACTGCCCGTGTCCGCGTCATAAACCGCCAGAACCCGTAGGCTGTCATCGCCCGCCGCGATTTCCGACACAAAGAGCGCGCCGCGCTCGGCCGCTGGGAGTTGCGGGGCTGGGACGGGGGAAGATTGTGTGATCAGCATCACCGCCATCACAGCCGCCGCAGCCGTTGCGACAAAGCTTGCAGCGCGCCACAACCCGACACGCTCCCATAGGGAGGCCGCGGCAGGGGACTCGCCGAATAAGTCGGCAAGCAGCGCGACTTTGACCGCACGCGACGGCGTTTCTTCGGCGATTTCATCGGCGAGGGGGGCAAACTGGTTCACAGTTTCGGCGACCAATTCTTCAAGATGCCGGTCGTCGAGCATTCGCGCCTCGAACGCGGCTTCCTCGTCCTTGGACAGCAAACGCAAGGCGTATTCTGCGGCGAGGGCGCGATCTTCTTCCGGAATTTCGGGATGAGTGGTCATTGGGCCATGCACTCCCGAAGACTGATTAAACTGCGGCGCAACCACGTGCGCATGGTGTTTAGCGGCACATCAAATCGCGCGGAAAGGTCGGCATAGCTCAGCCCGTCTAGGTATGCCCCGCGCACGGCGTCGCGCTTGTCGGCCTCTAACTGCTCCATGCAGCCCATGATCTGGCGCGCGTCACTGGAGGCCACGGCGGCTTGCTCCGGCGTCGGGCCGGACGCAGGCATAGTGTCCATCACATCAGCGACGTCACTTTCGGTCTTTGTGGCCCTCAGCCGGTCGATGGCTGTGTTGCGGGCGATGGTGATTAGCCAAGTCATTGGGCTCATCCCGTTTGATGAATATCTATCTGCGTATCGCCAGACCTTCATGAATGTCTCTTGCAAGACGTCCTCGGCGCTGGCCCTGTTCTTCAACACACGCAACGCCACGCCTAAAAGTTTCGCGCTGGTCGCATCATACAGGTCGGAGAACGCCGAACGGTCGCCCAAAGCGACACGGGAGATCATGTGTTCGATGTCAGAGTTTGAAGTCATATCAAAGGGTTCCATCGTCTACTTGTGTCTTACGATTGCATAAAGAAAATTCTATGGCCAGAGATTGTATGGGGCGTGGAGGATGTGAGATTTCAGAAGCTCGCCTTTCAAGTAGGGTGATTGAAGCCGCAGCAAACGCAAATGCGATATGAACACACAAAGATGCCGTTTGATCCTCTAAATTAATTGATTTAAAACAGTGACTTGGTGAATTTTTAATAGAATTTCGCATTTTCCTGAAACTCTCGGCGCGTTTCTTGCGTGAATTCAGTCAGGGGCTGAAAAGCAAAACGGAGAGATAGCATGACGAAATTGCTTGAACAGATGGCAAACCTGCTGCCAGCCCCGCTAATCACGCTGCCCGAGGATTCCAGCGTCGCGCGACCAATCCTGACGCGCGACGAGGTCGAGGTTTTGTTTTCCCGCGAGCTTGGTCGCCAGCGCTTTCACTGAACCTGTCGACTGATTAGGGACCGAAAACCGTATCGAACTGGTTTCGCAACGCGACATCCAGATCGCCCATTGTGACGGGAAGACCCAAATCAACAAGCGACGTCACCCCGTGCTGGCTGATCCCGCAGGGGACGATGCCGCTGAAATGCTCAAGGTCTGGCTCGACATTGATCGACAGCCCGTGAAACGTGACCCACTTGCGCAGACGCACGCCGATGGCGGCGACTTTGTCCTCGGCCAAAGTGCCGTCCGGTTGAAGCGGTTTGTCAGGACGCTCGACCCAGACACCGACGCGGCCCTCGCGGATATGGCCGGTCACGTTGAATTCTGCCAGTGTCGCAATCACCCATGCTTCCAGATTTTGTACGTATTTCCGTACGTCACGGCCCCGCTTGTTCAAGTCCAGCATGGCGTAAGCCACGCGCTGGCCAGGTCCGTGATAAGTGTATTGCCCGCCGCGCCGCGTCTGGTGCACAGGAAACCGGTCTGGAGAGACCAGATCGGCCACATCCGCGGAGGTGCCCGCGGTGTAGAGCGGCGGGTGTTCCACCAGCCAGATGCACTCAGACGCCGTACCCAGATGGATCGCATTGGCGCGGTCTTCCATGAAGGCAACCGCCTCCGCGTAGTCCGTTAACCCGTTACTTGTGATCCATTCCACCATATTATCGGCTTTTTCTCCTGAGGCTTTCGCCTGATTTCACGCCTTTTTGCTAGGCCAAGCTTTGGTCAACGTGTTACGCTAAGGAAAGTGTTTTAGTTGCGTATTAGGAGGAAATGCATGTTTATCAAAAATATTACAATGGCTTGTGCAGCCGCGGCGATGATCACGGTGCCAGCGACTCGCGTGTCGGCTGATGGTGGTGACTTCGCTGCCGGGATCGTTGCAGGGGTTGTCGGCTCGGCGATCGTGCGCAACGCAGGAAAGCAAAAGCGGGTTGTCCGCAAGAAAACCTACACCAAAAAGAGAACCGCATCCGTTCCATCATACGTTCGTCAAGAGCGCCGCGAAATCCAGACATCGCTGAACTATTTCGGCTTTCCTGCCGGGACGCCGGACGGTGTGCTGGGCCGGAACTCCCGCGCGGCCATCGCCAACTATCAGGCGCATATGGGCTACCCCGCGACGGGGCAGCTGACCGATTATGAAAAAAACTTCCTGCTGCAAAGCTACAACCGCGCGCTTGCGGGTGGGGTGGCGACGACGCAGCTGATCGCGGCAAGCCCGACCGGCCCGCGCGGCCTTTTGACCCGTTACCGTAATGAGGCGGCTGGCGTTGCCACTGCCACTGCCGGTGTCGCTTTGGCCGCGCCCGCTACGACAGTTGTTGTGGCTCCGCAGCCGCAAGCCCTGCAACCGCAGATGTTGGGTGGAACAACCACGACGACAACCACGGTCACAGCCGTTGCTGGCGCCGAAGGAACTCCGCAGACAGGATCACTGCCCAGCTTTATGGGGACAACGACCGCTGTGTCGCTGGCGTCGCATTGCAATCAGGTGTCGCTTCTGACCTCGACCAATGGCGGCTTCTTGACCACCGCGACAATGGTGGACGCCAATCTGGCCCTGAACGAGCAATTCTGCCTCGCACGGACCTATGCCATCGCCGAGGGCGAGCAACTGGCGGCCAAAATCCAAGGCTTCACGCCAGACCAGATCGCGCAGCAATGCGAGGGGTTTGGTCCAGCGCTGAAAGAGCACGTGGCGGCTTTGTCGTTGAAACCGCACACGGCTGTCTTGCAAGACGTGTCGGGATTTGTGCTCGGCTCCGGCATGTCACCGGTGCAGTTGTCCGGCACCGCCAAAATCTGTTTGTCGGTCGGATACCGCACGGACAACATGGATGTGGCTTTGGGGTCGGCGTTGCTGCTGTCTGTGTTGGGCGAGCAAGCCTATAGCGAGCTGATGGGCCACCATCTGGCACAAGGCTTCGGCGTTTCCAAGCGCGCCGATCTGGCGCTGCCATGGTACGACATGGGACTGACCGCAATCGAGAACGGGGCGACCCCTGTCTTCGCGCCGGGCCAGCCGGAGCGCAACGCGCTGCTGCGCAAAGCGTCCTTCACATTGGGTGGCAACAACGCGCAGGCCCTGCCTCAGGTGCAGCCCGCGTCGGCCTTGCCGATCTTCAAAGTCGAGCCATAAGCGACGCTTACCAGTGTAAAATTGAGGCCGGAGATGTGATGCATCTCCGGCCTTTTTCAATGGATGCGTTTTTGCGCTTCACAAGGGCGGGGGGGCAGGCTAGAACGCCGCCCACATCCCCTGTGATTTTGCGGTCGTGGCGGAATTGGTAGACGCGCAGCGTTGAGGTCGCTGTTCTGTAACAAGAGTGAGGGTTCGAGTCCCTCCGACCGCACCATTCTCCGAACATCCGGTTAGACTGTTCACACGGGTAACGCTGTGTTCTTAATCCGAAAACAGCGTCTCCCCCTCAGAACTGCCAGAAATATCCCGCGCTTGCGCCGATGGTCGTTGTGCCCTCGGACGTGCGCGACACGTTCGCGCCTAGGTTCAATGCGCCTGTGTCACTGATGATGGTCACACCGCCGCTGATGCGCGGGGTGGTGAAGCTGTCGACATTGCCGAAGCCGTCATCGTTACGGACATAGTCGATCTCGAAACCGGCATTGGGCAGATAGGTCAGGTTGCCTTTGTCGATGGCGTTGTAATGGACGCCCGTGCCGACTGTGGCGACGAAACTTTTGATCTCGGTCGCGCCATAGGCCACGACGGGGACGACGCTGCTAAAGGCAGGGAGTTTTTCGCGAACAGAGGCCACGCTGATGAACGGCGACAGTTCCGCGCGCTGAAGCGGGATGCTGCCGGTCAGTGTCAGGTTGCCGAAGGTCTTTTCACCGGTGAACTTGCCGCCATCAATGTCGTAGTCGGGTTTGCCGAAGCCGATGAAGCCGTCAAGGCTAAGCGAGTCGGACAGGCGGGCGGAGAAATAGGGCCCGACGGAGAAGCCTTTGGCCTTAATCTTTTGGGTGCCCGGCACGGTCACGGTGGAGCGGTTATAGCCCCCGATCAGGCCCACGACGAAGGAATCGCCCAGCAGGGTGTCGGCCCCGAAAATCACGTTGGCGGAGTTGCCGGAATAGGTGCCGCTCAGGCGTTTGGCATCAACAGAGGCCCATGCGGAGGAAATCCCGCCCCAAGTCGGTGCCGTGCCACCAGTCAGGCTGGTGTCATCTTGGCGCACGGATGGCTGTGCCGTGCCGCTGCGCCGGTTGGCTATCGCATTACGGAAACTGGCGAGGTCGGAGCCCAGAAGCTGTCCGGACGCCTCGGCGCGCGGGTCCATTGAATAGCCGTAGACTTGGGCATCGGCGGCTTGTGGCGCGATCATCGGTGCCAAAAGAACCGGAAGCAACATGCACGAGCGGCGAAAGAATGCGGAAATAGTCATGGAAATTACCTTGGCTGGAACAATGTCTAATCTTACCCCAGACCGCTTGGTTTACCTATAGTCAACCCTCAAGCGGGCGATGTGGGCTGCTTAATTGGCAACAGATCGCTCATTTGACGGCCAAGTCACTCACCCGCGCAAACCGCCTCCTTTGGAAACACAGCGTTTCTTTGAACTGGTGATTTGCCACGGAATTGACACGTTTGGCGCATCGGCGGCCAGTATTGAGACAAAGTTAATCCCTAGGACGGTGACGAGACGTATTTTTCTAGAGGTTTTTATGCCGCGCCATCTGGTTCAGATTTCACAAGAGACCAAGCTTTCAGTCTCTCGGGCGCGCGCAAGCAAACCGTGCTTCGCCCTCGGCACACATATCCTGACCCCTATGGGCGATCGGCTGATTCAAGACATTCAGGTGGGTGACTTGGTCGAGACGCTGGATCACGGGGCGCAGCCCGTGCGCGCAATGGGTGTCCGCCGTTTCGAGGCGCTGGGTGACGCGGCCCCGATCCGCTTCAAGGCGGGAACGCTCAACAACGAACACGACCTGTGTGTCACCGCCGGTCACCGGATCCGGTTTGCCGGATGGCAGCCGGATTTGCTGTTTGGCGAGTGGGAGGTGCTGGTCGCGGCGCGGGACTTCGTCAACAACGTGGATGTGATCCGCGATATTGGCGGCATGGTGCGCTATGCGTATCTGGACTTTGACGCGCATCACATCATCTTCGCCGAGCGGGTTCCGGTTGAAAGTTCCCAGATGGGTGCGCGCGGGGCAGCGGAGCATCCCACCAAGGATAAACTGGCCTTCCCGCCCTTGGCGGACCACGAGGCACAGGTACTGTTGCGGTCCTACACTAAGGCAAAAGAGCCAGCCACACCCACAGCGTAAGCACCGACAGTGCGGTGGAGATCAGAACTGCCGACGCCGCAACCCGTTTGCCGACGCCATACATGTTGGCGAACACGTACGCGTTGACGCCCGGTGCCATGGCTGATGTCAGCACAACAGACCGGAACGCGCTGGTTCCGACACCTGTAGCCCCCGCGACGAGCCATGTCAGGCTTGGTTGCACCACCAGCATCAGCGCGCAGACCATGATTACCGGACCGGTGTCGCCTTCCAGCTTGTAGCGGGCCAAGACGCCGCCCAGCCCGAAGATTGCCGCAGGCAGCGCCGCGCGGATCATCAGGTCGATGGCGTCGGTCAACACACCGGGCAGCGGCAGGGAGGTGATGTTGACCACAAAGCCCAACGCGATCCCGATGATCAGCGCGTTATGGGTGATCGCGCGCCAGACGGCTTTGGCCGTGTGCCACAGCCCGCCACCCTTGTTACGCACGACCTCCATCGCGGTGATGCCGATGCCGTAGCAGATCGGCGCGTTGACCGCGATGATGGCATAGTTCGGTGACAGGGCACCCTCGCCATAGGCGCGCTCGGTGATGGGCAGGCCCAGCAACACGGCGTTGGAAAACAGGCAGCAGAAGCCGATGGCAATGCTGTCTTCCCAAGGCCGCCCGAAGATCAGGCGTGCGCCGAGCGTACCAAGGGTAAAACCGGCGATGGCGGGCAGGTAGTAGGACGCCAGCAGGCGCGGCTCGAAATATGCACCCAGCTCCAACTCCGCGATGCCGCGAAACAACAGGCAGGGGATGGCGAAGCTTTGAGTAAACTTCATCAGCGCATCCGCGCCCTCGTTCGAGAAGAGATCGCGTTTGACCGCTATGTAGCCCGCGCCGATGACCAGAAACACCGGCAGGATGACTTCCAGCAACGCCCCCATCTAGAGGTTGTATTCGATCGTCATGCCGTCATAAGCAGGGGTGACGTTGTCGGCTGTTTCGGCGTCCACGGTCGCATAGTCGAGGTCGATATGCATGTTGGTGATGACCGCACGCTTGGGGGCCAGCTTTTCGATCCACTTAAGAGTGTTTTCCAGATGCGAGTGGCTGGGATGCGGTGCGCGACGCAGGGCGTCGATGATGAAACAGTCGAGGCCCTGAAGTGCTGCCCATGTCTCGTCGTAGAACTCTGCCACGTCCGGCAAATAGGCCAGCCCTCCGATGCGAAAGCCCAATGCGTCAATCGTGCCGTGGTTCGCCCTGAACGGGGCTAGCGGGATTGTGCCGCCCGGGCCTTTCACCTCGATCAGTCCTTTGATCGACTTCAAGGTCAGGATCGGCGGGTAGGGGGAGCCTTCGGGCTGAACGAACGCATAGCCAAACCGCGAGATCAGGCTGTTGGTCGTGTCGCCGTCCGCCCAGACCTTCAGGCGTTCTTTCATGTTGAACACAATCATACGCAGGTCGTCGATGCCATGCACATGGTCGGCGTGGGAATGGGTGTAGACCACCCCGTCCAAACGCCCGACATTGGCGTCCAGAAGCTGCGAACGCAGGTCAGGGGAGGTGTCGATCAGCACCGACGTGGTGCCTTCGGGACCGATTTGCTCGATCAGCAGGGAACAACGGCGGCGGCGGTTCTTGGGATTGGTTGGGTCGCAATCGCCCCAATGTCCGCCAAGGCGCGGCACCCCGCCAGACGAGCCGCAGCCCAATATGGTGAACCTGCGCTTCATTTGGCTTTCCAGAATAGACGCTCGAAATTGGCCTGCGTCTGCGCGGCAAAGTCGGGGTAGTCGAGATCAAACACCTCCGCGCCGACGCGTGCCGTATGGGCAGTATAGCCCGGCTCGTTGCGCTTGCCGCGATAGGGCGGCGGCGCGAGGTAGGGCGCGTCGGTCTCCACCAAGATGCGCTCCACGGGGGCGCTCGCGAAGATGTCGCGTAGCTCTTGGGATTTGGGGAAGGCGGAGATGCCGGACATGGACAGGTAGAAGCCCAAATTCAGCGCCGCTTGCGCCAGCTCTTTCGAGGACGAGAAACAGTGCATGACGCAGGTGAATGCGCCCTTGGCGTGCTCGTCCGACAGGATGCGTGCCATGTCGTCATCGGCAGCGCGAGCGTGGATGATCAGCGGCAGCTTGGTTTGCCGCGCGGCCTCGATATGGACCCGCAGGCTTTGCTGCTGAATGTCTTTGCTCTCGGCGGTGTAGTGGTAGTCCAGCCCGGTCTCGCCGATGCCGACGAATTTGGGATGCTCGGCCAGCTTCACCAATTCCTCCACCGTGGCCAGCGGCTCGTCGGCGGCACTCATCGGGTGGGTACCGGCGGCGTAGTAGACGGACGGGTGGGCTTCCGCGATGGCGCGAACCTGAGGTTCCAGCCGCAGGCGCGTGCAGATCGTCACCATGCGCGTCACGCCCGCGTCATGGGCGCGGGTGATGATATCCGGCAACTCGCCTTCGAAATCTGGGAAGTCGAGATGGCAGTGGCTGTCGGTGATCTGGGGGATGCTCATTCTCGGCCTCGTCAGGCCGCAGTTTTCGCGGCCACTTCGTTCATTGCCAGAACCATATCAATGACCAGCGCGGAAGGGTCAAGGTTCACCGCACGCCCGTGTTGCGCGCGGGCGGAGATATCGGCCGACACGGAGGCCCATGCGCGCGCTGCGTTCGCATCGGGCGACAGGCGGGCGAGCATCTCCAACTCACCGCGCGCAGCCTCGCTCTGGGGCTGGCCCAAACCCGCGCGCGCAAGGCGGGCCAGCAACACGTCGGCAAGGCGCAACATCAGCTCGTAGCGGGCTTCTTGACCGCGGGCGGCGGCCTTTTCGCCAAGGGCGATCATCTGCGTGCGGTCGAGCTTGGGGAACGTGGCGGCGAGTGCTACGAGGTCGGCGTAAACCTCCAACCCGCCAAGGTTCAACATCCGAAGCGCTTCACCTACCGAACCACTGGACAGTTCGGCCAGCGCCGAACCATGCGTGCCGATATCGGCCCCTGTGGCAGTCAGGGCGGCGGACATATGATCGGCGTCAAGCGTCACACAGCGCAACTCGCGGCAGCGCGACCGGATGGTCGGCAACAGGCGGGAGGGCTGGTGGCTGATGAGGAACAACAACGCGTCGGCGGGCGGCTCCTCCAACACCTTCAACAGGGCGTTGGCGGCAGAGACGTTCATGTCGTCGGCGGCATCCACGATGACGATGCGGCGACCGCCCTCGGTGGCGGAGAGGGAGAAAAACCCTTTCAGCTTGCGCACCTCGTCGACGGTGATCTGCTGTTTGAACTTCTTCTTGTCCTCATCATAGGGACGTTTGAGAACGAACAACCCCGCCTCGCTGCCTGCGTTCATACGGGCGATAACGGGGTGGTTGGGGTCAATGTCCAGAGTTGTGGGCGCGGGTGGGGCACCGAACATGTCATTTGCATCCACCGGTGGATTTGCCAGCAGGAACTTCGCCAGCTTCCACGCCAGTGTGGCCTTGCCGACGCCGCGCGGGCCGGTGATCATCCATGCGTGGTGCAGGCGGTCGCCGTTGAACGCCTCAAGGAAGTTCTCCTCGGCCACATGCTGACCCACCAGTGTCGCCGTTTCGCGCGGGTGGGGCGCGCCGTCGATCTGGTCCGATTGCGGGAGGGCGTCGTCACTCATGCGCGTGCGGCCAGATACGTGTCGACCAACGCAGCGACATCCGCCCCCACGTCATGCGCGCCACGGGTGCCGTCGATCAGGCGTGTGCGATCAGGGAAGTCTTCGAGCAGGCCAAGAAAGCCCGCCCGCAGCTTGTGCTGGAACTCTGCCCCGAACTCCTCGAACCGGTCCTCGCCAGAGCCACGGGCCAGACCACGCTCAAGTGCGGCGTCAGGGTCCATGTCGATGATTAGCGTCAGGTCCGGCTCGCGCCCGATCATACGGGTGTGCAGCGCGTCGACGGTCTCGCGCAGGTCGCCACGGGTGGCCCCCTGATAGACGCGGGTGCTGTCGGCGAAGCGGTCGCAGATGATGATCTTTCCGGCTTCTAGGGCAGGGAGGATGGTGCGCTCCAGATGGTCGCGGCGGGCGGCGGTGAACAGCAGGATTTCGGTTTCGGCGGACCAGCGCCCCGGCTCGCCCTCGACCAGCAAGCGGCGGATGTCTTCTGCCCCCGGCGAGCCGCCGGGTTCGCGTGTTAGCACGACATCAAAGCCCGCAGCTTCCAGATGGCCTGCCAAAAGGCGCGACTGTGTGGATTTGCCCGAGCCGTCAATGCCTTCGAAGGTCAGAAATATCCCGCTCAAAACAAGGTCGCTGCTTGTCCGGTCAGCTGGCGGAACAGCACTGTGGCCGCCGTCCGTACACGCACCATGAAGCCGCCGGAATTGATCGTCTCTGTGGCGACCAGATCATGGGTCGCGTCCCCGATGCCGGGCACGTTCACGATCAGCTCAGCCACTTTGTCACCGGCCTTGATCGGGGCTTCGAGCGGGCCTTGATATGTGATCTTAGCGGTCACGCCGTCTTTTTTCAGCACAGGCACCAAGACTTTGATGTCTTCCGTCGCAGCAAGGCCGACTTTCGCGGCGGTGCCCATCCAGACCTCGGCCTCGGCCATGATCACGCCTTGCTCTGCCAGTTGTTGCTCGGCGAACTGGCGGAAGGCCCAGTTGGCGATGCGTTCGCTTTCAGAGGCGCGGTCTTGCTGAGTGCCGAGCCCCGACATCACGAACACGATGCGCCGTGTGCCTTGCTTAGCAGATCCGACAAGCCCGTAACCTGCTTCCGAGGTGTGGCCGGTTTTCAAGCCATCGGCCCCGATATTCAGTTTTAACAAAGGGTTACGGTTGAAGCGGTTGTCAGGCGCGCGGTTGTCAAAGGCGAATTCGGTTTCTGCGAAGTAGCCGTAATATTGCGGGAAAACGGTGATCAGGCGTTTGGCCAGAAGGGCCAAGTCGCGCATCGACATACGTTGACCGGCTGCAGGCCAGCCGTTCGAGTTGGCGAATGTGGAATTGGTCATGCCCAGATCCTTGGCACGCTCGTTCATCATTTGCGCGAAACCACGCTCGGTTCCATCGGGGGAGATGGCCTCGGCCAAAACAGCAGACGAGTCGTTGCCGGACAATACAATTACGCCACGGATCAGGTCCTCCACCGAAACGCGGTCGCGGGTGTTCAGGAACATGGTCGAGCCGCCATAGGCCTGCGCGGCTTCGGACACGGGTAGGCGTTGGTCCAGAGACAAGCGGCCGTCTTCGAGCGCTTCAAACGTCATGTTCAACGTCATCAGTTTCGACATGGAGGCCGGTGGAAGCGCCATGTCGGCGTTTTTCTCCATCAGCGTCAGGTCTGTTCCAAGGTCCAGAACAATCGCAGATTTAGCAGATGTTTCAAATGCCTGCGCTGCAAAGCTCATGCAGATTGCAGACGAGAGTGCGGCGATAAGCGTGGCAGCGCGGATGCCCATGGTGGCTCCTTTGTTGATCTTTGCTAGTTGGTCACGAAATAGGCGTCGTTGAAGCCCAGTTCTTTGACCTTTTTGAGGAGGGTGGCGCGCTCGGAGGACGAGCCTGACGGCCCGACGACCACACGCCAGAATTTCTTACCCTGACTTGATCCCTGTTTCACGGATGGCAAAATGCCGATGCCGCGCAGCGATGTCGCAGTGTTGTCGGCATTGGCCTTCACGGAGAAGATGCCAATCTGGATGAATGGTTTCGACAAGCTGGACGATTTGCGCGCCGGGGCGGCTGCAACCTGAGTAGGTTTCGCGGCTGGGGCCGCCGCCGGGGCCATCGTGACAGGTTTGGCGGTTTTGTCTAAAGCCGCCTTGGCCTTGTCGATCGGGTCCAAAGGTTGCGCCTCGATGCTGTCGGGCGCGGGCAGGCTTTCGGAGCCGGCGGGGTCGGACACGGCGGGTTGTGCGACCGGCACGGCCTCTGTGCGCAGGGCGACGACGCTCATCTTTGTCGGTTGTCCGGCGATCATGTCCAGTGTCTGCGCCGCATCTGACGACAACTGCAGCTTGGGACCGGGATTATCGCGTTCGCGGCGGAAAAGGGCGCCGATAACCGTTTTGTTGTTTGAAAGATTACGGATCACCACGCGTTCGGGGTCTTTCACGCCGGGATAAGCGACCCAAACGCCGCCCAGCGACGGACGACCGTCCCAGAGTCCGTCTTCATTGGCTTGGAAAACATCCGGTGCTTCGACTTCGCGTTCCACGGTTCCGGCAGCTTCGCCGCCTGCGGTTTCGACCGCTGCGACCTCTTTTCCGGTGTCATTTTTCTTTAGGAAGTCAAAGCCTTGACCCTCTTCGCAGGCCGCCAACGCGGCGGTGGCCCCCAGTAAAATCGCGATCCGCCATGCCCGTGTCATAGTCTGTTGATGACCCATGTTGTTGCCCTCTGCCCGCTGCACCCTTTTGGGCGCGCTTTTTCGCTACTTTTCGCAGCATTGTCCAAGATCACCCGTAACTGGGATATCCCTTTGGGCGCACCCTAGTAAATAAACTTGTTTTTGCAAAGCGGTCCATTGCGTGGTCGGCAAAAATTGGCGTGAACAGGCGGGCAGGGAAGGGCTTCCAGAATCGAACATGCGCGGTTAAGTCGTGTGCGTCGGAGGAGTGGCAGAGTGGTCGAATGCACCGGTCTTGAAAACCGACGAGGGTGAAAGTCCTCCGTGGGTTCGAATCCCACCTCCTCCGCCACCATACATTTTGTGTCGCTTTGATTGGGTCGCCTTGGGCGGCCCTTTTGCTTTGTTTTGTTGGTCTTTGAGCGTCTTTCAGATTTCCTCAACTTCTTTCGATAGCGTTCGTGTGCTTTCCTTTAGCGGTACAGGATATGGTTTAAATGGATGGCGGCGCTGGATTGTTCGTGTGGTTATTAAAGGTCAGAAGAACTATATGGGCGCGCCCATGCGGACCGGCTTAGGCTTGGGCGGGGCTGACATTGTCACAATCAACCAAGCTCTCGATATTTGATTTTGCGGCGGTGTGCGACGAGTTGAAAAGGCGTGCAGCGGTAAAGGCGACAGACAGTATGTCGGCGTCGTCGATCAAGCCTACCGTCTTGCATCTCGGCACATTGAGAGGAGACTCGTTGGTATCGCTTCAGATCATGCACTTTGACATAGAACAGCCGACGGAATCTCTGCTGTGCTCCATTACGTGATAGCAAAATATCGGTGAAATCACTATGATTTACGCTCTACTTTTCAAAGGCTGATCAGAAATAACCCGCCAAAGGGCGCTGTTGCATTATTTGGTCGTCGCGGTGACTTGATTAAAACCAGTCATCGGATGTGGCTCCATTGGTTATCAACAGCACGAAGCTCGCCGACGGTGCACGCTTGCGCATCTTGAACGAGTGCGCTTCCGGAAACCTGTTACTTCGACATCAATGGAAATCATGTGGCCGATGGATAGCTGTTCGCCACCATTACAACGGATAAGCTGATTGACTAGACCGGTTTCTCCGCCATCCAAGAAATTCGGCGTGGGACCTATGGCAACCCGTTGCGGTGGTCGGGTTCGCGGAATTTGCCCAGAGGGTCGGTGCCGGGACGGGTGGGAATGTAGCGTAGGGTATAGGCTGGCCCGACCATGGTTTTGACATTGAGATTTAACGGGTTAGCCCCTTGGATGTAGGCGTTGCGATACCCGCGTTTGAACAGCAACTTTGCCATGCTCGCTGTACTGGCCTATGCCAGCTTCTCAAGCGTTTCAGGCGTCAGGTCGATGATCTCCGCAGGTCGGGGGGGTCGGCAAGGGGTGTCTTTTAGCTGTTGGTCGGGCGGGGCAGGCTGGCGGGATCAACGGGCACAAGCGCCCCGCGTTGCTGCACGACGGCCCTTGAGAGGGCGCAGGCGTAAGCAACGCCGTCTGAAATGGTGTCACCGGCGGCATGGCGGGCAAAGACACCTGCATTGAAGCTGTCGCCCGCAGCCGTCGTATCGACGAGCGTCGCCACGGGCGCTACAGCCACTTCACTGCGCGCACTCCCATTAACGTAGAGCACCGGATCGGCTCCGTTCTTGACGATGATAGTACGCGCGCCCGCCTCAAGATACCGCTCCGCTGTGGCAGTCGGGCTGGCATCGTCGAACCAGACGGCTTCGTCCTCGAACGACGGCAAAACCAGATCGCTGACGGCAGCGCCCTCCATGATGGCGCGTTTCATGTCACCCGGTGACACCCAGAGTTTTGGCCGCAAGTTAGGATCGAAAGCGATTGTTTTGCCGGCGGCCCGGGCCTTGCGCAGCGCGTTCAGGAGCGCGGCGCGGCGTTCGGAGTTAAGGATCGCTAAAGTGATCCCTGAGAAGTAGATGAGATCGCCATGAGCCATCGCACTGTCCAACGCGGTCGGATCATCCGCCAGCCCGCGCGCGGCCGATTGGCCCCGCCAGTACGAGAAACTGCGCTCGCCTTCATCCAGCGAGATCAGGTAAAGCCCAACCGTTTTGTCGGGCGAAACCTGCACGAAACGATCGACGATCCCGCTGTCGCGCATGAAGTCGGTCATCTTATTTGAGATGGCATCGTTCCCTACGACGGTCAGGTAGGAGACCTCGACCTGAGGAGCGCAGCGAGCCAGGTACCAGGCCGTGTTGAAGGTATCGCCGGCAAACCCCAGTCGAAAGTCACCTTCCGTTTTGGTCGGGGCCAGTTCGGCCATACATTCGCCAATGGCAAGAACGCGCATGGTTCCGACTTTCTATGAGAACAGCATGCCGCCGTTGATGTCGATGTTCGTTCCGGTCAGGAACGCGCTATCATCACATGCAAGGAACAACACGAGATTCGCCGCGTCGTCTACGTGGCCTTGACGTTTCAGCGGAGCATTGGCCTCAAACCCTTTGCGGCCTGAATCGGGTGTGTGGATGTTGTGGAAATCCGTGTCGATCATTCCGGGGCAGAGCGCATTGACGCGGATATCGGGGCCAAGTTCCTTGGCCAGTCCACGGGTCATCGTCATCACCGCCCCCTTGGAGGTCGCGTAGGCAACGGCACCCGGGCCACCGCCGTCGCGACCCGCTTGGGATGCGAGGTTCACTATGGCACCGTTTTTCATGTGGGCAAGGCAGGCTTTGGTCATCATGAAAGTGCTGGTCACGTTCAAGGTCATGACCGCCTCCCAATGGGACAGTTCCATCTCCGCGATAGTCTTGCGGGCAATGAGGCCGCCCGCGTTATTCACAAGCACATCCACGCCACCGAAGGTTTCGACGGTTGCGCCGACCAGCTTATCCACACCGCTTTGTGTGTTCAGGTCTGCCTGCACTGCGAGGGCCTTGCCGCCCGCGGCCTCGATATCCGCCACGACAGCATCGGCGCCTTTGGAGCTCTCGAAATAGCTGATCGCCACATTCGCGCCCTCGGCGGCGAGCTTCTTGGCCACCGCTGCGCCGATATCGCGCCCGCCGCCGGTGATAATTGCTGTTTTCCCTGCAAGTTTCATGATCGTCCTTCCTGTTGTTGGTGCCGCGCGGAGAGGGTCTTGCGCCTAGGCTTCAAGCTTCATGAAATAGTCGAAGATTTCCGGAACGTTGCCGTTCCCCATGCCCGCGTCCACGGCTGCCTGTAGGTGGTGCGAGGTGCCCTCGGCAATCTCGGCACGGGTGCCCATGTCTTCGGCCATTTTCAGGAAGTACCCCAAGTCCTTGTTCGCGTTGTTGATGGAAAAGCCCAAATCGCTGACACCGTCCACGGCGTAGTTCTTGCAAAACCCCATGAACGGTGAGTTGGACGGACCCGTCGACATGATGTCGTAGAGTTGCTCGCGATCGACACCGGCCCTGTCGGCTACGGCGAAAGCCTGGCTCATGGTGCAGACGGTGGTCATACCCATGAAATTATTGATCAGTTTGGTTACGTGACCAGCCCCGAGTGCGCCAAGATAGAAGATATTCTCGCCCTGATCCTCAAGCACAGGCTTGACCTTCTCGAAGGTCTCTTTGTCACCGGCCGCCATGATATTCAGCAACCCGTCCTTTGCGTGCGCCGGGGTCCGGCCCAATGGCGCATCGACCATGCCCGCACCCTTCTTGGCAAGGTCCGCGCCGATCTTGCGGGTCGAGGCCGGTATCGACGTCCCGAAGTCGATCAGCACCGCGCCTTCCTTGATGCCCGCGAGGACACCGTTATCGCCGTAGACAATCTTCTCGACAACCTCGGATGTCGTGAGGCAGAGCATGACGATATCACTCTTTTCGGCGAGCTCTTTCGGCGAGGCTGCCTCTTGCGCTTTGCCACGGGCAAGCACAGTCGCAACGGCATCTTTGTTAAGGTCCATCACGACCAGTTCGTAGCCGCGATTCTGTAGGTTCTCCACCATATTTCCGCCCATGAGGCCGAGGCCGATGAAGCCGATAACGGGTTTGATCATGATGTGTACTCCGTTGGAATTACTATTTTAATTGTTGGATCAGAGGAAATCTTCACGATGCGGTGTGAAGACATCCAACAGCGTGCCAGCCTCAAGGCAGGTTGCGCCGTGTTCGATGTTGGGTTGCTTGTAGAGCGAGTCACCGGCGGTCACGATGTAGGTTTCGTCACCGACAGTGAATTCGAACTTGCCGGACATGACATAGGTGATCTGTTCGTGCGGGTGGTGGTGCATCGGGGCTGTCGTACCCGCCTCGAAATGCACTTCGACGACCATCAGATTGTCATTGTGGGCACCGACTTTCCGGCCCAGCCCGTCGGCGACGGTCTCAAGCTTGGCCTCGGCTCCGGGGAAATAGTTCTTTACCGTCATATCGGTCTCCGCGTCATTATTAGCTGTTTGCGAGTTTCTTCATCACGACCTTGAACGTGTTTTCATCCGGGTCGGTGAAATAGAGATCGGCGTCGTAGCCCTGATCGTCCATGAAGTTGAAAATCCGCTTCGGTGCGTCGAGCCTGTAGGGCACGAGCAAGGTCGCGATCCGGTGGCGGGTCGCGGCAGGGTAGTGCGCCGTCAGGCAGGTGCTAACTGGCAGCCCCTCGTAGTCGGCGGGGTCCACGCCCGGAAAACCGGTTTCCTGCGTGATCTGCGGCTTGCCGCCCTCGGACCAGACGACCTGACCGTAGAAGCCCGATCGTTGCTGGGTGTTGCGAAACGAAGATTTGCCAAGCTCGTAAGGGTTATTGGCGTGCAGCAGCCAATCGACCGTGACCGGCGTTTCTGCGTCCACCTTGTCGATGATAACGAAGTATGAATTGCGCACGAAGTAGACCTCACGCGCGGCACGGGTCACTTCGGGCGAAAGGCTCTGGTACGCCGGCGTCGCATCGCCATGGATATAGATGTGGTCGTCACGTTGTTCGGCGGCGACGATGCGGCCCCGCGCGGCAAGGGCCTTGGCCTTGTCCTTTTCCGCATACTGCCCTTTGCCGTTTATCAGGATGGCGTTCTTGGAGCGGGTTTGGCGGCGCCAGTTGCGGTGCATCGAGGAATTGAAGGCCACGTAATGCCCTGACTGGATTGCCATGTCTTCGCCGAAGGCTGCCATGCAAAAAGCGTTCTGGTCGCCGTGGCTATGGCTGATCGACCCGTAGGGGGAGGACTTGAAGACGAACTGGATGTGTTCGTCGGGATTGGCCATGGCGTGCTGGATGCCGACCCAGCCGACACCTTTGAAATGGCGGAACCCGCTTTCGGGCGGGGTTGCCTCGACCGAGGGCCAGTCCGTGCGGAAAGCCAGCTCGTCAAAGCGGGTGTCCCACCAACCCCAGTTGTAGAAATCGCCCTCGGTGCCTGGGTTCAGGCGGTGGTTCTCATCGCAATACCACTGAAAGGCGCCATTTCCCGTTACTCCACCGAACTGGCGCAGGTTCATGCCGATCTTGATGCAGGTCAGATCGCCCATGGTGCTGTCGTCGCCGAAGGTCGCGCGGCGAGTGTTCGGGGCCTTGGTGTAAAGCGGGAAATCACCTGTATTCTGGAAGAACGGGCGTTCATAGACGTTGAGGCCGGTGTAGGACTTCAGCCAATTTGCGGCGTCCAGCAGATAGGAAATGCCGGTCATCCAGTAATGCGGCCCCTCGGCCCAGCCACCTTCGGCGTCGCCCCAAGGTGAATAAACTGTGTATAGAAACTCGATCGAGTAGTTCAGCCAGTCGCGGGCCTGTCCCGTCTCGTCGTCGTGAAGCAGGGCAATACAGGCGGGGATGATGCACGAGGACACCGACCGGACCGCGTGGCTGTCATAGGGAAACAGGTGGATCTTGGCGTTCAGGATCGCATGTTCGGCGATGTCGCGGGTGCGTTCGAGAAGGGCGGCGCGGACCGTGTCGCGCTCTTCCTCGCTCAGATCATCGTAGAGCCAGTCATAGCCCCAAGACAGAGCATTGCAGATCCGATAGGCCCATTCATCGGTATAGGCGCGCGAAGTGACACCCATCGGGTCCCAGCTTGCCGCTTCCAGCAGCCACTCCTTGGCGCGGAGGGTCATTGCCGCATCATTCGTAACCCTACCTCCGATGGCGAGGTTGCGGATGGCGTACCAGACTTCTTGCAGGTCGATATAGGTTTGCCGCCAGATCGGAGCCGTGCGTTGGTGATCGGGGTAGCCCGCTGGCTCGCGAATGATGTCACGCTCCATCCAAGGCAGTACAGATTTTTCGTAGAAGGTCGACCACGTGCAGTGATCGGGGTCGGCTTTCACCGCCTTCTTGAAATCGTCCAGCCGGTCATTGGTCATCCACAGACGCGGGTGATCTTTGGCGACATTTGCCAGACGGTCCTTGCGCGACGGCAGGGGTGTATCGGCCAGACCTTCGGCGATCGAAAAACTGCGGGTGCTGCTCCAGCTGCTGGAGGGTGCGCCCTTGTCCGCGTCCCACGTGGCGTAGGACCAATGATAGTCTCCAGCGTCCAGCGTGGTGTCGGGGGTAAAGAAATTGAGTGGCAGGTCCTCGAAGATCTGCGATTTTCCTTTGGGGAACTTCGGGTCGGTCGAGAGGCGCAGCACGTAGCGCGCGTCATCATCGACGACAGGAATCCACATGAAACGCGGAGGATTTTCGGCCACGTCCGTCTCGGCTGTTGGACTATATTGAATAGTCAAACGACCTGCTTTCGGTTCATCGAGCATTGGAAGTGTGGTGGCCGACATCGATCAGGGTTCCCGCATGATTTGTAGGAAAGGAAGGGGTCGGGGCGACGACGGTCGCCGCCCCGAACATGTGGATTTACTTGGCGCCGTACTGACGTTCGTAGGCGGACTGCATAACAGCCAGAAGCTCTTGCAGGCCCATCTCGTCGAGCTGAGCAAGATAGTCGTCCCAGTCTGCCTCCACGTCGCCATTGCCGAGAATCCAGCTTTGCTGGCGCTCAAGCATATAGTCGCGGATGCTGTTCCATGTGCGATCGTAGACTTGTTGTTCGTCTGCGGTGAAAGCCACGCCGAGGAAGTCGGGGATCAAATAATCACCCTGTTCGTAGAGTTCGATACCGGCTTTGGCGAACTCGTTGGTCCACTGCCATTCATAGTCGTAATCCTGGAAGTAACCACGGGCCTGAAGCTGTGCGCCAGCCTGATAGAGCGACCGGTTGACCGGCCCCTGTGCAAGGAATTCCTCGGTGAACACAGGCTTGCCATCTACCATTTCGTAGTGCTGTCCCTCGACGCCGAAGTTGGCAAGACGGCGGCCTTCCTCGGTAAAGAAGAAGTCGAAATACTTGACGGTTTCGACAACATTTTCGTTGGTATGGCCAATGGCCCAGCCATCAGGTTTTACGAGGATGCGGCGGTGCTCTTCGATGCGGCGGCCGGAAGGAGAGGCAGGCGGCAGCATTGCTTCCCATTTGAAACCGTCGATTTTTTCCGAGAGGCTGTTGTAACCACCGGTCGAGGCGAACCAGTCGTGCGTCGCACCACCAAGGTTTTCGGACAGCAGGAAGTCACGCGCAGAAGAACCGCGGGTGAAGATTTCCGCGTCGATCAGACCGTCAGAATACCAACGGGCAAGATTTTTGACCCCTTCGCGATAGCCTTCCCCGATGTAGCCGTGGGTGACCTGACCATCTTCCACGAGGAAGTCGTGGTACGTGTCAGAGCCGTGAGCGCGACCGTCCCAGAGTGTTACCAGACGGATAAGCTCAGGCCACTGGCGGGCAAAGAAAGGAACTTCGTCGGCTTCGCCGTTGCCGTTGGGGTCTTGGGTTTTGAAGGCTCGCAGAACCGCTTCATACTCATCAACCGTCTCAGGCATCTCAAGGCCGAGGGCATCCAGCCAGTCGGTGCGGATCCAGAACGCGCGACCGTATTTGCCATCGGGCAGATAGGGTACGTAATACATCTGGCCGTCGGCAGCTTTAACGGCTGCTTCGATATCGGGGCGTTCGGCGTAGTAGGCCGCGATATTCGGCGCATGCTCTTCGATCAGATCGTTGAGTGGCACAAATGCACCCTCGGGGCCGAACTGGTTCACAAAGTCGCGGATCCGGCTGGAGCCGACAATGTCGGGGATATTACCAGAGGCCAGCATCAGGTTTAGCGCCTCGGTGCGGCCTGTGTTTTCATCGGTCCGCATGTTCGCGCCGACGGTGTCGTTGATCAGGTGGATGCCTGTCAACTCGCGGGCGGCCTGCTCAACGGGCCAGCTTTCCTCGTAGATCGGATAGCGGGCGTGGTTCATCTGGATTGTCAGTTCCAGTGGCTCATCAACGATCATCAGATGACCGTCAGCGAAAGTCGGTGTTGTGACGGCACTCCCTGCAAGCAAGGCTGCCAATAGGCTCAGTTTACGCATAAGTTTTCCTCCCTTTTGCGATTTCGTAGTTATTCTTTGACGCCCCCAAGCAGGATGCCCTTCTCGAAGTATTTCTGGATAAACGGGTAGACGATCAGCACGGGGATGATCGAACAGACGATGATCGCCGCAGTGACGGTTTCGGCGCTGAACCCGGCGGCCGTCTGGACAATCGCGAATTCGTCATCGTCGCTGAGGTTCGAGATCGTGTGGCGCAGGAACACCTGCAACGGGATCTTGCTTTCGGACTGCAGCAGCACCATGGCCCAGAAGAAGCCATTCCAGCGGGCGACAATCAAGAACAGGGTGATCGTGGCGATGGCGGGCTTGCTGAGCGGGATGAAAACCTTCCACAGCACTTGGAAATCGTTGGCGCCGTCCATTCGGGCGGCTTCTTCAAAGCTCTGCGGGATCGACTCAAAGAAGTTGCGCAACAAAATGATGTTGAAGGCATTTATCGCAAAGCCGAGGATGATGCCGAACATGCTGTCGAGCAGTCCAAGATCACGCATGTTCAAGAAAAACGGAATGAGCCCGGCGTTGAACCACATTGTAAATGCGATGAAGAGATTGAAGAATCTGCGCCCCTTAAGTTGCGGCCGCGACAAGGCGTAGGCGCAGGGGATGATAAACATCAGCGACATGATCGTGCCGCCGATCGTGTAAATGAACGTATTGCGGTACGAGATCCAGAACTGGGGGTCCTTCAGAATGTAACCGTAAGCCTCGATTGTTGCATCGATGGGTGTCAGCACCACCTTGCCCGCTTGTGCCGCAAAGCCTGAACTGAACGACACAGCAGCGATGTAAATAAACGGGTAAAGGGTGGCGACCGTGAACAGGCCGATCAGGACAGAGACAACAATGGCAAAGAACTTGTCGCCGCGTGAATAGAGGTTCCATTTCATCATAGCGTGTTCCTCCTACCAGAGTGAGGTGCGCGAGAAGCGGCGCGACAAGGTGTTGGCGGTCATGACCAGAACGAAGGCGACGACAGCATTGAAGAGGCCTGCAGCAGCAGCGAGATCGTATTGACCGGACTGGAGACCCTGGCGATAGACCCAGGTATTGACCACATCCGCAGTCTCATAGGTTGATGGCTGATAAAGCAGGATGACCAACTCGAACGAGACTTCCATCACGTTGCCGATACGAATGATCAGCATGATCAGGATCGTTGGCAGGATCGAAGGAATGGTAATTTTCCACATCATCTGCCAACGGTTCGCTCCGTCCACTACCGCACTTTCGTAGAGCGACGGGTTAACACCGGCAATGGCCGCAAGAAACACAATGGAGCCGAACCCCGCCTCTTGCCAGATGCCCGTACCCACGAAGATCGGGCGGAACCATTGTGGCTGTGTCAGAAAGTAGACTGGCTCAAAACCAAGCCATCCGATGAACGTGTTGATGATGCCCGCTGTCGGGGAAAATGCGGTGATGACGATACCTGCGATAATCACCGAAGAGATAAAGTGCGGCAGGTAAACGATCGTCTGAGATGTCCGCTTGTAGGTTGCGTGCATGACCTCGTTGAACATCAGTGCAAGGATGATCGGCGCGGGGAAACCAAAGAGCAGATTGTAGAAACTGATTGTGATCGTGTTTTTGACGGCCCGAATGAACTGATCGTTCGAAAAGAGCGTTTGGAAGTGCTCCCATCCGACCCAAGGGCTTCCAGCGACGCCGCGGAAGATCGAATAGTCTTTGAAGGCGATTTGCAGGCCATACATTGGCTTATACAGGAAGACGAGGAACCAGATGATCGTCGGCAGCAGCATCGCGTAGATCTGCCACTCGCGCTTGAAATGATCAAAAATGCGGGTCCAGCGACCATCATCGAAACGCTGTCGATTTGCTTCGCTGGCCTCAATCACGGACTCTTCATAAGACTGTCCGCCGGCGGTTGTGTGTTCATCGGTCATCAGCTTCAATCCCCAAGCACAAGTGCTTTGCCGGTATCTGCATCGAAAATCTTGACCAGATGAGCCGGTATGTGGACTTTGTTGACGCCGGAGAGGCTATCAATGTCGTTTTCGGTATTCGCTTTGAAGACAAGGTTGTCTTCGCCGTGGCGGGCGTGCAGCAAAGCTTCCGAGCCAAGCGGTTCCACCAGATCAAGGTTGATCGGTAGGGGAGATGTCCCTTCTTCAGCCGTGAGGGTCACATGTTCCGGGCGAATGCCGACGATAACATTTCGACCCGCATGTGGCCCCGTCGCACCGTTGATTTTGATTTCCACATCACCAACCAGAGCGCCTGAGTCTGTCAGCGTCCCCTTCATTTGGTTCATTGGCGGGGAGCCGAGGAAGCCTGCGACGAATGTATTGCTCGGGTTGTTGAACAACTCCATCGGGGTGCCGATCTGCTCTATGGCACCGTTGTTCATCACGACGATCCGGTCGGCAAGGGTCATGGCTTCAACTTGATCGTGGGTCACGTAGACGGACGTTACCCCCAGTCGTTTGTGCAGACGTTTGATTTCAGCGCGCATCTGGGTGCGCAACTTTGCATCAAGGTTAGAGAGTGGCTCATCAAACAGAAATACTTTGGGATGACGGACAATCGCACGGCCCATTGCGACCCGCTGGCGCTGGCCGCCAGAAAGGTCGGCGGGACGGCGGTCGAGGTATTCGGTTAACCCGAGAATTTCGGCGACGTCGTCGATTGTCGTTTTGATCTCGTTTTTAGGCATTTTGCGAATGCGCAAGCCGAACGCCATGTTGTCGGCCACATTCAAGTGCGGGTAGAGAGCGTAGTTCTGGAACACCATCGCGACATCGCGGTCTTTAGGTGCGATCCGATTAACACGGCGGTCATGGATCGTCAGATCGCCTGCTGTGATTTCTTCAAGACCCGCAATCATGCGGAGCGTCGTGGATTTGCCGCAGCCGGATGGGCCGACAAGTACAACAAATTCTTTTTCTGCCACCGTCAGGTCGATCCCGTGGACCACCTGCATAGCACCGTATGATTTCACGATACCGCTTAGATTTACACCGGACATGGTCCCCTCCCTTTGGTGCGGCCCGAACGGGCGGCTCACCTGCGACGAATCGCTCGCCTGCATCTGGTATACTAGTCGATAAATTAAAATACTAGTCTGGCATACTAGTTTTGTTTTTGCTAAGCCTGTACAGATTGATAGCTCGGGAGGGGCTGAAAAGATGGCGCCATCAATAGCTCGAAGCAAACGTCGTACCAGTGTTGACGATATATTCGATTACCTTCACGAGCAGATAGCCTCGTTGCAGCTCAAGCCGGGTGACAAGATATCCGAGGCCGAGATCGCTGCGGACTTCGGCGTCTCGCGGCAACCTGTTCGGGATGCTTTCGGTCGCCTTGCCAACCTTGATCTCCTGCTCATTCGCCCACAGCGCGCAACGGAAGTACGACGCTTCTCGATGCGTCAGATTGAGAAGTCCCGCTTTATCCGCACCGCGATCGAAACGGAGGTCCTTCACCGGGCTGCCGCCAAGTGCGACACGATGGGTGCTGCACAACTGGATGCGGAGCTGATCCAGCAGCAAGCCGTTGCCGAAGCCAAAGACGTCGAACGGTTTGGCCAGCTCGACTATGATTTCCACCGGACCCTGTGCGAGATCGCAGAGGCCGACTACGCCTTCGACGTCATTCTTGAAGAAAAGGCTAAGGTTGATCGGCTGTGCATGTTGGGGATGGAAAAAGAACAACGGATGCCCGAGCTCGTAGCCGATCACCGCGAGATCGCAGAGGCCATCAAAGTCCACGATGCGAACAAAGCCGTTGAGGCCGGGTTGAAACACCTGTCTCGCCTCGACGACACGATCGCTCGGATCACAGCCACAAACGCAAACTATTTTGAACGCCAGACGACAGATTAGACCATCTGTTTGCAGGCGATCCTCCGCATGGTTCGACCGTAAGGCGACGTGCAGTTACGGAACCGGTCCATGCCCACAAAGTCAGTGCAGAAAGATGCGATGCCTTCACCGGGTGCGAAAGACGTGTTCTCTCTCGCTTGGCCGATGACGCTAAAGGCGATTTTTCTGCACGGAACCGTCGTGATCGACGGATTTTTGCTGTCTTCTCTTGGCGAAGGTCCACTTGCTGCGATGGGTCTCGCGGCAGCCCTTGGCGGGATCGTCCTTGGTGTGATTTTCGCATTCTCCCATGCCATGCAGATCCGGACCGCGCAGGCGTTCGGAGGCGGAGATCAGATTTTCTTGAAGTCGGTGTTGGCGTCGGGTTTGGCCGTCAGTTTGAGCATTGGCGTCATTGGCGTTGCGGCCATCCACATCTGGGGCGGCACGTTGATCAACGCATTGGCCCCCTCGGTCGAGATTGCACAACAGGCGCAAACCTATCTGTCTATCTTCACCGTTGTCATAATTGCAGAGGCCGTCGGTCAGTGTATTGCAAGTTTCTTCAATGGCTGTAGCCGCAGCAAGTTGCCCCTTTATGGCTACCTGCTGTCTGTGCCGGTCAATATCACCATCAGCATCGTCCTGATCCATGGTCTTTTTGGCTTTCCCGCGCTGGGTGTGGCGGGGGCGGCCCTTGGCAGCGCCATCGCAATCACGCTTCAAACAGCGTTTTGGAGCGTCTTGCTGTTACGCACCAACGGCCATCTGCGCCACGTGGTCGGTTGGCATCGTGGAACCTTCGTGCCCACCGTCAAACGACACATGCATTTCGCTCTGCCCATTGCTGCAACTTTTGTAAGCGCGACGCTTGCCACCCATGTCTGCTCATTGATCTATGCAAATATGTCGTTGAACGGATTTGCAGCCATGACCCTCATTGCGCCATGGAACTTACTGGCTGGACAGGTCGCGATGCAGTGGACACAGGCGACAGGTATCCTCGTTGCCCAACTGCTGGGCAAACGCACACCCGAAGACGTCCTCGATCACTTCCTGTCGCGGGCTTGGATGGGGGCCTTCGTGGCAGCCGGTATCGTCTCGATGATCTTTCTGGCCATGTGCTTGTCACTCGACTGGATCTATCCGAACCTTGAGGTGGAAACCCGTGCCATCCTTTTCAGCTTCCTGCCGATCCTGATGATTATCCAGTTCCCTCGCGCAACAAACGCGATCTGTGGCAATACCCTGCGCGCAGCGGGGGACACCGTCTATGTCATGCACATTTTCATTTGGACCCAATGGGCGTTCCGAGTGCCCGCGACGGCTTTGTTTGTGCTTTACTTTGATTTTTCCGCCTTCTGGATCCTATCGCTGTTTCTTTGGGAAGAGGTGCTGAAATTTCCCGCCTTCCACCGCCGCCTCTGGCGCGGCGACTGGAAACGGTCCGACGTCGCGGCCTGATCACCGCACCACAACATTCTGCATCACAGGAGAAACCAATGCTCAAAACCAACCTTCGCCGGGCCGAGCCGGAACACATCGCCGGGGCTGCCACCTACCTTGCCTCGCCCGCTCTACGCTTTGTGACAGGCATTACGCACCCCGTAGACGGGGAATGGGTGGGACAATGACGCGGCCAAAAATTCTTGTCGCAGGCACCGGATTTGCCGGCAAAGGCCACACAGCGGCCTTTCGCGCAGCAGGCACACAGGTCGTCGGAATGGTGGGGCGTACGGGTCACGTGGTACGTGATGTGGCAGCCGAGCTGGCGATCCCCTATGCTGGCACAGATTGGGCGGCCGCCTTGTCCGAATTGAAACCGGACATTGTCTCTATCGCGACGCCCGGCGGAGCCCACTACGAGCAAATCAAACAGGCCATCGCGGAAGGCTGTCACGTGTTCTGCGACAAGCCGATGACGACCAAAGGCTCCACGGCGAGCGAACTTCATGAATTGGCCACAGCCAAGGGCGTCAAAACCGCCTACGCCGCCAGCTTTCAATACACGCCCAGCGTCCAGCACGCCAAACGGTTGATCGCGGACGGTGCGATTGGTGAGCCGACCGAGATCGAGAGCATTTCGCATTTCAACCTTGAACGCGGCATTCCGTTTGGCTGGTCACATCGGGCCGAAGACGGCGGTGGGCGGCTCAACAACAACTTCACTCATTCACTCGCCATTGCGCAGGCGCTTACGGGAGGGGACATCCTGCAAATTGCAGGCGATGTTCGCGATGATCTTGGCCGCGCGCCCAAGATCAGTGGCGTTCACGACTTCACCAAACGCCGGGCTTTCATTCCCGACGATCTGGACGATCCGTCGCTTGAGTGGGGCGAAAGCAATGTCGAGTGGTCCTATACCGTGATGGCGCGTCTGGGCAGCCCGCTGGCTCGCCAGCCCGTCTCTGTGCTCTTCAAACACGGCGGTCTGGTGCCGCGTTTCCACGACGACCACATCGCAATTTACGGCACCAAAGGCGCTATTTATCTTAAGGGGCACTACGGCTCCGGAGCACTCTATGTGCATGACGGATCGGACTGGATAGAAACGCCAACACCCGCCGACCTCATCGAGGCTGTGCCCAAAGGGTTGGGCGAAACCGAACAATGCTGGCACGTTCTGGTAAACCATTTCTTGCGCGACATCCGCGGCGAAGCCGTGCCAACTTATCCGACCTTCGCACAAGGGAGCCTCTATCAGAACATCATCGACGTGATCCGGAAATCCGGCACGTGGGCCGTAATATCAGAGGTGACACCATGAAAATCAGTGATGCAAAGGTCTTCGTCGGCGGACCGGGAAAGAACTATGTCACGCTCAAGATCATGACGGATCAGGGAGTTTACGGGTTGGGCGATGCAACGCTGAACAATCGCGAAACGCTGCCTGCTGCCTATTTGCAGGACTACTTGATCCCGAACTTGATCGGGATGGACCCGCGCAACTCCGAAGACATCTGGCAGTTCTTCTATCGCGGGGCCTATTTTCGACGCGGTCCAATTTCCATGGCCGCGTTTGGCGCGATCGACATGGCGCTCTGGGACATCAAGGGCAAACTGGCTAACATGCCCCTTTATCAATTGTTCGGGGGCAAAAGCCGCGATGGGGCGATGGTCTATGCCCATTCCACTGGGGTCGATCTGCCGGATCTGATGGACAGCGTCGAGTCTTACGTCGAGCAAGGCTACAAGGCTGTTCGCGTACAATGCGGCATTCCCGGCATGCCGACCGCCAGTTATGCGGTGCCCGAGGAAAAGAACGCTGGCGGTGATTACATTACTGATTTCAGCGGAATTCGTCCCAAGACCGAAATCTGGGACACGGACCGTTACATGCGTTTCATGCCCGGCGCATTGGCCGAAATTCGTGATCGCTTCGGGCCGGATCTCAAGATCCTTCACGACGTGCACCACCGGCTTCTACCACGCGAGGCGGCTGAGCTTGCCAAAGCCGTCGAACCCGTTGGTCTCTACTGGCTCGAAGATCCGACACCGGCTGAGGATCAGGATGCGATCCGTCTCATCCGTCAGCATTCCACCACACCACTCGCCATTGGTGAGGTCTTCAATTCGATATGGGAGTGCAACAAGCTCATCGAGAATGAGTTGATCGACTTCATACGCATCGCCGTGACCTATGCGGGCGGCATCACGCATGCGAAGCGCGTCGTCGATCTTGCTGGCCAGCACCACGTCCGCACAGGTTTTCACGGCGCGCCCAGTCATTCGCCCATTTCGATGGCGGCCCAGCACCATCTGAATGCATGGGCCCCGAACTTTGGCATCCAGGAATACCTTGTCCTTGGAACACCCGAATGCGACGCACTATTCCCGTCAGAGCATAAGATGCGGGACGGGTTGTTTTACGTAAGTGAGGCACCCGGTCTTGGTGTGGATTTCGATGAAACCGAAGCCAAGCGGTATGAATACAAGCCTGGCAGCCATCCGGTTGTCAGGCTCGAAGACGGGACTCTTTGGAATTATTGATGACCATGGCTGATATTAAAACACCTGTCGGCGTCGCCTTGGTCGGTGCGGGCATGATTGCAAAAACTCATGTGTCAGCTTTGTCGTCCGCTAGAGGAAAAATACGCCTTGAGGCGATCGTCTCGCGACATCCCGACCGCGCACAGCCGCTTGCAGAATTCTATTCAGGTGACGCGCCGACTTTCACATCTGATTTGGACGCGATTGCCGCAAATCCGAACATTCACATCGCGATTGTGGCGACACCGCCCAGCGTACGACTTGAGATCATCGAGGGCCTGGCAAAGGCAGGCAAACACATCCTTCTCGAAAAACCCGTCGCGAGGACCGTTGCGGAAGCGGAAGAGATTGTTGAACTTTGCGAACGCGCGGGCGTGGCCCTCGGCGTGGTGTTCCAGCACCGGAAGAGAGCGCCTTCAATTGCCGCCGCCCGACTTGTTGCCAGTGACACACTTGGGAAGCTCGGCCTCGTCGAGATCGCGGTGCCGCTTTGGCGCGATCAATCCTATTATGACGAGTTGGGGCGAGGCACCTACACCCGCGATGGTGGTGGGGTGATGATCACCAACGCGATCCACTCAATCGACCTCGCGCTGAGCCTTACTGGTCCCCTAACACGCATTCAGGCGATGACGGCGACTACGTCTTTGCACCGGATGGAGGCGGAAGACTTCGCCGTCGCTGGTCTGGAATTTGCCTGCGGGGCTGTGGGCTCATTCGTGGCCAGTACAGCGATGTATCCACATCGCACTGAGGTGATCCGGCTGCATTTTGACCGGGCGTCATTGCGCATCGACAAAAATGCTCTCGAAGTCGATTGGCGTGACGGGCGGCACGAGGTCTGCGCGCAAAGAGGGGCGGGCCACGTCGTTACGCCGCTGTCGGGAGGCACGCATGAATGGCATCAAGCCGTGATCGAGGACTTCGTCCATGCTGTCCAGACCGGCGGAAGGCCGATGGTGACAGGCCGCGAAGCGCTGATCTCTCAGCGGGTGATAGAGGCGATTGAGATCTCGTCCAGTACGGGCCGATCAGTTGATCTGCCTGCCGTTCCCTGAGCAATAATTGTTGTTGTTTTGAGAGCCGTTTATACCGCGCGACGCTATACGGCCGGAAATATTCTTATGGGTGCATAACTGCTTAGCAGACACGAAGGTTCGCATGGATTGCCATCTGTCGATGCATCGTGGCAGAGGAACCCGGCGTGGAACTCAGAGCCGAAAATGATTGCTTTTGCTAGGCCGATTGTCCCAATGCCGGTTTTGCCCAACTGATCCCCCCGTGGCCCAAAGGGCTTATTGTCAGAAGCTTGGTATGAACCTTTATGGCTCGCCCGCCGCAGCTAGCGCGAACTGCAACTCATGGGACGAACCAGCTGCTTCACCCAGCAGGTTAGACTTGGCCTTTTTCTGCAATTTGGAGAGTTAGAATGGTGAACAGTAGGATGGATGGGCTGATGTCGATCGGTATCAATAGGGGACCCAATCAGTAAAGGCGTCGGTGCCTCGTATGTTAGCATTTGGCCCTGAATATCGGCATGCCCGTGGTTTATGGAAGAGCAAAATCAGTAAGTTTTTAGAATTGGCGTGGTATTGATTGCGGTATCTGAGAATTGAATCCTAAGAAATTCATTTAATAATATTGACCTATGTTTCTACTATTGCGGACCTTTGCCGTCACAGCGGCTGAACGCCGCTCTCAGCTTTGCATGTTGTCGATCAGGACGCTGGGTTTTGCGAAGGCTTCGAGCGTTTCGACGTCGCCGATTTTGATCTGGCTGCCGGAGACCGTCACACCAAAAGGGCTTAGTCCTTTGAAGGCGCGGCTCAGGTTTTCGGGGGTCATCCCCAGAAACGAGGCCAGTCGTCGTTTTTCCATGCTCAGATCAATCACCGACGAGCCTGTTTTGTTGTGCTGGCGCAGCAGGTAGTTTGCCAGCCGCTCCAGCGAGGAGCGCAGCTTGAGGTCTTTGGTGTTCTTGACGACCGTGCGATAGCACTGTGCCAACTCGTTCACGATGGCGCGGGCGAAGGCGGCATCAATGTCAAAAATCGCCCGTACGTCCTGCGATGGAATAAGGGCAATGCGGCTTTTCTCCAGCGTGCGTGCGGACATCAGGTAGGGCGCGTCCTTGATCGTTGCGGCTAGAATGAACGTCGAGACCGGCCTGATCGTCGCCATGCTCGTCTCCTGGTCGTTCCAGCATGAATAGAGATCGACAGAGCCGGACAGCACGACATGCAGAAAGTCGGAACTCTCTCCCTCCATGATCAGCTCGATTCTTTGCGGGAAGTTCTGCACGTAGGATCCGCGCATCAGAGCTTTGAAGTTGCTCTCTTCCATCTCCGAAAAAAGATCAAGGCTTCGGATGTCAGCGTGGTGCGACTCAGGCATGTTCGGTTTCCCTAGGTTCAGGATGCATTGTCGCCGCTTCAATTGATTAATGTCAAACGGTTGATTGATCTATCCGGTCATCAGCCTTGATATTGCAATGGCTCCGCTTGACTAAAGTTTGTAACCCATTTGTTTTGCTGCGTTTTCCCCCTGTTTTGACTCAGATCAATCTTAATGAGCCCCTCAGTATCCTAGTTTGCCGCGTAATTGATGTGCCGTTCGGGCGCATGCAAATGAAAGGACACGTCGTGAACGCACTTTCCGGAGTAACGCGTGGAGACCAAAACCGGGCTCTGTCTCTCAGTACAATCGCATTTACGCTCAACTTTGCAGTCTGGACTATTTTTGCCATTATCGGCGTTCAGATCAAATCCGAGTTGGGGCTTAACGAAACACAATTTGGCATCTTGGTGGCAACGCCGATCCTGACAGGGTCGCTTACACGATTGATGTTGGGTATCTGGACAGAGCAATACGGGGGCAGGATCGTTTTTCCGGTCCAGATGCTTTTGGCAGCGGCAGCCACTTTCCTGCTGACCATGGCCGATACCTATATAATGTTCTTGGTCGCAGCACTTGGTGTTGGCCTCGCTGGCGGCTCGTTCGCAGTCGGGGTCGCTTACGTGTCGCACTGGTATCCGCGCGAGAAGCAGGGCACGGCGCTTGGCATCTTCGGGGCTGGTAACGTCGGTGCTGCAGTGACCAAGTTCGGTGCTCCGTTTGTGATGGTCGCTTATGGCTGGGAAGCTGTGGCGAATATTTGGGCGCTTGGCCTTGCCGCAATCGCGATTGTCTTCTTCCTTTTCGCCAAGGATGATCCGGTCTTCGAGGCCCGTCGCAAATCCGGTGGCAAGGCCCTGACGCTGAGCGCGCAGCTTGCACCGCTCAAGAACATTCAGGTTTGGCGTTTCTCGCTCTATTATTTCTTTGTTTTCGGCGCCTTCGTCGCTTTGGCGCTATGGTTGCCGCACTATCTGGTTGATGTGTACGCGGTCGATATTCGCACCGCCGGTATGGCTGCTGCCGCGTTCTCTTTGTCGGCTAGTATATTCCGAGCATATGGTGGCCATTTGAGCGACCGTTTCGGCGCACGGGCAGTGATGTACTGGACATTCGGGTTCTCGCTACTGATGCTGTTCATGCTGTCCTATCCGTCGACCAGCTACACAATCCACGCCAAGGGTGGGGACATTTCATTCTCCACCGAAATGGGGTTTGGAGCATTTGTTTTGATGATCTTCGGTCTTGGCTTTTTCATGAGCCTTGGTAAGGCGGCGGTCTACAAGCACATCCCTGTTTATTACCCTGATAACGTCGGTTCAGTTGGTGGTCTTGTCGGGATGATCGGTGGTCTTGGCGGTTTCGTATTGCCGATTATCTTTGGCGCTTTGCTGGACTTGACTGGAGTTTATACAACCTGTTTCGCCTTCCTGTTCCTGTTGGTCGCAATCGCGCTGACATGGATGCACTTCTCGGTGCGCAACATGGAGCGTGCCAACCCTGATGTTGCCCGCGACGCGTTGCCTGAGTTGCCTGAATTCGAAGGTATGCCAATCCCGGTTGCCCCGTCTGCTGCAACGTTGACCGAGTGGGAGCCCGAGAACGAAGAGTTCTGGGCGACGAAAGGGCGCAAGATTGCACGCCGCAATCTGTGGATCTCGATCCCGGCACTGCTTTTGGCGTTTTCGGTCTGGATGGTGTGGTCGGTCGTGGTTGCGCGTTTGCCTGCCATCGGGTTCGACTTCTCCCAAGGCCAGCTGTTCTGGCTTGCGGCGCTTCCTGGTCTGTCCGGTGCAACGCTACGCATCTTCTACAGCTTCATGGTGCCGATCTTTGGTGGGCGGCTCTGGACAACCCTGTCCACCGCATCGCTGCTGCTGCCCGCAATGGGCATCGGCTACGCCGTGCAGAACCCCGAAACGCCATACCTGATCTTCTTGGTGCTGGCGCTGCTCTGTGGTCTGGGTGGTGGTAACTTTGCGTCCTCCATGGCCAATATCAGCTTCTTCTATCCAAAAGCTGAAAAGGGGAACGCACTGGCGCTGAATGCCGGTCTTGGCAACCTCGGTGTGTCCGTCATGCAGTTTCTGGTGCCGCTGGTCATCACCATGGGTGTCTTCGGTGCTTTGGGCGGTGAGCCGGTAGCCCTTAGCGATGGCGGCGAGCTTTGGTTGCAAAACGCAGGCTTCGTCTGGGTACCGTTCATCATCTTGGCTACAATCGCGGCCTATCTGGGGATGAACGATATTGCTTCGGCCAAATCGTCCTTCTCGGATCAGGCTATTATCTTCTCACGGTTCCACAACTGGATCATGTGTATCCTATACACGGGTACATTCGGGAGCTTCATCGGGTATTCAGCGGGCTTCCCGCTGCTGATGAAAACCCAGTTTCCTGAAGTCAACGCGCTGCAATTTGCCTTCCTTGGCCCACTTGTAGGAGCTTTGAGCCGCGCTGGTACCGGATGGATATCTGACAAGTTCGGTGGTGGTCGGGTGACGTTCTGGACGTTTGTCGGAATGATCGTAGCGGTCTTCGGTGTGCTGCAATTCCTGCCAGCTGATGGGGTAGGCGGTAACTTCTGGATGTTCTTTGCCTGCTTCATGGCGCTGTTCTTCCTGACAGGTGTCGGCAATGCATCGACCTTCCAGATGATCCCGGCAATCATGCGCCAGGAAGTTCCGCGCCTGATGCCTGATCTGGATGCTGGATTGCTGCAAAAGCAGATCGAACGCGAAAGCGCCGCGATCATCGCTTTCACCAGTGCAATCGCGGCTTACGGGGCCTTCTTTATCCCGAAAAGCTACGGCACCTCGATTGCAATGACAGGTGCACCGAATGGCGCACTCTGGGCCTTCCTTGTTTTCTACGCAATCTGTGCGGTGATTTGCTGGGTCTACTACAGCCGCAAAACAGCACCTGTTCCTTGCTGAACCAAACAACCTCCTGCGCCGCCCGAGGACGGGCGGCGCACTTAACGCCACTTAGGAGACAATGACATGAGCCACCTGCTCGACAGATTGAACTTCCTCCAGTCCAAGGAATTGGAACAGTTCTCGAACGGACACGGACAAGTGACCCGTGAAAACCGCGATTGGGAAGACACGTATCGCAATCGCTGGCGTCACGACAAAGTGGTGCGCTCGACCCACGGGGTGAACTGCACCGGGTCGTGCAGCTGGAAGATTTACGTGAAGTCCGGCATCGTGACATGGGAAACCCAACAGACCGACTACCCGCGCACGCGTCCTGATCTGCCCAACCACGAGCCGCGCGGCTGCGCGCGTGGGGCGTCCTATAGCTGGTATTTGTATTCTGCGAACCGGGTGAAAAACCCGTTGATCCGCGGCAAGTTGATGAAGATCTGGCGCAAAATGCGCGAGACGATGGACCCGATTGCGGCATGGACCGCGATCCAGAGCGACCCGATCCTGCGCGCGTCCTATGTCGAGACACGCGGCAAGGGCGGCTTCGTGCGCGCCACTTGGGACGAGGCGACCGAGATCACCGCGGCGGCCAACGCCTATACCGCCAAAACCTACGGCCCTGACCGCGTCTTCGGCTTCTCGCCCATTCCAGCAATGTCGATGGTGTCTTACGCGGCGGGCTCCCGGTATCTGTCGCTGTTGGGCGGCACCGTCATGTCCTTCTACGACTGGTATTGCGATTTGCCACCAGCCTCGCCGATGACTTGGGGCGAGCAGACGGACGTTCCCGAAAGCGCCGACTGGTACAATGCGGGCTATCTGCTGCTCTGGGGTTCGAACGTGCCGCAAACACGGACACCTGACGCGCATTTCTACACCGAAGCCCGCTACAAAGGCACCAAATCTGCTGTCATCTGCCCTGACTATTCGGAGGCCGCCAAGTTTGGCGATGTTTGGTTGAATGCCAAGCAGGGGACTGACGCGGCGCTGTCGATGGCGTTCGGTCACGTGATCCTTCGCGAATTCCACCTTGATCGTCAGGCCGAGTATTTCGAGGACTACACCCGCAAATACTCCGACTTCCCGATGCTGGTGAAGCTGGAAGAAAAGGACGGGCGCATGATCCCGGGCCGCTTCCTGCGGGCGGATGATCTGGCAGGCAAGCTGGGTGAAAAGAACAACCCCGAGTGGAAAACCGTTGCCTATGACGAGACGTCCAAGGCGTTTGTCGCCCCGAACGGATCGGTCGGCTACCGCTGGGGCGAGGACGGGGAATGGAACCTCGAAGAACGTGCATCGGCGGCTGATACCAAACTTTCGATGAGCTTCGTTCTGGAGGAAGAACACGACGAGGTTGTCGGCGTTGATTTCCCATATTTTGGCGGCGAGGCTGTTGGCCAGTTCGCAACCGATGCGGATCATCCTGATGTCCTGACACGCAACATTCCCGTCAAGATGATCAAAGGGCCGAAAGGCAAGAAGATCGCCGTAGCAACGGTGTTCGACCTGTTTTGCGCCAACTACGGCCTTGATCGTGGTTTGGGTGGCGATTGGGTCACCAGTGACTATGCCGACGACATGCCCGGTACTCCGGCTTGGGCAGAGAAGATCACCGGTGTGCCGCAGGACAAGATCATCCACGTCGCCCGCGAGTTTGCGGACAATGCAGAGAAGACCAACGGCAAGTCGATGGTCATCTTGGGCGCCGGTCTGAACCACTGGTACCACATGGACATGAACTACCGCGGCATCATCAACATGCTGGTGATGTGTGGGTGTGTTGGTCAGTCCGGCGGTGGCTGGGCGCACTATGTGGGGCAGGAAAAGCTGCGTCCGCAAACCGGCTGGCAACCATTGGCCTTCGCACTTGATTGGAACCGTCCGCCACGGCACATGAACTCCACCTCGGCGTGGTATGCGCACACGGATCAGTGGCGTTACGAGACGCTGGAGTCGAAGGAAATCCTAAGCCCGACAGCACCGGACGGCGATTGGGACGCAAGCCTGATCGACTACAACATCCGCGCCGAGCGGATGGGGTGGCTGCCGTCTGCGCCACAGCTGAAGACGAACCCGCTGGAGGTTGCCAAGGCGGCGAAGGCGGCAGGCAAGGAGGTTCCGGCCTACGTGACGGAGCAGCTGAAATCCGGCGATTTGCAGATGGCCTGCGAAGACCCCGATGCGCCGGAAAACTGGCCGCGCAACTTGTTTGTGTGGCGCTCCAACCTGCTTGGCTCGTCCGGTAAGGGGCACGAGTACTTCCTCAAGCACCTGCTTGGCACCGATCATGGCGTCATGGGCAAGGACTTGGGCGAAGAGGGGGGGCAACTTCCCAAAGAGGCCAAATGGCATGACGAAGCGCCACGCGGCAAGCTGGACCTGCTGGTGACCATCGACTTCCGTATGTCGACCACCTGCGTCTATTCCGACATCGTTCTGCCTACGGCGTCCTGGTACGAAAAAGACGACATGAACACGTCGGACATGCACCCGTTCATCCACCCGCTACAGGCGGCTGTGGACCCTGCCTACGAGTCCAAATCGGATTGGGAAATCTTCAAATCTCTCGCGAAGAAATTTCAAGAGATCACTCCGGGCTATCTGGAGCACGAGACGGACATCGTTGCCTTGCCGATCCTTCACGACACACCTGCCGAGATTGCGCAGGATCAGGTGATGGACTGGAAAAAGGGCGAATGCGAGCTGATCCCCGGCAAAACCGCACCGAACTACATTACGGTCGAGCGGGACTACACAGCAATCTATGATCGCTTCACTGCCCTTGGTCCGCTCATGGACAAGCTCGGGAATGGCGGCAAAGGCATCAATTGGAACACCCAAGACGAGATCGACAACCTGTCGGCCTTGAACGGGGTCCAGCTAGACGGTGCCGCTGCGGGTCGTCCAAAAATCGACACCGCCATCGACGCCTGCGAGGTCATCTTGATGCTGGCGCCGGAAACCAACGGCGAGGTTGCGGTCAAAGCGTGGGAAGCGCTCGAAAAAGCCACGGGACGCGAACATGCGCATCTGGCCGAAGGCGAACACCACAACAAGATCCGTTTCCGGGACATCGCGGCGCAACCGCGCAAGATCATCTCGTCGCCCACATGGTCGGGCATTGAGAGCGAGAAGGTCAGCTACAACGCGGGTTACACCAACGTGCACGAGTTGATCCCCTGGCGGACCCTGACAGGTCGTCAGCAGCTCTATCAGGATCACCTGTGGATGCGCGCCTTTGGTGAAGGGTTCATGAGCTACCGGCCTCCGGTCGACCTCAAGACCATCACCGATGCGGTGAAGGATGAAGGTGACAGCCTTGTGCTGAACTTTATCACGCCGCACCAGAAATGGGGCATCCACTCGACCTATTCCGACAACCTGTTGATGCTGACGCTGAACAGGGGCGGGCCGGTGGTCTGGATTTCGGAAGTGGACGCCAAATCGGCGGGCATTGTCGATAACGACTGGATCGAGCTGTACAACATCAACGGTGCCTTAACGGCCCGTGCGGTGGTGTCCCAGCGGATCAAGGAAGGCACGACCTTCATGTATCACGCACAGGAAAAGATCGTGAACACCCCCGGCTCCGAGAAGACGGGCAACAGGGGCGGTATCCACAACTCGGTCACCCGCACGGTGCTGAAGCCGACCCACATGATCGGCGGCTACGCGCAGCAGTCCTACGGGTTCAACTACTACGGGACCGTGGGGTCGAACCGGGACGAGTTCGTCGTTGTTCGTAAAATGAAAAATGTCGACTGGCTTGATGATGAAGCAACCGACAACAAGGAGGCTGCAGAATGAAAGTTCGCGCTCAAATCGGCATGGTGCTGAACCTCGATAAATGCATCGGGTGTCATACCTGCTCTGTGACCTGCAAGAACGTATGGACCAGCCGCGACGGTGTCGAATACGCATGGTTCAACAACGTCGAAACCAAGCCGGGCCTTGGCTATCCCACCGACTGGGAAAACCAGGCCCGCTGGAACGGCGGTTGGGAACGCAGCAAGGGCGGCAAACTGCAGCCCAAGCAAGGTGGCAAGTGGCGGATTTTGGCGAATATCTTCGCCAACCCCGACCTGCCCGAGATCGACGACTACTACGAGCCGTTCGATTTCGACTATGATCACCTGAAATCTGCGCCCGAAGTGAAGGCGTTCCCGACGGCACGCCCACGCTCGAAGATTACCGGCGAGCGGATGCAGAAGATCGAGAAAGGCCCGAACTGGGAAGAAATCCTTGGTGGCGAATTCTCCAAGCGCTCGGAAGACTACAACTTCGAGGGCATCCAGAAGGAGATCTATGGCGAGTACGAGAATACATTCATGATGTATCTCCCGCGTCTGTGCGAACACTGCCTGAACCCGGCTTGCGCGGCCTCGTGCCCGTCAGGTGCGATCTACAAGCGTGAAGAAGACGGCATCGTTCTGATCGACCAAGAGAAATGCCGCGGCTGGCGGATGTGTGTGTCCGGCTGCCCCTACAAGAAGATTTACTACAACTGGGAAAGCGGCAAATCCGAGAAATGCACGTTGTGTTACCCTCGCATTGAATCCGGCAACCCGACCGTGTGTTCGGAAACCTGTGTGGGCCGCATCCGCTATCTGGGTGTGATGCTTTATGATGCAGACAAGATCGAAGAGGCTGCGAACGCACCTGA
This sequence comes from Litoreibacter ascidiaceicola, assembly GCF_900129235.1. GTDB lineage: Bacteria > Pseudomonadota > Alphaproteobacteria > Rhodobacterales > Rhodobacteraceae > Litoreibacter > Litoreibacter ascidiaceicola. Next base: position 278,741 of record NZ_FQUV01000001.1, on the reverse strand, counting down.
GACGACCGATCTGTATGATGCACAGCTTGGCGTGTTCCTTGACCCCAAAGACCCCGAGGTGATCAAAGCGGCCCGCCGCGATGGTGTGCCGGAGGATTGGATCAAATCTGCCGCCGAAAGCCCGATCTGGAAAATGGCGATGGATTGGAAAGTCGCGTTCCCGCTGCACCCGGAATACCGGACGTTGCCTATGGTGTGGTACATCCCGCCGCTCTCCCCGATCCAGAACGCAGCAGAGGCCGGTGCAATCGGTATGACCGGCGGAATGCCGGATGTGCGCAACCTGCGTATCCCGCTGAAATACCTCGCCAATATGCTGACGGCAGGGGATGAAGCGCCTGTTGCCACCGCGTTGGAGCGGATGCTGGCCATGCGTGCCTATATGCGGTCCAAAACCGTAGAGGGTGTGATCGACGAAGGCATCGTCGAGAAGGTCGGGCTGAGCGGTCGGATGATCGAGGACATGTATAAGATCATGGCCCTTGCCGACTACGAGGACCGTTTCGTGATCCCGACAACCCACCGTGAACAGGTCGAGGATGCGTATGAATTGCGCTCCGGCTGTGGCTTCACCGATACCAACGGATGTTCTCCGGGTATCTCCAAAGGCTCGCTTTTCGGCGGGTCGAAGAAAGCCCTGAAAATGCCTGATCTGAAAATCCCGCAGGAGGCGAAATAACATGGACCGTACTCTTAAAGCGATCTCGCTGATCCTGAGCTACCCGACGCGGGATTTGCAGGAAGCCATGCCGGAAATCGGCGGTGTTCTTGCCGCCGAGTCCCGCCTTACAACAGCGGCACGGCGGGCGTTGCGCCCGCTGGTCGAAGCCCTCAGCGAGAGCGACATCTACGAGCTGCAAGAGCAGTATGTGATGCTGTTCGACCGGTCGCGCACATTGTCGCTCAATCTGTTCGAGCACGTTCACGGCGAAAGTCGCGACAGGGGTGGGGCGATGGTGTCTCTGGTAGAAACCTACAGAGATGGCGGGTTTGAGCCTGCCACCTCGGAGCTGCCCGATCATTTGCCGGTGTTGCTGGAGTTTCTGGCGACCCGTCCGGCGGATGAGGCTCAAGACATCCTGGCGGATGCGGCCCATATCTTTGACGCGTTGACCGAACGGTTGGCACGTCGCGAAAGCGCTTATGGCGCGGTGTTTGCCGCTCTATTGCAGCTTTCAGGCGCGAAGGTTGACAGCGCGGCGGTTGCCGAACTGCTGGAGCAACCCGACGTCGATCCCAACGACCTAGAGGCGCTGGACGAGATTTGGGAGGAGAGCGAAGTGCTGTTCGGCCCTGATCCGAACGCCGGCTGCCCACAAGTGCGCGACATGCTTTCACGCATGGACGAACCTGTCACCCCCGCGCCGCAGCATGCGGCCGAATAGGGAGAAAACAACATGCAAGAACATCTTGATTACTTCATCTTCGGGATCATGCCCTATATCGCGCTGACCGTTCTGGTTGTCGGGTCGATCGCACGCTACGAGCGTGATCCGTTCACGTGGAAGTCGTCTTCCAGCCAGCTATTGCGGCGCAAACAGCTTGTGTGGGGCTCTATCCTGTTCCACGTGGGCATCATCACCGTCTTCGGCGGGCATCTGGTTGGCCTGTTTACCCCGGTTTGGGTGTTGGACGCGCTTGGCGTTCCTTATGCGCTCAAGCAGTGGATGGCCGTTATCCTTGGCGGCACGGCGGGTATTATGGCGCTGATCGGCGCCACGCTGTTGATCCATCGCCGCGTCACCGACCCGCGTATCTGGCGGCACACAAGCTTTGCGGATATCGGAATTCTGGTTCTGATCTGGCTGCAACTGCTGATCGGTCTAGGCACCATCACGCTGACGCTCCAACATATGGACGGGGCCGAAATGGTGCGCTTCATGACATGGTCACAAAGTGTGGTCTTCCTGAAGCTCAACGCGTGGGCGATGGTTGTGAATGTTCACTGGCTCTACAAAATCCACATCTTCCTCGGGCTTCTGATTACGATCCTGTTCCCGTTCACGCGACTGGTGCACATGATCTCGGGATTTGCGGCACCGTTCCGCTACCTCTCGCGGCCCGGCTACCAAATCGTGCGGTCTCGCCGCAAATCAGTAAAACCTGCGGAGTAGGATCTATGAACGCATCTTTGTTCCCTGACCTTGTGGTCAACGGCGAAACCGTCCCGCACGCATTGATCGCGGCCGAGACGCAGCACCATGATGCCCCGAAGGGCAAACCCGGTATCGCGTGGCGCAAAGCGGCCAATGCTGTGGCCGTGCGCACCTTGCTCTTGCAAGAAGCCAAGCGGCAGGGTTTGCAAGCTGAACCGGCCGAAGTCGGGCCGGGACGCTTCGAGACAAAAGAGGAGGCCCTGATCAGGGGCCTTCTCGATCAGGCGGTGGATGTCGGCGCGCCCGACGATGCCGACATCCGCGCCGAGTTCGATCGCAACCCCGAGCGGTTCCGCTCGCCCGTACTTTGGGAGGTGTCGCATGTTCTGTGCGCCTGCGATCCGCGTGACAAAGCGGCCACGGAGAAAGCGCTCAAACGCGCCGAACTGATCGCCAAAATGGCGTTCAAGGAGCCCAAAGGTTTCGCGTCGTTGGCTAAGCGCGAAAGCGATTGTGGCTCCAAGTCTTCGGGTGGGGCGTTGGGCCAGCTTGGTCCGGGCGATACGGTGCCGGAGTTCGAAGCCGTTCTACGCGAGATGTCGGAGGGTGAAATTACCGAAAATCCGGTTTTGAGCCGTCACGGTTATCACATCATCCGCTTGGATGCGTTGGCCGAGGGACAACCTCTGCCATTCGAGAGCGTGCGTCAGAAAATTTCTGATGCCATGGAAAAGGCGACTTGGGCGCGTCAGGCGCGGGAGTTTGTCGATCAACTGGTTCAGGCGTCCGAAATCAAAGGGGCCGATTTGAAACCTGTCTAGCGATCCGAGGGTGACTTCATGACCGGCTCACATCGAAGAATTGGATATTTCCATTCAGCACGGGAGCTTGGAAATCCACTGGATTTTCTGGTGGAAGACAACACCCGCGAACGTGGTATCTGTGATCTGCTTGACCAGATAGCCCAGTCCGCGGCCCCAGAGGCCGCGGACGTGACAACCGTCATCACCTATTTGAAGGAAGAGCTTCCCTTGCATCTACAAGACGAGAACGAGGACCTGGTTCCGCTGATGCGTTTGCGGTGCAAGGCCGAAGACCGGATCGACGACGTGATCACGCGACTGCACTCCAACCATGGCCATGCGATGGTCGACCTTCCGGCGATTGTCTCGCTTCTGGGCAAGGCGACGCCGATGTCGCAGCGGACCCGCCGGATGATCCGGAACTTCGCGTCGCATGCCCGCAGTCATATAAGCGTCGAGAATGCAATTTTGCTGCCCATCGCGCGGGTCCGCTTGAAGGCAAATGACCTTGATAAAATGCGGCGGCACATGCTTGAGCGGCGTGGGCTCCACCGTGTGATAGGATAGCGCCATGCTAAAAACCCTTCTTGACCGGAATGCGCAGTGGTCGCGCCAGCGCAATGAAGAGGAGCCGGGCTACTTTGCCCGCCTCGCCACGCGCCAGACGCCGGAATTCTTCTGGATCGGCTGCTCGGACAGCCGCGTGCCGGCCAATGTCGTCGCAGGGCTTGATCCCGGCGAGGTATTCGTTCACCGCAACGTCGCGAATGTGGTTCATTCGACGGATATGAACCTGTTGTCGTCGCTGGAGTTCGCGGTCGATGCACTAAATATCCGCGAGGTGATCGTCTGCGGCCATTATGGCTGCGGTGGCGTGAAAGCGGCGACGGATGATCTGCCGCACGGCTTGGCCGACCATTGGCTGGAACCCATCCGGCGCTTGGCGCGGTCCTATGCGGTTGATCTATCGACGCTGGCCAATGCAGAGCTGGGGCAGGACAGGCTGGCGGAATTGAACGTGATCGAAGGTGTCCGGCGGATTGCCGAGACGCCGATTATCCAACGCTCGTGGAAAGCCGGTGTTGGCGTGCGCATTCACGGCTTGATCTACGGCCTGAAGAACGGCCTGCTGCGCGACCTCGATTGCACCGTCGGCCCCGGTCACTTTCAGTCGGAGGCTCAGTCGTGAGCCGGAATAACCTCTTTAACTCTCTCTCTTTGCAGGAAGGCTGAGCATATGAACATTGCTTACACAATCGCGCCCGGTCGCGGCGACACGGACTTGATGCTGGCAACGCTTGCCGAAACACTCGCTGGCAAGGGGCTGCGCTTGTGCGGCACCGTTCAGGTGAATACCGAACGGGTCTGCGACGGCCCGTGTGATATGGATGTACTGGTGCTTCCAGACGGGCCTGCCATCCGGATTTCGCAAAGCCTTGGCAAGGAGTCGCATGGATGTCGCCTTGACCCCGACGCGCTGGAACGCGCCGTTGGCATGGCCACGCAGCAGCTTCGGGCGGGGGCGGATGTGCTGATCGTCAACAAGTTCGGCAAGCACGAGGCCGACGGACGTGGCTTCAGGGATATTATAGCGGAGGCCATTTCGCTCGGCGTTCCGGTTCTTGTTGGAACAAACGGGCTCAGCGAGCACGCGTTCCTGGAATTTACCGACGGGTGCGCCCAAATGGTAGAGCCAAACGCTGAGGCTTTGGTCGAATGGGTCGAGGCGACGATGGAGCCGGCTTAGGCGGTCACAGATCAAGAGCGGCAGATTTGATTATAGCGCGTCGCCTTGAATGGCAGCACGAAGTGCTGCGTGATCTATGGCGATACCGGTGAAGATATCCCAAGCGTCGACACCTTGGCCAAAGAACAGCTCGTAGCCGGAAATGATGCGTAGATCTGCGTGCGTCGCATCTTGCAGGAAGTTGGTATCGACAGGGGTATAAACTGCATCGAAGGCCCAAGACGCACCGCGCATCGCGTCGGCGGGCAGGGGGGTGCCACCAATGCCGCCCATGCCCAGCGGTGTGCAGTTGATTATACCGCCCGCACCTTGCGCGGCGGTGATCACGTCTGAGGAGACTGTAACGTGGATGTCAGGGGCAAAGGCGATCAACGCCTCGGCCAGCTCGCGCGCTTTATCACCGTCGAGATCGACAAGGCGGATTTCTCTCGCGTTCAACGCGATCAGGCCGAACGCGACTGCCTTGCCGACGCCTCCTGTCCCGATCAGGCAGACCTTCCCGGGGTTTTCGTCGCGCGTAGAGCGGTAGGCCCGCACGAAGCCACTGTAATCGGTGTTGTGTCCTTGTGGTCCATCTGGCGTGAACACAACCGTATTCACCGCGCCAATCGCACGCACCAAGGGATCGGTCACGGTGACCTTCTTCACCACCAGCTCTTTATACGGGTAGGTCACGTTGAGCCCGCGAAACCCGCTGGCTTGCGCCTGTGCGAAAACCTCTTCGAAGGTCAGGCCCATCTCTTTGGGGACGAGGCGGTCATAGGTGACCTCTACCCCTGTTAGCTGCCCTGCTGTTCGGTGCAGGTGAGGGGCCTTTGATGCGGCGATATTATCCCCAATCAGTCCGAGTTTAATGGTCATGGTGTCGTGCTCTATCTGCAACTGGGTTGTTAAATGACTTCGCTTGGCTTGTTCCCACGTCACGGAACAACTCCGCAATGCCCGTCAGGTGGTCGGCCAAAGGGTTGGTGTTGCGCCACACCATGCCGATTGTGCGGGAGGGTTGGGGCTTGGGCAGTCGCGCGACAGACACAGCGGCGGAGCGGGTCTCGATTGGCACTGCCATCTCGGGGATCAAAGTGACGCCAATGCCCGCACCGACCATTTGGACCAAGGTCGAGAGCGAACTCGCCTCCATCAAGTCGCGCGGCAGGGATGACGACAGGTTGCAATACGAAATCGCCTGATCGCGGAAGCAGTGGCCTTCCTCTAGCAAAAGCAGCCGCATTTCACGCAGCTTGTCAGAGCTGGGGACAGGTTTGTCGGCGTCAGCAAGAGGGCGCACCAACACGAAGTCCTCGTCGAACAGGGCCACCTCGGTCAGGGATGCCTCCGATACCGGAAGGGCGACGATTGCCGCATCGAGCCGCCCGTCCAGCAGATCGTCGATCAGGCGTTGCGTGACGGCCTCGCGCGGGTGCGGATCCAGATCAGGGTGGTGTTTCGACAGGCGTTTGACGAAGGCAGGCAACAGGTACGGTGCAATCGTCGGGATGATACCGATGCGGAACGGACCGGACAGCTCGTTTCGGGAGGCGCGGGCAAGGTCGCTTAGCTCGTCCACGGAACGCAGCACCTCGCGGGCGCGGATGGCGAACTCTTCACCCAGTCGGGTCAGGCGTATCTTGCGGGTGCTGCGTTCGACCAGCGGCGCGCCGAGGATTTGCTCCAGCTCTTTCATCTGCACAGACAGCGCGGGTTGCGAAATCGAGCACACATCGGCAGCCCGCCCGAAATGGCCGTGATGGGCAAGTGCTTCGAAGTATTTGAGATGTTTCAAGGTGATCTGACTCATAATCAGAAGTTATAGATATAATTAGAAAATACAAATTTTAACTATAGATTTTAACGCCTATAATTGACTCGGAAGAAGAGGTGTCCTTGGGGGGATTCTTTTGGATCGCGAGTGCCTGATCGGGCGACGCCAAGACACCACAGTTTTAGACAGCAAGCGGAGAACATCATGGACGGAAACAAACTTGGCGGTGCGGGCGGATGCCCTGTCATGCACGGGTCTCACACCGATTTGGAGGCCACTGTCATGGATTGGTGGCCGAATGCGTTGAACTTGGACATTTTGCACCAGCATGATGCGAAGACCAACCCCATGGGGGAAGAGTTTGATTACCGTGAAGAGGTCAAAACCCTCGACCATGATGCTGTGAAGAAAGATCTGTACGCGTTTATGACAGACAGTCAGGACTGGTGGCCAGCAGATTGGGGCCATTATGGCGGCTTGATGATCCGCATGGCGTGGCATGCGGCTGGCACATACCGTCTGGCTGATGGCCGTGGCGGTGGTGCTACGGGAAACCAGCGCTTTGCGCCATTGAACTCGTGGCCTGACAACGTGAACCTCGACAAGGCGCGTCGCCTGCTGTGGCCGATCAAGAAGAAATACGGCAACAAGCTCAGCTGGGCCGACTTGCTGATCCTTGCGGGAAACGCCGCTTACGAATCCATGGGGCTGAAAACCTACGGGTTTGCTTATGGCCGTGCCGATATCTGGGCACCTGAGAAAGACGTCTATTGGGGTGCGGAGAAAGAATGGCTGGCCCCGAGCGACAGCCGCTACGACAACCTTGAAGACCCGTCGACCATGGAGAACCCGTTGGCAGCCGTCCAAATGGGCCTGATCTACGTGAACCCGGAAGGTGTGAACGGTAAGTCCGACCCTCTGAAGAGTGCCTTGCAAGTGCGCGAAACCTTCGCTCGCATGGCGATGGATGACGAGGAAACCGTGGCTCTTACGGCTGGTGGCCACACTGTTGGCAAATGCCACGGGAACGGCAATGCGGACGTGATTGGCGAGTCACCGGAGGGTGCCGGGCTAGAGGGGCAAGGCCTTGGCTGGCACAATCCGACGGGAACCGGCGTGGGTGGCGACACGGTCTCCAGTGGCCTTGAGGGCGCTTGGACCACCAACCCGACCCGGTGGGACAATGGCTATTTCTACCTGCTGTTCACCTATGACTGGGAGCTGACCAAAAGCCCTGCAGGCGCGAACCAGTGGGAGCCGGTCAACATCAAGGAAGAAGACAAACCCGTCGATTCCGCGAACCCGTCCGTGCGCCGCAACCCGATCATGACCGACGCCGATATGGCGATGAAAATGGACCCGATCTACCGCGAGATTTCCGAGAAGTTCTACAAGAACCCCGACTATTTCTCCGAAGTGTTCGCACGGGCTTGGTTCAAGCTGACGCACCGCGATATGGGACCGAAAGTCCGCTACATCGGGCCGGAAGCGCCGCAAGAAGACCTGATCTGGCAAGATCCGGTCCCGGCGGGCAACACCGGTTATGATGTCGATGCGGTGAAGGCAAAGATCGCCCAAAGCGGATTGTCGATGAGCGAGATGGTTTCGACCGCATGGGACAGCGCGCGGACCTATCGCGGCTCTGACATGCGCGGGGGTGCGAACGGTGCGCGTATCCGTCTGGCCCCGCAAAAAGACTGGGACGGTAACGAGCCGGATCGCTTGGCCAAAGTTCTGGGCGTGCTGGAGGGCATTGCGTCCGACACGGGTGCCAGCATAGCGGATGTGATTGTGCTGGCCGGCAATGTCGGTGTCGAGCAGGCGGCGAAGGCCGCGGGCTTTGATGTCACTGTTCCTTTCTCCGCAGGGCGGGGCGATGCGACGGACGAGATGACCGACGCTCCATCCTTCGAGCCGCTGGAGCCGATCCACGACGCCTACCGCAACTGGCTGAAGAAGGACTACGCCGTTGGCGCAGAAGAGCTGATGCTGGACCGCACGCAACTTATGGGCCTGACGGCGCATGAGATGACCGTATTGGTCGGCGGAATGCGGGCTATGGGCACCAATCATGGCGGCACCAAGCACGGCGTGTTCACAGATCGCGAGGGGGCGCTGACGACAGATTTCTTCGTCAACCTCACCGATATCAACAACACGTGGAATCCTGTGGGCAACAATCTCTACGAAATCCGTGATCGCAAGACCGACGCGGTCAAGTGGACGGCCACGCGGGTTGATCTTGTGTTCGGGTCGAATTCGGTGCTGCGGTCTTACGCGGAGGTCTATGCGCAGGACGATAACACAGAGAAGTTCGTAAAGGATTTCGTTGCCGCATGGACCAAAGTGATGAACGCGGATCGTTTCGATCTGGCCTAAGAATAACCCCCGCGCGGCTGTCTGGCTGCGCGGGGGCTTTTTGCCGTCTTACAGGTCTTAATGGGCCATAAACACGGCGACGTCTGTTTGTTCTGACAGGCTGGCGGTGGTGCCACCAAACAGGTTCTCGCGCAGCCGCGAGTGGCCATAAGCCCCAGCAACCACCAAATCCGTCCCGACTTCCGCCGCACGCTCCAAAATGCAAGTGGCAACCTCTTTGCCGCCGCTTGGATGCTGTTCCACCGTGACGTTGCAGCCATGGTGCGTCAGCCACTTCCCGACGTCGGAGCCCGGATTTTCACCGTCTGCCAATTCACTCATTTTCGGGTCAAAGCACGCAATGGTGACGCTTTCAGCCTGTTTGAGCAGAGGGATCGCACGCTTGACCGCGCGGGAGGCCGGCAGGCTTGTGTTCCACGCCACGAGAATATTTTTCGCCGACAAGGTTTTGACGCCCGCGCTATCGTTGAGGACCACAGGGGCCGCAGAGTTGAACAACAGACCGTGAAGGACGTTCTTGAACGTCAGAGGTTCGCTGCGCAACCCGTTGCAAATGAGGGCTAAGTCACACACTTTTGCGCGCCATGAGACCAGCTCTGCCAGCCCTGCGGGTTCTGCGTAAACCGAGGACACGTCCCCCGACAATCCTTCCTTGGCCAGCATGGCCTCGACCTCGTCAAGTTTGGCCTTCAAGTCGGTATTCACCTGCTGGACCGACTCTTGCCACGTATCAGGGACGACGGGGCTTCCATAGGGCAGCATGCCGACGCCGAAATTCGGGAATTGCGGGATGGCACCGACCGCGAGGTAGGCCAGATGAAGATTATGTGCACGCGCCGCATCGGCCACGGGTGACAGGGTCTCCGTCGGGCAGTTCGCTCCGATGATCGATAGGATGGTTGCATTTTTCATATCAAAACCTCTTGGCTGTTTGGCTTAATCTAACACGAATGGTGGGGGTCCTGTTTGCGATGTCTCAATACGCGTGCGAAAAATCCGTGATACACTTGCTTGCAAAGCGACTATTCAACCGGAGCATCCGCAGATTATGGACTACAAGGACTATTACAAGGCTCTGGGCGTCGACCGGACGGCGACTCAGGATGAGATAAAGAAAGCCTATCGCAAGCTGGCGCGAAAATATCATCCGGATGTGAATGCCGATCAAGACGCGGACGCCAAGTTCAAGGAGGCTGGCGAAGCCTTTGCTGTCTTGGGCGACGCCGAGAAACGCGCTGCCTATGATGCGCTCGGGGCAGAGCCGCCTAGGGGCGGGCAGGGCTTCCGACCACCGCCTGATTGGGAGCAGGGCTATCAGTTTTCCGACCCGCCGCATGGTGCGGGCGGTCCCGAGGATGCGGCCTTTAGCGACTTCTTCGAGAACCTGTTCCGCTCTGGCGCGCGGGCTGAGGGACGGACGTCAGGCATGCGGGCCGCAGGGCAAGATCAACATGCCCGCGTGACCCTAGATATCGGGGATGCGTTCAACGGCACCAGCCGCGTTTTAACGATGCGGGTTCCCGAAATGGACGATGCAGGACGGATGATGCTGAAAGATCGCAACGTATCTGTTAAAATCCCTAAAGGCGTTCGTGAAGGCCAGCATATCCGGTTGAAGGGCAAAGGCTCTCCGGGGATTGGTGGCGGACCTGCGGGGGATTTGTTCCTTGAGGTGGCGTTCGCGCCGCATCCGACCTACCGCATCGACGGGCGCGATATCTATGTCGATCTGCCCGTAACCCCTTGGGAGGCGGCATTGGGCGGCAAAGTCACGATGCCAACGCCGGGGGGCGAGGTGGGGATCACCATTCCCGAAAACGCCCGCACCGGCCAGAAGCTACGCCTTAAGGGACGCGGGCTTCCTGGCAAGTTGGCCGGCGATCTTTATGCGGTTCTGAAGATCGTGAACCCGCCCACCACAACGCAGGCGGGGCAGGCGCTGTACGAGCAGATGGCGAAAGAAATGAGTTTTGATCCGCGCAAAAGCATGGAGGCCTAGACCATGAAGAAGGCAAAATCACATAGCGACGAAGACAATCTGGTGGACGAGTTGACCCTGCACGAGCTGTGCCGCTTTTGCGACGCGGACGAGGCTTGGGTGGTGGAGCTGATCCAGCACGGCGTCGTGGAACCGCATGGTGCGGGAGAGGCGGAATACAGCTTCAGCCAGATCAGCGTTTTGCGGGCCAAGAAAGCCCGCAGGCTGGAGCGTGACCTTGGCATCAACATGCCCGGAATTGCTCTGGCGCTGGACCTGTTGGAAGAACGTGACCACCTGCGCCGCTTGCTGGGGCGGTTTGGAATGGCATCATAGTTTGGCGCTATTTGCGCAGTTTGTTGCGTGACTTCAGGTAGAGCCTTCGGTTGAGGGCGACAAATTGCCGTATCGGCTGGGCCAGCAGGCCTTTGTCCGATCCTGTCAGATAAAGATAGCCCGCGAAGGAGCCCAATGCCCCGCCAATCGCGTCAACGATCAGATCGCCCATAGTGTCGTCGAGGCCGGTTTTCTGCATGTTCAACCCGAACAGGCTGTCCATGGTGAACTCGAATACCTCCCAAAGTGCTCCTGTCGTCATGGCAATCGAAAACGCGATCAGCGCCAGCGCCCAGTGCGGGGCCGCGAAACGGTCGCCTTCGAACAGCATGAACGCGAACAAGAATCCGGTGAGGCCGAACCCGATGGCGGAGGTTCCATGGAGCGCGATATCCCACCACCAGAAGCGCCCGTAGAAATCGAAAGCCTCGCCGAGAAAGACCGTGGCAAAGAGAAACATTGTGATCGCCACAACGAACGGAACGGGCAGTGCAATCTTGAAGCGCGACGCCAGCAGGTTGGGGGCCAGTGACAAACCAAAGGTCGCAAAGGCCACGAAGGCCATGGAATAACGGCCCAAGACCAGTGCGATCAGGGACACGGCCAGAAGCAGCCCCCAGATGAGCAACAGCAACGGGCTTTGGTTTTTCAATGTAAATGCCACGTGAACGCCCTCCTTCTTCAAACGTGGGGAGCCTGACCCTATCTATCAAGCATGAGCCGCCTCAAGTCATCCCCGACGCTGCGTGTCGCCAGCTACAACATCCGCAAGGCGCGTGGGCTGGATCAAAGGCGTGACCCGATGCGCATACTTGAGGTCATCAACGGCTTGGAGGCCGATGTGGTGGCTCTGCAAGAGGCCGATATGCGCCTCGGCGCACGCCCCTCAGCCCTCGCACGCGACCTGATCTCACGAGAGACGGATTTCGAGGTCGCACCAATTGCCCGCAACGCAGTGGCGCTTGGCTGGCATGGCAATGCTGTGCTGGTGCGCAAGGGCATCTCGGTTGGCAAGGTGACGCATCTGGACCTGCCCGGCCTGGAGCCACGCGGGGCGGTGCGCCTGACATTGGGCGGGCCGTTCGAACTGGACTTGATCGCGGCGCATCTGGGCCTGATCCGGCGGAACCGCGTGCAGCAATTCGAGACCATTCTGAAACAGACCGATAGGGACCGCCCGACGGTCCTGATCGGTGATTTCAACGAATGGTCGACCCGCCGCGGCATGGAGCCTTTGGCGGGACGCTTCGAGGTTCACATTCCAGGGCAATCCTTTCATGCGCGACGTCAGATCGCCTCGCTTGATCGGATTGCCTTAAGTGGCGGCCTCGAGTTGCGCAGCGCTGGCGTCGAAGAAGGACCATTGGCGCGCCGCGCGTCGGACCATCTACCGATCTGGGGCGACATCGCTCCCGTCTAGATGTGGAACATCGTTCCGACGAAATAGGCAATCGCCGCGGCCGTCGAGCCGATGGCAAGTGTTTCCAACCCCGACCGCCACCACGGTGCCAGCGACCAGCGGCTTTTGCCGGTGCCGATGGCGAAGAACACCAAGGCCGTGGCACAGGCCGCGATCAGGAACGGGTTGGGCAACCCCAGCAGGAACGGCAACAGCGGTACGATGCCTGCAACCAGAAACGCCGCGAAAGTTGCGATGGCCGCCTTCATTGGGGCAGGGGGTGTCGGGGCCAAACCGTATTCATCGGTCAGCATGATCTCCACCCATTTTTCCGAATTGTTGGTGATCGCGTCCGTCGCATCTTCCAGCAACGCGCCGCTGAGGCCTTTGAGTTCCAATATCTGGCGCAACTCCTCGCGCTCACCTTCAGGGTATTCCTTGATGTGCCGATGCTCCAGCGCGCTCAGCCGGTTGCGGTCATCCAGATCGGCCTTGGTGCCGGAATAGTTGCCAGCCGCCATGGAAAACCCGTCCGCCAGCACATTGGCAATGCCTAAGGCGATGATGATGGTCGGCGACAGCCCTGCACCCTGAACTCCGGCGACGATGGCAAATGTCGTCACCGCGCCGTCAATCCCGCCATAGATCATGTCGCGCAGATGCGAGGCTTGACCCTCGCCGGAAATCCGCTTGGCGATCTCGGCTTTGCTGTGTCCGTGGTCCTGCATCGGCGGGTTTCCTCCTAAAAACCCATTCTGGCAGGGGATGGCAAAGGTGACCTTGACCAAAATCAAAGAGCATTTTGTATAAAGGTGAAATACTGCAACTGCCTTTTACCCAGGAGACTGCACCATGGCTGCCAAAACAACATCTACAACCAAACCCGCCTTAGACAATCCGGCGCTTGCCGCAATCCGCGATATGCAAAGCGCGGGCTTTGCCTCGACCTCCACGATGGGGACGGCATGGCTGGAAGCGATGAGCGATCTCGGCTCTGAAGTTCTAAGCTTTGTCGCTGATCGTGTGAAAGAAGACGTAAAGACTCAGCATCAGATTTTGCATGCAAAATCACTGGCGCAGGTTCAGCATATTCAGGCGGAGTTCGTGCAGAAAGCGGTGGATCAGTACTCTGCCGAAACGGGCAAGCTGGTCGAACTGGGCAAAGTCGCCATGGCGAAGATGCCTGCCACCAAAATAATGCCCGACTAGATTGGGCGCGATCACGCCGCATTGGTATTTGATATAGATTAAGGATCGCCCGGCGGCGTGATGCTAGCACTTGTGAAATTGCAGCATCACGCGGGGTTTCCCGCAGTTCCAAGCGGAGGACTACCCTATGGTGAAGACCCGAAAGATAACGCCTGAAATCAGTGTCTGTGCGCAACCATCTGCCAAGGATTTGGCGTTGATCCATACGCTTGGCTTCAACTCGATTGTCAGCAACCGCCCAGACGGCGAAGCGATTGATCAAAGCCTGTTTGAGGAAATGCGCCAAGCCGCGGTCTATGCCGGGATGGAGGCTGCATATTTGCCGATTGATATGAGTGGTCCAACGGCGGATGACGTCGATGCGATGGCCGCGTTGATGAAAACGCTGCCTCACCCCATCCTGGCCTATTGCGAAACCGGAGCGCGGTGCGAAGCGCTGGTCAACGCATTAATGGCGAAAGAAGCCTGAGGATCTGCATTGCTGGCTATATCTGGTGGCATGCCTGCGACAGTGACGTTACCCTGATCCAAGTGATTTAGGTTTTGGAAGATCAGGGAACTGGCACCGTTGATTAAAGCTTTGTTTGTCGGATCCGTGGTGATCATAATCTCGATGCTAATCGCAGCGTGGTTGTTCGAAATTGCCGGACGGGCGCTCCGCAAGGTTGATGCCCGCCTGCGGCGCAAAGGCCGTGCGGTCCAGACCCTTGTCGTGTTGATCATCGCACTGTTCTGGATATTGACGGTGCTGACCTTGTCGATTTGGGGATGGGCAGGGGTTTATCTTTATATCGGCCTGTTTGATCGCCTCGAAACCGCGCTCTACTTCGCGATCGTATCGTTCACGACTGTTGGTTACGGCGACGTCGTGATTGACGAGAACTGGCGTTTGCTGGCCGGGATGACGGCCACAAACGGGCTGTTGGTGTTTGGCCTGTTCACCGCGTTTTTGGTCGAAGTTCTGGATGTTGTTCGGTTCCGGCAACGCTAGATGCTTCGTTGCCGGAACGAAACGGGGGTCAGCCGCCGCCGTACAGATACACCGGCAACCACGTCGCGATAGCGGGGAAGGCGAAAACCATCCCGAGGCCGACCAGCTGGATCACCATGAACTGCATCATGCCCAGATAGATGTCCTTTAGGTCCCACTCCGGCACCACGCCTTTCAGAAAGTAGGCCGATAGCGCCACGGGCGGACTGAGCCACGCGGTTTGCAGACAGACCGCCACAAGGATCGCGAACCACAGCATGTCGACCTGCAACTCCAGCAGCACAGGTGCGAGGATCGGCAGGATGATCAGCACAATCGGCACCCATTCCAGCGGCCAGCCCAGCACGAAAACCAGCGCGAGGATCAAGATCACCACCACGGATGCCGACACGTCGAGGTTCAGCAACAGCTCGGTGATCATTGTTGGCGTACCAAGGCGGGAGAACACCGCGCCAAAGAAGTTGGACGCCGCCACAAGGAACAGGATCAGCACCGAGATTTCCAAGGTTTTGATCAACGCGTCGTAGAAGCCTTTCAGCGTGAACTTGCGGTAACCCATCGCCAGCAGGATGGAGCCGAACGCGCCCATACCTGCGCCCTCGGTGGGCGTGGCCAACCCGAACAGGATCGAGCCGAGCGCGAAGGCGATCAGGATCGTGGGTGGCACAAACCCCCAAAGCAGTTCCCAAGCGATCTTGCTTTTGTCCGGCTCGATCAGCTCTTCCGGCAAGGGCGGGCCAAGCTTGGGGTTTATCCAGCAGCGCCCGACCGCATAGATCAGGTATAGCGCAGCCATCATGACGCCCGGAATGATCGCGGCGGCGAACAGGTCGGTGACCGGGATTTCCAGCACAGGGCCCATGACCACCAGCATAATCGACGGCGGGATCAGGATGCCCAAGGTTCCGCCCGCCGTGATCGTCCCTGCGGCCAGCCGCACGTCATAGCCGGAGCGATTCATGGTTTTCGCCGCCATGATGCCCAGAATGGTGACCGAAGCCCCCACGATGCCCGTTGCTGCGCCAAAGACCACGGAGACGAACAGCACGGCCACATAAAGCGAGCCTTTCATGCGGGCCAGCATCATCTGGATCGCCGCGAAGAGGCGTTCCATCAAGCCTGCCTGTTCCATCATAAAGCCCATGAAGACAAATAACGGGACAGCCGCGAGGGTCTGCTCCATCATCGAGTTGTAGAATTGCAGGGTCATCAGGAAGATGGTCAGCTTTACTCCAAATCCCCACGCGCCGAAGACGACACCAAGGAAGATCAGGGTGAAGGAAATGGGGAAGCCGATGAAAATCGCGAACAGCATTGCCCCGATCATGAACAGGCCAATTATTTCATTAGAGAATTCCATTAGACCGGCCACTTTCCACGGGTCGCGGCGTACCACGATTTGAGTATTTCAGACACGCCTTGGATGCAGAGGAAAAACACACCGGTGGTCAGAGCGATTTTGACGGGCCACACGATGGGCGCCCAGGTGCTGTCGCCCGCACGCTCGCCCTGAAGGAAGGACTTTAGCGAGAAGTCGTAACCGGCTTTCAGGAAGAACATCATCGAGGGCATGAACAGCACGAGATAAAGGATCAGGTCGACGCGGCCTTGCGTGCGCTCGGTGAAGCCGCGGTAAAGGAAGTCGGCTCGGATGTGCAACCCGCGCATCAGCGCGTAGGCAGCCCCCAGCATGAAGGACACGCCGTAAAGGATGCGAGATAGATCATAGGCCCATAACGTGGGCGCAAGAAAGAAGCTGCGCGCGATAACCTCGTAGAACATCCCGAAGATGATCGGCACCACCAGCAAGCAGGCGATCCGGCCTTGCCAATTGGAGAAATTGTCGATGGCGTAAATGGCCTTGCGGGCAAGGGGGTGCATGTCGTCGGGCAGTTTCTTGCCCACGGCTCCGCCCGCATCCGCGAGAAGCTCGTCGCCGACATTCTCGTATTCCGAGAAGTCGATCTTGTCTTGATCTTCGTTGATCATGGGACTGTTCCCCTTGGCGATAAGGCCGTGACGTTTGAGGTCCTGCCCGCAATACGTGACGCGGGCAGGGAAGGTCAGGCGTTACTTGCCTGCAGCCAGTTCAGCCGCATAGGCGCGGCCCAGATTGGCGTTGGAGGTCTGTGCACCGGCCCAGAACGGAACTGCGGTCCGTGCGAAGTCCTTCTGAGACTGCCACACTTCCGCAAAGAACGCGTTGTCGGCGGCGTTGGTTTCCAGAGCCTTGTTGGCAGCGGCCATATACTCGGTGAAGTAGTCGGCAGGCGTGTCATGCAAGATCACGCCGTCCTCGTTCACCAGCTTGTCCAGTGCCAGCCCGTTTTCGCGGATGCGGTAGGCCATGGACTTCATCAGCGACGCGTTGGCGGCCACTTCGATGGCTTTCTGCTGCAAGGGTGTCAAGGATTTTTAGACGTCGCCATTGATGTAAAGATCAGCGTTCACAACCACTTGGTGCAAGCCTTGAAGGTAGTAATGCTTCAGGACTTTCTGGAAACCAAAGACGCTGTCAGGCTTAGGGCAGCACCATTCCGCCGCGTCGATTGTGCCTTTTTCCAGCGCGGGCAGGATGTCCCCACCGCCCATGGCAACCGAGGCCACGCCGATGTCCTTATAGGTCTGGCCCGGAATGCCCGGAGGTGTCCTGAAGCGGTATTTGCGGAAGTCGGCCATGGTCTCGATGGGTTCTTTGAACCAACCCAGAGCCTCTGGGCCAACCGGTTGCAGCATGAAGCCTTTGACGTTCACGCCCATCTCGACCCACAGCTGGTCATACAGCTCCTTGCCGCCTGCATTCAGGAACCACGACATGAACGCGATGTTGTCGATGCCGACACCGGCACCGGCCACAGGCGAGCCGAAGAGCATGGCGGCGGGGTGCTTGCCGGACCAGTAATGCGTCCAAGCGAAGCCGCCCTCGATCAGGCCCGCGTCAACCGCGTCCAGCGTTTCCTGCACGCCCACGACGGAGCCTGCGGGCAGCACTTCGATGACGACTTCACCGTCGGTCAACGCTTTCACGTCTTCGGCGAAGTCTTTCAGCATGACGATTTCATCCGCAGATGACGGAATAACCGACTGCACGCGAATTGTGGTCTCGGCAAATGCCGCCGAGGCCAACATCGACAAGCCTAGCGCGCCTGCCGTGATGGTTTTCAAGTTCAACATAAGGTCCTCCCTTAAGGTCCAAGCCTTCTGCTTCATCTTTGGCGGATCGGGGAAGGCATCCCGAGCCGCCTTTTCTTCAACGGGTCACCGCGCTCCTCCTCCAAGGTGCGGTGGTTGAATTCTGCGAGCAGGGGCTAGTGGCCCTTGCCCATCTCATACCCTTCGATCCAGCCCATCATCGGGCCGATCCCGGTACTGGCGTCAAAGACGCCGCGGTAGAACATCTCGCCGGCCACGTAGAGCAGCACGATCAGCCCCAGCCAGCTGATCCAAGGATAGTGGGTTAACAGTTTCATGATCATGGTTGCGGCAAAGGCCATCAACACGATGGCAAGGCCAAGCCCGAAGATCAGCATATTGGTGTCGCCATCGGCAATCGCGGCAACGGCCAGCACGTTATCAAGCGACATCGAGACGTCAGCGATGGTGATCGACAGCAGCGCCGAGGCCATCGTCCGCGTGGGCTTGCCGGTATAGCCTCTGTTCGGGTCTTCGGCGCGCTCTAGCGCAAGTTCGGCCTGTTCATCTACGTTATCGCGAATTTCGGTGTAGAGCCGCCAGCACACCCAAAACAGCAGCAGGGAGCCAACAAACAAGATGCCGGGAATGCCCAGCAGTTTCGTCGCGACCACAGCGAAGGCGATGCGCAAAACAGCGGCGATGATCATGCCGTAGAGAATGGCCTTCTTGCGTAATTCAGGCGCAAGACCTGCCGCCGCCATGCCGATGATCAACGCGTTGTCGCCTGACAGGATCAGGTCAGCGACGACGATTTTGCCGAAATCCAGTAAAGTGTCGATCATGCTGCGGTGTCCTCAAGGATCATATCAGAGACTTTCTCGCCGATCATGATCGCCGGCGCGTTGGTGTTGCCGCTCACGATCGTCGGCATGATGGAGCAGTCCGCGACCCGCAAACCTTCGATGCCATGCACCCGTAAGCGCGCGTCAACGACGGACATGTCGTCTTGCCCCATCTTGCAGGTCCCGGTCGGGTGGTAGATCGTAACGGCGGTGTTGCGCGCCCAGTCGAGGGTGCCGTCATAGTCGTTAAAGGCCACGTCCTGACCCGGCGCAAACTCCTCAAGAATATGTTCTTTTAGCGGGCTGAACTCTGTGATGCGCCGGGCGATCTGGATGCCTTTCACGATCGTACGTTGGTCGGTTTCCGTCGCCAGATAATTCGGGTGGATGGCGGGGTGGTCCTGCCAATTGGCCGATTTCAACTCAAGATGGCCCGCGCTTTCGGGGCGCAGTTGCAAGACCGACGCGGTAAAGGCCGAGAATTTATGCGGGCCTTCCGCAGGATGCGTCGCAGAAAAGGGCTGTATGTGAAACTGGATGTCGGGGACCTCCATATGTGGCTCTGTCTTGAGAAAGCCGGTGCCAAGGCTCGCGGCCATCGCCATCGGGCCGGTGCGTTTCAGCGCGTATTCCAACGCGATCAGACCCTGCTTGAAGTAGTTGGACACTTCCACGTTGATGGTCGACAGGTCCGTTTTAAACACCGGACGGGCTTGCAGGTGATCTTGAAGGTTGCGCCCGACGCCCTTCAGCTCATGCACCATGTCGATGCCATGAGGTTTGATCGTGTCCACATCCCCGATGCCCGACAACATGAGGATTTGCGGGGAACCTATTGATCCTGCTGACAAAATAACTTCCCGTCGCGCGCGAATTTCGGTGTGCTGGCCGTTGATGTCAACCTGCACGCCGACGACCCGTTTACCATCAAGGACGAGCCGTTTGGCTTGGGCATGCGTGATAACCTCAAGGTTTTGACGACCACGGGCTGGTTTCAAATAGGCCACCGCCGAAGAGCAACGGCGACCCTTCGACATCGTGAGTTGGAAATAGCCCACGCCCTCTTGGTCGCCATCGTTGTAATCGGGGTTCTTTTTATAGCCAGCGGCCTCGGCGGCGTCGATCCACTTGTCCACGATATCCCGCTTCAGGCGCGTGGGGGAAACTTGCAAAGGTCCGCCAGTTCCACGGTCCGCACCAATGTCTGCGCCAAGCCAGTTTTCCGATTTCTTAAAGTAGGGCAGGACATGGTCCCAGTCCCATCCGGCATTTCCCAGTTGGGCCCAATGATCGTAATCTTGCGATTGACCGCGCACATATAGCAGACCGTTGATCGAGGAAGAACCGCCCAGAACACGGCCACGCGGCCACGGGATAGACCGCCCGTTCAAGCCCGGATCGCTGGCCGCCTTGTAGCGCCAGTCCGTTTTCGGGTTATCCATGGTTTTGAAATAGCCAACGGGGATGTGGATCCACGGATTGCTGTCGCGCCCGCCTGCTTCGAGCAGGGCAACGCTATGTTTACCGCTCTCGGAAAGGCGGTTCGCAATAGCGCATCCAGCCGAGCCGGCGCCCACAATCACATAGTCAAATTCCAAAAATCCCTCCAGATATCAAAAATTGAGACTTGTGGTCTCGTTTTTGATGGGTTTAACCTACAGGGATTCGCGACTGAAACAAGTGATTTCCATTTTTCGGTTGCGTGGCGGGCTGAGCGAGAAGGTCTCAGGCGCGTTTGCCTTGGAGGACTTATGTCAGCGACCGGAACTCAACAGACCGACACGGATGCGCGTATCCCGACAAATATGCGCACGTTGTTATTGCTGGAAGCATTGGGGCATAGCGACAAGGCCATGACACCGACCGAGATGAACGCTTCGGTCGGATTGCCCAAGCAAACCGTGCATCGGCTTTGCACCACATTGGAGGCCGAGGGGTTTTTGGTGCGCGACGGTGACGGCAAAGGCTACCGCGCCGCACGCCGCACGCGTCTGATGTCGGCGGGGTTGCTGCATGCAAGCTGGGCCAATATCGCGCGCCACCAAGTGCTGTCGGAAATTGCCAAAACGGTTGGGGAAACGGTGAACTACGTTGTGCCGGAAGAGGCGGGGATGCGTTATCTGGACCGTGTGGATACCGACTGGTCATTTCGCATTCAGCTGCCTGTGGGCACGAATGTGCCATTTCATTGCACGGCGTCGGGCAAGGTGTTCATGGCTTCGTTGACCCCGAAAGCGCGGGTCGCCTTCGTAACTGCGCTGAACTTGACGGGCCATACCCGCAAAACCCATGTGTCAGCCGAGGCATTGATGGCGGAGCTGAAGCAGATCGCAAAGCAAGGCTATGCCGAAGATGACGAAGAATTTCTGGATGATATGGTCGCCGTAGCGGTGCCTATCCGTGATTTGACGGGGCGCTACGTCGCCTCGTTGGCGGTACATGGTCCGACCCAAAGGATGAGCCTGTCCCATGCGCGCGACATGCTTCCGGTGCTGCAATCGGGGGCAGAGAAGCTTCGCGATGCGTTGTTTATCTAGGGATGTAAAATCACTTTGGGCGTCATAACGCGGCCCCCAAGGATGTCCGCAAAGGCTTGCGGCCCTTCTGACAGCGGGCGGGCTTCGGCCCAATCGAGCGCACCCAGACGCCCGTCTGCCATGGCTGCAACGGTGTCTTGGAAGTCTTTCTCGGTATAGGCGTAAGTCCCGAAAACTGTTATTTCCTGCAAGGTTATGCGGCGAACATCAAGTCCTCCGTTGCTGTCACCAAGACCGATATGGCAGATCGTTGCGCCAGGGGCTGCCATGGCGCAGGCCGCCTCGCGGGTGGCCTTATAGCCGACGCAATCAACAACCAACGCGGCTTGGCCCATGGAAATATCCGAAGGCTCGCACACTGGAATGTCGATCAGCCCGCGCAAATGTGCAGCGCGGAGCGGGTTGGTTTCGATCAAGGTCACGTCTGTCGCGCCAAACGCTTTCAGCGCCAAGGCAGACCCGAACCCGATAGCCCCGCCGCCAATCACGACCGTAGGGGCGGTGAGGTCGACATAGGGCTGCGCCGCGCAGAGCCGTATGGCGTGCCAGCACACGGCCAGCGGCTCTGCCAGTGCGGCTTGGTCGAAACTCAGGTGGTCGGGCAGGGCGATCAGATTGCCTTCGGGCATCGTCAGCCATTGCGCGAAAGCCCCTTCGCGCGGTGGCATGGAAATGATCTGGCGGGTGGGGCAAAGATTGGTGCGCCCGCTGCTGCATGCCGGGCAGGTGCCGCAGGTTACCAAAGGATTAACCGTGACGCGGGTTCCGGTCTTAGGGCCAGATGTCACAACGCCCGCAGCTTCGTGGCCAAGCACCAGCGGGGCGGGTCGGCGGTCGTCGTGCCCTAGATAGCCGTGCATGTCCGATCCGCAAATTCCGACCGATTTCACCTCAATCAAAGCCTCCCCGTCCTGCGCAGTCGGGGTTGGGAGGTCTTGCATCTCCATGGCCTTGGGGGCGGTGTAGACGAGTGCTTGCATCGGGTGGCCCTATTTTTTGCAGGTTTGGCCCAGCTTTGCTGGAGGTGCGATGTCGAGCAAGGGATAACTCGCAATTCTTGGGCACATTTCGCCGTTAGGCACTTGCCGTAAGGTTAAGAAAAACCACAACATATGGGAATAGATCAAATATATCGGCTTTTCCCCTTGGATAAATCGAACATTTCTGATTTAAGATCGCTTAATAAATCGAGGTGCAGAAGCGCCCGAGAGTCAGAGGCGGAGTGGTAACTATGGAAGCGATTGAGTTCGTTGTTCGTGATCGTGCGGGCAACATTAGGCGTGGTATGCTGGCGCAGACCGAAACCGCCGATACAATTTTCATCAACAGCGGCGACGACATCTCCCTGAACCTGCGCAGGTTTCAGGTGGCTGGGTACGAGCGTTCGGGCGATGCGGTTATTGTAACCCTTGCCGACGGGCGCAAGATCCGGCTTGAGGGATACTTCAGTGCCGATGCTGATCTCTTTATAAGCGCGGACGGTCTGCTGACCGAAGTTGATTTGGCCGGTGCTCAGGAAGGGCTGGTCAATGCGGAATACGCCGAGGCGCAGGTCTTCGGCAAGTGGAGCCCGGATGATGCGCTGTTCTATGTAGGCGGCTCCGAGGTTGATACGATTATCGCGGCAGATGCCGCGGGCGAAGAAACGGCGACAATGCTGGCGGCTCCGATCCTCGCCGGATTGGGTGGCGCGGGTGCTGGTGGTCTTGGTGCCGCGGCGGCCGTTGTAGGTGGTGCTGCAGTTGTTGGCGGTCTTGGTGGCGGCGGAGGTGGAGGGACGACTCCTGACACCGAAGCCCCCGAGGTGACGTTGGACTCCGGCGTTGTTTCTGTTGATCACGTGTTTGACGCCGATGATCACGCCGATGGCGTTGAGATCGGCGGCTCCGGCGAAGCTGGTGTTGCGATTGTCGTCGAGATTGACGGCGAGACGCAGGAAACAGTGGTTGACGAAGATGGCAACTGGCAGGTTGTGTTCGACCCGACGCAAGTTCCCGAGGGCGAATATGACGTCGACGTGACGATCACCGCCACGGACGAGGCGGGCAACGTGACAACGATCACCGATGTGGTGCGTGTCGATACCGTTACTGTGGTTGACGTGGTTACCATTGATGGCGCCCCGACCGGATCGGGTGACGTCATCAATGCTGTCGAGCATGCGGATGGTGTAACCTTGACGGGCACCGGCGAAGTGGGGGCCAATGTGGTCGTCACAATCGAAGAGAACGGTGCAACGGTAACTGCGGTTGTTGATGCTGACGGCAACTGGTCGGTCGATTTCGGCGCGGATCAGGTCTCCACCGGTGAATATACCAGCACTGTTACTGTGACGAGCACGGATGCTTATGGCAACATGGCGACCGCGACTGCTGAAATGGTCGTCGACACCTTTGCTGAGGTGGCAATCACGGGTAACAATTCCGGTGCTGACGGTATCTATAACGGTGCTGAGGTTGGCAATGCGACTGTGATGAACGGGACGGCTCAGGCTGGCTCGTCTGTCGTGGTCACTTTGACAGGGCAGAGCGGTGAAGTTCTTGGAACTCAGGCGGTTGCGGCAACTTCTTCAGGTACATGGTCGGCCGAGTTTGCGGGTGGCACGCTGCCCGGTGGCGAATATAACGCGACCGTAACGGCTGTAGCGACCGACACTGCTGGGAACAGCGCAACGTCCAGCTCCACATTCCCTGTAGATACCATCACCAATGTGGCGATCACTGGAAATAACGCGGGCGCAGACAGCACTTATAACGACGCTGAAGCTGCGACTGTTGCAGCGCTGAACGGCACGGCGCAGCCCGGTGCTTCGGTTGTGGTGACGTTGACAGGGCCAACTGGCGCGACACTCGGTACGCAAACGGTCACAGCGACGTCCGGCGGCACGTGGACGGTTCAATACCCTTCCAATTCGCTTCCGGCGGGTGAATATGATGTGACTGTAACGGCGGTGGCCACTGATGCTTCGGGGAACTCCGAGACCACATCGGCAACCATCCCTGTTGACACGATCACCCATGTCGAGATTGCGCAGATCGAAGGTCAAGCTGCTGGCACGGGCGTCGTAAACGCGGCGGGCCACGCGGATGGCGTGACGATGTCCGGCACGGGCGAGCCTGGTGGCAATATCACGGTCTCCGTTGCGGGCGGTGGCACGGCAACCGGTGTTGTGGGTGCGGACGGCACGTGGAACGTCGCGTTCCAAGCGTCGCAAATCCCGACGGGCGAGCGTACGGTGGATGTGACCGTGGCCATCGAGGATGCGCACGGGAACACCGACACTGCGACATCGACCATGGCGATTGATACCATCACCAACGTGGCGATCACGGGCAACAACACGGGCTCTGACAATGTGATGAACCTTGCGGAAAGCGCGAGTGGCACGGCTTTGACCGGCACTGCCCAGCCGGGTGCGTCTGTGGTTGTGTCCATGGCATCCGAGGCGGGCGTTATGTTGGGCAGTCAGACCGTTATCGCGAATTCCAACGGAACGTGGACGGCGAACTTCTCGGCCAGCACGCTGCCTAGCGGTGAGTATAACGTAAACGTATCTGCGGTCGCGACCGATGGCGCGGGCAACACGGCCTCGACCACGTCAAGCTTTGCGGTCGACACGATTGCGAATGTGTCGGTCAATACGCTCAATGTTGAGGGCGACAACGTTATCAACATCGCGGAAGCCAGCGACGGTGTGCAAATCACCGGCACGGCAGAAGCGAACTCCCGCGTGGAAGTCGATTTCGGCGGTGCAACGCGCACTGTCGTTACCGACAACAACGGCAACTGGCAGGCTTCTTTCGGTCCGGGCGATGTTCCGGCAGGGGTCGAGACCACCATTCCGGTTCAGGCAACCTTCACGGATGCGGCGGGGAACACCGCTGTCGCCAATGGGACGGTTCAGGTCGATACTATCGTCCGCAACCTTGGTGTGAATGCGGTCACCGGTGACGGTGTCGTGGACGCGAACGAGGCAGGAACCGGCTTCACGCTGACAGGGACCACCGAGCCGGGCGCACAAGAGGTGATGGTGACGTTCCACAACCTGCCACCGCGCGCAGCGACAATCGGCTCCAACGGCAGCTGGACGGTCACATTTGGCCCGAACGAAATTCCGCAGGGCGAATACACCTCGGACGTGACGGTCACTACGATCGACCGCAACGGCAACCCTGACAGCGTGTCGACACCTGTCACGGTAGACACCGAGGTGCCGGACGCACCTGTGGTGATCTCCTACACCGAATACTTCCGCGGTGATCCGGGCGTGTCCGGAATCGGCACCGAGCTGACCGACGATATCGTCGCGATCAGTCAGGTGAGCGAGACTGGGGCTGTTGGCAATGTGAGCTATGACACCAATGTGGTGCGCGGCGACGAGCTTCAGTTCACCTTCAACAACCGCATTCCGGACGGATCGAACCTTGTCGTGAATGCCGAAGATGGCGTTGGCAACGAAAGCGCCACTTTGTTGGTACTGGATGACAACGCGGTCGGCACGGTCAGCGTCTCGTTGAACGGCTTGTCGAACTTCAACGTCAGCGCGATTGATCTGTCCATCGTGGCCGAAAGCGAACTGACATTGTCCGAGGCAGACCTGTTGGGGCTGTCGGAAGACACCAACGCGCTGCTGATCCACGGCGACAACACCGACACCGTCAACATTGCCGGTGCCGTCAAAACGACAAACACCGAGGTAATCGACGGGCGCTCTTACGACGTCTACACCTTGGGTGACGATGGCAGCTTGCTGATCGAGCATGACATCACAGTGAACTACTAAAAGCGGGCGGGGGCATATCCATCAGGATATGCCCTTTCCAACCTCTCGAATTTACAAGAAGGGGCTCCGCATGGGACAGGGTACAAGTAAACGCGCAGTTTTGCGCATGGTGTTGGCAGGCACCACAGCAGTTTCACTAATGGGCTGCATGGGCGACGAGGCGACACGGGGTGCATTCTCCGGTGCCACGCCCGCGATTACAGATGACGTAAAAACCACAGGCCGCTTTGCGGAACGTGTTCAGGTCGAGCGCGATGGCGAAGAAACCACGCCGATTTTCGGGTTCCTGAAGCGCAAACCCAACCCAGATACCGCGACACGCAACGCGTCGTCTATCGACGTGGGCGAGAACCTCAACGGCGCGTCTGCGCAGCCCCAAGCGCAAGCCGCTTTGGCGGGTGGCACGGGTGGCAAAGAAAGCTCCGCGCTGATCGACACATTGTTGCGCCGCCAAGCTGTTCTGGACGCGCGCTCCCCTTATGGCAAGGTTGCGGGCTCCGTTCTGGCGGCGAACTCCCGCGCGGCCGAGGCCGAGCTGCGCTCTGCCAAGTTGCGCGCGGAAGCCGCGTCGAAGAACTGGCTGCCGACAATTGGCCCTGCGCTGACATTGTCGTCCTTGGGTGAGGTCATCGCCTCCATGGTCATTGACCAGGTGCTGTTTGACAACGGCCGCAAGAAGGCCGAACGCAGCTTCGCGAAATCCGATGTGGAAGTTGCCGCTGTCGCACTGGCGCAGGACACGAATGACCGCGTCTACGCGGCGCTTGATCTTTATATCACCGCAGAGAAAGGCCGCGCGCAAGCCGAAGCGGGAAGCCGAGCAGCGGATCGTTTGGGCGAATTTGCATGGGTCATGGACCAGCGTGTGCGGGGTGGGGTATCCAACCCCGCCGACTTGCAGATCGTGAAGCAGAAGCTTGCCGAAGCCGAAAACCAGCGCAACTCTGACTTGGAAACGGCGCGCACCGCGATTGCAGAGCTGAACGCGATGTCGTTGAAGCCGCTGAGCGACGTACGTGGCCTTGCACCCATCGGCAATTCCAAAGCGGCCAAACCGCTGTCTATCCTGAAGGCCGAGGCCGAGCGTGACCGCGACATCGCGGAAGCCACGATCAACCGCGCAGGGTTCCTGCCGGGGATTTCCGCGAAAGGCACCTTGCAAAAAGGCGGGGCAACTGGCGGGATTTCCGTGGGCGCGCCGAACGGGTTCGGATTTGGCACCAAGGCCAGCCTGAAAGCTATCGAGGCCACCAAGGAAGCCGCCGCGCGCCGTGTGTCGCAAGCCTCCGAGGACCAATCGCGCAAAATGCGCCGGTTGGAGCAGAACCTGATTTCACTGAAACGCCAGCAGGCACAAGGGCAGGGGCTGTTGTCTTCGGCCAATGAAAACCTGTCGCTGTTCGACCGCCAGTATAAGGCAGGCCAGCGTCCGGTGATGGATGTGGTGCGCGTCTACGAGACCAAGGTCGCCACAGAGCGCGACCAGATCGGCCTCAAGTATCAGATTGCCTTGGTAGAGTTGCAGATTGCCCATCTTATGGGCGCGTTGGTGGATGGTGAGGATATATGAGCACGCCCGTCATTGCGTTTGACATGGCGCGAGCCAAAGCGGCTCAGGCATCAAATACTGCGAAGCTGAAACCGG
The DNA here is from genome assembly GCF_900129235.1 of Litoreibacter ascidiaceicola. Taxonomy (GTDB): domain Bacteria; phylum Pseudomonadota; class Alphaproteobacteria; order Rhodobacterales; family Rhodobacteraceae; genus Litoreibacter; species Litoreibacter ascidiaceicola. The sequence goes on along the minus strand of NZ_FQUV01000001.1, from coordinate 251,102 downwards.
TTGAGACCCCGACCTCGGTGGCCAATGATCCCGGTTTGCGCGTTCCGATGCCACAGACGCCTGAGAAGGCAGGGCGGTTCTCCAAGAAATTGCGCAATCGGGCCAATCTGGTGTCGGTCTATGCGGGCTTGCTGGGGGTTGATTTGCAGCCCTCAGACGTGCTCGACGCCGCTGTCGAAATGCCACTGGACGCTGGTGGTGTGTCGCCTGAAATGCTGGCAAACGCGATGAAAAAACTGGGGCTGGTCTGCTCCGTGCGCGATGTGCGCTTGCGCGCTGACTTGTGGCCCGCTTTGGTCGAAATGAAGACCGGCCAGCTGGTCTTGGTTCTGGAACAGCATGACCAAACCCTGACGATCTTTGACGAGACGATCGGCGACCGTCGTACGGAAGTGCCACTGGGAGAGTTCGCCAAAGTGTTCTCCGGTAAGGTACTGAAGGCCGAAAGCTCTATGCGGCAGGTCGAGGAAAAGCACCGACTGGACGCAAAGCCAACGCATTGGTTTTGGGGAGAGTTCCCGAAATACAAACGCCACCTCATCGAGATCACCGCAGGCTCTTTCGTGGCCAACATTCTGGCCGTAGCCGTCGCGCTGTTCTCGCTGCAGGTTTATGACCGCGTGATCCCGCACCAGTCCCACGCGACGCTGTGGGTCTTGGCCATCGGCGCGATGGGCGCGCTGACGCTGGAGGCGTTTTTGAAGATCGCCCGCGCCCGCATGATGGACGGGGCAGGGCGCAAGATCGAACTGGCCGTGCAGCAAACCCTAATGAGCCGCCTTTTGGGAATGCGCGCTGGCACGCCCGGTGCGACGCCGTCGGGTACGTTCTCCGCAATGCGCGAGTTTTCCTCTATCCGCGAATTTTTTACCGCCTCGACCATCGGGTCGTTGACGGATGTGCCGTTTATCTTCTTGTTCCTGCTGCTGGTCAGCTCGATCGCTGGCAATGTGGTTTGGGTCTTGGTCGCAGGGGGCATCCTGATGCTCCTTCCCGGTTTCTTCCTGCAAAAGCGCATGATGAAACTGACCGAAGAGACGCAAGGCGCCTCGGTCAAAGCAAACCGCTTGCTGCACGAGGCCATCTACGAAGCCGACACGGTCAAATCACACCGCGGCGAAGATCGGTTCGCACGTCTTTGGGGCGAATTGAACGCGCTATCCGCGCTGAAATCATCCGAGCAACGCCGTCTGGCCTCGGCCCTGACCTTCTGGTCGCAAGGCGTTCAGCAGGCCACCTATGTGGGCGCGGTTGTTGTTGGCACCTTCCTTGTGTTTGCAGGTGAATTTACCGTCGGCTCGATCATCGCTGTGGGCATTCTGACGTCCCGCACCCTTGCACCGCTGACCCAACTGGCGGGTACGATGTCGCGGTGGTCGAATGTGAAGACCGCACTTGTCGGTCTCGACGCGGTCGTGGAAAGCCCGCAGGATTATGACGCCGAACGCAGCTATTTGCGTCGGGAACGCATCACCGGACGGTTTGAAGCGCGCGACCTGATCCACCGCTATGACGAAGATGCTGCACCCGTGCTGGATCTGGGTGGCTTCGCCATTCCGGCTGGGCAGCATGTGGCGGTTCTTGGGGCCAATGGCTCGGGCAAGTCGACGCTGATCAAACTGCTTTCGGGCCTGTATGCGCCTGATAAAGGCCGCGTGCTGATTGACGGCATCGACATGGGGCAAATCCATCCCAAAGACCTGCGCCGTGGCGTTGGCTACCTCAGCCAAGAGGTGCGCCTGTTTGCCGGATCGCTGCGCGAGAACCTGAACCTGTCGGGGCTTGAGCGTGACGATGCGAGATTGTTTGCAGCCCTCGATTTCGCCGGGCTTGGCCGCTATGTGCGCGAACACGCCAAAGGGCTGGATTTGCCAATTCACGACGGCGGCTTGGGCCTGTCTATCGGTCAGCGCCAGTCTATCGGCTGGGCGCGGCTGTGGCTGCAAGACCCGTCCGTGGTGTTGCTGGACGAGCCGACTGCGGCGCTGGACCAATCGCTGGAAACCGCTCTGGTCGCCAATCTTCAAGGCTGGCTTAAAGGCCGTACGGCGGTGATTGCCACGCACCGCATGCCGATCCTTGCCCTGACTGAACGTGTGATGATCCTCAAAGGTGGCAAGCTGTCGGTGGACGGTCCACGCGAACAGGTTCTGGATCATCTGAAAAAGACCAAAGCGGGCGCCCAAGGTGTTCAAATCAATACACCGAAAGGGGGCAAGTGATGGCCACCATCGACGCTGCATTCGACGATGACCTGCGCGGCCCTTCTTGGGTTATCCGCATCATCGGCCTTACCGTCGTGGCCTTCATTGTCTGGGCGTCCTTTGCGTGGGTCGACGAGATTGTGCGCTCGGAGGGGGAGTTCGTGTCTTCCTCCCGCCCGCAAATTATCCAGAACTTTGAAGGCGGTATCCTGTCGGAGCTTCTTGTTGCCGAAGGCGACACCGTAAACCCCGGCGATATTCTGGCGCGCCTGTCCGTTACCAATTTCCAAACCTCCGTGGATGATCTGCAAGACCAGATAGACGCGCTGGAAATCCGCCGCATGCGTTTAGAGGCCGAGCTTGCCGGTCAGTTTGATTTCTACGTTGCAGGTGATCTTGAACGCCGCCAGCCCGAGATCGTCGCGTCCGAGCGTGCGTTGCTGAATGCCCGCCAGACCGACTTCGAAGGCCGCACGGACAGCGCGCGCGCCATTTTGAAAGAGACCCGTCGCGAGGCGGCGTTGATGGAAGACCTCTTGACCCAGAACATCGTCTCTCTGGTCGAGGTGTCGCGCGCCCGCAAAACCAACACCGACGCCGAGGCGAAGTATAAAGAGATCGTCTCCAAGGCGGAGCTGGACCGCGCCTCTGCCTATTCCGACACGCTGAAAGAACTGGCCACGCTGCGCCAGAACATGAAGCTGAGCAAAGACCAGTTGGCGCGAACGGTCATCCGCTCCCCGATGAAGGGCATCGTGAACAACGTGGCAATCTCGACCATCGGCGGCGTTGTTCGTCCGGGCGAGGAGATTTTCCAGATCATCCCGATGGGCGAGGAATTGTTCGTCGAAGCCAAGGTGAAGCCCAAAGATATCGCCAGCCTGCGTCCGGGTCAGAACGCCACCGTGAAGCTGTCGGCCTATGACTACACGATCTATGGCACCCTGACGGGTAAGGTTCAGGTTATCTCTGCGGACACCTTCAAGGACGAGCGCGTGGCGGATGGCGACCCGCATTATAAAGTGCTGCTGTCGGTTGATATGGAGCATCTGTCACCGCGTCAGAAATCGGTGGAAATTCGCCCCGGTATGTTGGCGCAGGTTGAATTGCACACAGGCGAGAAGACCATTTTGCAGTATCTGACCAAGCCGCTTTACAAATCGCGCGAAGCATTCCGCGAGCCGTAGGTTTTAGCTGCGGATAAATATCTGCACATCAGCGACGTTGGTGCCTGTGCCGCCCGTCATCAGCAAATCACCCGACGCGTCAAGCGCTGCATAGGCGTCATTATTTGCCAACAGGGCTTCCGGATTAACACCAGCGGCTTTCATCCTTGCGAGAGAGCCCGCGTCCACCAACCCGCCAGCCGCATCGGTAGGCCCGTCCCGCCCGTCTGTGCCACCAGACAAGAACACCCAGTCACCGGGGATGTCTTGCAGCGCAATGCGCAGGGCAAGATCTTGATTACGCCCGCCTTTTCCGTTTCCGGATAGGGTCACCGTGGTTTCCCCGCCAAACAGCAGAACCGCCGGTTCATCTTGTGGAAGGGCGCGGAAAATCTCTGCCAGTTGCGGGGCGACGTTTGCCACGTTGCCCTCCAGCCGGTCATTGATGATCTGCGCCTCCGGACAGGCGGCGCGCATGGCGTCGAGGCTTTGGCGGTTCGAGGCAATCAGGTGATTGTCGGCGGTCGGCAAGGTTTCGATATCCAGCTCCGCGCCGCTTAGGTGAGCCTGTACGCTGGCAGGCATGTCATTCCAGATATTGGCCTGCTCCAGCAACGCCTTTGCGCTGGCACGGGTGCCGATCGGTGCGACCGTTGGTCCGGACGCGATCGCGCGCAGGTCGTCACCCACGACGTCGGACAGGATGTAAGCGGTGACCGGAGCAGGGGCCGCTGCACGCAACAACCCGCCGCCCTTGAGGCGGGAGAGCTGCTGGCGAATGTGGTTCATGTCGTTGATTTCTAACCCCGAGCCCAACAACACTTTGTTAACGCGCGCCTTTTCCTCAAGGGTAATGCCTTTTGCAGGGGCGGGAAGAAGCGCTGATCCACCGCCCGAGATGAAGGCAATGACGCGGTCCCGAGGCCCCGCTTTGCCTAACAACTCCTCAACGGCCCGTCCGGCAGCCTCGCCTGCAGCGTCCGGTACCGGATGGCCTGATTGCAAAACACGGCAACCAACGACCGGTGCCGCGTTTTCCGGATTGGTGACGGCGAGCGCCTCGAATGTGCTGGACGCCGCGACATGGTTAATCGCTGCGCGCATCATGGGGACGGCAGCCTTGCCAACGGCGATCAGGAAGAGCGTCCCGTCGGAGTCTAAGGTGGTGTTTCGCAGCGCACGTTCGACCGCATGTCCGGGGTGCGCTGCCAGTATAGCAGCGTCAAAAAGGCGTATCGCTTTGGTGCGCATGGCGTCAATGGTGACAGAGGCGTATTTCATAATATTATATTTAATCAGTGTATTGTGGCATATAGTTAAAGTATTGTTGGTGGAGTGATCGGTGATCCGTCCCACTTGTTTCCATCGCGTTCAGCTTTGCATTCCCCAAAGAGCCTCAGGGGCTTTGAGAAGTCAAGACGGGCCACGCGTGGTGCCTCGTACCGGAGCCATCCGGTGCCGGAGTTTGGTGCGAACGGTGCTGGCTTGAAATCGTGTGAACCCGCCCCAATCTAATCGGTCTCACATCAATGGGCGAGATGCGCTTGCGCCCGTTTTTCTCCGCTACTAACCTCACGTTCATATTTACGCATTACGAACCGCTCAAAAGCAGAAGGCAGGCAGGCATGTACGATCCAGTCGAAACCTATATGAATCTCGTTCCGATGGTGGTCGAACAGACCAGCCGTGGCGAACGGGCTTACGACATTTTCTCGCGCCTGTTGAAGGAGCGGATCATCTTTATCAACGGCCCGATCCATGATGGCATGTCCCATCTGGTTGTAGCGCAGTTGCTGCACTTGGAGGCGGAAAACCCGTCCAAGGAAATCAGCATCTACATCAACTCGCCGGGTGGCGTGGTGACGTCGGGCCTGTCGATCTATGACACGATGCAATATATCAAACCCAAGGTGTCGACGCTGTGCATCGGGCAGGCGGCCTCCATGGGGTCGGTGCTGCTGGCGGGTGGTGAAAAAGGCATGCGCTTCTCATTGCCGAATTCGCGGATTATGGTTCACCAGCCTTCCGGCGGGTACCAGGGCCAAGCGTCGGACATCATGATTCACGCGGCTGAAACCCAAAAGCTGAAAGATCGTCTTTATGACATCTACGTGAAGCATACCGGTCAGACCAAGAAAGCGGTCGAAAAAGCGCTGGACCGTGACAACTTCATGTCACCGGAAGAAGCCAAGGACTGGGGCCACATCGACGAGATCGTCGAGAATCGCGTCAAAGAAGACGACGCGAAATAATCAAGACCTGCGCCTTGTTTTGTTACAAAAAGCAGGGCGCAGGAAATACGTTTTTGGCGTTGTGCCTCCGTTGATGCTGCCCTAACTTATGGCAACAGGCGTAAACGAAGTGCCACGCAGCAAAAAGCGGCGGGCAAAACAAAATAGGTGGTGCAATGGCAAACAACTCTGGTGACGGCAAAAACACCCTCTATTGTTCGTTCTGCGGCAAATCCCAACACGAAGTTCGCAAGCTTATTGCAGGGCCGACGGTGTTCATCTGTGATGAATGCGTCGAGCTGTGCATGGACATCATCCGCGAGGAAACCAAGACCGCAGGCCTCAAGGCCGCTGACGGGGTTCCGACCCCGCAGGAAATTTGCGAAGTTCTGGATGACTATGTGATCGGGCAGGGCCACGCCAAACGCGTGTTGTCTGTTGCTGTTCACAACCATTACAAGCGTCTCAATCACGTCGGCAAATCCGGTGATATAGAACTGGCGAAATCTAACATTATGCTGATTGGCCCGACAGGGTGCGGTAAAACGCTGCTGGCCCAAACGCTGGCCCGTATCCTTGATGTGCCGTTTACCATGGCGGATGCCACGACCCTGACCGAGGCCGGTTATGTCGGCGAAGATGTCGAGAACATCATCCTCAAGCTGCTTCAGTCGTCCGAATACAATGTCGAGCGCGCGCAGCGCGGCATCGTCTATATTGACGAGGTCGATAAAATTACCCGCAAATCCGACAACCCCTCGATCACCCGCGACGTGTCGGGAGAGGGTGTGCAACAGGCTTTGCTGAAAATCATGGAAGGCACCGTTGCCTCCGTGCCTCCACAAGGCGGGCGTAAGCATCCGCAGCAGGAATTCCTGCAAGTGGACACCACCAACATCCTGTTCATCTGTGGCGGCGCGTTCGCTGGCCTCGACAAGATCATCGCGCAGCGCGGCAAGGGCTCGGCCATGGGCTTTGGTGCGGATGTGCGAGAAGAGAACGACAAGGGCGTCGGCGATCTGTTCAAAGAACTGGAGCCGGAAGATTTGCTGAAATTCGGCCTGATCCCGGAATTTGTCGGTCGTTTGCCGGTAATTGCGACTTTGGAAGACCTCGACGAAGAGTCGCTGGTCACCATCCTGACCCAGCCGAAAAACGCATTGATCAAGCAATATCAGCGCCTGTTCGAGCTGGAGGATGCCAAGCTGACCTTCACCGACGACGCGCTGGTGGCCATTGCCAAACGCGCGATCGAGCGGAAGACCGGTGCGCGCGGGTTGCGGTCCATTCTGGAAGACATCCTGCTCGACACCATGTTCGAGCTACCTGCGTTGGACAATGTCGACGAGGTGCTGGTCAATGAAGACGCTGTCGGCCGCACCGCCAAACCACTGATCATTTATGGCGAGGCCAAAGAAAAGGCCGAGGCTGAAGCTGGCTAATGACGATCCGCCGGATTTCGTCAGGCGGCGCGTTTGAGCCCAAGGTCGGCTATTGCCGCGCCGTCGTTGCTGGCGACTGGGTTCATGTTGCGGGCACCGTGGCCGCTCCACTGCCCGAAACCGGCGAGCCGCCCGAAGGGGCGGCGGCGCAATGTAAATCTGCATTGGCGATTATCGAACGTGCTTTGAACGAGGCAGGGGCCGGTTTTTCCGATGTCGTGCGCGTTACGTACATGCTGCCGGCGGCCGACGAGTTCGAAGCTTGCTGGCCCGTTCTAAGTGCGACATTCGGTGACAATCCGCCCGCGGCCACGATGATTGAATGCGGGTTGATCGACCCGAAATACCGCATCGAGATCGAAGTCACCGCGTATAAACCCGCGCGTTAGCGGGGCGCTGTGCTCTGGACTGTGGCGCGGCGATGGTCCATATAATGCGAGACGAATTTTGGAGGCCGGTATGGGCATTCTCAACACACTTTTTCGCGCGGTCACCTGGTGGGACAGCCAGACGTTGAACACACAGCTGTTCACATGGCGCAAAGGCGAGAAAGTCGGCGAGGACGAAGGTGGCAACATCTATTATCAAACCTCTAACGGTAAACGCCGCTGGGTGATCTTCAACGGAGAGGCCGAGGCGTCTCGCGTGAACCCTGATTGGCATGGCTGGCTGCACCACACGTGGGACGAGCCGCCCACCAAGGCACCGATTGCGCATAAAGCATGGGAAAAGCCGCACCTGCCGAATCTTACCGGGACGGCGATGGCCTATGCGCCTCAGGGGTCCTTGCGGCAGGCGAAACCGAAGTCACGTCAGGACTACGAGGCATGGTCGCCGGAATAGCGGCCAAAGCTTGCGGGGGCACAGATGTCTGAAAACACAACAGAAGTCATTGTCGGCACGGGCGTTCTGGCCGTGGCAATCGGCTTTTTTATCTTCGCGACCGGAGCCACCTCCTTTGCGACTGGTGGGGATGCTTACCCGCTTGCGGCCAGCTTCCGCTCGGCTGAAGGGGTGAAAATCGGCACAGATGTGCGCATGGCAGGGGTCAAAGTTGGCACCGTAACCGCACTGGATCTGAACCCTGAAACCTTCCGCGCCGACGCGACTTTCACCATGAAGAACGGCATCGAAGTTCCTGATGACAGCGCCATCGCCATCAGCTCCGAAGGGCTGTTGGGGGGCAATTTCGTCGAGGTTATTCCCGGTGGCTCCCCGTTCAATCTTGAACCCGGCGGAGAGATTGAAGACACGCAAAGCTCTGTATCCCTGATTACCCTGTTGATGAAGTTCGTGGCCGGGAACGGCGACGAATGAAACGCCTGATCGCCGGATTAGTGCTGCTGGCCCTGCCGGCGGTAGCTCAAACGACCATTGAAGGCGACGACACTGTTATCCGGCTTGGGAATACGCCCGTCGCCGAGAGCAAAATGCGGCCAGCGGCCTCCAGTGCGGCGCAGGCGGTGATGCGTGGATTGGACAAGCTTGCAGGTGCCAGCGAAGACATCATCCTGACCGCAGGCGAGGCGACGCAGTTCGGCCCGCTGACGATTACGATGAAGGACTGCCGCTATCCCAAAGGCAACCCGAGCGGGGATGCCTTCGTGAGCCTGTCGGTGATTGATACCAATACCAACAAATCCGCGTTTGAGGGGTGGATGATCGCGTCCAGCCCTGCGCTGAACGCGATGGATCACCCACGCTACGACGTCTGGGCGATCAGGTGCAAACTTGATGACCGGACACCGTCAGTGGTTGCCGGAGAAAGTTCGCCTTTCCCGATAATGCGTCCCGAAGGGCTCGGCGGTAACTAGCGCGCGGGATTTCGACACCCCCAAGGGATGCCAGATGCGGCGTCAGGAATTGGGTGTCGAGAAGCTTGAAGCCACCCGCATTCAACCGTGACACCAGATAAGCCAGCGCGATTTTAGACGCATCGCGGCGGCGCGAGAACATGGATTCACCGAAGAATGCGCCATTCAACGTCACGCCGTAGACGCCGCCGACCAGCTCTTTACCGTCCCACACCTCGACAGAATGGGCGTGACCGGCATGAAACAAATCCATGTAAATGCTAAAAATCGGGGCGTTGATCCACGTCTCTGCACGATCCGCGCAACCTTCGATCACACCAGCGAAATCAGTGTCGATCTTGATTTGAAACGGTTCGCGAAGGATCGTTTTGCGAAGCGAGCGCGAGATGTGGAAGCCGTCAAGCGGCAAGACACCGCGAAACTCCGGATCAAGCCAGAACAGCTCATCCTCCTCGCGGCTTTCAGCCATCGGAAAAATCCCTTGCGCATAAGCGCTCAGGATCAGTTCCGGTGTCAGCTCAAGAGGGCGTTCATCCTTGGCCATAATAGCAGGAAAGCAGGGCTGCGCTATGCGCGCAACTCACTTAGACGTTTTCCTCAAGCCAATGTTCCAGCCAGTGAATGTTGTAGTCGCCGGTTTGGACGGCGTCTTCTGCCAACAGCGCGTGGAACAATGGGGTCGTGGTGTCTATGCCGTCCACGATCAATTCCCCCAACGCGCGGTGCAATCGCGCCAACGCGGCGGGGCGGTCGGGGGCGTGAACGATCAGCTTGCCGATCAGGCTGTCATAGTAAGGCGGGATCGAATAGCCGTCATACAGCGCCGAGTCCATGCGCACGCCAAGCCCGCCAGGGGCATGATATTGCGTGATTTTTCCGGGGCAGGGGCTGAAGTTCGGCAGCTTTTCAGCATTGATGCGGACTTCAATGGCATGGCCGTTTACCACAAGGTCTTCCTGCTGGAAGGACATCGGCAGGCCTGCAGCCACGTTGATTTGCTCGCGCACCAGGTCGACGCCGAAAACGGCTTCGGTCACGGGGTGCTCTACCTGTAGGCGGGTGTTCATTTCGATGAAATAAAACTCGCCGTTCTCATACAGAAACTCGATTGTTCCCGCGCCCGCGTAGTCGATATTTGCCACGGCGTCGGCACAAATCTTACCGATCCGCGCGCGGGTTTCCGAGTCAATTGCGGGGCCGGGGGCTTCCTCGAACACCTTTTGGTGGCGGCGTTGCAGCGAGCAATCGCGCTCACCTAAATGCACGGCACGGCCTTTGCCGTCACCGAACACCTGAATTTCGATGTGGCGCGGCGTGGTCAGGTATTTCTCGATATAGACTTCGTCATTGCCGAAGTTTGATTTGCCCTCGGCACGCGCGGTCTGGAACGCGCTTTTCATCTCGTCCTTGTTGGCCGCGACTTTCATGCCCTTGCCACCGCCACCAGCGGTGGCTTTGATGATGACCGGATAGCCGATTTCATCCCCGATACGGTACGCATCTTCCAGTGAGCCCACACCACCACCAGACCCGGGAACGCATGGCACACCCAGCTTCTTCATGGTTTCGATTGCGGTGATTTTATCGCCCATGACGCGGATATGTTCGGCGGTCGGGCCGATGAATTTCAATCCGTGATCTTCGACGATCTGCACGAAGCCAGCGTTTTCCGACAGGAAGCCATAGCCCGGATGAATCGCTTCCGCGCCGGTGATTTCGCAGGCCGAGATGATGGCAGGGATCGACAGGTAGCTTTCGGTGCTGGAGGGCGGGCCGATGCAGATGGCCTCGTCCGCCATGCGCACATGCATCGCGTCGCTGTCGGCTGTGGAGTGCACGGCAACGGACTGGATGCCCATTTCGCGGGTGGCGCGAATGACGCGCAGGGCGATCTCGCCCCGGTTCGCGATAAGGATTTTTTTAAACATGGAGGATTACTCCACAATCATCAGCGGCGCGCCGAATTCCACCGGTGTGCCATCCTCGACCAACACGCGCTTTACGGTGCCGGATTTCGGGGCAGGGATGTGGTTCATGGTTTTCATCGCTTCGATGATCATCACGGTCTGGCCTTCGGTGACCTTGTCGCCGACGGCTGCAAAGGGCGGTGTGCCGGGTTCGGCTTGAAGGTAACAGGTGCCTACCATGGGCGAGGTCACGGCACCGGGGTGCTGTGCAGGATCGTCGTCGCCGGATGCGGCGGGTGCGGCAGCGACCGGGGCTGCGGCGGCAGCAGCGGGTGCGGCAGCGGCCACAGGGGCGGCGGCAACCGATTGCTGCACCACGTTGACCTGCTTGGAGACGCGCACGTTCAGGCTGTCGTCTTCGCCATATTCGCGCTTCACCTCAAGTTCGGTGAGGTCGTTGCTTTTCAAAACCTCGGCCAGCGCCTTCACAAATGCGACGTCGCCGTCATGGGAGTTCTTTGCCATTTATCTAGTCCTCGACCCGTGTGCCGTTCTTACTTGCCGGTGATTATCCGGTAATGCGGCTTTGAATTGACTTGAATGCTTATAGGCCAAGGCGGTTTAGGTGAAAAGCGATGAATTCATGCCAGTATATGCAGTTAGGGATCAAGGGAGGACGGTCGCGGGACCAGCAGATCGACCCGTTCGCCCTTTGGTTGGGGTGGCTCGATCCCCTGCATGTTGCGCAGCAAGCTTTGCAACTCGTGCTGTTCACGGTCCCTTAACGGGCCGCGCGGATGCTGGTCGGGCGTGAGTTGTGCCGCACCGGACGGTGCTACGGGTGTGACCGGAAGGGTTTGTGACTGGGGGGCGGGCGGCCCGGTAAAGGGGCTTTCCGCGGGCTGTACCCTGACGGGCAGGTGTTTCGTTGTGAACGGCATCAAGCCGGCCAAATGTTGAGAAAGTAGCATCATCGCTATGCCCTTCCAAAAAGAGGAGCCCACCCGCAGACGACCGTGCGCTGCACGCCCTAATGACACGTTAACGATGCGCACGAAAAAAGGCGCAGTTTGAGTAAACTGCGCCTTAAATTCTGTGCGTCAAACGGGCTTAGATCGCCAGATATTCCGCCCGCAGTGCGTCATTCTCCAGCACCTCTTCGGCAGAGCCGTCGAAAACCACCGAACCGGTATCAAGGATCACCGCGCGGTCCGCCAGCTTCAGCGCTGCCACGGCGTTTTGCTCCACGATGATGGTCGTGATGCCTTGGTCACGGATGATTTGAAGCGTTTTGGCGATTTCCTGCACGATAACAGGGGCAAGGCCCTCATACGGCTCGTCCAGCAGCAGCACCTTGATGTCCCGGCACAAGGCCCGCGCAATCGCCAACATCTGTTGCTCGCCGCCCGACAAGGTCACGCCCTCCTGCTTGCGCCGCTCGCCGAGGCGCGGGAACAGCTCATAGACACGTTCCAGCGACCAGCCAATCGGCGGGGCGATTTGTGCCAGTTGCAGGTTTTCCTCGACGGTCAGACCGGCGATGATGCGGCGATCTTCCGGCACCAAAGCGATGCCCGCCGCCGCTGCCTCATAGGATTGCATGCTGTGCAGCGGTTTATGGTCCAGCCAGATTTCGCCATGTTGCAGTTGCGGATCACCCAAGCGTGCGATGGTGCGCAGGGTCGAAGTTTTGCCTGCCCCGTTGCGGCCCAGCAGGGCGAGGATCTCGCCCTCGTGGACGTTGAAGCTGACACCTTGCACGATGTAGCTTTCGCCATAATAGGCCTCGATCTCCCAGACGGAGAGGAAGGCAGGGGCGGTCGCTGCGTTGTTGGCGTTCTTGTTGAAGTCGGGTTTTACATTCATTGGGCCAATCCTCAGACTTGGGCTTCACCCAGATACGCTTCACGCACCTTGGGATGGCCTTTGATGTTTTCGGGGGTTTCTTCGACCAGCGGCGTGCCTTGGGCAAGCACGGTGATCCGCTCGGCCAGCGAGAACACAACATGCATGTCGTGTTCGATGATTGCCATGGTGATGTCGCGCTTTTCCTTGATCTCTTTCAGCAGGTCGATCGTGTTGTTGGTATCGGCGCGTGCCATGCCTGCAGTCGGCTCGTCGAGCAGCAGCAGTTTGGGTTCTTGGACAAGGCACATGGCCATTTCCAGGCGACGCTTGTCCCCGCGCGACATGCTGGACGCCGTCATGTGACGCTTGTCGAGCATCTTGACGTCTTCAAGGATGGCCTCAGCCGTTTCCTTGATGTCGTTTTGCCCACGAACAGCGTTTAGGGCATTCAGCTTGAACGACCCGTCCCGTGCCGCAAAGCAGGGGATCATGACGTTCTCGAACACCGTCAGTTCCGCGAAGATTTCCGGTGTCTGGAACACGCGGGAAACCCCCATCTGGTTGATTTCATGCGGCTTGCGGCCCAGCAGGGACTGGCCTTGGAAGGTGACCGACCCCGTGTCAGGGATCAGCTTGCCCACAAGGCAGTTCAAAAGCGTGGACTTACCCGCCCCGTTGGGGCCGATGATGGCGTGGACGGTGTTCTCCGCCACGCTCAGGTTCACATCGGACAGCGCCTGCAACCCGCCGAAGCGTTTGCCGACATTTTTGATCTCTAGGATTCCCATGTCATTCGCTCCTTATTCAGCAGGGGTGGTGTCAGAGGCAGCAGGGGCGTCGTCTTTCGCCTTTTTGCCACGGAATTTGCTGGCAATTTTCTGGCCGCCTTCAACCAACCCACCGGGCAGGAAGATCACAATGGCCATGAACATCAGACCCAGCGTCAGGTGCCAGCCCTTGCCCACAAACGGGTGGACGATGGCAATCAGGAAGTCCTCGATACCGTCAGGCAGGAAGGCAAACCACTGGTGCAGCACGGTGTCGTTGATTTTGGAGAAGATGTTCTCGAAGTATTTGATGAAACCGGCACCAAGGACGGGGCCGATCAAGGTGCCAGCACCCCCAAGGATGGTCATCAGAACAACCTCGCCAGACGCGGTCCACTGCATCCGCTCCGCACCGGCCAGCGGGTCCATAGAAGCCATCAAGCCACCTGCGAGACCGGCATACATGCCGGAGATCACGAAGGCCGCCAGCGTGTAGGGGCGCGGGTTCAGACCGGTGTAGTTCAGGCGCGTCTGGTTGGTCTTGATCGCCTTCAGCATTAGCCCGAACGGCGAGCGGAAGATGCGGATGGCAATGTAGAACATGCCCAGCATGATCAGCGCACACAGGTAGTAGCCGGTGTTGAAGTCAAAGCTCCACGCGCCCGCGTCCAGCGTGTAGGTGGACTGCATTTCCTGCCCGAATAGATGCGGGATATTCGGCATCGCGTCGGAGTGGAAATATTGCGGGTCGGAGTTGTAGACCTGCAAGCCGGTCTCGCCATTGGTCAGCGGTGTCAGCACCGAATAGGCGAGTGCGAACGACATCTGCGCGAAGGCCAGCGTCAGGATCGAGAAGTAGATGCCCGACCGCCGCAGCGAGATATAGCCGATCAGCAAGGCGAACAGGCCCGATGTGATGACCGACAGAAAGATGCCCGGCAGGATGTTGTAGCCCAGCAGCTTGAACATCCACACGGCAGAGTAGGAGCCTATGCCAAGGAAGGCCGCGTGGCCGAAGCTGAGGTAGCCGGTCAGCCCGAACAGGATGTTGAACCCGATGGCGAAGATGCCAAAGATCACGAAGCGCTGCATCAGGTCGGGATAGCCCGCGTTGAACTGCGCCATCGCCGAGTCCGCAGGGAACGGGTTCAGGATGAAGGGAGCACACATCGTCAAAATGGCGACGATGATGAGCAGGGAGGTGTCTTTCTTTTCGAGACCTAGCATTGTCTTAGTCCTCCATCACGCCCTTGCGACCCATAAGGCCACGGGGACGTACCAGCAGAATGATAATTGCAACGAGATAGATGATGATTTGGTCGATACCCGGCAGGATTTGCTTGATTTCGTTCATCGACGAGAAGCTTTCGAGGATACCCAGCAGGAACCCCGCGAGCACGGCCCCGGGCAGGGAGCCCATGCCGCCGACCACAACCACCACGAAGCTCAGGACAAGGAAGTCCATGCCCATATGGTAATTGGGCGAGTTGATGGGTGCGTACATCACCCCCGCAAGCCCCGCCACCGCGGCCGCTATCCCGAACATGATGGTAAAGCGGCGGTCGATGTTGATGCCCAGCAGCCCCACGGTTTCGCGGTCGGCCATACCGGCGCGGACGACCATGCCGAAGGTGGTGAATTGCAGGAAGCCGAAGACGGCGGCGATAATCAGTGCGGCGAAGAAGAAGTAAACCAAGCGCCAGTAGGGGTAGATGACCACATTCGGATCAAACCCCAGCAGCGAGCCAAAATCGAACGAGCCTTTGAACGCGTCAGGGGCAGGGGTCGGGATTGGGTTCGCGCCGTAGAATTGCTTGATGACCTCTTGAATGACGATGGCAAGGCCAAAGGTCACAAGGATCTGGTCCGCGTGTGGACGCTTGTAGAAGTGCTTGATCAGGCCGCGTTCCATAATGTAGCCGACACCGATCATGATCGGGATGGCGAACAGAATGGCGAGCGGCACAGACCAGTCGATGATCGAGCTGCCCAGCTCAGGGCCGAACCAGCTTTCTATATAAGGCGTTTTGATCTTTGCGGGATTGCCAAGAAAGTCGGTCTTGGTCGGGTCGATCGTCTCGAAGGACAACGACAGGATTTTTTGCAGCGTGACTGCACAAAAGGCACCCAGCATGAACAACGCCCCGTGGGCGAAGTTCACCACGCCGAGCGTGCCGAAAATCAGGGTCAGGCCCAAGGCAATCAACGCATAAGCGGAGCCTTTGTCCAAACCGTTCAATAATTGAAGAATGATTACGTCCATCGTTCCCGTCTCGCCTGTTGGGTTGATCTTGCCAAAACCTGTGCCGCGCGTGCGGCTCAAGTGGGCAGGGGGTGCTTTGAGCCTGCTCCTTTATAGAAAGGAACAGGCCCTGAGCTTTTTATCGTCAGATCAGCTTATGCGCCGGGGTTGCACTTGCCCAACTCGCCGCCGGCGAACATTGGGTGGTCAACCGCGTACTCAACCTGTGCACGTGGGGTGATTTCCACGATTTCCAGAAGGTCGAACTCGGATGTCGGGTTGTCTTTACCCTTCACAACCAGAACGTCTTTGAAGCACTGGTGATCTTCCGCACGGTACTCGGTCTCGCCGTTGCCCAAGCCATCGAACTTGAAGCCTTCGAGCGCTTCGGCGATGCCACATGGGTTGAACGTGCCAGCACGTTCTGCCGCATCCGCATAGAGCATGGTTTGCACGTAGCATGTGTGCGCTGCTTGGCTGGGTGGGAAGCCGTACTTTTCGCCGAAGGACTTAACGAATGCTTTGGAGCCTTCGTCGGTCAGCGACCAGTGCCAGTTGGTGGAGCCGAAGATGCCTTTAACGTTTTCGCCAGCACCTTTCGCCATCAGACGCGAATACAGCGGAACAACGATTTCGAAGTTCTTGCCGTTCACCTGCTTCTCGCGCAGACCGAACTGCACGGCGGATGTCAGCGAGTTCACCATGTTCCCGCCGTAGTGGTTTAGAACCAGAACGTCGGCACCGGAGTTCAGAACCGGAGCAACGTAGGACGAGAAGTCGGTCGTTGCCAGCGGTGTCAGCACGTTGTTTGCAGTCTTCCAGCCCATAGCCTCGGTCGCGGCTTGGATGGATTCCTGCTGCGTCCAGCCCCATGTGTAGTCAGCTGTCAGGTGGTATGCGGTACGATCTGTGCCGTAACGTGCTTTCAGCACAGGCGCCAAAGCCGCAGCAGACATGTAGCCGTTAAAGAAGTGACGGAAGCCGTTGGCTTTCTTGTCTTTACCGGTTGTGTCGTTGGAGTGGGTCAGACCCGCCATGAAGATCACGCCAGCTTCCTGGCACAGACCTTGAACAGCAACAGCCACACCCGAGGACGAGCCACCGGTGATCATGATTGCGCCGTCTTTTTCGATCATCGACTTCGCAGATGCGCGGGCCGCGTCGGATTTCGTTTGCGTGTCGCCTGTGACGAACTCGACTTTCTTGCCCAAGATGCCGTTGCCTTGCAGGGCTTTGGACGAGAAGGTGTTCATCATGCCGCCGTCGCCGCCACCATTCAGGTGCTCGACTGCCAGCTCATAGGCGCGCAGCTCGTCTGCACCTTCGTCGGCGTAGGGGCCGGACTGTGGTACGTTGAAGCCCAGCGTCACAGTGGAGCCGGTCGGCGCGTTCAGGTAGCCCGCATGGGCATCGGCCCAGACAGAGCCGTCATAAATTGTTGGCATCGCCAATGCGCCGCCTGCCATTGCAGACGTCTTGAGCAAGCCACGACGCGTGAAGTTCGAATTGGACATTTAAATCCTCCCTAAGTGATTGTGGCCCCTCCTCCTCAGGGGAAGCCGTGGTCTGATTGTGTCTCAGGCCTTCCCCAGTATTGCGGAGGTGTCGTAAATCGCACAACAAACCATTGGGTTCGCTTCAAAAATTTGTAAACAAATGGACATTGCTTGCGCAGAAACTGTAAACTAATTTTCAACGCAGCGCGGAAAGCCTCTGGATTCGCTCAGGAAATGAACGGTCGGCCTGCCGCTAGGGAAGGATTAACGCATGCCAAAGTCTGCTTTGACCGGATCCAGAATTCGCGAGCACCGGTTGATGCGGGGGCTAAAGCAAGCTGATCTGGCGCGTGATATCGGCATTTCCGCCAGCTACCTCAACCTGATCGAACATAATCGACGCAGAATCGGCGGTAAAACGCTGCTGGCGCTGTCCGAAGCGTTGAAAATCGACCCCTCGACCTTAAGCCAAGGGGCAGAGCGCGCGGTGGTCACCGAATTGCAAGACGCAGCGGCATCGGACGCCGATATTCCGGTGGAACTGGATCAGATCGACGATCTTGTCGCGCGGTTTCCGGGCTGGGCGGCGAAAATCACCGCACAGCACCGACGCCTGCGCGCGTTAGAGCAAACGGTGGGCGGGTTGAACGACCGACTAACCCATGACCCTGTTTTGTCGGAACGCATGCACGAAGTGTTGTCGACGGTGTCCGCCATCCGCTCGACCGCCGCGATCCTTGTCGGAACGCCGGATTTGGGGGCGGAGTGGCAGGCGCGCTTTTATTCCAACATCGACACCGAAAGCCGCAGGTTGGCAGACAGCTCTGCCGCGATGGCGGCGCATCTGGACAACCTGTCGCGCAAGGACACCAGCACGGCGACACCTCTGGAAGTTGTGTTCTCGGCCTTTGATGCGCGTGGGCACCATTTGCGCGAACTTGAAGAGGGGGGCGACCCCGAAGCGTTCGCGGCGAAAATGTCCGAAATTGACAGCACCGCCGCGCGGACGCTGGCGGCGGAGTATTTCAGAACCTACAGCGCCGACGCGAAAGCCATGCCGCTGGAGATATTTGAGCCCGCGGCTCACGAGATGAAATTCGACCCGGCGGCTTTGGCCGTGCGCTTCGGCGTTCCATTGGAGGCCGTCTTTCGCCGCCTTGCCAGCTTGCCCCGCGGGGCAACGGTCCCGGATATCGGCTTGGTAAGCTGTGACGCGGCAGGGGCGTTGCTGGTGCGCAAGTCGCCGTCCGGACTGGCGCTTCCATGGTTCGGGGCGGGATGTCCGCTTTGGCCGCTCTATGCAGCACTCAGCGCGCCGGGCGTGCCGATCCGCCGCGTCATCGAGGGCGAGGATGGCGCGCGGTTCACCGCGATGGCGTTGGCACATCCATCCGGCCCGCTGCGCTTTGACCGCCCGCCAGTGTATCACTCGATCATGCTGCTGGTCGCGCAAGACGACGCGACGGGTGAGGTGGCAATTCCGGTGGGCAGTTCGTGCCGGATTTGCGCGCGAAGTGACTGCGACGCACGGCGCGAGCCGACAGTTTTAACGCATGGTTGACGCAGCGGCGTTTTGACAACGGCTGAAAATGGGGCCTAATGGGGGAACACGGCCAAACTTGGGGAGGGGTAAGGCGTATGTCAAAGACCGTTTTGCTCGTCGAGGACGAGCCGAACATCATCGAAGCGATCAGCTTTTTGCTGGAACGCGACGGCTGGACCGTACGCATCCATTCACAAGGCGATGATGCGGTCGACGCCGTATTGCGGGTAGCCCCTGATGTGCTGGTGCTTGATGTGATGCTTCCGGGACGCAGCGGGTTTGATATATTGCGGGACCTGCGCAGCAACACCGTGACCAAGGACCTCCCGATCCTCATGCTCACCGCCCGTGGCCAAACCAAGGACCGCGAGCTGGCCGAGAGCTATGGCGTGAGCCACTTTATGACCAAGCCGTTCTCCAATGACGAGATGCTTGGCAAGGTGCGCGACCTCTACACTGCCTCCGCTGACAAGCCCTAAGTGCGTTGATGCCCGAACCAGAAGAGCCAAAAGGGCAGGGCCGCCGCCGCATCGGGTTGACCGCCACCAGCCCCAATTCCCGTACCTTGTTTCTGGAGCGGCGCGTCTATCAACGCCGCCGCCTTATCGATGCCGCCAAGCTGCTGCCCATCGTCGGGCTGTTCCTGTTTGTGGTGCCCGCGCTGATCCTCGGCACCCCCGGCGAGGAAAACGCCACCGGCACGACGGCGCTGCGCCTGATCTATTTCTTCTTCGTCTGGGCCTGCCTGATCGCCACCTGCGCCACGATTGCGCGCGGCTTGGCGGGGGTGGATCATCCGGCGGGTGACAAGGACAAGGCTGACGAGGATCAAGCCTGATGGTCAGCTTTAACATCCTGATCACCGTTGCGGTGATCTACACCATGCTGCTGTTTGGCGTCGCGTTTTATGCAGACCAACGGGCGCAGCGCGGCCCGTCACGCTGGCTACGCTCACCTTGGACCTACACGCTGTCACTCAGTGTCTATTGCACGGCATGGACATTCTACGGGGCGGTGGGCAACGCCGCACGGTCGGGGTTGGAGTACCTGACGATCTATCTTGGCCCGACCTTGGTTTTCCTCGCGTGGTGGTGGTTACTGCGAAAGCTGGTGCGCATCGGCAAGGCCGAGCGGATCACCTCCATCGCCGACATGATCTCCAGCCGCTATGGCAAGTCACCGACCATCGCGGTGATCGTCACCGTGCTCGCCATTGCGGGGACCACGCCTTACATCGCGCTGCAATTGCAGTCGGTGACGCTGTCTGTGGCCGTGTTTACCGAGTTCCCGACGGGCGGCGGCGGTGGCTCCGACCTGAACGCCACCGCGTTCTGGCTCTCGGCGGGGCTGGCCCTGTTCACCATCTTCTTCGGCACCCGAAACCTTGACGCCAACGAGCGGCACCACGGCGTGGTGACGGCCATCGCGCTGGAAGCCATCGTCAAGCTGGTGGCTTTGCTGGCGGTCGGCATCTTCGTGGTTTGGGGCGTGTCCGGCGGGGTCAGCGAGACCCTGCGCGCGATTGATGCCAGCCCCGTGGCAGATTGGCAGCCGAGCCCCAGCCGCTGGACCTCGATGATCTTCTTGTCGGCGGCGGCAGTGATCTGCCTGCCGCGCATGTTTCAGGTGCTGGTGGTCGAGAACGCCGACGAGCGGCACTTGCGCACCGCCGTCTGGGCCTTTCCCACCTACATTCTGGCGATGAGCCTGTTCGTGCTGCCCATCGCGGTGGTCGGCCTGGCGGTCATGCCCGAAGGCTCCAACCCCGACCTGTTCGTGCTGACCCTGCCGCTGGAACTGGGGCAGGAGGGGCTGGCGCTATTGGCGTTCCTTGGCGGTTTCTCATCGGCCACGTCGATGGTCATTGTCGCCTCCATTGCACTGGCGACCATGGTGTCGAACCATATCGTCGTGCCGATCTGGCTGAATACCCGTCCGGCAGGCGCGTCGATGTCCGGCGACATGCGTCAGGTCGTACTGCTGTCGCGCCGCTTGTCCATCATTGCCGTGCTCGGGCTTGGCTACGTCTATTACCGGACCACGGGCGGCTCGGCTGCACTGTCGGCCATTGGTCTGGTGAGCTTTGCAGGTGTTGCGCAGGTGGTGCCGGCCTTGATCGGTGGATTGTTCTGGCGCGGGGCCACACGCAAGGGCGCGATTGCGGGCCTTCTGGTGGGCTTCGGGCTGTGGATTTACACATTGTTTATGCCAGCGATCGGTGCGTTCCCCAGCTCGATGCTGTTGCACGGGTTGTTCGGGGCAGACATGCTGCGACCGCAAGCTTTGATGGGGTTCACGGATATGGACCCGCTTGTCCACTCGATCCTGTGGTCGATTTCGCTGAACACGCTGGCCTTTATCATCGTGTCGCTGGTGTCCTTCCCGACCCCGATGGAGCGCCTTCAAGGCGCCGCTTTCGTCAACGTGTTCGAGCGTGGCGACGGCGCGGTCTCGCCCATCGGCGGTCAGGCCGAGGCGGAAGACCTTCTGGTCATGTCACAACGCCTGCTCGGTGCGCGCGAAGCCCAGACCTTGTTCCAGCGCGAGGCCACGCGGCAGGGCAAGGCGGGCTACCTGCCGGACCCGACACCTGATTTCATCACTCTGCTGGAGCGCGAACTTGCGGGCTCCGTCGGCGGGGCCACGGCCCACGCGATGATTGCGCAGATCAACGGGCAAACCTCGATCACCGTGCGCGACTTGCTGGCGGTGGCAGATGAGAGTGCGCAGATGCTGGAATATTCCAGCCAGTTGGAAGCGCAGTCGCGCGAGTTGGAGCAAACAGCACGGAAACTGCGCGAGGCCAACACCAAGCTGACGGCGCTATCGGTTCAAAAGGACGCGTTTCTCAGTCAGGTGAGCCACGAGCTGCGCACGCCAATGACCTCGATCCGGTCGTTCTCCGAGTTCCTGATGGAAGGCGGCATGGACGAAAAGGCGCAAGCGCGCTCCGCCGGCATTATCCACGAGGAAAGCATCCGCCTGACCCGACTGCTGGATGACCTGCTGGACCTCAGCGTGTTGGAAAACGGGCAGGTGGTGCTGAACGTGCAGACCGCGCGGTTGAGTGACCTGCTGGACCGCGCGGTGTCCTCCGCAGGTGTCGGATCGCCAAAGCCGGACGGGCTCGAGGTGATACGCTCGGCAGAGGACGAAGGCGTGCTTTTGAAAACCGACACGGACCGGCTGACGCAAGTGTTCATCAACCTGATATCCAACGCGCAGAAATACTGCGTCACGGACACACCGCGCTTGCGGATCGTGGTGACCCGGTCTCAGGACAGCGTGGACATTGACTTCATCGACAACGGGCTGGGCATTTCGCCAAAAGACGCGACCGTGGTGTTCGAGAAGTTCGTGCGCCTTACCGATCAGGCCTCCGCAGGGAGTGCAGGGCTGGGTTTGGCCATCAGCCGCGAGATCATGCTGCGGTTGGGCGGCTCGCTGGATTATGTGCCGGGTCAGGGCGGCGCTGCCTTTCGCGTGCAATTGCCGCTGGTCTGGGTTGAACGGCTTGGGTGAGATTTTTCTGCAAATGGGCGGTTCCGGTTAATCAAATCGCAGCATCTTGCGGGTCATTTTATGCAGGACCAAACCAAGAACACGCAGGCAGGCACTTTGACCGGACCCAACACCGCTTTGGCACTTATGGTGCGCCCCAGTAAGCCCAAACGTGGCGCGAGCCATGTTTTGCTGGAAGATATCGCCGACACGTTGTTTCGCGGCCCTGCGAAGACGGGTCATGGCATCGACCTTCTGATCCGCAATGCACAAGCGCAAAGCCTTCCGCAGGCCAGCGCGCTGGCGCGGCTTCCCGATATTGCCGTGCCGCATATTCTTGAGGGGCCGGATGGCGTGACGGGGCTTCTGGTCTTCGATGGCGTGCTGGTGGATGCCTTGATCGAGCAGCAGACTTTGGGGCGGATTTCATCCGCACCGCGGGTGGACCGGCCGGTGACGGCTATTGATGCGGCGCTGAGTACGGGTTTCGCAAACTCGGTGGTTGGCAAGCTGGCGGAGCTGGTGGAGGCCCGCCGCGATGCCTCCGCCTTGGCGGGCTTTGCCTGCCGCGCGACCCAAACAGACCGTGCGGCGCTTAGTCTGATGATGTCGGCCAAGGCCTATGACGTTTTGCAGATGGATGTTGATCTTGGCCCGGGCCTGAAAACGGGGCAGGCGCTTTTGATGTTTCCGGCGATTACCGTCGACGCTAAGCCGAAGCCAAAAAAGGTAAATCCGGACATGGTCGCGGTCTTGCAGGACAGCCCGCTGCACCTGTCGGCATTTCTGCCAGCGGTTCCATTGCAGGTCAGGGCGCTGCTGGATTTGGAGGAGGGCACGGTCATTCCCCTGCCGGACGGGATCCTTGCGCGGACGCAGCTGCGGGATCGCCGCAAGACGCTGCTGGGGAAGGGGCGTTTGGGGCAGTTGAACGGACGCCGCGCGATCCGTCTGGATGGATCGCCGCACATGCGCGCGCAGCGAATGGACGCGCAGATAGAACCGGCGCAGATTGCGGCTGATGGGGCGTTGCCGTCAGAGTTGGAGATCACTGCGGAAAGCATCGCGCGCACGGAAGCGGCGCCAATGGGCGGCCCGACCGTAGAGGATGCGGTGCCGGAACTGGCCGCGTCCTCCTGATCAACTGAAAAAGGCACCCGCAGGGGGTGCCTTTTCCGAACTCTTGGTGCTGGTCTTAGCAGCTGTAGTAAAGCTTGTACTCAATCGGGTGTGGCGTGTGCTCGTAGGCGTAAACCTCTTCCCACTTCAGCTCCATATAGCCCTCGATCTGCGACTTGGTGAACACGTCACCGGCCAGCAGGAACTCGTGATCTTCTTCCAAAGCTTGCAGCGCTTCGCGCAGGCTGCCGCACACTGTCGGGATGCCCGCCAGCTCTTCCGGTGGTAGATCGTAAAGATCCTTGTCGGATGCGGGGCCGGGATCAATTTTGTTCTTGATGCCGTCGAGGCCAGCCATCAGCAATGCCGCAAAGCACAGATAGGGGTTCGCAGCCGGATCGGGGAAGCGGGCTTCCACGCGCTTGGCTTTGGGCGACTCGGACCACGGGATACGCACGCAGCCGGACCGGTTACGGGCGGAATAGGCCCGCAGAACCGGAGCCTCGAAGCCCGGGATCAGGCGTTTGTAGCTGTTGGTCGCAGGGTTGGTGATCGCGTTCAGCGCCTTGGCGTGCTTCAGGATGCCGCCGATGAAATACAAGGCTTCCTGCGACAGGTCGGCATACTGGTCGCCCGCAAAGATCGGCTTGCCGTCTTTCCAGATCGACATGTTCACGTGCATGCCGGTGCCGTTGTCGCCTGCGATTGGCTTCGGCATGAAGGTCGCCGTTTTGCCGTAAGCGTGCGCTACGTTGTGGATCACGTATTTGTATTTTTGCAGCTCGTCTGCTTGATGCGTCAGCGAGCCGAAGATCAGGCCCAGCTCGTGTTGACAGCTGGCAACTTCGTGGTGGTGCTTGTCGACCTTCATGCCCATGCGCTTCATGGTGGACAGCATTTCAGACCGCAGGTCCTGCACCGCGTCAGTCGGGTTCACAGGGAAATAGCCGCCCTTGATGCCCGGGCGGTGGCCCATGTTGCCCATTTCGTATTCTGTGTCGGAGTTCCAGGACGCGTCTTGTGCGTCGACTTCGAAGGACACTTTGTTCATTTCGACCGAGAAACGGACGTCGTCGAACAGGAAGAACTCAGCTTCGGGACCCCAGAAGGACTGGTCACCGATGCCGGTGGTTTTCAGGTAGGCTTCGGCCTTTTCGGCGGTGCCGCGCGGGTCGCGGTCGTAAGGCTCCATCGTGTCGGGCTCGACCACGGTGCAGTGCACGCAGATGGTTTTTTCAGCGTAGAACGGGTCCATATAGGCGGATTTGGCATCCGGCATCAGCTTCATGTCGGACTGGTCGATGGATTTCCAACCGGCGATGGAGGAGCCGTCAAACATGAAGCCCTCTTCCAGAAAGTCCTCGTCGACCAGATCGGCGACGATGGTCACGTGCTGCAGCTTGCCGCGTGGGTCGGTGAAACGGATGTCGACGTATTCGACGTCCTCGTCCTTGATGGTTTTCAGCAGATCTTTGTTACTCATCTGGCCGTTCCTCTTTTATCAGTTAGCTAAGTGTTGGTTAAAGTGCGTCGTCACCGGCTTCACCGGTTCTGATGCGAATGGCTTGCTCCACGGTGGAGACGAAGATTTTGCCGTCGCCGATCTTGTCGGTCTTGGCGGCCTCGATGATCGCCTCGATGGCGCCATCCAACTGGTCGTCGGCCAGCACGACCTCGATTTTGACTTTCGGCAGGAAGTCCACGACATATTCGGCGCCGCGATACAGTTCGGTGTGCCCCTTCTGGCGACCGAAGCCTTTGACTTCGGTGACGGAGAGACCCTGAATGCCCAGCTCCTGCAGCGCTTCTTTCACTTCGTCCAATTTGAACGGCTTGATAATCGCTTCAATCTTCTTCATCTCGGTCCGACTCCCTTTGCTCGTCTTGAATGGGTCAGACCACTTTCAATTGAGAGGCACAATTGGCAGACTGTTGATGGGGCGGGTTACAGCCGACGCGAGACGAGAGATGCTTAAATTTTGTGCATAACGCTGAGAAAGTGGGCGGAATGAAAACTTCAGACCAAACGGGGTCATCCGAGACAATCACCAGCGACGAAATGCGTGCGTTGGAGCAGGCCGCGATCGCATCGGGGCGTGTCACCGGACTGGAATTGATGGAGCGTGCGGGCAAGGGGGTGGTGGAGGCCATTTTTGAGGAGTGGCCGGAGTTGGTTAAGGACAAGCGCCGCGCGGTGGTTTTATGCGGGCCGGGCAACAATGGCGGCGACGGGTTTGTCGTCGCGCGTTTGCTGGAAAAGGCGGGGTGGGGTGTCGAGACTTTTCTCTATGGCGACGCCAAGAAATTGCCTCCGGATGCGCGTGTGAACTATGAATTATGGCTTGGACGTGGTGGCGTCTCCAAAATTGAGGTTTGCTATAGTTATCGTTGGGCTTCACATCCTGTAGTAGTGGACGCGTTGTTCGGGATTGGGATGAATCGACCGCTGCCTGATGAACTGCGCAACATATTGATGGCAACGCTCAATTGCCGCCGCGTTGCAGTGGATATCCCCAGTTATGTTTCCAGCGATACCGGCGACTTGATGTGTCCTTGGCCGCACTATACAGGGCAGAACCAGCTTACGGTGACTTTCCATCGCCCTAAAGCTGGCCACGTGATGGCTGATGGTGCGCAGGTGTGCGGAAAAGTCGTCGTGAAGGACATCGGCCTATGAGTTTAACGATCACGCCAGAGCAGATTGATCTGCTCCGCAAGAGCTCTGACCAGCATAAGTATAGCCACGGCTCGGCCTTGGCCCTGTCCGGCCCGGAAAATCGCACTGGCGCTGCCCGACTTGCTGCCATGGCGGCGTTGCGTGTGGGGGCAGGGGTGGTGACCGTTGGCGCACCGCACGACGCCTTGCCGGAATGTGCCGCGCATCTGACGGGGATCATGCTGCGCGAGGTGTCCGAGGCGTTGGACCTGTCCCTGATCCTCGCTGAAGATACGCGCATCAACGCGCTGTGCATCGGGCCGGGGTTCGGGTTGGAGGCTGAGAACGGTGCCACCCTACGCGCTGCACTCGCCACGCAGCGTGCGCTGGTGCTGGATGCGGATGCCTTGACGCTGATGGCGCAAGACCGCGATTTGTTCACCCAACTGCACGAGACCTGCGTGCTGACACCCCATGCGGGCGAGTTTCGCAGGCTGTTTCCGGGCTTGGGCGAAGACGGCCAGCCTTTTAACTTGGATGAAAAGAAAGACGCCACCCAAAGGGCGGCGGATTTGTCGGGGGCTGTGGTGCTGTATAAAGGCGCGCAGACCACCATCGCGGCCCCCGGATGTCCTGTAGCTGTTATGGACACCACGTCCGAGCCAGCAGCAGCTTGGCTGGCAACGGCGGGGGCGGGCGATGTGTTGGCAGGGCTGATCACGGGCCTGCTGGCCAAGGGGTGCACGCCAGTGGAGGCGGCCGAGATCGGAGCGCTGCTGCATGCCATGGCCGCGGCTCACGCGGGGCCCGGGCTCATCGCCGAGGATTTGCCGCAGCAAATCCCGGGTCTCTATCGCGAATTGGGTGTGTAGTCTTTTGGCGGGGTGGGGCCTCCGGAAGAGAGGCCCCGCTGCCAGATGCGGTGTAGCGAGGTCGTTGTCGTAGCCTTAGGCGGCGACGAAGACTTTCTCTGGATCGGCTGCTATTTCTGCGGCGAAGTTGGAAATCACTTCAACGCCGTCAGCGTAGAAGATTTCCTCTTCCTCAAAGCCCAATTGATAGACCTCGTGGATGTCCAGCTCGGCCTCTTCGGCGATGTATTTGCCGTCGACCATTGTGCTGATGTTGACGATGACCATGTCGCGGCCAAACAGCATCTCGGCGCGCCAGTCGCGGACCATGACCTCTTGGTCAGGGGCCATCAGCATGTCGGCGTTTGGACGGGAGAAACCAAGTGTCCCCTGACCCACGCGGATCGGGCGCATCATGTGGCGTTCCACGCGCAGCTCTTGCAAGGTGCGCATTCCGTTCCGTGTGACGATGCGGTCGCCAGCTTCAAGGCTGGAGATTGGCATATAGCCGCGCATTGTCAGAACCTGAGAGCCGCCCAGAAGGCCGCTGAGTTTGGTGATGGTGTCGTTTCCCCCACCGAAAGTCTTGTGCATGTTGGCAGACATGTGTTCGCTCCGAATAATTGGTTGCGTCTTTCGATGGTTAATTAATGAAATCTAAATGAGGCAGAAAATGGACACGACCCTGACCAGACCAAGGCCATGTCGCGATGAATCCGAGGCGAACGGCCCACGAGGTACGGGTTGCCTTACCTTTTGGTGACCGATTGCGTGATTTTCGTCTCGCATCCCTTGGCGGGCTTTGCTACATGGGCGCGAAGCGGGCTTCGGAGGCGACTCCTTAGTCAATAAAGTTATGCGGGTGTGGCGGAATGGTAGACGCACCAGATTTAGGTTCTGGCGCCGCAAGGCGTGGAGGTTCGAGTCCTCTCACCCGCACCATTATATATAAGGACGACTAATATGAAGGTCACCGAGACCCTGAACGAAGGCCTCAAGCGCGGCTACAACATCGTAGTCACTGCCGCTGAGATGGACGAGAAAGTAAACGAAAAGCTTCTCGAGGCTCAGCCCGAAGTCGAGATGAAGGGTTTCCGCAAGGGCAAAGTGCCTATGGCGCTGCTGAAAAAGCAGTTCGGTGACAAGGTCATGGGCGAAGCGATGCAGGAAAGCATTGATGGTGCGATGTCCAAGCATTTCGAAGAGTCCGGCGACCGTCCTGCGATGCAGCCTGAAATCAAAATGATCAATGACGACTGGAAACCGGGCGACGATGTCGACGTGTCCGTCTCCTATGAAAAACTGCCGGAAATTCCTGATGTTGATCTGAAAAAGATCAAACTGGAAAAGATGGTTGTAAAGGCTGAAGACAAGGACATCGACGAAGCTCTGTCGAACCTGGCTGAAAACGCTCAAAACTTTGACGATCGCAAAAAAGGCTCCAAGTCGAAAGATGGCGACCAAGTGACGATCGACTTCCTTGGCAAGGTCGATGGCGAGCCTTTCGAGGGCGGTGCCGCAGAAGACTATCCGCTGGTTCTGGGCTCCAATTCGTTCATTCCGGGTTTTGAAGCGCAACTGGTTGGCGTCAAAGTTGGCGACGACGTTGAAGTGAAGGTGGATTTCCCGGCCGAATACCAAGCCGAGCATCTGGCTGGCAAAGCCGCTGTGTTCGAGTGCAAGATCAAAGCCGTCAAAGAACCGAAAGCCGCAGAGATCAACGACGAGCTGGCCAAGCAGTTCGGTGCCGAAGATCTGGCCGCGCTGAAAGCCCAAGTGGCCGAGCGTCTTGAAGCCGAGTTCGGTGGCGCATCCCGCGCAGTCCTGAAGCGCAAGCTGCTGGACGAGCTGGACAAGCTGGTTAAGTTCGAGCTGCCTCCGACACTGGTCGAAGCCGAAGCAGGTCAAATCGCGCACCAGTTGTGGCACGAGGAAAACCCTGACGTTCAAGGCCACGATCACCCAGAGATCGAAACCACCGACGAGCACAAAGGCCTTGCAGAGCGCCGCGTGCGCCTTGGCCTGCTGCTTGCCGAGATGGGCCGCAAGAACGAGATCGAGGTCACCGACGCCGAAATGACCCAAGCGATCATGAACCAAGCGCGCCAGTATCCGGGGCAGGAACGCCAGTTCTTCGAGTTCATCCAGCAGAACCAGCAGATGCAGCAGCAAATGCGCGCGCCGATCTTTGAAGACAAAGTCGTCGACTATGTGTTCGAGCTGGCAGACGTGAAAGAGAAAGAGGTCAAGAAAGCCGACCTTGAAAAAGCTGTCGAAGCTTTGGAAGACGACGCCTCTTAAGTCTCTGACAGAGCAACGTTATTTAAGGCCGTCCTTCGTGACGGCCTTTTTTGTTGCCCTGAAAGCGTACGGCCAATGTCCCAGCTTTTGCGCAGGATTGCTGAAATTTGGTCTTATTTGGGCGTCAGGGTACAGGCAGGGAAAAGACAATTTAGGGAAATTTGCAATGAGCCTGATGGACTTCACGCTGGACGCACCGGACCAACAACAATCTGTTGATGTGAAACGCACATCTGCGGGATACCGCGTTTGCGAGACCAAGCTTGAAGGCTGGCAGGTGCAAGTTGTTCGCGTGTTCATGGCGGCGATTTGCTTTGGCATGATGGCTGCAGGCGGCATGGTCTGGACGCTGACTGACACAAGCTTCCCCGGTGATCCTGCGATCACCAAGGCAATTCTGTCGACTGCAATCTACATCGTGGCGGCGGCTTTGGTTGTGAACGGTGCCTTCGCCCAATCGCGCGACGAGGTCGAAATCGACCTGAAGGGCCGCGTGCTGCACATTATTTCACGGGCCCCGTATGGCATTATGAACTCCCGCAAAACGCTTCGCTTCGAGGAAATCACCCGCATTGATCTGGCTGAAACCAGCCTGATGACCGAATTACGCAGCGCCATCACCCGCCTTGACTACGGCACCATCAAGCTGAGCGCCCATGGTGGCCGCGCCTTCAAAATCGTCGGCGGCGACATGATGGATCTGGAGCCACTGTTGTCGCGCCTGCGTGGGGACACCGGCGTCGCGTAATTTCAAAAGATATTTTTAGCAGCTATCAGGCCGCTCCTTTTTGGGGCGGTCTTATTCGTTTGCTGGAGTGATATTTTCACAGCGGTCATCCGGATGCAGGATCAAGGTTTCCTCGACCGTATCCAGCTCGACCACGAACGGATCGGGGCTGCTTTCGGTCCGGTTGCTCATGATGGAGAGCAGCATGAAGGGGTTCAACGTGTTCTTGGAGCGCGAGACATGGATGGTGATCGGCGTGCGCCGTGCCAGCAGGCCCATCATCAGCGCAAATCGGGAGTAGGGCGCGGCGCTTATCGCGGGGTGTTCGCGTGTGAGCACTTGGTTGCAGATGTCTTGATGAAGGCTTCGCTTTGAAAACAGGATCTTCCGCCGATCCCGTAGTGTCGCGCGATAGGTCGGGCTTGGCACGGCGGTGAGCGTGAATGTCATCTCGTCATAATCGAGCGCACCGAAGGCGCGGCGGTCCAGCACCTGTTTCGCATCGGGACGCCAAGCGGCGACACGCCATCCGGCTTGATGCGCAAGAATTGCGGGTGGGGCGATGACCAAGACCGCGAACAGGCAAATCAGAAGAGTTTTCATCGGCCCAGTGTGCGGCGCGTGCGCCGGCAGGTGCAACGAAAAAGGCCGCCCCGAAGGACGGCCTTAAATCTGTGAGAATGTGGAAGAGGAGGCTTACGCCTCGTCTTCACCTTCCTCAGCGGCAGGGGCTTCAATCGCCTCGGCCAGATCGTCGTCCTCAGAGGCGGCAGCACCGATATCGTCGAACAGTTCGGCGATTTCGAATTCTGCTTCGGCCTCGGCCTCAGCAGCCAGTTCCTGAATGGATTTGCCGGAGGCTTGCAGTTCTGCTTCCTCGACCGAGCGGGCCACGTTCAACGAGAATGTGGCTTCGACTTCGGGGTGCAAACGTACAGACACGTCGTGAACGCCGAGATACTTGATCGGGCGTTCCAGCACGACTTGACCGCGGTCAATTGTGAAGCCTTCAGCCGTTGCGCTGTCGGACGCGTCACGTGTGGTGACGGAGCCGTACAGAGCGCCGGCGTCAGATGCCTGACGAATCACGATGAACTGTTGGCCACCAAGTTTGTCAGCCATTGCTTCGGCTTCTTTCTTGGTCTCCAGGTTGTTGGCTTCGAGCTGCGCTTTTTGCGCGTCGAAGACAGCCTGGTTGGCTTTGGTGGAGTTCAACGCCTTGCCTTGCGGCAGGAGGAAGTTGCGGGCGTAACCCGCTTTTACGTCTACGATATCGCCCATTTGGCCGAGTTTCGCGACGCGTTCCAGAAGGATAACTTGCATGTGCTTTGCTCCTTACTTCACTGCGTAGGGCAGCAGGGCCAAGAAACGTGCGCGTTTGATGGCACGGGCCAGCGCACGCTGGTTCTTGGCACCAACAGCGGTGATACGCGAAGGGACGATTTTGCCACGCTCGGAAACATAGCGTTGCAGAGTGCGGGTGTCTTTATAGTCGATTTTCGGGGCGTTATCACCCTCGAATGGATCGGACTTGCGACGGCGGAAAAATGGTTTAGCAGCCATGGTTTAGCTCCTTAAGTTCAGGTCAACAATATCAGTTGCGAGGGCGGCGTTCACGCTCGTCGCGCTTCTGCATCTGGACGGATGGGCCTTCTTCGTGCGCATCGACCTTGATGGTCAGAACACGCATGACATCGTCATGCAGGCGCATCAGGCGTTCCATCTCCTGAACGGCTGCGGCTGGCGCATCCGAACGGACGAAGGCGTAGTGGCCCTTGCGGTTTTTGTTGATCTTGTAGGCCATGGTTTTCAGGCCCCAATACTCGTGCTCGACAACCTTGCCGCCATTGTCCGACAGGACTGCGGAGAAGTGCTCGATAAGACCTTCAGCTTGTGTGTTGCTCAGGTCTTGGCGCGAGATAAACACGTGCTCATACATTGGCATGTGTAATTCCTCTTACTTTTCAGGCGTGCTTCATAGGACGGGCATTCAAGACCTTCGCACCCATCCACGAGTGGCATCGCGGTTCAAATAGTTTCACGAAGGTCCGCGCGGTATAGCAGGGATCGGGCAGGGCGCAAGGGAATTGGGGGCCTCAACAGCCGTTAATCCGACCTGCGATCGCAAGGAATAACAGCATGTCCACCACAAGCAGCACATGCCAGAACGCCAGCGCCAACACAAAGGCCAACGCCCCGCGCCAAACGCCCATCGGGAACAGCCGGAAATACAGCCGGACAGAGGCGACCCAATAGACCAAAAGGGCGATGGTGATAACGGTGGTCTGAACCCCGTTGAGCATGTCGATCAACGGGTCTTGGGCGATCAGGTCGTTCAGGTGCTGGATTTTAGCGCCGATCCCGTCTTCGCAGGTGGTCAGGCCCTTGTGATACATGGCATAAAGCTGCGGCGAGAGCACCTTGAACGCCCCGTAAAACAGCAAGGCGGCAAAGGTCGTGATGGTGACGTAAATCCCGTTGAAGTAGAAGCCCAGCCGCATCAGGCGTTTGAGATCGCCCTCGTAGCGGCAAATTCTCCATGCAAGCGCAAAGCTGACAAAGCCCATCAGCGACAGGAACGCCGCGTGGATGCACAAGATCACCACGCGGCTCAGATCGGTCAGGCTGTCCCCGAGCACCAGCGTGATCAGCACCGCATTGGTCAGTAGCGCAGAGCCTAGAAACAGAACGGAGCTGCGAAACCCGCTGTCGTGGCGCACGCGGTAAGATATCTCAACGATGGGCCGTAGCAACGCCGCGCCCAGCAATTGCCAGAAGCGCAAGTAGTCGTCCAAATACTCTTTGATGAGGCCAATCATCTGCCCATCCCGCGTGCTGAATGCCCGACTGTACCATTTTGACGGCCAAAATGGTGGATAATTGCACCCGTACACAGGTCTACCCCGTATTTACGCACACAAACTGTTGATTGCCGCCGGATTGCTTTTCGCCACCGATCCACGATTTTAGGCGACGACGATTTTATTTCCTTGAAAGGATAAACAGACATGAAGACTCTTGCTCTCGCTACAGCCTTCGCGCTGGCCTCGACTGCCTCATTTGCTGCCGACAGCTACACGCTCGACGCCAGCCACAGCCAGGTTGTGTTCAACTACAACCACCTCGGCTTCTCCACGACCTACGGCATGTTCTCGGGGTTCGAGGGCGAGATTTCCTTTGACGACGCCGATCCGGCAGCGTCTTCGGTGAGCGTTTCCATGCCAGTGAAAAGCATGCTGACCGGCTGGGAAAAGCGCACAGGGCACTTCATGTCACCCGACTTCTTTGGTGCCGAGGACGGCGACATGGTCACATTCACCTCGACCGGCATCGAAGTGACCGGCGATGCGACGGCCAAAATCACCGGTGATTTGTCGATGAACGATGTCACCAAATCGGTGGTTTTGGACGCCAAGCTGAACAAGTCGGACACGCATCCGATGGCGGGCAAGCCGTGGTTGGGCTTTGACGCGACCACAACGCTGCTGCGCTCTGACTTCGGTCTGGGTGCGTTCGCACCAGCGATCAGCGATGAGGTTCAGGTTATGATCTCCATCGAGGCGCAAAAAGCCGAATAATACGGTTAATTAAACGCTAAAGCCCCGTCCGGCGTGATGTGCCGGGCGGGGCTTTTTTCGTTTTGGGCTCATCGCAGACCGAACGGCGATTGACAGTATTCTCGGAAAACGGCACAAATTTTGAAATTATAATAAAATCTTGAAATTTGTGCTTGGGAGGGCCTGATGACAGATCACATGACTGCTGCGGTCATTGGGCTTGGCTCGATGGGGTGGGGTGCGGCGGTATCGCTGCTGCGCGCTGGCATTGAAACACGAGGCGTAGATATCCGCGGCGACGTGTTGGAGAGATTCACCGCCGAGGGCGGCACGAGCTTTACCTCGGTGAGCGAAGCCTGTGCAGGAGTTGACGTTGTGTTCGTCTTCGTCGTGAACGGCGCACAGGCCGAAGATGTTCTGTTCGGGGCAGGCGGCGCGGTTGCGGCGGCGCAGGACGGCACTGTTTTCGTGACCTGCGTGACCATGGAGCCGACGCGGGCCATTGATCTGGCAGAGCGGCTGGAAGCGGCAGGCATGATGGCGCTGGATGCGCCAGTGTCGGGCGGGTCGGCCAAAGCGTTGA
Source organism: Litoreibacter ascidiaceicola (assembly GCF_900129235.1). Lineage (GTDB taxonomy): Bacteria > Pseudomonadota > Alphaproteobacteria > Rhodobacterales > Rhodobacteraceae > Litoreibacter > Litoreibacter ascidiaceicola. The sequence goes on along the minus strand of NZ_FQUV01000001.1, from coordinate 217,147 downwards.
CGGGCGAGATGACGATCATGGCCTCGGGCCGTGCGGAAGCGTTCGACAAGGCAGGGCCGTGTCTGGATGCGATTGCCAGCAAGGTCTACCGCTTGGGCGATGCGGCGGGCAAAGGCTCTCAGGTCAAGATGATCAACCAGCTTTTGGCCGGCGTCCACATCGCCGCCGCCGCCGAGGCGCTGACTTTGGGGGCGAAGATCGGTCTTGATCTGGGGATGCTGCACGAGGTCATTCAGGAATGCGCGGGCAATTCGTGGATGTTCGGCAATCGCGGCGCGCATATCGTTGAAGGGGACTACACCCCCCATTCTGCGGTGGATATTTTCGTGAAGGATCTGGGCATTGTGACCGGCGAGGCGGCGGATCATCCGGTGCCGCTGTCGCAAACTGCGCTGGCCTTGTTCAAGGAGGCCTCCGCCGCTGGCATGGGCCGCGAGGATGACGCGGCGGTGGCGAAACTGCTGGCGACCAAAGGCGGCATCAAACTGCCGGGCATGGTATGACCGTCCTCGGCTGCATCGCCGACGATTTCACAGGTGCGACCGATCTGGCGGGGTTGCTGGCGCGGTCCGGGGTGAAGGTGAACCTGCATATGGGGGTGCCGGACGCGCCGCCGTCCGACACTGCCGCGTTCGAAGTGATCGCCCTCAAGTGCCGTACGGAGCCTGCGTCCGTTGCCGTGGCCGAATGCCTGCGCGCGCTGGACTGGCTCAGGGCTGCGGGCGCAGCGCGGTTCTTCTGGAAGTATTGCTCAACCTTTGACAGCACAGCGGACGGCAATATCGGCCCCGTGGCGGAGGCGTTGATGGACAGGCTCGGCACGGAGCAGACGATCTATTGCCCCGCATTCCCCGAAAACGGCCGCGCGATCTTCATGGGCAACCTGTTCGTGGGGGAGCAGCCCTTGGCGGAAAGCCCGATGAAGGACCACCCGCTGACACCCATGCGCGACAGCAACCTGATGCGTCTGCTGGAGCCGCAGGTGACGCGCCTCGTGGGGCTGGCGAACCGCTTGGTCGTCGAGAAGGGGGCCGACGCCCTGCGCGACCGTTTGGCGGAGTTGCGAGCCGACGGCGTGATGCATGTGGTGGTCGATGCGGTGTCGAATGACGATCTGTATGTGATCTCGGAGGCTTGCCGCGACATGGTTTTGCTCACTGGCGGTAGCGCCGTGGCGATGGCCTTGCCGGAGTTGTATCTTGAGGACGGAACGCTCAAAACCGACTCCCCGAAGATGGAAACACCATCACTGGCCGAAGGGGCAATCGTGCTGTCCGGCAGTTGCTCCGCCATGACCCGCGCGCAGGTTGCGGCGTATCTGGAGCAGGCCGACGGTCTCCGTCTGGACCCGCTGGATCTGGCCCGGAACGGTGCGGACGCAGCAACAGCGTGGCTGGAAAAGCAGCCCGTGGACAGCGCCAAGATCATCTACGCCACGGCGGAGCCATCCTCGGTGAAAGCCGCACAAGAAAAGCTGGGCGTCGCCAAAGCGGGCCAACTGGTTGAGGACGCCTTGGCCGCCCTTGCGGTGAAAGCCCGCGAGTTGGGCGTGCGGCGTTTTGTGGTGGCGGGGGGCGAGACCTCCGGCGCCGTGACCAAGGCGCTTGGCGTGACGCAACTGACCATCGGCGCGGAGATCGCGCCCGGCGTGCCGTGGTGCTTTGCCACAAGCGCGGGGCAGGACATCGCCCTGACCCTCAAATCGGGCAATTTCGGCGCGGAGAGCTTCTTTGCCGACGCGCTGGCAAAACTCTAGTTGCGTGTGGCGGTCAGGTTGACCGTCACGGCCACATCAAAGCCCACCGAACTTTCGTCGGGATAAGTTTCGCCAATGTTGAAGCTGGTCCGGTTCAGCCGCGTCTGACCCTGCATCACGGCGGTATCCCCGTCGATTTGCAGCGAGAAGGGCAGGTTCACCGGCGCCTCCATGCCTTTCAGGGTCAATGTGCCGTTTGCCGTGTAGGTTGGGCCATCTTCCAGAATATCGGCCTTGAAGGTGGCAGTGTCATGGGTTGCCGCGTCGAAGAAGTCGGGGCCAAGGGCCTGCGCGGTAACGGAGCCGAGGCTGAGCGAGCCGATTGCGACCTGCACCTCCACATCGCCATGGACACCGTTCGCATCGGGTGTTTCGGAAAAGTTAATGGCGGCGGTCCAATCGGCAAAGCTGCCCTCCACGTCGCTGCCCAGCTGGCGCACGGTGATCGCCAATGTGCCGCTTTGGACCGTCCAGCCGCTTTCGACCGCCGCGAGCCTTGGCACGCTGTCCTGCTCGGTAGCGGCGAACAATCCAAGGTTGGCACCCACAACCAGCGCCAGCAGATACGCCCCAACCGCGCCGATGATCGGCAGGGCGGAGCGGTGTTGTTCCGGCACACTGTCAGGCTCGGTGATGCCGGGGGTCATACGTTTCAGGGTTATGTCTTTGTCGATGAAGTGGTGCTTCAACGCGCCTGCCACGTGCAGGAAGATAGATATGGCCAAGACCCGCTCGAACACGATGTGCAGCGAGGCGAAGATATGCGCGAAACTGTCGTCCTTCGGCACGAAAGGCAGGCCTTGCCCGAACGGCCACCAGATCGGCGCAAAGCCTGTGGTCGCCGCGTGGTGAATCCAGCCGGTCAGCGGGACCAGCACTAGGGCGGCATAAAGCGTCCAGTGGACGAGTTCGGCCAGCATGGTCTCCAACCGCTTGTCTGCGTTCAGCAACGCGGGCTTGGGCTGCGAGATGGCCCATGCGATGCGGGCCAGCGCGGTGAAGAAGATGAACACGCCAAGAGTTTTGTGGATCGAGAACATCTGCGCCTTGAACGCCAGTGCCTCGCCGGTGTCATAGGGAAGCCCGTTGGCATAGATGCCGAGCGGGATCATGGTGATGATCAGCAGGGCGATCAGCCAGTGGAAACTTTTGGTGACAGACCCGTAGGTCGTCGTGCTGTTGCCGCGCATCGGGCTGCTCCTGTGTATGTCCGGTGTCAGACTAAACGCGATCGGGTGGAAGCTGAAAGCACGAAACCGTGCATGCCACTGCCGTTATTTCAGGTGCTGCGCGACTTTGGGCTTTCTGATGTCCCGAAGTCCGTTCTGCTAGATAATGCGGAGCACCAGCCATGCAACACACCCATAGGGGATCAGCCCCAGCACCAGATACAACCCGTCGCGCGCCAGCATCGCGAGGGCCAGCAACGCCACAGCGCAGCCGATCGGGGAGGATGAAAACGGCACCAGTTCCAGCATCGGCAAGATGAGACCGGACAGCACGCACAGCAATTGCGGAATGAAGATCAGCGGCCGGTGGAAAAAGGCCGCCAGCCGCTCATCCGTATGTGCGTCGAGCCATGCCATTGCCGGACGTATCCGCTTGAACGCACCCTTGACGCGTGAACTATCGGCTTTGCGGCGGAGCAGCCATTGTGGAAGCCAAAGGTGGTCGCGTCTGAGCAGCATCTGCACCGAAACAAGGAAGATCAGGACGCCCATGAAGGACGAAAACAATGGTATCCCGCTAAGCGGTGTTGCCAAGGCAATAGCAGGGACCAGCAGCATCGGGGTAAAACTTGCATGCCCGACGGCTTGCACCAGCTCTTCCAGCTTGATCTGATCCGGTCCCGCCACGTCGACGATCCTGTCGACCAAGGCGACCAGACTTTCGTTTTCGTCCAACATTTGCTCTCCCGGGACCGCGCGCGGCGAGTCGCCAGCTTAATCCAGCCCCGATCAAGTGACCATATTTCGCGTCGCCCAAACATACCGCAGACGGCTTGTCGTGCTTGTGAGGCGGCGGCGGGTCGGCTAGACCTTTAAAAAACACCACAAACGAACAGGGGAGCAGCCATATGCGCGCATTTGTATTTCCGGGCCAAGGGGCCCAGACCATCGGGATGGGACGCGATTTGGCGGAGACCTATCCCGAGGCCAAAGCCGTGTTCGACGAGGTGGACGAGGCCTTAGGCGAAAAGCTGTCCGCTCTGATTTGGGAAGGAGAGCAGGACACACTGACCCTGACGCAGAACGCCCAACCCGCGCTGATGGCGACGTCCTTGGCGGTAATGGCGGCGTTGAAATCCGAAGGGGTTGGCGTTGACGCGGCGTCTTTCGTGGCGGGCCATTCGCTTGGGGAATACTCGGCCCTTGCAGCGGCGGGGTCCATTTCCGTGGCAAATACCGCGCGCTTGTTGCGCACACGCGGGTTGGCGATGCAGGAAGCCGTGCCGGTAGGCGTCGGTGCGATGGCGGCGCTACTGGGCTTGGACTTCGAGACGGTTCAGGCCGTGGCCGAGGAAGCTGCGGGCGATGAGGTGTGCCAAGCCGCCAATGACAATGATCCCAGCCAGGTTGTGGTGTCCGGCCACAAGGGCGCCGTGGAGCGCGCGGTGGAGCTTGCCAAAGCGCGCGGTGCCAAGCGCGCGGTGCTGTTGCCCGTCAGCGCGCCGTTTCACTGTGCCTTGATGGAACCCGCAGCGCGCGCCATGGCCGAAGCCTTGGACGATGTGGATATCGAGGACCCTTCCGTGCCGCTGGTGGCGAACGTATTGGCGTCCTCGGTTAGCAGTTCGTCAACTATCCGCACGCTTCTGGTCGAGCAGATCACAGGCTCCGTGCGCTGGCGTGAAAGTGTTGAATATATGGGCACGCAGGGCGTGACCGAGATCTGGGAGATTGGCGCGGGCAAGGCCCTGTCTGGCATGATCCGTCGCATCAACCGCGATATTGGCACACGGGCGATCGGCTCGGCGGATGACGTCAAGGCCGCGGTGGAAGCGTTGAATGCTTAAAGCCCGACTGCTCTCGCTCGCCCTCGTGGCGGGCTGCGGGACGGTGGAGAACATGTCCCAGACCCTGAATATGCAGGTCGAGGGGCAAAGCCTGCGCATGGATGGCGTCATCAACACGCGGGCCTTGCGGCAGTTTGTCGATGTTTTGGACAGCAATCCGGCGTTGCGAGAAGTGGTGCTCGGCCAGATCGACGGCTCGCTGGATGCCGAAGTGGTGGCCGAGATGGGCTACACCCTTCGCGAACGGGGTCTGGCGACGCGGATGCTGCCAAGCTCGGAAGTGTTTTCCGGCGGGGTGGACCTGTTTCTGGCAGGGGTGCAACGCACGGTGCCTGCGGGCGCTGTCGTGGGTGTGCATGAGTGGGAGACCGGTTTCGGCTCCGCCCGCGACTACCCGCGGGGATCAAAGCAGCACGAACCGACGCGGGGTTATATCGAGGATATGCTGGGGTCTGACGCCTTCTACTGGTTCACGGTAGAGGCCGCATCGTTCAACGAGGTGCATGTCATGACGCGAGGCGAATTGATTAAATACGGCGTGGTGACACGCTGAGACACATTAAGAAAGGGCAGTAAGATGTTTAACCTAAAAGGAAAATCGGCGCTTGTAACGGGTGCGTCCGGCGGGATTGGCGGAGAGATTGCCAAAATCTTGCACGCGCAAGGGGCAACGGTCGCCCTGTCCGGCACGCGAGTGGAGCCGTTGGAGGCCTTGGCGTCAGAGCTGGGCGAGCGCGCGCATGTGCTGCCCTGCAACCTGAGTGATTTCGAGGCCGTAGACGCGCTGCCCAAGCAGGCCGTCGAGGCGATGGGTGCGGTGGACATTCTGGTCAACAACGCCGGTATCACCCGCGACAACCTGTTCATGCGCATGTCGGATGACGAATGGCAGTCGGTGATCGACGTGAACCTGACCTCGACCTTCAAGCTGTGCAAAGGCGTTTTGCGTGGCATGATGAAGGCGCGGTGGGGGCGGATCGTCAATATCTCGTCGGTCGTGGGGGCCACGGGAAATCCGGGACAGGGCAACTATGCGGCATCCAAGGCGGGCATGGTGGGTATGTCCAAGTCGCTGGCCTACGAGGTCGCGTCGCGGGGGATCACCGTCAACTGCATCGCGCCGGGGTTCATCACCACGCCGATGACCGAGAAGCTGACGGATGACCAGAAATCCGGCATCCTTGGGCAAATTCCTGCGGGCCGGATGGGCGATGCGGGTGAAATTGCGGCAGCTGCCCTCTATCTTGCCAGCGCTGAAGCGGGTTATACTACGGGCACTACGCTGCATGTGAATGGCGGAATGGCGATGATCTAAGCGCTGCGATGCAGCGATTTCGCTTTGGCTGAATGAGGGTTGTATAAGCGTTTGCGTTCCCCATTTGGTATGCTATAGGCGGCGCAGATCAGCTGGGGGGAAACCTTTGGCAGCCGCATTTGCGGCGAGATAACAGGCCAAATGGCCAATACCAACTGGGTAGGGTAACTTGCCCGCCACCAATCGGGCAAACCCCGAGCAAATACGAGGAATACAACATGAGCGATATCGCAGACCGCGTTAAAAAGATCGTTGTCGAGCACCTTGGTGTAGAAGAAGACAAAGTTGTTGAAAACGCATCGTTCATCGACGATCTGGGCGCAGACAGCCTCGACACCGTTGAGCTGGTTATGGCGTTCGAAGAAGAGTTCGGGATCGAAATCCCAGACGACGCTGCAGAAACCATCCAGACTTTCGGCGACGCAACGAAATTCATCAAAGAAGCTTCTTAAGTCTTTTAGAGCTTTGACGAGATTGAAGATGGCGCCCTTCGGGGCGCCATTTTTTTGTTTTCGTGGGATGGTGCTTCACACTTCCGCTATGCGGACTTTGCTGGCCTTAGCAGCATCAAGGCGACGGTCCGCTTTGGCAATGACAACCAATAGACATCGGCCTAACGTCAGCGCATGAAACCCAAAATTCTCACAACCCTACCTGGCTACACGCGGGAGCTTTTAGTTAAAGACGCAATAGCGGGCGTGACGGTCGCTATGGTGGCCTTGCCACTTAGTCTCGCGATTGCCATTGCGTCCGGAGCCGACCCGTCAAAAGGCCTCATAACGGCAATTGTTGCAGGCTTCCTGGTCTCGCTATTGGGTGGCAGCCGTGTGCAGATCGGCGGCCCAACGGGTGCCTTCATTGTCGTCGTCTTTGGGGTGGTCGTTGCACACGGATATGATGGCTTGGTCCTGGCCACGTTCATGGCAGGTCTTATTCTGCTTGTTGCTGGCTACTTCCGGGCGGGAAACCTTATTCGACTGATACCCGAACCCGTCATAAACGGATTTACAATCGGGATCGCTGTCATCATCGCGACAAGTCAGCTCAATGATCTTTTTGGGCTCACGGTTGATGCGGTACCAGCAGAGTTTCTCGCAAAGATCGAAGTTCTTTGGCATGCGCGTCCGACCCTATCGGTAGCGTCAGCTTTGATTGGTCTGGCGACAATGGTCCTGATCGTGCTGTTCCGCCAAGCCGCGCCAAAACTGCCAGGGCTGATCGTGGCAGTCGCCTGCACGTCGGCCATTGTCGCATTAGCCGATCTCCCAGTCGATACGATCCAGTCTCGGTTCGGAGATCTTCCCAACTCCCTGCCATGGCCCCAGATGCCCGAACTCAGTTTCGACAGGGTCGTCGTTTTGCTGCCATCTGCGTTGATCATCGCGTTTCTTGCAGGTGTCGAATCCTTGCTGTCTGCCATGGTGGCCGACCGCATGATTGAAGGAAAACATCGCCCAAATGCCGAACTGCTGGCGCAAGGGGCCGCCAATATCGGATCTTCCCTTTTCGGTGGAATGCCAGCAACGGGGGCGATTGCGCGCACTGCGACCAATATCCGCGCCGGTGGCAAAACACCGGTGGCCGGATTGATCCACGCGCTGACAATTCTGATCATCATGCTGTTGGCATCAAGACTTGTGGGATACATGGCTATGCCCGCCTTGGCCGGCTTGCTGATCCTGACTGCCTGGAACATGAGCGAGCCGCAAAAGTGGAAGAGTTATGCGGTGGAGCGCAAATCCGATGTGTTCCTCCTGATGTTAACACTAATTCTGACGGTCTTGGCCGACCTGACCGTCGCAATCGGCGTCGGTGTGGCATTGGGTCTGGCCCTACGGATGCTGCGCCGCGATGTCCCACCGTCCGAGTGGTCCGACCCGGAACGATAGGTCGCGAGACATTTAGAATATTTTAGGGAAGCCGCCGTTGGTGCGCGCCGCGACATTGGACAGAATGGGCTCAGACCGGACATTCACCAATTATTGTGGTGTCGGTTAACTCACCCCAACTTCCCCGCCATCCATTCCCGCATATGCGGGCGGTAGAACGCCAGTTCCTGCGCGACTTGGGGGAGAGTTTCCATTTGCGCGCGGTAGGTGCGGACGGTGGCGGACCAGTGCAACGGAGGCAGGACGGTGTGGGTCTCCATCAGGTCCAGCCATTCCAACGTGACGATCAGGCCGCAATCGCTTAGCCACAGGCGGTCGCGGGGGAGCGGGCTTTGGTCCAGCAGCGTACTCAGCGCGGTGAGGCGTTTGATGATTTCTGCGTGCGCTGCCTCTATTTCGGATGCAACGCGCGTTGCCGGTGTGACGTTGGAGAACAGCAGGCGCAGGGCCGGCTCCAGCCTTGTGTCATGGAAGCGGGACAGCTCGCGCGATTTGGCACGCGGGATCAGGCCCTCGGGCAGCATGGCGGGGTCAGGGTGCTTTTCTTCGAGGTATTCGGCGATCGCCTCGCTGTCGGTGAGGGTGAGGTCTCCGTCCACAAGGGCGGGAAGGTTCCCCGTGGGGACCCGCGACAGGTAGTCGGCGGGCGGGGTTAGATCGACCCATTCCAGCCCCTTGGTGCGCAAGGTGAGGCGCAGCTTGGCGCAATAAAGAGAGTGGTCGACCGCGTAGACCTTGAGCATATTAGCGCACGCCTGCGTTCAGGCGCTCCAGCACGTCGAGGCCCTGCATCTTCAAGAAGTGCAGCATGTCGATGATCACCCAGTTTTCGGCCAGCTTGTCCCCGTCGCGGCGGTAGATATCGACCACCCGCATATCGGCAGGTTTACCCGTGGCGGGGAGACCGAGATAACCGCCAATCGGGGTGACGGTCAGGTTGGGCCAGCCGAAGAAGCCGCAATATTTGCCTTCGGCAAAGCGGGCGACGTGGCCGTTGAAGATGCGATCGGCCAGCTGGGTTCTGAACGGGGCCTGATGCTGGGTGATGTAGCGGTCGATGGTGTAGGTGGCACCGATGCCGTGGGGACCGTACCAGATCATATCGTCGTGCCAATTCTCCGACATCTCTTGCTGCGGGGTCAGGTAGGTTTTGGACTTACCTTGCAAGACCTCGTTGGCCTTGGAAATGCTGTTGGCCATTTTGTTGACGATGGCAAGGGTGGCCTTGCCCTCGTCGGGATCGCTGGAGGACAGCAACAGCCCGTCATTGGTCATCGGGCCGGGGACGATGAAGGCCGCGCCTGTTTGGGGCGGCAAGGGATCGACACCGGCTTGTGCCATCACCGACAGGACATCGCAAAACAGCGCGGTCTCGGCGATTTTGCCGTTCTCGATCCGGTGAAACTCGGCGTAGCGCAGGAAGGCCATCTTGCCTGTGGGCGGGATGCCCAGCCATGGCGCGTCGAACAGGCCCATGAAATGCCCCATCGAGCAAGTCCATGTGGCGGTGAAGCCGTCGATTTCATTGAGACCTGCGAAGAAGACGTCCTCGCGCCGTTGTAGGCTGGAGAAGGCGTTGAGGAGCGGTGTCCAGAACGCCTGCATCGCCGCCTTGGCGCTTGGTTGCCGGTTGAACGGGTGGACGCCGCGCCAGTGGAAGTCCGGCGATGTATGGGCCTTGAGCCGGTTGAGACGGTCGGACGGGGCGGCTCGGTCGAATTCGGCCATGTAGGCGCGGGAAATGGCTTTTTCGGCGGTGAAATCTGTCATGGCGACCTGCAAAGTTCGGATTCACGTTAGGAGTGCCGCTCATTTCACGCCCCCGCAAGGGAAATTGGCACGAAGTTGCGCGATCCGCCGCCTTTGGGCGGTGAATATCCAACGCGATACCTTGCCCCTTTGGGTCGTGGACGTGTAAGACCCGAAGGATAAACCTTGTGCTACAGGATAAAGGGGTGGGTATGCGTCGAGTTGTGATTACCGGTCTTGGAATGGTGACGCCTTTGGGCGACGGCGTGGAGACCACGTGGAAGAATGCGCTGGCGGGGAAATCCGGCGCGCGCACCATTGAGAAATTTGACGCCTCCCATCTGGGAACGGGCTATGCCTGCGAAGTGCCGCGTGGAGAGGGTGAAGGGGAGTTCAACCCTGACGCCTATATGGAGCCCAAAGAGCAGCGCAAGGTGGATGATTTCATCCTCTATGGCATGGCAGCGGCGCAGCAGGCGGTGGAAGACGCGGGCTGGACGCCGGATGACCAGCACGAGCTGGAGCGCACGGGCGTGATGATCGGGTCAGGCATCGGCGGGTTGTCGTCGATTGCGGAAACGGCTGTGCTGATCAAGGAACGTGGACCCCGTCGGGTGTCGCCGTTCTTTATTCCGGGGGCCTTGGTGAACCTGGTGTCGGGGCAAGTGTCCATCCGCTACGGCTTCAAAGGGCCGAACCATGCGGTTGTGACGGCGTGTTCCACCGGTGCGCATGCCATCGGCGACGCGGCGCGGCTGATTGCGCTGGACGACGCGGATGTGATGATTGCGGGCGGTGCGGAGAGCCCAATTTGCGAGATCGGCATAGCGGGCTTCAACGCCTGCAAGGCGCTGTCCACGGCGCATGCGGACGACCCCGAGAAGGCCTCGCGGCCTTGGGACGCGGACCGTGACGGGTTTGTCATGGGCGAGGGCGCGGGCGTTGTTGTGCTTGAGGAATATGAGCACGCCAAAGCGCGTGGCGCGAAGATTTACGGCGAAGTGCTGGGTTACGGGCTTTCAGGTGACGCCTACCACATCACTGCACCACCACCGGACCATGAGGGTGCAGAGCGCGCGATGCGGGCTGCGGTGAAGCGGGCTGGCATCGAGCCGAGCCAGATTGACTATATCAATGCGCATGGCACCTCGACCATGGCGGACACCATTGAGCTGGGCGCTGTTGAGCGGCTGCTGGGCGATGCCTGCAAAGGGGCCACCATGTCGTCGACCAAGTCGATGACGGGTCACCTGCTGGGGGCCGCTGGTGCGATTGAAGCGATCTTCTGCATTCTGGCGATGCGGGATAATATCTGCCCGCCGACGATCAATCTTGATAATCCCGCTGTGGATACCGACATTGATCTGTGTGCAAACAAGGCGGTAAAGCGCGACGTTAATGTGGTTTTGTCCAATAGCTTCGGCTTTGGCGGGACCAATGCCTGCCTGATTATGGGGAAAGTGTAATCCGCTCATGTGGAAATCCATCGCCTCGAATTTTCTGACGCTGTTCATCCTGCTGCTGGTCGCCGCTGGCGCCTTGGTGGGCTGGGGACAGTCGCAATATACCAAAGCGGGACCGCTGGAGGACGCGATTTGTGTGCGTGTGCCTTTGGGCGGCTCGATGGCTTTGGTCTCACGCGATCTTGAAGCCAAGGGGGCCGTTTCGAACGGGCGCATCTTCCGGATTGGTGCGGACTATGCAGACAAATCGCAACAGCTGAAAGCGGGCAGCTTTCTGGTGCCTGCGGGCGCGTCGATGCAAGAGATCGTGGATGTTGTGACCCGTGGCGGACAGAACACTTGCGGGACGGAAGTGGTGTACCGCGTTGGCGTGACCTCGCGCAGTGCTGTGGTGCGGGAGCTGGACCCTACAACGAACGAATATATCGAGACGGCGAAGTTTACGCCCGGCGTGGACGAGGTTCCCCAGGTCTATGTGGAAGCGCGGGACGACCGTGATGTGCGCTACCGTGTGGCGGTGGCCGAAGGGGTGACCAGCTGGCAAGTCGCCGACAGCCTGCGCGCGCTGGATGTGATGGAAGGCGAGATCGAGGCAACGCCCGCTGAGGGCAGCCTTGCACCGGACAGCTACGAGATCAAACCGGGCGCGGATCGTGCCGAGTTGATTGCGAAGATGCAGGCGGCGCAGGAGAAAATTCTGGCCGAGGCTTGGGAAGCGCGCGACCCGTCGGTGCCATTGGAGACGCCGGAGGAAGCGTTGATTCTGGCCTCTATCATCGAGAAAGAGACCGGCGTGGCCGAAGAACGGCGTCAGGTGGCCAGCGTGTTCACCAACCGTTTGCGCCAAGGCATGAAGCTGCAAACCGACCCTGCGGTGATCTATGGGATTACCCGTGGCGAGGGCGTGCTGGGGCGTGGTCTGCGCCGATCTGAACTGGACCGCGAGACGCCGTATAACACGTATGCCATTCCGGGCCTGACCCCGACGCCGATTGCCAACCCCGGCCGTCTGGCGATCGAGGCTGCGCTGAACCCTGACGACACGCCATATATTTTCTTTGTGGCGGACGGTACGGGGGGACATGCGTTCGCTGTGACCATTCAGGAGCACAACGAGAATGTTGCCAAATGGCGCAAGATCGAAGCGGAGCGGAACGCCAACAACTAGGGCGCTAACCCTTTGTTAATGAACAGCGTTCGCAGCTTTTGCGCGGGCGCAATTTCTTGACATTCGGGCTTTGATGAGGGATAAGACCTCTCAAGACGGAACAAGTGAGAAAGCGGCTCGGGTCACCATGACCCTTGGCCGCTTTTTTCGTTTTCCGACCCCAGACCAAGCCTTTCCGCCACCGGTGCGGAAGGTAGGAGGCCGCATGACAGAGACCCCCGATCAAACCGGTTTGCCGGACCTATCGGTGACGAAAATAGTAGACGAGATTTTGGAGGACCTGACGGCGATGGCGCATGACCTGACCACAGATGTCAGGCGGGAATGGCGACGTGCGCGCACCGACCGTTCGGTTCCTCCCGAGCTGAGAAACAAGCTGAAGCACGAACTTCAGACCCTGTTGAACATGAGTAGAGACGCGGAAGGGAAATTAGATGAACACCGCAGAAAGCGTGCCGGACGAGCGGGAGAGTTCGCCGTCGACCTTGGGGCAGCCCGGATTGAGATCAGGCGCCGCCTTGATCGCATCCAAGCCGGACGAGATCCGCGAGGCCTTTCTTGACGGGTTGAGCGACGAGGAGGCCTCGGCGCTGCCGTTCCTGTTCGACTTCTGGGCGCATCCGCATCAACTGCCGCCTGCGGGCGACTGGCGGTCCTGGGTGATCATGGGCGGGCGTGGCGCGGGCAAAACCCGTGCAGGGGCCGAATGGGTGCGCATGATGGTCGAGGGCGACATGCCCGGCGATCCGGGCCGTGCGCGACGTGTGGCGCTGGTGGGTGAGACCTTTGACCAAGTGCGCGACGTGATGATTTTTGGCGATAGCGGGATACTGGCGTGCTCTCCGCCCGATCGTCGGCCTGAATGGCAGGCAACGCGGCGGCGGCTGGTCTGGCCCAATGGCGCGATTGCGGAGGCGCATAGCGCGTCGTCGCCGGAGCATATGCGCGGACCGCAGTTTGACGCGGCTTGGGTGGATGAATTGGCGAAATGGACCAAGGCGCGGGAGGCGTATGACCAGCTGCAATTCGCGCTGCGTCTGGGGGACCGTCCGCAGCAGGTGATTACGACCACGCCGCGCAATGTGACGGTGCTGAAACAGATACTGGATGCGGGGTCGACGGTGGTGACCCATGCGCCGACGGAGGCCAACAAGGATAACCTTGCGGCGTCGTTCCTTGAGGAAGTCCGCAGCCGCTATGGCAACACGCGGATGGGGCGTCAGGAGTTGGACGGCATTTTGTTGGACGATCTGGACGGTGCCTTGTGGAGCGCGTCGATGCTGGAGGATTTGCGGGTGCCGGAGTTACCGGCGTTCGAGCGGGTGGTGGTCGCGGTGGACCCTGCGGTGACGTCGAAGAAGGCGTCTGACGCGTGCGGGATCGTGGTGGCTGGCTTGGTGCGATCCGGCAAGGACTGGGAGGCCGTGGTGATCGAGGACGCGACCGTGGAGGGGGCGTCGCCGACCGGCTGGGCGCATGCTGTCTTGGCGGCTTACGAGCGGCACGGGGCGGAGCGTGTGGTGGCGGAAGTGAACCAAGGGGGCGATCTGGTGGAGACGTTGATCCATCAGCTGGACCCGTTGGTGCCGTACCGGTCGGTCCATGCGTCGCGGGGCAAGGCGGCGCGGGCGGAGCCTGTGGCGGCTTTGTATGAACAGGGTCGTGTGAAGCATTACGGCGCGTTGGGGCCTTTGGAGGACCAGATGTGCCAGATGACGGTAACGGGCTTTCAAGGCTCTGGCTCGCCGGACCGTGTGGACGCGTTGGTCTGGGCGTTGACGGAACTGATGGGGGCGGCGGCCCCGCAAGCGCGGATACGCACGCTTTAGAGCACCGTACGGTGGTGTAAGGTGATGTTAGGGGCAGTGCGCTAGATTGCCCTTAACGACGCGATGAAGGGGTTTCTACCCTGATGCGACAGACAATTGAGGCCCCCATGGATTGCACCACGGGGGCCTTTTCTTTTTGGGACGAACAGGAGCCGGATGATGGTGTTTGACTTTTTGCGGCGTAGCCAGACTGAAGTGGGGCGGGCGGAGGTGCCGGAGGTGAAAGCCTCGGCCACGGGCAAAGTGCTGGCTTATGGCGGGCGCGGCATTGCTTGGAGCCCACGAGACACGCCGTCGCTGACGCGGTCCGGCTTTGCGTCGAACCCTGTCGGGTTCCGGTCGGTGAAGATGATCGCGGAGGCGGCGGCGGCGTTGCCACTGGTGTTGCAGGACGGGGCGCAGCGCTATGACACGCACCCCGTTCTGGGTCTGATGTCGCGGCCCAATCAAGCGCAGGGCCGCGCGGAGATGCTGGAAGCGCTCTATGGCCAGCTGCTGCTGTCGGGGAACGGGTATCTGGAGGCCGTGGGTCTAGGCGACGGCGTTCCGGTGGAGCTGCATGTGCTGCGCTCGGACCGGATGAGCTTGGTTCCCGGCGCGGATGGCTGGCCTGCGGCGTATGAATACGCAGTGGGCGGGCGCAAGCATCGCTTTGACATGACGGGAGAGCTGGCCCCGATCTGCCATATCCGCAGCTTCCATCCGCAGGACGATCATTACGGGTTCTCGCCCTTGCAAGCGGCGGCGACGGCGATTGACGTGCATAACAGCGCCTCGCGGTGGTCCAAGGCTTTGTTGGACAACGCGGCGCGGCCTTCGGGGGCGATTGTCTACAAGGGCGGTGATGGCCAGCAAGCGATGACCAATGACCAGTTCGAGCGGTTGCAGGTCGAGATGGAAGCGCACCATCAGGGCGCGCGGAATGCGGGGCGGCCGATGTTGCTGGAGGGTGGTCTGGACTGGAAGCCGATGGGGTTCTCGCCCTCGGACATGGAGTTTCAGAAGACCAAGGAAGCCGCGGCGCGCGAGATTGCGCAGGCCTTCGGGGTGCCGCCGATGCTGCTGGGGATTCCCGGCGATGCGACCTATGCGAATTACGCGGAAGCGAACCGTGCCTTCTATCGCCTGACGGTGTTGCCGATGGCGGGCAAGGTGCTGGGGGCGGTATCGCACTGGCTGGGGGAGTTGTCCGGCGAGGCGGTGACGCTGTCGGCTGATCTGGACCAGATCCCCGCTTTGGGCGTGGAGCGCGAAGCGCAGTGGAAGCGGGTGGCGAACGCGGACTTCCTGAGTGCGGCTGAGAAGCGCGTGCTGCTGGGGCTGCCTGCGGAGGCAAGCTGATGGAGGACAAGGACCGCCCGCATAAGGGCGGCGGATCGCGCTATCTCTACGAGCCGTTTCAAAGCGGCGTCGAGGTGGCCCCATTGCTGAAGCTGGAAGCGCTGGAGCGGGTGCAGGCGGAACGCTGGACCGCGCTGGACTACCGGCTGGGGCAGATCGAGACGCGATTGGAACGTCTGGACAGGCGGGTCTGGCTGACGATTTTCGGGGTGGCTGCGGCTGTTCTCAAGGAAACTGTGACCGGTGTTTTTCTGCCGTGACTGAACAAGGAAATACTATGATGTCAGACTATTACGGGCCGGAGCTGGAGCACAAGTTTTGCCAGATCGGGGATCAGGTGGAGCTTGGCGCTGATGCCACGATCTCGGGCTATGCCTCGCTGTTTGGCGAAGTGGATCAGGGCGGCGATGTGGTGACCAAGGGGGCCTATGGCGGCTCGCTAGAGCGGCTGAAAGTTAGTGGCACCAAGGTCAAGCTGCTGTGGCAGCATGACCCCGCCCAGCCGATTGGCGTCTGGGACGAAGTGCGCGAGGACGCGCGGGGCTTGTACGTCAAGGGGCGGCTGCTGACCGAGACGCGGCAGGGCTTCGAGGCCGCCGCGCTGATCGAGGCCGGCGCGATTGACGGGCTGTCCATCGGATACCGGACGGTGAAGGCCGAACGGGATGCCAAAGGCCGGAGGCACTTGGCAGAGCTGGAGTTGTGGGAGGTGTCCTTGGTGACCTTCCCGATGCTTCAAAAGGCGCGGGTGGGGGCGAAGGCCCGCGACCTCGCGTTGAATACTTCGGCGCAGGATCTGGCGGGCGTCTTCCGCACCTTGCGCCACACGCTCAGCGAAGGCTGAGCACCAAACGTAGCAACATGCAGGACATGACATGACCAAACCCGAGACAAAGTCCCGGGCCGGAGGGCGTCTGCCCGATGGCAACGCTCCGGCTTTTGATCTGGCCGAGGAGATGGCCGGATTTATGAATGATTTCGGCCAGTTTCAGGCCGACGTTAAATCCCGACTTCAAACACAGGAAGACCGTATGACCCATCTGGATCGCAAGAATTTCGCCCGTGCGGCACGCCCCGCATTGTCCACCGCTGTCGAGGCAGAGGTGCCTCACCAGAAGGCCTTTCAAGCCTATCTACGAAGTGGCGATGACGATGGTCTGCGCGGCCTGCAAGTCGAGGTCAAAGGGCTGACCACCGCCGTGGCCGCCGATGGCGGCTATCTGGTGGACCCGCAGACATCGGACACGGTGGCGACGGTGCTGAAATCCTCGGCCTCGCTGCGTGCGATTGCCAATGTGGTGAATGTCGAGGCGACATCCTACGACGTGCTGGTGGACCACACCGAGCTGGGCTTTGGCTGGGCCACGGAAGCAGCGGCGACCGAGACGGAAACGCCACAGTTCGACCGCATCTCCATCCCGCTGCACGAGCTGTCGGCGCTGCCGAAAGCATCACAACGCTTGCTGGATGACGCGGCGTTTGACGTGGAAGGCTGGCTGGCTGGTCGCATTGCGGACAAGTTCGCGGCAGCAGAGGCGGAAGCGTTCATCAAGGGTGACGGGGTGGATAAGCCCAAAGGCTTCCTGACGCATACTTCCGTGGATGACGCCTTCTGGACTTGGGGCAACATTGGCTACATCGCGACGGGCGTGGATGGCGATTTTGCCTCCGGCACACCGGCGGAGAGCATTGTGGACTTGGTGTATTCGCTGGGGGCACGTTACCGTGCCAACGCGGCGTTCGTGATGAATTCCAAGACGGCGGGGGCCGTGCGCAAGATGAAGGACGCGGACGGGCGCTTCTTGTGGTCGGACGGTCTGGCGGCGGGCGAGCCTGCGCGACTGATGGGCTATCCGGTGCTGATCGGCGAGGACATGCCGGATATCGCATCGGGTGCCACGGCGATTGCGTTCGGTGACTTCACCAAGGGCTACACTGTCGCGGAGCGTCCGGACCTGCGCATCCTGCGTGACCCGTTCTCGGCCAAGCCGCATGTGCTGTTCTATGCGACCAAGCGCGTGGGCGGCGATGTGTCGGACTTTGCTGCGATCAAGCTGCTGAAGTTCGCAGTTTCTTGAGCGGGTGGGTCGGGCGTGGAGCATCCCGCCCGACCCCCATTCCCTGATTTTTGAAACAGACCCGTTTGGAGATGGATGATGGAGCTGGTTGATCTGACCACCACCCCCGCCGAGGCTTTGCCCTTGGACGCGTTCAAGGCGCATTTACGGCTAGGGTCGGGCTTTGCCGACGCGAGCCTGCAAGACGAGGTGCTGGGCGGGTATCTCCGTGCGGCGTTGGCTGCGATCGAAGCCCGCACCGGCAAGATATTGTTCGAGCGGGTTCTGCAATGGCGCCGGACACGGTGGGCAGCCTACGGGCATCAACCGCTGCCGGCGGCGCCTGTGACTGCGATTGCCAGCGTAGCCCTGCGCGGTGCGGATGGCGTGGTGAGTGAGGTGGCGGAAGAGCTGTATGGGTTGGAACGCGACACGCACCGCCCGCGCTTGTTCGCTTTGGGCCGCAGCCTGCCTGCGATTGCGGAAGGTGGCGAAGGTGTTGTGACGTTTACGGCGGGCTTTGGCCCGAGCTGGGACGACATTCCAGCCGACCTGCAACAGGCGGTGCAGCTACTGGGCGCGTATTATTACGAGCACCGTGACGATTTGAGCGGCCCCGATGGCGTGATGCCGTTCGGCGTTGTGTCGCTGTTGGAGCCGTACCGCAACATTCGTGTGTTGGGTGCCCGCGCATGAGCGTGGAGTTGAACAGACGCCTGACGCTGGAACATGCGGTCCGCGTCGCGGACGGGGCGGGCGGCTACACCGAAGCCTGGGTTGCTTTGGGCAATATGTGGGCGCGGGTAAAGGCGGGGTCCGGCCGCGAGCGGTTCGGGGCAGGGGTGACGGTGTCGACGGTGCCTTACCGGATCGTTGTACGCGGTGCGCCTGTTGGCTCGGAGGCGCGGCCCAAGCCGGAGCAGCGGTTTCGGGAAGGGGCGCGGGTCTTCCGGATTGTCGGCGTGGCGGAGTACGACACGGACGCCCGCTATCTGACTTGCTTTGCCACAGAGGAGGTCGCGGGATGACCTATGCAGTTTCAGCCTCCTTGCAGGCGGCAGTGTATGGCGCGTTGGCGGGCGATACGGAGTTGAGCGCGCTGGTCGGTGGCGCAGTGTTTGACGCGGAGCCTGCGGGCAGCTTGCCGGATTTATACGTGACCTTGGGGCCGGAGAATGTGCGGGCCGGATCTGACGGATCAGGTGGCGGTGCGGTCCATGAGTTCGTTATTTCCGTGGTGACGGATGCGGCGGGGTTTTCCACCGCCAAACAGGCCGGAGTTTCGGTGTGCGACGTGTTGATCGACGCGGAACTGGCGTTGGATCGCGGGCGGTTGGTGTCGTGCCGGTTTCTGAAGGCGAAGGCGGCGCGGGCGGAGCGCGGCAACGCGCGCAGGATTGATCTGACGTTTCGGGCGCGGGTGGATGACGGATGACGCCCTGTCTTTGGACTGCGCCCGAGGCGGGCGGCGGAGTTAGGTATTTTTGAAGCAATGATGGGGGCGGGTGCTCTTTGAGGCGCGCGTTAACCTTAATCAAATATGAATGGAGATGAGCCATGGGCGTGCAACGCGGCAAGGACTTATTGTTGAAAGTGGATCTGACCGGCGACGGGCAGTTCGAGACCATCGCAGGGCTTCGCGCCACGCGGATTTCGTTCAATGCGGAGCAGGTGGACGTGACCTCGATGGAGAGCGCGGGCGGCTGGCGCGAGTTGTTGGCGGGGGCTGGCGTGAAGAGTGCGGCGATCTCCGGCTCGGGTGTGTTCCGCGACGAAGGGACCGACGAACGGGCGCGGCAGATATTCTTTGACGGGGAAGTGCCACAGTTTCAGGTGATCATTCCTGATTTCGGGATCGTGGAGGGCGCGTTCCAGATCGGCTCGATCGACTATGCGGGCGCGCTGGAGGGGGAGGCGACGTATGAGATGTCGCTGGCCTCGGCGGGGGCGCTCACGTTCACGCCGATCCTTGACGCGCCGGTGGGGCCGTAATGGCAAACCCTTGGGCGGGCGAGGTCCGTTTGGTGCTGGACGGTCAGGCGCATGAGTTGCGCCTGACGCTCGGGGCGCTGGCTGAGTTGGAGGCTGATCTGGAGGGCGAAACGGTGTTGGACCTGATCGAGCGGTTCGAAGCGGGCAAGTTTTCAACGCGGGACGTACTGGCGCTGATCGTGGCAGGGCTGCGGGGTGGCGGCTGGCGTGGCGTGGCGGCGGATTTAGTGTCCTCGGAAATCGAAGGTGGCTTGCTGGAATGCACCAAACTGGCGGCGCAACTGCTGGCACGGGCCTTCACCACGCAAGGATCATGAGCGGCTTTGACTGGTCCGCCTTGCTGCGGGTTGGCGTTGCCGGCGGATTGAAACCTGCGGAGTTTTGGGCGCTGACCCCTGCGGAGCTGGTTTTGGTGCTGGGGCTGGAGGCGGTCGAGAAGCCATTGAACCGCGCCCGGCTGGCAGAGCTGGAGCGGATGTATAGCGACATGAAGGGAGCGCCGTGATGGGTGTTTTGGACGGGATTGACGGGCTGGAAGGCCGCATTGAAGGCTTGGAGTCGTCGCTGGGTGGCGCGGAAGTGGTCGTGAGCACCTTCGAGACGGAGTTGGCGGCGATGCGCTCGACCATGCTCTACACCTCTAAGGAGGTGGCGTCCTTGTCGCTGTCGATTGGTGGTGGCTTGCGTAAGGCCTTTGACGGGCTGGCGTTTGACGGGATGAAGCTGTCGGACGCTTTGAAGACCGTGGCGGAGAGCATGATCAACGCAGCGTATAACACCGCGATGCGGCCGATCCAGAACGGGTTGGGCGAGGTGATTGCCAACGGGATGAACGGGCTGGTTTCGGGGATATTGCCGTTTGAGAAGGGCGGCACGTTCAGCCAGGGCCGAGTGATGCCGTTTGCAAAGGGGGGGGTCGTCAGCTCGCCCACGAATTTTGCCATGCGTGGTGGCATGGGGCTGATGGGCGAGGCGGGGCCCGAGGCGATTATGCCATTAGCGCGCGGGCCGGATGGCAGCCTTGGCGTGCGCGCTGGCGGGGGCAGCCAGCCGGTGCAGGTGGTGATGAATATCTCCACGCCCGATGTGGCGGGGTTCCAGCGCTCGCAAAGCCAGATTGCAGCACAGATGGGCCGGGCCTTGAGCCGCGGCCAGCGCAACCGTTAATCCTAGAAAGGGCCAGTCGATGAATTTTCATGAAGTACGGTTTCCGGCGTCTTTGTCCTTTGGCTCGCTCGGGGGGCCTGAGCGGCGCACGGAAGTTGTGACCCTCGCCAACGGCTTCGAGGAGCGCAACACGCCTTGGGCGCATTCGCGCAGGCGGTATGACGCGGGCGTGGGCATGCGGTCGTTGGATGATGTGGAGGCCATGGTGGCGTTTTTCGAGGCGCGCCAAGGGCAGCTTTACGGGTTCCGGTGGAAGGACTGGTCAGACTTCCGCTCGTGCAAGGCATCTGGCGATGTGACCTTCGAGGATCAGGTGATCGGGCGTGGGAATGGCGTTCAAACGGAGTGGCCGTTGATCAAGACCTATGCGTCTGGCGGGTATGACTACGCGCGACCTGTGAAGAAGCCGGTTTCAGGGACCGTGTTGGTCGGGTTTGACGGCATCGTGCTGCAAGAGGGCGTGGATTGGGAGATTGATCTTAATACGGGTGTCGTGAGTTTTGGTGAGGCACCGGATGCAGGTGTTGAAATTACCGCCGGATACGAATTCGACGTGCCTGTGCGGTTTGCGGTGGACGCGATCCAGACGAGTGTAGCGAGCTTTCAGGCGGGTGACGTGCCGAGCGTCCCGGTCGTGGAGGTGCGCGTATGAGTTTGCAGGAGCATCTTGCGGGTGGGCTGACGACTGTATGCCGCTGCTGGGCGGTGATGCGGCGCGACGGGCGAGTGTTCGGCTTTACAGACCATGACGAAGGTCTGTCCTTTGAAGGGGTGGACTTCAAGGCTGATACAGGACTGACGGCAAGTGCGTTGCAGCAGGTCACTGGGCTCGCGGTCGACAACACTGAAGCCGTCGGAGCGCTCTCGGATGACGCGGTGACCGATGCTGATATCAACGCGGGGCGCTTTGACGGGTCGGAGGTGACGGCGTGGCTGGTGAACTGGCGCGACGTGGCGGCGCGGGAGGTGCAGTTCAAAGGCTCCATCGGGGAGTTGAAGCGGGCGGATGGCGCGTTTCATGCGGAGCTGCGCGGGCTGTCGGAGGTACTGAACACACCTGTGGGGCGGGTGTATCAGAAGCCGTGTCAGGCTGTTTTGGGGGACAAGCGCTGTTGCGTGAATTTGAGCGCCGCTGGCTACCGGACGGAAGTTGCGGTTGAGCAAGTTGAGGCGGGGCGGGTGTTCCGTTTTGCGTCCCTAGCTGGATTTGATGATCGCTGGTTCGAACGCGGACGTCTTGAAGTGCGGTCGGGGCAGGCTGACGGGCTGGTGGCGATGGTCAAAAATGACCGCATCGTGGATGGCGCGCGGGTGATCGAGCTTTGGGAAGAGTTGCGGATGCCTGTTGAGGTCGGTGATACCGTGCTGCTGGAAGCAGGGTGCGACAAGCGGATCGAGACCTGTCGTTTGAAGTTTCAGAACATCGAGAACTTTCAAGGGTTTCCGCATATTCCGGGGGAGGATTGGTTGATGACCTACCCACAGGACTCGGGCGCGAATGATGGTGGGAGCCGTTACAAATGAGTGGGGTGTCTGAACAGATCGTGCAGGAGGCGCGGGCATGGATCGGCACGCCCTATCGCCACCAAGCGAGTTGCAAGGGGGCGGGGGCGGATTGCCTTGGCCTTTTGCGCGGGGTGTGGCGGGCTGTTTATGGTGCAGAGCCTGAACACGTGCCTGCATATTCGGCAGACTGGTCAGAGCCTCAGGGCGAGGAGCGTTTGTGGGCAGCGGCGCGGCGGCGGCTGGTTGCCAAGGTGCGGGATGAGGCCGCGCTAGGCGACGTGGTGCTGTTTCGCATGCGAGAGCAGGGGGTGGCCAAGCATCTGGGGATTGCCTCGGTCTTGGGGGAAGCCCCGAAATTTATCCATGCCTATTCGGGGCATGGGGTAGTGGAGTCTCCGTTTTCGGAGCCTTGGGCACGGCGCGTCGTCGCGCGATTTGAATTTCCGAAAGCAGGTAGCTGATGGCAACGATACTTCTCTCCGCGGCAGGGGCCGCTGTTGGCGGCGTTTTGGGCAGTGGGGCGTTCGGGATTAGCTCGGTCGTGATCGGGCGGGCGATTGGCGCGACCATCGGACGTGCCATTGACCAGCGTTTGATGGGGAGTGGTTCCCAGACGGTCGAGACGGGTCGCTTGGACCGGATGCGGGTGATGGGGGCCAGCGAGGGCAGCGTCGTGCCGCGCGTTTTCGGACGGATGCGGGTGCCGGGCAACGTGATTTGGACCTCGCAGTTCAAAGAAAAAGTTACCGTTACCGAACAACGCGGTGGCAAGGGGGGCGGGCCGAAGGCGACCAGCCGGCAGTACAGCTACTGCATCTCTATTGCCGTTGCTTTGTGCGAAGGCGAAATCGCACGGGTCGGGCGGATATGGGCAGATGGGACGATTATTCGCAAATCCGACCTGAGCTTGCGGGTTTACACCGGAAGCAAGGAGCAGCAGCCCGACCCCGTGATGAGCGCCATTGAAGGGGAAGGCACCATCCCCGCTTATCGTGGTCTTGCTTATGTCGTGATTGAAGACATGGATCTGAGCGAATTTGGTAACCGAGTGCCGCAACTGACCTTCGAGGTGATCCGCCCGTCTCGTGCCGAAGGCGTGAGCGAGCCGCTGATGTCGGATATTGTCGAAGCCGTCGCATTAATGCCGGGTTCGGGAGAGTTTGCCTTGGCGACGACACCGATCTACCGCAAGGGCGCGTTGGGTGAAGAAACCGCCGCGAATGTGAACAGCGCGGAAGGCGTGCCGGATTTGGTGTCGTCGCTGGATGCTTTGACGGGGGAGCTGCCAAACTGCCGCTCTACTTCGCTGGTGGTGAGCTGGTTTGGTGATGATTTACGCGCTGGGCATTGCAAGATAACCCCGAAGGTGGAGGATAAAGCGGACGGCAACTTCTCAATCGGAAGCACGCCCGTCGGTGGGGCTGACCCATCGGTTTGGTCGGTCTCGGGCATAGCCCGTGAACAGGCCGAAGCGGTTGCACGTGTAGACGGCGCACCGATCTACGGGGGGACGCCGTCGGATGCCTCGGTCATTGAGGCGATTGCCGCGCTGAAAAATGCCGGCCAAGATGTGATGTTCTACCCGTTCATCCTGATGGACCAGGTCGAGGGAAATACGCTGCCTGATCCCTATAGCGGGGATACGGGGCAACCCGCGCTGCCGTGGCGGGGCAGGATCACGTCCGACCGAGCCGTGGGCGTTGGGGGCTCGACCGATGGCACGGCGGCGGCTTATGCCGAGGTTGCCGCGTTCATGGGGAGTGCGCAGGTTTCCGATTTCACGGTGGATGATGGCGCGGTGAGCTATAGCGGCCCCGCCGAGTATTCCTATCGCCGGTTCATCCTACACTATGCGCATCTTTGCGCGGCGTCTGGTGGTGTTGATGCGTTTTGCATCGGCTCTGAGATGCGCGGGCTTACGCAAATTCGCGATGATAGCGGGAGCTTTCCTGCGGTTGAGGCGCTGCGAGTTCTTGCAGGTGACGTGCGCGGCATTTTGGGACCGGACGTCAAGATCGGCTACGCTGCGGATTGGTCGGAATATGCCGGTTATCAACCGCAGGACGGGTCTGGTGATTTACTGTACCATCTGGACCCGCTTTGGGCAGATGACGAGATCGATTTCGTGGGCATCGACAATTACATGCCCATCGCGGACTGGCGGGACGGCGATGCGCATTTGGATGCGAAGGCCGGCTCGATTTATGATCTGGATTACCTGCGCGCCAATATTCGCGGGGGTGAGGGGTATGATTGGTACTACCGCGACGACGAGGAGCGGGCCCTACAGATACGAACACCAATTGAAGATGGCGCCCACGGGGAGCCATGGGTGTATCGCTACAAAGATCTATGGAACTGGTGGGGGCAAGCGCATCATGACCGCGTTGGCGGCATGCGCTCCTCGGTGTCGAGCGCTTGGGAACCGCAGTCCAAACCCATCTGGTTTACCGAAATGGGATGTGCTGCGATTGACAAGGGGCCGAACCAGCCCAACAAGTTCCTTGATCCGAAGTCGAGCGAGAGCGCTATCCCGTATTTTTCCAAGGGTAAGCGGGACGACTACGTCCAGATGCAGTACCTGCGCGCCTACTACGGGTTCTTCGGGTCCACAGACAATAACCCCATAAGCCCCATTTATGATGGGCCCATGGTCGACATGTCGCGGGCTTTCGTATGGGCGTGGGATGCAAGACCATGGCCGGACTTTCCAAGCAACCTGTCCGTTTGGAGCGACGGTCAAAACCACGTGACGGGACATTGGCTTACGGGCCGCACGTCGGTGATGCCACTCGCGCATGTGGTGGGAGAGCTTTGCGAGAGTGTCGGGCTGTCGGAATATAACGCGAGCGATTTGCACGGGGTAGTGCGCGGTTTCAGTGTTGCCGAGTTCGACACGCCGCGCTCGGCCTTGCAGCCCTTGATGATCGCGCTGGGGTTCGATGCAATCGAGCGCGGTGGCAAGGTGGTATTCCAAGCACGCAAAGAGGCCAACAAGCAGACGGTGGACGCGTCTGAGTTCGTTGTTGACGGACAAGAAGCGGTGCTTGAACAGGTGCGTGCGCCTGAGGCCGAAACCGTAGGCGAGGTGCGCCTTGGATATGTCGAGGCCGAGGGGGAGTTTGTGGCGCGTGTTTCGGATGCGAGGTTCCCCCATGATGGCAATGCGGACGTGACGCAAAACGAGTTGCCGCTGGCCTTGACCGACGCCGAGGCAACCACGATTGCAGAGCGGTGGTTGTCGGAGGCGCGTGTTGCGCGCGACGGGGTGAGCTTTTCTTTACCACCGTCACGCAGTGACCTGCGCGCTGGCGATTTGGCTGAGCTGACTGATGCCCGTGGAGACCAGACGCTGTACCGCGTCGACCGCGTGGAGGATCGGGGCGCTCGTCGGATTGAAGCCGTGCGGGTAGAGCGGCAGATATACACGCCCAGCGAAGCGGTCGAAAGCGTCGGAGAGGTGCGCCCGTTCTCGGTGCCGGTGCCAGTATCGGCCCAGTTTATGGACCTTCCACTGCTTAAAGGGGACGAGGTTGCCCACGCGCCTTATGTTGCCGCATCTGCACGACCTTGGCCAGGCGGGGTTGCTGTTTACAGTTCGTCTGAGGATAGCGGTTACGCGTTGAATACAGTGATAGAGACCCCTGCGCGCATGGGCGTATTGGCCACTTCGCTCGGGCGTGCGGAGGGTGGCTTGTGGCAACGAGGAGAGCCGTTGCGGGTCACCATGTCCGGAGCTTCGCTCAACTCCGTGTCGCGGGACGCAGTGTTGAACGGGGCGAATGTCGCTGCCATCGGCGATGGGTCGTCGGAGCGCTGGGAAATCATCCAGTTCGCGTCAGCAAATCTTGTGGCAGCAAATACATATGACCTTTCCGACCTGTTGCGCGGACAAGCAGGCAGCGACGGGCTGACGCCTGATAGCTGGCCAGTGGGGAGCCGCTTTGTGATGCTTGACGGTGGTCCGGCACAGATCGGCATGGAACTATCATCACGCGAATTGGCGCGGCATTACCGGATCGGGCCGTCTCTGCGGCCCTATGACGATCCGTCATTTCGATATTATGTCGAAGCATTTCAGGGTGTTGGACTTCGACCCTATGCGCCGGCGCATCTCAAATCCCGCAGGTTTGGCGCTGATCTAGAGGTGAGTTGGATACGCAGAACGCGGGTCGATGGCGACAGCTGGGCCTCTGTCGAGGTTCCGCTCGGCGAAGAGGCGGAAAGATACGTGGTGCGTGTGTCTCAAGGTGGCAGCGTTGTGCGGGAGACAGAAGTCGGAACGCCGATTTGGACCTATGCCAGCGCTGCACAAACAGCAGACGGCCTGACCGGCCCTTACAACATCGAAGTGGCGCAGGTGTCCTTGCGCTTCGGACCGGGACTTTATTCAAGGATCGAAATCAATGGCTGATACAGCAACCCTAAAACTTCCCTTGCTTGCGGCATCGCAGGCCCAGAAACATGTCACGGTGAACGAGGCGCTCGCCCGCATTGATGCGGCGTTGCAATTGAGCGTGGTCAGCCGATCCTTGGCGACGCCACCGGCAATCGTGGAGGAGGGCACGTGTTATCTTGTGCCCCTTGGGGGTGTGAATGCCTGGGATGGTGAGGATGGAAAACTGGCGTTCTATCTGAATGGTGGCTGGGATTTCCTGACACCCTTGTCCGGTTGGCGGCTATATGTCAGCGATGAAGCCGTGAGCGTTAGTTTTGACGGCACAGAATGGCTCGACAATGTATTGTCGTCATCGCCCTTTGGTGCGGCCATGCGGGCGGAGACAGTGGAGTTCGATTTCGACCTGAGCGCGGGGACGACTGCATTGACCGGCTTTGTTATTCCTCAAGGATCGGTGGTTCTGGCGGTTACAGGATTGGTTGTTACAGCAATCACGGGAACGTTGAGCGATTGGTCGTTAGGGGTTGATGTCTCGGACACACGATACGGGTCGGGCTACGGGATCGGTACAGGGTCGTGGGTGCGCGGACTGACGAGCCAACCGCAAGCCTACTATAGCAACACCCAGTTGAAGTTAACGGCGAATGGTGGGGATTTTGCGGCAGGTACGATACGGCTGTCAGTGCACCTGCTGCGGTTCGATGTTCCGCGAGCATAACTGACGGTGATTGGAGTTATCACGCTTTTGCGCGTGACAGGGGTTTGGAATTGCCAGATTTTACCTATGTGGTGTAAGTATACGGGAACACCCGAAAGGAAAAGTGATGGCACATTCCAACCCCAAACTGGCGGAGATCGATCCGGTCTGGGCTCAGATCACAGAAGAAGCGCGTGCGGCCATTGCTGCTGAGCCACTTCTGGGCGGTTTGATCCACGGCTCATTGCTACATCATGAGAAGCTTGAATCGGCC
This sequence comes from Litoreibacter ascidiaceicola, assembly GCF_900129235.1. Taxonomy (GTDB): domain Bacteria; phylum Pseudomonadota; class Alphaproteobacteria; order Rhodobacterales; family Rhodobacteraceae; genus Litoreibacter; species Litoreibacter ascidiaceicola. Next base: position 189,529 of record NZ_FQUV01000001.1, on the reverse strand, counting down.
TTAGCCTACCGCTTTTCACAAAAGCTGGCTTCACCGGAAATGTCCGAGCAAATCTTGCGCGAGATTACGGATGAGGCCTATGCTGCGGACCCATGGCTGGGCGAGGCTGCGCGGGCGGATATTGTCGCGGTGTTCGACCGTGATCCGGCCTGTGATCGCTTCTTGCAGCCAGTGCTGTTCTTCAAAGGATTTCAGGCGATCCAAGCGTATCGCATTGGTCACTGGCTTTGGAACCAGGGCCGCAAGGACATGTCCTATTTCGTGCAAATGCGGACGTCTGAAGCATTTGGGGTGGATATCCATCCTGCAGCGCGGATCGGCAAAGGCATCATGATTGACCACGCCCACTCGATCGTCATTGGCGAGACGGCGGTTGTGGGCGACAACGTCTCGATGCTGCACTCGGTCACGCTGGGCGGGACGGGTAAAGAGCATGATGATCGTCATCCGAAAATTGAAAACGGTGTGCTGATAGGTGCCGGTGCGAAGGTGTTGGGTAACATCACCGTGGGCTACTGCTCTCGCGTGGCGGCAGGGTCTGTTGTGCTGGAAGCGGTGCCTCCGATGAAGACTGTGGCGGGGGTTCCTGCCAAGATCGTCGGCGAAGCCGGTTGCACTCATCCTTCAATCTCTATGGATCAAATGATTGGCACAAAGGGCTGATACAAAAGATTAAATCTTAAAAGGCCGGATCAAACGATCCGGCCTTTTTTTGTTATGCAAGCATGCCCATCGGGTTTTCAAGATTGTCCTTGATCGCATTGAGCAGGTTGGCCCCGAGCGCCCCGTCGATCACACGATGATCGACGCTGAGCGTCGTGGACATCACTGTCGCGACCTTCAACTCACCGTCTTCACCAACAACGGGTTTCTTGGCTCCGGCACCAACTGCCAGAATTGCGGCGTGAGGCGGGTTGATGATGGCGTCGAAATTGTCGATGCCGAACATGCCTAGGTTCGAGATCGCGAAGCTGCCGCCCATATATTCATGCGGGGCCAGTTTGCGGTCACGGGAACGCGCAGCAAGGTCTTTCATCTCGGTCGATAGCGCTGACAGCGACTTCATCTCGGCGTCTTTCAACACCGGTGTGAACAGCCCGCCCTCAATGGCTACGGCGACTGCAACGTCCGATGGTTTCAGGCTTAGCGTACGGTCACCCGCCCAAACAGCGTTCGCATCCGGTACTTGCTGCAACGCCAGCGCGCAGGCTTTGATGATGAAGTCGTTAACGGACAGTTTGATGCCCCGTGGCTCCAGCGTTTTGTTCAAAGTGGAGCGGAATTTGAGCAGCGCATCCAGTTGGATGTCGCGGCGCAGGTAGAAATGCGGCACCGATTGCTTGGCCTCTGTCAGACGTGCGGCAATGGTTTTGCGCATGCCGTCCAGCGGCTGTTCTTCGTATTCGCGGCCTTCGTACATCTTGCGCACTTGGTCGGTTGTCGGTCCTGCGGCCATTGCGGCACCCGCGGGCGCTGCCGAAGACGCAGCGGGCGCTGCTGTATCGGCTTTCTTGGGGGCAGCGGTCGCACCTTCCACGTCGGCTTTGACGATGCGGCCCTTGGGGCCGGAGCCTTTGACATCTGCAAGATCAATGCCCTTATCCGCCGCGATGCGACGCGCCAGAGGTGATGCGAAAACGCGATCACCATCTGCGCGAGCAGGGGCCGCGGGGGAAGATTTTTCGACAGGAGCATCCTGCTTTGCATCTTCTGGTGCAGCTTTGGGCTCTTCTTTCGGGGTGGACGAGGACGCTTTGCCGATGTCATCGGCGCTTTCGCCATCTTCCAGCAGCACAGCGATGGGCGTGTTCACCTTCACGCCGTCAGTGCCTTCCGCGATGAGGATCTTGCCGACTACGCCCTCATCCACGGCTTCGAACTCCATGGTCGCCTTGTCGGTTTCGATTTCGGCCATGATGTCGCCGGAGTTGACGGTGTCGCCTTCCTTCACCAGCCATTTGGCCAATGTGCCCTCTTCCATCGTGGGCGAGAGCGCGGGCATGAGAATTTCGATTGGCATGATCTACGCTCCTTAACGGTAGGTGACAGCTTTGACGGCGTCGATGACCTCTTTGGTCGTCGTCAGCGCCAGCTTTTCGAGGTTCGCGGCATACGGCATAGGCACGTCCTTGCCGGTACAATTGATAACGGGGGCGTCGAGGTAGTCGAACGCTTCCTGCATCAGGACCGAGCTGATGTAACTGCCGATAGAACAGACGGGGAAGCCTTCCTCCACGGTCACGCAACGGTTGGTCTTCTTGACGCTTTCAATGATCGCACCAGTGTCCATCGGGCGCAGCGTGCGCAGATCCAGAACTTCGGCGTTGATCCCGTCTTCTGCCAACTTATCAGCGGCTTCCAAGGCGTACTTCATGCCAATTCCGAAACTGACGATGGTGACATCCGTTCCCTCGCGCCAAATTTTGGCTTTGCCCAACGGCACGGTGTAATCGTCCATCACAGGCACATCGAAGGACTGGCCGTAGAGGATTTCGTTTTCGAGGAAGACGACAGGATTCGGGTCGCGAATGGCGGATTTCAACAACCCTTTCGCGTCGGCTGCCGAGTAGGGCATGACCACTTTCAAACCTGGGATTTGGGAATACCAGGCGGCGTAATCGTGGGAGTGTTGTGCACCAACGCGCGCAGCAGCCCCGTTCGGGCCACGGAACACAATCGGGCACCCCATCTGGCCACCGGACATGTAGAGCGTCTTGGCCGCCGAGTTGATGATATGGTCAATCGCCTGCATGGCGAAGTTGAAGGTCATAAACTCCACGATCGGGTTTAGACCACCGAACGCAGCGCCGACACCGATACCGGCAAAGCCGTGCTCGGTGATGGGGGTGTCGATAACCCGCTTGGCGCCGAACTCGTCCAGCAACCCTTGGGAGATTTTGTAAGCGCCTTGGTACTCGGCCACTTCTTCGCCCATCAGGAACACGTCTTCGCTGCGGCGCATTTCCTCGGCCATGGCGTCGCGCAAGGCTTCGCGGACCGTGGTGGGTTTCATTTCGGTGCCTTCGGGGATGTCCATTTCGGCGGGAACAACCACCGTAACAGGCGCACCGGGGTTGGCGGACATTGGCTCGTCGATCGGGGCTTTGTCCTCGTCATCGTCAGACCCACCACCAGAAGACGCCTCAACGTCGTCGGCGCTTTCGCCTTCCTCGACCAGAATGGCGATGGCGGTGTTCACTTTGACGCCTTCGGTGCCTTCCGCGATCAGAATTTTGCCGATGATGCCTTCGTCGACGGCTTCAAATTCCATCGTGGCTTTGTCGGTTTCTATTTCAGCCATAATGTCGCCGGAGGAGACAGTGTCGCCTTCCTTCACGAGCCATTTGGCAAGGGTGCCTTCTTCCATGGTGGGCGAGAGGGCGGGCATTAGAATTTCGGTCGCCATGTCTTAAGCCTCCGCTTCCATATAGATGTCTGTGTAAAGCTCGTCCAAGCTGGGCTCCGGGCTTTCTTTGGAGAATTCGGCGGCCTCGTTCACGATGCCTTTGATTTCCTTGTCGATGGCCTTCAGGTCCTCGTCAGTCGCGTGCTTGCCCGTCAGCAAAATGTCGCGGACTTGTTCGATGCAATCCCGCTCGTCGCGCATTTTCTGCACTTCTTCGCGGGTCCGGTATTTCGCAGGGTCGGACATGGAGTGGCCGCGATACCGGTATGTTTTCACTTCCAGAATATACGGGCCCTTGCCTGCGCGGCAGTGCGCCACGGCCTTCTCGGAGGCTTCCTTGACCGCCAACACGTCCATGCCGTCGACCGCTTCGCCCTTGACGCCGAAGGCAGCACCACGGGTGTAGATGTCGGGGGAGGAAGTGGAGCGGGCCATCGCGGTGCCCATGGCATATTGGTTGTTTTCGATCACGAAGATCACCGGCAGGTCCCACAGGGCCGCCATGTTGAACGTCTCGTAAACCTGACCTTGGTTCGCGGCGCCGTCGCCGAAATAGGTAAACGTCACATTGTCGTTGCCACGATACTTGTCGGAGAAGGCGAGGCCCGCACCCAGCGGTACTTGCGCTGCCACGATGCCGTGGCCGCCGTAGAAATGCTTCTCCTTGGAGAACATGTGCATGGATCCGCCCTTGCCCTTGGAATAGCCGCCTTCACGGCCGGTCAGTTCGGCCATGACGCCTTTGGGGTCCATGCCGCAGGCCAGCATGTGGCCGTGGTCACGATAGGATGTGATGCGCTTGTCGCCGTCCTTGGTGGCCGCTTCCAAGCCCACAACCACGGCCTCTTGGCCAATGTAGAGGTGGCAGAAACCGCCGATCAGGCCCATGCCATAGAGCTGGCCCGCTTTTTCTTCAAAACGACGGATCAAAAGCATGTCGCGGTAGTAGCTGAGAAGCTCTTCCTTCGAGACATTCGCTTTCTTGGTGGTTTTCTTGGCGGCCATGCTGGCAATCCTCCCAAAAATCTTAGCGCAAAAGGGTATAGTTTAACGTTAAACTATCTTTTACCAGAGCTTTTCAGAAAGATCACCCCCGTTTAGGTGCCGCATGGTAACTTTTACCATGGACGCGCAGGGGAACCATAAAAATGAGGAATTATATCGGGTTAGCGCAACAGGATTTCGTCGGACCGCATCAGGCCAAGCGTTGCGCGGGCCTGCATGTCGAGCAGATCGAGGTCGAGGTAATTGTCGGAGAGTCGCCGCGTCTTGTTGCGCATGTCGGCCACTTGGGCTTCCAATGCGTCCAACTCGCTGCGTAGGGTTTCAATCTCGGACTCGACTTGCACACGCCGGAAAATCCCGTAGTCGCCTTGCACCGCTGCAAATACGAAATACGCCCCCATGAGGAAGAAGGCCGAAAAGATCAGCAGGGGCGTGATGCCAAAGGTGGTGCGCGAATTGGTCAATGTAAACCTCGGGATGCGCCTCTTTGCGGACGCTGCCCGATATGAATCGCACATGTGATTCGGTTTGTGAATCCCCTAAATTGCTAAATCAGCATTTTTATTAGGGTTTTTGCCGATTATCCCGCCACAGACGCCTGATAAATGCTGTCGATGGTTGCTGCGATCAGCTCGTTGAACTCGGCGTCGGTTTGCTGCGCCGATAACCCTTCGGTCAACGCGCGAGAGAAGCTGGCAATCACACCCGTGTTTTTGGACAGGCGGGCGTTGGCCTCGGCGCGGGAATAGCCGCCCGAAAGCGCGACAACGCGCATCACGCGGGGATGGTTGACCAGCGGATGATACAGGTTCGCGACCTCTGGAAGGGTCAGTTTCAGCATCACGTTTTTGCCCTCGGGCAGGGCATCCAATTGCTTTGTCAGTTCCACCAGCAGGATCGCCTCGGCGTCGGCCTTGTCAGCGATGGTGATGTTTATTTCCGGCTCGATAATCGGCACCAGACCGTGGCCCATGATCTGGCGACCCAGATCGAACTGCTGCGCCACGTTGGCCGCGATGCCGGAGGCCGACGCTGCGTTGATGACCGAGCGCATTTTCGTCCCGAACATGCCCTTTTCCACCCCGCGTTTCAGCAACGCATCCAGACCGTCGATATGTTTCATCAACTGGACGCCATCGGCTTCGGCTTCCAGACCTTTGTCGATTTTCAGGAACGGGACGACGCCACTGTCTTCCCAGATGAACTTGCCGGAGGGGACACCGTCCATCTCGCGGTCCATTGTCTTCTCAAACAGGATCGCGCCGATGACCTTGTCGCCGTTAAAGGCCGGAGCCTTCACGATGCGGGTGCGCATCTGATGGATCTGGTCGAACATTTCGTCGTCGTTGGCGTAGGCGTCTTCGGTGACGCCATATTGGCGCAATGCTTTCGGGGTCGAGCCGCCGCTCTGGTCCAGCGCGGCGATGAAGCCGTTGCCGTTGCGGATTTGTTCGAGTTGTTCGGAGTTCGACATGATGGGCCTCGCCTTGGATACGCTAAGTTGCGCAATCTCTAGGCGAGGGGCCGTGCGGTTGCAATCACGGTTGCGCTAACGGCGCTCAGGAGCGCACGTAAAACTGCGCGACAATCCATGTGAGAAGCCCGCGCGGGGTAAAGCGGGGCAGCACAGCGAAGACCTTGTTGATAAATCCCGGCACGATCACCCGCTTGCCGCGCATCATACCGGACCAACCCGCCTCGGCCACGTCTTCGGCGGTCATCATCAGGCCCAGTTTCAGTAACCTGACGTCTTTCATGTCGGCATCTTCGAAAAACTCGGTTTTGGTCGCACCGGGGCACAAGGCGGTGACGGTGATATCACTCCCTGCCAGTTCCTGCGCGACCGCCTCGGACAGCGACAGCACGTAAGATTTGCTGGCGTGATACACTGCCATCTGAGGGCCGGGCATAAACGCGCCTGTGGAGGACACGTTGAGGATTTTGCCGCCGCCGTGATGTCCCATGTGCTGCACGCCCGCCTTCATCAGCTGGGTCAGCGCGATCATGTTGACCTGTGCTGTGGCCTCTTCGCGGGCGGTGTCGGTTTCGGCGAAAGGCCCGTTGATGCCAAGCCCCGCATTGTTCACCAGCACGTCGATCTGGCCGATTTGCGTGGCCTTGGCCCAAAGCTTTTTCGCTCCGTCCGCCGCATTCAAATCTGCAATTACCACATGAACATCGCGTCCGATCTGGCGCAGCTCGCCTGCAAGCGCTTCCAATTTGTCTTCCGAACGCGCGCTCAGGATCAGGTCGCGCCCGTCTTGTGCGGCGCGATGGGCGATGGCTTTGCCAATCCCCTCGGAAGCTCCGGTGATCAGCACAAAGCCCATAGTTTATCCTTCCAACGCGGCGACACCGGGGAGGGTCTTGCCCTCCATCCACTCCAGAAACGCGCCGCCCGCGGTGGAGATATAGGTGAAATCACTCTCATGCCCGCTCGCATTCACGGCGGCCACGGTATCGCCACCGCCAGCGACGGAGACCAAATCACCCGCCTTCGTTTGGCGTGCAATTTCGTCGAGCACGTCGAAGGTCGCTTTGTGAAACGGCGCCAGTTCGAACACGCCAAGCGGGCCGTTCATGATGAGCGTCTTGGCGTCCTTTAGCACGCCTTTGATGTAGTCCACCGTCTCGGGACCGGCATCGAGGATCATCTGATCCTCGGGGCAGGCGCCAGCGGCAACAGTTCGATGTTGTGCGTTTTCCTTGAACTCCTTGGCGACAACGATGTCGCGCGGCAGGATGATTTCGCAGCCGGTTGTCTTGGCCTTGGCGATGATGTCGCGGGCGGTGTTGGCCATCTCATGCTCGGCCAGAGATTTGCCCACGTCGATCCCTTGCGCGGCAAGGAAGGTGTTGGCCATGCCGCCCCCGATCACCAGATGGTCGACCTTTTCCACGAGATTGCCCAGCAGGTCGAGCTTGGTCGACACTTTGGCGCCGCCAACAATCGCAACCACAGGGCGCTCTGGCGTACCAAGGGCGGCTTCCAGCGCGCTCAGCTCTTCTTGCATCAAACGGCCTGCGCAGGCTGGCAACAGCTTGGCGAGCGCTTCGGTCGAGGCGTGCGCACGGTGCGCAGCAGAGAACGCATCGTTGACATAGACATCGCCCAGCGAGGCGAGGCGTTGTGCGAAGTTGGCGTCATTGGCCTCTTCGCCCGGGTTGAAGCGCAGGTTTTCCAACAGAGCGATGTCTCCGGCCTGCAGTGCCGCGATACGATCGCCGTAATTGCCGTCGATGAAGGCGACAGGCTGGTCGAGAATGTCGGACAGGGTCGGGACCACATGGCTCAGCGACATCTCTGGCACCACCTTGCCCTTGGGGCGGCCGTAATGCGCCATCAGGATCGGTATGCCGCCCGCAGCCAGCACGTCACGCACGGTGGGCACAATCCGGTCGATGCGGGTGGTGTCGGTGACGTGGCCATCTTCCATGGGCACGTTGATGTCCACGCGAACCAAAACGCGTTTGCCGGTCAGGTCCATGTCGTCGAGTGTTTTCCAAGCCATCTGCGTGCCATCCCCGTTATATGCTTACGGCCCGCTTCTATAAGGAGCGGGCCGCGTGATCCAGTCGTGTGATTTGAATATTTATACCAAGATGAAGCTTAGAGGAGTTTGCCCATCGCAACGGCAGTGTCCGCCATGCGGTTGGAGAAGCCCCATTCATTGTCATACCAGGTCAGGATACGGACCATGCGGCCGTCCAGAACTTTGGTTTGGTCTGCTGCGAAGATTGACGAGCGCGGATCGTGGTTGAAATCGGAGCTGACCAGCTTTTTCTCGGTGTAGCCGAGGATGCCTTTCAATGGACCACTTTCGGCGGCGGCGGACATCAAGGCATTGACCTCTTCTACCGTTGTGTCGCGGCTGGCCTCGAATGTCAGATCGACGACCGAGACATTCGGGGTTGGCACGCGGATAGCCACACCGTCCAGCTTGCCGTCCAGTTCGGGCAGAACAAGGCCCACGGCTTTGGCGGCTCCGGTGGACGTCGGGATCATCGACAAAGCAGCGGCGCGGGCGCGGTAGAGGTCTTTGTGCATCGTGTCCAGCGTCGGCTGGTCGCCGGTGTAGCTGTGGATCGTGGTCATGAAGCCTTTGACGATGCCGATGTTGTCTTGCAGCACGTGGACGACGGGTGACAGGCAATTGGTGGTGCAAGACGCGTTGGAGACGACGATGTCGTCCTTCGTCAGGCTGTCATGGTTGACGCCGTAGACGATGGTTTTGTCTGCATCTTTGCCGGGGGCAGAAATCAGAACGCGCGACGAGCCGTTTTCCAGATGGGCCTGACAGGCCTCTTTCGAGGTGAATATGCCGGTGCATTCCATCACGATGTCCACGTCGCTCCATGGCAGGTCGGCAGGGTTGCGAATGGCGCTGACCTTGATCGGGCCGCGACCCACGTCGATGGTGTCCCCGTCGACCACAACCTCTTGCGGGAAACGGCCATGGACTGAATCGTATTGCAGCAGGTGGGCGTTGGTCTCGACTGGCCCAAGATCGTTGATTGCGACGACCTCGATATCGGTGCGACCGCTTTCGATAATGGCACGCAGTACATTGCGGCCGATGCGGCCAAATCCGTTGATGGCGACTTTAACTGACATGGGGGAGACCCTCCTGATGGGAGATTGGAAAAATTCTGTTACCGCTAACAATTACATTTTGGGGCAAAGGTCAAGCTTTGGGTCGATAACAGGACGCAGTAAGTGAGCAGGATTTTTGAAGTGGAATCGACGCTCGGGCCTTACTGGGCTTGCGCTTATTGTCATCAAATTGCCAACGTGCTTGTTTATCAGCAAGGCGGTCTTCGACATATCGCATCATACATCCGGGATCCCTCAGAATGTCCAAGAAGCCAAAAACGAGAGAATCTCTAGAGGACATGTTGGCCTCTTGCTCAGACACCCTTTTTCCAGAGGGAATGGGAGAAGCAGGCGTGACTTTGAATAGTCGCGATGTTGATGGCGATACGCCGCTACATGTGATGCTGTGGCGCAATAATACCTATGCAGTGCTGAAGTTCATTGAGGCTGGAGCAGATGTAAACGCGGTCGGTGATATGTCAGAGACACCGCTTCATATTGCCCTCAAGCAGCAGGATTTTGCGGCAGTAGAGGCACTCCTCAACGCTGGTGCGGATGTTTCTGGCGTTTCCGAGTTTGGACAGTCACCGCGTGACCTTGCGGATGAGCTTGGAGGAGAGGCGCGGCGGCTTTTCAAGGGAGCGAAGGGGGTTTAATCTCTCGATCACCAAAGCCGTCTCCGGCAGCCCGGCCACCACTTAACGCCAGAACGCCATATACTCGGTCAGGACCATTAGTTTCTTGCCCAAGAAGATGTGCAAATCCCAGCCGAACACAAAGAGGTCAGCGGCGAATATGCCGACGATTAGAAGCCCCAAAACGATAGCTATCTTGTTGGTCATGTAAGCCTAGGGCCCTCTGGGGTGTCAGAGGCGTCCCATTGCAGCGGCCACGTCGGCCATGCGGCAGGAAAAGCCCCATTCGTTGTCATACCACGCCAATACCCGAACCGTGCGCCCGCCGACAACCTTTGTCTGGTCGGGCGCGAAAATCGACGAGTAGTTTGTGTGGTTGAAGTCGATGGAGACTTTCTGCTCGGGGTCGTAGCTGAGCACCGCACCCATATGACCGGCGGCGGCTTCGCGGACAACCTCGTTCACATCCTCGACGGTGACGTCCTTGGAGGCCTCGAAGGTCAGGTCCACGGCGGAGACGTTCGGTGTCGGCACGCGCATCGCGGTGCCGTCCAGCTTGCCTGCCAGTTCCGGCAGAACTTCGCCCAAGGCTTTCGCAGCCCCGGTGGAGGTTGGGATCATTGCCATGGCGGCTGCGCGGGCGCGGTACAGGTCGTCGTGACGACGGTCCAATGTCGGCTGGTCGCCGGTGTAGCTGTGGATCGTGGTCATGATGCCGCGCTCGATGCCGATGGCGTCGTTCAGGACTTTTGCCAAGGGGGCGAGGCAGTTGGTGGTGCAGGAGCCGTTGGAAATCACGCGGTGCTCCGGCAGCAGGTCGCGGTGGTTCACGCCGTAGACGATGGTGCGGTCGACATTGCTTGCAGGGGCCGAGATCAACACGCGCTTGGCGCCGCGGGTCAGGTGGACTTCGGACTGTTCCTTGGAGTTGAACTTGCCGGTGCATTCCAACACGACGTCGACACCGTTCCAGTCCAGATCTTCCGGATTGTAGGTCGAGAACACCTTCATCGGGCCACGGCCAATGTCCATCGTGTCACCGTCCACGCGGACCTCTTGGCCAAAGCGGCCATGAACGCTGTCGTATTTCAGCAAATGCGCGTTGGTCTCGATCGGGCCGGTGGCGTTGATTGCGACGACCTGAATGTCGTTGCGCGCGCTTTCGGCGATATGGGCAAGTGTGCAACGGCCGATACGGCCAAACCCGTTAATGGCTACGGTTGTGGTCATGGTCACTGGTTCCTCTGCGCTCCGCTCAGTCTTGTTAGGGGTATAAGGGGCGGCACCACATATGGATAGCTTGATTTGGCTTAAAAATGAGGCTGTTAGCGTTAACACATCAACAATCCGCAGGCGCAGATTGCCGCAGTTTCCGTGTTAGCGTTAACGATTTGCGAGCGCGCAGATTGCCAACCCGTGGCGACTCACTTCGCCACGAACACCAGACTGGCGCCGTTCAGGCAGTGGCGTTTCCCCGCCGGTGCAGGACCGTCATCAAAAATGTGACCCAGATGGCTGCCGCAGCGGCGACAATGCACCTCAGTGCGGGTGGTGAACAAAGTGTTGTCCGGCTTGGTTCCCACTGCGTTTTTCAACGGAGCGGTGAAGCTCGGCCAGCCGGTGCCGGAGTCGTACTTTGTCCGCGACGCATAGAGCGGCAGGTCGCAGCCGCGGCAGATGTAAGTCCCCGCAGCTTTTTGGTCATTGAGCGGGCTGGAATAGGGGTTCTCCGTCTTCTCTTTGCGCATTACTAAATACTGTGTCTCCGTCAGCATCGCGCGCCATTGCGCATCGGTGCGGGTGATTTCGAAAGTTCCTGCGGCCTGTCCCGACGACGAGAAGCAAGCGACAGCGCTGGCGCTAAGCAGGAAAGTGCGGCGGTTGGGGCTATTCATGGCTGGGTGTCCTTATGACGGGGCAGGAGGGGAAGGGCGGCCAAGCGTGGCCACCCTGATTTTTGCGTGCAGTGAAACCGTGGGCTTATTTCGGGACAAGAACCGAGTTCACTACGTGGATGACGCCATTGGACTGGTTGACGTCCTGAATGGTCATGCCAGCTCCGTTGCCGCTTTCATCCACGATTTAGAGCTTGCCGTCCTTGATAGTGGCCGACAATGTGTCGCCCGATACGGTCAGGAACTGGTAAAAGCCGTTGTCGGAGGCGCGGACCTTGGCAGAGATATCCGCAGCCGACATCTTGCCAGCGACCACATGGGCGGTCAGCACTTTGGTCAGCAGGGCTTTGTTTTCCGGTTTCAACAATGTCTCGACGGTGCCGGCGGGCAGGGCGTCAAAGGCTGCATTTACGGGTGCGAAGACGGTGAACGGGCCCGCGCTCGCAAGTGTCTCGACCAGACCAGCTGCCTTTACGGCGGCAACCAATGTCGTGTGGTCGGCAGAATTTACGGCGTTTTCTACGATGTTTTTCGATTCAAACATCGGCGCACCACCCACATTCGGGTTAGCTGCGATTGCTGTTGCTGTGAGGGAAAGAGTTGCGGCGCTGGCGGCGAGGAAGTGTTTGATCATTGATGTGGTCCTTTACATGGAGCAGGGCGAACTGCCCGGCTATGCAAGAACCCACGAGAACGGGATCAGATAAGTTTCACGTTGATGCAAAAGAAAGCGATCACGTGTTCGTGACCGCTTTCCAGCATATCAGGCGCGCTTAGCCTCAAGCGCTTCTGCAAGCGCTTCGGACCGCGCAGCAATTTCTGCCAGCGTGTCAGTGACCGAGGCCGGTATGACGGGCACTTCAACTGTTTGCGGCGGGGAAGATTTCAAGCTCTCCAATTCGCGGCGCATCTTATCAAGCCGGTCTTCGGCCGCACGCAGGTCTTCTTCGACGCCTGCGGTTTTATCCGCCAGCATCAAGCCCGCCATCAGCAACATACGGGTTTCCGGCATGCGCCCGATCTGGTCGGCCAGCACGCTGGCTTCGTTGTCCAACAGCTTGGCGGCGGTTTGCAGGAAATGTTCTTCGCCGGTTTGGCACGCCACTTGGAAGGTACGGCCTCCGATGTCGATGTTGATCTCGGGCATGGCTTATCCCTCCTTAACCAGTGGTGCGATTTCGCTCAGAATGTCATCAAGTTCCGCCAGATCGGCAGTGCGGGCGGCGTGGAGCGCCTCGTTTTCGGTCTCAAGCGCTGTGTTGATGGCGGCATCCGCGCCTTGGTGTTCCGCATTTGCGCCACGCAGTTGCTTGTTGGTCTCACGCAAAGCCCCCATGACGGCTTGCAGGCGCTTGTTTTCGCCGTCCATGAATTCCAGCCTGTCGGTCAGGCGGGCCACACGGGTCTCCAGACGCTCGATGCGGGCAAGGTTCTGCTGGCCGGACTCGACCAGTCGCGCGTTCGTGTCCCGCTCGATTTCAAGCTCTTCCACCATATCGGCATCCGGGGCCGCTGGTGCGCTGGCAATCTGGTCGGCGCTGTACTCAATTCTGTCCAACGCAGTGATAATGCGCTGCTCCAGCTCGGTGACGTCAGTCATGTATATCCCTCGTCTCGTTGGAGGATCCAAAGACGGGGTTTCCCGTCACGAATCAACTCCGTGCCTCACAGGCTTGATTTTAACCATAGATTGCGCCGAATGCCTCCCCTTTAAGCTGTGATCGCGGTCACAGGGCGTCTGCCACGGCTTGAACTTCGCGCCAACGCTGGTATCACCGCGGTCGATACGCACCGCCTAATAAGGATCAGAGCCTTGGATATTGCAGCCCTGCGCAAAGCCCACCCCGAACATTGGATGCGCGCAGCCGCCATCCGCACGCTGACACTGGACGCCGTTGCGGCGGCAAATTCCGGCCACTCCGGCATGCCTATGGGCATGGCTGACGTGGCGACGGTCCTGTTCGAGAAGCATTTGAAGTTTGACGCCTCCGCGCCCGAATGGCCGGATCGCGACCGTTTCATCCTGTCTGCGGGCCACGGCTCCATGCTGATCTATTCGCTGCTGCACCTCACCGGATATTCCGACATGACGCTGGAGCAGATCAAGAACTTCCGCCAATTGGGCGCAATTACTGCGGGCCACCCCGAATACGGTCACGCCAAGGGCGTCGAGACAACAACCGGCCCGTTGGGGCAAGGCATCGCCAACTCTGTCGGCTTCGCACTGGCCGAGGAAAACCAGCGCGCACGGTTCGGCAAGAAGATCGTTGACCACTATACCTACTGCGTCGCCGGCGACGGCTGCCTGATGGAAGGCGTCAGCCAGGAGGCCATCAGCCTTGCAGGTCGCCACGAGTTGGGTCGCCTTGTTGTGTTCTGGGACAACAACAACATCACCATCGACGGCAAAGTCGATCTGTCAGACCGCACCGATCAGGTCATGCGCTTCAAGGCGTCCGGCTGGCATGTGCAGGAAATCGACGGCCACGACCCCGAGCAGATCGATGCGGCCATCGAGAAGGCCAAGAAGACCAAAAAGCCGTCGATGATCGCGTGCAAAACGCATATCGCGCTCGGCTCATCAGCGCAGGACACCTCCAAAGGTCACGGCGCGCTGACCTCGGAGGAGCTGATCCGCGACACCAAGGAGGCCTATGGCTGGAGCTACGGCCCGTTTGAAATTCCTGATGACGTTAAATCCCAGTGGGAAAAGATTGGCAAACGCGGGGCGGAAGACCGCAAGTCATGGGAAACCCGCCTTGGCGAGGTCTCCGGCTCCAAGCAGAAAGAGTTCGCCCGCTGCTATGCAGGGGAGGCTCCGAAAAAGCTGTCGGCCACCATAAAGGCGCTGAAAAAGCAGATCAGCGACACCCAGCCAAAAGTGGCCACCCGCAAAGCGTCTGAGATGGCGTTGGAAGTGATCAACCCGATCATGCAGGAAACCTTCGGCGGCTCTGCCGACCTGACAGGGTCCAACAACACGCTGACAACGGATATGGGCGTGTTCTCTCCGGAGAACCGCAAAGGCCGCTACATGTATTACGGCATCCGCGAACACGGTATGGCCGCTGCGATGAACGGCATGGCTTTGCATGGCGGAACAAAGCCTTACGGTGGGACATTCATGTGTTTCACCGACTATGCGCGTGGTGCAATGCGTCTGTCCGCTTTGATGGGAATTCCGGTCACCTATGTGATGACCCATGACAGCATCGGTCTTGGCGAAGATGGCCCGACCCACCAGCCAGTAGAGCACCTCGCCATGCTGCGCGCCACGCCAAACACCAATGTCTTCCGCCCTGCGGATGCGGTGGAAACGGCCGAGGCGTGGGAGCTGGCGCTAACATCCAAATCGACGCCATCGGTTCTGGCGCTGTCACGTCAAAACCTGCCCACCGTGCGGACTGATCACACGTTGAAAAACCAGACAGCGATGGGCGCCTATGTCTTGGCCGAGGCCGAGAGCAAACGTCAGGCGATCATCATGGCGACCGGCTCCGAGGTGGAAATCGCCTTGGCCGCGCGTGAGTTGCTGGAGGCTGAAGGTATTGGCACCCGCGTCGTGTCCATGCCCTGCTGGGAGCTGTTCGAGGCGCAGGACGAGAAGTACCGCCGCAAGGTGCTGCCCGCCGGTCCGGTGCGTGTCGCGGTCGAGGCCGCTATCGGCTTCGGCTGGGACAAATGGCTACTGGGCGAGCGCGGTAAAACCGGCAAAGCGGGCTTCGTCGGCATGGACAGCTTCGGGGCTTCTGCACCGGCTGACGAGCTTTACGCGCATTTCGGCATCACTGCACAAGGTGTCGTTGATAAGGTGAAGAGCTTGCTCTAAGTCACTCGGAAAGAATAACAAAGCCCGGCGAAGCGATGCTTCAGCCGGGCTTTTTTGTGGGCGTAGATCGATTTAGGAATTCATCTCTCGAAACTGATCGGCAGCGGCCTCGTCGAACGGGACCTTCTTGGATTTAAGGATTTTATCAAGATCCTTGGATTTCAGAAATGTCCCCATATTGAAGCTGTCGCAGATGAACTGCCCGTCGATGAACAGCTGCGCCAGTTGCTCCCATTCCGACCGCTTTTGCACGGCAGGCAACAGGCGTGGGTCGCGGCTGACGTCGACGGGATGGAACGCGATCTTAATCGACGAAAGCAGATTCCGAGCCGCCATCGATTCCGCGTCCGCCGGCGCTTCGACCGTGCCATTCATGAACAAGACCACGCGATGCTTGGAGAAGACATCATTCAGGTAGTCTTCAATTTCATCGCTCATGGCTCAGGCCCTTTCAGGTGTTGTGTTCGCGGATTTTGTTGGCCGCGTCTTTGTCGAAGCTTACACCGTTTTGCTCCAGCAGGGTATCCAGCTCGCCCGACAGGGTCATCTCGGTGATGATATCGCAGCCACCGACGAACTCGCCTTTGACGTAAAGCTGCGGGATCGTTGGCCAATCCGAGAATTCCTTAATGCCGTTCCGGATGGCGTCATCCGCCAGCACATTCACGTCTTTGTACTGGACGCCCATGTAGTTCAGTACACCCGCCACTTTGGACGAGAAGCCGCATTGCGGCATCTCTGAGGTGCCTTTCATGAACAGCACCACGTCGTTGCTGGTCACGGTGTCTTTGATTTGTGCGTTTGCGTCAGTCATGTCTTACTCCGGTGCTTTCGTTGTCAGGGCCAGCGCGTGCAATTCGCCGCTGTCCACTTTGTCTTTCACAGCTGCCATTACCGCACGTTGTTGCTGCACACGGTTTTGGCCTTTGAAACTTTCATCCACCACAAGCGCCGAGAAATGCGCGCCGTCGTCGCCTTGTACTTCAATATGCGCGTTGGGGAAGCTCACGCGGATCAAGTCCTCGATGTCATTGGGTTGCATGGGCTTAAGGCTCCTGTCAGGGGATCGTCGTTAATAGGAAAGTAGGCAGCCGAAGGTTGGGTGACAACCCACGTTCACGCGACGGCGGCCTCAAAGCTTGTGTGGTAGGTTTCGGACAGCTCGGCCAACGGGGCAGAGGACGCTCCGATTGTAACCGCATCGCCGCCGAACTTGCCGATGGTGGTGAGCGTGACGCCAGCCTGTCCGGCAGCGATCATCAAGGCCTCGGCCTTGTCGAAAGAGCACCCGATCAAATAGCGGGCCTGATCCTCGCCGAACGCCACCTGCGTGTTGTCATCGTCCAGCATCACGCCCACGCCAGCGGCGTCGGCCATTTCGAACGCAGCCAAGGCCACGCCGCCATCGGACACATCGGTACAGACGTCAATCCACTCGCGTTGCGCACGGATGAAGTCGCCATTGCGTTTTTCGGCGTCCAGATCGACATGCGGCGCGTCGCCGTCCTCGCGATTGAACACTTCGGCGAGCAGGGCGGATTGGCCCAAATGGCCTTCCGCGTCGCCAACCATCAACAAGACATGACCCTCGCGCACGGTGCCGGCGATGATGTCGTCCAGATGCTTGATAAGGCCCACCGCGCCGATGGTGGGCGTGGGCAGGATGCCGGTGCCGTCGGTCTCGTTATAGAGTGACACGTTGCCCGATACGATGGGCATATCCAGCGCTTTAACAGCAAGCCCTATGCCTTTGATAGAACCCACGAATTGCCCCATGATCTCGGGCTTTTCGGGGTTGCCGAAGTTCATGTTGTCGGTGGTCGCCAGTGGCACAGCCCCTACGGCGGTCAGGTTGCGGTAGGCTTCCGCCACCGCCTGCTTGCCGCCCTCGACAGGGTTCGCCTTGACGTAGCGCGGGGTCACGTCGGAGGTAAACGCAATCGCTTTGTCGGTGCCATGCACCCGCACGATGCCAGCGCCTGCACCCGGCGCGTTGATGGTGTCGGCCATGACCTGACTGTCATACTGCTCCCACACCCATTGCTTGCGGGCATAGTTCGGGCTGGACAGAAGTATGCGCAGCGCGTCGATGGCATCGACCTGTGGGATATCCTCCAGCGGGGCCGCGGCGGGGGTTTCCACCCAAGGGCGGTCATATTCGGGGGCAGAGCCGGACAGGGTCTTCAGCGGCAGATCGGCTTTGACCTCGTTGTTGTGCAGGATAAGGAAGCGATCCTCGTCGATGGTCTCGCCGACGATGGCGAAATCGAGGTCCCATTTCTCGAACACCGCGCGGGCCTCGGCCTCAAGTTCCGGCTTCAGCACCATCAACATACGTTCCTGAGACTCGGAGAGCATCATTTCATAGGCGCTCATGTTCTCTTCGCGCTGCGGAACTTTTTCGAGGAACAGTTTGACGCCCAAGCCACCTTTGTCGCCCATCTCCACGGCGGAGCAAGTGAGACCAGCGGCCCCCATATCCTGAATGGAAATAACGGCACCGGTCGCCATCAATTCCAGCGTCGCTTCCATCAGGCGTTTCTCGGTGAACGGGTCGCCAACCTGCACGGTGGGGCGTTTGTCTTCGATGGTGTCGTCGAACTCGGCGGAGGCCATGGTCGCGCCGCCGACTCCGTCACGGCCGGTTTTGGCACCCAGATAGACAACGGGCATGCCGACGCCGGACGCGGCGGAGTAGAAAATCTTGTCGGTATCCGCGATGCCAGCCGCAAAGGCATTCACAAGGCAGTTGCCGTTATAGGCGGGGTGGAAGCGAACTTCGCCGCCCACGGTCGGCACGCCAAAGCAGTTGCCATAGCCGCCGACGCCTGCAACCACGCCATTGACCAGTTGCTTGGTCTTGTGGTGGTCCGGCGCGCCAAAGGACAGCGAGTTCATCGCCGCAATCGGGCGCGCACCCATGGTGAACACATCCCTAAGAATGCCGCCGACGCCGGTCGCAGCCCCTTGGTATGGCTCGATATAGGAGGGGTGGTTGTGGCTCTCCATCTTGAAGACCACGCATTGACCGTCGCCGATATCGACGATGCCCGCGTTTTCGCCCGGACCGCAGATCACTTGCGGTCCTTCGGTGGGCAGCGTGCGCAGCCATTTCTTGGAGGATTTGTAGGAGCAATGCTCGTTCCACATGGCCGAGAAGATGCCGAGTTCCGTGAAGGTCGGCTCACGGTCGATGATCTCAAGGATCCGCTGGTATTCGTCAGGCGAAAGCCCGTGCGCCGCGATCAGATCATCAGTGATGTGTGGTTCCTGCATGCCGTGAATTCCCCAGATCATTTCTGCTTGCGGACCTCATATTGCACAGGGGCCGCAGGGGGAAGGGGGGATGGCGTTTTCTTGACTGCGCCGACGGACAGACTTTCAAGAAAACTCAATTTTCAGATACTCGTCGAGGATCTGCCAGGGGTCGTAGAGACATTTGGAACTTGTCTTCAGTTCTGGTGTTTTAGCTTTCCGCAGACTAGTTGAGCCAAAGCCAGTAGATCGCCAAAACAGTTAAAACCATGAAGAATATGGATAACGGCTCTCTTTTTCCTTGTTGAAACAGCGTCGACTTTTCTTCCAGCGACGTGAAGACATCCAAAATCAACAAATTCACACCAGCGCTGAACAGCGCGATCGGGGCAATTGACTCAAATCGAGTTAAATCGTCTTCAATCGCCTGACTGAGACTCTTCACGAGGGGAAAGCTGAATCCCACCAAGAGAGCGTCCAAAAACAAGCGAAAAATTATGTTTGCTTTTGTTGTCATCGTTTCTCGCCTGATTATCGAACCTGTTGTCAAAAAAAAGGCCGAGCATAAAGCTCGGCCGAAGTCCAACAGGGAGGTGGGAGACACTAGGTGTTTCCCATGACCAAGAACTAGGCATCCGAACTGTTCGGTTCAAGAAAAATAGGCAGTTTTTAAAGCATATCCGCTATGCGTCCAGCGCATATCAAGCTCTAAATCACTCGTTATCAACCATTTGCGCGCGTTTCTTTTGCTCGCCGATCTGCTCCAGAACAAAGTCACGGAAGGCCGATATCCGCTTGGACTGCCGCAACTCTTCGGGAAACGCCAGAAATACAGGAACAGCGTTCGATTCGACTTCCGGCAGCACACGCACCAGTTCCGCATCGTCGATTGCGACGTAATCGGGCAATACGCCAATGCCCAAGCCATTTCGCACAGCCTGCAAACATCCAAAATAGTTGTTCACTGTCAACACGTTCGGCAGGTCATAACTCATCAATTCTCGCACCAGTGTGGCACCCGCGGACACTTGCTCCGAATTGACGTTCTGACAAATCAGGCGATGTTCTTGCAAATCTTCCATGGTCTCAGGGATGTCTTGAGTGGTCAGGTATTCACGCGATGCGTAAAGCCGCATCCGCACCGACATCAGCCGTTTGCGGACAAGATCAGCCTGCGAGGGCTCTTTCATACGGATCGCCACATCGGCCTCGCGCATGGGCAGGTCAAGGACCCTCTCGTCCAGCATCAAATTGATATTGAGGTCGGGGTATTTGTCGTACAGCCGCGATAGGCGGGGCGCGAGCCAGAGAGATCCGAAACCGATTGTTGTGGTGATCCGCAACTCGCCGAATACCTCTTCCTCGCTGTCGCGAATACGGGCCGAGGCCGCGTCAAGACGCTTGGTCATGGCGCGGGTCGCGTCGAACAGCAGCTCGCCCTGTTCGGTCAGAATCAGGCCGCGGGCATGGCGGTGGAACAGGGTGGTGTTGAGGGATTCTTCAAGCGCGCGCACTTGCCGCGACACGGCGGATTGCGACAGATGCAGGGTATCACCGGCATGTGTTAAGCTGCCCGCATCGGCCACCGCATGAAAAATTCGCAACTTGTCCCAATCCATAAAGGACCCACTTTCTTACTAAAATACTTTAAGTTGCAGACATGTAACCTTTCGAAGGGGGACCCGAAAAGGCTTGATTTGTAAAAACCGCTTGGTAGGTCAGCTTTTGTGACCTATAATAGCGGTAACCTGAGCACTGGGAGGCGCGGCATGGGCGATCAATCAATTTCTCTGAACGACCGGTTCGATCTGAGCAAGTCACCAGTGCTTCTGAACGGCACACAGGCGCTGGTCCGCCTTGTTTTGATGCAAAAGGCCCGCGACAAGGCCGCAGGGCTGAACACCGCTGGATTGGTCACGGGCTATCGCGGCTCGCCTTTGGGCGCGGTCGATTTGCAGATGGCCAAGGCCGAGAAAGTGTTGGCGCCTGCCGATATCAAATTCCAGCTGGGCTTGAACGAAGACCTTGCGGCGACCGCGATCTGGGGCGCCCAACAGGCGGAGTTACGGGGCGAGGGGCGTTATGACGGCGTCTTCGGCCTGTGGTACGGCAAAGGCCCTGGTGTGGATCGCTCCGGCGACGTGATGCGGCACGCGAACATGGCAGGCACTTCGCCCCATGGTGGCGTGCTGATGGCAATGGGGGACGACCATACGGGCGAATCCTCGACGACATTGCACCAATCCGACTGGGCCATGGTAGACGCTTACATGCCGGTCCTGTCGCCCGCAGGCGTACAGGAAATTCTAGATTACGGCATGTATGGCTGGGCCTTGTCACGGTTCTCCGGCCTCTGGGTCGGCCTCAAGACGATGAAAGACACGATCGAGGTCACCTCGGTCGTTGATGGCAGCCCTGACCGGATGCAATTCGTCACGCCCGAGTTCGACATGCCCGAAGGCGGGTTGAACATCCGCCTTGTGGATACCCCTCAATTGCAAGAAGCGCGGGTGATTGATCACCGTAGGTTCGCCGCAGAAGCCTTTGCGAAGGCTAACAAAATTGACAAACGCGTATGGGGAAAGCCCGGCGCGAAGATCGGCTTCGTCGCCGCTGGCAAGAACTGGCTGGACTTGCAACATGCGCTGTCACTGCTGGGCATCGACGCCGCCGAGGCGGAGCGTTTGGGGCTGACCACCTACAAGGTCGGACAGGTCTGGCCGCTGGACATGGACAGCTTCCACGACTTCGCCAAGGACCTTGATCTGGTGATCGTCGTCGAGGAAAAGCGCAAGCTGATCGAGGTGCAGGTCAAAGAGGCGCTGTTCGACGACCACTACCACCAGCGCGTCTATGGTTGGCATAAGGGCGACACGTGGGAGCATGGCCGCAGGCTGGAGCTGTTCCCGACCCGCGCCGCACTCGACCCGATTGATATTGCAGAGAAACTTGGCGGCATCCTGATCGAGGAAGGCCGCCGCACCGACCGCATCGAAGCAGGGCTTGCCAAGCTGGCGGAGGCCAAACGCTCCGACAACGCGCAGGATATCGCGGCACGCTTGCCGTATTTCTGCTCCGGCTGCCCGCATAACTCCTCGACCAAGGTGCCGGAAGGCTCCCGCGCCTATGCGGGGATCGGTTGCCACTACATGGTGCAATGGATGGACCGCAGCACCGTCGGCTTCACCCAGATGGGCGGTGAGGGCGCGAACTGGATCGGTGAGGCGCCGTTCAGCACCCGCGACCACGTGTTCCAGAACCTTGGCGACGGGACCTATAACCACTCCGGCATTCAAGCGATCCGCGCCGCCGTCGCGGCAGAGACGAACATCACGTACAAAGTGCTGTTCAACGATGCCGTTGCGATGACTGGCGGTCAGGGCAACGAGGGCGGGCTGGACGCGCCGCGCATCGTCGCGGAACTGAAGGCAATGGGCATCAAGGACGTCGTTATGGTTTACGACGACAAGGAAGATGTCGACTTCTCGCAATTCCCGTCAGATCTGGAGCGCCACGAACGTGCGGAGCTTCCGTTGGTTCAGGAAAAACTGAGCAAGGTCAAAGGCGTGTCGGCCATTGTTTATATCCAAACCTGCGCCGCCGAGAAGCGCCGCCGCCGCAAGCGCGGCCTGTTTCCTGACCCCGACAAGCGCGTGTTCATCAACACCGATGTCTGCGAAGGTTGCGGCGATTGCGGGGTGCAATCCAACTGTGTCTCCATCGTTCCCGCCGAGACCGAATTGGGCCGCAAGCGCGCCATCGACCAGTCGTCGTGTAACAAGGATTTCTCCTGCGTCAACGGCTTCTGCCCGTCCTTCGTGACCATCGAAGGTGCACAGGTGAAAAAACAGGCGACTGCCAAAGTCGAAATCCCTGATTTGCCGAAGCCGAACCTCCCGCAGATCAACGGCACCCATAACGTCGTCATCACCGGCGTCGGCGGCACCGGCGTTGTCACCATTGGTGCTGTGCTGGCCATGGCCGCGCATATCGACGGCAAGGGCGCGGGCATGATGGAAATGGCGGGGCTGGCCCAGAAAGGCGGTGCTGTTCACATCCATTGCCGCCTTGCCAACAGCCCTGACGATATCAGCGCCATCCGCGTGGCGACAGGCGAAGCTGACGCCGTGATTGGCGGTGATCTGGTGGTCACTGCAGGGGCCAAAACGCTTGGCCTGATGACTACCAACCGCACCGGAGCCGTGGTGAATAACCACGAGATCGTCACCGGCGACTTCACCCGCGACACTGAGTTCAAAATCCCCTCCGATCGGCTTGAATTGTCGCTGGAGGCCCGCCTGCAAGACCGCGTTCAGTTCTTCGACGCGTCGGAACTTGCCCGCGTGTTGATGGGTGACAGCATCTATTCCAACATGATGATCTTCGGCGCTGCATGGCAAAAGGGTTTGCTGCCGATCAGCCATGATGCGTTGATGCAGGCGATTGATCTGAACGGCGCCGCGCCTGAGCGCAACAAGCGTGCCTTTGCCCTAGGCCGCTGGGCCGCAGAACACCCAGAACAAGCAGCGGGCTATATCACCGACAAGGTGGTCAACCTGCCCAAGTCGCTGGATGACAAAATCGCCTTCCGCAGTGACCATCTGAAGGCTTACCAATCCAACAGGCTTGCCAAACGCTACCAAAAGGCGCTGGCGCAGATCGACGATCCGGCGCTGAAAGAGGCCGTGGCCAAGGGCTACCATAAGCTGCTGGCCTATAAGGACGAATACGAAGTCGCGCGTCTGCATCTCGACACCGAAGCCAAGGCCCGCGACGCCTTCGATGGCGACTTGAAACTGACCTACCATCTGGCCCCGCCGATCTTCTCCAAGATGGGCCCAAATGGCCGTCCGCTGAAGAAGGAATACGGCGCATGGATGGCGCGTGGCTTCAAGCTGCTGGCCAAACTCAAATCCCTGCGCGGCACGCCGTTCGATCCCTTCGGCTACAGCGCGGAGCGCAAGATGGAGCGTGCCCTCATCGCCCAATACGAGGCTGATCTGCCCAAAATCCGTGCCGCGACAAACCGTGACGCCGCCATCGCTTTAGCGGAGCTTCCGCTGCAAATCCGCGGCTTCGGTCCGGTGAAAGAGGCCAATGAGGCAAAAGCCGCCAAGCGCCGCGAAGAACTGCGCGCCGTCCTCGACAAGGCGGAGCCGTCCATGGCCGCGCAATAGCGTTTCATCTTGGCAAAAATATTCTCCCCGAAGGGACGGCTAGCCTTTGCGCAAAAGGTAGATGTGATGCGCGCCGTCCTCGGTCATCGACACAAGCACATGCCCTGCTTCCGCGCAAAAATGCGGCATGTCGATCAGGGCCGCCGGATCGTCCGCCAGAACGCGCAAAACCTGCCCGGAAGACAAGGCCTGCAACCGCTTGCGGGCCTTTAAAACGGGCAGGGGGCAAAGCAGCCCCAAAGCATCGAGTTCGGCGTCATGTTCCATAACCGTGATCTAGGCGACACGCAGGCTCTTGTCCACGTAAGCTGTTCTTACTTTTGCCAGAAACGCGGGCTAACCTGCGGCCATGGACGAGGTGGCAGATCAAACAGGTGCGCAAAGCGTGCGCAAACGGCGGGTGTTCTACATCCCCGGTTATGATCCGATTCACCCCAGACGCTACCGCGAGTTGTTTCGCAAGGAAGGCGCGGAGCAGGCGAAGATCAGCGGCTATACCCTTGATTTAAAACCAAAGACGGGCGAGGGCGCTTACGGTTGGTACGCCTCCACCGAAATCGACGGGGCGCAAACCGACGCGCAGGTGGAGGTGCTGGTCTGGTCCGACATCGTGCGCAGTTCCATGTCGAATTCCATCCCCGCAACCTACCTGCAATTGCTGCGCACAGCCTTCACCTATATTTCCACCCGCGCACTGTTCCGGCTGATGCGCCTGCGCAAGGGTCCGATCATCGCCGCGCTCTACCCGATTGGCATGTTGCTGCTGCAATTGCTGCTGGCGGTTGTGGCCGGCTCTATTCTGTCAGGGCTGGCCCTGTGGGGGCTCTCGGCGGCGCTCGCCGCCGTGGTGTTCCCTCTGGCAGAGATGACGGGCCTCGACACATGGTTCAACAGTCTGTCGCGCGATTTTGTGGCAACCGCTGTGCTCGTCGTGGTGGGCATCGGGCTGGTTCTGCGTTGGATTTTGTGGGCCGCTGTCACGGTCTTCATTTTGCGCTGGTTCAAGGCCAAGGATGGCAAGTTCTTCGCCTATTACCTGATGCATGATTTCGCCTATTCGGCGCGCTGGATGGGGGCCAACCCGCCCGCCCTAGAGGAGCGTATGGCCGAGTTCCGCGTCGCCATTGCGATGGCCTTGCAAGATGACGTCGACGAGGTGCTGGTCGTCGGACATTCCTCCGGCGCGCATCTGGCGGTGTCGATCCTGGCCGATCTGATCCGCGCAGGCGGTGTTCCGGACAATGGCCCGAAGCTGGCTTTCCTGAGCCTCGGGCATGTGGTGCCGATGGTGTCTTTCCTGCCCAAAGCCGACAGGCTGCGGGGGGATTTGCATTTTCTGGCCGCAAGCGACGCGCTCACATGGGTGGATGTCTCGGCCCCCGGCGACGGCTGCGCGTTTGCGCTATGTGATCCGGTGTCGGTCTCCGGCGTGAAGCCTGAGGGCAAGAAATGGCCACTGGTTTTTTCCGCCGCCTTCACCCAAAGCCTGTCGCCAGAGCGGTGGACAGAATTGCGCTGGCGCTTCTTCCGGCTGCATTTCCAGTATCTCTGCGCGTTTGACCGACCCAAGGATTACGATTACTTCCAGATCACCGCAGGCCCTTTGACCTTGCATGATCGCTATCATGACCGTCCGCAATCGTGGACGCGCATAGATGTGGCCGCGTCCGGCTACACGTCCATGTCATGATCCCGCCAAAACCCCCTGCGCGGCCCGAAAAGGTTTCGTTGCTGAAATATGTGCGGCTGTTCCGGCAGGACATCCTGTCGGCGCAACCGGCCAAGCTTTACCGCGCGTGGATGGCCGAATTCAAAACGCCGTTCTTCCGCAGCTACCTGATCAACCAGCCATCACTGGTTAAGACGGTGTTAAACGAGCGCCCCCGTGCGTTCCCAAAGTCCGACCGCATCGGCGCGGGGCTGCGACCGCTGCTCGGTAACTCGGTCTTCCTGACGAACGGCGATACATGGGAACGGCAACGCCGCATCATCGACCCCGCTTTCGAAGGCGGGCGGCTGCGCGATACGTTTCCGGCCATGTGGGAGGCAGGGCAGGCGGCGGTCGCTCGGCTGGACGAGGGCGTGCACGAGGTCGAGGAAGCCACCAGCTTCGCGGCAGCGGATGTCATCTTCCGCACGCTGTTTTCCATCCCCATCGAAGACGAGATCGCGCAAGCAGTGTTTTCCGAGTTTCGCGACTACCAGCGCACGCAGCCCATCCTGAACCTCGCTGCCTTTATCAAAGGCCCCAAATGGATGCCGCGCCTGTTTCGCAAACGCACCAAGGAAACCGCGCAGTCGATCCGCGCGCTGATCACGCAGCTGACCAGCGCACGCATGGCGCAGATCGAGGCTGGCACAGCCCCCGATGATCTGGCGACCAAGATCATGACCACCGCCGACCCCGAAACCGGCGACACCTTCACCATCGAGGAAATGGTCGACCAAGTGGCGATCTTCTTTCTTGCGGGTCACGAGACCAGCGCCTCGGCCCTTGCGTGGACACTCTACCTTTTGGCGTTGTTCCCAGAGTGGCAGGACAAGCTGGCCGCGGAGGCAAAGGCTTTGGACGCGGGCTGCGACTTCAAGGTGATGTCCAAGCTGCGTGCCTCGCGCGATGTGTTCCGCGAGGCGTTGCGGCTTTATCCTCCGGTCCCGATGATGGTGCGTGAGACAACGTGCCCCGAAACCTTCCGCGACCGCGTTATCAAGACGGGCGCGCAGGTGGTGATTTCGCCATGGCACCTGCACCGGCACGAGCGACTTTGGGACAACCCCGACGGGTTCGACCCCGCACGCTGGGCCACCGAGAACGGCAAGCAATGTATGCGCGAGGCGTTCATCCCGTTCTCCAGCGGGCCACGGGTGTGTACGGGCGCAGGGTTCGCGATGGTCGAGGGGCCGTTGCTGTTGTCGATGCTGGTGCGCCACTTCCGGTTCGAGACCACCGAACGCAGCCCTGTTCCTGTGGCGCATTTGACCGTACGCTCCAAAGACGGGATTTGGTTGAAGATCAGCAAAAGGGCAGAGAATGAGTAAAAGCACCGGAAGCGGGCCTGCGCCTTGGAGCCTGATTGCAATCTTGTTCGGGATTGGCCTTGTCTTGCTGTTCTTGGGCAATATCGACCGCCTGATCTGGAGCATAACCCGCGACGGAGAGCAGGTGTCGGGCAGGGTCGTCGACATGCAGAGCCGCCGTGTGTCGCCGTCAGACACCTATCTGACATTCCTGCCGCGCGTTGAATTCACCGATCCCGGTGGCGTGCCGCGGGAGATGAGCGTCAAACGCGGCTCCACGCATTACAATTTCCGCCGAGGCGAGAAAGTCACTGTGTTGTGGCGGGCTGACAGCCAGTCCATCGCAATCGACCTGCCGTTCAAGCGGCATTTCGGCGTTTCGATCCTGATGTGGGTGATTACGTTGCTCGGGGCGGCGATGGTTTTGACATCGCTGTGGTTCACATTCGGGCGCTGGCGGGCACGCCCGCGCAAAGTCAAAACCTAGGTTTCACGGCTCGCAATCAACGCGCGCAGGATGAACAAGCGGATGGCAGAGGCCAGACCCAGATCCGTGCCACGCTCCGCGTCGATCTTGGCGGCCAGCGCGTTGATCGGTTGGCCTGTCTCCGCCGCGATGCGTCGGAATTCCGCCCAGAACTCGTCTTCGAGGGACACCGACGTGCGGTGCCCCTTCAAGGTCAAAGAGCGTTTCTTGGGTCTGCTCATTCGTCCAGCTTGTGTCCGTCGAGCTTGGTGCGCGCGGCAAGCTGCGCTTTCATGTCAGCCTGCTTTTGCACTTTGGTGCGCCCGAATTTGAGCGCATTGGCATCACCCTGTGCCCGCTTGTCGGCGCGGGTGCGTTCCTTGCGAGCCTTGCTCAGGTTTCCAGCTTTCATTTCGGTCCAATCATATCTTCAGGCCGCACGACGCGGTCGAAGGTTTCTTCGTCTACCAAGCCAAGGGCGATCGCCTCTTCCTTGAGGGTCGTGCCGTTCTTATGGGCGGTCTTGGCGACCTTGGTTGCGTTGTCATAGCCGATGGTCGGGGCCAGCGCTGTCACCAGCATCAGCGACTCTTTCATCAGCTTGTCAATGCGTTCCTTGTTGGCCAGCGTTCCGACGACCATGTTGTCGGTGAAGCTGCCCGCCGCGTCGCCCAGCAGTTGCATGGACTGGATGACGTTGTAGCTCATCATCGGATTGTAGACGTTGAGCTCGAAATGCCCTTGGCTGCCCGCCATGCCCACAGCGGCATCGTTGCCCATGACGTGGATACACACCATGGTCAGCGCCTCGGCCTGCGTCGGGTTCACCTTGCCCGGCATGATCGACGAGCCGGGCTCGTTTTCGGGCAAGATCAGCTCGCCCAGACCAGAGCGGGGGCCGGAGCCCAGAAGCCGCATGTCGTTGGCGATTTTGAACATGGACGCCGCGACTGTTTTCAGCGCGCCGGAGAACATCACCATGGCGTCATGGGCGGCGAGGGCTTCGAACTTGTTGGGTGCTGTGACGAAGGGCAGGCCAGTGATGGAGGCGATTTCCGCCGCGACCTTTTCTGCAAAGCCCTTGCGGGTGTTCAGGCCGGTGCCCACGGCGGTGCCGCCTTGCGCCAGCTCGTAGATGTCGGGCAGGCACATCTCGACCCGCTCGATGCCCTTTTTCATCTGGTGCGCGTAGCCGCCAAATTCCTGACCCAGTGTCAAAGGCGTCGCGTCCTGCGTATGCGTGCGGCCGATCTTGATGATGTCTTTGAATTCTTCGGACTTGGCTTCCAAAGCGGCGTGCAGCTTGCGCAGGCCCGGCAGCAATGTGTCGCGGGCGACCATGCCGATGGCGACATGCATCGCGGTCGGGAAGGTGTCGTTGGAGGACTGCCCCATGTTGCAATGGTCGTTGGGGTGAACGGGTTTTTTGGAGCCCATCTCGCCGCCCATGATCTCGATGGCGCGGTTGGAAATCACCTCGTTCGAGTTCATGTTGCTTTGCGTGCCGGAACCCGTCTGCCAAACCACCAGCGGGAAGTTGTCATCAAACTTGCCGTCGATCACCTCTTGCGCGGCCTGCTGGATGGCGGGGGCAAGTTCCGCGTCCAGATCACCGAATTCCAAGTTTACGGCGGCGGCGGCTTTCTTGATCACTCCAAGCGCGCGGACGATGGCGACAGGCTGCTTTTCCCAGCCAATCGGGAAGTTCATGATCGAGCGTTGCGTTTGCGCGCCCCAGTATTTGTCGGCTGGAACCTCCAAAGGGCCAAAGCTGTCGGTCTCGGTGCGGGTCGCGGTCATGAGGATCGTCCTTCAAAATGCAAGAATGGCCCCGATGTAGCGGGGTGCAGGCGGCTTGACAATTAGGGGAAGGCTTAAGGTTGCGCTAACACGCCCTCAAGTCTTGCGAAATGCGTCCAGCGAGACCACTTCGGCCTCTTTTGCGGGGACAGTTTCGCCCTTATCCGTTTTGGATTTTGGCTTGGGGTCGTCCGACTTGTCGAGTTCCAGCGCTTCTGCAAGGTCGACATCCGGCAGTTCCACCACCTCGTGCTCTTCTTCCTCGTCGTCCTGAGACTCGAACCGCAGACCGAATTCCACCGACGGGTCTACAAAAGTGCGGATCGCGTCGAACGGGATCGCCAGCGGTTCGGGGTTGTCACCGAAATTCAGAGTGATCTGGAAGCCGTCAGGGGCCACGATCAGATTGTCGAACCAGTGCTGCACCACAATCGTCATCTCGGACGGGTAGCGGTCAAACAACCAGTCGGCCATTTCGACGTCCGGATGGCGGGTGTCAAAGGTGATGAAAAAATGATGCTCGCCGGGCAGGCCGTTCGCGCCGACATCTTCCAACACTTCGGCAATCAGTCCACGCATCGCGCGGTGCATTTTGTTGCCATAGTCGATTGTGTCGGACATGTCGTCTCAGCCCCCCGGGTTGACCTTGGCGTATACAATGCGCGGATTCGTTGGTGAGGGAAAGGGGGGCTTATGCGCCCCCGACCAAAACCAGACCGAGTGCCGCGCAAATAGGCAAAACCACCAACATATCCCACTTGCGCCACAGCAGCAGCGCGGCGGCGATCACGGCGATGACCACGGGAACAGGTTGCACTGTACCTGCGTCGAAGAACACGGCACCGGCGAACCAAAGGCCCAGATTGGCGATGACACCGACCACGGCGGCAGTGATGGCACTCAGCGCACCAGACAAGCGCGGCATATGGGCGAGGCGATCGATATAGGGCGCGCCGGCGAAGATCCACAAAAAGCACGGCGCGAAGGTCACCCAGAGCGTGACCAGCCCCGCGACCAGTGCCAACCCGATGCCGCCCGCCTTGAAGCCCGCCACCATGGCGACGAATTGCGTCACAAGGATCAACGGGCCGGGGGTGGTCTCGGCCAGCCCCAAAGCGTCGACCATCTGCGCGGTGGTCAGCCAGCCGAAATCCCCGACGACGGCTTGCGTCATATAGGCCAGCACCGCGTAGGCCCCGCCGAATGTGACCACGGCAAGGGTGGAGAAGAACTTGGCCATATCGACCAAGATGCCCGGTGCGACCAGCGCCAGCACCAGCACGGGCGCGAACCAGATGACCAGCCACAGGGCGACGGTTTTCAAGGTCGCCATTGCGGATGTTTTCGGGGCAGGGGCACCGCCCTCGGCCTCGCCCCTCAAAGTGAGTGCGCCAACACAGGCGGCGGCGACGATCACCAAGGGGAACGGGGCATTCAGGGCGAACAGCGCCAGAAAACTGGCGACCGCAATGGCGATATGGACGGGGCCTTTCACGGCTTTCCGCGCCACTTTGATCAGGGCTTGAACCACAATCACCACCACACAGGCCTTCACCCCGATGAACAGCGACTGCACCAAGGGGAGTTGCCCGTAAAGGCCGTAGGCCAAGGCCAATACCATGATGACCAAGGCCCCCGGCACGACAAACAAAAGCCCCGCCAGCAGCCCGCCAGTGACCCCGCGCATCCGCCAGCCAGCATAGGTGGCAAGCTGCATCGCCTCCGGCCCGGGCAGTAGCATACAAAACGACAGCGCGCGCAGGAATTGCGCCTCGGTCAGCCACGGGCGGTCCTCGACCAGTTCCTTGTGCATCAACGCGATCTGCGCCGCGGGGCCGCCGAAGGACAACAGCCCGATGCGCCCGAAAACACGGGTCATTGCGGACAGTGGCGTCATTTGCCCACTCCGGGCCAGTCATGCCCTTCACCTTGCCCGTCGCGCGCCCAGCGGTAGAGCGCGTCATAGAGCGTCATGCCCGCCTCCAGCTGCGCGGTGTCGTCCTTAAATTGACGTGACAGCCCGACTGACAGGGCCAGCAGGCCCGCAGCCTCCGGTGCGAGGTCGTGGCGATTGGTATCCGCCGCACGGATGACGGTTGCCATGGTTTGAAGTGCTGGGGTGTCGAGTTTGAAGGTGGTGAGCATGGTGTCAAAGCTGCACCGCTCGCCCTCATGGGAAAACGCAACGCCCTCTATATCGAACGGCGTCGCGTCGAATTTCTCGGCCACCGCCAGCACCTCTGCTGGGGGGACAAAAAGGAACTGGGCTGACGGATCGACAAAGCGCCGGATCAGCCAAGGGCAGGCGATGCGGTCGATCTTGGGGCGGTGACGCGTGACCCATAGGGGCGCAGGGATCACGGCGGCGGGGATCAGAGGCAGGCCCGCGTCCCGCCACGCGTAATTCCCGCCTTCCAAAGACTCGGCCGCTATGCCCTTGGCACGCAACAAAGCGGCTGCCCCGTGACTGAGCTTGCGGCCCTTCTGGCAGACCACGACGACGGGGCCTTCGTCTTCGTAGTCACCGATGCGGCTATGCGGAAAACGCCGCGCGGTGGGGATCAGGCGCGGGTCCTCGGCAAAGTAGTCGTCGATGCAAACGTCCAGAATGGTTGGCGCATCAGGCGTGCCGATCAGGCGCATCAAGGCAGTGGGAGAGATTTCGGTAAAGCCGGTCATGGTAAAGCACCCCGTGGTTTTGTGTCTAAGGGTGCGAACTTTCGGCTGTCGCCTCACGGGGTGTCGCGGGGTCCCCATGGGGGTAACCTGCCTTGCGTGGCGCAAGGCGTCAAGACCGATAGGGGCAGCCATGGGCTGCGTTGCTGTCAGCAGGGGCCTGATCACGACGCTCGTCCAGTTCATAGTCGCGGATGACGGAACCGATGCGCAGGCGGTACCCTTTGAAGATACCGCTGCGACCTGCCTTTTGTGCCGCACGATGCTCCGCCAGCGCGCGCCAGTTTGCCAAGGCCTCTTCGTCGCGAAAGAAGCTGAGGGACAGCATTTTGCCGGGATCTGTGATCGACTGGAACCGCTCGACCGAGATGAAACCGTCGACCTTCTCGAGCAACGGGCGCAGGTCGGCGGCGATGTCCAGATAGGCGGTTTTCCGGCCCTCGGCGGGGATGACTTCAAAGATAACGGCAATCATGTGCGGCTCCCATGTGGTGCGCTTGCCAGCTTCAGGAAGGTGCGGTCCTCGCGCAAGATGAACTTCTCCTTCTGGGCGAACTCGTAGTTTTCGCGGCCCTGCGGGTCGGCGGACAGGCGGGCGCGGTAGGCCTCGTATTCGGCCAATGACGGGATGTTATAGACCCCGTAAGCCAGCGTCGAGGAGCCTTCATGCGGCGCGTAATAGCCGATCAAATCCGCCCCGTTGCGCGGAATGGCTTGGCCCCAGTTGCGGGCATATTGCTCGAACTGGGCGCGTTTGGTGGGGTCGATATGGTAACGGATGAAGCAGGTTAGCATGAAGTGTCTCCTTTGGTGCTGACCTGACTTACCGCGTCGGCGCAAGGGAATGGTTCGGTCTGGACCGAACTATTCTTGCATCCGCTTGTCGTACATGCTTCGGTGTGAGACGAACTATGGAGAGCATATCATGAAAGACGGCCCCGACATTGCCCGCATCGCGAGCCTCATCGGCGACCCAGGTCGCGCCAACATGCTGGCGGCTTTAATGAGCGGCAAAGCCCTCACCGCCGGAGAGCTGGCGCGTGAAGCCGGGGTGCGGGTGCAAACCGCATCGGGCCATTTGACACGGCTGGAGGAGGGCGGCCTTATCGCGCGGGAGCGTCAGGGACGGCATCATTATTTCCGGTTGGCGGACACCGATGTGGCGGGGGTGCTGGAAGCCTTGATGGGGTTAGCGGCGGCCAAGGGACAATTGCGCACCCGCACCGGCCCGCGCGATCCAGAGCTGCGCCGTGCGCGGGTGTGCTACAACCATCTGGCGGGCGAGGTTGGCGTGATGCTTTACGACGGACTGCGCGCGCGCGGTGTTTTGACGGGGGAGGGCGAGGGTATCGCGCTCACCGATGCAGGACGGGCCGAGATGGCCGCGCTTGGGATTGACCTGAGCGCTGCGTCGCGCAGCCCCGAATGCAAATCCTGTCTCGACTGGTCAGCACGGCGGTCGCATCTGGCGGGTCGGCTGGGGCGGGGTATTCTCGATTTCACTTTCGCCCAAGGCTGGGCGATGCGACCCGAAGGCACGCGGATCGTTCGCTTTTCCGGAATTGGTGAAGGTGCGTTCCGCAAGGCGTTTAATGTCTAAAAAGGAAATATGTCATGATTAAATACATCTACCCTGATGGAAGCCATTGCTATCGTGCCTTGCACAGCACCCATGCCGTTTTCCGCGATGAGGAAAACCGTCTCATCGCGCGAGCGCGCACAGCGGAGGGCAATTACTATGAATTCGAAATCGTCGGTTTCGAACTACTGGAAACGGGTGAGAGGTACCACTGAAGGGAATTAGCGCAGGTTTCTGTTGCCAGGTACCTGCAAACCCCGCCAAACGCTGCTAAGCGAGAGGACTTAAGTTTTCAATAGTTCCGACTGCTTACGCAGCCATCGCCATTGGAGCTTTGTTGTCATTTGCAACTAGCTTGTATGTACCGATAACGGTGGTAACTCACCGAGACAAAGCAAACCCCTTTAGACGTCCGTCGATCCTATTTCGACCCCATGGTCCCCAAATGAGGGGGTATTGGTGGAGTCGCCGGGTACCGCCCCCGGGTCCGATCCGCTTATTACGAGCGCGTTTATGTCCATAGTCCCCGAAGAGACAGATCATATATAGGGCGGGGCGTGGGGCAATACAATCGTTGTGATGATGATCAGTGTGTTTGGGAATGTCTGTTTTGAGCCCTTTTTACCGGATGCTGCGGTGGCAATGAATGACAGCTTTCAGAGAGAGCTCAAAACTCAGTCTTTGGTAATGCAGCCCCAAGGCGGAGAGTCCGAATTGCAAAGCTCTGGGTCTGTTTCATTCAAACCGCCGGGTCCACTAACGTAGATTAAGCTGCCTAATACGTCATACAGTAGGCTGGCACGTCCGCCTTGCCAAAGGTCGTTGGCGATTTGCCAAATAGCAAAACCTTCGCTTACTTCTTTTCCAGAAACCGGATCAAGAGCAGTCAACTGACAGAAGGTTGCTATGTCTGAAACTGGCTGAAGCGATATCAGGCCGTCTTTGCCTATGATGTGGTAGACAGGTATCTTCGACGCCCGGCTAGCTCCAAACCAAGTGTGCCTAAGCGTCAATCCGGGCGAAAAACGCCTCTCTATGTCGCTCACTCTTTCATCCTCCGGAGGCAAGAAAATAGCCTTGTTTTCGAGCCAGCTACCCTCCAAATCCTGAGGGATGGCAAAGGTCGCGACCTCATTTCCACCAAACTCTGCAACAGTTATTGGCCTGTCCGATTGACCTTCAACAGTTGCGAACCAAACTCGAAACGGCTCTTCATAGTCAATAATCTTTTCGTCAATTCTATTGGCCGCGACGCACTTCAATACTGGATCAATGATCAACCGTTGTTCGCCTAGGTTTGAAACATCGAAAGTTACGCTTCGTTCAGATACCGACCTAAGGTGCGCGCTAAATTTCGGAGGTGACGGAAACCAAGCCGACTTGATCTGCGGGGAAATTGAAAAAACAAAAGCCAGAAAAGCTAGGAGAAATCCGAGAAGGGGTGTCCATACTTTGACATGCCGACGCCAATCTTGATGGGACCCGCACTCGACGCAGAGTTTCGCGCCCATCTCAATTTCTTTTTGGCATTCGATGCACTTTTTCAATTCTGCCACACTTGAATTGCTTTAATGTGAAACTTGAGCTCTTGCCCTTGCCGAGAGTGCCACGTGTCGTCTCGAACAACAAGCAAAGCGGAAATTTGATGTTGGGGTTCAAACGGCAGCTTCGTCCGCACAGCGGACATCCAGCACAGATTGGGACTGAGGTGGCAGCCGTTAAATGTGACGGCTGCCACGGTCGTTTAGAAGCCCGCTTTGATGCGTTCGAATTCCTTGATCATCATCTCACGCAAGGAGATGTCCATCGGCAGCTGCTCCAACTGCGGCGCAGTGATCTGGTTCAGACCCACCTCGGTCAGGGTTTCCTCGTCGAAAGTGCCCATCGCGGTCGTGTTGGAGTGGCCGTAGCCCCATTCGTTGACGATGTAATCGGCGGTTTCCTGAGACAGGAAGCTTTCGATGAATTCATGCGCCTTCTCTTCGGAACCGGGGCCGTCTTTGAGGTTCACATAACCACAGAACCACGCGGAGGAGCCTTCTTTGGCCTCACGCTCGAACCCGATGTTGTAGCCGTCGCCGACCATTTGCACAGGGGTTTCGTTCCACGACCAAGCAATCAGAACTTCACCGGTGGCCATCAGTTGCGCCAACTCTGCGCCGTCAGCCCAATAGGCCCGCGCGTTGGCGTGGGCTTTGCGCAGCCAGTCGGAGGCTTTCTTGAAGTCCTCTTCGGTGGCTTTGGTCCAGTCTGAGGTGCCGGTAGCCAGATAGGCCAGCGCATAGGAATCCTCGACATTGTCGGGCAGGGAGGTGCGGCCTGACATTTCAGGATCGAGGAAGATTTCCAGCGAGGCGACCTGCTCGGGTTTGATCTCGTCGGCGTTGTAGGCGATGCCGGTCATGCCCAGATCGGTTGGGATGAAGTAAACCTCGCCGTCGCGCACGAAGGTCGGGTCGGTGCGGTAGGTTTCCGCTAAGGTTGCGTAGCTCGGGATTTTGGAGATGTCCCACGGCTCGATCAGCTCCGCCTGAGCCCATTTTTCGATGGATTGGGAGCAGGGATGCGCCACGTCGGCCTTGAAGCCGGAGCGCAGCTTCTGAAATGCTTCTTCTTCTTCACCGAAGAACGCATAGGTGGGGCCGGAGCCATGTTTTTCGGCGTATTTGACGAAGAACCCTTCTTCTTCGAAACCCGACCAGTCAAAGACCAGAAGATCAGGGTCAGCCGCGAAAGCGGAGGTGGTGGCCAGAGCAAGGGCAGCAGTGCCCAGCAGTTTGGTCATACGGTTCATTAGTGAAGTCTCCCAGATGGATAAAGGCGATACTGGGGGCGGAGCGTAGGGGAGCAACCCCGATGCGGCAAGCGATAAACTGCAACCGTCAGCGCCGCGCGTGGGCGTCGAGTACGTCACGGGCCAGCGAGATGGTATAAGCCTCCAGCTCGGTCAGGGCGGCGTCTGCGTCGGCGGCGTTCTGGGCCTCCAGCGCATCGGCGATCTGCCCGTGCAGGGCGACGATCTTTTCGCGGGACCGCGCGGTGAAGGTGATCATGTTCATCAACGGCTGCATCGCCTCGACAGCCCCCGCCAGCTGGTACGACATCACGGGGTTTTGCGCCCCGTCGACCAACGCGCGGTGGAAGGCCACGTCGGAGGCGCAGAACGCCTCGTCGCTGAGGCCGGGCTGGGATTGACGGAACATCTCGGCCCGCATGGTGGCCAAATGATCCGCGCTGCGCCGCTCTGCGGACAGGCGGGTGCAGGCGCGCTCTAGCGCGAAGCGGGCCTCGCAGGCGGTGGCGATGGACACCTCGTTCATCGACAACAGTAGCGTCGAGGTGGTGATCTGCTGGGCGTAAGCGTCCGGGTATTTCAGGTGGTTCACGAAAGCACCGCCCGTTGCCCCGCGCTGCGTGCGGATCAAGGCTTGGGCCGCCAGCCGTTTCAGCGCCTCGCGCACGGTGGGACGGGAGACCTTGAATTGCTCCGCCAGTTCCGCCTCTGACGGCAGGCGGGCGTCTACGATCAGGTCACCGGCGATGATGGCGTCGCGGATGGAGGCCGCGATCTGGGCGGACAGGTCGCCTTGTGGTGTCGAAGAATTTTTCATCGGTCTCGCATCAAAATCAATTGTCAGACATATAAAAGTCTGACAATTTAAACTAGCAGGTCATACGGGAGTCGCAACGCAGATGTGGTCGGATCGGATCAGAGCAATGTCTGGCGCTCATTGGCTTGCGCTGTTCGGGCTGATCGTGCTGTCCTGGACCGCGCTTTATGCCATGTCGATCCCGCCGGAGCTGCGCCTGCTTGAGCAAACCTATGGCCGCGATTTTTGGATCAGCCTGTGCACCATCACGCCCGACGCCGCCGGATATCTGCGCATGGTGTTGATGTGGTCGCTGATGTCGGCGGCGATGATGGCACCGACGGTATTGCCCGCTTTGGCCACCTATGACGACCTGACCCATGTCAGCGACCGCGCGAATTTCGGCGCGCTGGTGTCAGGCTATCTTGTTGTTTGGTTTGGCTTTTCCATCATCGCCGCTGGGTTGCAAATTGGCTTGTTCCAAGCGGGCCTGATCGGTGCGTTCGGTGGCAGCCTCTCGGCGGGCCTGTCGGGTGCGTTGCTGATTTTGGCGGGGCTCTACCAGTTCTCGAACCTGAAAGAGGCGTGCCTGAGCAAGTGCCGCCAACCGATGACCTTCTTCATGCAGCATTTCGACGAGGGGCCGTGGCGCAGCGGATTACGGCTGGGACTGGTCTGCCTCGGCTGCTGCTGGGCCTTGATGCTTTTGGCCTTTGTGGGCGGCGTGATGAGCGTGGCTTTCATGGGATTGGCGACCGTGATCATGGTGGTGGAAAAACTGCCTGATCTGGGTCGATACATAACGAAACCTCTGGGGGGGCTTCTGCTGATTGCAGGCGCATGGACCCTCGTGACCGCGATTTAAGAAAAGGAAAGAACCATGGCTTTAGACGCGCAAGAACTTGGAACTGTTCCGTGGAACATCAAGGGCGAGCTTATTCTCAACTGCAACTGCACCGTGTTTTGCCCTTGCGTGGTTTCGCTGGGTAAACACCCGCCGACAGAGGGCTACTGTCAGGCGTGGCTGGGTATCCGCATCGACGAGGGCCATTACGGCGACGAAGACCTGTCCGGCATGGCCGTGGGCATGTTGATGGACATTCCCGGCAATATGGGGCGCGGCAACTGGAAGGCGGCGGCTTATATTGACGACCAAGCCAGCGATGCGGCCTATGCGGGGCTGGAGGCGATCCTGTCAGGGGCCGCGAAAGGCACGACGGGCCTGTTCAGCATGTTGGTCGGGGAGTTTTTAGGGGCCGAGCGCGCGCCTGTGTCCTTCACCACCGAAGGCAATGTGCGCCGCCTGATGGTCGGCAAGAAAATCCAGGGCGAAGTTGTTCCGGTCGCGGGTAAGGACGGCGCGGATATGGTGATTACCAACACCGAGTACTGGATGGGCAAAGACATCACCGTGGCCACTGCCAAACGCGGCAAGGTCCGTGCTTATGGTCGGGTTTGGGACTTCGACGGGCGCTCCGCCGAGATTTGCCAGATTGACTGGGGAGGACCAGCGCCAAAATGATCACGATTGAGTATTGCCGTGAAATGGCCCGCTACAATGCGTGGCAAAACCGCGGGCAGATGGAGATTTTCAAATCCATGAAGCCCGCGGAGCTGCGCAAGGATCGCAAGGCCTTCTTCGGGTCGGTTTTTGCGACCGCCAACCATCTGTTGTGGGCCGACCAGCTATGGATGTCGCGCTTCGATGGCGGGCTGGGCCCAAAAAGTGGCGGCGCGGATAGCGTCAACCTGCATGAGGATTTGCAGCTGTTTCTGGATGACCGCCTGCGCACGGATGCGCGGATAGAGCGGTGGGCGAAGGGGCTGAACCAGATAGATTTGGTTGGGCCGCTGACCTATTATTCTGTCATGTCAGATCGTGAGTTCAGCAAGCCCATGGCCTTGTGCGCGGTGCATTTCTTCAACCACCAGACCCACCATCGCGGGCAAATTCACGCGATGCTGACGGCGGCGGGACAGCGGCCTGATGATACCGACCTTGTGCTCATGCCGGATGACGCCTGATGCCCGTGGTGCTGGCGATCCTGCTGGCCGTCGCGGGCTTTGTCTGGTGGAGCTGGGGACGCAGGCGGGCGGGCAACGAAGTTGCGTTCCGGCTCGACAAACTATTCCGGCGCAAACCGTGCAAGTGGCGGCCAACCGGCGACGGTAAGGGCGCGCCGCAAGAATTCCGTTGCGAGACCTGCGGCGTGTCGGCCTATAGCCGCACCAGCCGAGGACCGGTTGATTGCAAACGAAATATAAGGGGAGGGCTTTGAACATGGCCACAATCGCACCATCGCGCCGCGTGCGCCGGACGCCGTTCTCGGACGGGGTCGAGGCGGCGGGCGTCAAGGGATACACCGTCTACAACCACATGCTGCTGCCGACGGTGTTCCGCTCGGTCGAGGAGGATTACCACCACCTGAAATCCGCCGTGCAGGTTTGGGATGTCGCCTGCGAGCGGCAGGTGGAGTTGCGCGGCCCCGACGCGGGGCGTCTGATGCAGATGCTAACCCCGCGCGACCTGCGGGGGATGCTGCCGGGGATGTGCTACTACGTGCCGACGGTGGACGAAACGGGCGGCATGCTCAACGATCCGGTGGCGCTGAAGCTGGCCGATGACCGCTATTGGGTGTCCATCGCGGATAGCGATATGTTGTTGTGGGTCAAAGGGATAGCCTACGCTTTTCATCTTGATGTGATCGTGGACGAGCCGGACGTATCCCCCTTGGCCATTCAAGGACCGCAAGCGGATGCTTTGGCCGCACGGGTGTTCGGCGACGGAGTCAAAGATCTGCGCTTCTTCCGCTACGGCTATTTCGACTTTCAGGGCCACATGATGCTGGTCGCGCGGTCCGGCTATTCCAAGCAAGGCGGCTTCGAGATTTATGTCGAAGGCACCGAGAAAGGCATGCCGCTGTGGAATGCCTTGATGGAGGCGGGCCGTGATCTGGACGTTCACGCCGGATGCCCCAACCTGATCGAGCGGGTCGAGGGCGGGATGCTGTCCTATGGCAACGACATGACCCGCGACAACACCCCGCATGAATGTGGGCTGGGGCGGTTCTGCTCGACGCAGACCGCCATCGGCTGCGTTGGGCGCGATGCGTTGCTGCGGGTGGCCAAGGAAGGCCCGGTGAAACAAATCCGCGCCCTGAGCATTGAGGGAGACCTGCCGCCCTGTGACCGGCTGTGGAAAATCACCGCGAAGGACAAGGTGATCGGGCAGGTGACCTCGGCGGCGAAAAGCCCTGACTTTGGCACCAATGTCGCCATCGGCATGGTGCGGATGACCCATTGGGACGATGGCACGCAGGTGCATGTGGAAACGCAAGACGGGCCGCGCATGGCGACGGTCCACGAAGAATTCTGGATTTAAAGGAGAGAGCCTATGTTTAACGCACTGATCGTCGAGAAGGATGAAGAGGGCAAGACAAGTGCCTCTGTCCAAAGCATTTCCTTGGACCGCTTGCCGGAGGGTGAGGTGACGGTTGCGGTGGAATATTCCACTGTGAACTACAAGGACGGGCTGTGCATCGGGCCGGGTGGCGGATTGGTGCGGAACTACCCGCATATCCCGGGCATCGACTTCGCGGGCACGGTGGAAGCGTCGGACGACGATCGCTACAAACCCGGTGACAAGGTGGTGCTGACCGGCTGGCGCGTGGGCGAGGCGCATTGGGGTGGCTACTCCCAGAAGGCCCGCGTCAAGGCCGACTGGCTGGTGCCGCTGCCTGATGGCTTGGACACACGGCAGGCGATGGCGGTCGGCACGGCGGGCTTTACGGCGATGCTGGCGGTGATGGCGCTTGAGGACCATGGCATCAAGGACGGCCCCGTGCTGGTCACGGGGGCTGCGGGTGGCGTGGGCTCGGTCGCGACGGCGATCCTCGCCAATCTGGGCCATGAGGTCGCGGCGGTAACTGGGCGGCCCGAGACGGCCGACTACCTGAAAAGCCTTGGTGCAACGCAGATCGTGCCCCGCGAAGAGATCAACGAGACCACCAAGCGGCCTTTGGAGGCCGAGATGTGGGGCGGTTGCGTTGACGCGGTGGGCGGCGAAATGCTGGCCCGCCTGCTGGGGCAAATGAAATACGGCGCATCGGTCTCCGCCGTGGGGCTGGCAGGCGGCGCGGCCTTGCCTGCCACGGTGATCCCGTTCCTGTTGCGCGGCGTGAACCTGCTGGGCATCGACAGCGTGATGCAGCCCTATGACAACCGTCTGCGGGCGTGGCAGCGGATCGCGAAAGACCTGCCGATGGACAAGCTCGACGCCATGGTTCAGCCCGCGACGCTGGCGGATTTGCCAAAGCTTGGGAAGGACATCCTGAAAGGTCAGGTTAAGGGTCGCGTCGTCGTCGATGTGAACGCCTGACAAAATCCTGTCGGGCGATCAGGTTGCGTTGCAACCCGCCCTCCTGTTACGGTTTTGCGACGAGGCGGTCGGGCGCTCGGCCCACCGCCTTGCAAAGCGTATGGAAATTCAAAGGCTTGAGCGTTGCTCCGGCGGCAGTTTCCAAAATTGGAGGGACCGATGTTTCACAAAATTATGGTACCGATCGATCTGGCCCATAGCGGTAAGATGGGCAAATCCCTGCTTTGCGCAGCGGAACTTGCCAAGACTCACACGGCAGAGCTTTGCTTCGTCGGCGTAACGTCCAACACACCGGGCAAGGTGGCGCACAGTCCCAAGGAATACGCGCAGAAGCTGGAAACCTTCGCGCAAGAGCAGGGCAAATCGCACGGGGTCACCGCGTCGTCGCATGCGATGACCAGCCACGATCCGGCGGTTGATCTGGACAAGACGCTGCTGGCCGCAGTGGATGAAACGGGCTGTGATCTGGTCGTAATGGCCACGCACACACCGGGGTTTAGCGAGCATATTTGGGCATCGCACGGGGGGCATCTGGCCCAGCACGCGAAAGCGTCCGTCTTTTTGGTACGTTGATAATAATAAAATAATACAGGGGAGATCAGACAATGGTCGATGAAATTGAAAGTGAAGGGATCCGCCCGCCGGACGGTGAATCGGATTTGATCGATACGGATTACGAGATTGGTCAAGACAATGTGGAAGGCAGCGTCGGGCCGTTCGGGTTCGACATCCACAACCCGGTGTTTGGCATTTCGGGCGTCGCCATCGTGGCGTTCGTGTTTTACACGCTCGCCCTGCCAGAGCAGTCGGGGGCCTTGTTCGCATGGCTTTTCGGGGCGGTGACGAAGGGCTTTGACTGGTTCTTCATCGGGGCGGCCAACATCTTCGTTTTGTTCTGCTTTTTGCTGATCGTGCTGCCCATGGGCAAGGTGCGGTTGGGTGGCAAAGACGCGGTGCCGGACTATAGCTATGTCGGTTGGTTCGCGATGCTGTTCGCCGCTGGTATGGGCATCGGGCTGATGTTCTACGGCGTGTCGGAACCGATGAGCCACTTCTCCAGCTCCTTTGGAGGCACCGCGTCCGAGGGCGGCGTGCGCACCGACTGGGCACCGCTTGGTGCTGCAGCGGGCAATCAGGAAGAGGCCATCCGACTTGGCATGGCAGCGACGATTTTCCACTGGGGCCTACACCCATGGGCGATCTATGCGGTCGTGGCGCTTAGCCTTGCCTTGTTCACCTACAACAAGGGCTTGCCTCTGACGATCCGCTCCGCGTTTTACCCGATCTTCGGGGATCGCGTCTGGGGCTGGACCGGCCACATCATCGACACGCTGGCGGTGTTTGCCACGCTGTTCGGTCTGGCGACCTCGTTGGGCTTTGGCGCGACGCAGGCAAATGCGGGGCTGAACGAGCTGTTCGGCGTGCCGATCAGCGGCACCACGCAGGTGATCCTGATCTCCGTCATCACCGCGATCGCGCTGATCTCGGTTGTGCGTGGTCTGGACGGCGGGGTGAAGATCCTGTCCGAAATCAACATGGGGCTGGCCTTCCTGCTGCTCTTGTTCGTGCTGATCGTGGGGCCGACCGTCGCGATCCTGACCGGCTTTGCCGACAGCCTGCTGGCCTATGTCCAGTATCTGCCGGCGCTGTCCAATCCGCTTGGGCGTGAGGACGTGAACTTCAGCCAGGGCTGGACCGCGTTCTACTGGGCGTGGTGGATCAGTTGGTCACCTTTCGTCGGCATGTTCATCGCCCGCGTCAGCCGTGGCCGCACCGTGCGCGAGTTCATCATCTGCGTTCTGCTGATCCCGAGCCTTGTCTGCGTGTTGTGGATGAGCGTCTTCGGTGGCACCGCGATCCATCAGGTTGTGGCCGACGGCTACGTTGCCGCACAGGATGCGCCGCTTGAGTTGAAGCTGTTCAAGATGCTGGACGCCTTGCCGCTCACCCAGATTACCTCGCTGATCGGGATCATTCTGGTAATCGTGTTCTTCGTCACCTCGTCGGATTCCGGCAGCCTTGTGATCGACACGATTACTGCAGGCGGCAAGATCGACGCTCCGGTGCCACAGCGCGTGTTTTGGTGCATCTTCGAAGGCGCGGTGGCGATCGTGCTGTTGTTGTCAGTCGGGGGGCTGAAGTCGCTCCAATCCATGGTGATTTCGACGGGACTGCCGTTTACGGTGGTGCTGCTGATGATGTGCTGGGCGATCTTCAAAGGGCTTCAAACCGAAGAACGCTAAACTTCATCTCGACACAAACGAAAAACGGCGCCCCGATCGGGGCGCCGTTTCTTTTTGGAGTAGCGAAAGACGCCTATTCGGCGGGTTGTCCTTCCGCCGCGAACTTGTCGCGCTTGCCGTCACGATACAGCGCCTTGGTCAGGGCGATCATCATCAGCCCCATGACCATGGTGAACGGAAGCGCCCCGATAATCATCGCGTTGCGCAGCGCGTCCATCGGGTTATTGTCCCCCGCGGCAAGCAGCAGCGTGCCGATCACCAAGGTCAGGATAACACCCCAAACGATGCGGTGCTTGACGCCGGTTTCCTGCTCGCCACCGGACATGATGGTGTTCATCACCAGAATGCCCGAGTCTGCGGAGGTCACGAGGAAGGTCATGATCAGCACCACACACATGATGGTGATGGCCGACAGGAATCCGCCGGAGATCATCTCGCCCAGTGTCACGAACAGCTTGGCCGTGTTGGACGCCCCGATGATGGTGCCTTCTGCGCCGCCGGTCAGTTCCAGATCAATTGCGGTGCCACCAAGGATGGTCATCCATGCAAAGCACACCAGCGACGGCGCGATCACGCAACCGATGATGAATTCGCGCACGGAACGGCCTTTGGAGATACGTGCAAGGAACAGGCCCACGAACGGCGAGAACGCGATCCACCACGCCCAGTAGAAGGTGGACCAACCGGATTGCCAGCCAAACTGACGGCCTTGGTTGCCTGCTTCGTAGGCTGCG
Organism: Litoreibacter ascidiaceicola; assembly: GCF_900129235.1. Lineage (GTDB taxonomy): Bacteria > Pseudomonadota > Alphaproteobacteria > Rhodobacterales > Rhodobacteraceae > Litoreibacter > Litoreibacter ascidiaceicola. The sequence continues at coordinate 145,249 of NZ_FQUV01000001.1, read as the reverse complement.
GCCAGAACGTCGTCTGGCAGCTCTGCTGCGGCGCCTTCAAGGCCGGATTTGAAACCGTCGAAGGAGCCCCAGGCATTTGTCGCACCTGCCATCAGATCACCCGCCAATGGTTTGGCGGCTTCCGGCAATGCGGCTGCAAAGGCGTCTGCGGATTGCGGACCATATGCCCCGAAGGACAGCTGCACGAAGTTCAGGATGTAGTCGATGAACGCCGAGCCATAGGTCGACAGGGCAAAGGTGAAAGACCCGAATATGATGAAGACCAGCAGCAGGACCAACGACAGAACCAGATTGAGGTTTGAGAGGTACTTAACCCCCCGGCCAACGCCTGACACAGCAGACAGGATCGACATTGCCATGATCACCACAAGACCAGCCACAAGGCCGACTTTGCCCGGTGCAGGGGCGTCGCCCTCCATGTTCATCATCCATTCCATGCCGGTGATCGCATAGACCCCGTCAATGAACTGGCTGACACCGAACCCGATGGTCACGGACACACCCAAGATGGTGGCCACAACCCCCAGCACGTCGACGACATGGCCCAAGAAGCCATTCATCGCGCTGCCAAACAAAGGCGTCAGCGCCGCGCGGATCGTCAGCGGCATGTCACGTGTGTAAGCGTAATAGGCCAAGCTGAGGCCGGTCACGACATAGATTGCCCATGCGTGGAAGCCGTAATGCAGGAAGGTGTAGCGATAGGCCGATTGCAGCGCTTCTTCCGAATTGGCGGGAACGTCACCGGCCAGCACAACAGGGTTAGAGCCCCAAAGGCCCAAAGGCTCGGCGGTCGCGAAGACCATCAGGCCCACGCCCAGACCGGCCCCGAACATCATGGAAAACCATGAGAAATTCGAGAACTCCGGCTTCTCGCCCGGCGTGCCCATGACGCGCCGGCCAGTGGATGGAATGATTGCGATGATCGCGAGGAAGAAGAAGAACAGCCCCGTGATGATGACATAAAACGAGTTGAAGCTGGCGAGGATCGCGCTGTTCCAGCTGCTTAGCGTGCTGTTGGCGTAGCCCGGAAAGACCAGCGCCCAAAGTACCAGCGCAACCATGATCCCCTTGGAGATCAAAGCGATTGGAACGCTGTTTCCGTGGTAAAACCCGCCATCTGCTGTTGAGATGTCGAGGTCGGTGAAGGGTGGTTTGATACTCATATTTCCCTGTCCATGTTGGGCGGGGCATGCTGTTCGTTATCGTTCGAAATTCTATAAGCCCCGTCTTCCCGTCCTCCTCGGACGGGTCATGGCGAAGCCTAAGCAGGTGACAGAATGTCGCAACGTCTGAAAGCGATGCGATTCTGTCTGTTGGCGACAGATTGGGTGCTTGCGTGGCGTAAACTGACGGGCCAAGATCGCCCAATGAAACTTGATATTGAATTCGTGCGGGCGCAATTCCCGGCTTTCGACGCGGCCCCTTTGAAGGGGCAGGCTTTCTTTGAAAATGCAGGCGGGTCCTATACCTGCCGCCCTGTGATCGACCGGCTTTTCCGGTTCTATACCGAACGCAAGGTACAGCCCTACGCGCCCTATGAGGCGTCGACCCTTGGCGGCGCAGAGATGGACGAGGCGCGGGCGCGGCTCTCGGCGATCCTTGGCGTCGAGACCGACGAGCTATCGTTTGGGCCGTCGACCACGCAAAACACCTACGTTCTTTCGCAAGCCTTCGCGCAATGGATGACGCCGGGTGACGCGATCATCGTGACCAATCAGGACCACGAGGCCAATTCCGGCCCGTGGCGGCGTCTGGCGGAGCGCGGGTTCGAGGTGCGCGAGTGGCAGATCAACCCCGAGACCGGCCATCTGGACCCCGCCGATCTGGCAAACCTGCTGGACGACAAGGTGCGGTTGGTGGCGTTCCCGCATTGCTCCAACGTGGTCGGCGAGATCAACGACGTCGCCGCCATCTGCGCCCAAGTGCATGAAGCGGGGGCTGTGGCCTGCGTCGACGGCGTGTCCTACGCGCCGCATGGCTTGCCGGATGTGGGCAAGCTGGGGGCGGATATCTACTTGTTCTCGGCCTACAAGACCTACGGGCCGCATCAGGGGATCATGGTGATCCGCCGCGATCTGGGGATGAAACTTCCGAACCAAGGCCACCACTTCAACGGCGACTCCCTCTACAAGCGGTTCACCCCTGCGGGGCCGGACCACGCACAGGTCGCGGCCAGCGCGGGCATTGCGGACTATGTCGACGCTTTGTATGACCACCACATAGGCGGCGACGCGGCCCCTGCGACCAAAGGGGCGGCGGTGCACGACCTGATGCAGGCGCATGAGCATGAGGTGTTGCAACCGTTGCTGGACTACGCGTCGGCCAAGAACTCGGTGAGGTTGATCGGGCCGGACAAGGCGGCCTCACGGGCACCGACCGTGGCACTTGCCCTGCAAGCGAACGCAGAGGAGACGGCAGCGCAACTGGCACCGCTCGGTATCATGGCGGGTGGCGGCGATTTCTACGCAGGCCGCGCGCTGGAGGCGATGGGCGTCGACATGGACCGCGGCGTGCTGCGGTTGTCGTTTGTGCATTATACTTCAAAGGCAGAGGTTGACCGGCTGATAGACGCACTAGATCAGGTTTTATGAGTGATACACCAATTCTGTTCTGGTTCCGCCGCGACCTGCGGTTGGGCGACCATGAAGGCCTGAGTGCGGCGGCCAAGACCGGCCGACCCGTGATCCCCGTTTTTATCCATGACGAAGTGGTCGAGACCCACGGCGCCGCGCCGAAATGGCGGTTGGGGCTGGGGGTGGACCATTTCGCGGGGACGCTGGAGGACATCGGCTCCAAACTGATCTTGCGGCGCGGCAAGGCGCTCGACGTGCTCCGCGATCTGATCGGCGAGACAGGGGCAGGGGCCGTGTGGTGGTCGCGGGCCTATGACCCCGACGCGATTGCGCGGGACAAAGGTGTGAAGGAAGCCCTGAAAGACGACGGCATCGACGCGCAAAGCTTCAAGGGGCATGTGCTGTTCGAGCCGTGGACCGTCGAGACCAAAACAGGCGGGTTTTACCGGGTCTTCAGCCCGATGTGGAAATCCGTGCGCGGATGGGACCTTGCGGCGGACATCTCGGCGGTGAGCGAACTATGCGCGCCCGACCAGTGGCCGTCTTCGGACAAAATCGACGACTGGCAGATGGGGGCTGCGATGCGCCGTGGCGCGGATATCGTGGCCAAGCATGTGGCTGTAGGTGAAGAGGCGGCATCGACCCGTCTGGCCACCTTCATCCGCGACCGCATCGACGGCTACAAAGATGCTCGCGACCAGATGGCAGCGCGCGGCACCTCGATGCTGTCGGAAAACCTGACCTATGGCGAAATCTCCCCGCGCCGTTGCTGGCATGCGGGCTGGCGAGCGGTGCATGAAGGCAAATCGGGCGCGGAGACCTTCCTGAAAGAGCTGGTCTGGCGGGAATTTGCCTACCATCTGGCCTACCACACACCACGCATAATGGACAAAAACTGGCGTGAGGAATGGGATGACTTCCCGTGGAAGGACGACGAACGCGCCGCCGAGATCAAGGCCTGGAAACAAGGGCGCACGGGTATCCAGTTGGTGGATGCGGCCATGCGCGAGATGTATGTCACCGGCTACATGCACAATCGCGGGCGGATGATCGTGGCCTCTTACCTGACCAAGCACCTGATGACCCATTGGAAGGTAGGGCAGGCGTGGTTTGACGATTGCCTGATCGACTGGGATCCGGCTTCAAATGCAATGGGATGGCAGTGGTCGGCGGGCTCTGGCCCCGATGCGACGCCCTATTTCCGCGTCTTCAATCCCGCGACGCAGGCCGAGAAGTTCGACAATGATCGCAGCTACCGCGCGCGCTATTTGGGGGAGCTGTTCAAGGATCACGGCGGGGAGGCGGAAGATTACTTCAAGGCCATTCCGAAGTCGTGGAGCATGGCGATCACTGACGACTATCCCAAGCCGGTTGTGGCGTTGGATGAAGGCCGGCAGCGTGCGTTGGACGCCTATCAGCAACGCAAGGGATAAGCACCGCTCGGCGATCACTGAAAAAACACGACCGCGTTGCTTTACTTGAGAAATTTCGCGCTATCTGTCAAAATTCATGAATATGCTAAGTTAGGGAGGCAGGGCATGAATGTTCTCACTGGCGATGTGCTGACACAGGATGTGTTAACGAGCACGCAAGGACAGCACGCGCTTCCGCGCTATTTTCCGCAGGCTTTTGCCACCGCTCAAAAGATGCGCGCGGGGCGGCTGGATATGAAGCTGCCAGATGGCCGCGTGTTTCGTGCCGAAGGGCGCGAGGCGGGGATTTGTGCCGAGATCGACATTCACAATGCCGACCTGTTTGCCCGTTTGATCCGCGAGGGTGATCTGGGTTTTTGTGACGCCTATCTGGACGGCTGGTGGACCACCCCCGATTTGCAGGCTTTCATGGACTTGATGCACGCTGACAACGAGGAGGTCTATGACGGCTTTCCCGGCCTCGGGCTGGTGCGGGCCTATGAGAAGATGCGGTTCTGGATGCAGCGCAATTCACGCGAACAGGCGCGCAAGAACATCAGCTATCACTACGATCTGGGGAACGAGTTTTACGCCTTGTGGCTTGATCCGTCGATGACCTATAGCTCGGCGTTGTTCAAAGGCGACGAGAGCCATGAGGAGGCGCAGCAGGCCAAATATGCCTCCATGCTGGAGCAGATGGGCGCGCAGACAGGCGATCATGTGCTTGAAATCGGCTGCGGCTGGGGCGGGTTTGCCGAACATGCCGCGCGCAAGGGGATCAGGGTTACCGGGCTGACGATCAGTCAGGAACAGCATGATTATGCGGTGGCGCGGATTGCGCAGGCTGGCCTCAGCGATCTGGTCGAGATCAAGATGCAGGATTACCGCGACGAGCGCGGGCAGTATGACGGGATTGCCAGCATCGAGATGTTCGAGGCGGTGGGCGAAAAATACTGGCCGGTTTATTTCGATGCAGTGCGCGACTGCCTGAAGCCCGGCAAAAGTGCGACCCTGCAGATAATCACCGTCGAGGATCGCCGCTGGGAGGTCTACAACCGTCAGGTGGATTTCATCCAGAAATACATCTTTCCGGGCGGCATGTTGCCGTGCCCGTCGGTGCTGCGAACGCAGATCAAGCGGGCAGGGCTGGAGACCGTGCGCTCCATCGAATTCGGGCAAAGCTATTCGAAAACCCTGCGCCTGTGGCATGAGACGTTCAACGCCCGATGGGGCGAGGTGGAAGAATTGGGGTTTGACCAACGCTTTAGAAACATGTGGAATTTCTATCTGACCTCTTGCGCCGCTACGTTTTGGAGTGGAAACTGCGATGTGACGCAGATCACCATGAAAAAAACCGAGTAGTTTCTACAATGACCACCACTGCCAAGATGCCCACAGCCGCCAAACTTGTTGCCGGAGTCATTTTTGCGATCACGGGTTACTTCGTGGCCGAACTGATCAGACCAACGCTTCCAGAGGGGCAACCGCTGAAATGGCTGTTGCCGATTTGCGTCGGGATTCCGCTGATTGTCGGCTGGCGTATCATGGGAAAACTGGTGGGCAAGAACTACGGCGCCAGTATGAACAATGGCCTCTATGTCGTTGTTGTATCTACGGTTTCTGTCACCTTCATCTTCGCGGTAGCTTTGATGATCAAGAAATCCCGCCGCTTGCAATATGACGGCCCGATGGAGGCCTTGGTCGATGTCTTCGCATTGATGCTTGAATACGGATTGCTGTTGCTGAACCCGTTTGTGTTGGCGGTGCTGGTTATCGGTGGGTTCTTCGGCGGGATTGCCTCCGAATGGGCGCATCGCAAGTTCGAGTGACGGCGTGAACATAATGGCAGCTGCGGACGACATCGTCCTGTTCGGCACCCTGACAGACCCTGAACTTCTGGAAATCGTGCTGGGCGCTGTGGCAGATGCGCAACCCGTCGCGCTGGCCGATCACCGCGTGTTTACGGCGGCAGGCGAGACCTTTCCGCTGCTGTTGCCCTGCGAAGGTGCGCAAGCGGAAGGGTTGCTTCTGCAGAATCTGACGGACGAGCAGGTTGCACGGCTGGACTATTACGAAGCCCCCTATGGATATGAGTTGGTGCCGGTTGTGCTGGCGGACGGGCAGCGCGCGCGGCTCTACACGCCAACCGACAACCAGTATGGCAAGGGCGCGCCATGGAGCCTTGCGCATTGGCAGCAGACCATGGGCGCTGTGACCCGCGAGGCGGCCCACGAGATTATGGACCTGTTCGGCAAAATAGCGATTGCTGATTTGGTGCGAAAGCTTGGACCGATCCGGGCGCGGGCGCAGGCGCGTGTGAACGCGCTGAATGATGCGCCTCCGGTCACCTTACGGCAAGGTGCGTCGCGTGACGCGGTCGAGGTGGTCGCGCAGAACCGACCCTATTCACGGTTCTTTGCGTTGGACGAGCTGACGCTGCGCCATACCCGATTTGATGGCGGGACAAACCTTGTGGAGCGCGAGGTGTTCGTCGCGGTCGATGCGGTTGTGGTGCTGCCCTATGATCCGGTGCGCGACACCGTTTTGCTGATCGAGCAGTTTCGCCCCGCGCCCTTCGCGCGTGGTGATTTGAACCCGTGGTGCCTTGAAGCGGTGGCCGGACGTATTGACGGGGGCGAAAGCCCAGAGACCGCGGCCCATCGCGAGGCGGAGGAAGAGACGGGACTGTCTCTGTCCGAATTGGTGCCAGCGGCAAATTACTACCCGTCACCGGGGGCGTTTACGGAGTATTTGTATTGCTTCCTTGGACTTGCAGACCTGCCTGACGCTGCGGCGGGGCTGGGCGGGTTGGACGCCGAGGCCGAGGACATCCGGTCGATGGTGATCCCGTTTGCAACATTGATGGACGCCGTGCGCAGCGGAGAGGTCCAGAACGGGCCGCTTTTGATTTGCGCCTTTTGTCTGGATCGTGAACGCACAAGGCTGCGCGCGGACGCAACACCTGCTTGAGTTCGCCCCGTGCGATGCCTATCAAAGGGCAAGCGCTGAACAGGAGTTTCGCAGATGGCTATCAAGAAAAACCTAGCCGAGTTGGTGGGCAACACGCCCCTTATCCGATTGAACGCCGCCAGCGAGGCGACGGGCTGCGAAATACTGGGCAAAGCCGAATTCATGAACCCCGGTCAGTCGGTCAAGGACCGGCCTGCGCTCTATATCATTCGGGATGCGATTGCCTCTGGTGCGTTGAAGCCCGGTGGCACGATTGTCGAAGGCACCGCGGGCAACACGGGCATCGGCCTTGCACTGGTCGGCGCGTCGATGGGCTTCAAGACCGTGATCGTCATCCCCGAGACGCAAAGTCAGGAAAAGAAAGACATGCTACGCCTTGCGGGGGCGGAGCTGGTCGAAGTGCCAGCCGCACCTTACCGCAAACCGAACAATTTCGTGCGCTATTCGGAGCGTTTGGCCAAGAAGCTGAACGAAACCGAGCCGAACGGCGCGATCTGGGCGAACCAATTTGACAACGTGGCCAACCGTCAGGCCCATATCGAGACCACAGGTCCGGAGATTTGGGAGCAAACCGGCGGCAAGGTCGACGGCTTTATCTGCGCAGTCGGCTCTGGTGGCACCTTGGCGGGGATCGCCATGGCGTTGCAGCCGAAGGGCGTGAAGATCGGCTTGGCGGACCCGATGGGGGCGGCACTGTATGACTGGTACACGAAGGGGGAGCTGACCATGGATGGCGGCTCCATCGCCGAAGGGATCGGTCAGGTGCGCATCACCAAGAACCTTGAAGGGCTGACGCCGGACTACAATTATCAGATCCCCGACGAAGAGGCGCTGCCGATTGTGTTCGACACGCTGCAACATGAAGGGCTGTGCCTCGGTGCCTCGTCCGGCATCAATATCGCCGGGGCGATCCGTCAGGCGAAAGATATGGGACCGGGCCATACCATCGTGACCATCCTGTGTGACTACGGCACTCGGTATCAGTCAAAACTGTGGAACCCGGAGTTCCTGAAAGAGAAGGGGCTGCCATACCCTGAATGGCTGGCGCGTGCGCCACAGCCCATGCCGAGCGTGTTCGAATAGATGGCCCGTTTGACGTTACTGCGCGCTTTCCTTGTCGCGCTTACCTTGTGTTTTGGCGTCGTCGCCGGACAGGGCCCTGTGTTGGCGCAGGCGGTTACGACCCAAAGTGGCGCGCCGGATTATGACGCATGGGAGCGTGATGCAACGCGTGCTGACGAGGTGCTGGTGCAAGACCGCGCCTCGGTCGAGGGGCTGCAATCCCTGCGTGAGCAGCTTGCCTCGTGGCGCGAGGTGTTTTTGCGCCGTCAAAGCGTAAACAAGGACCGCATATCCACACTCAAAAGCCAGATCAGCGCTTTGGGTCCTTTGCCCGCCGAAGGGGAAAGCGAGCCTGAAGAGATCGCCAGCCGACGTGCAGAACTGACAACGGAGCTTGATTCCGCGACCGCCCCGATCCGGCGCGCCGAGGAAGCCTATACGCGGGCCGACGGCCTTATTTCACGGCTCGATAGCAGCGTGAGGGACCGTCAGACAAACCAGTTTCTGGAACTGAATTCCACGCCCCTGAACCCTGCATTGTGGTCCGGTGCCATACTGTCGGTGGCAGAGGTCGGGGCTAAGGTTGTCACCGAGGTGAAGTCCAACCTGGCCTCGGCGAAACGCTATGAAACCTTGAAAGGCAGCTTGCCCCTGATCCTTGTTTTACTGGTGACGGGGCTGATTTTTGTCGTTCGAGGCGGCGCGTGGGTCGAACGCGGTCTGGCCAAGCTGCGCGACAGTCGCCACGCCAGTCGCGCCCGTGTTCGGGTCGGCGTGTTCCTGATTTCGCTGGCCTCGCTCATCTTGCCGATTGTCGGGTTGACGCTGATCCTTGAAGCAGCTGATCAAAGCGAGTTGACCGGTGTCGCTGGCGACGCGGTTCTGGAAATTCTGTCAGCCGTGGTCATCATCATCTATGTAGCACGCTGGCTTGCCCGTCAGATTGCACCACCTGCCTATCCACCGCATCCGTTGCTGACTTTGGCTGAAGGGCAAGGGCTGCAAATTCGCGTGTTGATCAACTTCGCAGGGCTATTCATCGCGGCCAATGCGGCGATCGGCGGGCTGTTGTTAACCGATCTGCTGACCGATGCTGCCGCATCCGTTCTTGGCCTGCCGGTGATCATACTGGCGGGGCTGTTCTTGTTCCGCATTGCAACATTGATGGTGGTTTCGGCGAAGGCGGCACAGGTCCAGTCGGCTGAAGCCAGCGACGCCGAAGAGCAAAGCATAGGTCCGGACGGCCCCAACGGGCTGGTTCTTCGGTATCTTGGCCGCGCGGCGCGCATCGTGGCCATCGTCGGGCCGCTGCTGGCGATAATTGGCTACACTTACGCGGGCAACGTGCTGGTGTATTCCACCTATCTGACCCTTGCGGTGATGGCGGGTGTCGCGATCCTGCAAAGACTTGTGCGTGACATCTACTCGATGATCCGCGGAGAAGAAGCAGGCAGCAACGGGCTTATTCCGGTGCTGATCGGCTTCGCCCTAACCCTATGCTCCCTGCCGCTTCTGGCGTTGATCTGGGGCGCGCGTGTCACCGATCTGAGCGAAGCGTGGACGATGGTGGCGTCGGGCGTGCAATTGGGCGACAGCCGCATCTCGCCCGTCGATTTCCTGAAATTCGCGGTGATCTTCGCGGCAGGCTACGGCCTGACCCGCCTGATGCAAGGCACACTGCGCACGCAGATCCTTCCGCGCACCGATCTCGACACGGGCGGGCGCAACGCCATGGTGGCCGGAACGGGCTATATCGGTATTTTCCTTGCCGCCCTGATTGCCATCACCAGCGCAGGGATTGACTTGTCCTCTCTGGCGATTGTCGCAGGTGCGCTGTCTGTTGGTATCGGCTTCGGGCTGCAAACCATCGTGTCAAACTTCGTGTCCGGCATTATCTTGTTGATCGAGCGCCCGATTTCCGAGGGCGACTGGATCGAGGTCGGGGGCACCATGGGCGTGGTGCGCGACATCTCGGTGCGTGCGACGCGGGTCGAGACCTTTGATCGCCGCGACGTGATCGTGCCCAACGCGGACCTGATTTCGACCTCGGTGACGAACTGGACCAAGGGCAATCTGACGGGACGGATCATCGTCTCGGTCGGGGTGGCTTATGGGACGGACACCAAACGGGTCGAGCGGATTTTGCGCGAGATTGCGGAAGCCGAACCGCTGGTGATCCTGAACCCGCCGCCCAGCGTGCTGTTCCGTGGCTTTGGTGCGGATTCGCTGGATTTCGAGATCCGCGCGATTATCCGCGACGTGAACTATGTGACCCATGTGCCATCCGAGATGAACCACGAGATTGCACGCCGCTTCGCCGAAGAGGGGATCGAAATACCCTTCGCACAGCGCGACGTCTGGCTGCGCAACCCCGAGGCGCTGCAAGCGTCAGCGGAGAAGAAACCTGCGGAGAAGAAGCCAGAGGCGAAGAAGTCAGCAGCCAAGAAGCCTGCGACCGAAAAACCGGCGCCAAAGCAGGGACCAAAGTTATGAGCCTGTTGTTTCGCGACGATGCCTATCTGAAAGAAGCCAAAGCAATGGTTGCCGCCGTCACCGAGCAGGGCGTGATCTTGGATCGCGCGTTGTTCTACCCCACGGGTGGCGGACAGCCGGGTGACATGGGGCGACTGGACTGGGCGGGTGCAAGTTGCGCCATTGTGGACGCACGGAAAGGCACAGGCGACGAGGTTGTGCTGATCGTGCAAGAGGGTGACCCGATGCCGGAGACCGGCATGCAGGTGACCCAAATCCTCGACTGGGATCGTCGTCATGCGCATATGCGGGTGCATACGGCGCTGCATCTGTTGTCGGTTGTGATCCCGCTAGGTGTGACAGGTGGCCAGATCGGCACCGAAAAAGGCCGGCTGGATTTTGACATGCCCGAGCCGCCCGAAGACAAGGCCGCGCTTGAACAGGCGCTGAACGCGCTGATTGAGCGCGATCTGCTGATCTCGGAACAATGGATCACGGATGCGGAACTTGAGGCCAATCCCGGCCTCGTCAAAACCATGTCCGTGCAGCCGCCCAAAGGGGCAGGGCGCGTGCGTCTGGTTCGTATCGGGGATGAAGCCGAGCAAATCGACCTGCAACCCTGTGGCGGCACCCATGTGGCGTGCAGCGCGGAAATTGGCCCTGTTCGGATCGGCAAAATCGAAAACAAGGGCCGCAACAACAGACGGGTGCACCTGCATCTTGAAAGCTAGTGTGATGCGGTTGCACTGCGGCGCTTAACTCTTCTTGAAAAGAGCGGAATTGCCCCTTGCGCTTCCCCTGTGCTTTTGGCTACACCCTGCGCCACGGACAGGTGGCCGAGTGGTCGAAGGCGCACGCCTGGAAAGTGTGTAGGCGGGAGACCGTCTCCAGGGTTCGAATCCCTGTCTGTCCGCCACCACCCCATTTTGTAGAGTTTCATCTGGTCGCCTTGGGCGAACTGCGATCTTTGGGCGTTACTCCCTGGAGGCGCGGTTAACCACCAGTGCGGACTTCGCGGACCCAGGCGATGATCGTCGCGCGGGCCTCCAGATCCATCTGGACTGCGTTGGGCGGCGGCATGGCGTGGCTGACACCTGCGTGAAGGTAAATCTCGCTGGCGTGCCGCGCAACGTCGCCTTTGGTTTCAAGGTAGACACCTTTGGGCGCCCACAGCATCCCATCCCAGACGGGCTCGCGTGCATGGCACATCGAGCAGTTTCCGACGACAGTGTCGTAAGCGTCCTCGAACGAGGCGGCGGAGGCGAATTTCTCCTCATAGGCGGTCAGGGGGCGAGCCTCGGCCTCTTCCCATGTCTCGCCGGTGCGCACGGTGGACAGCCACGCGATCACGATCATCAAAACCACGGTCACGCCCCAAGTCCAGTTCGGACCTTTGCCGGTGGAGTGCATGGTGTTGAAGTAGTGACGGATGGTGACACCGGTCAGGAAGATCAGGCTGGCAATGATCCACGCATATTGCGTCCCGAAAGCCAGCGGGTAGTGGTTGGACAGCATCAGGAACACGACTGGCAGGGTCAGGTAATTGTTATGGGTGGAGCGCACTTTGGCGATCTTGCCATACTTGGCGTCCGGTGTGCGGCCTGCCTTAAGGTCGGCCACGACGATCCGCTGGTTCGGCATGATCTGGAAGAACACATTCGCAGTCATGATCGTCGCGGTGAAGGCACCCAGATGCAGCAGGGCGGCGCGGCCTGTGAAAATCTGGTTGTAGCCCCATGACATGATCACAAGGATCACGAATAGCAGCAGCATCAGCAGGGTAGGTTGCTCGCTCAGCTTGGATTTGCACATGAAGTCGTAGGCCAGCCAGCCGATGGTCAGGGAGCCGCCGGAGATCGCGATGCCTTGCCACAAGCTCAATTCGGCTTTGGTCGGGTCAAGAAGATACAGCTCACCGCCGACCCAATAGACGATCATCAGCATGGCTGCACCGGACACCCAGGTGATGTAGCTTTGCCATTTGTGCCAGATCAGATGCTCCGGCATGTTCTCGGGGGCGACCAGATATTTCTGGATGTGGTAGAACCCGCCGCCATGCACCTGCCATTCTTCGCCATGCGCACCTACGGGCATGTTGGGGGCTTTGCGCAGGCCCAGATCAAGGGCGATGAAATAGAAGGATGCACCGATCCACGCCATCGCGGTGATTAGATGTAACCAGCGGACCGAGAAAGCGATCCAGTCCCACATGATAGCCAGGTCGTACATAGCATCCTCCCACGATTCGAGTTCATTCACACTCTAGGCGTGCCTGCGTTATTCTTGTATTGTTACAAAACACCAAGCAGCATCAAAAAAAACAAAACAATGTCTTATCTAGATAATATCCGCACATTTGTCCGAGTCTACGAGCTAGGCAGCATGTCTGCTGCCGGTCGGGATTTGCGCATTTCGCCTGCGGTGACGTCCTCGCGGATATCGCAACTAGAGCAGCATCTGGGGGTGCGATTGTTCCAGCGGACCACGCGAAATCTGGCCCCGACAGAGCAAGGCAAGGTGTTTTACGGCGGGGCGTGTACCGTACTGGAATCCGTAGAGGCCGCGGAGGCGCAAGTCGTCGACATCACCGACTACCCGCGCGGCTCGCTTTATGTGGCGGCCCCGTTGGGGGTTGGCCGACGGCTGATCGCGCCGCAAGTTCCTGCCTTTTTGGCTGAGTATCCCGAAGTGAGCGTTCGGCTAAGACTGACGGACAGAACGGTGGACCTGACCACGGAAGGCTTGGACCTTGCCTATTTCCTAGGCCAGCCCGAAGACAGCACCCTTCGCATCAAGAAAATCGCCGACGTCCAGCGTGTGTTGTGTGCCTCGCCACACTATATCGAGAAACACGGACATCCTCGGTCAGGCGACGAGATCGTCAAGGACAAGCATGAATGCCTGAACCTTCGCTTTCCCGGCGCGGCCGAGTTTCAATGGCCGTTGATGACCAAAGCGGGCCCGAAACGATATCGCGCGTCGGGGCATTACGAATGTGACGATGGTGACATTTTAGTGGATTGGGCATTGGCGGGGCAGGGCATCACGCTGAAACCTGTCTTCGAAGTGGCCGAGTATCTGAAGTCGGGCGAGTTGGTTGTGGTGGGCGAAGAGACACCGCCCGAGCCGATCCAGATGGCGTGCCTGTTTACCCATCGCCGCCACCAAGACCCAAAAACCCGCCTGTTCATGGAGTTTGTTTTCGACCGCATCAGTGGCGTGATCAAAAAAACAAGGTTACCGGAACAATTGCCGCGCTAGGCGCTTCCGGTCTGGCAAGGCTACGCCCTTCGCAAAGATACCTTCGCGTTTATTTTGACAAACAATTTAGTTGCTTCGAAATACAAACAACGAAACCTGACATGCCCTGAGGGCACATTTACTGCGTTCGTTAGGGCTCTGGTTGCCGGAGACATATCTCATCAGGGCAAAAGAATCCGGTTGGCGCGCCCTCAGTAATGGGTATCGTAGGAAAACCGGAGGAAAAATGATTTACCCATTCTCAAGCCCATCTGGTGGTATCGGCCCCAGTGCCGCAGGTTGCATTGCAGCAATCCGGAAAGCTGTCATCTCGTTGCCAGATTGTGTCATGGGGCAGCGCGACAACTCGATTTTCTACAGCAGGCCGGGGATGTGACCCGGCTTTTTTGACTCAAAACCAGACGCCAAGCGGTTCGCGTCTGAATACTGACACTGACCCAATTCCGCGCGTCTATCGGAGATACAGAATGACAATCCAGAACACCGACATTGATCCGATCGAGAGTCAGGAATGGCAGGAATCCATTCAGGATGTGATCGAAAAAGATGGCGCAAACCGTGCCCACTACCTGCTGGACAAAGCGGTTCAGCAAGCGCGCGCTGCAGGGGCCACGCTGCCGTTTTCCGCCACGACGCCGTATCAGAACACCATTCCTGCCGATGACGAGCTGGCCGTGCCGGGCGATCTGGACATGGAATGGCGTATCCGCACGATCAACCGCTGGAACGCGATGGCGACGGTTGTGCGCCGCAACAAGGAAAGCAGCGAATACGGCGGACATATCGCGTCCTTCGCATCGTCGGCAGTTATGTATGACATCGGGCTGAACCACTTCTGGCGCTCCAAATCCGCGATCCACGGCGGCGACCTGGTGTTCTTCCAAGGCCACGTGATCCCGGGCATCTATGCGCGGTCGTTCATGGAGGGCCGGATCAGCGAGGAGCAGCTGGAGAACTTCCGGTCCGAAGTGGATGGTGGCGGTTTGTCCTCCTATCCGCACCCGTGGCTGATGCCGGATTATTGGCAATTCCCGACCGTCTCGATGGGCCTTGGCCCGCTGATGGCGATCTATCAGGCGCGGTTCATGAAATACATGCACAACCGTGGCCATATCGACATGGCCGACCGCAAGGTCTGGGCATTCCTCGGCGATGGCGAGATGGACGAGCCGGAAAGCCGTGGCGCGATTGATCTGGCGGCGCGCGAAGGCTTGGACAACCTGATCTTCGTGGTGAACTGCAACCTGCAACGCCTTGACGGGCCGGTACGCGGCAACGGCAAGATTGTGCAGGAACTGGAAGGCGACTTCCGCGGGGCCGGTTGGAACGTGATCAAGCTGCTCTGGGGTAAGGGTTGGGATGATCTGCTGGAAAATGACAGCACCGGACGTCTCAAGCAGTTGATGGACGAGACCGTCGATGGCGATTACCAGACCTTCAAGTCGAAAGACGGCGCTTATATTCGCAAGCACTTCTTCGGCAAATATCCCGAAACGGCGGCCTTGGTGGCCGACTGGAGCGACGAGCAAATCTGGGCGTTGCGGCGTGGCGGACATGATCCGCAGAAGGTGTATACGGCGTTCAAGAAAGCCAGCGACACCAAGGGCCAGCCGACCTGTCTGTTGATCAAAACGGTCAAAGGCTATGGCATGGGGACGGCGGGCGAGGGGCAGAACACGACCCACTCAGCCAAAAAGTTCGCCGACAACCAGCTGCGTGACTTCCGTGACCGGTTCGACATTCCCGTCTCGGACGAAGACCTGCTGAAAGCGCCGTTTGTGGCGTTGAACAACTCACAGAAAGCGTATCTGGCGGACCGTCGCACGGCACTTGGCGGAGCGTTCCCGAAACGCGAATGGCGTGATGCGCCGAAGCTGGAAATACCACCTTTGACGAAGTTCGAGGCGCAATTGAAAGGCACGGGCGATCGGGAAATCTCGACGACGATGGCCTATGTGCGCATTCTGACGACGCTGCTGCGCGACAAGACCATCGGCAAGTTCGTGGTGCCGATTGTGCCCGACGAGTCCCGCACATTCGGGATGGAAGGGCTGTTCCGCTCGGCCGGGATTTATAACCCGCTGGGGCAAAACTACACGCCTGAAGATGCCGACCAGATGATGTTCTACAAGGAAACGACCGACGGTCAGGTCCTGCAGGAAGGCATCAACGAGGCCGGCGCCATGGCCGACTGGATCGCGGCGGCGACGTCGTATTCCAACCACGGCGTGCCTATGATCCCGTTCTACATCTACTACTCGATGTTCGGGCATCAGCGTGTTGGTGACTTGGCATGGGCCGCAGGCGACAGCCGCGCGCGGGGCTTCCTTTTGGGGGCAACGGCAGGCCGGACCACGCTGAACGGCGAGGGGCTCCAACACGAGGATGGCCACAGCCACATTCTGGCAGGCACCATTCCGAACTGCGTCACCTATGATCCGACCTTCAGCTACGAGGTTGCGGTGATTATCCATAACGGCCTGCAGCGCATGTTCGTCGATCAGGAAGATATCACCTTCTACATCACCCTGATGAACGAGAATTACAGCCATCCCGATATGCCAATGGGCGCGGAGGAGGGGATCCTGCGCGGACTCTACCGCATGTCCGAGACCAAGAAGCCGGGCAAGAAACACGTCAACCTGATGGGCTCCGGCACCATTCTGGTGCAGGCGATCGAGGCGGCGAAGATGCTGAAAGACGATTTTGGCGTTACTTCCGACATCTGGTCGGCCACCTCGTTCAACGAGTTGGCCCGCGACGGTCAGGACGCAGCACGCCACAACAGGCTGAATCCGCTGATGGACAGCCAAGTGCCATATGTGACCCAAGCCCTGAGCAAGGCCCAAGGCCCGATCATCGCGGCGACGGATTACATGAAGAACTACGCCGAACAAATCCGCGCCTTTGTGCCGGGGTCCTACACCGTGCTGGGCACGGACGGCTTTGGCCGCTCCGACAGCCGGGTCAATCTGCGCCGCTTCTTCGAGGTGGATGCAAATCACATTGCCGCGGCGGCGATGGTGGATCTCTACAAGGCGGGCAACGTGACCAAGAAAGACTTGGAAGCAGCCCTCAAGAAATACGACATCGACGGCGCCAAGCCGAACCCACGGCTCGCTTAATCAGCGCCTGAGAGAAGGAACAAACATATGACTATTGAAATTACAGTCCCTGACATCGGTGACTTCGACGAAGTGCCGGTGGTCTCGATTCTGGTCAGCGTTGGTGACACCGTTGCGGTGGAAGACCCGCTGGTAGAGCTGGAAAGCGACAAGGCCACCATGGAAGTGCCAAGCTCTGCCGCCGGTGTGGTCAAAGAGATCAAAGTGGCCGAAGGCGACAAGGTGTCTATGGGCTCGGTTCTGCTGGTGCTTGAAGGCGACGCGGCGGGTGCTGCGGCTCCTGCGGCCGAGGCAGCACCCGCACCTGCTGCTCCGGCAGCGGCACCTGCTCCTGCGGCAGCCCCCGTTTCGGCAGCTCCGGCAGCGGTGGTCGATAGCGGCTTCTCCAAATCCCACGCATCCCCGTCCGTGCGCGCCTTTGCGCGCCAGTTGGAAATCGACATCACCAAGGTGAACGGTACGGGCCGCAAGGGTCGTATCCTGCGCGAGGACGTGACCAAGTTCCTGAAATCCAACACGGCTTCTGCCCCTGCGGGCGCAAGCGGTGGCGGCATGGGCATCCCCCAAATGCCAGTCGTGGACTTCTCGAAATTCGGCCCCGTCGAAGACGTCGAGATGCCCCGCATCAAAAAGCTGTCCGGCCCCGCGCTGCACCGCGCTTGGCTCAACATTCCGCACGTTACTGTGGATGAAGAGGCGGATATCACCGAGCTGGACAAATACCGCAAGGAACTCGACACGGCGGCCAAAGAGCAGGGTTACCGCGTCACGTTGCTCAGCTTCGTGATCAAGGCCTGCGTCTCGGCCCTGAAAGAGCATTGGGAGGTCAATTCCTCGATCCACCCCGATGGCGACAAGCTGATAAAGAAGAACTTCTACAACATCGGGTTTGCGGCGGATACGCCACAAGGCCTGATGGTTCCGGTGATCAAGGATGCCGACCGCAAGGGGATCGTCGAGATTTCCAAGGAGCTTGGCTCGCTGTCATTGGCAGCCCGCGAGGGCAAGCTGAAAGGCCCCGACATGCAGGGGGCTACCTTCACGATCTCGTCTTTGGGTGGCATTGGCGGCACGGGCTTCACGCCCATCGTCAACGCGCCCGAGGTTGCGATCCTTGGCCTGACCCGCGCCAAGATGGCCCCTGTCTGGAATGGCGAGGAATTCGTGCCCCGCCTGATGCAGCCCTTGTCGCTGTCCTTCGATCACCGCGCCATAGACGGCGCATTGGGTGCACGCTTCAACGCGTCGCTGAAACACCTGCTCGGCGACGTCCGCCGGTTGATGTTGTAGGGGGGGGCGTTCAGATGGAAATCAAGGTTCCTGATATCGGTGATTTCACCGATGTGCCCGTGGTTAGCGTTCTGGTTTCGGTCGGCGACACTGTCGCTGCCGAAGACCCGCTGATCGAATTGGAAAGCGACAAGGCCACGCTGGAAGTGCCAAGCCCCGCCGCTGGCGTGGTAAAAGAGATTAAGGTTGCCGAAGGCGACAAGGTGTCTATGGGCGCTGTCATCATGGTGTTTGAAGGCGCTGGTGCGGCGGAAGCTCCGGCTGAGGCAACGCCCGCAGCCGAAGCACCCGCTGCTCCGGTCGCGACTGCGGCCACTGGCACGGCCACCGGACCGGGCGATATCCACGCCGAAGTCGTTGTTCTGGGTTCCGGCCCGGGGGGCTACACGGCTGCATTCCGCGCGGCGGATCTGGGCAAGAATGTCGTGCTGATCGAGAAGAATCCGACCCTTGGCGGTGTGTGCCTGAACGTGGGCTGTATCCCGTCCAAGGCGTTGCTGCACGTGGCCAAGGTCCTGACCGAGGCGGACGAGATGTCGGCCCATGGCATCACCTTCGCCAAGCCGAAGATTGATCTGGACGCCCTGCGTGGCTGGAAAGACTCGGTTGTTGGGCAGTTGACTGGCGGCCTTGACGGTCTGGCGAAAGCCCGCAAGGTAACCACCGTGCGCGGCTCCGGGCGCTTCACCGGTCCCAACATGATCGAGGTCACTGGCGACGACGGCACCAAGACGGTCAGCTTCGATCAGTGCATCATCGCGGCGGGCTCCGAGCCAGTCGAGTTGCCGTTCATCCCGCATGATGATCCTCGCGTGCTCGACAGCACGGGCGCGTTGGAATTGGCGGACATCCCCAAGCGCATGCTGATCCTTGGCGGCGGTATCATCGGCTTGGAAATGGCCTGCGTCTATGACGCGCTCGGGGCGAAGATCTCCGTCGTCGAGTTCATGGACCAGCTGATGCCCGGTGCCGACAAGGACATGGTCAAACCGCTGCAAACGCGGATCGCCAAGCGGTATGAGAAGATCATGCTAAAAACCAAGGTCACCGCGATGGAGGCCCAGAAGAAGGGCCTTAAAGTGACCTTCGAGGACGACAAGGGCGAGGTCACGACCGACACGTTCGACAAGGTCCTCGTCTCGGTCGGGCGGCGTCCGAACGGCAAGTTGATCAACGCCGAAGCCGCAGGTGTCGCCGTGGACGAGCGCGGCTTCATCGCCGTCGACAACCAGCAACGCACCGGCGTGCCGCATATCTTCGCCATCGGCGATGTGGTCGGCCAGCCGATGCTGGCGCATAAGGCCGTGCATGAAGGCAAGGTCGCAGCCGAAGTCTGCGCGGGACACAACCGCGCCTTCGATGCGCTGGTGATCCCGTCGGTGGCCTATACCGACCCCGAGGTCGCTTGGGTCGGGATCACCGAAACCGAAGCCAAGGCCAAAGGTCTGAAAGTCGGCAAGGGCGTGTTTCCATGGGCGGCGTCCGGTCGGGCGCTGTCCAACGCGCGCTCCGAAGGGATGACCAAGGTGCTGTTTGACCCGACCGACGACCGTGTCGTCGGCGCGGCTATCGTCGGCACCAACGCGGGCGATCTGATCGCCGAGGTGGCGCTGGCAATCGAGATGGGCTGCGACGCGACCGATCTGGGCCACACCATCCACCCGCACCCGACCTTGTCGGAAACGGTGAACTTCGCAGCAGAAATGTTTGAAGGGACGATCACCGACCTGATGCCGCCGAAAAAACGGCACTGATCTGTATCCAGCGGCCGAAAAACTGAAACGCGCGCCCAAGAGCGCGCGTTTCACATTTCAGACTTATGCAAATGGCCTACCCTTAGAAATCGACCTCGATTGCAACGCCTTTTGCGACGGCTAATTCGACAACGCTCGCGGCGACCGCCAAATCTTGCAAACCAACGCCCGTGCCATCGAACAACGTGATTTCATCGTCAGACGTGCGGCCTTTGTGGGTGCCGTTGATCACCGCACCAAGCTGGTGCACGTCGCTTTCCTTGATCAGACCTTGGGCGACGGCGTGCTGCGCCTCGCCGATGCTGACGGACTGCGCGACCTCGTCGGTGAAGACCGTGGCGCGGGCGAGCAGGGCGGCCTCAACCTCTTGCTTGCCTTTGGTGTCGGTGCCCATGCAGGCGATATGTGTGCCGGGTGCAATGTGGTCGGCCATGATGGTCGGCGCAAAAGTGGAGGTGATGGAAATCACCACGTCGGCTTCACGCATGCCGTCAAGCTCGACCGCTTCAAACGGCAGCCCCGCTTCAATGGCAATTTTCTCAATATTGGGCAGCATCTCGGGGTGGTAGTTCCAACCGATGACTTTCTCGAACTGACGCTGCTCAAGGGCGGCGCGCAGCTGGAATGTAGCCTGATGGCCGGCCCCCACCATGCCCATGACCTTCGCGTCCTTGCGGGCCAGATGCTTGATCGACACCGATGACGCGGCGGCGGTGCGCAGGGCGGTCAACAGGTTGCCGCCGACCATGGCGCTGACCATGCCAGTGTCTGGATTAAACAGGAAAATCGTGGACTGATGGTTGATATGGCCATGTTTTTCGAGATTGTTCGGCCAGTAGCCACCCGCCTTCAGGCCAAGCGTCATGCCTGCTTTGTCGAACCCGCCCTTGAAGCCATAGAGCGCGTCTTCGTGGCCGATCGCCTCGCGAATGACGGGGAAGTTATAGGCGTCTTTAGACGCCATTGCGGCAAACACACTTTCGACAGCGTCGAAAGCGGCGTCGCGGGTCATCAGGTCGGCAATTTCGCGTTCTGGGACGATAAACATGGGCTATTTCCTTTGGGATGCGCGCGCCCGCACGCGCCTTTGACGGCGCATACGGGGGTCTTGTTTTAGTAGGCTTTACCGCGGGCCGAGACGGGCCACAGGGTTTCGACCTTGCCGTTACGGACACCGACATACCAGTCATGCACGTTGCAGGTCGGGTCGCAGTGACCGGGAACAAGGCGCAGCTTGTCGTTGACCTTCAAGACGCCCTTCGGGTCGGAGACCACGCCATGCTCGTCAGAGCATTTGACGTATTCCACGTCGTCGCGGCCATAGATCGTGGGCAGGCCGCTGTCGACGGATTGTGCTTTCAGACCGGCGTCCACGATGGCTTTGTCAGCCTTGGCGTGGGACATAACGGAGGTCAGGATGAACAGCGCGTTTTCCCACTCGCCTTCGTCGATGCGCTTGCCGTCTTTATCAAGAATACGACCATAATCGGCGTCCATGAAAGCGTAAGAGCCGCATTGCAACTCGTTGAACACGTTCGACGCGCTCTCGAAATAGTAGCTGCCTGTGCCGCCGCCGCCGACTATGTCGCACTCCAACCCTTCGGCCTTCAATGCATCCACGGCGTCTTGGACCATATCGATGGCGATCTGGGTTTTGCCCTTGCGATCTTCGTAGCTGTCGAGATGCTGCATCGCGCCCTGATAGGCTTGGATGCCCGAGAACTTCAGCCCGTCGGCGGCGTCGATGGCTTTCGCCAATTCCACCACTTGCGGTGTGGTTGTCACGCCGCAACGGCCTGCGCCGCAGTCGATTTCAACCAGACATTCAATCTGGGTGCTAGCTTCAACCGCGCCCTTGGACAGGTCGGCTACGTTGTTGAGGTCGTCGACGCAGCAGATGGTGCGGGCACCCAGTTTGGGCAGGTTGGCAAGGCGTTTGATCTTGGCAGGCTGTGTCACTTGGTTAGAGACCAGCACGTCCTTGATGCCACCGCGTGCGAATACTTCTGCTTCGGAGACCTTCTGGCAGCACACTCCGCAGGCCCCGCCAAGGGACTCTTGCAGTTTTTGCACATCTACCGATTTGTGCATTTTGCCATGGCTACGGTGACGCATGCCAGCAGCCTTCGCAAAGTCGCCCATCTTTTTGACATTGCGCTCCAGCGCGTCCAGATCCAGCACAAGGCAGGGTGTCTGGATGTCGGCCTCGTCCATACCGGGCAGGGCGGGGACGTCGTAGCCGACTTCGAGGTCTTTAAAATCTACATGTGTGTTCATTGCTTGAACTCCCTTCACTTGAGCCATGGCAGAATGTCGAGATCGACATTCCCGCCCGTGATGATGATGCCGACGCGTTTACCCGCGAACCGGTCTTTGTTTTTCAGGATCGTCGCCAGCGGCACAGAGGAGCTAGCCTCCATGACGACCCGCAGATGCTTCCATGTCAGTTTCATCGCGTCGATGATTTCTTGGTCGGACGCGGTCAGAATATCGGTCACATGGTTCGATACGAAGTGCCATGTCAGGACTTTCAGCGGCACCAGCAGGCCGTCTGCGATAGTCTTGGGCGCGTCATCGGCGATGATATGGCCGGCCTTGAAGCTGCGATAGGCGTCATCCGCCTGCTCGGGCTCGGCTGCGATGATCTGCGTTTCCGGCGCTTGGTTTGACAGGGTCAGACAGGTGCCCGAGATCATGCCGCCGCCACCGATAGGGGCCATCACGATATCCAGACCGTCGGTCTGCTCCATGAACTCCCGCGCACAGGTGCCTTGGCCCGCAATCACGCGCGGGTCGTTATAGGGGTGGACGAAGTCGCCACCGGTTTCGGCTTGCACCTTGGCGAAGGTCTCTTCGCGCGACGACGTCGACGGCTCGCATTCAGTGATCACGCCGCCATAGCGCCGCACGGTGTCTTTTTTCGCCTGCGGGGCTGTGCGTGGCATGACCACGTTGCAAGGGATGCCACGACGGCTTGCCGCATAGCTGAGGCAGGACGCGTGGTTGCCCGACGAGTGTGTCGCCACACCCAGCTTGGCTTGTTCCGCGTCCAGCCCGAACACCGCGTTGCTGGCACCGCGTACCTTGAAGGCACCCGGTGTCTGAAAGTTCTCGCATTTGAAGAACAGCTGCGCGCCGGTCAGCTCGTTTAGGTAATCCGAAGTCATCACGGGCGTGCGGTGGATGTAGGGCTTGATCAGCTCGTGAGCATCCAGCATGTCTTGATAGGTTGGAATATACATCTGTTTCTCCTCCCGTCGGGCGTTATTTGCCTGCCACAGGGTTGGTGCGATAGTACTCTTGCGCTGCAGCGACGCCGGAGCCCAGTTTCACATCCAGACCCAGATCGACCATGCACATCTCGGCGGTGGCCAAGCCGCTCAGCGTCATCACGTCCGTCAGGCTGCCCAAATGGCCGATGCGGAAGACCTTCCCCGCAACTTCGCCAAGGCCCACACCGAAGGCCACGTCGTATTTGTCAGCCGCATGGGTCACGATATCGGTGGCGTTGAAGCCTTCCGGCGTGCGGATCGCGCTGACCGTGTCGGAGTACAGATCAGGCGAGGCCGCGCAAAGCTCCAGCCCCCAAGCCGAGACGGCCTTGCGGACACCTTCGGCGATGCGGTGGTGGCGGGCGAACACGTTCTCCAGACCCTCTTCCAACAGCATGTCGAGCGACAGTTTCAGGCCGTTCATCAGGCCAACCGGTGGGGTATATGGGAATGCGTTGGCGTCGTAGCCCTTTTGCATGTCTTTGATATCAAAAAAGGTTGTCGGCAGGTCGGATTTTTCCGCAGCCGCGATGGCCTTGCCGGAGAAGCCGATGATGGCCAGACCGGCTGGCAACATAAAGCCTTTCTGCGATCCGGTGATGGCGACGTCCACGCCCCACTCGTCAAAGCGGAAATCCATCGACGCGATGGAGCTAACCCCGTCTACGAACAGCATCGCAGGGTGGCCCGCAGCGTCGAGTGCTTTGCGCACGGCGGCGATGTCGGATTTCACGCCGGTTGCGGTCTCGTTATGCGTGGCCAGCACGACTTTGATCTCGTGCTTGGTGTCCGCTTTCAGGATTTCTTCGTATTTGTCGGCCGGAATGCCTTCGCCCCAAGGGGTCTCTACAACGTGCACGTCCAACCCATGGCGCTGGCACATGTCGATCCAGCGGTGCGAGAACATGCCATTGCGCGCAGCCAGAACTTTGTCACCCTTGCTCAAAGTGTTGGACAGGGCCGTTTCCCAGCCGCCGGTACCGGTCGACGGGAAGATGAAGATCTTCGCATCTTTCGACTTCAGAACCTTCCGCACACCCTCAAGGCACGGGTGCAGGATTTTCCCAAAGGTTGGCGAGCGGTGGTCGATCGTCGGCATATAGCAGGCTTGACGCACCGCTTCTGGCATGTTGGTCGGACCGGGAATGAATACGGGGTTCTGGAAGCTCATGATCGTCTCCTTGTAAACGTTGAGGCCAACTTAGGGCCGCATGCTCCAAAGAGATATTTTTTTGAAATTGTTTTTTATTTTTGCATTTTGGTAGAAAATTGAGCATTGTCAGAAGGTTATATTTTTCATGCAGTGAATACGCTTTTCACAAAATTTGGATGTATCTTATGGATTCGAAAAATAATGCCGGAATCAGTCATCGCAAAGCGCGCGGACGGCCACGGGACTGGGATGATAAAAGCGCGCAGAACACGATTAAATCCCTCGACCGCGCCATGGAGGTTTTTGAATTCCTGAGCGAGGCGCAGGGCAAAACCCTGACCATGCTGGCGACTGACCTGAGCCAGTCTCCGGCGACGGTGTACCGGATTTTGGTGACGCTGGAGGGCAGGGGCTTGGTCGAGTTCGACCAAGACGATCAGGTCTGGCATATCGGCCCGCGCGCCTTTGTGATCGGGGCGCGGTTTCTGCGGCGCACCAGCCTTGTGGAGCGCGCGCGTCCGGTCTTGAGGTCGTTGATGGAAGACACAGGCGAGACCGCCAATCTTGGCATCGAGCAGAACGGTCATGTGTTGTTTGTCAGTCAGGTCGAGACAACGGCCAGCATTCGCGCGTTCTTCCCGCCCGGAACCTTGTCACGCATGCACGCCTCCGGCATTGGCAAGGCGCTGCTGGCGGAAATGGAAGAACAGCGTATCAGAAAACTGCTCTCCAAGGCTCCGCTGGAAGGGTTTACCGAATTCACATTGACCGATCACACCGCGCTGCTGGAAGACTTGCACCTCTCCAAAGCGCGCGGATACGCCATTGACGGCGAGGAGCGGAACCTCGGCATGCGTTGCATTGCGGCTCCGGTTTTTGACATCCACGGCGAGGCGATTGCGGGAATTTCGGTGTCCGGCCCGACCACCCGCGTCGGGGCAGAGCAAGTCGCGGCTCTGAGCGAGGCTGTGGTTGCTGCCGCGTCCAGATTGACGGTGGCCATTGGTGGAGCACCGCCGCCTGCGCAGGGATGAACAGGCTGAGGTGGAACACGACGAAATCCGTCGCTTAATGACAGGCGAGGCAGATATGCGGGATTTAGAACGGGGGTAGGCTGACTTTTAAGGCAGATACCATGACCAAAATGGAAACGCTCGCTGGCCCAAAGCCGGTTTTCGACACGTCAAACGCGTGGCTGCGCGGGCTGGATGCCAAGACTATGCCGCCCGAGGTGATGACCACGGCCAAACTGCTGGTGCTTGACCTGATCGGGGTTCTTGCCGCCGCACATCGACTGGATGCCGGACGTATCGCCCGCGACCATGCGGTGCGGCACTGGGCGGCGGGTCCTGATGCGCCCGCAGCGCGAATTGCCTTTGACGGGCGCAAAGCGTCTTTGCCGGGGGCTGCGTTCGCCATGGCGACCCAGCTCGACAATCTCGACGCGCATGATGGCTGGCAGCCGTCCAAGGGGCACGCAGGGGCGGCTTTATTGCCCGCATTGCTGGCCTTGGCAGAAGACGCGCCGGAGCTGTCTGGCCGCGAGGCGTTGGTGCTGATGATCGCAGGCTACGAAATCGCCTACCGCGCGGCGGAAGCCTTGCACGCAACGGTGCCGGACTATCACACATCGGGGGCCTGGAATGCGCTTGGCTGTGTTGCAATGGCCGCCCGTTTGCGCGGGGTGAGCGATGATGTGTTCCGCCACGCGCTTGGCATTGCCGAATATCACGCCCCACGCAGCCAGATGATGCGTGAAATTGCCAACCCGACTATGCTGCATGACGGGACCGGTTTTGGCGCGCCTGTTGGCCTTTATGCGGTGCTAATTGCCGAAGACGGCTTCACCGGCGCCCCTGCTGCGACGGTCGAGTTCGATGATGCGGAGGGGTCTTGGGGGGATCTGGGGCAGGTTTGGCTGACCTGCCAGCAATATGTGAAACCCTATCCCATATGCCGTTGGGCGCACGCCCCGATTGATGCCGCCTTGGGGTTACGTGCCAAGTTTAACATTGATCCACAACTCATTGCATCAATTGATGTGTATACCTTCAAGTATAGCGCGGAATTGAGCGCCTCGGTGCCGGACACATCACCTAAAGCGCAATATTCTCTGGCGTGGCCCGTCGCCTGCGCCTTCGCGCGCGGCGTCGTGGGTGTGGACGAGGTGATGCCAAAGGCATTTGGCGACCCTGACCTGATCAAGCTGACTGGGCTCACCTCTGCGCATGTCGATACCGCGCTGGAGGCCGATTACCCTGCGCGGCGACAGGCACGGGTCAAGGTCACCTTGCATGACGGGCGCAGCTTCGACAGTGGCGTGGTTGAGGCGTCGGGCGGTCCTGACCCGCAGCCGACCGAGGCCGAAATTGTGCAGAAATTCCGCCGCTTCGCAGGAAGCGTTCTAAGTGTGGATCAGGTGGTTGAATTGGAGGGTATAGTGATGGGATTGGACGGCAAAGACGCTGATTTCAAAGCACTGACGCAGCTGGTCAACAAGATGAAGATCGACTTCTAACGGTAAGAATTCATCCACTTAAGGCCGCTTTCCATGGTGTCGCGTGGCTTGTACTCGGCCCCGAACGGGGCGTTCCAGCCCAGACGCTCCAATTCCGGTAGCAGCACCTTGTAATCCACCTCTCCGGTATCAGGCTCGCCACGGTCTGGCACGGCGGCGAACTGGACGTGGCCGATGTGCTTCTGACACCCCGTAAACAGCGTCACCAACTCCCCCTGCATGATCTGCAAGTGGTAGCAGTCGAACATGATTTTCAGGTTCGGCAGGTCGACCGCGGCAAGTGCTTCCTGCGCCTCGGGGATTGTCCCGATGTGATAGCCCTTGGCGTCGCGGCTGTTCAATGGCTCGATCAGGATCGTGCGTTGCGTCAGCGCCGCTTGTGCGCACGCATAGCGCAGGTTTTGCGCAAAAGTAGCTTTGGCCGCAGTACTGCGATCGGTGAAGCCCGCCATCACATGCACATTCGGCGCACCGATATCTCGGGCATAGGCGAGTGCCTCGTCGATATAGCCGCGCGCCTCCGCCTCTCGGCCCGGTATGGCGGCACAGCCGTTGTCACCGCCCGCAACATCACCGCGTTGGGTGTTCAAGCCAAGACAAGGCAGCCCTGTCTCGTCCAGCGCGGCTCTGACGTCTGCCGATGGCGTGGCGTAGGGCCAGTGCAGTTCGACTGCGACGAAGCCCGCGTCTTTGGCTTTAAGGATCGCGTCGGGCAGGGGGAGATCATTCCACAGGAACCCCAAATTGGCCGAGAATTGTACCATCAGTCCCACTCCACATCGAATTTTGCTACAAGATTTTGCACCTGCTCAGGGCTCAATGCCCGCGCATCATAGCCGCGCATCAACATGGCAAGGCGGGCAGTGTCCTCCAGCTCCTCGATGGCGTTGCAGGCGGCCTCCACGTCCTTACCTGCGACCACGGGGCCGTGATTGGCCAGCATCACCGCAGAGCGCTTGCCCGCAAGCCCGCGTACGGCCTCGCCCATGGCCGGATCGCCCGGCAGGAAGAACGGCAACAGCTTGACCTTGCCTAGTTTCATGATCGCATAGGGTGTGAGGGGCGGCAGGAAGTTGTCTTCGTCCGCATCCGGCATCATCGACCACGCGACGGAATGGCAGGCGTGCAAATGCACAACCGCACCCGCGCTGGAACGGGTGTCGTAGAAGGCCGAATGCAGCGGCATTTCCTTGGTCGGGGCGTCACCGTCGATCAACGCACCATCCGCATCAAAGCGCGACAAGCGGGCAGGATCCAAGCGCCCGAAGGACGTACCCGTGGGGGAAACCAACAAGCCGCCATCCTCGGTGCGCGCAGAGATGTTTCCGGTGGAGCCACCAGTCAAGCCGCGATCAAACATGGATTTGGCGAGCAGGCAAATCTGCTCGCGCAACTGGGTCTCGGTCATGGGAACCTCCGCAGGGTTGTAGCGTTCATCGCCGGAAAAGGCCGTTTGATCAAGCTTTTACCGAATCCAGTCGGGGGCAAACTCCATATCTGTGACCGCTGAAAGCCGCGCCGTGCGCTCGATCGCCGTGGTCAGCGCCTTGACCCGACCGGACCCCATGCGCAATCCTGCCTCCGGCCAGAACGCCCGCACCGCCATCACACCGCGCGCACGGTCCGCCTTCATGTCGATGCGCCCGATCAGGCGGTCGCCTTCGAGAACGGGGAAGACATAATAGCCATATTGCCGCTTCGCCTCTGGCACGAAAACCTCGATCCGGTAGTAGAACCCGAACAGCCGTTCGGTGCGTTTGCGGTCCCTTAACGCAGGATCGAACGGTGACAGGATGCGAATGCGCTTGGTCGGCTCCATTAACGGCACCTCCAGCACGCACGGTCGCGCGAAGGAGCGGCGCGGTTTGCCTTGGGCGGTTTCCAACTCAACCTCGATCAATTGCCCCGCTGCCAGTTCATCCGCGCACCACTGCTTGGCTTCAGCGGGGGTGATGATGTCCCAGAACGCCGCGATTTCTCCCGCGGTTGCGAAGCCCAAACAATCCAGCGCGGTGGTGCAGGTATGCGCGATTGTCTCTTCGGGCAGATACTGCGTGCTCAGGTGGGGCTGCGGGATCACGCGCTCGGTCAGGTCGTAGAACTTGCGAAATCCTTGACGATGCGAGACCGACAGCTTGCCGGACCGCCACAGATACTCCAGCGCGGTCTTCGACGGGTGCCAGTCCCACCAGCCGCCGGAGCCCTTCTTTTCATCCGCGCCCACATCCGACGAACAGCACGGCCCATGGTCCGCGATCCGCTTCAACACGGCGTTGAACTTCTCCTCGTAGCCGTCACGGCGCCAGTTTTTGTAGCGCGATTTCAGGGTAACGGCGTCGCGGGCGAATTTCAGCTTCCAATGGCCGAAATTGTCCATGTCGATGACCGAGGCATCATGGGTCCAATGCTCGAAGGCGAGACGGTCGGACATCAGTTTGTCCAGCGCCTTGGGGCGGTAATTGGTGCGTCTTGCGTGCAAAATCATGTGATGCGCCCGCGCGACGGTGCTGATGCTGTCGAGCTGCACGAATGTCAGGTCCTGCATCAACTGGTGCAGGTCTTGGCCCTTGCCAGCACCTGTCGGGGTCTCGCACAGACGGTGCCGCGCCAGATGGTGATGGCGCACGGTGGCAAGCGGGATCAGGGGAAGGGTCATCAGGGCGGCTCCAGCGGTGTTTTGCCACTATGTCCAGCTACGCCCTTTCGCGCCACCCGTATCCTGCGTATCTTCCGGCAAAACCATGCGGGGCAGCGGAATTCCATGACAAAAAGACGCGCAGTAATTGCCGGAGGCGGCATCGGGGGAATTGCCTGCGGCTTGGCCTTGGCGCGCAAGGGCTGGGAAGTCGAGGTGCTGGAACAAGCGCCAGAGCTGAAAGAAGTCGGCGCCGGAATTCAGGTCAGCCCGAACGGCATGGCGATGTTGGACCGTCTTGGGGTGACCCCCATGATCGAAGGCACATTGTTCGAGCCCGAGGCGATCGAGCTGCGCTTGGGCCGCTCAGGCCGACGGATATTCCGCCTGCCGATGAAAGGTTACGCGCAGGCACGTTGGGGAAACCGGTTTATCCAGATCCACCGTGCGGACCTGCATGACGCGCTGGCGCAAGCGCTGCGTGCGCAGCCCTCCGCGCAATTGCGCACCAACGCGAAAATCACCGGATATGTGCGCGAACGGGGCGGGGCCTCGGTTTATCTGGAGCGCGGTGATCGTGTGTTTGGCGACGTTCTGATCGGCGCAGACGGGGTGCGCTCGGAGATACGCCAGCAAATCTGCGGTGCGGACCGTGCGCGGTTCACCGGCAATGTTGCGTGGCGTGCGGTGGTGCCGGTCGATGCGTTGGGCGACAACGCCCCGCCACCGTTCGGTGTGATCTGGGCAGGTCGCGGCAAACACGCGGTGACCACGCGGGTAAAAGGCGGCACCCATGTCAATTTTGTGGGCATCGTGGAGCAGGACAGCTGGACCGAAGAAGGCTGGTCGATCCCCGGTCGCATCGAGGACGCTTTGGCGGATTTCGGCGAATGGCAGCCCTGCCTGCGCGCGGTGCTGGAGGCCTCCAGCGGGCTGTTTCGCTGGGCCTTATACGGGCGGCCGCCATTGGCCAAATGGTGCGACGGGCCGGTCACCTTGCTGGGCGACGCGGCGCACCCGATGTTGCCCTCCATGGCGCAAGGCGCGGTGATGGCGCTGGAGGATGCGGTGGTGCTGGCCGAAGTGCTGGATCAAGACAGTGACTGCGTGCGGGCGCTGCAAACCTATGAGGCACAGCGCAAGCCGCGTGTGACCAAGATCCAGCAACGCTCGGCGGCGAATGCGAGCATGTTTCACCGCCATACCGGGTTGGCACAGCTGGCGACCTACGGTCCGATGGCCGTGGCCTCGCGGCTTTCAGTGGGGGCTATCCACCGCCAGCAAGACTGGATTTATAGTTTTGATGCAGGGGCTTGAGAGATGTTCTTCAAGTTTCACCAGAGGCAGGTTCGGTATCCTCAACAAGATGCTCAATCGCGAATTCTTCGGCCTTTGTTGCTTTCGTAAACGCGGCCCACATCGCATCGAATTCTGCCCCTGAATGGGCGTCGTGGCGCTCCGGCTCATGCGGCTCGATCATCAACACCCGGGATTTTGTCTTGTTGATCAGCGCGTGCTCGATCGCCTTCATCGGGTGACGCCACGGGCGCGACTTGCCCCAAGCCCATGTTTTGTTCGACGGCACCATGGCGACGAAATCCTGCGCGTAAGCCCCTTGCGCCATCCAGTTGAGGTTGGCGTGCGGGCTATCCAACGTACCATTGAGCGTTGCGTTGTGAGAGCCGTGATGCCCGGCCTTGTAGAACGTGCAGCGCGCCAGCAGGTCTTTGGCGGTGACGGTGGAGCCATCAACTTGCCATGACAGGTCGGACCAAGACATCCATGATCCGCGTTGCGCGTCGCCCGTAAACAGCAGGGTGCGACCGCTCTTTTCCAGTTCAAAAGCAAGCACTAACGAGGTGTTGTTCACCTCGGAATTCAACCGCAACGCCAAGGCTTCGGCTTCG
Organism: Litoreibacter ascidiaceicola; assembly: GCF_900129235.1. Taxonomy (GTDB): domain Bacteria; phylum Pseudomonadota; class Alphaproteobacteria; order Rhodobacterales; family Rhodobacteraceae; genus Litoreibacter; species Litoreibacter ascidiaceicola. Next base: position 113,845 of record NZ_FQUV01000001.1, on the reverse strand, counting down.
CCCATCCAGTCCCCGTCGATGCGTTGGTCCGCGTCGTCTTCTGCCAGATAGGTCCGTGAAAGGTAGGCCAGTTCCGGTGGCGCGTCTTCGGCCACACTGTCGGATATCTGGTCTTGCCGTATTACGAAACGCGGAGCAAAAGGCGATGATGTGGCGCCTTCTGTGCCACTGGCAAAGGCGGCGAACAGCCCTGCGCCAGCCTCGCCCATGGCGAAAGGCCCGATGTGGAATTCCTCGGATTGGTGCGGGTTCAGGCTGGTTAACAGCTTTTGATCGCGCGGCGGACCGAACGGATAGACCCGCACGCCTTTTACGCCTTTCAGGGGGAGCGGCGGGTCACCGGGGGACAGGAACTTGATCTCGCCTTTCACCATCGAGCGCAGCCCCGCAAGGCGTTCCTTGTAACGCTTGCCGCGGATTTTGGTGCTGCGCGCGGCGGCGAAGGCCTGTTCCGGCCCTGCGCTGATGTCGCGCGGGGCGACGCCCATTTCGATGCACGCTTCTTTTAGTACCTCCGCGCCGGTGCGGTGGCCGGTTTCCAGTTCCAGAAATTCGGCTATCTCGTCGGCCACACCGTCCGGTGCGCCCACGCCTTGCAACGCCCGCAGCTTTTCATGCGCCAGCGCCAAGGTTAACAGCTTGTCGCCATAAAGCTCGCGGTAGCGGTTGGCGTCCGCATCGGTGCCGTCCTCGGTCCATGCAAGCCACAGATCCTCGACATGGAACTTGGAGAACGGGTGGCTGTCGTCGCCCGCTTTGGGAAAGCCAGAAACGTGGTCTTCGTGTTCATGGGTAACCACGACCACGTCCAGCTTGCCGCCTGTGTCGACCCACAGCGCCTCGATCACCGCATCCATGTCGATGTCTTTGTCCTTCAGGTCGGCAGGGGTGCTGCCTTTCTTGCGCCCGCAGTCGATCAACATAAAGAACGGCTTGGCCCCTCGACTGCGTCGGAAAGTCAGCAGGAAGCAGTCGCCGTGTCCTTGGCGATACATGCGCACGCGGACGCCGGATTTCGGGGCTTTGATGCGGGGGGTGGGGGGCTTGGTCATCGGAAACCGTCCTTGATATGGGGCGGATGGTGCAGATCGGCGAACGCTGCCGCACGAGAGGAACGACCGGAGTAAAACGCATTGGCCGCCTGCGCGTCGGTGCCATCCACATAGGCGCGGCACGCAGTCAACCCGTCGGGATCGTCAACCGCATAGGTGGAGCGGATCAAGCGGCGGATTTTGAAGCTGCGGGCATCCACCAGAAAGGTCGTTCCGGCACGAAATTTGAAATCGCTGGCGCGGTCGGAATCTTTGGGGTCAATGGGCCGCGCATCCTCATGGGCTTGACGATCGGGATCAAAGTAGCCGCGCCGTGTCTGGATCACCTCGATGACATATTCGCGTTCCGGCTGGCCGCGCTGGCCCTGCCTGCGGGCAATGCGCACCGCCGAGACATGAAGCGAGGGCAGCAATGTTGTGCGGGACCTGCGTACGGTGGCAGGTGCGTCAGGTGAAAAAGTCAGGCCGGTCAGTTCGGCAAACCGAGGAGAGCTGGCAGAGTTCATCAGCAACCAGAGCAACCGCTGGTAATGGCTGGAAGCGTGGTAGACAATCTCGCGGTCGCGGCTGTCATCGACCTCCAACAGGTTCACATCCAGCTGCAACGCCCGTGCCGGTACCTTTTCCTTCACGGTCATGGTGGTGCTGGCATCATTGAAGCGGGTCAGGCGGTCATGGATCAGAATGCCGACCTGCTGGGCTTCGACTTGCGCGCGCTTCACCTCTTCTTGGTAACGGGCGCGGCGATCTTCGCCGTCAATGCTCATCGGGCTGGCGAAATGCGACAGCATCTTGCGGGGCTGGGACAGCATCAACCCCAGATTGGAGTGGATTTTGTCGAGCCAGCTCATGTCTTCCGAGATGCCACGCAGCGCCTGACGGTCGGCCTCGGCAATGTCCAGCGTTGGCCAGCACAAGGCCGGCTCTGAGATCGAGGCGATGCCTTCGGGCAGGATGCCCCAACTTGCGAACGCCTCGATAAACGCCGCGCGGTAACCTTGCGCGTCTTCGGGGAACAGGTCGCGGTCGGCGGTGATGATGGCGCGCAGATAGTCGCCGAAACTGACATTCACGGGCGGTGTATAGTCCATCGCGCGGATGCAAATGCGCATGACGCGGCGCGCGCATTGCGCGGCCTCGGAGGCGAGGCGGCGTTTCAGGTCAGGATCGATCGCCCCGTCACGCAACACGCCGGAGCCGTTCGAGGCGATGCGGAACAGATCGCCTACGCGGGTTTTGTAGATCGTCAGGAAGGCGCGGAAGACAGCCGCGACCAGCACCGCGCCACGGTCATGCGGACCTGTGGCGTCGCGCAGTTTGGTCGGGTCGGGTTCCTGCGCTTCCCAGACGCCATGTTCGTTCACGCTGCCCAGAAAATCGCGGAGCGAGCAGCCGCGCCCGACCGCTTGGCCGAATTCTTGGGCAAGCTCACCCAACAGGTTCTGGCGGCTCAGATCGCCTCGCGTTTTGGCGATTTGCTCCTCCAGCACCGAAGGGAACGAGAAAAGTTGGAACAGCGCGATGATGTCGGCGAAGGCTTCATGCAGCGCGCGCATGTCAGGATTGGCGTCCTCGGCGAAGGTCGGATGCAGCCCGTCGAGGATGGCATGCACCGTTTCGTGCACGATGATGTCGTGGCTCAGGCAGGTGAACACTGTGGTGCCTGACGGCGCGCTGGTGCTGTCTGGGCCTGCGGTGAAATAGCCGAACAGCAGCGCTTTCTTTGCGGGATGGTAATAAGCGTTGGCCTCGCGCAATGCGTGCGGATAGATGCGCAGACGGCGGGTGAAATCATAGGTCCATTCGGGGTCTTTGCCTTTGCGCTCGATCTTCTTCTCGGTGGGCGCCCATTGGACGACGCGGCCCAACGCCTCCTCGAAGGCGGCGATGGTGTTCATTGACACCGCATAGACCATTTGCTGATGAAATTGCGGGTTCTCGGGCGAGGGCGGCAGCCCGTCATTGAACATCACCGCATCATCATTGAGGTTCACCGGCGCATAGAACGCCCCGCTTGCGGGGTCGAAATCCACCACCTCCACATATTTACCTTTCGGCCCGTAGAAGGGTTTGCCCAGATCAGGCGGGTCCAGCTCGTAGGGCAGGGTAATCTTAACGGTGCGCGCGTTGCAGTTGGCAAAGCTGCGCGCGGTGGAGGGATCGAACGCGAAGACGTTCAGCCTGCGTGGCGGGCGGAACTCCGGCGTCATGGAAGCACCGGAGCCGCTGTTGGTGCGGGCGCATCGGGCAGAACGAACTGGCGGATCGTGCCATCCGCGTAGGAATAGCCTGCCAGCACCGCCGCGCGTTGGGTTTCGACCGGAAACTTTTTCAGTCGTGTCGCCATGTCGCCTGCCGTTTTCAACTGCGCAGGGCTGGCCTTGAAACCGTCCCAAGCAAGGTTATGCGTCGGTGTTTTGATGGTCCAGAACGCGCCGTTGCGTTCTTTCAGCCCGTCAGCCAACTGGTTGCGGAACATGTTGACCAGCATCCGCTCGCGCCAGTTCACCGACACATCAAGGAAGGTGTTGACCACGCGCATCATCATGCCCAGCCGGAATTGCGATACCATGGCGGGGTTGTTGGACCCTGCGTTGGAGGCAATCAGGATGCCGCAGCGCTTCCAGATCGGCTCCAACCCGATATTGTCATACACACCGCCATCGACCAGCACGGGGTTCTTGCGCAGCGCTTCGTTGTCATACATTGCCCCTGCGGGCGCGGTGACGGTCTCGCCGCTCAGATCAAGGCGCAGGGGGGCCAGAATGGGCGGAAAGCCGGACGATGCGGCGACTGCCTCGCTGAGTTTGATGTTGTGGGTGGTCGAGAAGAACGCCTTCCAGTCAGCCACATATTCCTTGGTGAACCGCACCAACCCGCCGGTTTGCAAATTCGCCGCGCAAAACAGGAAGCGGCGGCTGCCTGTGATGGTGTTCAGCTTTTTGTTGTGAAAGATATGCTTGTCATAGCTGCGGGCCAACTGGTTGCCCCCCGAGATGCCCGGCACAAATCCGAGGATCGAGACGCCCACGTCGATGTTGAGCGCCGTGGCGTCCATCAGTGGCTTGATGAAATGTTCGGTCATCGCCTCGTGGGTGGCGACGCCTTCGGACTTGCCGTTCCAGTCGATCTTGTCCCAGTTCATTGCCAAGATGCCCGTGGTGATCGAGCCGCCGGAGACCGAGGCAATGCGGGACGCCTTGGACAGAATGCCCAACTCGTTAAGCCGGATCACCGCGCCCGCATGAAACAGGGATGCACGGTAGCCACCGCCGGAAAACGCAAGACCGATGGCGGCGGGGTCATATTTGCTGTCGCGGCTCTCGGAGGAGCGGAAGAAGCCAAGGTCGGAGGAGGCGGGGGCTAGGGGCATGTTATTCTCCAAATTAATTTTGTTTTATTGGAAGAGCTTAACGGTCTCGGATTCCGCTTTTCTCAGGGAAACATAGAGGTTCTTTAATACAACTTTCATCTTGCGGTCGGCGCCGTCGGCGTCGGTATTGATCGCTTTCACCTTCGCGACCTCTGGCAAATACACCTCCCGCACGGCATCGGCGTGGGTGGTGGTGCGCGCTTCCAAAACACGCTGGATCGCGACACGCTTCTTGGCGACAAAATCAAGCCGGGCTTGCGGGACGCCCGATCTGACATACTCCGCCGCGTCGTTGGTAAAGCCCTTGGTGTCCACCGGTGCTGTTTGTGTGTCGGCGGGGTGCTTGACTGCCAAGGTCACCTCGGTCGCCAAGGGGCGGTAAATCGGCACGGCAAAGCCGTCATCATCTTTATAACCCAAAATCTTCGGCTTGTCGGCAAATAGCGGCGTCGCCTCGAGTTCCGCCAAGCGATCCAGACGCGATTGCAGCTTTGTTGTGGCGTTCTTGTCCGAGGCCAGTTTGACCGTCTGCTTCTCGTTTGGGTCGACGATTTTGTGGGATTTGGCCGCATGAACGAAGGACTTATCAAGGATGTGGTCATACTCGATAAAATCGCCCAAGCCTGCGGTGCGTGATCCGTATTTTTTGCCGATACCTTCGATTTTGATCAGGTTGTCGCCACCGGCCTGACCGCCCTCGAAATAGATGTCGCTGCCGTCTTTGGTGGCGACCTCGTCGATCTTGTGTTCGGGGCGTTTGGGCTGGATGCGGTCAAGCCCGTAAAGTGCGATGTTCTGCGCCTTCAGGTTGGCGAGACCTTTGCTTACTTTCGCCTTAACCGTCTCGGTCGCGGTGGGGTCGGAATTGTATATCTTCTGAACCTCCGCAGCCTCGGCGTTCAGCTGCGCCCTGATCGCGGATTTAACGTCGTTGATCCTTTCGGGGACGGTCTTCTTTTTCATCGCGCTGGCGACGATGGCGGCTGCGTTCGGCAGACCTTTGCCTTTAAGATTGATGTGGTTGCGGTGATAGAGCGCGATGGCAGGAAAGCCGCCCGCATCCGGCCCGATTTTATCACCGGTGGCTTTGCTGTTGAGCAAACCAAGCACAGGGGCGGCCCCTTTTTGAACGCTGGCATCCAGACTGGTGCCGGGCAACGGGTTCACACCGGATTTTTCAGCCTTGGCTTTGCGAGACGCGCGCAGGAATTGGGTATCGGGTTGCGGTGTGGCGGACAGATCGTTGAGCGTGTGCAGTTGCTCGAACACGCCCAAGGGGAAGCGCTTTTCGATGGTGTGGTCCAACTCGTAGAACCGCGACAGGTGAAAGCCTTTTATGGGGTCCTTATTCGAGGCGGCAAAAGTCAACTTGCTATAGGTGTCAACCTCACCCTCAAAGGTCTCCGAACGCGGCTCTTGCGCGCGCAGCAGCGCTTGGCCGTCTCCGTCGGTGTCAAGGAACGGGTCGGTTTCGATGTCGCGCCCCAACAATTCGAATTCCGCTGCTGCCTCTTCAAGTTCAGCGTGTAGGGCCGCAAATTTGGTTTTGTTGTTCTGCTTTTCGGATTGCGGGTCGAGCCCTTTGGTTTCCGCGGTCGTTTCCTCGGTGGATTCGTTGCTGGATTTCTCCAGCTTGTTGGATCGCTCGGTGGCGGTTTTGTCGTCGATATCCTTGGTCGCGTCGTTGGTGGCGGGGCCTTTGCCTTTCAGCGGTCCTTCCTCGCTGGCCATGTAGACCTCAATCTTGCGGCCAACTTTCTTGCCAAAGATCGTGTGAGGCGTGCGCCCGATCTTGAACGCTTTGGACGGCAGCTTGCGCTTGCCGTTCAGCTTGCCGATCAGTTTAGAGAACAGCGCCTTGGCCTTCTTGATCACGAAGGCGATCATCTTGCCCATCGCCTTTTTAACAGGCGCTTGCAGCTTGGTGATCACCGCCTTGATCTTCGACGAAATACCTCCAAGCCCCAAGGCTGCGGCGAGGAAAGCAATCACCACTGGCACCGTGCGCCCGATGGTTTGCTCGACAAAGTTGGCCGCCGCCTCGGTCTGGCCGCGCGCAATGGCCCCGACAGACGAGAAGATAGACTGCGCCACATCCATGATCTGTTGCAGCCGCTCGATGAAGGCCACGATCAGATCGTAGATGCCCAAGACCACCTTCACCACGGCCCCCACGGGATTGGACAAGCCTGCCAGCCATGAAATCCCCGCTTTGATCACCGTCGTGATCACCATGGTGGAGATGCCGCCGATCAGGGTGGCTTTGAAGTTCTCGATCATCTCCAGCATTTTCTGCCAGATGCCCGCGAAGCCTTCTTTCAACAGGACCCGCACGATCTCGACCGATTTTTCAATCAGCGCCACTTTGCGTTCCCCTGACGGGCCCAGTTGCTTGACCAGTTGCGCGCGGAAGGTGGCGTAGGTCAGGCCGAGGATTTGCATGACCAGCGACATCAGCCCTTTGAAGTCGAACTTGGCGGGCAGGGTGATCCCTGCGCCCGCAATGGCCCCGAACAACCAACCAAGCAGACCTTTCTTCAGGTGCTGCAAAATGTTGGTCCCGAATTTCATGAAGCCGCCGACGACGGCCTTGATCAGGTTTTTGGCAAAAGCGAGCGGGTTCTCGACGATCAGATCCAGAACGTCACCGGCTTGCTGGATGATCGCCCAAACCTTGTCGGCGTAAGGCCCCGCCAGTTTCAATGCGCCGCGCACGGTGAATTCCAACACCTTCTTGCCCACATCCACCGCGAAAGTGCCGATGTCACGGACAAGGGGCAGGAACTGCTCCATGATGAACTCTTTCGCGCCCAAAAGCGGCGGGCTGAGGGCTTTGGCGATCACCCCCTTGAGGCGTGACCATGTCAGGTTCAAATCGCCGAGGCGGGTTTGCACCCATTGGAACGCTTCCTCGACCATACGGGTCTCGCGCAACTTGTCGAACAGGACGGTGCCAAGCGGGTGCAGACCAAAGAGGCCACCCAGCAGGTTGGTGGCGGTTTTCAGCACCTTTTTGCCCGAGAACAGCGTGCGGCCCATGATTACCGTGATCAGCGTATAGCCCGGAACGTAGCGGGCGAGCGCCTCGATGGCGCCGCTGCCGAAGCCGCCAGCTTCAGGGGCTTCTTCGCGCCGGACGGGCTCGCAGCGCAGGGGCAGGGCCTCGGCCCCTTTGGTTTGTTGCACCACATGGGTCAACTCATGCGCCATCAGACGGGTATTGGTGGGGCTTTCCCCACGGCCAAGCCAGATACGGTTCTTATGGGCAAAGGCGCGCGCGCCGATGCGGGCGGCGGCGTCTTGGTCAGCGGGGCTATCATGCAGCCGCACATCTTCGAAACTGGTGCCGAAATGCGGCTCGATCCGCGCGCGCACGCCGCTGGGCAGCGGGCGGCCAGGGCCGGGATTGGCAACCAGCCGCGACACATCGGACGGGGCAGGGCCGCCCATGCGCCCGACGACCGCAGTGGGCGATGCGGAAGCCTGAAGTTCGCCCTCCGCCGCGCCGCCGGTGTCAACGGGCGCGCCGCTTTCGAGTTCCCCCATATCGGCGGCGTCCAGCCCTTCGGTCGCTACGTCATTTTCGGCGGGGAGGTCGAAATCCTGTTGGTCCGCAGGGGCCGGAACGTGGGTTAACTCGTCAAGGTTCGGCTGGGCCTCGGCGTCGCGCCGGAGGGCTGCGGCCGTTGCGGGGGCTGCGACGGCAACAGGGGCTACGCGCGCAGGTGTTGCACCGACAACGCGCGCAGCCATGGTTTCGGCTTCCCGCTCTGCCGGATCATTGACCGCGCCCACCGTCAGGCTGGGGCTCAACACAGGCGGCGCAGGGCGCAGGATCGCAGGTTGAGGTCTGCGTACAGGCACCACGGACCGCGAGGGCCGGGCCGTTCTTGTGACTGTGCGCGCCTTGGTTTTCATGACCCTGCCAGCACCCTACTTTTTCGGCTGACGCGGTTTGCGGGTGACCCCGCGCGGTTTGCGTGTGCCAATTCCCTTGCGCGTTGTGGTGGTCTGGCGCGTCGGCTGGGTGCGCGTTTTGACGGTTTTCTCTTTCGCCGCAGCCTCGTCCTTAGACGTCGGTGTTTTGGTCTCCATCTTCAGACGCGCCGGATTTTTGGCGAGGATATCCAGCTTGCCTTTGAGGACCTTGTCGGTTGCTTGTTTGATAATGACCGGCTCTTTTTCGACCACCTTTTTCTTGTCGACCTCTTTGATGCCGGAGATATCCAGATCACGCCCTTTCGGTAGGTCTTTGGTTCCCTTGGCGGGTTGCTTCTTGCCACCTTTGACATCCGTCAGCTTGCCGCCCTTTTCCCCAATATCAAGGATGAGCCGGTCTTGGTCCTTCGAGAGTATACCCAAGTCGCCCTTCAGCTTGTCGGCCAGTTTGCTTGTGTCGACCTTGAGCAGGCCTCCAAATTCGGCGAACCGGTTTTTGAACAGAGGGGGAGTTTGCTCAATCACCACGAACTCGACCGCGACGCCTTCGCGTTCCAGCAGCACGACCCGATCCCCCGGGCCAGGACGGCGGTTGAGCAGTGGGCGGCGTCCGTCGGCCATTTCGACCAACTGCGCCACATTGCCGATATCAAGCTTCTCGGCGAGTTCGAAACCCGCCTCCTTGAGCTCTTTCATCGCCTCGTCGTTTTTCATTCCCGTGACATTGAGGATGGGCGGGTTGAAGCCGCGTTGCCATTCGTTCAGCACCGCAGCGCCACCTCCACCTCCACCTCCAAGGAACGGTCCGCCAATCTGGTAATTGGTCGCGCCATAGGTTGGCTTGATCGGCCAGAGCGGCGTTTTCTGCGGCGGATCCCACGGGGCGGGACCAGCGGCGGCGAGCCACGCGCGCAAACGTCCCGACGGGCCATTGTCGGCGCGCAGGACTTCCTCGGTACACAGGTCCTTGAAGCCGGACAGGATCGTGCCGATCAAGTCACCGTTGTAGTAGCGCTGACTGCGCGGCGTGTTGGCTTGCTTGCGGCAACACATCATGCAGACCTCGCTGGCGACGATGCTGCCGGGTTTGTAGTTCGACAGCTCCACGCAGGCCAGGGGGATCAGGGTCCAGCCTTCGACCATGTCCGGACAGGCTGGCACCACGCGGTCGCAGAGGCATTCAAGGCGGAATTCCTCGTCCTTTTTCATAATTGCGGCATAGGCCAGTGTTTTGCTGACCAGAGCCAGTTGGCCGGACGTGCCTTGCAGCGGGCCGTTCGACAATTCCTTGTCCAAAGCGGCGTTGATCTCGCGCAGCTCTTCGGCTTTGCGTTTGGCCAAGGGGTCGCCTGCCTCCGACAGCCGTTTTTGGTATTCCTCGATCAACTCGTCGAGGATTTTCTGGGCGACGTTGATGGTTGATTTGTTCAACTCCGCGCCGGGCAGGGGGCGGATGTTGTTGCGCAGGCAGACGTGCAGCAGGGTCAGCACTTCCACGGCGTCTTTCCTGTCCGGCAGTTTCTCGAACAATTCGCTTTGGGTCAGGCTGCCACGCCCCTCAAGGCAATTGCGCACCTGATCCGACAGGGTCAGATCGGACGTGCGGTAAGCCAGTGCGGCGGGGGACAGGAAATACTTGGTCCGGCCGTCGCGCACGCCCAAAGACAGACAGATTTCGACGTTGCGCTTTTGGAGGTCCACGAAAGACTTGGCGTCTGGCAGAAACTGGCTTTCGTCAAACTTTGACAGCTGTAGCTGGTCGCGCTGGCGTTCGTGCAGGATGCCGTTGCGGTCAAGGGCAACTCCGCCGCTGATCTCGATCGTGCCGTCGCCCAGCTCGACCGACAGGCCGCAGACAACGCCCCAATCCATCATCGTGCGCATCATCAGTTGCAGCTGCTTGTTGTCGTCGGCACGGCACAGCGCGTTCAGCGCCTCGTCAACCGAGCGCGCGCTGCCCAAGGTTTCGCATTCCTCATCGGACGGATTGAAAGCAACATGGGTGGCGTTAATGTCGCAGACGCGGTCCAGCGCCTCTTGAACGGTTTGCGTCTCGCCCAGAAGGTCGCAATTCGGGTCCGCGTCATAGCTGATATGGCTGGCCGGCAGATCGGCGAGGGTGGGAAAGGACAAGCGGCGGCGCAGGGCGTCCGGCAACGGCTCCAAGGTTTCGCCATTCGAGAAGGCAATCGGGCAGAAGTGGTGCATCGGGCCAAGCGGCGGTTGCGCGCGGCCCAAGGGCGCGCCGTTCAGCAGCGCCTGCGCGTCTTCGGGGGCGTAACGGCGCAATTCGGCCAGCCAATAGTCGCCTGCAACCAGTTCGCGACCCTGATGCGTCAGGGTCAGGGTGAAGAACTCTGTGGTCAGGGTAATATCACGGGTGCTGACACGCGGTTTGGCGCTGGCGGCACTGGGGCCGGAGGGCCGCGTGCTGGTGTCCAGTGGCAGACGCACCATGCCGTCCCAGCGGCGCACATGGGTATAGCCCAGCTCGGAGGTGTCCTTGGGAAGCGTTGCATCGCTAGGGGTGTCAGAGCGTAAATCGGCGGTAAACGCCCCGCGCGCAGCAACATGGTCACTGGCGAAGTAGCCAAGTTGCGCCTCGGTCGTCTCGGAGAAATACTCATAGACCGCGTTGTCACGCTCTAGCGCGGAGCGGGTTTCCAGCGGCTCCACTGCTTCGGCATTCTCGGAGGACCAAGCCAGCCGGATGGCGGTCATCTCGCCGCGCTGATCGCGTTCCACCGAGACGACCTCGATGCGGACCAGTGCGTTCGGCAGCACCTTGTCGATGCTGATCAGATCGGCGCAGGGATCGCAGGCGTCCAGCTCGGTCGAGGCTTGAGCCAACTCCAGCGACATCACCGCAGTGCCGCGCGCCTTGAAGGCCGGATGTTGGTCAAGCGCTTTGGGCAGGTCTTCGAGGCTGCCCAGTTCGGGCAGGCATTTCAGCTGGACCATTGTGCGGGTCCGATACGACGTCTCCGCCCCGTGCAGGCCCGCATCGGCCAGATACAGGTCCTCATGCGCCATAATTGGCCGCTCCCACAGGTCGACATAGACCAAACCTTTGGTGGGGGGCGGGCCGTTGGGCAGGTCGGCTTGTGCCGCAAAGGCCGAGAACAGGTCGACGCCCTCTTTCTCGACATCCCCAAGGCGGAAATGACCTTGCTTGCCTTGCGCGAAGACGGTGCCGGATTGGAGCATTACCTCGTCTTCCTTGCCCAACGCGACCATTCCACCGACCGCAGGTACGCCGGAGCCTGCGAACGCAGCCCCTTGTGCTTCGTCGCGGTCCTGGTGGATTTGTCCGGCTTCGGTCAAATCGGCATCGGTGATCATCGCCCCTTGGACATGGGCGATGTTGGAATAGCGGTGCTCCTCGCGGAAGCTGAGCCTTGAATGAGAACCCTTCATCTGAAATCCCTCTCTATATGTCGCTGTCGGCGGAGCCCGAAATGGGTGGACTCAGGGCCAGCATGGGGTCGTAAAAAATGGCGATCTCCTGCCCGAGCGGCAGGAATTGTTCGAGCTTGTTCTTGAGCGCGCGCAGACTGGCGGCGTGGTACAGACCGTGGCCCGCGCCCATCTCGCCCTCATCCTCCGCGCCAGTGGTGATGGCGGCGGTGGTGTCGGTGTCGAGCACGGCGTATCCGGCCTCGCCATAGCGGGCGATGCGTTTGACGCAGTCCTTGTCGTCCATGTGCCAGCGATCGATGAACTGCGGCAGGGCGGTGGTGTTCGACCCACCGCGCGCATCCAGACAACGCCGCGACTTTTTGCGGCCTTCATCGCGTTGGGCAAACCGCGAATAGCGGATGCAACTGGGCGGAGTTTCCGCATCGGCGCAGATCAGCGTATCGGCGAGCGAGACGAACAGGCAGTCCGACGCATCCAGCCGCGCAAAATCAGCGCCTTCCATGACGGTGCAGTATTCCATCTGCCCGTGACGCCCGTCAGCGAGGATCAACTCGAATACCGAATTGACCGCGCGAAAACTCACGCCCCGCACCTTGGGAAGCGCCAATTGCACCGTGTGCGCGGCGCAATCAATGAACGTCACATTGGTATTGGCCGCGCCCTTGAGCGTGACGTCGCCCTTGTCGCTGACAAAGCGGATGCCTTCGAATGTCACCGCGCGGTTCGGAAGGTTCAGCTTGGCGGGTGTCTTGGCAATGACAGCAGGGCCGGTGATGCCGTCGCCCAATTGCGCCATGGGCAACAGGTCCTCCGCCCGCACGACAGAACCTTCCCTGAGCAATGCGTTGAGCTTCTTCTGCCCCAAAACCACCTCTGGCAACGCTTTGTGGAATATCCCCTGCGGCGGGCGCACATGGATCAAGGTGCGGCGCGGGTGTGGGCCGATGCGGCGCACGCGGTCTGGATCACGCAAGTCAGGGCTGCGCGCGGTGCTGTCATCATAGGCGCGCGGAAAGCACGAGACACCGTTCGGTGCCAGCGGGCGCCAGTAACTGTCGCGCGCATCGGGGTCGTGGCGGTCGGCCTTGAGCCGGTGGAGCGGGTTCGATCCGCCCTCATCCACGACCGCGCGGTCAAGTTTGCGGAAATCCGGCGTGACGACGTTGGACGGCTGCGCCGCGTCGGGGTGTTGCGTGAACGGCGGTAAATCCATGCGCGGCGTCTGCGCGGTCATGCGCCAGCCTTCTTTGGCAACGGTTTCGGTGCGGGCCACCACATCGCCAATATTGTCAATGGACGACAGCGTTCCTTTCGATTTGAACCACGCGACGGAGTTGTTCAGCTCGTCGGCGCGCGCCACAGGGTCGGGTGCTGTCAACTCTGCGCCCAAAAGCTCCGCCAGATAGGGCACAACCCATGGCTGGATTGCTCGCCCGTCATCCAAGGGTTCGGCAAAGCTGTCGGCATGGGCTTGTTCGGTTGTCATGCGGATCTGGTCGAGCAGGTGGCCAAAGCCGTGCAACATCGCTTCCAGATCGCCGAAATCGCCTTCGGTACCAGTGTCGCGATACCGGTATTCTTCGGGCAACTCGCGATAGAGGATGCGTCCGGCCCGTGAGCGGAGGTCATTGATGTTCTCAGTCATGGAGGCCTCGCACATTTACGGAAATCGAAGGTGCGCCGGAGAGGGTCGCCGCGGCGGAGTTTTCGCCGATATGGGCCACCTCGTTGGCGCGTGGAAAGATCGTGACGATCTGGTCGTCACGCACCATCACGCGCGGCAGGTCGCGGGGCGTGTTCGGGCCGTAATCGAAACGGGTGACGATGCTTGTGGCGACACCGGGGACGGCTTCGAGCGCGGCAATCGCCTCGGAGATATAGGCAGGCTGGCCAAAGTCGCGCTGTTTCAACGCGAAACGGGAACGCAGGGCGGCATCACACGCACCTGCAATGTCCGTGGCGTCATAGGAGGTGAGATCGGCGCGAATGTCGGCCCAGATACGCAAGTATAGCGGTGTGTAAGGTTCAAACGCCAGCGTGACCCCGGGCAAGACCCGACCGCCAAGCGCCTCTTGCAGGTCCAGTTTGAGCTGTTCGTTCAACTCTGCACCGCCTGCGGGCACGACATGGAGCCGCACCAGACGGGTGCGCCGCGCCGTGGCCACTTCATGCGCACGGGCACGCCAGATGGCGGCATGGCGGTTGCACAGCATTTCAGTGTCGCGCAGGGAGACCGCGCGCCCGTTTGACGACAGACGCGCAGGGGCGGAGGTGCGCAGGCTTTCCACCGGCTCGCGGTCGGCACCGCCCGAGGACGCGAAGGGCTGATAAACCGCCTTCACGGCGGCGTGCTTCTTCGAGGGCTCGACCAAGGAAAAGGGCGGCATTCCGGACCCGCGCGCACCGGTTCCGACACGGTGCCGCAACAAGGTGACGTTGTTGCTGCCGGTTGGCAGACGCCTGCGGAAATGGATGGTCAGAAATCCGTCCTCGCCCAAGGTGGAGGACCAACTGCGGGTCCCGTCAGCTGCCGGATTGATGTAATCCGCATAAGGCCAAACCTCGCCCTCCACGGCGACATCCAAGGCGGGCATGACGCCGCTTTCGGGCACGGGGGATGCGATGTGGCTGATATCGGCGAGTTGCAGCAGAAAGCTTTGGCGCATCTGTTCGCCATCGCCGGAGCCCAGCGTCTTTGGCCCTTTGCTTTCACCATGACCCGCAGTGATCGCGTTCAGTTGGAACACAGTATCACCACGGGTCATCGGCGCGATGGAGCCTGCAATTTCCAGACTGATTTCCACGCGCCCGCTGCCCAGCGGCTTGATCGTGGCAAGGCTGGCCTGCACGTCGGTCACGGCATCACTGATGATAAGCGGACGGCCGGGGCGCAAAATGTCCAACGCCGCGTCGGAGATGCTTTCGAGCGTGAGCAGAGCAAGATTACCAAAAGGCGCAGGGTTGTAGTCATGGCCGTCGGGGTGCAGGGACTTGCGCAGCGGGCCGATGAACTCGGATTGGTGCGGGGCAGGGATGTTCGCGTCGAACTCGACGTGGAACTGCCCCTTGTCCTGACGTAATCCGCGCACGCGCAGCGCTTGCATCGCCCCGTCGCGGCGATTGCGGCGAATAAAATATACGCCACGGCTCAAACCCTTGGGCAAGGCCCCTTGAAACGACGCGACGCGCGCGCTGTCTTCGCCCGTCACTTTCGGATCTTTCACCACTTTGGCCGATACGGATTTTTCGCCCTGCAATCGCATGTAGACGACATCGGGGCTATGGGGCGGTTTGAAGGTGTAGCCCACGAGCGGTGCACCGCTTTTGTCCGAACGGACCTCGCCCACGCCCTCACGGATAATCTCTAGCCCTTCCAGATCGTCCGTGTCGTCGCCCCAGACCTGTGCCACCACGTCACCGCCATTGATATAGAAGACGCGGTCGATCTTCGGGGTCGGACTTTGAAACACTCCCGGCTTGACGCTGGCCAGCGGTGTCAGCGGGACCAGCTCGAACGCGTCAGGCAGCTCCATGTCCTTGGGTATCGCTAGGGTCACGCGGCTTTCATTACGGTCCACGACGCGCAGGATGCGCGAGGCATTCCCGTCGCGCAGCTCCACAAGGTCGCTTTTCTGCAAGGCGTTTGGACGCTCTAATTCGACGACGCTGGTGTCTTCCGTGCTGCGGGGCAAGGCGCGCAGCACATCCGCCGGATCGCGCCAAAGCATCGCCCGCGACGTCTCCGGGCGGCGCGCCAAGCCTTGCGCGAAGGTCAGCGTCAGCACGCTGTCATCGCTTTGGTCACTGACATCTGAGAGGGTTACCACCTGACCCCTGCCATGACCCGCGACGATTGCCAGCTCTCCGGGGCTGATCGCGTCCGCGTCGGGGTTAAGCCAGTCGGCGTTCTGCGCGGGCAGGGGTGTGGTGTTCACGTCCCAACCGACCACGCGGGCGGCATTCAGGTCGGGATGCGCAAGCAGTTTGGAGAGGGTTTCGAAGATCAGCGGCTTTCCCGTGGCGGGCGTGTGCTTCATGGCCAGTCCTGCGGCGATTTCGGTGCTGTCAGCGTCGGGCTTCAACTCCAACGCGACCAGCGTGCTGGCAGAGGCGGCGGGCGTTGGTTGGTAGTTCACCAAGGCGGCCAGACGGCGCAGGTTGTCCCATTGCGTGGCGGTGCGCAGATAGCCTTCGTTGGCATAGGCGTTCAGATGGCCCAGCGTGACATGGCTGGCCCGCGCGAAGGCGCGCAAAATGTCCCAGGCGTAGTCGCCGTCGCTTCCGGCTTCATATTGCGCCCGAATACGCAGCCCGCGCTGGCCGCGGCTTTCCAGTTTTACGCCATCCTCGGTAGTGGGTGGCAAGGCTTGCGCCAACCGTTGCCAGACGAGCGCACTGCGCAAGGCATCAACATCGACCTCCGAGCGCGCCAGATCGGAGGTTTCGGTCAGGAACAGATCGCGCAAGGCCTCGGGCTGGCGCATCTCGACCGGAACGCCTTTGGCGTAAAGCCCCGTCAAAATCTCGCGCAGGCGTTCCAGCCAGATGGCGGCGTCGCCGTCGACATAGTCGAACCGGCTCATGCCAGCGCGGTTCCAGCGGGTCAGGTCGGTGGGCATCAGGTGGCTCATCCGGTTTCCCCTCCTTGGACGGTGATGCGGAACGCACCGCGTTCTGGGGCATGCGCGTCGCCGGCACACAGCAAATAGGTGTCTGGATCGACGGCGATGAAGCCTTCGGCGCTGCGATCCTCGAAGCTGCGCCCGACACGGCGGAAGCGGTTCAGGCAGGCCACGGCCACGCCTTCGATCTGCATTGCGGCCTCGATGATGTCGGAGGCATAAAGCGCCTCGCCAAACCCCAAGCGACCCGGCTCGAAGAAACCGCCCTGGTCGGAGGTGAAGACTTCGGCAACCGCTTGGCGCAATTCGGAGCGGAAGAAGCCGGGTTTTGCACGCACGGACAGGGTGACGTTGATCGGCGCTGCGCGGGCAGGTTCCAAGAACACCTCGGAGCCAATCATCCGGTAGGCGTCGATCAACACGCGCAGGATGGTCCGGCCCGTGAGTTTAGGTCCGATTGGGGGCAGGGCCAGATTGCGGTTGGAGTGGAATGTCACGATCTGCTCCCAAAGCTCCGCACGCAGGCAGTTGGGACGGGGTGCGTTCGCAGCCCCGTCATGCAGGGGCGCATCCATCGGCAAATCGTCCTCCAGCAAGGTGGCGATCAGGATCGAGTTCCACGCCCCCGACCAAACCAGCCGCGCTTGTGCCAGCGCCACCAGCGGGTGGCTTTGCACGGTCGCGCTGTGGTCGTCCAAGGTGACCATCCGGTGTTGCGCTGCGATCTGGCTGGGACCGTCTTGGCGCGCACGCTCCATCGCGGACGGCACCCGCAGCCAGTACTGCTCCAACGCTTGCGCGTCGGTGGGGTCTGCGTTCGCGGGGCGGTAAAGGCGATGTGCTTCTGCCAGTTCGGCGTCATCGGGTTGCCAGCCAATCATCACCAGCAACCTGCGCACGGAGCCTGGGCGGCGGGCGGTGTCCAGGAACCGCTCGGCCTGCACGCGGTCCAATGCGTGTGAGGCGCGGTCCAACGCGGCGGACAGCAGCTCGACAAGCACCACCTCCATATCGGCAGGGGTCCAGCGGCGACGGTCGGGGTAGCGCGACGCCAGTTCCTGCATCATAAACAGCCGGAAGCTATCATAGTCGCGGACTTTCCAGTCGAAATCATCCTCCACGCCGGGAATGGGCAGCGGCAACACCTGTTCGCGGGTTCCGCAATCGGGGCAGGTTCCGTCGAAAATCAGTTTGGCTGCGGCAAGGTCCGCCATCACGTCACCTCAAATCTATGGGTTTCTTCGCGGGCAAGCGCCGCGATGGTGTAGCTGATCTGGACCATCAACACCTCGGGCTGGTCCGGTGGCGCGCCGATATCGACGCGGATGGTTTTCGGGTCAACCTCTCCGGCCAGCGCTTCCGACAACGCGCCGTAAAGACGGTTTTGGGCCAGTTCCCACAAGCCCACGGCGTTCGGCTCGAACACATGCTGGCGTGCGCCGAAGCCGTATTCGGGGCGGAACACCCGCTCGCCCGGCGAGGTGAACAGAACCTGCTCCACCTGCTGGCGGATATGGTCGAACCTTGCGACCTGTGCGGCCCCGTTTTCCGTGATGCGAAAGGGGAAGGCCATGTAGCCGACACGCGGTAGGGTGCTTTCATATTGGGACATTAGCTTGCCGTGCTTTTCGTGGTTAAAACGGACGGGGTGAGAGGGACCAGCGGCGGCGAGGTCGGTGCGCCGATGGAGGTCGCGTTATGGGTGTGCGCGTTGAACAGCGACAGGAATGTGGAGCCCTTGATCAAAGGCTCCCCGCCCGATCCGGCGACCGTCACCATGGAGCCTTCGATATTCACAGTGGCGGAGGATTTCACTTCAACGCCGCTGCCTGACATGCTGATTTCATTGCCATTCGCATCCGTGCAGGTGATGCCGGAGGAGGTCATGACCAGCTCGTTCCCGTTGCCATCCGCGACCGTCAATTCACCACCCGCCGCGTCCAACGTCACCGTCGCACCCGCCGCATCGGTCAGGATCATGGAGCCGTCCTGATCCAATACCATCGAGGCATCAGCGGCGGATTTCAGGGTTAACACCTCGGTGCCGTCAGTGTCGTCGAGCGACAGCACATGGCCACTTTCGGTCTTGATCAGCTTCACCGCTTGGTCGGCATATTCTTCAGGCACTTCACCACCTGTGCGCCAGAACGTGCCGGTCCACATCGGGCTGGCGGCGTCGCCTTCCAAAAACTCCGCCACGACCTGCGATCCCACTGGCGGCACGGCGAGCATCCCGAACCCTTCGCCGCCACCATACGGGACAACGGGCAAGGCCCAGTCCGAGGTCTCGGTGCCCAGAACGGACGGGATCACCAGCTTGCAGCGGCCGCGCAGGTCGGGGTCTTCCACATCGGCCACAAAAGCGCGGTACTTGCCGAAATAGCTGCGCTGTTGCTTGCGGATCGTGCTCTCGAGGGCTTGGAAGATTTCGGACATTTCGGCCTCCTCAGAACAGGTTTTGGATGGCGGACAGGACTGGCGATAGCGGTGCCGCGCCCACGGCTTCGGTTTCACCCACGGCGTTGCGGATCAGTTGGAATTGCTGGCGATAGCCGTCGGGGGAGAACTGGTGCGTGACCGTATCCACGTAGTAGACGCCACCATTGCGTGACCCCACGCCGTCGACGGTCACCGTGCCGCCAACCCGCAGGACATGGCCGTAAAGCGTGCCGTCCAGCTCGCCATTGGCTCTGATGCGAAAGCTGGCCTCGTTGACCATGCCTTGGGCGCGGGCTTCGATCTCGTCGACAGTTTCGTCGCCTTCGCCCTTGATGCGGGCAATGGCGGGCGTGCCTAGCCCTGCGCCCTCCGATGCGGCGGGGTATTTGCCCAGCAAGGGCAGGTCGGCCACGGCTTCGCCGGTCACCGCTTCCGCGCCATCCGTCGCAGGGGCTTTTTCCCATGCCACGACATCGGGTTTGTTGGCCTCGTCGGAGACAGCGAAATTCAGGCAATTCGTAGCGCTTCCCGCATAGACCATGATCGGTGCTTGCGGGTCTGCCTCCAGCCGTTTGGGGCCGAAATAGACCTCGCCGCGCTCGAAGATCATCTCGAACCCGTTGGCCTTGGCGCGGTCTTGCAGCAAGGCAATCGGGGTGGAATCTTGCGTAAGCGCGCGGGCGCTTGCCCCGTCCGGCCCGTCGAGAAGCTTCAAGGGCAGGGGTTTGATCAACTCCTCCACAATGGCGCGGTCGGTCATGGGGGCGGTCTCGTCGCCCCACACCTTGCGTTGATGTTCGCGCGACAGGGCTGCACTGTCGTCGAGGCACTCGATCACCAGCTTCGCCTCGCCGCCATTTTGCGGGTAGCTGGGCTTCAATTCCATGATGTAGCCGCGAAACACTTCGTCGATATGGGTCTGGAAGTCGGCATTGATGACAATGGTTTCCCACCGCGCAAACAGCCCCGCATCGGCGGCCATGTAGTCGCCATTGGTGTCGCGGCGGTCGTCGATGGTGATCGACGCACTGGCTGCTTCCATGCGCGCTGCACGGACCTCAATGGAGGAGACCAGTGCGGCGAGCGAGCCGATATCCGTCTTGGCAGAGCCGACCAGTATTTCCACCGATGCGGCCTGCCGGAAACCGGGGTCAAGGAGTTGATCGAGCAAGCCCATCAACGCACCTCCCGCCGACGCGGGACAAGCAGCGTGGTGCCGGTTTTCTCGGCTGCGACTTCGGGCTTGTCTGGGTGGCCATCTGGCCCGTAAACCATATCTTCGGGGAACATCACCTCCGCGTTGCAATCCGCCATCCGCCGCCAATCCCTTGGATTTGCGTAGTAATTTTGCGCCATCTGGTCGAGACGGTCACCCACGGCGACGCTATGTTCCAGCACCGCTTCGGGGTTCGCGATTGCGCGCCCCCGCACGCCGCGAAAGCCGCGTGTGCCATCCTCTGGTGGCTCGAACAGGGCGGTGGTTTCGTAGTAGCTGCCTTTGAAAAATGCCATCGCGTTAGGCCCCCAATCCGGATGCGAGGTTCAACCCTGTGCCAATGGTCTGGCGCACCTTGTCGGCAAGGAAGAATGGGTTGGCGCTTTCGATCACTTGCATCGTCAGCCCCATTTCGGCGCGGTAGGGCATCAGGTTGGGCAGGTGCATCGTCTCTTTTTGGGTCACGCCTGTCAGGAACACCGGAAGCAGTTGCATCCCCCACGCGAATACCAGCACCGAGGCGGTTTCATCCCGCTCGAACGCCCGCGCGCCGGACAGGCCGAGCGAGGCCAGCACTTTCACACCGCCGGGACCTTGTGCTTTGGGTTCCGCCATGGAGCGGAGCGTGTCAATCTGCGGCTGTACGCCAAAGGTTTTGGCGATTGCGTCCCCGTCATTCAGCGCGTCGGTGGCATCCAGCAGGATGGTGACCGAGAAGCTTTCCGCCTGCATTTCAACGCCTTGCGCGACGCGGGAGGTTTCCAGCGGCGACAGGAAGTCATAGCCACCGCGCGACCCCGGCGCATCGCCGGTTTTGACCGTAACAGTGCGCGAACGGCTGATTTCTTGCGGGTTGAACTTGAAGACCAGCGCCAGCGGCGGGATCGTCAGCCCGTATTCGAACAGCATTCCTTTGGTCTCAACCGCCATTGCGCCCGCCTTTCAAGCCGGAGGTGACCTGACTGGCCAGAACCGCGCCCCTTTGCCCGTGGCTTTGGATTGTGATCGGGCCATTGGGTTGTGCGCCCTTGGCCAAGGCTTGGCCCACGGCTTCGGCAATGGCGCGGGCGTCATGGGACGCGGTCGCAGCCATCGAGGCAGGAAGTTTCACAGTGAGGCGCTTTAGCTTCATGTCGTAACCTTTAGATAATCAGCAAGATATCCGATTTCAGATGGGCGAACTTGCCTTGTGTCTTTGGTCAGTTCGGCCCAGATCGCGCGGGCAATATGTGGCAAGTCGATGGTGCCAGTGTCTGCATAGGCCAGCACGGCGGCATAGGTCGCCGCATTGGCGATGGAGCCGCCGGACAAACGGACCGCCGCGCCAAGGGAGTCCAACTTGACCCGCGTCGCGAGCGGCGCTTTGGGGGGCAGAAGCACCTTCCACAAGGCAGCGCGCGCTGCGTCGTCGGGCGTCGGGAAATCCACAACCAGTTGGAAGCGGCGCAGGAAGGCGGGGTCTACGTTGGCCCGCAGGTTGGTGGTCAGGATCACGGGACCGGAATGCCGCTCGAACCGCGCCAGCATGTGGCTGACCTCAAGATTTGCGTAACGGTCACGGGCATCGCTAACCTCGCCACGCTTGCCCAGAAGCCCGTCCGCCTCGTCGATTTGCAGGATGGCGTTGCGGCCCTCCAGGCTGTCCAAAAGCGCGTTGAGGTTCTTTTCGGTCTCGCCGACATATTTCGACATGATCCGCCCCAGATCGAGGCTGTAGAGTGCCCAAGGCTCTCCCGTTCGCTCGCCCAGCTCCGTTGCCAGCACGGTTGCCGCGAAACTTTTGCCAGTACCGGACGCGCCCGAGAACAGCGCCAGCGGGCCATGCACAGCGCGCGCACCCCAATCGCGGGTCATGGCGTGGCGGTGTTCCACCCAAGCGCCGAACTCGCGGAGCTGGCGTAGGGTCGGGGCGGGCAGCACCAGTTGATCCCATGCGCCGCGCAAGGTCGAAAGGGACGCGCCGGGCGGGGGGGACAGTTCAGGGTCGCGATCCAGCATCGCTCTGATCAAAACGGGGCCGGGGCGCAGGGTCTGGGACGGTGTCGTGCCTTCGATTTTCAGCAATCCGGATGCCACCAAAGGCGATGTGGGGGTCAGACGGGCGATCAATGCGGCGATCTCGTCGCTGGTTTCCAGCATCAGCAGCTCTTGAACAAAGGCCAAGCCGGGCCAAGGTGTGCCAAGCTGGGGCTGCAAGGACTGGATGCGCGGGGCGAAGGCGGGACGGGCCACGGGGGCCAAAGCCAAGGCCATCAGGTCCAGGTCTTGCGGCGTCAGTTGCTCCAGCACATCGCCGGAAATCATCGCGCTGAGCCCTTGCCAGCTGCCCGCCGCGCGGGTTTCGGAGACGCTGGTGGACAGGGCGGCGAAGCGGTCTGCGAAGTCGTCATCAAGGGCGGCACCCGTGCGCATGGCTTCAGCCAATGACAGCATGTCGTGCAGCCGTGCCCATTCCAGATCCATGGCGGAGGACAGCAATTCGGCGGTTGCG
This sequence comes from Litoreibacter ascidiaceicola, assembly GCF_900129235.1. Lineage (GTDB taxonomy): Bacteria > Pseudomonadota > Alphaproteobacteria > Rhodobacterales > Rhodobacteraceae > Litoreibacter > Litoreibacter ascidiaceicola. The sequence goes on along the minus strand of NZ_FQUV01000001.1, from coordinate 91,293 downwards.
GGGGTCGGGGCTTCGATATTCATGTCACCACCACCCGAACTGTGTTTCCTGCGGGCATGTCCGCCCCGTCAGGCCGCACGATAAGCGTTGCCACGTCGCCGCTGGCCGCACTGTCGAGTGCCACCGCTGCGGTCGGTGTGTCTAGGTCGAGGGCCATGGCCGCAGCGCTCGCAGCTTGGGCCGCTTGCGACTGGGGCGTTCCGTCGGCGCGGGTCCAAGCCACTGTGACTTGAACGGCCTCGCCCTCAGGGCCGGCGATGGCGAGTTGCACCTGTGCCGCGCCGGCTGGGACGGTGACATCGGAGCTTAGCGCGTCGCCGGAGCGGATCATCGAGAACGGAAGCCAGTTCACAGGCGCATCCGGTGCGGTGATAGCGATGGGGGTTGCGCCGATTTCAGCGTCGGGCAAAACGTCCGCGCCCAGATCCAGAACCACGCTTTGCACAGGGGATGGCGGTGTCAGGTAGGCCAGTGGCTCAACCGGGATGAGGGCCAGCTCGTAAGCCACTGATAAACGGTAAGAGATTTCACTGCCTTGGATGGACCAGATATGGTTCATCTCCTCCATCTCGGTGGCTTGCAGCACGGCTTGAAGGCGGTACTGGCTGACCTCGGGGGCCGGAACACCACCGGGCAGGATGGTCGGGATCACGGGCTGCGATTGCAGCACGCGCACCGCATGGCCAAGCACCCGTAAGTCCTTGTCCTTGATCGCCGCATCAGTGGCGTTGGAAAAGGCGGTCAGCAGCACATGGGCGCGGATGAATGTCGGCTCGTTCGGGGACAGATCGGGATGGATGCCAGACGGTGAAATCCGGTAGCAAAAGACGTTAAGGACGGCTTTGTCCGACCCTTTGGCCTGGTCCGCCGCCGCGCTTGGGCTTTCGACGGTGACGGTCACATCCTGCGTGAAGTTCGCCGCCAAATGATCTGCAAAGCCCTGCATGGCGACGGAGAGGGAACTTGCGTCAATCGCCATCTCAGACCCCCCCTAGATAGCGGCGGCGCGCCATCGCGGAGAGGTCCGCCATGGGGGCTGCGGGCGCTGATGCGCGGGCGGGTTCGTGGATGACCACGTCGACCTGATCTATGACCACCTTGGCGGGGCCTTCGGCTGCGAGCAGTGACTGCTGTGGTGGGTCAAATCGGGCAGGAGGCTGCGGGTCCGGCTCTGTGGAGCTTGGCTCGACCTGATCGAATTGCGCGATGGCCGGCTCAGCCTGCGGCAAGGGTCCGGCTTCGGTCATGGGCGGTGCGACCGGTGTCGCGGTGGAAGCGCCCATCGGTGCGCTCGCTGCTTGCTCGCGGCGCAACGTCATCGCGGGTGGCTGGTCATCCATGCTGGAAAGCGCGGCAGGCTTCGGGCTGTTCTGCGCCGATAGCTGCTGGTCATCCGGCGGCGACATGCGGGCAAGTGGCTGCGCCTCTTCTTCCATGCGGCGCAGGGGTTGCGCGTCGTCTTCCTCCGCGCGGTGCAGGGGTTGCATATCGTCCTGCGCTGCGCGCGCGGCCTGCGTGCGGTGCAACGGTTGCACCTCTTCATCCTGAGTTCTGTGCAGCGGTTGCGCTTCCTCCAAATCCTCTGCGCGGTGGAGCGGTTGCGCTGCCTCTTCCTCCTCAAGGCGGTGAAGGGGCTGCGCCTCATCTTCAACTTTGCGATGCAGGGCTTGCGCCTCGTCCTCCGGCGCGCGGTGCAGCGGTTGCGCGTCCTCGTCCTTCGTGCGGTGCAACGGCTGAGCGGGCTCCTCTTCCTCCGTTCGCTGCAACGGAGCATGTGGAGCGCGATGTAACGGGCTGGCCTCGTCGCCTTCGTCGGTACGTCGCAAAGGTTGCGCCTCTTCGTCGTCCGTCCTGCTCAAGGGGTGCGCCAATCCGGCAGGATCGCGTTGACGGGCGATGCCTTTGGGCCGCGCCAAAGCACTGGTGTTATGACCCGCACGGGGCAGAAGGCGGGTCAACAGGCTCATCGGCGCGCCCCTTCGGCTATCAGACTGGCGTAGGCTTTGCGTCGGCCTGTGGGCAGATCAAGGATCGCGTCCTCGCTCCAATGATAGGCCGAGGCCAAGGAATGGACATGGCGCAGCACCGCTGTCGCGTCCGGAAAAGCGAAGCTGAGCGGGTCAATCCGGGCCGTCGTTTCGGCCTCGCAGGTGGGGCAGAGGGTGGTGAGCGTGTCAGGAATATCCGGTGTTGCGGCGTCCAGCTGCGCGTCGATCAATGCCAGATCGGACGCGGTGAATTGCTCGGCTTGGGTCACCGCATCCGGCCCCAGTCCACAGGTTGCCGCCAGAACCCGCGGGGCGTCGGAGCTCTTGACGCGGGCCAAGGCCCGCTCGGTTGACCCGTTCGGTACCTCGAAGCGGCACGGGCCAAGCGAGGTGTCGACTTCGACAACCGGAAACGCGGACGGGATATCCGAGCGCGGGGTGTCGGCCAGCGAGACGGACAGATCATAAGCCTCCCCGCAGGACGTACAGCTGGCCTGAAACCAGCGCATGCCCGGCAGGAAGGACAGTGCCGCGCGGATGAGACACCACGCACGGGCACCGGTGGCCAGACGGTCGACGAGATCACTGGTTACTGGCAGGCCACCGATGGTTGTAAAGACCGCACCCAAAACGCCGCTCACCTGCTCGGGGCGGGTCGGCAGGCGTAAGGCGCTGGCCAAAGCAAGTTCGACCCGCCCCGTCAAGGCACGGGGGGTTGCTGTTGGGAAGCCAACGGCAAGGGTAATTGGGGCGCGGTCGGGCATTAGGACTCTGCGGGCTCGGCCACAGCGGCGTCACGGGTGAAACCTTCATAGGCGAGGGTAACAGACTGAATTCCAACGGCATTCATGCTGTTTGAGTCCAGTTCAGGGAGGGCTTGGTATTCGGTTACGAAGGCCCGACGAAGCACATAGGAAATGGCCGGTGTGCCTTGCAGGTTCAGCACATTGATCACCACGTCGCGGCGGAAGTTCAGAAGGCTCATGCCTGCGTCACCATCGGCCACGTTGTTGACGGAATTGGCCCATTCTTCGAACGCGGGGTCATGGCTGAGGCCTTGCTCCAGCGTGACGTTCTCGAACTTGGTGCCGCCGGGCATGGCGCGTTGGTAGCTGGGATCACCGGCAGCGCGCCAGTTGACCACCTCGGTGGTCTTTTTCAGGGCGCCCATCTTCGACAAGCCTGCGATGGTTTTACCACCGATCACAACTTGGAACTTGAAGGTCCGGTAAGGGTCATAGCGGTGGGCATTGGCAGGAAACATAGGGGCTGGCATTGGATAAAATCCTTTTTCGGAAATGCTTTAGGTCTGAAAGTTCACGCTGTCGGCCCTAAGCCGTCTGCCCGACTTTCTGGCTGATCTGGACAACGACAAACTCGGCGGGTTTCAACGGCGCGAACCCTACGGCAACCCGCACGATACCTGCATCAATGTCGCCTTGCGTCATGGTGGAGCCCAAGCCGCAATTGACGAAATAGGCGTCGCTGGCTTTTTCGCCCTGAAAGGCGCCAGAGCGGTGCAGCCCATCCATGAAGTTGCCGACCGAGGCGCGTAATCCGCCCCAAAGCTTGTGATCGTTCGGCTCGAACACCACGGCCTGCAAGGCATTGTAGAGGCTTTCACCGATCATGTTTTGCGTCCGTCGGACCGAGATATACCGGTATTGCGGTTTGGCCTTCGTCGCGGTGGTGCGTGCACCCCAAATGACCGTCGGGCCGGTGATGGAGCGCAGGCAGTTCACACCCCATTCGTTGAGGTTGTCCTGCACGCCATTGCCGATCAGCCGTTCGGGGCCGAACGTGCCACGCACACCGGCCTCCAGACCTGCGGGGGCTTTCCAGACGCCGCGGGTGCCATCAATCCGCGCCCACATGCCTGCGGCCACGGCAGCAGGGCCAACGGGGAAGCTGCGGGGTTGGTCAGGGGCAAGCTCCGCGTCGAAATGCGGGTTGCCGATATTGACGCGCGGGTAATACAGCGCGGCATAGGGCGAGTTGGTGAAAACCGCGTCCTTGGCTTCCTTGGGTGTGGTGATCGCCGCGTCGCCCGGATCGACGATGACCATCCGGTTTTGCATCTTTTCGGAATGGCCGATGGCTTCCTGATAGATGACCTTGCCGGCGGTATCGGGTTTTACATCAGGCAGCACGATGATGGAGACATCACGGTAATCCTCAAGCTGTCCCAGTGCTTCGGTATATTGCGCCTTTGCGGGGGCTGCGGTGTCTGCACCGCTTGTGGTGATGTCGCTCACCTCTTTGTCAGATGAAGGCATGTCGACATCGGCACCGAACGCGACCTCAATCAGGGTAGAGCCCTTCTTGATGGTTTCGGTTGCCAGATCGGTCGCGGCTTTCAGCTTTGCGGCGGCAGTTCCGTCGCCAACTTCCCACTCAAGGCCGGTAAAGCTCTCGATGACCTGATCAAGTTTTTTGGTCCCATCGGGCTGGGCGGCCCATGTTCCAACGGTGATGGAGAAGGTCTTGGCGTCCTTGTCGCTGGACATCGTCACCATGAGATCGTTAGCCCATGTGCCGTTGTCCTTGGCGGTGACCGCCACCGATTTCGGGTCCGTCGCGCCGGATATCTTCAGTTGAGCGGAGGCTTTGGTGCCACCCGACCCTTGGACCGGAACGATATAGGCCTTGGTGCCGCCATTGGCGAAATAGGCGTTCACCGCCAACCCGAAGTAATCCACTTTGTCTGCCGCAAGGTTCTTCACCCCGCCTGCCGATCCGTCACCAGGTCCAAACAGCGTGGTGTATTGAGACGGCGAGGTGATGAAGGTGGGCGTGCCGCCGGATTTGGTCACGGGCGCGCCGCGCCGCACATGACCGATAAAGGCTGTGACGGAGGTCGAGGCCGCTTCTATGGCCAACGCATTTGAGGGGACGTGTTCGATGTAGACGCCGGGGTGTTGATACATGGGGCTCTGGCTCCTTGGCAGCATGAATGTCAGCAGTTTTGGTCCGGCCCCGAGCCGTCAGGCACGGAACAGGTGGCATTAGATTGGTTTGCCGGTACGGCGAAGCCCGCAGGTCCTCTGGTGTGGGGGAGAACCACACAAGAGGACCAAACGCTGCGGCACGAATTGGGACGGTGCTGGGGGGCACCTGAGCGTGCCGTAACGCGGAGCTTGCGGTGCCCGACAGCCTGCAAAGGGGTAATCCTCGTCGAAAGCAGTGCGGCCGGGCGGCAAGTAGAGTTACGTCATAAAAATAAGCGGTTCACTCTTCGCTTATGACGAAAACTCTGCGATATTCCCCGTAGATCGGGCAAGACCCAAGTTAACCTTACGTTAAGCGTCGGTGGTTAATGTCATTAAAAACAGTGTGTTAGTTGGCGTGAATAAGATGTGAAAGCAAATTCACACCCGTGAGGACGCTGGTTTCGAGGGTTTTAGGGCAACTACGTGGCGTAGGTCGCGACGCCTGGAGACTCACCAAGAAGGCGTCATTCCAAGCCTGCCAGATAGGTCGCGCAGCCTGTCAGCGCCGCAAAGTCATCTTCAATGACACCAACCTCGAAGTTGTGCATAAACCCCGCGAAGCGCCCTTTGTCGCGGAAGGCCTCGGCAAAGCCCAAAGGCACGAAATGCCGCGCAAAAGCCCGCGCTACGCCGCCAGAGAAGAAAACACCGCCAAAAGGCAGATGGATCAAAGACAGGTTCCCTGCGACTGTGCCAAGCATCCGCACGAACATCTCGGCCGCTTCGCGCGCCCGCGGGTCGGTGCCGTTTTCAAACGCCGCCATGATTTCGGCCGCGCGGGCTTCGCGCGGGTCGTTCGCCTCGATCCCCAACCACGCATAGACCCGCTCCAGCCCGCGGCCGGAGATCATGTCTTCCACGGCGGGGAAACCATGGGCGGTTTCGAAATACTGGGCCAGCCGCAGCTCGCGGTCGGATCGCAAGGGCAGGTTGGCGTGACCACTTTCCGATGGCGGGACATGCCGCCCGCCACGGGTTTCGTAGACGGGGGCGATGTTGAACCCGGTTCCGACCCCGATGACCAGTTTCGTGGCGTTCGGGTCGTGCTTGGCCTCGGCGGAGGCGATTAGTTGCGTCACAGCCCCGTCTGGCAACGCCCCCAAGGCGTGACCTTGGGCCTGAAGATCATTTAACAGGCAAGTGGTTTCGGAGCGGGTGGCGCGTGCCAGCGTTGCCTCGTCCAGTTCCCAATCAAGATTGGTCATCGAGCCGCGCCCGTCTTTGACCGGACCCGCTAAGGCCACGCAAGCGGCTTTGCAGTCAACCTGCTGCGCGTCGATATAGGCGTTCAACACCGACTCCAGCCCCGGGTAGTCCACATTGGCGTAGCGGGTCACGGTTTCGGTCAACAGCCGGGTGCCCTCCGCCAAAGCCACGCGGGTGTTGGTGCCCCCGATGTCGGCGACGAGGGAATAGGTATTTGCTGGACGGTTCATATCGGTCAGGCTTTCAATGCGCGTGCAAGGGCGTGGTAAGAGGCTTTTGGGGTGCGTTCAAGCGTATCGAAGTCGACATGGATCAAACCGAAGCGCTTCTCGTAGCCCAAAGCCCATTCGTAATTGTCCATCAGGGACCAGAATGTATAGCCTTTGAGCGGTACCCCGTCGGCAATCGCGTGTCTGGCGGCACCCAAATGCTGGTCGAGGTAGTCGATGCGCGCCGTGTCGGGTTTGTCTGGCGTGTCGGGATTGGCCATACCGTTTTCGGTTACGTAGAGCGGCAAGCCTTTGGTGTAGTGTTCATCCACCCATGTCAGGAAATGACGCAAGCCTTCTGGGTATATCTCCCAGCCCATCTGGGTTTTGGGCAACGGGCCCTCCACCTCTTTATGGGCTGGCCATGCACCATCGGTGGCAGCGATACGCTTGCAAGAGTAGTAGTTCAGCCCGAGCCAATCCAGCTTCTGACCGATCAGCGGGAAATCGTCCTGCCAGCCCTTTGGCATATGAGGCTCCAACCCTTCCATGACGGCGTCGGGGTAGGCGCCTTTGAACAACCCACCCAGAAAGAAGCGGTTGTAGTAGCCGTCATATTGCATTGCCGCGTCGTGGTCGGCTTGGCTGTCGCTTGCGGGGTGGGCGTATTCAAAATTGCACACCGCACCGACATTCTGGACGTTCAAATCCCGCAGAACCTCGACCGCGCGGCCATGGGCGCACAGGACGTGGTGCATTGCATGGGCCGTGGCGCGGATGTCGCGCAGTCCGGGGGCGTGGTGACCAAGGAAGTGGCTGAGCCAGCCGACGCACCAAGGCTCGTTAATCGGCGCGACCGAGAACATGCGGTCCCCGATGCGGTCCATGATGATGCGGGTGTAGTCGCCAAACCACTTCGGCAGGTCAGGATTGCGCCAACCGCCCAAATCGGCCAGCGCGGAGGGCAGCTCCCAGTGGTAGAGCGTCGCCATGGGTTTCAGGTTGCGCTCCAGCATGGCGTCCACGAGGCGGTCATAGAAGTCGAGGCCCTGTTGATTTGGCGCGCCGCGCCCGTCGGGCATGACCCGCGCCCAAGAGGTCGAGAAGCGGTAGGCGTCCAGACCCATGGCCGCCATTAGGTCCAGATCCTCCTCGAAGCGGTGGTAGTGGTCACAGGCGATGGCGCCGTTTTCAGCGCGCACCACGTTGCCCGGTGTGGCGGCGAAGTCGTCCCAATGGGTGCGTCCGGCCCCGCCAAAGCTGTGACCCTCGATTTGATAGGCCGAGGTCGCGGCGGCGAACAGGAAACCTTCGGGGAAGTCTGCGCGGGTGTACTGCATGTGCGAGCCTCTAACGGGTTGGGGCAGGGCCAGTGGATTGCCCCACGACAAGCTCGGCCTCCCACAGTTCATGGACGGGCTCAGTGGTGCGGCCTTCGATCTGGTCCATCAACATCTCGCCGCAGCGCCGTCCGGCGTCGCGCACCGACGAGCGTGTAGCTGTGAAAATCGGGGAGCCTGCGCCGTTCGGCAGATAGGAAAGTGCGTCATCGAAACAGATAATAGACACGTCTTTTCCAATGGTTAGGCCGCGTTCTTCAACCGCACGGCGGACGCCGAGGGCTGGGATCAACGAGGAGGCGATCACGGCAGTGGGTGGGTCACTCAAGTCCAGCATGTCGCGGGTTTTGGCGTAGCCGAAAGGTTCGGTCATCTCGAACGCATGGGTGAGGTCGGGATCGACCTTGATCCCGCGCGCTTCAAGGGCCGTGGTGTAGCCGTCGCGCCTGCGCATCGCGAAATCCATCTCCTCAATCCCGTTGATCAGGCCGATGCGGGTGTGACCCAAGTCCAGCAAGAAGTTGGTTGCACGGTGAAGGGCAGAGCGGTTGTTTACGTCCAGCCAACTATAAGGCGTGGTGCAATCGCTGGAACGCCCGTGGACAACGAAGGGCAGACCCAGCTGGTGCAAAAGCGGGAGGCGTTCGTCATCAAGGCGCGGCCCATGCACGATGACGCCATCAACCTTTCCGGTGCTGGCCAGCCGCTCGTAGGCTTCGATTTCATCCGCGTCATCCACCACTGACACGCGCATGTCATAACCGCGGCGGGCATAGGATTCACCTGCACCGGCGATGAAGTCCGAGAACACGCAATTCACCATCTCATGCTGGTTCGACAGGGGAATGACATGGCCGATCGACATCGTTCGACCTGTCGCCAGACTTTTGGCGCGGGTGTTCGGATGGTAGTTATGGGTTCGTGCAGCCTCGGTCACGCGAAGGCGGGTGGCTTCCTTGACCTCGGGGTAGCCGTTCAAAGCGCGGCTGACTGTGGTTTGAGACAGGCCGAGAAGGTCCGACAGTTCACGTAAATTCATCTGACGGCCTCCATTACGATTTTCAAAGCGCTTTGAATATTTATACAATTATTAGGGGGCGTTTGGCGTGCGGTCAAAGGGGATTTGGTCGCTGCGTCGCGGAATGAGTGTTCGCATGTGCAGAAAAGATAAGGAAAACATTACCTCGCCAATACGATTTGTTGACTTAGGCCGGACGCTAGGTCACTTTTAAGTTTATCCAAAGCGCTTTGGAAAATGATTCTCAAACGCGCGAAAGATACTTAGGCGCAGCACGCGCTGAAACTGGGAGGATTTTATGAAACTTAGCCTATACACCTCGGCGGCCATCATCGCGCTGAGCAGCTCATCCGCATTTGCCGACGGCCATCTTGCCTTTGGCTCCGAAGGCGGTGACTTTTCATGGGACAGCTACAACGCGTTTGCAGAGGCTACCGATCTGAGCGGTCAATCGCTGACCATCACGGGCGCGTGGACCGGAAACGAGAAAGAAAAAGTCGAGAAGGTCATGGCTTACTTCAACGCGGCGACTGGCGCTGACGTGACCTATTCCGGCTCTGACAGCTTCGAGCAGGACATTGTTGTGTCCGCGCGCTCCGGCTCCGCGCCGAACCTGGCCGCGTTCCCACAGCCCGGTCTGGCCGCCGATATGGCCAGCCAAGGCTTGTTGACGCCGCTTGCTGACGGCACCGCCGATTGGGTCGCCAACAACTTCGCGGCAGGCCAGTCATGGGTTGATCTGGGCACTTACGCTGACAAAGACGGCGCTGACCAGATGTACGGCTTCTTCTACCGTGTCGATGTAAAGTCGCTGGTTTGGTACGCGCCCGAAGCGTTTGACGAGGGTGGCTATGACATTCCAGAGACGATGGAGGAGCTGAAGGCCCTGACGGACCAGATCGTCGAAGACGGCGGCACACCTTGGTGTATCGGTTTGGGATCTGGGGCTGCAACCGGTTGGCCTGCGACCGACTGGGTCGAAGACATGATGCTGCGCACCACCTCGCCAGAAGACTATGATGCGTGGGTCGCCAACGAGATGAAGTTCGACGATCCCAAAGTGATCGCGGCCATTGAAGAGTTCGGCGCTTTTGCCCGCAATGACGCGTATGTTGACGGCGGTGCCGCAGCGGTGGCCAGCACGGATTTCCGTGACAGCCCTGCAGGTTTGTTTGCGATCCCGCCGAAATGTTACATGCACCGTCAGGCGTCGTTTATTCCGGCGTTCTTCCCTGAAGGCACCGAAATGGGCGAGGACGTCGATTTCTTCTACTTCCCGGCCTACGCAGACAAGGACCTTGGCAAACCCGTTCTCGGAGCAGGGGCGCTGTTTGCGATCACCAACCCGTCCGACGCGGCCAATGCGTTCATCGAGTTCATGAAGCTGCCAATCGCGCATGAGTTGTGGATGACCCAAGGTGGCTTCCTGACAGCGCATGCGGGGGTCAATCTTGCGACTTATGCCGATGACAGCTCGCGGGCGCAGGGTGAAATCCTGCAAAACGCCACGACGTTCCGTTTCGACGCATCCGACTTGATGCCGGGCGAAATCGGGGCAGGTGCGTTCTGGACCGGCATGGTGGATTACGTGACCGGAGCAGACGCTGCCGATGTCGCGAAGGGTATACAGGACCGCTGGGACGCAATCCAGTAAGCCCTAGACAAAAACGAGGACGCGCGGCGCACTCTGCGCGTCCTTCATGCTCTGACTGAGGCGACGCTGTCGCCGTCTAAACTGCACAACGTTATAGACATCTGGCGGGCGCGATCTGCGTTTCACCCTTGCCCATCCACCCGGAGGACTGACCCATGTCACCGCTGTTCCAAGGCATGCTAACCATTCTCATCGGTGTCGGCGGCTGCGTCGGATACTTCCTGTTGTCGAACCTGTTCATCGACAAGATTTTGTTCCGCCCCGTTGCCCTTGATGAAGCATCCGTTCTCAAACGCCGCAAGATCGGCCTTGCCGCGGTTGTTATTCTGCTTGTGGTTCTGGCGACCGGCGTGGTGTTTATGCTTGGGGACATTCTTCCCCAGAGTTTCGTCAACATTCTGATCACTCCGGTGGCGAGCATCGTGGTGCTGGGTCAATGGCTTGGCGGTGCGTGGGGTGTCGTTCTTGTGGCACTTCTCATGGCGGCGCTGATGATCTTTTCCCCTTGGGCCTGGCTGCCCAAACGTGCAGTCACCTTGGGCGAGAATATCAACCGCGCCAACATCATCCGCCCGTGGTTGTTCCTGTTTCCGGCGCTCTCGGCGCTGAGCCTTTATCTGCTTTATCCGGTGGTGGGGTCCTTCTACCGCTCGCTGTTCAATCGCAGCGGTGATGACTTCATCGGGTTCGGCAATTACAGCACAATGTTTGCTGATACCGGTTTCCAGACTGCGCTTTTGAACAACTTCCTATGGGTGCTGGTCGTGCCTGCGGGGGCGACGTTCCTTGGGTTGCTGGTGGCCCAGCTTACCGACCGGTTGGTCTGGGGCAACATTGCCAAGTCGATTATTTTCATGCCGATGGCGATCTCTTTTGTCGGCGCGTCGCTGATCTGGAAATTTGTCTACGCCAACAATCCCGATATCGGCCTGATCAACGCCATCCGCGACAGCTTTGGCGCGGCCCCGCTGGACCCGCTGCAACTGCCGTTCTGGAATAACTTCTTCCTGATGTTCATCCTCGTGTGGATCCAAACGGGCTTTGCCATGGTGATCCTTAGCGCCGCGTTGCGCGGCATACCCGAGGAGACCATCGAGGCCGCCATCATCGACGGCGCCAACCCGTTCCAGATATTCTTCAAGATCAAGGTGCCGCAGATCATGGGCACCATCGTCGTGGTGTGGACCACCATCACCATCCTTGTGCTGAAAGTGTTCGACATCGTCTACACCATGACGGGAGGCAATTTCGGCACCGAAATCCTGCCGAGTTACATGATGAGCTACATGTTCCGCGATGACGGCCGCGCCACAGCGGTGGCCTTCGTGATCATGATTATCGTGCTGCCCGTGATGATCTGGAACATTCGCCAAGCCCGTGCGGAGATGAAATAATGGCCCGCGACCATAAGGAAGCAAATTATGGATAATATTGCCGGAACCAAGCCCGCCCTATCATGGGCCGTGAATATCTCGGTCGTGTTGCTGGTCGTCTTGTGGTTGATCCCCACGGTGGGCCTGCTGGTATCGTCGTTCCGCGACCGCGACCAGATCAGTGCGACCGGCTGGTGGTTGTCGCCGTTTCCGGTGTCGCAAAACTATCAGGCCAAAGCGCCCGCAGATGACGCGGAAATTAACGGTGGTGTAAACGTCATTACCGGCAATGTGTTTGAAGACGGCAAAGGCAAAGTGGCCCGCTTTGGGGGCAAACGGGCGGCCCCGACTGAATTCAAAGCAGGGGAAACAGCGCAGTTGACCAAGGACCGGACGTTGACGGTGCATTCCGACGGCTCCTACGTCTATACCTCGCCCGCCGAGATCACGCGTGACCCGTCGATCTATTATGCGGCTTCCAGCCCGCCGGAATTCTCGCTCGACAATTACCGGACCATCATGGCCTCCGACAACATGGACCGCGCGTTTATCAACACGCTGACGGTGACCATTCCGGCCACGATCATTCCGATCCTGATCGCCGCCTTCGCCGCCTATGCGCTTGCGTGGATGGACTTCAAGGGCCGCGGCTTCCTGATCGCACTGGTCGTCGGCCTGCTTGTCGTGCCGTTGCAACTGGCGCTGGTGCCGCTGCTGACGCTGCATAATAAGGTGGGCATCGGGCAGAGCTTCCTTGGCATCTGGATGGCGCATACCGGCTTCGGGTTACCCTTGGCGATATACCTGCTCAGAAACTACATGGTCGGCCTGCCGCGCGACATTATCGAGAGTGCCAAGGTGGACGGGGCCACGGACTTTCAGGTGTTCACAAAAATCGTGCTGCCGCTGAGCTTCCCCGCGCTGGCGAGCTTCGCCATTTTCCAGTTCCTGTGGACTTGGAACGATCTGCTGGTGGCCAAGGTCTTTCTACCGTCGAACTCGGAGTCGTGGGTGATGACGGTCAAGATCGCCGACGACCTGTTAGGGTCCAAGGGTGGCGACTGGGGTATTCTTGCGGCGGCGGCTTTCATTTCGATCGCCGTGCCGCTGATCGTCTTCTTCACAATGCAACGCTATCTGGTGCGCGGTCTGCTGGCCGGCTCCGTCAAATAACAAGAGACCGACATGAGCAAAATCGACCCGAAACTAAACGCCACAACGGCCGCCGACAAGGACTGGTGGCGCGGGGCGGTGATCTACCAGATTTATCCGCGCAGCTTTCAGGACAGCAATGGCGACGGGGTGGGGGACCTGCTCGGCATCGTCTCGCGCATTCCTTACATCGCATCCCTTGGCGTGGACGCGATCTGGATCAGCCCGTTTTTCACTTCGCCGATGAAAGACTTCGGCTATGACGTCAGCGATTATTGCGATGTCGATCCGATGTTCGGCCAACTCAGCGATTTCGACGTGCTGATCGAGGCTGCGCATGAGCGCGGGTTGAAGGTGATGATCGACCTTGTGCTGTCGCACACTTCCGACCAGCACCCTTGGTTTCAGGAAAGCCGTGCGAGTCGCGACAATGAAAAGGCTGACTGGTATGTCTGGGCCGACCCCAAGCCGGATGGCACGCCTCCCAACAACTGGCTGTCGATCTTCGGCGGGCCTGCGTGGCACTGGGACGCGCGGCGCGAGCAGTATTATCTGCACAACTTCCTCGCTTCCCAGCCCGACCTGAATTTCCACAACGTGGACGTACAGGATGCATTGCTGGACGCGACCCGCTTCTGGCTGGATCGCGGTGTGGATGGCTTCCGGCTGGATACGATCAACTTCTACTTCGCCGACAAGGAATTGCGCGACAACCCCGCGTTGCCGCCAGAGAAGCGCAACGCCAATATCGCACCCTCGGTGAACCCGTATAACCATCAAGAACACCTCTATTCCAAGAACCAGCCGGAGAACCTCGCGTTCCTCGAACGCTACCGCGATCTGCTGGACGAATACCCTGCCGCCGCCTGCGTGGGCGAGGTCGGCGACGCGCAGCGCGGGCTGGAGCTTCTGGGCGAATACACCGCGGGCGATGACCATGTGCATATGTGCTACGCGTTCGAATTCCTGTCCGCCGAGAAGCTGACCGCATCCCGTGTGGTGGAAACCATGACGCGTCTGGACGCGGCCGCGCCGGATGGCTGGGCCTGCTGGGCGTTCTCCAACCATGACGTGATCCGTCACACCACGCGTTGGAATCTGACGCCAGCGGCGCATCGCTGCTACACCACGATGATGATGGCCCTGCGCGGCTCGCTGTGCCTGTATCAGGGCGAGGAGTTGGGCCTGCCGGAGGCCGAAGTTGCCTTCGAGGACCTGCAAGATCCCTATGGCATCGAGTTCTGGCCCGAATTTAAGGGGCGTGACGGCTGTCGCACGCCGATGGTCTGGGAGCCGTCCAACCAGAATGGCGGCTTCTCCGCCGCGCAACCTTGGTTGCCGGTGAGCCACGACCACGTCATGCGCTCGGTCGAGACGCAGGAACATGATCCCGCCGCCCCCTTGCACCACTACCGCCGCGCGCTGGCCTTCCGCCGCACGCATCAGGCGTTGGTAAAGGGTACACACGCAGACCTGACCGCGGACGGCGACGTGCTCAGCTTCACGCGCAGCCACGAAGGCGAGACCATCTTCTGCGCCTTCAACCTGTCGGACACGCCGTCCACGCTGGATATGCCGGCAGGCGATTGGGTCGCTATCGGGACGGAGCTTGGCTCCACCGGTGCGGCGGCGGATGGAAAACTGCATTTAGGGCCGTGGCAGCCATGCTTCGTGCTGCAACGGTAACGGGGAGGAAACGACCATGGCAGACCTGAAACTCACGGATGTCGGCAAGACCTATGGCGGCGCGGTCGAGGTGTTGAAAGACATCAACCTCGACATCACCACGGGCGAGTTGATCGTCTTCGTCGGCCCCTCCGGCTGCGGCAAGTCCACGCTGCTGCGGATGGTCGCGGGGCTGGAGAAGATCACCGCCGGCGAGTTGCAAATCGACGGTGAGGTGATGAACGACGTCCCCCCCGCGCAACGTGGCATCGCCATGGTGTTCCAAAGCTACGCGCTTTATCCGCATATGACGGTGCGCGACAATATGGCGTTTGCGTTGAAGTTGGCGAAGAAAAGCCCGTCCGAGATCGACGAGGCCGTGAACCGCGCGGCGAAAGTGCTGCAACTGGACGACTACCTTGACCGCTTGCCCAAGGCGCTGTCCGGTGGTCAACGCCAGCGGGTTGCCATCGGTCGCAGCATTGTGCGCGACCCGAAGGTTTACCTGTTCGACGAGCCGCTCTCCAACCTGGATGCGTCCTTGCGCGTCGCCACCCGCATCGAGATTGCGCAGCTTAAAGAGAGCATGCCGAACTCTACGATGATCTACGTGACCCACGATCAGGTGGAGGCGATGACGCTGGCGTCGCGCATCGTGGTGCTGGCGAACAAGGGCATCGCGCAGGTCGGCTCCCCGTTGGAGCTGTACGAGACGCCTGAGAACGAATTCGTCGCGCAGTTCATTGGCTCTCCGGCGATGAACCTGATGGCAGGCGAGGTTGTGGGAACCGGCAAGGTGACCACCGTGGCGCTGCCCGAGGGCAAGGGCACCATCACTGCCAATATCCCGACCAATGCGGATGACATGGGGCTTAAGGTAAATGTCGGCATCCGCCCCGAGGACATGATCGCGACAGACGGCGACAACTACGCCTATGCCGGCACGGTCAATATCGTCGAGGCTTTGGGCGAAGTGACGCAGCTCTATTTCGCCAAATCGTCGCCCGAGCACGAGCCGGTTATTGCCAAGCTGCAAGGAATCCACACAGGCGTGCGTGGGAAGGTCATTAGCATGACGGCAGACCCGTCGAAGGTGCACCTGTTCGCGGATGGCAAATCGCTGCTCTATCGCTGATATCGACGATCAACCTGACATTCGGGGGCGAAAGTTTGATCACAATCATCGGCTAAATTGGCCGTTTTGCGCGCGTTTCCGCGTGTAACCTGTTGGTTTGAAGCGCAACTACTCTGTTATCCAGAATTGCTGCCGCGCGGGCGCAGGGGCGTGCTACACTGTTAGGTGCTCAAGACATAATAA
Source organism: Litoreibacter ascidiaceicola (assembly GCF_900129235.1). Classification (GTDB taxonomy): domain Bacteria; phylum Pseudomonadota; class Alphaproteobacteria; order Rhodobacterales; family Rhodobacteraceae; genus Litoreibacter; species Litoreibacter ascidiaceicola. The sequence continues at coordinate 75,380 of NZ_FQUV01000001.1, read as the reverse complement.
TAACAAAAACTGGAGACACCCAATGAAATTTTTTATTACAACACTCGTTGCCACAATTGCCTTCGCTGCGCCTTCCTTCGCTGAAAGCCATGCGTCAAGTGTCGAAGAATTGCTCGCCATGAGCAACAATTCAGCCGCCGAAATCATGCTGAACGACAGCTCCATGGGCGACGTCGACGCGGCGCAGATGCGGTTCGCTCTGGGCAACATGAGCGCAGCCGAGCGCGAGGCATTCTTCTCGTCCGATACAGCATCGCGCAAGCAAATTCTGGCAGCTCAGATGAAGCTGATGGAAAGCGACAGCGCCGCTGAAATGAACAACTGATCACCGCAGTTGCCAAGTTGGCGAGCGGGCAAGCTGATTGCTCGCTGACGTGACACCTTAAATTCGAAAACCTGAATGCCTGTCTCGCCGAGGCAAGGCCAAGGCGTGCTGATGGAAAGTGAAAGCCCATGTCGATGATAGTCAAAACTGAATTGAACCGCCGCGGATTTTTTGCGTATTCCAGCGCAGCAGCGTTAACCGTTGGCGTATCCTCTAGGGCGATGGCGCTCGAAGCGGAGGGCGCGTCCGACTACCAATACGAAGTCATCCGCACAGAAGCAGAGTGGCGCGCGCAACTCAGCGAGTTCGACTACGCTATCCTGCGCGAGGGAAAGACTGAAAAGCAAAAATCCAGCCCGCATTGGAACGAAACTGCCGAAGGTATCTACCACTGTAAGGGCTGTGACCTGCCAAGCTATGATGGAAAATGGAAAGTTGTCCTGAAAAAAGGCTGGGCCTTTTTCTATCACGCCGTTCCCAACAACGTGTTGACGGGAATAGATGGGATCATCCCGCCGGAATACGGAGATTCCGCAGCCGGTTTCGCCGCGCTCATCGAGACTCATTGCCGCCGCTGTGGTAGCCATTTGGGCCACCTGTTGATTGTCGAAGGCATCCAGACCCACTGCATCAACGGCGCGTCGCTGGTGTTCAAGTCAAGCACCACCTGATCCGCGGACAGCATTTTCAGGTTTACTGTTAGCGCTAACGAGCGTATGTCATATCTAACCTACGGAGGTCGATATGCAGCTCAACGCCACAATCCAAGACGTCACCCAGCGGATCATCGCGCGCTCTAAAAACAGCCGCAGCACCTATATGGCCCGCATGCGTCAAGCCGCCGAAGAAGGTCCGCGTCGCGCGCACCTGACCTGCGGCAACCAAGCCCATGCCTACGCGGCGATGGAAGATGACCAAGAGCCGATGCTTGACGGGCAGGGTGGCAATATTGGGATCATCACTGCTTATAACGACATGCTTTCGGCGCATCAGCCGTTCAAGGATTTCCCCGACCTGATTAAAGCCACCGCCCGCGCCAATGGCGGCACGGCGCAGGTTGCGGGCGGCGTGCCTGCCATGTGCGACGGTGTCACCCAAGGCCAGGTCGGCATGGAGCTGTCGCTGTTTTCGCGCGACGTGATCGCGCTGGCTGCTGGTGTTGGCCTTAGCCACAACACCTTCGATGCCGCTGTTTATCTGGGCGTGTGCGACAAGATCGTGCCGGGCCTCGTCATCGCCGCGGCCACTTTCGGCTACCTTCCCGGTATCTTCCTGCCCGCAGGTCCTATGCCCTCCGGCTTGCCCAACGACGAAAAAGCCAAAGTCCGTCAGAAATTTGCCGCCGGTGAAGTTGGTCGCGACGCGCTCATGGCCGCCGAGATGGCGTCTTACCATTCCCCCGGCACGTGCACCTTCTACGGCACCGCCAACTCCAACCAGATGCTGATGGAGTTCATGGGGCTGCACCTTCCGGGTTCCAGCTTCGTCAATCCCGGCACTGACATGCGCGACGCACTGACCAATTACGGGGCAAAACGCGCTTTGGAAATCACCAACCTTGGCAATGACTATACGCCAGTGTGTGACATCCTTGACGAGAAGACATTCGTGAACGGCCTTGTCGGCCTGATGGCGACTGGCGGCTCCACTAATCTGGTGATCCACATCATCGCTATGGCCCGTGCAGCAGGTGTACTCCTTGATTTGCAAGACCTGTCCGACATCTCGGATGCGACACCGCTGATGGCGCGGGTCTATCCGAACGGCTTGGCCGACGTGAACCATTTCCACGCGGCAGGCGGGCTGACCTATATGATCGGCGAGCTGCTTGACGCAGGCTTGTTGCACCCTGACACCCGCACCGTGATGGGCGATGGTCTTGGCCTGTACGCCCGCGACCCGAAGCTGCGTGACGGTCAGCTGACATGGGAAGACGCGCCGCGTGAAACCCAGAACGACCGTATCTTGCGCCCCGCGTCGGACCCATTCGCCCCAGAAGGCGGGTTGAAGCAACTCACTGGTAATCTGGGTCGTGGCGTCATCAAGGTCTCGGCGGTCGCGCCCGAGCGTCACATCATCGAGGCCCCCGCGCGTATATTCCAGACGCAAGACGAGGTGAAAGCGGCCTTCAAAGCAGGCGAGTTCACTTCCGACACCATCGTCGTGGTGCGCTTCCAAGGTCCCAAATCCAACGGGATGCCGGAACTTCACGGCCTGACGCCGATCCTTGCCGTGCTGCAAGATCGCGGTCTCAAGGTGGCGCTGGTCACCGATGGTCGGATGTCCGGCGCGTCCGGCAAGGTGCCCGCGGCCATTCATGTCTGCCCCGAAGCCGTCGATGGTGGTCTTATTGGCAAGCTGCAAGACGGTGACGTGATCCGCCTTGACGCGACACAAGGCACGCTGGAGGTTCTGACCCCCGACGTGCAATCGCGCGCCTCGGTCATGCCCGATCTCAGCGACAATTCCCATGGTATAGGGCGCGAGCTGTTCTCGATCTTCCGTCAAACCGCTGGCATTGCTGCTGACGGGGCAGGGGTCGTGGTCTAAACTACCTTACAGTTTATAAATCTCTCCGCCGAAGGCCCCTCCGGCTCACCACAAAGGACATCACACATGACTCCACTCCAAGCCAGCCAACTCGCCCGTGACATCTGCGAACTTGCCCCGATTGTTCCCGTGCTTGTGGTCGATGATGCAGATCATGCGCAGCCTTTGGCGAAAGCACTGGTCGCAGGTGGTTTGCCTGCGTTGGAGGTTACATTGCGCACGCCCGCAGCGCTCGAAGTTATTGCCGAAATGGCCAAGGTCGAGGGCGGTGTGGTTGGCGCAGGCACGTTGCTGACGCCTGAAGACGTTCACGCAGCTATTGATGCAGGTGCAAAGTTCGGCGTCTCTCCGGGGGCCACCGACCGTTTGCTCGACGCCTGCGAAGAGGCAGGCTTGCCGCTGCTCCCCGGCGTCGCCACCGCAACAGAGGCCATGCGGTTGCTGGAGCGTGGCTACACCATGCTCAAGTTCTTCCCCGCCGAGGCATCCGGCGGCGCACCGGCGCTTAAAGCCATCGGCGCGCCGATCCCGCAGGTCAGCTTCTGCCCCACAGGCGGTGTGAGCCCGTCCAATGCGAACGACTACCTGAGCCTGTCCAATGTTGTCTGCGCCGGTGGCTCTTGGGTCGCCCCGAAAGACAAGGTGCAAGCCGGAGACTGGGACGGGATCACCGCGTTGGCCAAAGCTGCCGCAACCCTTTCGCGCTAGGGCGTCCTAACTGGACAAATCCCGGCAAACTTCTCATGCTTGGGTCATGTGTGGAAGATTGATAGGTGGCGGCCGTACTCAGGCTGAGATGACGGCGATCGTGGAGGGCTTCGTTTACCCGTCCAAACCGATCAAAATAGAAGCGGACGCACCCGACCCGGAGATTGGCTATAACATTGCTCCGACGCAGCAGGTCTGTTTGCTTTACCCGCAGGAGGGCCAGCAACTGGTCTCCACCACCGCCCGCTGGTGGTTGGTGCCGCTGTGGCACAAGGGCAGCGTTCAGGACTGGAAAGCCACGACCTTCAACGCAAAGATTGAAACGGCCCATGAGAAACCGACCTTCCGGAATGCATGGAAGGATGGTCGCTGTCTGATCCTCGCGACCGGCTACTACGAATGGAGCGGGACCAAAGCGAACAAACAACCCCATCGCATTTATGTGGAGCAGAACCAGCCGGTGATGCTGTTCGCGGGACTGCAATCGCAGCGCAAGGATGGTGTCAGGACATGTACGATACTGACAAGGGAAGCCTTGCCGGAAATATCAGACCTTCACCCCAGAATGCCTGTCATCCTCAATGGTGAAGAAGCGGAGCAATGGTTGGGGCACACCGAAAATGACGCGCAAATCCGGTCCAGCTTTGGTACGCATTGGGACGGCAGGTTCCGACATCATAAAGTGGCCAAGTTCGGGGCCCGTGATGATGGGCCGCAACTGATCGAGAGTATTGAAAACACGCTTCTTTAACGGGCTTCGCCTCCGCAAACCCTACGGTCTGAACAAATCCCGACAGCTGCGACCGCAAGCAACGGCCTGAGCACGCAGGATTAAGACTTAATGAACCATGTGATCGCGGTCTCATATCCGAGGTTTTGCAGCAAAAAGATTTTCGAGGACCAAGCTGCGGGGCAGACGATCAATGCAGCCCGATTGCCGCGTTCTTTCAGGGCCGCCTCGGCGGCATGCAGGAGGGCTGCGGCGGCGGGGCCGTCCTCTTCCAAGCTATCGGGGGTTTCATAATCTGTGTGGAAATAGTCATCAACGAACCCGATGCCTGTGACGTCATGGGCGGTTGGGAAATGTAGTGCGGAAGCTGGTTGCGAGATTACGTAGCCTTCAAAATAGCCCTCTGCCTCCGAGGCGAACATATCGCGGTCCGCAAGGGTCAGACTGCGGGTCATCCAAGCGCCGAACCGCGCGTCGGCGTCGGGATGGGGTTTCCAGAAGTCATTGAGGTCATACAAAACCTGACGGTTAACCGCACTGGACGCGACGATCGCCTCCACGTCATCGGCGTCTGCCTTGCGGACATCTTCAGACGTAGGCGCATCGGTCAGGTCCGACTTGGCATAATACAATGTCAAAGGCGCATAATCAGCCGCTTGGTACACAGCCTCCCAAGCGCCACCTGATGTAGAGGAGCCGAGCAGAATTTTCGCACCAGCCTCGACCAGATCAGCCTCTGCCGCTTCCAGCAGGGCTTTGGCAGTGTCGGCAGGCGCTTCATCGGCGACAAAGCAGTCTTCCATGATCAATCCGGGCGGGCCAAACTCACCCGCATAAATCGGCGGAACAGGCAGCAGGATGGTATGGGTGAGGCCGACAACAGTGCCTCGGTCCTCTGCTAATAACCATTGCTGCCGGAAGGGCGGCGAGGTTATTTCCATCGCGGATTTGATCGTTGATGTGACTTTTTCCAGCGCATCAGGTGCCAAGGTCCACAGGATCGGATCCGTGGTCTGCCGTTGTTTGGCGTCCTGAACGAGCAACGCGCCCATGGCGTCAATATCTGCCAGTTCGGCTGGGCGTATCGTTACGGACATATCAGCTCCTGTTCGCGAGGCTTCATCGCCCGAAGCGTACTCTCAGATAGGCCGGACTTAAAGCCTGTCGCCTCGACCTTATGCCACGTGTTTAGAGCTTCAAATGAACCTTGAACCGCGACCGGATCGCCACATCCACGGTCGGATCAAACTCTGCCAACGACCGCTCCGCCAGAATGGCGTCCTTCTTCGCTGTGGTGTTTTCCAAAAGGTCCGGTTTGTCCTTCTCGGCCCATTCCTTTGGGGAGGTCCGGTCACCCAAACTGGGGTATACGTAGTCGGTTTCCATCCGGCTCAGTGTTTGATCCGCACCCAGATAATGCCCGACGCCCTTGGCCCCATCGACACCCAAGCAGGTGGCGCGCATCACATCCAGCGCCAGCGTCTCCTCGGACACTTCGATCCCGCGCACGCAGCGCAGGGCCTGCCCGATCAGATCATCGCCCAAGATCAGGCTTTCGTGGCAAAACCCCAGCAAGGAGGCATGCATGCCCGCCGCCTCATAGACCATGTTCAACCCTGATAGCCCTGCCATCACGTTGGAGCACATCTGCTCCCAACCCGCCTGCATGTCGGGCAGTTTGGAATCGGACGCGCCCGCCGCAGCCCCGCCGGGGATGCCGTAGAAGTGGTGCATCTGCGCGCAGCCCGCCGTGAGTAACGCCTGCTCGCCAGAGCCGACCGACATCGCCCCCGTGCGCAAGTCCAACCCGAACGGCCACGTGCCGAACACCGCCGGATGACCCGGCTTGATGGCGTTCACATAGACCACGCCCGCCAGGCATTCCGCCACCGCCTGCACAATCGCGCCTGCCACGGGCGAAGGTGCCGTGGCACCAGCCATACCAGCCGACAACAGCAGCACAGGCATGCCACCCGCGATGCATTCCTCCATCACGCGGCAGGCCTCGGTGGCGAATTTCATCGGCGGGACCACGAAACAGTTGGAGTTCGACAAGAAGGGCCGCGCCCGCCATGCCTCCTCGCTGCCCGCGATCAGGTGCAACATCTCCAACGCGCCTGCGACGTAGTCCGGCTCGGTAAACGAGGTGCCGATATGTTTGGTCGTGCCACGACAGCAGGCGTAGATGGTGTTTAAATCCATCTCGTAACTGTCGGCGATGTCGCGGCACACCATGGGACGTTGCAAAAAGTGGATGTTGTCCAGCCGGTCCGCAATGCGGGCGGCGTCGAACAAGTCCTGAACCGTGCTTTCGCGGTAGTCGCGGCCTGCGACGTCCACCACATGCACTGCGGCGCCCGCGGTGCCGAAATGCACTTTCTTGCCGTTCAGGTGCAGATCATTGACCGGATCGCGTCCGCATAGGGTGATGTCCTTGCACGCCACCGCCAGCATGTCTTCGACCAAAGCGCGTGGGAAACGGATGCGGCCGTCGTCGCCCAAGATCGCGCCAGCACCCGTCAGAATTTTGATGCCGCTTTCGGGTGCGTCGGCCAAGCCGATTTCCTCCAATGCCGTCAACGCGGCCTCGTGGATATTGGCGATGTCGATGTCGGACAGGACGCGCAATTGCCCACCCTCCAGTCCGGCCCGTACGGGGCGTTTGTCGGTGGCAAGGGGGGCGGCCCGCATGGCGCGGCGCGCGGCGCGGCCTCCGGCGCGGCGGGGGGAGCTTGGGGTCTCGTCGTTCATATCGAGGGCTTTCGGGCAGAGGTCAGGGCAAGGTTTGCGGTCAAACCTGCACTGGTCGCCCTCGTGCGGCGCGGCCTCGGCGGGCGCCAATCGTGCGCGCCACCAGAACGTCAATGCATTCAAGGTGCTGCATTTATTTCCTCCTGAAGCCAGTTTTGGCCTCGGGAGGATGTCATTCTGTCCTGTTTGCGCCAGTCCGGCCTGTTTGCGTCATCAAAACGCTACCAGCTGCCGGAGGACCCCCCACCAGACGAGCTCCCGCCACCGAATGACGACGAGGAAGAGCTACCACTAAAACTGGAAGAAGAACCGCTGCTGGAGTTGTTCTGCGTCACGCGCGGGATTGATTTTTTCTCCGTTGCGGTATGCCCGCAGTTGCGGCAGGCATGATCAAGTTGGGCGATCCCCATGCTGATGGTGCTGGGATGCGACAGAACCGTTCGCGTGGTCTCGTAGGTGTGGTAGCTGCATTCCGGGCAGGCGGCGTGTTTGGAGAACATCTTTGGGTAGCCGATCACCGTGACATGCTCGTCGTCGGGGCAGAACCAGACACCGTAGTCTTTTGACTTGATGCGTTCTTCAATCAGCTGGCCGTGGTCCAGATACTGGTCTTCCTGTGCCTCACCCAGCCGCAACATCATCTTCCCACATTGCGGGCATTTGCGGGGCCGGTAGCGTTGGACACCGCGAAAGCCAAAGAAGCCTGCAACGGCGGTCATTGCCGCGATGATCAGCGACCCGATAGGGTTGCCATCAAAGAACGCCAGAGCGCGGTCGAGAAGTCCGGTGCTGCGCGGCTCCGGCGCTTGCTCGCGAATTTGCGGGGCAGGGCGGGTTACTGGTTGCGTTTGCGGGGCTGCCGTTGTGGCGGGCTTGTCGTCGGGGTGCTGTATCTGGCTCAGCGTGGCGCGTGTGCCAGCCAGAATGCCGTCGGCCACACGGCCTTCTCGGAAGGCGGGGATGATCTCGCTTTGGATGATCCGTGCTGCAATGCCGTCTTGTCGCGCAGGGTATCCGGCCCCGAGGGCAATACGAATTTCACGGTCGTCAATCGCCACCAAAAGCAGCAGGCCGTCATTGCGGGCCGCATTGCCGATACCCCAGCCGTTGAACAGCTCCTTGGCAAAGCTGCCGATATTGGCCGATGGCAGGTAGTCCTCGCGAGAGCGGATGGTCACAACGGTCATTTCGCGGCCCATCTGGTCGCGGGCGGCTTGCAGGACTGCGTTAATCTGAGCCTCGGCTTCGGGGCTTAGGATGTCCGCAAAGTCGTTGGTCAAGACGGTGTAATGCTGCGGATAGGGGAGCTTTTCTTGTGCCGAACAAACTCCCGGCACCAGCGCGAACACCAGCACAATCAGAAACCGAACCATGAAAATTCCCTCGTCACATGTCTTTTGACGTCCAGATGCCCGCTAACCTATGAGCTTGTCCACCTCTGAACCGGAAATTGCGTTGCTCAAATGTGTGAAATCGCCATTTCCGAACATCGACAGACCAGCGTCATGGATCACACGATGCGTCGCCCGTGCCAAAGCCGAGCCAAGCGAGATACGCGCGGCTCCCAGAGCTGCGTATTCCGCGATAGAGTGTTTGGAGTAGGCACCCGCTACCAGCACGTTCACCGGCTTGTCCGTCGCGTCGATAACGCGCTTCAGGTCTTCCATGCTTTTGGGCATCGGCACATACAAACCGTCCGCACCGGCGTCGTCAAAGGCGCGGATGCGCCGGATCGCCTCATCAATGTCGTAAGCCCCGGTCATCACGCCATCAGCGCGCGCCACGAAAAAGAAGTCGTCCTTCAAGGCCCGTGCCGCGCTGGACGCGGCGCGTACCCGCTCCACGGCCAGATCGAAGTCATAGACGCGATTTGAGGCTTCGATGGTGTCCTCGATGCAGATCCCCGCCAGTCCGATCTCACCGGACAGCCGCACCGTCTCCGCGCAGGTCTCCGGCGCTTCTCCGAACCCGTCTTCGAAGTCGCCGGACACGGGAACACTGACCGCGGCGATCAAATCCTGCGCATGGGCCAGCGCCACGTCGCGCTCTACCTTGCCGCCGTCGGGCTTGCCCAAGGTGAACGCATGGGCGGCCGACGAGGTGCCGATCGCCTGCGCCCCCAACGCCGCCAGCATCTTGGCCGAGCCTATGTCCCACGCATTCGCCAGAATAAACGGGTCGCCCGGTTTGTGCATCTCGCGAAATCTCATGGCTGTATCTCCTTGGCAAAGCCCACGAGCGTCTTCAAGGACGCCTCGAATGTGCTGTCCTCAACGGTCATTGCCACTCGCACATGGCCCGCTGCCGCGGCACCAAAGCTCTCGCCCGGCATCACCGCGATGTGGTGAGCCTCCAGCAATCTGTCTGCAAAGTCTTCACCGCTCAACCCCGTGCTGCGTACGTCCAGCATCATATACATCGCGCCTTCAGAAGGCACCAAGCCGACGACGTTCTGCTCCGCCAGAATATTTTGGCCGATGGCGCGGCGGCGTCGGAAGGGCTCCGCTACCTTCTCCTCCAGCGCCAGCCCTTCGCCCAAGGCGAACACCGCTGCGTCCTGAATATAGCCCGGCACGCCATAGGTCGTGTGGGTCGCCAGTGTGATCAGGTTGGCGATCACGTCCTCCGGCCCGACAATCCAGCCGATCCGGCTGCCCGTCATCGCATGGCTCTTCGACATGGAGCCGACCACCAAGGTCCGCTCCGCCATCCCGTCCAGCGTGCGCGGGCTGATATGGGTGCCGTCCCACACCTGCGTGTCATACACCTCGTCCGAGATGCACCACATGTCATACTCGCAACACGCCCGCGCGATCCCTTCTACGGTATCGCGCGAATAGACCACGCCCGTGGGGTTGTTCGGTGTATTCACCAGCAGGGATTTCGCACCAGCAGACTTTGCCGCAATGTCCGAGAATGTCGGCTGGAACGCGTTCTCCGGCAGGCACGGCACCGCCCTTGGCACCGCCCCCACGCTGCGCACGGTGCCGGGGTAGGTGGCATAATAGGGGTCGCAATAGAGCGCCACGTCGCCCTCGTCGCACAGCGCATGATGGGCCGAGAACAGCGCCGACTGCCCGCCGGGGGTCACCATCACGTTGTCGCGCGTTGTATGCACGCCTGTCCGCGCGGTCAGCCGCGCCGCCACCGCGTCGCGCAAGGCATCGGTGCCGGGCACCATCGCATAGCCCGTATGCCCGCCGCTGGCGCTCCGGTGCATGGCGTCCAGAATACTCTGGTCGGTGCGAATGTCATGCTCGCCAATCGTCAGCTCGGTCACGCCGACGCCTGCGGTAATCATCCGCCGCGCTTTGTAAAACACGTCCCACCCGTCGGAGCCGCCACCTGTCAGCCCCTGTATCCTGTTCGACATATCCATGCGTGCCTCCCTCAATGATCCGCGCAAAGGGCCAGCCCGCGCCGCCCGTGTCAAATCGAAATTTGTGATAGCCCTTAAAACCGCACTCGACCGGACAGGCTCGACCTGCTACCAACGCCCTATGACGACACGCACCATCATTTGTTGCTGCATTACCATCTGAGATTTCTCAGGCGGGTCGTTTTGCGTTTTCCATCTTAGGTCAGTTTCGCTAAACCCGCCGCAACACCCGCGCGCGAGGCCAAAATGACGATCAAGATCTACAACACCAAGACACGGCAGAAAGAGGTTTTCAAACCGCTCGTTGACGGCAAAGCGTCGATGTATGTCTGCGGCCCCACGGTCTACGAGCGCGCCCATCTGGGCAATGCCCGTCCCGTGCTGGTCTTCGACATGCTCTACCGCTTGCTGCGCCATGAATACGGCGTGGAGAATGTCAGATATGTGCGCAATTTCACCGACGTGGATGACAAGATCAATGCCCGTGCCGCCGAAACAGGCCGCCCGATCTCAGAGATCACCGACGAGACGATCGGGTGGTTCCTTGACGATATGGGCGCGTTGGGCGCGCTTGAGCCGACCGACACGCCTCGTGCCACCCAATACATCGCGCCGATGATCGCGATGATCGAGGACCTGATCGCCAAGGGCCACGCCTACGCCGCCGAGGGTCACGTCCTGTTCAAGGTGCGCAGCTACAAGGATTACGGCAAGCTGTCCGGCCGCTCCGTCGACGACATGATCGCCGGCGCTCGGGTCGAGGTGGCACCCTATAAAGAGGACCCGATGGATTTCGTCCTGTGGAAGCCGTCCTCCGACGACTTGCCGGGCTGGGACAGTCCATGGGGCAGGGGCCGTCCGGGCTGGCATATCGAATGCTCCGCCATGGCCTACGAGCTGTTGGGCGCGGCATTTGACATTCACGGCGGCGGCAACGACCTGACCTTCCCGCACCACGAAAACGAGATCGCTCAGAGCAGATGCGCAGGCCACGATTTCGCGAATGTCTGGATGCATAACGAGATGCTACAGGTCGAGGGCAAGAAAATGTCCAAGAGCTTGGGCAATTTCTTCACCGTTCGGGACTTGCTGGACCAAGGCGTGCCGGGCGAGGTGATCCGGTTTGTGATGTTGAGCACGCACTACCGCAAGCCGATGGACTGGACGGAGAAGAAGCGGGTTGAGGCAGAGAAGACGCTGCGGAAGTGGGCAAGACTTACGTTGGATGTCGAAGCCTCGCGAAATCTCCACCCAGATGTACTCTCAGCGGTTTCCGATGATCTCAATACTCCGGGTGCGTTCTCAGTTTTGCATCGGCTCGCAGGGTCTGGGCAGAAATCCGATCTTGCGAATGGACTTATATTTTTGGGTTTTGAAGCAAAGGATTTGGCGCAGTTTGAGGATGACGCGACTGGATTTAAGTTCACACCGACGATCCACGGCAACGAAAATGCTGATGTGATTCAATGCCAGACGGATCGTATTCTTGAACTTTGGAAGTCGTTTCGAAGCAGCGAAGAATGGAGCGAAGCAGATCGGCTACGAACACTTGCCGAGGAAAATGGTCTCTTGCTAAAATATAGCAAAGACGGCTCCTATTGGGCTGAAAGAGGCCCCAACTTCGACTCCTCCAAGCTCGAGGCCCTCAAATGAGTCCTCGCGAACACCTCACCCTGTTCGACACCACCCTGCGCGACGGGCAGCAGACGCAAGGGGTGCAGTTTTCGACCCCTGAAAAGATCGAGATCGCCAAGATGCTCGACCAGCTTGGGGTGGATTATATCGAAGGCGGCTGGCCGGGGGCGAACCCCACCGACAGCGAGTTTTTCTCCAACGCGCCTAAGACTTCCGCCACCATGACCGCTTTCGGCATGACCAAACGCGCGGGGCGATCGGCGGAGAATGATGATGTTCTGGCCGCTGTCCTGAACGCCAATACCCCCGCCGTCTGCCTTGTCGGCAAGACCCATGACTTCCACGTGAAAACCGCCCTCGGTATCACCCTCGACGAAAACCTTGAAAACATTGAGAAAAGTTTTCAGCATATTGTCAGCCAATCCCGCGAAGCCCTGTTCGACGCGGAGCATTTCTTCGACGGCTACAAGTCCAATCCCGACTACGCCCTGTCCTGCATCCACGCCGCCTTCGACGCAGGTGCTTTAGTGGTTTTATGCGACACCAATGGCGGCACCCTCCCTGCGGAAATCACTGAAATCGTGGGAAAAGTCATCGCCAGCGGCATACCCGGTGACCGTCTTGGCATCCACACGCATAATGACACCGACAACGCCGTCGCAGGCTCCTTGGCCGCCGTAGACGCAGGCGCGCGCCACATCCAAGGCACCCTGAACGGTCTGGGGGAGCGGTGCGGCAACGCCAACCTGACTTCCCTGATCCCGACGCTGCTGCTGAAAGAGCCGTACAAGTCCCGCTATGCCATTGGTGTCAAAGCAGAAAACCTGCACTTGCTGACACTGGCCTCGCGCAAGCTGGACGACATCCTGAACCGCGTTCCCAACAAACACGCGCCCTATGTGGGGGCTTCCGCGTTTGCGCATAAGGCAGGCCTCCACGCGTCAGCAATCCTAAAGGATCCAACGACGTACGAGCATATCGACCCTGCCGTCGTCGGCAATTCCCGCATCATCCCGATGAGCAATCAGGCGGGGCAGTCCAACCTGCGTAAACGCCTTGCTGAAATGGGGCTGAAAGATATTGATACCAATGCCTTGCCGCGAATTCTTGATGTGATTAAGCAGCGCGAGGATGACGGGTATTCCTACGACACCGCCCAAGCCTCGTTCGAGCTTTTGGCCCGCCGTGAACTCGGCCTTTTGCCAAAGTTCTTTGAGGTGAAGCGTTACAAGGTTACGGTGGAACGGCGGAAGAATAAATACGACAAGATGATCAGCCTGTCCGAGGCCGTCGTCGTGGTAAAAGTGGGCAGAGACAAGATGTTGTCGGTGTCTGAGAGCATGGACGAAACCGGCTCTGACCGTGGTCCGGTGAACGCCTTGTCCAAAGCGCTGGCCAAGGATTTGGGGCCATATTCTGCGATGATCGACGACATGCGGCTGGTGGATTTCAAGGTCCGTATCACCCAAGGCGGCACCGAGGCCGTGACCCGTGTCATCATCGACAGCGCTGACAGCAAGGGCCGCCGCTGGTCCACCGTGGGCGTATCGCCAAACATTGTCGATGCGTCTTTCGAAGCACTGCTGGACGCGATCAACTGGAAGCTGGTGCAAGAGGGTGCGCATGTCTCTTGAGGCCTGCCGCTCCCTCGTGGAACGTGCTGATCCTGAACGGTTTTCCGCAGCACAGCTTGGTACCGAAGCCGCGCAGAAGGTGCTCTGGCCACTCTATGCGATGAATGTTGAGGTCAGTCGCGCGCCATGGGTCACCCAAGAGCCGATGATCGCCGAAATGCGCCTGCAATGGTGGCGCGACGCGCTGGAGGAAATTGCCGAAGGCAAACCGGTGCGCGGGCATGAGGTCACCACGGCGCTGGCCGCGTCTATCGGGGCGGGGGAGGCATTGCAGCTGGATCGTCTGGTACAGGCGCGACGGTGGGATATCTACAATGACGCGTTTGACGACGAGGCCGCATTGCTTGGCTATCTTGACGACACGGCAGGCGGCTTGATGTGGGCGGGGGCTTCGGCTCTTGGCGCGCCTGTTGATGTGCGGGGCGAGGTGGTCGCTTTCGCCCGCGCCGTCGGACTTTCCCGCTTTTTGAAAGCCGCACCTGAATTGGAGGCTCGTGGTCGCCGACCGCTTGTCGACGGGCGGCCTAAAGCCATCGCAGCACTCTGCATTCGCATTTTGGCGGAGATGCCCAAACAATCTGCGCTGAAGCGCCGCTTGGGGCGTGATGCGGCGTCGGTTTTAACTGAAGGCTGGCAGGCGCGGGCGCTTCTAAAGCAAGCCATTTCCAACCCGACGCGTGTTGCAGATGGAACGCTGGGGCTCAGCGAATTTGGCAAGCGCTGGCGGTTGCTCTTCAGTTAACGTGCTGATTTTGGCCGTAAGGCCAGCCAGATCAGCGCGCCGCCCGCCAAGGTCAGGAACGGGATCATCGCGATGTTGACCGCGTTCCAGCCCTCGACCGCGGAGCCGCCGGAGCAGTTCATCAACCCGCCCGAAGCCAATGACGCGAGTGTGACACAGCCGAACACAATCGAGTCGTTGAGACCCTGCACCACGCCCCGCTCGGAGACAGTGTGCGACGAAGCCAACATCGTCGTTGCGCCGATGAAGCCGAAATTCCAGCCAAGACCCAGTAGGATCAGGGCGATGAAGAAGTTGGCAAGCGTCACTCCGGTCAAGGCCACTGCTCCGGCAAGGCCGAGGATCACAAGACCGGTGGCGACAATCTTTTCTACACCGAAGCGGTTGATCAGGTGGCCGGTGAAAAAGGACGGCACGAACATTGCCAGCATGTGGGCTGACACGATGTCGTTGGCGCTGTCTGCCTCAAAGCCGCAGCCCATGACCGCCAGCGGAGTGGAGGTCATCACGAGGTTCATCAACGCGTAGGAAACCATGCCGCAAATGATCGCCACAGCCACGCGCGGGGTCTTGAGCAGTTCCAACTTGGAGCGGACAGCGTCGTTGGTTTTCGCAGCAGCCAATGCGGCGGCGTTGGGCAGGTCCAGCAGGAAGAACAAGAACAATCCGACCAAGTTCAGCACCACGATGGCGACATAGCTGCCGAGGAAAGGAATGACGCTGAAGTCAAACATGACCTTGTTAAGCTGCGGCCCGATGATCGCCGACATCAGCCCGCCCGCCATCACATAGGAAATCGCTTTGGGACGGAACTGCTCGGACGCACCGTCGGCAGCGGCGAAGCGGTAGAAACCTTGCGCAGACATATATATGCCGCTGATATAGCTGCCTAAAAGCAGCATCAGGAACGAGCCAATATAGAGGCCGTAGCCCGCGACTGCTGCCCCCAAAGCGCCCGCAAGTGCACCAATGATAAAGCCGTTGCGACGGCCTTGGCGCTGCATCAACGGGCTGATCCATGGCGCTGTGGTCATCGAGCCGAAAACGATCATCGAAATCGGTAGCGTCGCGAGGCAGGGGTTTGGCGTTAGCGTATTGCCGACAAGGCCACCCACCACGAACAGCATTGGCATCTGGCTGCCAAGAATGGCTTGAGCACCGACAAGAACCGCCACATTGCGGCGGGTGCGGGGGTCGGAGCGGGCGGGGGCATTGGTTGCGTCAGTCATGCGCTTATCGCTACGCCTAGTTTTGAGGGGTGTCCAGACGGTCGATGACATGTGCAAAAGAGCCGCAGACCCGCCCCTGACGCAGGCCCATGGGAGGGAGCGTCGTGCCTTCGGCGTCCGTGGCATGGAACAGTGGGGCACCTTGGGCTTTCAACGTGGTTGCGTAGTGAAATTCATGCCCTTTGAAGTGTCCGGCCATTGGGCCATCGCCGGCGTTTAAATTCCGGTAGCCCAGATGCAGCTTCCGCTCGGCAAAGCTGGTTTGCAACGCGAGGAGTCCAGCCATCTTGTGCACGGTACCCTCGGCGTCGGTCAGGGTTTCGCCCAACATCATGTAACCACCACATTCTCCATATATATCAGAGGCCTGTGACGCTTCTCTCAAGCTGTCCATAAAATTAGAATTAGTTGCAAGACGTTCCGCATGCAGCTCCGGATACCCGCCGGGTAGAAATACAAAATCGCATGCAGGTACGGCCTCGTTCTTTAGCGGCGAGAAGGTGTGGATCGTGGATCCAGCGGCTTTCCAATCCTCCAGCATGTGAGGATAGGCAAAAGCGAACGCCTCGTCCTGTGCTACGGCGATGCGGGCATAGGGCAAAGCTCGGGTGGGGTGAAACTCTGTTCTGGTGACGGGGCTTGAGGGGAGGGCGTCCATATTAACATGCGCCTCAACCAAGTCTGCGATGTCGTCTAGCCATTGGTCGAGGTCCGGCCGCTCGGACGCCTGCACCAACCCCAAATGTCTGGACGGATGGCCAAGATCAGCGCGGCGTGGCAGGGCACCCAAAACAGGCAGCTCGCTTGGGAAATGACGTCGCAGCATGGCTTCATGGCGCGGACTGGCAACCTTGTTGAGGATAACGCCCGCGACTGTGACGCCTGGGCGGTGCCGCGCAAAGCCCTCGGCAATTGCCGCCGCACTTTGCCCCATGCCGGAGCCGTCAATCACCAGAACGACCGGAATTCCAAGGATTTCAGCGACATCTGCGGCGGAGCCTTTGCCGTCGGGCATAGCGCCGTCAAACAATCCCATTGCACCTTCGACGACCAGAAAATCATTTCCGAGACCTTGCGCCAGACTGCGGATGCGGCCGGGCTGCATGGCCCACGCATCCAGATTGACGCACGCTTGCCCGCATGCGGCCTCATGAAAGCGTGGGTCAATATAGTCAGGGCCGGACTTGGCCCCGCGCACCGCACCGCGCCGCGATAAGGCGCGGAGCAGTCCCAGTGTGACAGTGGTTTTGCCCGTGCCCGATGCGGGGGCGGCGATCAGCAAGCCGTGGCCGGGGATCATGCGCTTTCGGCCGGACGGCCTCGGCCCAAGGGGTCCAGATTTCGCGGGGCCTCACCTGCGATCTGTCCTTGCCAGTCCAGCACCTGCCGCATCGCGACAGCGCGACCAACGCAGATAATTGCCGGTGGCTCGGCACCGGACGCTTCGATGTCGGCGACGCAGGTGCCAAGAGTGGTTTCCAGCACCTGCTGATGCTCGGTCGTGGCAGTGGTGACAATCGCAACCGGTTCGGTGGCGGGTCGGCCTGCGGCCAGCAGTTGCGCCGTGATATGGGCGATATGCTTCATGCCCATGTAGATCACGATGACCTGTGACCCTTTGGAGATAGCCTGCCAGTCAAGACTGCCCGTGGCGTTGCCGGATTGGTCGTGGCCCGTCACAAAGGTTACCGACTGGTTCACGTCACGGTGGGTGACAGGGATGCCCGCATAGGCCAGCCCGCCAATGCCCGCGCTGATGCCGGGGATGATCCGGATAGGGACGCCATGTTGAACGAGGGTTTGGGCCTCTTCGCCACCACGCCCGAACACGAAGGGATCGCCGCCTTTCAGCCGCAAAACACGTTTTCCCTCACGCGCCAGATCGACCAGTCGCAGAGAAATATCGCGCTGCTTGGCCGAAGGTTTGCCACCGCGTTTGCCTGCGTAAATATGTTCGGCCTGAGGGGCCCAGTCTAGGATCGCCTCCTGTACCAGCGCATCGTAAATCACCACATCCGCCTGCCGCAGCGCGTTGAGCGCGTGCAAGGTCAGCAGGCCGGGATCACCGGGGCCTGCGCCGCACAGCCAGACCCAGCCGGGCTGCAAAACAGGCCATTGGCCTTGGGGAAGGGGCATCGAGTCGCTCATGGGGCCTTTATGACCCGTAACCCGCCCGTGCAAAAGCGAAAGAGCGACGCCGCAATGGCCATTGGCGGCGCGGGGACGTGACGCTAAGGTCGCGCGCATGACTGACGACACCCTTCCCAAATTGCGCCGTGGCTGGACCACGGGCGCGTGCGCTACGGCGGCCACCAAGGCCGGGCTGCAAATATTGTGGGGCGGCACGGTGCCACCGGACGTGACCATTACCTTGCCCAAAGGGGAAACACCTGTCTTCGCGTTGGCTTCGGTAGTTCAGGGTGAAGGCTGGGTCGAGGTTGGCATCGAGAAAGACGCAGGCGACGATCCTGATGTGACCCACGGCGCTATCATTAAAGCGCGGGTTGCGCCCTCGACGGGTGGCGTGAAGTTTTGCGCCGGAGAGGGCGTCGGGATCGTCACCAAGCCGGGTTTGCCGATCGGCGTGGGGGAGCCAGCAATTAACCCTGTGCCGCGTGCCATGATGGACGAGGTGGTCGCCGAAATGGCCAGCGAATTCGGACAGATGCCGGATGTGGAGATTACGGTTTCCGTGGTGAACGGGGCCGAAATTGCCAAGAAAACGTGGAATCCCCGTTTGGGCATTGAAGGCGGCTTGTCGATTTTGGGAACCACGGGGGTGGTCAGGCCGTTCTCGTGCTCTGCCTGGATCGCCTCGATCCACCGCGGGATAGACGTTGCGCGTGCCGTGGGTTTATCGCATGTGGCGGGCTGCACGGGATCGACCTCGGAGCGGGTCGTTCAAGACATGCTGGATTTGCCGGATCACGCGATGCTCGACATGGGGGATTTTGCAGGCGGGTTGCTGAAATACCTGTCCCGACATCCTATCGAGCGGATCACCATCGGCGGTGGCATCGGCAAAATCACCAAGCTGGCACAAGGTGCGCGGGACTTGCATTCCAAGAGGTCGCAAGTTGATTTTAAGGCGCTGAATGAATGGGTTAAAGCAGACATTTCAACCTCCAACACAGCGCTTGAGGCCGTAACAATAGCACCTGAATTGGCCGCGCGCGTCGCGCAAGAGGCATTGCAACAAGTGAAACTGATATTGAAGGACGCCCCTGTGCAGCCGAGCATCGTGATCATCGATCGTGCGGGCACGGTTCTGGCGACGGCGGGGCTATGAGAATTCTACTTCTGGCCGGTACCAGCGAGGCGCGCAATCTGGCGCATGCGTTGGTAGAACGGGGCCATCAGGTCACCGCGTCATTGGTCGGGGCGACCCGTGCGCCGCGCGATCTGGGATGCGAGACACGGATTGGCGGATTTGGGGGCGAACAGGGTTTTCGCGACTGGCTGGCAGCGCATCCCGTTGATCTGGTCATTGATGCGACACACCCGTTCGCTGTTCAAATCACTGACCGCACGGCGCGTGTTTGCGCGGACGTGAAGCTTGAGCATCTGCAATTGCGGCGCGATCCTTGGGGGCCGGCTGACGGTGACAACTGGACCTTTATTGACCATCCCGCGCAGGCAGAAAGCGTGATCCAAACCGGATCAAAGGTGTTTTTGGCAACGGGCCGGCAGACCTTGGAGCAGTTCGCCGGCTTGTCGTCGTGCACGTTGATATGCCGCCAGATTGATCCGCCCGAAGAACCGTTCCCGTTTGAGAACGGAGAGTTTCTGGTCGGGCGACCACCGTTTTCGATCGAAGACGAGGTGCAGCTGTTCACCAATCTGAAAATTGACTGGTTGGTGGTCAAGAATGCGGGCGGGGTGATGTCACGCTCCAAACTGGACGCAGCCCGCCAGATCGGCCTGCCCGTATTGATGATCAACCGGACAGCGCCGCCGGACGGCCCGATTGTCACGAGCGTGGACGCGGCTTTAGAGTGGCTAGATGCGCATTATCAAGGGTGATCGTTGCGTCGCGGAAGGCGCGGCATGGCTGGCCGAGCGTGAGCCACGGTTTGCGCAGGCCTTAACGCAGGTGGGAAAACTGCCCTTGAGGCTGAAGCCGGAGGGGTTTTCGGAGCTTTTGTCGGCGATAATGGGGCAGCAGGTCTCGATTGCCTCTGCGGCGGCCATTAACGGGCGGTTGCGTGACGCGGGATTGATCGACGCGCGCGCGGTTGCTGCGGCCAGTGAGGACGAGCTTCGAGCTTGTGGTCTCTCGCGGCAGAAAATCCGCTATGCCCATGCGCTTGCCACGTCCGGCATTGATTTCAATGCGTTACGCGACAAAAGTACGTCGGACGTCATACAGACACTAACGGCTGTGCCGGGCATCGGCTCATGGACGGCAGAGATCTACGCCATGTTCTCTCTGGGCCATGCGGATGTGTTCGCGTCGGGTGATTTGGCCTTACAGGAGGCGGCACGCATCTTGTTTGAATTGCCGGATCGCCCCAAAGAAAAAGAGATGCGCCAGATGGCGTTGGACTGGTCACCATGGCAAAGCGTTGCCGCCCGCATCTTGTGGGCCTATTACAGGGTGGCAAAAGATCGAGAAGGGATCACATGACACGGGTTTTGGAAAGCAGCCGCAAGGCATCGAAATCGGGCGAGGACAGCTCGCTGGTGATCTTTCTCCACGGATATGGCGCGGATGGTGCCGATCTGTTGGGTCTGGCGGACCCGTTGTCGGAGCATTTGCCGGATACCGTATTCGTGGCCCCGAACGCGCCGGAGCAATGCACAGGCAACCCGATGGGTTTTCAATGGTTCCCGATTCCTTGGATTGACGGCTCCTCCGAGGAGGAATCCGAGCGTGGCATGATGCAGGCGGTCGAGGACTTGAGCGCCTATATCGACGCGACAATGGAAGAAGAGGGCGTGTCAGAGGCCGAGACCATTTTGGTCGGGTTCTCGCAAGGGACCATGATGGCCCTTCATATCGCACCACGTCGTGAGGACCAGTTCGCGGGCGTCGTCGCGTTCTCTGGTCGCCTGTTGCGCCCCGAACTTTTGGCCGATGAGGCGAAATCCAAACCACCGGTGATTTTGATCCACGGTGATCAGGATGACGTCGTACCACCCATCTCCATGCCGGAAGCCGGCGACGCGCTGCAAGAGGCGGGGTTTCCCGTTTATGGTCATGTCATGAAGGGCACCGGTCACGGCATCGCGCCAGACGGCCTTGGCGTGGCGTTGTCGTTTATTGGGCAGCAGCTTGGGCTAGACCTTGGTTGAGATGCGTAGTGGCGCCTTTAAGCAAAGCTCTGGAATACAATTTATGGAGTGGCAACAAGGCATTGAACAGGAAACCTAACCTCCCTGTTTTCTTGTCTGCCGTGACGGCGGAGCCGAAATAAAGACGCGTACCATCACGCACCTTATCGACCATGAACCACGATCTTGTCTTGGAAGCCATATCGCACATCAGCAGTTGGTTTTCAGTGCGTACTTCTACAGTCCATGCGGCAAACGCCACGGTGCGGCCATATGCGATGTCGGAAGCATCCTTGTCCGTAGACGGGCGTTTGACGGCGTATTTCAGGATGACTCGTTCGCTGCGAAACAATGGGGCTGTGTAGAACGCTTCGATGAATTGCGGAAGTTCAACGGTCCCGGGGACGGTGACCATAAAGCAATCAGTATAATGGCCCGCGCCGTTTTCATAGCGGCGCAACAGCGCGTCTTCGGGTAGGGGTGGCGTCGAGATAGATGGCATTTTGTGATCCCTATCGATGCGTGAGTTGAGCCTAGCGAGTCTGGCTGCTTAATCCGCTGTGCAGAATCGTCACATGCCCGTCACGCAAGGAGGCCATGCTCCCGCCGTGACCTGCCATATGGCGGGGCTTGTCAGGTGAGAATAACGATATATAGTTTTTTCAGGACTGGGGCGGGGCTCCCCGCTCTGGTGTTCGCAACGGCACTACAGAGCAGGAGACCTCTTCTCTATGGACGGCGACTTCAGGCATGATTTTGTACATGAGCCGGGGTGTTTGAAGCACAATCCGGCATTGGTGCTTAACGCAGACTATCGGCCCTTATCCTACCTTCCATTGTCATTATGGACGTGGCAGGAGGCGGTGAAGGCGGCGTTTTTGGATCGCGTCACAATTCTGAGCGAGTATGACGATGTTGTCCGCTCCCCCTCGATGGAAATACGCATTCCCAGCGTCGTGGTGTTGAAGGATTATGTGAAGCCACAAAAGAAGGTGGCTTTCACGCGGTTCAATCTGTTTCTACGCGACGAATTTTGCTGCCAGTATTGCGGTGCGCGGGGTGATTTGACCTTCGATCACGTCGTGCCGCGCGCCCATGGTGGGATCACCTCGTGGGAAAACGTCGTGGCGGCGTGCTCCAAATGCAACCTGCGCAAAGGGTCACAATGGTTGCACCGCTCCGGCATGTCTTTGCGCAAGCCGCCGGGTCGGCCAAGCGCGGGGCAGTTGTTGAATGTCGGGCGTAAATTCCCGCCAAACCACCTGCATGAAAGCTGGATAGATTTCCTGTATTGGGACGCCGAGCTTGAAAGCTAGGCGTGGCCGATGGTTTCAGCACCCACGCAGGCATCAGACGGGTGTTCGAGTTCCAGAATGATTTCGGATATGCCGTGGTTCTTTTTAAGAAGTATTTTCAAGGATTTACGAACTGCAATTGATGTATCCGACGTCACGATATGCGCGCTTAAAGCTGTCTGATCCTCTTCCATTTGCCAGACATGCAGATGGTGCACATCCTCGACACCGACATGGTCGCGGATGTCCGACAGCAACGCCTCCATATCCAATTGCGGTGGCGTGCCAAGCATAAGGACGCGGATCACAGGGCCGATTTCGCGGATGGATTGCCACAGGATGTAGCCCGCGATCAGGAAGGTAATTAGCGGATCAATCAACGGCCAGTCGAACAACAGGATTGTCGTACCGGCGATGATGACCGCAACGGAGCCCAACGCATCCGCGAGATTGTGGAGAAATGCGGCCCTGATATTCATCGACGATTTGGACATTGAATAGGTAAGCGCCGCGGTCACGAGATCCACGACCAAAGCTGCAACCGCGATCCATACGACCAACCAGCCGTCGACGGGGCTGGGGCTCCAGACGCGCAGGGTGGCCTCATACAGAAGATACAGGCCGATCACGATCAGCGTTGTGTAGTTGATCAGCGCAGCGACGGTTTCGGCGCGTCTGTAGCCGAAGGTCATCGAGGCGTCAGCGGGTTTACGACCGATTTTGCGCGCCGCAAAGGCGATGATCAATGCGATGGCGTCGGAAAAGTTGTGAAGTGCGTCGGCGATCAACGCGAGACTGCCCGACAAGATACCACCGACAACCTGCAAAACGGTGAGGCCCATATTGACGGCAATGGCCCAAGCCACCCGCGCGTCGCCGTCCTCCGGACTTATGTGGTGGTGATGATGGTCATGTGGCATGGCAGGTGTTTAAGCTGAACAGCTGGCCCCGCCAAGGACGCAAAACTTCGCACAATGCGGGTGGTTCAGCTTCACGTCAGTCTCGGCCTCTTCCAGCGTCGTTCCCAGTTCGAATTCCGGCGAATAGGCGAGCAGGGTGCAGGCAAGAACAGCCGGTTTGTCAGCCCCCTTGCGCTTGACAACCATGCGCGACGACGAACACATCACCGCATCAGGCGACTTGCCCAGTATGTCCCAACACTCCGTGGTGATCTCCGGCACCTCGACGGTTTCATCCATTTCGGGGAAAAGAACCGTAGAAGCAGGGTCCTGTGCGTCGATGTTGAAGTCATATTTTGCAATTATTCCAGCATACCCAGCGCGCGCGGCTGCGTCGCTTTCGGCCCAAACGGACCGGCCTGCAACGGCCATGCGCGCACCTTGATCGCGGAGCCACTCCATGCCCTCGATGGTCTTTGCGAATGCATCTTTGCCGCGCTCTTTGTCATGCACCTCTGGCGACCAATGATCGAGCGAGATGCGGAAGGTCAGTTTGTCACCGAATTCTGTGATGAGCGCAGTCAGCGCCACGCGCACGGTTTTGCGCATCATCGGGCGCATCGCGTTGGTTAGTATCAGGACGTCATAGCCCCGCGTCAGAGCGGCGCGGGTCATATCGGCCATGTCCGGGTTCATAAATGGCTCGCCACCGGTGAAGGCAATCTCGCGAACACCCCATCTGCGGGTTTCCAGCTGGTCGAGATAGTCCTCCACTTCTGAGGTGGTTAAGTAGACTAGCGCATCGTTGCTGGGCGACGACAGGATATAGCAGTTCTCGCATTCGATGTTGCACAGCGTACCGGTGTTGAACCAAAGCGTTTGCGGGTTTGACAAGGCCACCGACGCACGGGTTTCGCCCTTTGCAGTGACGAACGGGTCCGTGAATTTGCCCGCATTTGCCTGCAATGCGGCGTCAATTTGGTCTTTCATCCAGTCTTCTCCATGGCCTGCCTGCTATGGCTAGCGTGTTGCGGTGTGAAGAGAAAGTGCTCAAAGTATCATCTGACACGGTTGTGACCAACGTGTGGGGTGTTAGAATATCGTGGAACAATTTTCACTGGAATTGTGGCTTCGTTAGCGCTAACAGGTTGGCAACGTCATACCGGAAAGAAGGGTATCCCGATGGTCTCACGCGTCATTCCTGTAGAGAGCTTTGATCTTGTGATCTTTGGCGGCACCGGTGATCTGGCGCGCCGAAAAATCCTGCCGGGGCTATATCGTCGTTTTTTGGCAGGGCAGATGCCCAAAGATGCGCGCATCATCGGGGCCGCACGAAGCGAGCTTGACGATGACGGCTTCAGAGCACTCATACGCGAGTCTATTGAAGAATTCGTACCGGAAAAGAAGCGCAAACCGAAAACCGTGGACGCGTTTCTGGCACAGCTGCATTACACGCCAATCGACGCGAAAGGCTCTGGTGGCTGGGAAACGCTTGCCAAACTCGTGCGTAAGGATGTGGTTCAGGCGTTCTATTTCTCGGTGGGGCCAAGCCTGTTCGGTGATCTGGCGACGCGGTTGCACAAGCACAAGATCGCGACGCCGGACAGCCGTATCGTGGTTGAGAAGCCTTTTGGCCGCGATCTGGAAAGCGCCAAAGCGCTAAACGCTGTACTGGCGGACAGCTTTGACGAGCACCAGATTTACCGCATCGATCACTATCTTGGCAAAGAAACCGTGCAAAACCTTATGGCCGTGCGTTTTGCCAACATGCTGTTCGAGCCGCTCTGGAATGCCCAGTATATTGACCATGTGCAGATTACGGTGGCCGAGACAGTGGGCGTCGGGGGACGCGGGGGCTACTATGACAAATCCGGCGCAATGCGGGATATGATCCAGAACCACCTGATGCAGTTGCTCTGCTTGACCGCGATGGAGCCTCCATCGCGGTTCGATCCCGACGCGGTGCGCGACGAGAAGCTGAAAGTGATCCGCGCGCTGGATCCGGTGCCGTCCGAGAATATCGTGCGTGGTCAGTATGCGGCGGATAAGGATCAAGCGTCCTATATTGAGCATTCCGAGAACCCCGCGAGCAAGACCGAGAGCTTCATTGCGATGAAGGTCGATATCTCCAACTGGCGCTGGAAAGGCACACCGTTCTACTTGCGCACGGGCAAGCGACTTAAGGGACGAATGTCGGAGATCGTGGTTCAATTCAAAGACGTGCCGCACTCCATCTTTGAGGAAGATGCAGGCAGTAAAGCCAACGTGTTGGCGATCCGCCTGCAACCGGACGAGGGGATGGACCTTCGTGTGACCATCAAGGAGCCGGGGCCGGGGGGCATGCGCTTGGTCGACGTGCCGCTGGATATGACCTTTGCCGACGCACTCGGGCCGGAAGGCGCGGATGTACCGGACGCTTATGAGCGGCTGATTATGGACGTGATCCGTGGTAACCAGACCTTGTTCATGCGCGGCGACGAGGTCGAAGCAGCTTGGGCGTGGACTGATCCGATTATCGAAGGCTGGCAGAACCGTGGCGATAAACCGGTTCAGTACGAGCCGGGAACAACGGGTCCTGAAGATGCGTTGATGCTGTTGCACCGCGACGGGCGCCGCTGGCGGGAGATTAAATAATGGAATTAATCGAATATCCGGACCGCGATCTGATGATGATCGACCTCGCCAATCATCTGGCGGGGGAGTTGAACGAAGCGTTGATGACCCATGATCAGGTCAGCTTTGCTGTGCCGGGCGGCTCGACACCCGGTCCGGTGTTTGATGCCTTGTGTGCAGCCGACCTTGATTGGAGCCGCGTGACCGTATTGGTCGGGGACGAGCGGCGGGTGCCTGCGGACCATGAGCGGTCCAATGAGCGTATGATCCGCGCGCGTCTTCTGACGTCGCGGGCTGCGGCTGCGAATTATGTGTCGATCAGGCCGGATGGGGATACGTTGCCCGATATCTCGGCGCATCTGCCTTTGTCGGTTCTTGTTGTGGGGATGGGGGCTGACATGCATACCGCATCGCTGTTTCCGGGCTCGCTTGACCTGGAAGCCGCGTTGGCCTCTAATGCGCCGGACCTGATGATGGTCGAGGCCTCTGACGGGTTGGAACCGCGCGTGACACTGAGCGGTCGCGTGTTGGAGGAGGCCATGAGCAGCCATGTTCTGATCGCTGGCAAAGAAAAGCGTGAGGCACTGGATCGTGCCACCCACGCAACCCGCATGGAGGCCCCGATCCGGACCGTCCTTGCGACTGCAACAGTACATTGGGCACCGTGATGAATTGGACAGACCTGAAAACCCGTGCCGAACAGCGCGCAACGCTCGCAGATCTTTTCGGGGAAAACCCCAGCCGTGCGCAGGAGTATTCCGTGCAGCATGGCGACATGCTGTTCGACTACTCCAAAACCCAGATTGGCGTGGAGGACCGAGCGTTGCTTTTATCAATGGCAGCGAACGCTGACGTTGCGGCACGGCGCGAGGCCATGTTCTCGGGCATGAAGATTAACGAGACCGAAGGGCGTGCAGTGCTCCATACTGCGTTGCGCAACATGAGCGACGGTGCAATCGAGGTCGACGGCGAAGACGTCATGGAGGGCGTGCGCGAGACCCGCGCGCGCATGGCTGATTTCGCCGAGGCTGTGCGATCTGGCGCTGTCAAAGGGCAGGGCGGCGCGATCACGGATGTGGTCAATATCGGCATTGGCGGCTCGGACCTTGGCCCTGCGATGGCTGTGCTGGCACTGGCACCGTATCACGATGGGCCACGGGTGCATTTTGTTTCCAATGTGGATGGCGCGGATATCGCGGATACGCTGCGCGGGCTCGATCCTGCGACGACGCTGGTCATCGTGGCCTCGAAGACCTTCACCACCATCGAGACGATGACCAATGCCAGAACCGCGCAGGAATGGATGGCGACGCGCGTTACCGACACTGGTGCCCAGTTTGCAGCGCTATCGACCGCCGAAGAAAAGACGACCGAGTTCGGCATAGCGCCGGAGCGGGTGTTCGGGTTCGAGGATTGGGTCGGCGGGCGCTATTCCTTGTGGGGCCCGATTGGGCTGTCGCTGATAATTGCCATCGGCGCGGATGACTTTGATGCCTTCCTGCGCGGGGCCTATGACATGGATTGCCATTTCGGCGACGCGCCGCTGGATCAGAACCTGCCAGTGATGCTGGCTTTGGTCGGGGTTTGGAACAACCAAGGCTGCGGCCATGCAACTCGCGCGGTGCTGCCCTATGATCAACGCCTGACGCGGCTTCCGGCATATTTTCAACAACTTGAAATGGAGAGCAACGGCAAATCTGTGGCGATGGACGGCTCGACCTTGGAGGTGAACTCCGGCCCCGTCGTTTGGGGCGAGCCGGGGACCAACGGGCAGCACGCCTTCTATCAATTGATCCACCAAGGTACGCGGGTCGTGCCATGCGAATTTATGGTGGCGCGGGAAGGTCATGAGCCGGAGCTTGCGCATCAGCATGAGTTGCTAGTGGCGAATTGTCTGGCCCAATCAGAAGCCTTGATGGTAGGCCGCAGCCTCGAAGAAGCGACGGCGATCATGGCCAAACGTGGCCTGTCCGGAACGGAACTGGATCGCCAAGCGCGTCATCGGGTATTTCCGGGGAACCGCCCGTCGACCACGCTTGTCTATCCAAAGCTAACGCCGTTTGTGCTGGGCCAGATTATAGCGCTCTATGAACACCGTGTGTTCGTGGAAGGCGTAATGCTGGGGATCAATTCCTACGATCAATGGGGCGTGGAACTTGGCAAGGAACTGGCCAATGCGCTGACGCCGGTGCTGCGTGGGGAGGCGTCGGAAGAGGGCAAAGACAGCTCGACCCGATTGCTTCTGAGCTACCTTCGGTCGAACTAGGCGTCGGTTGCGCCGTCACGGGTCTTTAGCATGTCTCGTAGCTCGGGGCTGATTGCGCGTTTGGTGCCGTCCGCGTTCAGCAGCACGATGATGGCGTGGGACGTGGTGCGCAAACTGCCACCGGACCACACGGCATAGTCCATCTTGAAGCTGGAGGTGCGCAATACGCTGGCCCGCCCCGTCACGATGTAATCCTCGGCCAGTTTCATTTCGGCGAGGTAATCCACCTGCACCTGACGCAAGACCAATTGCGGAGCATCCGCCCCCGAGTAGCCAATGCCATAGGCTTGCATATACTGGATGCGAAAGCTCTCGAACCAAGCCAGATAGGCCGCGTTATTGATGTGACCCAAGGGATCCAACTCGCTGAAACGTGTGCGGTCTGCGACCCCGAAAGCCCAAGGTTCCGGTATTCCAAGCGCACGCAACGTATCGGCGTCCAGCGGGGTATGATAGGGAATATTTTTCATAAGATTTGGAGCGGGTAACGAGAATCGAACTCGTAACTAAAGCTTGGGAAGCTGCCGTGATACCTTTTCACCATACCCGCCTTGAGCTTTGAGTTAAGTGAGCCGCGCGATGGCGTCAAGAGCGTCTGCGCCTGCGGCGACCGCCTTCTTTGTCCCCGCCACCTGTGTTGAAGTTCACCTCGGGCAGGGTCACGATAGAGTTCAGGATCGGGAACGGCTCCACCGCGTTTGGAATGTTTGACGCGTTTACGAAATGCTCTTGGAACCGTGGCTCGATGGCGGTTTCGATCTTGTGAATATTGTGAACCGTTTCTTCGATTTCCCTGCGAGCCTTTGTGTTCAGCAACGCAATACGCGCTCCTGTGCCTGCGGCGTTACCGGCAGAGGTGACCTTGTCGAGCGGCGCGTCGGGGATCATTCCCAGCACCATGGCGTGTTTCGGGCTGATATGCGCGCCGAACGCGCCGGCCAACACAACGCGGTCGACCTTGTCGACGCCGAACTTGTCCATCAGCAGCCGCGCACCGGAATAGAGCGCGGCCTTGGCCATCTGGATTTCGCGGATGTCGCGATTGGTGACGGTGATGGGCCGCTCGGGGTCGTCATGCACCATGTAGCTATATGTTCTTCCGTCTAGAAAACAACGGCTTGTGCCGGTTTGTTCAGGTGATCCGATCAGGCCAGGTCCATCGACGATGCCCGCCAGTCGCATCTCGGCCACCATTTCGATAATGCCGGAGCCGCAGATGCCCGTGATGCCGGTGCTGGCGATGACCTCGTCAAAGCCGTCCTCGTCGGACCAGACATCGGAGCCGATGACGCGGAAGCGGGGTTCCTTGGTCACGGGGTCTATTTCTACGCGCTCAATCGCGCCGGGGGCGGCGCGCTGGCCGGAGCTGATCTGTGCGCCCTCAAAGGCCGGTCCGGTCGGCGAGGAGCAAGCCAGCACCTTGTTTTTATTCCCGAGCAGGATTTCCGCGTTGGTGCCGACATCGACGACAAGCACAAGGTCGTCGGATTTATCAGGGGCTTCGGACAAGGCCACAGCAGCGGCGTCCGCGCCGACATGACCCGCAATGCAGGGCAGCAGATAGACGCGGGCCGCAGGATGAAGGTTGAGGCCTAACTCTATGCCTCGCAACGATAAAGACTCAGATGTAGCAAGCGCGAAAGGTGCCTGACCCAGCTCGAACGGGTCGATGCCAAGGAACAGGTGGTGCATCACCGGATTGCATACGAACACGGCGTCCACGATCAGATTGCGGTCGATACCGGCTTCCGACGCGATGTTGACGAACAGCGCGTTCATGCCCTCGCGCACGGCTTGGGTCATTTCCTCGGCCCCGCCGGGGTTCATCATGGAATAGCTGACGCGGCTCATCAGGTCTTCGCCGAAACGGATTTGCGGGTTCATGATCCCTGAGGACGCCACGACCTCGCCGGTGGCAAGGTCACACAGATGGCCCGCGATGGTGGTGGAGCCAAGATCGACCGCCAGCCCGTAGACAGTGCCTTCATAGAAGCCCGGCCAGATATGCATGATGCGCGGCCCGAACATGGCGTCACCCAGATGCACGGCGCAGGTGACTTTCCAATCTCCCTTGCGCAAGGTCGGTTGCAAGATTTTCAAAAGACCCAGATCGGCCTCCAATTCAGGCAGATCCCAGTCATGGCGCAGCGCTTTGATCAGACGTTCCAGATCGCCGGAGGGTTCGTGCATGTCGGGTTGCTCCACCTCGACATAAAACAGCTTTGTGGACGGGTTCAGGGTGATGTCCCGCGCTTCTGCACGTTTGCGGACGACCTGACGGTGGACCTGACTGCTTTCAGGGACGTCAATGACGATGTCGCCTTTGACCTGCGCCTGACAGCCAAGGCGGCGGCCTTTGGCCAACCCGCGCTTGTCGTCATAGCGTTGCTCGACGCTGTTCCAATCGCTTAGAGCGCCATCTTTGACCGTAACGCCGTGTTTTGGGAATTCACCATAGGACGGCGTGATCTGGCACTTAGAGCAGATACCCCGTCCGCCACAGACCGAGTCCAGATCAACACCCAGTTGGCGCGCGGCCGTCAACACCGGAGTCCCAACCGGAAAATGCCCGCGCTTGCCGGAGGGGGTGAAGATCACGAGTGGGTCTTTGTCGGACATGGGCACACCGAAGCAGTTGTTTCTGCTTAGAGTTGTAGGGCTTCGGCCCCTGTCCGCAATGGCTGTCTGCGACCTGATCTTGCAAGAATACGCATGGTTTTCATGAATGGGATCAGGTCAGCGCCTATTCCGCCTCGGGCACCTTCTTTTTGGTGAACGGGTGCAGGAACTGTTTCACGAATCCACGTGGAACCTGCTCTCCCGCCACGCCGTAGCGTTGAGGCCAGCGGCCTTCGGGCATGTGGTAGGTGCCGAACAGGCGGTCGAGGATCGGGAAGTGGATGGCGTAGTTGACGTCGATGGCCTCGCGCTCGGCGCCGTGATGCCAGTGGTGGAAGCGGGGCGTGGCGAAAGTGCTCTCGATAGGTTTCAGGTTCCAGCCGATGTTGGAATGGATGAAATGGGAATAGAAATACACGATCAGAACATAGGCCTGAATGGCCGCCGGATCGAAGCCCAGTGTAAACATCGGAATCGCAGTGAAGCCGCGCAGGATGGCGATTTCAATGAAATGCATGCGCGAGCCCGCCAGCCAGTCCAGCTTCTTGGCGGAATGGTGAACCGCATGGAACCGCCATAGCGCCGGAACGGTATGGAACAGGCGATGCACCCAGTATTGCACGAAGTCGGAGAACAGGATGATCAGGAAAAGCTGCACGACGAAGGGCAGGGCGAAGATCCATTCCTGAATGCCGCTCATGTTGAAATAGCCAGTGATCAGGTTCGACGGCATCAGCGTCAGGAAAGTCAGGACCTGCACCATCAGCGAGGACACGAGGTAGTAGAACATATCCTCCTGCCATTCGGGTCGGAAGACGGTCTGGTTTTGGTCCTGCGGGAAATAGCGTTCCAGCGGGACGAAGAGGAAGCCGAGGAAGACGACGTTTAGAATGAAGAAGTCGAGGCCGAAATAAAGCGGTGCTGTCAGGGTGGAACCGTCATCCGGCGTCCCGATCAGCGAGACTATGACGATCATGAACAGCGCCGTCCAACCAAGGATTTTGTCACGGGACAAGAGCAAGGATAGCAACGCGAAGGCGTAGCCGACGAGCAGCACCACTTGCAGCAGCAATTGAAGATGCGCTTGGGTGACGACCTTCGACAGATCGGGCGTCGAGAACAGGCCTGGGAAATACATGACCGCAAGAATGGCCGCCGCGGTAAGGCCTGCCAACAGCGCCCCGCCACCCGACAGCCAGCCGCTGCCAAAGGGGCGATCCTCGCGCGGGCGTTCTAGTTCTGTTTTCAGACGGCGGATAAATGACACGGGATAAAACTCCTTAAAGAATAGCAGGGTTTTGCCGCATCTTGTCAGTCAGGCAAAGCGAAATATGCCGCTTTGCCTGTTGTTTTGGCTTGGATTAGCCCCGACGGCGACGCCCACCTGCGCGGCCACCACGGGCGGCAGCGTCAGAGCCGTCTGCGTTTTTGGGCTTGTTGAAGTTGATCCAAGCACCGCCGGACGGGTCTTGGTTCATCAGGAAGTTGGCGGCCCGGATCGCCTCCATTTCCTTACCGGGTTGCGGCTTGGTGGAGCCGAGGCCCGTCAGTTGCGCCAGCAATTCGGGGTCAATGTCGTCTGGAACGATGATGCCAGCCTTCGCCAGCGCGTCCAGCTTTTCCTGCATCTTGATTGGACCGACGGGTAGGGCGACGGGGTTCATGATGGCCGATGTCATGCCAGCAGCCATTGCCATTGGCAGGAACGCATTGTTAACGCCGTGACGGTTGGGCAGGCCGAACGAGATGTTGGACGCGCCGCAGGTGGTGTTCACGCCCAGCTCTTCGCGCAAACGGCGCACAAGGGTGAAAACCTGCAAGCCCGCGGTGCCCATCGCGCCGATGGGCATAACCAGCGGGTCAACGACGATGTCATGTGCGGGGATGCCGAAGTCAGCGGCACGCTCGACGATCTTCTTAGCGACGGCAAAACGCACGTCGGGGTCTTCGGAAATGCCGGTGTCGTCGTTGGAAATTGCCACGACGGGGACATTGTATTTCTTGACCAGTGGCAGGACCAGCTCAAGACGTTCTTCTTCACCCGTGACGGAGTTCAACAGCGGGCGGCCTTCAGCAGCAGCAAGGCCGTTTTCCAACGCGCCGGGAACGGAGCTGTCGATGCACAAAGGAATGTCGGTAACCTTCTGAACACGCTCGACAAGTTCCTTCATCAAGGTCGGCTCGACGAAGTTGTTGTCGGCGTAACGCGGGTCCTCGGCCATTTTGTTGGAGAACACGGCGCCGGAGTTGATATCGAGAATGTTCGCGCCCGCCAGCGTTTGGGCAATCGCATCGGCTTCGACGCGGGAGAAGTCGCCTTTTTCCAGCTCCTCGTTGAGGATCTTGCGCCCTGTCGGGTTGATCCGCTCCCCGATCACGCAGAACGGTTGGTCAAAGCCGATAATGGCGGTTTTGGTTTTGGATTCGACGATCGTGCGGGTCATTAACTGATCTCTCTTATGCTTGGTCTGCTGGAACGCCGGAGGCGCCGCCATTGGCGATGGCCCAGTTGGCGTTGGTCTTGATGCCGCCAAGCGGGAAGAAGTGAACGGATTCGATGTTGAAGTTGGGGTTTGCAGCCTTGTGCGCGGCGAGGGTGTTGATCACCTCGGTCGGCTCGTAAGGCAACAACAGTTTGGTGACGTCCATGGCGCGCTTTTGCAGCACTTTCAGGGACGGGCCGACGCCGCAGGCGATGGCGAACTTGATCAGCGTTTGCAGTTTGGCAGGGCCGGCGATGCCGATATGGACGGGTAGGTCGATGCCTGCCGCCTTGATGGAGTTCGCCCAAGCGATAATCGGGTCGGCGTCAAAGGCGAACTGCGTGGCCAATGCCATTTTGGCATCAGTCGTTTCCGAGAACTTCTGTTTCCAAGCAAGAGCTTCATCGACGTTCTTCATGCCGCCTTTGGGGTCGATGTCGCGGTTGCCTTCAGGGTGACCCGCGACGTGCAGGCGGTCAAAGTCACCAAACAGACCGGTTTCCAGCAGCTGCATGGAGCTGTCGAACTCACCGTGCGGCTGCGCTACGCCACCGGCCAGTAGCAGCGCCTGATTGACGTCAGCCTCGCCCTGATAGCGGGAAATCCAGTCGGACAGGGTGGCCTTGTCTTTGATGATGCGCGCAGGGAAGTGCGGCATTACCTTGTAGCCGTCGCGGTTCAGACGGGCGGCGGTGGCGACCATTTCCTCGATCGGCGTGCCTTCGATATGCGCGATGTAGACGCGGGTGCCTTCGGGCAGCAACTCGCGGAAGTCTTCAACCTTCTCGGCGGTGCGGGGCATCACCTCGATGGAGTAATCCTTCAGGAAGGTTTCCACCTGTGGGTTCACCGTGACCTCTTGAGCCGGTGCGGTGCGTTTAAAGTTCAGCAAGGCCATGAGCCCCTCCCTAATGCGCGTTGTGATCGTGTCAGGCGGCATTGCCGTCATTCGCGATCAGCTGCTTGATCCTGTCGGTGTCGTATTCGGCCTCCAGCCGCGCCGCTTCGGCTTTTGCGACCTCTTGAGGGTCGCCATCGACTTCGTAAGGTGCAGCCTTCCGCCAATCGGCCAGATAGGCATCGGCATCCTTGGCACCAACTTTCATTGCCGCGCGGTCGATGGCCTGCTCGAAGCGTTCTTCCAGCTGGACTTTATGGCCGCGACGGCCTTTGCCCACGATGACCTGAGCAGGAATGTCGCGCCAGTAAACTATTGTCACATCAGGCATGGGGTCGAATCCTTCGTATTGCGCGCCGTTTTACCGACACTAGGCGTCTGAGGGCGGTAGCCGAGGTGCGTTTTCGACATTTGAACAAGGCAGAGCGACCCTGATCCGTCGCGCCCTTAGCTAAGGGGCTTTGCGAATAGGGGCCAGCTATCACCCGTCTCATATTTCTCATGGTTTTTATGAGGTTGGAACAAGGTCTATGCTTGCTTCAAAGCGTTAGCACTCCTACGTTGGGGGTAACCCTGAGTTTAGGAGGCCCTGCGCCATGGCGAAACGTCCGCCGCACAGTGCGGGCCCGTTCGTCAAACCGGCCCTTGTGCCGACCGCGCGGCCCGCGACACAGCCTGCACCCGCAGGCAAACCAGACCCGGCTGACCTCTATGCGGCGCTGGATCTTGGTACCAATTCATGCCGGATGCTGATTGCCCAACCCAAAGGCAGCCAGTTTCACGTCGTCGACAGCTTTTCCAAATCGGTGCAGCTTGGAGCGGGGCTTGAGAGCACTGGCAAGCTGTCGCGCAATTCCATGGCGCGCACGGTCGGGGCGCTGAAGATTTGTCAGAAAAAACTGCGCCACCATGAGGTGAAGCGTATGCGCCTCGTCGCGACGGAGGCCTGTCGGCGCGCAACCAATTCGGAAGAATTCCTGAAGCTGGTGACCCGTGAGACGGGGCTGGATCTGGAGATTATCAAGCCGGAGGAGGAAGCCCGCTTCGCGGTGATATCCTGCGCGCCCTTGGTGTCTGTGAATACCGAGCAATTGCTGGTTGTCGACATTGGTGGTGGCTCCACCGAGTTGGTGTGGATCGACCTGAGCCGTGTGCCCAAAGTGGATCGGCCGCGCGCAATCATGCGGCTGCACACGGGGTTTGACAGCAAGGACAGCGAGTTTCCGGCCGCCAAAGTGGTGGACTGGATATCGGTGCCGTTGGGCGTTGCAACTTTGCGCGACCAGTTCAACGATGTGAATGATGACGGGGCGCGGTTCGCGTTGATGTCGTGGTTCTTCGAGGAGAATCTGGCCGAGTTCACGCCGTATATCGACGCGGATCAGGTCAGGGCGGGGTTCCAGATCGTCGGCACGTCGGGGACCGTAACCACCGTGGCCGCGTCCCATCTAGGGTTGAAGCGTTACGACCGTAATAAGGTTGATGGGCTTCGGATGACATCGGACCAGATCGACCACGTAATCCAGAGCTACCTCCATATGGGGCCTGAGGGCCGCCGCACCGATCCGCGTATCGGCAAGGACCGACATGCACTGATCATGTCGGGGGCGGCAATTTTGCAGGCTTTGCTGCGGGTTTGGCCCACCGACCGCTTGTCTGTGGCGGATCGTGGCTTACGTGAAGGACTCCTCTATGCGCAGATGTCGAGTGACGGGGTGTTGGAGGAAGGGCCTTACTAAGCTGGCCTTTGCGCGTCAGGAGGGGTAGGGAAGCCTCCGGCGGGAATATTTTTACCAAGATGAAGTTGAGAGCATGGCCAAATCACCAACCGGACCAAACGGCAGTAAGGCTGGAAACACCTCGGGGCGCGGGCAGCGCGACCTGAAGGTGAAGGTGAAATCTGCGCGCGGGCGCACCATGTCGTCGACGTTGTGGCTGCAACGCCAGTTGAATGACCCTTATGTCAAACGCGCCAAAGCCGAAGGGCTGCGCGGGCGGGCTGCGTTCAAGATTTCCGAGATTGACGACAAGTACCGCTTCCTGACGCCGGGCAAGCGGGTGGTCGACCTTGGCTGTGCGCCGGGAGGATGGTGCCAGATCGCCGCCAAACGTGTGAACGCGTTGGGCGACCGCGTAGGCAAGGCGCAAGGTTATGTGCTTGGGGTCGACATCCAAGAGGTCGAGCCGATTCTAGGTTGCGAGTTGCACGTTCTGGATTTTCTGGACGAAGGCGCTGACGACAAGGTGAAGGAATGGCTTGGCGGGCCTGCTGATGTCGTGATGAGCGATATGGCGGCGGCGTCCTGCGGACATAAGCAAACCGACCACATGCGCATCATCGCGCTCTGCGAGGCAGCGGCCTATTTTGCCTTTGACGTGCTGGAAGAGGGCGGCGTTTTTGTTGCCAAAGTTCTGGCTGGTGGCGCTGAGGGCGAGTTGCAGCACATCCTGAAACAGCGTTTCAAGAAAGTGGCGAATTTCAAGCCGGGTGCCAGCCGGTCCGACAGTTCCGAGAAGTTCGTGGTAGCCCAAGGGTTTAAGGGGCGCGACGTCTAAAGACCTTCGCGCTTGAGCCGTTGCAACTCGCGGTCCAGCGCGTTGAGAAACTGCGAGCGGTCCTTGTTGGAGAACGGTGCGGGTCCGGATGTTTGCTCAAGCCCCGCGCGCAGGTCCGCCATGATGGCGCGGGTCGCAATAGCCCCACCGATATTGGACGAGTTGAACGGCTTGCCCGTTGGCCCCAGAACCGTGGCGCCGACCTCGATGCAGCGACCTGCCAGCAGGATGTCGGCGGTGATCACCACGCAGGATGGCGTGGCGTTTTCGGCGATCCAGTCATCAGCGGCGTCAAACCCGTCTGAGACCACCTGCATGGAGATCAGCGGATGGTTCGGCGTGCGCAGGTAGCTGTTGGCGACCAAGGTTACGGGCGTGTTCAAACGATAGGCGACCTTGAAGACCTCCTCTTTGACGGGACAGGCATCTGCATCGACGAGAATAGAGGGCATATTTGGTGCTCCGGACGTGTTTGCGTCCCTTTGCCACAAAATCTGCCCTTTCGCATCCGAGAAATCCATGAAATAGGAAACTGCCAAACGAACCCTCCCCAAGGAGTACCCCCATGGAGATTCGCGAGGCCCTCACCTTTGACGATGTGCTGCTTGTTCCAGGCGCATCCAACGTGCTGCCATCGACGGCGGACACGCGCACTTTTGTGACCAAATCAATTGCCATGAATATTCCGTTGCTGTCCTCGGCAATGGACACCGTGACCGAAGCCCGCATGGCGATCGCCATGGCGCAGGCGGGCGGGATCGGTGTGATCCACCGCAATCTGGATTTGGAAGAGCAGGCGCGTCAGGTGCGGCGCGTGAAGCGGTTTGAAAGCGGGATCGTTTATAGCCCGATAACCTTGACCTCGGATCAGACTCTGGCGGACGCCAAGGCGCTGCAAGAGCGCTACAACGTTTCCGGATTTCCTGTGGTGGATGCCAAAGGGCATGTGCTGGGCATCGTCACCAACCGCGACATGCGCTTTGCCAGTGATGACAAGACGCCTGTTTCGGCGATGATGACCAATGAACGGCTGGCGATGCTGCGCGAACCTGCTGATCTGAGCGAGGCAAAGTCGCTGATGGAAAGCCGCCGCATCGAAAAGCTGCTTGTTGTCGACGGCGATGGCAAGCTCACCGGACTTCTGACCCTCAAAGATATCGAGCAAGCCGTGCTTAACCCGCAGGCCTGCAAGGATGAGCTTGGTCGTTTGCGGGTGGCTGCAGCAACCACGGTAGGAGACGCAGGCTTTGAGCGCTCCGAGGCGCTGATTGATGCGGGCGTTGATTTGGTTGTGATCGACACGGCGCATGGTCACTCCGAAGGTGTGGCGCTTGCGGTTGAGCGGGTTAAGAAACTGTCCAACAAGGTACAGGTTGTAGCGGGGAACGTCGCGACAGCTGAAGCCACACGCGCGCTGATTGGCGCAGGTGCGGACGCGGTCAAAGTCGGGATTGGCCCAGGTTCGATCTGTACCACGCGCATGGTCGCGGGGGTCGGTGTGCCGCAATTAACTGCGATTTTGGATTGTGCATCCGGGGCCGGTGACGTGCCGGTTATCGCGGATGGTGGCATCAAGTTTTCCGGCGATTTCGCCAAGGCGATCGCGGCAGGTGCCAGCTGTGCCATGGTCGGCTCGATGATTGCAGGGACGGACGAGTCCCCCGGGGAAGTTATTTTGTATCAAGGCCGTAGCTTTAAAAGCTACCGTGGTATGGGGTCGCTTGGTGCCATGGCAAATGGCTCTGCTGACCGCTATTTCCAGAAGGACGCGGCGTCTGACAAGCTGGTTCCGGAAGGCATCGAAGGACAGGTTCCCTACAAGGGATCGGCGAGCGCCGTTGTCCACCAGATGGTAGGCGGGTTGCGGGCTGCTATGGGGTATACCGGATCGGCGACGATCAAAGATATGCACGAGCGGGCCAATTTCGTGCGCATTACCGGTGCGGGGCTGAAGGAAAGCCACGTGCACGACGTCCAGATCACGCGTGAATCCCCGAATTACCGGGTCGGCTAGATGACCCCTGCGGCGCGCCTGTCGGCGGCGATTGAGGTGCTTGACCAGTATTTGTCAGGCACCGCCGCCGAGAAGGCTCTAACCAACTGGGCGCGGCGTTCGCGCTTTGCCGGATCCAAAGATCGCGCGGCGGTACGTGATATCGTGTTCGACTGCCTGCGCAAGCGGGGGGCATATGCGCGGTTAGAATTGACGGGGCGCGGTTTGGTGATTTGCCATGCTGCTGCGAAAAGCACGTCAGTTGAAGAGGTTAGCGACCTTTTCTCGGGTGAGGGGCATGCCCCATCCGCGTTGGTGGCGGAGGAGAGAGTAGCGCTGATTTCAACCTCGCCGAGGGACTCGGTTGAAGCGGTCTACAACATGCCGGAATGGCTGAGCGAAGAGCTGAAAACGTCTGTCGGGGCTGGTGCTGAGGCGATTGCAAGCGGATTGACCGAGCGCGCTACCACGTTCCTGCGCGTTAACCTTTCGCGATGGTCTTTGAAAAACGCCATTGGCCTGCTTGCGAAGGACGGCGTTATCGCGATCCCGCACGATTTGGCGAAGACTGCATTGGAAGTTGTTGAAAACCCAAGAAAAATCGCGGCGAGTACGGCGTATATTTCGGGGCTGGTCGAGCTGCAGGATGCGGCCTCTCAATCCTTGTGCGAAGGCCTTCCAGCGGCCAACAGAATGCTCGATTACTGCGCAGGCGGCGGCGGTAAAGTGTTGGCTTATGGCGATAAAAACAAAGCTGCGTTGTTTGCCCATGATGCCAATCCGCAACGATTGCGGGATTTGGGGCCACGCGCGAAGCGGGCGGGTTTGAAGGTTCAGGTATTAACAACGGAAGCTTGCAAGACTGCGGCACCGTTCGATCTGGTGTTGTGTGACGTCCCGTGTTCGGGGAGTGGTGCCTGGCGGCGGTCGCCCGAAGGCAAATGGGCGCTTACCCACGATGCGTTTGCCGATTTACTGGTCGTTCAGCAGGAAATACTGCGTGAAGCTGCACCTCTGGTGGCCCCTGATGGCGTTCTGGCTTTCGCAACATGCTCTGTGTTCAGGCGTGAAAACGAAGATCAAATCGCCAAGTTTTGTGATGACAATGATGGCTGGCACTGCTCGTTTGAACGCAGATATTCACCGCTGGAAGGTGGGGACGGGTTCTATATTGCTTACTTGACGAGACCCAAACCAAGTTAATAGTCGAGCCTAAGTCGCCCGTTAAGGAGCAGTTAATTGTTCTGGGGGATGGTCTTAGGGATTGATTCTAACGGGAGTGCAGGTTTGGACCAACTGGTGGAGGCAAGCGGCGCTGCACGTCGGATACGCAGTGGATATGCATCGCGCTCCAAGCTTCCGGTGCTTCTTGCAGTAGTTTTCGGAATGTCGTTGCTCTTTGTCCCTGACGTTCGCGGGCTTCTGATTGGTCTGGTAATCAGCGGTTTCGCGGGGATTGCCGTGGTTATGATACAGAAACGTACAGCTCAAGACGTTCCAACAGCGGCGTCCGTTGAGGATTTGATTGCCTATGAGGAACGGGCCGTTTTTGTGACGGACTCCAGCGGGGTTGTTCTGTCCAGAAACGCGGCAGCTCAAAAATTACTGCCAACCGCCGACGGTGAAGCGCTGGAACAGGTGCTTGCTCAGCTGATGAGCAATGCAGGCGCAATCGTGTTCCGTCTTCAGGCCAAAGCGCAAAAAACCAACGCAGCGCATGAAGACGTTGTTACGCGTCGCGGAAGTTTTCGCATCTCGGCGCATCGGGTCGCAAATTCCGAAGATATTATCTGGCGGGTTCATAGCCAGACTGACCAAGCGGGCAAGGGGCACGCTGCTGAACGACTTTCGCTGCCGATGTTCACCGTTGGCGGGTCGGGGTCTGTTTTGTTTATGAACGAGGCGATGCGAAAACTTGTTGGTGGTCGGGTGAAGTCACTGAGTAGCATCTTCACCGAGGTACCGACGACATCTGGTGAGCATGCCGTCGTCAATAGCCCGAACGGTCTTGTTGATGTTATGGTGGTCATCTTGGAAAGCGCTTTGGGCCGCACCGAGTTTTTCCTAGCACCTATTTCCGACGTCATTGCCGCGAAAACAACGATGGCGCAGTTGGAGGATTTCCCGATCGCGCTGCTTGAGCTTGAGCGGGACGGGCGGGTGCGTGATTCCAACCGTATCGCGCGGGCTTTGCTGGCGCTTGACGACGATCCGGCCGACAGCTTGAACGACTTGATCGAGGGGCTTGGCCGTCCGGTGAGCGATTGGCTTGCTGACGCGGCCGAAGGTCGGGGGCTGCACCGTCCCGAAGTTTTGAAATGTCGGCGCGGTTCTGACGAAATGTATGTTCAGGTTACGCTCGGCCGTGTGATCCATGATGGTGAAGTCTCCCTGATTGCGCTTATCAATGATGCCACCGAGCTCAAGTCCTTGGAAAAGCAGTTTGTGCAGAGCCAGAAAATGCAGGCAATTGGTCAATTGGCAGGCGGCGTTGCGCATGATTTCAATAACTTGCTGACTGCGATTTCGGGTCATTGCGACTTGTTGATGCTTCGCCATGATTCAGGCGATTCCGATTACGCGGACCTTGAACAGATCAACCAGAACGCCAACCGCGCAGCGTCGTTGGTAGGCCAGCTTCTTGCGTTTTCGCGCAAACAGAACCTTCAGCTTGAAGTTCTGGATATGCGGGACACGCTATCAGACCTGACGCACCTGCTGAACAGGTTGGTTGGTGCACAGATTTCACTGACATTGCGGCACGATCCGAACCTGATGTCGGTGCGCGCGGATCGTCGGCAGTTGGAACAGGTGCTGATGAACCTCGTGGTGAATGCACGTGACGCATTAGACGGGCAAGGCGAGATCAATATCGAAACGCGCAATGTCAAACTCACGTCTGAATTGCGACGCGACCGCGCGGTGGTTCCTGCCGGTGACTATGTTCTGGTGAAAGTCAGCGATGACGGATGCGGCATTCCGGTCGAAAAGCTCCCCAAGATATTCGAGCCGTTTTACACGACCAAGAAAACGGGCGAGGGGACAGGCTTGGGCCTGTCGACAGCCTACGGGATTATCAAACAGTCGGGCGGGTTTATCTTCGCGGACAGCGAATGGGAGCGGGGAACCGTCTTCACAATTTACTTCCCGACTCATGATAAACCCATTGAGATTGCCAAAGTGTCGGAACCGGCTCCAATCCTTTTGGACGTGGGGCCCGCAGACGGTGTTGTGCTTCTCGTCGAAGATGAAGCGCCGGTCCGTGCCTTCGCAAGCCGCGCGTTGCAATACCGTGGATTTCAGGTCGTTGAGGCCGATTGCGGCGAGACGGCGCTTGATCTTCTCGGGGACGAGGCACTGAATATCGATATCGTGCTGACAGATGTCATTATGCCGGGCATGGATGGACCCACCTGGGTCAAAGAAGCCCGCAAATTACGCCCGCAGTTGAGGGTCGTCTTCATGTCCGGCTACGCGGATGGCAGCACGGTGGAAGAACAGCTCACCATTCCGGAATCTGCGTTTTTACCGAAACCTTTCTCGCTTGATGAACTGACGTCAACAGTGCGACGTCATCTAAGCTCTGCTGCCTGACCGGCCCAAAAGGCTTAGGCAATCGAGAGCGGGCCATCCTGCAGCGCTTGATAAATCTCGAAATCGAGCGCGCATGTTTTGCGTAACTCCGCAGACAAGGTCGGCGACAGCGAGATTTCTTGTTTTGGCGATTGGTTAATTGATTTGAGACTGATTTGTCGATCCAGCCGGTCTTCCAGAAACCGGATTGCTGCGGCAAGGTCGTGATAAGAGAACAGGTGATTGATCAAGAGATCGCCGCTTTGGTCTGTCACAAAGCGGGATTGCTGGCCGACATTTGCAAATGCAGGTTGCGCGTCTGCCAGATAGGCAGCGACAAAGTCGTCAAAGCTAAGACTTGCCGTGCTATTCGGATGGCCGTTCAAAGCCGGTCGTTGCCGATAGCGATACCAACTTCCCAACCACTCCACCGGTTCGCGCATTACAGCCATCGTCTCGAGTGGTGGTAAATTCCCGCGCTCAAAAAGCTGGCGATATTTAGCTTCAAAACTGCGGGCGTTGGTGTGCTTGATTCCCGGTGGGTCGCGAAAAATGACCGATGCTTTCGGGCCAAGTGCGTTCTCGAGGGCCGATGTTCCGGTTTTAGGAACAGCAAGAAAGGCCAGCCGTTCTTTAAAGAATATCATCATCTACTGTGCGCCTGCCTGTTTTTATTGAGTTTTAAACTACTCCTTAACCCTGCTCCGGAAAAGATAGCTAAAGATTTTACTTGAAGTGTTCTCTTTTTGTGCTCATACATCCGAGAACAAGAGGCGAACATAAGCAGTCATTGCCGCATATAGGGCGGTGTGAAATAAGGGACGAAACCATGGCAACAGCAGAACTCCTCAAAATGAACCCTAAAGATCAGAGCAATAAACAAAAAGCGCTGGATTCGGCGCTGGCGCAGATCGAACGACAGTTCGGCAAAGGTTCCATCATGAAGCTGGGCGGCGAAAATGCCATTCAGCAAATGGAGTCAATCTCGACGGGGTCGCTGGGCCTGGATATCGCGCTTGGTATTGGCGGTCTGCCCAAAGGGCGGGTGATTGAGATTTACGGCCCCGAGTCGTCGGGCAAGACAACGCTTACTCTGCATTGTGTCGCAGAAGCGCAGAAAAAAGGTGGTGTTTGCGCGTTCGTCGATGCCGAGCACGCGTTGGATCCGCAATACGCACGCAAGCTTGGTGTTGATCTGGACGAATTGCTGATCTCGCAGCCTGACACGGGCGAGCAGGCGCTGGAAATCGTTGACACATTGGTGCGTTCAGGGGCCGTCAGCATGGTTGTTGTCGATTCCGTTGCGGCGTTAACGCCGAAATCGGAACTTGAAGGCGATATGGGCGACAGTTCCGTCGGGGTGCATGCACGCCTGATGAGCCAAGCCATGCGGAAGCTGACAAGCTCGATCTCGCGCTCCAATTGTATGGTGATCTTTATCAACCAGATCCGGATGAAAATCGGGGTTATGTTTGGCAGCCCTGAAACGACGACTGGCGGTAACGCCTTGAAATTCTATTCTTCGGTCCGCCTCGACATCCGCCGTATCGGCGCCTTGAAAGATCGTGACGAAGTTGTCGGCAACCAGACCCGCGTGAAAGTGGTGAAAAACAAGGTGGCCCCGCCGTTCAAGCAGGTTGAATTCGACATCATGTATGGCGAAGGCATCTCCAAGATGGGCGAGTTGCTTGATCTGGGTGTCAAAGCTGGCGTGGTCGAAAAGTCGGGGTCCTGGTTCAGCTATGGGGATGACCGGATCGGGCAAGGCCGTGAAAACGCGAAAACTTTCCTGAAGGAAAACAATCGCATCGCGTTGGAGATTGAAGACAAAATCCGCGCAGCGCACGGGCTAGAATTCGACATGCCTGAAATTGAAAAAGAAGCTGCGATCGAAAAAGACACCTTGTCCGATGATGATACGGACGGTCTGATCGAAGGATAACACGGCAGCAGGGTTACGCCCTGTGATGTCGGGAAATTCTAAAGGACGGCTTTCGGGCCGTCCTTTTTCGTTTCACAGCGGCATTTCGCAGGGGATGGCTTTACCTGCACGACGTGGGGGGATATTTGCTGGTGCAAACAATGCAAAGTGATCCTTATGCCCAGCCTGAACGATATCCGCTCGACCTTCCTGCGCTACTTTGAAAAGCAGGGCCATTCGGTGCAACCTTCCAGCCCGTTGGTGCCACGCAATGATCCGACATTGATGTTTGCGAATTCGGGAATGGTTCAGTTCAAGAACCTGTTCACCGGGGTTGAGACGCGGGATTACAAACGGGCGACGACAGCACAGAAATGCGTACGCGCAGGTGGCAAGCACAACGATCTGGACAAT
This sequence comes from Litoreibacter ascidiaceicola, assembly GCF_900129235.1. GTDB lineage: Bacteria > Pseudomonadota > Alphaproteobacteria > Rhodobacterales > Rhodobacteraceae > Litoreibacter > Litoreibacter ascidiaceicola. The sequence continues at coordinate 30,893 of NZ_FQUV01000001.1, read as the reverse complement.
GTCGGCTATACCGCGCGGCACCACACGTTTTTCGAAATGCTGGGGAATTTCAGCTTCGGTGATTATTTCAAAGACGAGGCAATTGCGTTCGCTTGGGAATTGATCACCAAGGATTTTGGCATCGACAAGGACCGCCTGACGGTCACTGTTTACCATACCGATGACGAGGCCTACGACATCTGGAAGAAAATGGGCGTGCCGGAGGACCGGATCATCCGTATCGCCACCTCCGACAATTTCTGGCAAATGGGCCCGACTGGCCCTTGTGGTCCTTGCACCGAGATTTTCTATGATCATGGCGACCATATTTGGGGCGGCCCGCCCGGCAGCCCAGAGGAAGATGGCGACCGCTTTATTGAGATATGGAACATCGTTTTCATGCAGAACGAGCAGTTCGAGGACGGCTCCATGCGTGCGCTTGATATGCAAAGCATTGATACCGGAATGGGTCTGGAACGGATTGCCGCGCTGCTTCAAGGAAGCCATGACAATTACGATACCGATCTGTTCATAGCGCTGATCGAGGCGTCGGCCAATGCCACCTCCACTGATCCGTTTGGCGATCTTAATGTGCATCATCGGGTGATTGCAGACCATTTGCGCTCGACCTCGTTCCTGATTGCGGATGGCGTGATGCCGTCCAATGACGGGCGCGGGTATGTGCTGCGCCGGATCATGCGTCGCGCGATGCGACATGCGCATTTGTTGGGGGCGAAAGACCCTGTGATGTATCAGCTTGTTCCGTCACTGGTGGGTCAGATGGGGGCAGCGTATCCGGAACTGGGTCAGGCGCAGGCATTGATTGAAGAGACTCTGCGCGCAGAAGAAACGCGTTTCAAGCAGACGCTGGAGCGCGGATTGCGCTTGCTGGACGACGAGTTGGACGGGTTGGCCGAGGGTGCCGAGTTGCCGGGGCAGGCCGCGTTCAAACTCTATGACACCTACGGGTTTCCGCTGGATCTGACTCAGGATGCCTTGCGCGAAAAAGGACGGAGCGTCGACACGGACGGCTTCGACGCGGCTATGGCTGAACAGAAAGCCAAGGCCCGCGCATCTTGGGCCGGGACGGGCGAGGCTGCCGATAGCACCGTCTGGTTTGATGTTGCGGACAAGCACGGGACGACCGATTTTCTGGGATATGACACCGAGAAGGCGGAAGGGCAGCTGCTGGCCATTCTGAAGGACGGCGCGCTGGTGGAGGCTGCGACCGCAGGCGAAACGGTGCAGCTGGTCTTCAACCAGTCACCGTTTTACGCCGAGAGCGGCGGTCAGGTTGGCGATAGCGGAACAGTCAAGACGGATACTGGCTCAGGGACCGTGACTGACACGCGCAAGGCGGCGGGTGTGTTTATTCACTTTACTGATGTGACGGACGGCGTGCTGCGCGTCGGCGCGGGAACGGAACTGGTTGTGGACCACGCGCGCCGGAGTTCGATCCGTGCAAACCACTCGGCCACGCACCTGCTGCACGAAGCCCTACGCGAAGCCTTGGGGGATCATGTGGCGCAGCGCGGGTCATTGAATGCAGATGACCGTTTGCGGTTTGATTTCAGCCACAACAAGGCCTTGTCCTTGGACGAACTGCGTCAGGTCGAGGCGGATGTGAACCGCTTCATCCGTCAGAACAGCACGGTTGAGACGCGGATTATGACACCGGATGACGCGCGTGAGATTGGGGCCCAAGCGCTGTTTGGCGAGAAATATGGTGACGAGGTGCGGGTGGTCTCCATGGGGCGCGATGCAACGGGTAAAGGCGCTGACGGGCAGACCTATTCGATCGAGCTGTGTGGCGGAACGCATGTGAAACAGACCGGTGACATCGGGATGTTTGTGAGCTTGGGCGATACTGCGTCCAGCGCGGGCGTGCGCCGGATCGAAGCTTTGACAGGGCAGGCGGCGTTTGACTATCTGAGCGCCCAGGATGCGCGTTTGGCGCAAACGGCTTTGACACTGAAGGCGTCGGCGGAAGACGTGCCTGCCCGTGTCAAAGCGCTGCTGGAGGAACGCAAGGCCTTGTCAAACGAGGTTGCAGCTTTGCGTCGCGAATTGGCCATGAGCGGCGGTGCGGCTCAGGTGGCGGATGAAGATATCGGTGGGACGGCATTCTTTGCGCAAGTGCTATCGGGCGTATCTGGCAAGGACCTTCCCGCGCTGATCGACGAGCACAAGGCGCGGATGGGGTCTGGCGCGGTGCTGTTAATCGCGGATGCAGACGGCAAAGCGGCAGTGGCGGCTGGCGTTACGGATGATTTGACCGCAGACTTATCGGCGGTCGATCTGGTGCGCGCGGCAGTGGCCGAGTTGGGTGGCAAAGGTGGCGGTGGCCGTCCAGCCATGGCACAAGGCGGCGGCGCGAGCGCCGAGAATTCAGACGCAGCAATCAGCGCGGCCAAGGCCGTCATTGGAGGATAGAATGCCAACAGCTTTATGGATCGCCCATGTGAAGGTCACCGACGCGGAGCGCTATGCCAAATACGCGGCGGGCGCCACGGCGGCTATTGCCGATCATCAGGGTGTGTTTCTGGCGCGCAACGGGGCGTATGAACAACTGGAAGGCAACGACCGCGCACGGAATGTCGTGGCACGGTTTCCGTCGTTGCAGCGCGCACATGAATGTTATTATTCAGAGGCTTATCAGGCAGCCTTAAAGTTTGCAGAAGGTGCCGCAGAGCGGGACCTGATGATCGTTGAAGAGTTGGATTGACCCCGAAAAGGGGTTTTCTTTGAAGCCCGCCGGGGATGCCTCCGGCGGGAATATTTCTGCCAAGATGAAACCCTAGCCGCGCATGCGAGAGCCGTCAGCGTCGAATGGAGGCGTTGAGATAAGCGTTGCAGCGCGTAGGGATCCTAAGATCTCGATCTCGACCTTTAAGCCGTCTTTTGCCTGATCGCGTGGAATGAGCGCGAGTGCGATGGATTTGGCCGAATGGTGCGCATAGCCACCTGATGTGCAGAAGCCTTGCACCGTGCCGTCAATAAAGACCGGCTCGTAGGCCATGACATCGGCATCATCCGCGTCAATTTCGAAGGCACAGAGTTGGCGGTCTGGTGGAGTTGCGCGCTCGGCCTCGGCCGCTTTGCGACCGATGAAGTTGGTGTTTTTCTTGAAGCTGATAAAACGGTCCATACCGGTTTCGGCCGCAGTGTAATCGGGGGAAAATTCCGACAACCATGAGCCGAAGAACTTATCGAGCCTGAGCGACATCATTGCGCGCATGCCGAACGGGGTCAGGCCTTTGGGTCGGCCTTCAGACCAGAGCGTTTGCCAAAGCTGGCGCTGATCCATGGGGTTGCAGTAAATCTCGAAGCCCAGATCGCCGGTGTAGCTGACGCGTTGCACGCGGCAGGCGACTTGTCCCACGGTCATCTCGCGCACATCCATGAAGCGCATGGAGGCGACATCATCGCGGGTGCAGGCTTGCAGGATGTCGCGTGACAGGGGGCCTGCGATCTGGAAACCGGTGAGTGTGTCGGAGATGTTTTCGACCCTCACATCGTCCAGCGCATTCTGCTCAAACCACCGCATGTGGTAAGATTGCGAGCCATAAGAGGCCGTGAGGTAGAACTCGGTTTCTGACGCGCAGGAGACGGTGAAATCTCCGATCAGACGGCCCTTATGGGATAGCATCGGGGTGAGTGACAAGCGACCTTGGGTCGGGATGCGGCCCGCCATGATACGGTTCAGCCATGCGCGCGCACCCTCGCCGGTGACGCGGAATTTGCCGAAGTTTTGCACCTCGTTGATGCCTGCCTTGCTGCGCACGGCTTTGACCTCGCGCGCGGTGGCGTCAAAGGCGTCGGAGCGGCGGAAGCTTGGGGTTTCGAATGTCGGCTCGTCGCCTTGGGCGAAGTAGTTGGCGACCTCCAGCCCGAATTGCTGGCCCCAGACAGCGCCCATTTCCGTGAAAATGTCGTACATCGGCGTCGTGCGGTGGGGGCGTGCGGCGGGAAGCTCCTCGTTCGGGTAGCTGACCGAGAAGCGGCGCTGGTAGTTTTCAATCACCTTGGGCCGCGTGTAGCCCGGTGTGATCCAGTTGCCGAAGCGGGAGACATCCATGGCGAACGTGTCGCGCTCGGTCTCGCCCTCGATCATCCACTGGGCCAGCATCAGGCCGACACCGCCGCCTTGCGAAAAGCCGGCCATGACACCGCAGGCGGACCAATAGTTACGCAGGCCCGGCACGGGGCCGACCAGTGGATTGCCGTCGGGTGCGAAGGTGAAAGGGCCGTGGACGACGGTTTTGACACCTGCGCGTTCCAGAACCGGAAAGCGCTTGAAGGCGAAGGTGATGCTGTCTTCGATCTTGTCGAAATCATCGGGCAGCAACTCGTGACCGAAGTCCCATGGCGTGCCGTCGATGGCCCATGGTCGGCAAGGTTGTTCGTAGAAACCGATGCACAACCCGCGGCCTTCTTGGCGCAGATAGGACTCACCTGCGGGGTCCATGACATGCGGGTGCTCGGTATCGCGCTCGTAGATTTCCGGGGTTTCCTCGGTCACCAGATACTGGTGCTCCATCGGATGAAGCGGTAGGTAGACGCCCGCCATGGCCCCGACTTCACGCGCCCACAGACCGCCTGCATTCACGACATGCTCGGCGTGGATGGTGCCTTTGTTGGTCACCACATCCCATGTGCCGTCAGGGCGCTGCGTCGTGGCCTCTACTTTCACATGTGTTTCGATGGTCGCGCCGCCCATGCGGGCCGCCTTGGCGTAGGCATGGGTCGTGCCGGAGGGGTCGAGATGGCCATCAAGCGGGTCATACAACCCGCCGACGATGCCATCCAGATTGGTGATCGGTGCGATCTTGGCGATCTCCTCTGGCGACACGATTTCCGTCTCCAGCCCCATATAGCGGTGCTTGGCGCGCTCGGCCACGAGCATGTCGAAGCGGTCTTTGTTGTCGGCCAGCGTCACGCCACCGACGTGATGCAGCCCGCAGGACATGCCGGTGATTTCTTCCAACTCGCGGTAGAGCTTGATCGTGTAGCCTTGCAGCGCCGCCATATTGGTGTCGCCGTTCAGCGTGTGGAACCCGCCCGCTGCGTGCCATGTGGAACCGGAGGTCAGCTCGGAGCGTTCTACAAGCATGACATCGGACCAGCCAAGCTTCGTGAGGTGATACAAGACGGAACATCCGACGACACCGCCGCCAATGACACAGACACGGGTGGTAGTTTGCATGGAAGTTCCTCACTATTCGTTTTGAACTACTGTAAGAAATAACGACCCGCCGAATTGCATGAAAGCGACGCGGAATGTCGATTAAGGCCGAGGCTCCGATATGGAACAACTAAAGTCAGTTATCAGCAATTTTACGGCGTGGCCAAAGACGTTGCTGCGGTTTGCAGGGGAGCTGTGGCGCGAGCTTTGGGTGCGGGTCGTGGTCATGGGCTGCTTTGCGATTGTGGCTTTGGGGTTAGCGCAGACAATCGGTCATTTCCTGCCAAGCGAGCTTAACGGATATGTTTCGGGCAAAGCGGCGGACCGTTTACTGAGCATCATCGCCAACGCGATGCTGGTGGTCACGACGTTTTCGCTCACTGTGATGGTGACGGTCTATCGCAGCTCGTCGACGCAGTTCACCCCGCGTTTGCACCGGTTGATCATTCAAGACCCGACCACCCAAAACACGCTGGCAGCCTTTATCGGCGCCTATGTGTATGCGTTGATCGGGATCATTATGCGCGAGCTTGGCGTTTTTGCTGACGAGCGGGCGGCGGTGCTGTTTGCGACCACGGTGTTGGTGCTGGCCTATGTCGTCGTCTCGTTGATCCGCTGGGTTTTGCACCTGCAAACATTCGGCAGTTTGATGGATACAACGCGCCAAATCGAAGCGATCACCTGTGAGCAGTTCGAAGCACGTCTGTCCAAACCCTGCCTTGGGGCGAACCCATGGACGGCGGATGTTCAGGTGCCGGACGGAGCCGAAACTGTTCGGGCGTCAGAGACTGGCTATATCCAACAATATTACGAGGAATCGCTGGATCAGGCGGCGCGGGCGTGCGGGGTGGATATCTACATTTGCGCCGCTGTTGGCAGCTTCGTGATGAAGGGCGAGGCGATCGCATATTGCGTTCCCAAGGGCGACGCGGACAACTCCGATGAGGGCGATCTGGTCGACATCGTCCGCTCGCATATCCAGATCGGCGATGTCCGAACCTACGATCAAGACCCCCGGTTCGGTTTGATGGTCTTGGGGGAAATCGCGTCCAAGGCCCTGTCGCCGGGGATCAATGATCCGGGAACGGCTATTGATGTCATCACCCGCGTCGCGCGGGTTTTATCGCTGTATCAGGACGAAACGAAATCGAAAGAGCCGCCCGAACATGACCGCCTGTGGGTGCGCCCCCTCGATCCTAAGGATTTGGTCGAGGACGGGTTTGGCGCGCTTGCGCGGGACGGCTCGAAGCTCATTGAGGTGCAGCAACGGCTGCAATCGGCCCTGTCGCGTTTGATGGAACATGATTGCCCCGAAATGGCGAAGGCTGCGCGGATTGCGGCCTGTCTCGAGTTTCGGCGTGCGAAAGCATCACTGCAGTTCGAGCCGGATGTCGAGCGTCTGCGCCGCTCCACCGCGCGTGTGGTTCTGCAAGAGGTTGAGGGCGACGAATAGCGCTACGCTTAAGTGTGATTTGTCGCAGTGGGGAAAGTTTTGTCGTCTTGGAGGGATGACCAGCCGGACCCGAACGGCCACTCTTGCGGGAACCGGATAAGGATTTGGACCCATGAAGACCCACGCGCAGGCTGTTGTTATCGGGGGCGGCGTTATCGGCTGCTCGATTTTGTACCACCTGACGAAGCTGGGCTGGACCGATGTTGTGCTACTGGAGCGGGACGAGTTGACCTCCGGCTCCACTTGGCATGCGGCGGCAAATATTCACGGGCTGCATGACAACAACAACATTACCCGTATCCAGAATTATACGATGGATTTGTATAACGCATTGGAGGCCGAGACGGGCCAATCCTGCGGGGTGTTCCAACCGGGGTCTCTGTATCTGGCACAAACCGAAGCGCGTGAACACCAGCTGCGTTTGCAGGCCGCGAAGGCCGAATATTACGGGTTGAACTTTTACGAGGTGGACCGCGCTGAAGCGGAGCGATTGCATCCTCTGGTCAATTACGACGGCATCCGTTGCATCATGTATGAGCCGTCCGGTGGCAACGTGGACCCATCTGGCGTGACCAATGCCTATGCATCCGGCGCGCGGCAAAACGGAGCGGAGATTTACCGCTTCACGCCTGTGACGGCGACGGACCAGCAGTCTGATGGCACATGGGTCGTGAAAACGCCCAAAGGCGATATTGTGACGCCCGTTGTGGTTAACGCGGCAGGTCTTTGGGGGCGCGAAGTTGCCGCGATGGCAGGCATCGCGTTGCCGTTGCAGCCGACGGAGCATCAGTATTTCGTGACCGAGACCATTCCGGAGATCGCCGCACTGGACCGTCGCTTGCCCTCGGTCGCGGATCGCGACGGGGAATACTATTTGCGCCAAGAAGGGCAGGGCCTGTTGGTGGGGGCCTATGAAAAAGACGTCCGGTTCTGGGCCGAGGACGGCACACCGCAGGGCTTCGGCCACGAGTTGTTCGCCGACGATCTGGAGCGGATCGAGGACAATATGATGCGCGCCATCGACCGCGTACCGGTTGTTGGCACCGCAGGGATCAAACGGGTGATCAACGGCCCGATGATCTGGTCGCCGGACGCGAATGCATTGTTCGGTCCGGTGCCGGAGTTGAAAGGCTATTTCTGCTGCAACGGCATCATTCCGGGGTTCTCGCAATCGGGCGGGCTCGGATCTTTGACAGCGGAATGGATTGTTACAGGCGAGCCGCATCTGGACATGTTCCCGTGGGATATGGCGCGTTTCGGGGCTTGGGCGGACAAGAAATTTACCAAGGCGAAAGTTGGCGAACAATATGCCAACCGCTTTTCGATCCACTTCCCGAACGAGGAACGCTCGGCCGGGCGTCCCGCACGGGTGCGTCCGATCTACGAGACGCAGAAAGCCATGGGCGCGGTGTTCGGGCTGAATTACGGCTGGGAGCATCCTTTGTGGTTTGCTGACACGCCCGGCACTAAGGACACCAACGGGTTCACGCGCCAGAACTGGTTCGAGCCTGTCGGCGCAGAGTGCCGGATGTTGCGGGACAAGGCGGGGATTATCGATATCTCCAACTTTGCGAAATACAGCGTCACAGGGCAGGGGGCGTCGGACTGGTTGAACGCGATTTTTGCCAATAATATGCCCAAAGCCGTGGGGCGCTCCTGCCTGACGCCGCTGATCGGTGTGCGGGGCGGGATCGCGGGCGATTTCACCGTGACCAAACTGGACGACGAGGACTTTTTGATCATCGGTTCCGGCATGGCGGAGCGGTATCACCTGCGCTTCTTCAATATGGTTGAGCGTCCTGATACGGTTAGTTTCGAGAGCCAGACCGAGGCTATGTGCGGCTTCAACGTTGCGGGGCCGGAAAGCCGTGCGATGTTAGAGCGCTTGACCAACGCATCACTGGCGACGGAAGATTTCCCTTTCATGCGGTCCCAGACGATCACCCTTGCAGGGGTGGATTTGATTGCGCTGCGAGTGTCGTTCACGGGCGATTTGGGATGGGAGTTGCATTGCAAGAGCGAAGACCAGCAGCGGTTATATGATGCGTTGATCGAGACGGGCCGCGCCTTCGGGGCCGGACCTGTCGGATCGCGCGCGCTGATGTCGCTGCGAGTTGAAAAGGGCTATGGCAGCTGGTCGCGTGAATACAGTCCGGAATACTGGCCGCAGGAAGTTGGCTTGGACGGGTTGATCAAGATGGACAAAGAGTTTTTGAACAAAGCCGCATATGCGGCGCTCAAGGACAATGCGCCGCGCGAGAAATTGAGCATCATCGAAGTGTTGGAGGTGGAAGAGGCTGACGCGACGGGCGGTGAGCCGGTGTTTCTGCCGGATGGAACGCCGGTCGGGCGGGTCAGCTCGGGGACCTACGGCTACTCAGTTGGCAAGTCTTTGGCACTCGGGTTTTTGAAGGGCGTGGGGGCCGGGGCGGAGGTTGATGTTATGATCCTTGGACGCCCGCATCGCGGCGTGGTTCTGGCAGTGCCTCCGTTTGATCCGGACGGGAAAAAATTGCGGGCATAGCATATGTTTGCCAGTCGGGTTTTTGAGTATTTTTAACCAAATGGAAACACGCGCCCCTGATTGAATCGGGGGCGCGTTAACCTTAATGCCGCGTGAAGACCGGTATCATCTTTCGGGGATCAAGCCGCGCGGGCTGAACCGGAGCACCAGAAGAAGCACCACGCCCATCGTGAGCAGGCGCATATGTGCGGCGCTGTCGATAAGATGTTGTTTCAGCCAGAAGCCGTCGGACATGCCCGCCGTGATCAGTTGCATCAGGGCAAGGCCCATAGGTTCGACCTGAACCCATAAGAACCAGATCAGGAATCCGCCCAGCACCGAGCCGAAATTGTTGCCGGAGCCGCCGACAATCACCATGACCCAGATCAGGAATGTGTAACGCAATGGCTGATATCCGGTCGGGGTGAGTTGGCCGTCCAGCGTCGTCATCATCGCCCCTGCGATACCGCATATGGCGGATCCGAGGATGAACACCTGCAGGTGGCGCGCGGTCACGTCCTTGCCCATGGCCTCGGCGGCGACTTCGTTGTCGCGAATGGCGCGCATCATCCGGCCCCAAGGCGAGCTGAGGGCCTTCTGGGCGAGAAAGAGCAGGATGATCAAAACGATCGCGAACAGTGCCGCATAGACAAGCTTCACATAGAGCGTTGACGCGGTTGCAGGGTCGAGGCCCAGACCGGCTGCTGTTTCTACAAAGCCCGCATCCTCTTGTAGGTCAATTTCGTAAGGCACGCCGGTCGGACGGGGCAGGCCCACGACGTTTTTGACGCCGCGGGACAACCAGTCCTCGTTTTTCATGACCGCGATGATGATTTCAGCGATGCCGAGGGTTGCAATCGCCAGATAATCGGAGCGCAAGCCGAGGGCGGTTTTGCCGATGATCCAGGCCGCACCCGCGGCCAGCAAGCCCCCCACAGGCCAGGCAACCAGGATCGGCAAGCCCAGCCCGCCGAGATAGCCTGTCGCTGCGGGGTTCACGGCCTCTACGGCCTCGACACCACCATCGAAGACGAAGCGGAACAGGAAAAAGCCCCCGATGAGGGTGGCCAGCATAGTCAGCGTGCGGGGCCGTCCGGCGGGCAGCTTTTGGTGAACCATGATCGCCGCGATGACCGTACCAGCACCCAGCAGCAGGCCGGCCAGAACGCGGACGCCACCGACGCTCCATTCTTCGGCGTTGGCGGGCATTGCGGTGATGACGGTGGCAAGGCCGCCAAGGGCGACGAAACCCATGACGCCCACGTTGAACAGGCCAGCCAGACCCCATTGCAGGTTAACCCCCAAGGCCATAATGGCCGAGATCAGCCCCATATTCAGGATCAGCAGCGCCGAATTCCACGACTGGGTGAACCCCGTGCCGATGATCAGGAACCCTACGAAAACGAAAAGCAGTGCATCGCGACGGGTCATACGGATTGTCCTTTCAGCAGGCCGGTCGGTTTGAACAGCAACACAATAATCAGGATCGAGAAGGACACGGCGAACTTGTAATCCGTGCTCATCAATTGAAGCAGCCCATCGGGGGCCAGCGCTTCGGGCATCACATAGGTGGCGACCTTTTTAAACGCGTAGGTGACGGTCACCTCGGAGAACGCGATGACGAAGCCGCCCGCGATGGCGCCCAAGGGATTGCCCAAACCTCCGACGATGGCCGCGGCGAAAATTGGCAGCAGCAGCTGGAAATAGGTGAACGGCTTGAAAGACTTGTCGAGCCCGTAAAGCGTGCCTGCAACGGTCGCCAAAGCGGCGACGATTAACCATGTGTAAAGGACGACGCGTTCGGGGTTGATGCCCGACAGCAGCGCCAGATCCTCGTTGTCGGAATAGGCGCGCATGGACTTGCCGGTGCGGGTTTTGTTGAGGAACCAGAACAGGATTGCCACGACGATCACAGCGGTGACGACAGTGATCCCTTGGGTCGTCTTGATCGCCAGGCCTTCGTCCAGGCCTGTCATTACTTTGAAGTTCCGGGCCGAAATAATGAACCGCTCACCATCGGCAAAGCGTTGGTCGTCGGGGCCGATGATGAAACGCGTCAGGCCGTTCATGATGAACATGACGCCCAGCGAGACCATCACCAGAACAACGGGTTTAACCTTTCGTTGCCGGTAGAATTGGTAGACCACCTTGTCGGTGCCCACCAGAACCAGACCCGTCAGCACGATGCCGAAGGGCAGGGCGAGCAATGCCGTCGGAAGTGGGCCGAAGCTGATCCCGACGCTTTGGAAGCCCCATGTGATCAGAATGACGAACATGGTACCGATCGCCATGGTGTCCCCATGGGCGAAATTGGAAAAGCGCAGGATGCCGTAGATCAAGGTTACCCCAAGCGCACCGAGCGCTAGCTGCGCGCCGTAAGCGGTACCGGGCACCAGTACGAAATTGGCAAAGGCCACAATGGCGTTCAGAAAGTCCATCAGTCTGCCCCTTCGCAGTTGCCGAGATAGTTCACCATCAACGGCCCGTCATAGAGATGTGTGGAGTAGCGTGCGGTGCCATCTGTCGCGCGGCTCATCAGGTGAAAGGCGCTTTCGGTCACGCCGACATAGATGCGAACGGCGTCACTGCCGCCAACGCTGACGGGGAAGCTTTCGGCGTCGCTCACCAACAAGGTTGCGCCGTCTTTTTGCTCTATCGCAACGCTAAAGGCGCTGTCAGCGCAGGCCTCCGCCTCGAAACATTCGGTGGTGAAGGTGCAGGTGTCCGCCAGCACGGGGGTGCCGAGAAGTGCGGCACATGAAGCGAGGGGTATCAGTATCGGTTTCATCTCATCCCCCCAAAAAGCTTTTGCGAACTTCGGGGTCGTGCAGCAAGGCCTGTCCGGTATCGGTGAAGCGGTTGGCACCTTGAACCAGAACGTAGCCTTTATCCGCAATTTCAAGCGCTTGTCTGGCGTTTTGTTCTACCATGAGGATGGAAATGCCGGTGCGGGCGACCTCGATGATCCGGTCGAACAGCTCGTCCATGACGATGGGAGAGACGCCCGCTGTTGGCTCGTCCAGCATCAGAACCTGCGGTTGGGTCATCAACGCGCGGCCCACGGCCACTTGCTGGCGCTGACCGCCAGACAATTCACCCGCCGGTTGCAGGCGCTTGTCGCCTAGGATCGGAAATAGCTCGTAGACCTGCTGAATGGTCTTCTGGATGTCGTCGCGGCGCAGGAAGGCGCCCATCTCCAGATTTTCCTCGACGGTCATAGACGTGAAGATGTTAGAGGTCTGCGGCACGAAGGCCATCCCCTTGGCCACGCGGGCTTGCGGGGTCAGGGATGTGATGTCCTCGCCATTCAGGCGCACGGCCCCTTGGCGGACGTTCAACATGCCGAAAACGGCCTTCATCGCAGTGGACTTGCCTGCGCCATTGGGGCCGACGATGACCGCGATCTCCCCCTTGTTCACAGCGATGGTGCAATCGTGCAGGATGTCGGGTCCTTGGCCGTAGCCACCGGACATGGCGTCGCCAATCAGATAGGGCTCGTCAGGTGCGCCTTTGGTCGGGGCGTGTTTGGTTTTTTGCGTCTCGATTGTGCCGCCAACTGCTTTTGTTGGATTCTTGCCCAAGGACGCATCCTTGTTGCCGCGGCCGGAGTAGCTGTCATTGCTCATGCGTTTGCGACCTTGTTCTTCAGACCGGTGCCCAGATAGGCCTCGATCACGTGCTCGTTGGCTTTGATCTCGTCGAGCGTGCCTTCTGCCAATACGCGGCCCTCAGCCATACAGATCACAGGGTCGCAGAGGCGACCGATGAAATCCATGTCATGCTCGATCACGACGAAGGTGTAGCCGCGTTCCTTGTTCAGGCGGATGATCGCGTCGCCAATGGTGTTGAGCAGGGTGCGGTTCACGCCTGCGCCGACCTCGTCCAAGAACACGATCTTGGCGTCGACCATCATGGTGCGCCCCAACTCCAGCAGCTTCTTTTGCCCGCCCGAGATATTGCCCGCCCGCTCGTCACTGATGTGGTCGATTGTCAGGAACTCCAGCACCTCGTCGGCCTTGGCCGCCAGCGCCCGCTCTTCATCCGCAATCCGTTTGCGGCCGAACCATGTATTCCACAGCTTTTCGCCAGACTGGTTGCCCGGCACCATCATCAGGTTTTCGCGCAAGGTCATGGAGGAGAACTCATGCGCAATCTGGAATGTCCGGAGCAATCCTTTGGAAAACAACGTGTGCGGCGGCAGTCCGGTAATGTCTTCGCCGGCCATCGTGACCTTGCCGGAGGTTGGTGGAAGTACGCCCGCTATCACGTTGAAAAGGGTGGTTTTTCCTGCGCCATTTGGTCCAATCAATCCGGTGATTGATCCTTCCTGAATGGTCAGGCTTGCGCCATCAACAGCGTGAAAGCCGCCGAAATGTTTGTGTAAGTCGTCTACGACGATCATTTTTGTCTCCCCCTAGCAAAACAGCCCGGAATTGCTCCGGGCTGTCTTCAATTCTTCGTCGTTGGAACCTAGCGGTACTTGACCACTTCCAGCGCGCCATCGGTGAAGGTCACTTGGCGGTAGTTGCCAGCAGACTCGCCCGCGCCGATCAGCTCAACTGCCGACGCGCCGACATAGTCGATATCTGTCCCTGCTTTGAGCAGTTCCAGCGCCTTGGCCAATTCACCTGGGTAGATCTTCTCACCCGGAGCGTTGGCAACGTCCATGACCTTGTCTTTCAGTGCAGAGGAGTCAGAGGACCCGGCAGCCTGCATCGCCAGCATGATCAATGCCGCCGCGTCATAGCTTTCTGCCGAGAAAGGCGAGGTCGCATTGAACGCGTCGCCAATCAGCTCTTGGTACTTCTGCGCGCCGGGGCTGTCTGTGCCCGGGTTTTGACCTGTAGAGCCGTTGATCTCTGCGCCAAAGTTCTCGACCAGCTTGTCGGAGATCATGCCGTCAGGGAAGTGGAACGTGTCGAACGCACCGGAATCCAATGCTGCACGCACAATGCCGGAGCCGCCTTGGTCCACATAGCCTGCAACGACCAGACGATCACCACCAGCAGATGCCAAAGCACCAACTTCAGCGGAATAGTCGGCTTTGCCGTCTTCATGCGCGGCAGAAATGGTCACGGTGCCGCCAGCAGCTTCGTAGGCGGACTGGAACGCATCGGCCAGACCTTTGCCGTAGTCGTTGTTGGTGTAGGTCAGAGCGACGGATTTGATACCTTCCTCCATCAGCACTTCAGTCATCACAACGCCTTGGCGGGCATCGGACGGGGCGGTGCGGAAGAACAATCCGTTATCTTCGGCAGTGGACAGGCCCGGGGATGTCGCGGAGGGCGAAATCATCACGGTGCCGTTGGCCAGAGCCACGTTGGACAGGATCGCGCCGGTGACACCGGAACAGTCGGCGCCCATGATGGCGTTGACCTTGTCGGACGTGACCAGACGTTCCGCAGCCGAAGTTGCAGCGGCCGCGTCGACGCAGGTGCTGTCTGCGCGGATACCTGTGACGGTTGCGCCGTCCAGCAGCATGCCGGATTCAGACACTTCCTTGATCGCAGCTTCAGCGCCGCCAGCCATCTGTTGAGCCAGCGATTCCAGCGGGCCGGTGAAGCCCAGAATGATGCCGATTTTCACGTCTTTGGCGTGACCGTCAGCGAATGCAGCGCCAGCCAAAAGGGCCGTGGCGGTTGTTGCAAGCAGCAGTTTTTTCATGAGTGATCTCCCTGATCGTAACTTTTTATGGACTGAACACTACGCAGCGATTCCCTAAAAGAAAAGGGGGCTTGGAAGGCTTTCCTCTACGGCAGGTTGAAGCGCGAAGCCGTGGTGGCTCTTCACGATCAGGTTAGCGGGATGGATGCCGTCGAGGGCTGTGCTATCTTCCTGACAAATGCTTGTGGAGTGATCAATGAACCCGAAAATACTCGCAGTTTCCGCCCTTTTGGCTTTTGCCCCGCCCGCGCTGGCGCTCGACAGCAGCGCCGGTAACTTGAAGGTCACCAAACTTGCCGACGGGTTTGACGAGCCTTGGTCCGTCGAAGCCCTACCAAACGGCGGGATTCTGGTCAGCGAGCGCGGGGGGGCGCTCACGCATCTGCGCGCCGATGGAAGCCGCGTTCAGGTAAAAGGCGTACCGAAGGTGGTCGATCGCGGACAGGGCGGGCTGCTCGACATCATGATCCCGCGTGATTTCGAGACCTCTCGAGAGGTGTATCTGAGCTATGCCAACAGGGATGGGGCCAGCTACGGGACCGCGCTCGGTCGTGGCAAACTGAACTCTGACGGAACAGCCCTTGTCGGCTTCAAACGCATCTTCCAGCAAGCGCGCGGAAGTGATGCCGCCAAGCATTTCGGCTCGCGCATCGTCGAAGCACGCGATGGCACGATCTTCCTGACCATCGGTGAGCGTGGCGAACGCCCCAAAGCGCAAGACCTGCAAAATCACAACGGCACCGTCGTGCGCCTGCGCCGCAGCGGCGTGGTGCCGCCGGACAATCCGTTCATCGGTCTGCCCGGGGCGGAGCCGGAGATATATTCCTACGGTCACCGAAATGCCCAAGGCGCGGCGCTGGATCTGAACGGCAACCTCTATGTGGTCGAACACGGTGCGCGCGGCGGGGACGAATTGAACGCCATCAAACCCGGTGGAAACTATGGCTGGCCGGTGATCAGCTACGGGCGTCACTATTCCGGCGCTAAAATTGGCGAAGGGACGTCCAAGGACGGAATGGAGCAACCCGATCGTTACTGGGACCCGTCAATCGCCCCGTCGGGTCTGATGATCTACTCGGGCAAGCTCTGGCCAAACTGGAAAGGCGACTTTTTCACGGGCTCGTTGAAGTTCGATATGATCTCGCGCCTGGATGCCAAAACGCTCAAGGAAGAGCGCTTGCAATCCACCCAGACGGGTCGTGTCCGTGACGTGGTCGAAGGCCCGAACGGTGAAATTTGGTTCCTGTCGGTCAATGACGGCGCGCTTTACCAGATCACCCCGTAAACCAACCTATCGACCGCAGCACACCCCATGTCTCCATTTGGTTCCAAATACTCAAAAACTGACATCACCCCGCAAGGGACGGCAGCCAGAGAACGATCCCCGGAAAGGCCACCAAAGCGGCGATGGTCAACCCGTCGGCGATGAAAAACGGCGTCACGCCTTTGAACACGTCCTGTACGGTCAGATCGTCCCGCACACCGGCCACAACGAAACAGTTCAGCCCGATGGGCGGCGTGATCAGACAAAACTCGGCCATCTTAACCACCAATATCCCGAACCAGATCGCGCACATGGTGCCGGACATACCGAAGGTGCTCTCTGCCGCTGTCACGGCCTCGCCACCGTTCAGCGCCATGACCGCCGGATAGACCACCGGCAGGGTCAAGAGAAGCATCCCAATCGCGTCCATGAACATGCCCAGCACGGCGTAGGCCAGCAGGATGCAGACTAGGATCAACATCGGCGATGTCTCAAGCGAGGTAATCCAGTCCGAAAATGCGCCCGGCAAATCGGCAAACCCAAGGAAGCGCACGTAAATCAGCACCCCCCAGATGATGGTGAAGATCATCACCGTCAGCTTGGCCGTCTCAATCAAAGCCTCTTTTAACTGGGTCATCCGCATCCCGCGGTAGAGCGCCATCAGGAACACGATGAACGCGCCGACGGCACCGCCCTCGGTCGGGGTACCCCACGCGTCACCGAACGGGTTGTAGACGAAGAAGATGATAATCACGACCACCGCGACGATGGGTAGGGCAGGTGGCAGGGACTCGAACCGCTCGCGCCACGTGAAGCCGGATACCGGCGGGCCTACATTTTTGAACACAACGGCAATCCCGATGATCAGGAGCGCATAGATCACGGCCGAAAACGCGCCGGGAATGAAGCCCGCGAGCAGCAGCTTGCCCACGTCCTGCTCCACAATGATCGCGTAAATCACGAGGATGGCCGAGGGCGGGATCAGCGACGCCAACGTGCCGCCCGCAGCCACGACACCCGCGGCGAATTGTTTGTTGTAGCCGATCTTCAACATCTCGGGGATCGCGATGCGGGCAAAGACCGCAGCGGTCGCAACAGAAGCGCCGGACACGGCGGCAAAGCCTGCGGTGGCGAACACGGTCGATACCGCCAGCCCGCCCGGAACCCATGCGATCCAGCGTTTTGCAGCCTCAAACAGCGCCGAGGTCAATTTGGCGTAATAGGCCAGATAGCCGATTAGGATGAAGGTCGGGATCAGGCTCAGCGCTTGGGAAGACACCTTGGAGTGGGGCACTTGCCCCGCGATTTTCACGCTGATCTCGATGGATTTCCAAAGCCGGTCGGGGGCGTAATCGAACCCGTTCCAGCGCAGCCAAATCAACCCAAGCAATCCCGCCATTGCAGCGGCAAAGGCCACCCGCATGCCCAGAACGACCATTGCCAGCATGAACCCCGAGACCCACAGGCCGATGGTGATTTCATCCATCAGTCTGCCCCCTCAAGCTGCTCGGCTTCCAAACGGGCCTGTTCGGCGACCGTCAGTATCAACGGCACGGCGACGGGGTTTTCAAGGTTCAGGACAAACGCACGAGCGTAGCCCCATGCTTGCAAGACTAGTCGCAGGGCCAATACCGAAAACGCCACGGGGATCAGCAGCTTTGAGGGCCAGATCGGCAGGCCGATGTCGATGGAGCTGTCACGGCTCCAGAGCGGCTTGCTCATATCGAAGCTGCGGTCGAAATGGGCCCAGCTGCCCCAGATAAGTGCGATGATGAGGATAAGGATCAGCAGCACGGAGATCAGCTCGAACAACCACATCGCGCGGCCTCTCAGGGCCGAGATCACGATATCCATGCGGATATGTCCGCCCGCGCGCTGCACGTAGGACACGCCCATGAAGGCGATCAAAGGCATGGCGGCTTCGATGTAATCGACATAGCCAGACAGCGGCGCGTTAAAGAACTTGCGCCCCGTGACCGAATAGGCCGCCAAAAACATCAAGGAAAAAACCGCAAGTCCCGACACCAACGCGAAGAAGCGCTCCAGTGGTACCAATGCGCGGTCGAGCCTGCTTAGAATGCTGGAATCTTCCAGCACTGCGGCTGATCCGGCCATATAAACTTCCCCCGAATAAAGATGCGGCGCCCGCAATAGGGCGCCGCTTTGTCTTTAGCTGCCGCGCGTGTCGGCGAGCGTTTTGATCACGAGGTCATACAGCTCCTGGCCCGGAATGCCTTGGGCTTCCATGTCGGCGATCCACGCATCACGCGCCGGATCGGCGGCCTTGGCGCGGAACTCGTCGATCACGGATTGGTCGATCTCGACTTTCTGCACGCCCTTTTCTTCCAGAACCGAATCCCACTTCTTCAGCAGCTCGCCATAGTTGGCGAGGTAGTGGTCCAGTGCCTCGGGGATCGAGCTGTCGAGCGCCTCGCGTTCGACGTCAGACAGCGACTCGTAGGCGTCGATGTTGACGACCACAGGGCAGTTCACCGTGCCGGGGTTCAGGTTGGCGGTCCACCAGTCGGCTTGGTTGATGGTGCCGAAGGACAGGTGCGCGTGTTGCGCGAAGGCCACCGTGTCGACCACGCCGGATTCCATCGCTTGATAGGCCTCGGTCGCGGTCACCGATGTCGGGACAGCGCCCGCAGCTTCGAAGGCGGCACCAAGACCGCCCGTTGCCCGAACGCGCATGCCTTGCATCTTTTCAAGGGTGTCGCGCGGCTCACCGGTGCCGACGATGTTGTATTGCGGCATCGGCGAGGTCATCAGCAGCTTCGCATTCCACTGTGCCATTTCTTCAGTGGCAGCGGGGTGCGCGTAAACAGCGCGCGAAACGGCAACTTCTTCCTCTAGATTGGACACACCAAGGAACGGCAGCTCCAGCACAGTCACCACGCGGTTTTTATCGGGGTGATAGCCCGCACAAAACTGCGCCATCTCGAACGCGCCGATGGAGATGCCGTCAAGGTTCTCGCGGTTCTTGGACAGGCCGCCATAGCTGACATTCATGGTGAATTCGCCGCCGGTCTTCTCGGAAACCAGTTCGGCCAGCTTCTCCACATGCTCGGTAAACGCGCGGCGTTTGCCCCAGACAGAGACATTCCATTCCGTCGCCGCAGCTTCGCCGACGAATGCAAAGGTAAGAGCCACCACCGAGGTGGTTTTCAAAAGTTTATTCATAGAGTCCTCCCAGACAGGATGTATTTCATCCATTTTTGTGAGACAGAGCATGTGATTAATTGCCCTCGGGTTCAACCCGTTTTGTTGCGAAAGGTTTGTGTCATGGCATCACTGAAATCGAGGCTCTGCTCGGGACTGGTTCAGCGCGGGGTGTGGCTTGGCCTTGGAAATGCCGCCAGTGCCGAGATTGCCGCGACCGCGGGCTTTGACTGGTGCCTGATCGACGGCGAACACGGCCCTTACGACATTGCGGCCATAGCCGAACAGGCGCGGGTACTCGGGCCGGAGGCCTGCGTGCGGGTTCCAAAAGCTGAAGTCTGGATGATCAAGCAAGTGCTTGATCTGGGGCTACACACGGTGGTGGTGCCGATGGTCGACACACCCGAGCAGGCCGATGAAATGGCCTGCGCCATGCGCTACCCGTCGAAGTCATTCCCGCAAGGCACCCGTGGGATCGGGGCGGCTTTGGTGCGGGCGTCCGGTTACAACCATGACACCGATTACATCGCGCAGGCCAACGATCGTGTGTGCCTGATCGTTCAGATCGAAAGCGTCACCGCGTTGAAAAACCTCGACGCGATTTGCGCGGTGGAGGGTGTTGACGGCGCGTTTATCGGTCCTACCGATCTGGCGGCCTCCATGGGCTATTTGCACGATCTGGATGCACCGGAAGTGCAAGCAGCGATCGACGACGCGTTGCGCTGGATCGCGGCGTCTGGCAAGATCGCGGGCGCGTTAAGCTTCAAGCCGGAGCGCGCCGCGCATTATGTAGAGATGGGGGCCACGATGGTGGCCGTTGCCTCGGATGTGGCGCTGCTCAGCGCTGCCTTGCGTGACTGCGCCAAGAGCTTTACGCCTTAACACCCATCTTACACTCCGGAGGCCGTTCCGTGCTGCAAATCCACCAATTCCCCCATCCGCCCCTCGAAAACTATGGGGTGTTGATCCACGACCCTGACACGGGCGAGACCGCGGCAGTCGATGCAGGGCACGGCCCGTCCTATCTGGCTGCGATCGCGGAAACCGGCTGGACGCCGACCCAAATCTGGGTGACGCATCACCACCATGACCACATCACCGGGTTGCTGGCGTTGAAAGAGGCAAGCGGGGCCACGGTTTACGGCCCTGCGGGCATTGACGGGGTTGACCGCGTTCTGGCCGGCGGTGACAGCATGTCTTTCGCGGGACGAAAGGTCGATATCATCCACACCCCGGGGCACACGATGGATATGCTCAACTTTCATATCGCATCGGAAGGCATTGTTTTCACAGGGGATACATTGTTCGTGATGGGCTGCGGCCGCCTGTTCGAAGGGGCGCCATCGGATATGTGGGCGAGCCTGCAAAAACTGATGGCTTTGCCCGAGGAAACCAAAGTCTATTGCGCGCATGAATACACGTTGTCGAATGCAAGTTTTGCAGTCTCCGTTGACCCGAGCAACATGGCACTGCGCAATCGCGCTATCGAGGTGGAGCAACTGAGAGAGCAGGGCGACCCGACCGTCCCGTCCACCATAGCGGCGGAACTTGCGACCAACCCGTTCTTGCGCTGCGCTGATCCGTCGCTTCGTGCGGAGCTTGGGATGGAGCAGGCTAGCGACGCTGAGGTGTTCGCCGAGTTGCGTCGCCGTAAGGATAATTTTTAACGTAAACTGGAAGCTAAAGTGGCGGGCCAATCGAGATAAAAGTGGGCACCTCTATACTATTGAAATAAAGGGACCTTTTCCTTGGTCGGACCGCAGGGGAGCTTCATTATCTCCGCAGCGTCGTCGTGCTGAAGAGCTCGTAGAACTTCGAAGGGAAGAATTCGAACCGAGCAAACTGGCGGAATTCCGAATGGATATTCGCAATCAAGTTCTTGTCGAAACCGGAGTAAGTAAGCAGCAAGCATTCGTCGCAGTAGATCGCGCCATCCGGCGCCTCTTACTCAGAGAAGCCAACTGATGTTGGATCAAAAACTCTTGTTCAGGTCAAAGGATTACTTATCAACTTCCAGTTTGAGGAATCCGCCCTGAAGTGTCGCCCGTTTTTTGACAGATCAGGACGCAACGACTTGGTTCAAACGTTCAACGATCTCGATAAGCTCTCGTATTTGAGGTTTACGAAAGACCCCTACGACGCCCATATCGTCAATGTCAGTGAAAGGGCTTTCGTAAAACAATCTCGGGTCAACAGTTCCGTTTTCCGTCAAGAAATCTACAAGCAAATCCATGAACTCACTTTGATCTGCTGACAACGAATTCTCCGAAGCAAACTCGGAAAAAGCTTCTTTTGCGGCCGCTCGGTCCAATCCCGTCAATTGACGTAAGAAACCGGCCAGCCCTACAGAATTTTCTATTTCTTCCAACTCTTCTCGATCCGAAACCCCAAGCTCCACTAACATCGCTTCAAGTTCATCAAGGTCTTGCTGAGTGATGGGGCGGCCGCGACGAATTTTTTGGAGAGCTATATGATCTGCATGATCATCGATGAATCGGCGGACTTTCATCTTAAAGCGTGCTTTATCGAAGCCGGTTCCGACCTCCGGCAGCGAGATCTCGTCGCCACTTCCTATCTCGTCTTCGAAGTCAGTGATCACGACCTTGCGTTCTGTAGGCTTAATCAGACCCGCCAATAAACGCAGGCGTTTCCGAATATCTTCGAGAATTTCGATCGTAACATCAGTCCAAAAATCATCGGTCTGAACGTCCAGAATCAATGGCATTTCTCTTGCTACGACTGGAACATTCGAAAGTGTCTCCAACGCAGAGGCGAACTTAATGATCCGACGCTGAAGAGCGGAAAATTCGGCGTCGCCCTGAAGCAAAAGCAGCTGGGCGTTCAATATAAGAAGATCAAATTGCTTGGCCGGCAGAGGGTCATCTTCAAAAGACGTAGGCAGTCCTGCAATTTCTTCGTTGAGCGTAATTCGGGCGTCGAGATCGATCGCATCCCAGCTCTCTGGCTTTTGGAACTTTTCTACAGAACGTCGCTTCGACCGGACTAAGAAATTTTCCAAGTTCATCCCACGAACCTCGTCAAATAGACGCGTCTTTACATCGGAAAGAATAGCCACATGTGGCTCATCCGCGGATTGAAGTGCACCAACGAGCTCAACTCTCGTCACGAACAGCCGCTCACCGATTGGACGAGCAACTGGGGCATCGATAGCCGCAGGGTTTTCGCGGAAAAATTCCAAGTTTTGACAAAAGTCGAAAATCAGAAATTCTTCCTTGTCCTCATTGGGCCCAAACAAGTCAGGCGATAAACGGGTTCCACGGCCGACCATTTGCCAAAACTTCGTTTTTGACCGGACGATTTTGAAAAACACGAGGTTTACGACTTCCGGGACGTCGATCCCCGTGTCCATCATGTCGACAGAAACAGCGATGTGAGGCGCCTTTTCCGCTTCCGAAAAATCATCGATCAGTGACTGAGCATAGGACACGCTGTAGTCGACCAATTGCGCAAATTTTCCTTCGTAGTGCGGGTAATTTTGATTGAATCTCTCAACGATGAATTGGGCGTGTCTGCTGCTCTTTGCGAAGACGATTGTTTTGCCGAGCCTATCACCTCCGGCAACTTTGATGCCGTTCTCCATCAAGTGCTTTAGGACCTTGTCGACGGTATCCTTGTTGAACAGCCATTTGTTCAGATCCGAAGAGTCAACGCGGTCAGGGATGCTACCTTCCTCATCCCATTCGAGATTGTCCCACTCGTCTTTTTCTTCTTCAGAGAGTTGATCATACTCTATGCCGTCGCGTTGAAATTTCAGAGGCACCGATATCGACTTGGGGGGGACAAGAAATCCATCAGCCACCGCATCGTCCAGATCGTAAGCGTCTGTCGGCACACCTCGCTCCAGCTGGAAAAGCGAGTATGTGTCACGGTCGATTTCGTCTCGTGGGGTCGCGGTAAGCCCGATCAGAAGGCTGTCAAAGTATTCAAAAATTGCGCGGTATTTTCGGTATACTGATCGGTGCGCTTCATCGATGACGATCAGATCAAAATGACCGGGTCCAAAACGTTTCTCGCCGCCTTTAACTTCATCGATCAAGCCCATCATAGTAGGGTAAGTCGACAAAAACACCCTTGCACCTGCATGGTCATTTTTCGCCGGATCATGCTTTTCCAGGAGGTTCGCACTGGGCGCTGATGGCATGTGCGTCTTGAAAGCTCCGTGCGCTTGTTTGACCAAGGCGACTCGGTCAGCAAGAAACAGAACTCGACGCACCCAGTTTGCGCGCATGAGCTGATCAATCAATGCGATGACGGTCCGCGTTTTCCCGCTTCCGGTAGCCATAACAAGCAGTGCCTTGCGTTGACGGTCTTTTTCAAACGCTTCTCCAACGCGTCGAATCGCACGCTGTTGGTAGAACCGACCAGCGATATCTTCATCGACGTTGATTTTTCCAAGTGGCTTGCGAGTGCCGCGACGTTGATGAAGCAGAACCAGTTCATCCTTTTTCAAGAACCCTGAGACTTGCCTTGGCGGATACATTTGATCATCCCAGACCCAATGATCGTAGCCATTCGTCGTGAATATCACCGGTCTCCGGCCATACATCCTTTCAAGACAGTCGGCATAGAGTTTGGCTTGCTGTTGCCCAGTTCGGCTATCTTTCTTGGTTCGCTTTGCTTCAACAACTGCCAATGGTTTGCCGTCGTCCCCCCAAAGCACGTAATCGACAAACCCGTCACCCGACTGGCTCGGCATCCCCTGAACTGGAAATTCACGGTCTCGCTCCTGATCAAGCGGCCACCCTGCTTCAGCCAGCAGTAGATCGATAAATGCATCTCGGGTTGCGGCTTCATTGTAGTCATGATCGTCGGTGACGGCTTGGTTCGCTGAGCGCGCAGCAGCCACTTCAGCGCGCAGACGGGCCAATTCCTCTTCAAGTGCCTTTCTGCCATCCTCGGAGGCTCTGCGGGCCTCTTCTGCAGCTTCCAAGGCCTTCTGAGCCGCTGAATGCTTGTCACCGAGGTCTTTGATCTGCTGCACGGTGCTCGCAGTGATGGTTAGCGTCTTTTCCAGCTTCCCAATATCAAACGTCAGAGCCGGATTGGGCTTGGCACCGGTCGCGTAGGTCCGCGCGATCCAGTAACAAACATGAAAGAGTTCTCGGACTGTTGTGGCCGCATCCTGCGGACTGATTTTTTTGGCGCTGTCGTGCGCGGCACGGTTGCCCTGGTCTTTGATGTAGCGCGCTTTAGTTACAATCTTCGGCCCAGCGAGCTTCTCAAGAGTCGGTTCAGCGATCAGCGCCGCCAGCGTGCGATCATAAGGATTTCGCAACGCTGGGTCGCGTCGATAGAGCCACTTCAATGCGATCTCAAGCGTCAGTCGCTAATAAAAACATGCGCCACGTGGGTCCGACAGCGCAGCGGCCTCCGCCTTTTGCGCAGGCCCCAAGAGATTGGGAAATTCTTCCGAAAGAAACTGAAATTGGCTCATATCAATTCACCCAAAATAATTCACAAGAACGGTGGAAAATTGTCCACAATCCAATAATCATTGTCTTGCCATAAGCGTTCACCACAAGTCACAGCCTTACCCTCTCATCGTCGCCAACCTCGCCAAGACATCCATGGCGTCCAGGCCGACATAGATTTCATTGTTGTTCACCTCGGTGCGAAACTTGGCGAACACTTCGCCTAAAGTCGCCTCGGCTTTGACCGCATTCTGCACTGAACCCATTGGCTGTGCGGTATGGAGCTGCCATTGTTTTTCATCGCTGAGCCGGTATTTATTGAAATGCTCGACACGTTCGTTCGGGGTGGAAGAATGACCAATTTTCAGGTTTTTGGTGCCCTTGCCCAGTGTCGCTATGTAGACGTAGTTCAATTCGTCACTGTCGATAGGCTCGACGCTATACCCCTCAATTCGAACTGGGTGTTTCTGACGCAAAGCCAGGTTCCGTTGCTGCATCGATGTGAAACGAAACTCAGCCATTGGGATTTCGTTGCCTTGCGCTTTCATGATGCCAAGCAGGCTACCGGCGAGTTCCTCGTTCACGTGTTCAACTGAACTGACCGACTTCAGTGTGTGGGTTTTCGCATCATATCCATCAAGCTCACGAAAAAGCGGCGCATCCAGAATTTCCCATGTTCGAATAGGTTGAAGAGCATAAGGCCACTGCAGGTCCCAGTCCGTTGCATTGACCTTGTAGTCCGTAAGCAAAGCGTTTTGCCGCGTAACCTGCCAAGCGGACTTCACACGCCCTTTGAATTCTTCAGGGACGATCACATCATGGCCTGGGCTACTGCTCACGACGCCAAAGACTATGTCGCCTTCCTTGACCATATTTCTGGCCATCGACCTGCCGCTCTTGCTGCTAAAGGTCAAAGGCCAGCCGATTTTTTTAACGGCTCCTTCTAAGTCGTCTTTGCCATGGGAGGCATAAACGTAGGTGAAAAAGACGTTCATGCTTCACCCGCCGCGTATATGACATCTGCGTTGAACTTGTCAGAGACATAAGGGACAAAGGCGGTCAGCATCACCGATAGTGCAACAAGGTCTTTCATTTCAATTGGTCGCAACGCACCGCTTCCTGCTCCGTGGCCGACACCAGGGAAAGCGCGAAACCCATATACCTTTTTTGCCGCCTCTCGAACGGTGGCGTGAGGCCAGACGTCCAATTCATCGCATATCTTTCCAAGCGTCTTCTGTTTCGCTTCCGGATGCAAAGCAGCCAGTGCCTCAAGAAGGTTGAATTGCTTGTTGAAACATGTCGCCATCCGCCCTTCGGTCGCGCCATGCCCTAAGTCACCAAATGCCTCTTCATAATCTCGGAGCAAACCACTCAGAGCTGGGTCCGCAGATGCAGCGCTTTTAAGGTCATTAACCAGTCGAGCAAACATTCCAGGCAGCGTTGGGTTGAGCTGGAAAGAGCGCCGCAGATCATATCGCACGCTATAACGTCCAATGAACGCGTCGACCAAATTGAAATAGCGGTTGGCCAGAGCGTCGCCACCGAAGTCTTCAATGATGTCGAACGCTTCGGTCAGAAACGCAACAAGTGCAACTTCGCCCTTGATCTGGGCTGACTTCGTGCCGCGAAAGGCCGCGCGTGATTGATCCACGTCATCAACGATGGCGGCAAGTTCCGTTGCGGCATCGAGGCGGTCGACAAACACCGTTTCCAACTCTCGAAAAAGCTCAACGAAAAGATCGTCGGGCGCTTTGGGGTGATCAGAAAGCGGCTTCCAAACACGACGCCACATCTCAGGCCAAACGGGTAGGAACTCGCCCTTCATAGTCAGAGTTCTCCTCGGAAGGCACGGTGCTGGAGAGAGGCGAAGAGCTTTTCAGATTGACTGAGCAAACCCGCCTGTGTTCCGATTATCGAACGCCTTTGATCTAAGGCAGCAACGAACTTCTTTTGGAGCGACTTTGGCGGCAGCCTCACTGGAATTCTATTTAGTTGTTTTTGGTTTAACTTGGGTTGAGCGCTACCAGTTACGAACGGCTTCAAATCAATACTCTCGAGGTGATACTGAAGAAATCGTAATTCTGATCTGCCATTGGGACGCAAAACATGCGCATGGTTATTTACCCAAAATTTCCCTTCAGCCGTGAAGGCTATTGGCGAGCTTCGAGCGAGAAGATTTGCACCATCCTCACCAACAAGCAGATGTGTTCCTTCGAACAAGAATTCATCGACAAAATCAATTATTCCTGAAGCGCCGTAGTATGGGACATTGCCCTTGCGCTTCTCACGATCTGCCTTTTTCAAGGGGATACGCTTGCCGTCAAGATTTTCTGCCAACTCACCCAACGGAACTATTGGCCAAGATTCCCAATCCTGCGCGCGAGGACCAAACATCTCATGAAAGATCGCTTGGCCGAGGGTGTTAAGTTTGTCGAGGGCGCGGGTGCGGAGGCGGCGCAGGGTGTCCGCCTGATCCAATATCCCCGCAATCCGCTTCTGCTCCTCCAGCGGCGGGAGGGGTATTGTGATCCGTTCAAGGTCGGCTTTGTTAAAGCCAGCCTGTGCGGCGCGTCCGCCAAGATTGAGAATGAAGCTTTGAAATGCGTCTGCTCGCAAGAAGTGTGCGAAGTAGGCGCGGTCTAATCGTTCCAAGTCGGGAATGGTTTTGACCAGCGCGACATTGTAAGCACCTTCAAGACCGGACAGTATTTTGCCGAGCGATGCCCCATACCGTGCGATCATAATGTCGTCAGCAGTGCACTTCTTAAGAGTTTGTTTGTCCGGAACATAGACTGCTTTTTTATCGGTTTTGAAGTCTTGGATCTGCAAAAGGCGAACATAACCTTCGTTTGGCTCTTCGATAAAAGTGCTTTTTGGAGGCTGTGTTCCCCCTTGGATATCGCAGATGTCAAGAAACTGAACAAATTGGGCAGTCGTCATCCAAGCATCCCCTCAAGCTTATCCAGCCCTTTGGCGATCTTTTCTTCGATCTTGCGCAACTCCTCGATGATGTCCTTGGGGTCATCATGCTCGACCTCTTCGTGCTCGATCTCTTTGTAACGGTTCAGGGACAGGTCCCAGCTGCCAGTGGCGATGATCTCCTTGGCTGGCACCATAAAGCTTTGCGCGGTGCGGGGGCGCTCTGCCTCGGCCTCCAGTTCGCCCCATCGCGCCAGAATGTCCGGCAGGTTGTTCTTGGCGTGCTCTTCTTCGGTCAGCGTTGCCGTAACGCCCAGCTTATCCTCATCCAGCTTGGGCGTGCGTTTGTCGTCCAGCGTGTAGCCGTCCTCGGCCATGTCATAAAACCAGACGTTGTCGGTGCCGCCGCTGTTGGTCTTGGTAAAGATCACGATGGCGCAGGACACGCCCGCATAGGGGCGGAACACGCCCGAGGGCAGCTTGATGATGGCTTCAAGCTGGTGATCCTCTACCAACATGCGCCGGATGTCCTTGTGCGCCTTGGAGGAGCCGAACAGCACCCCATCAGGCACAACCACCGCAGCCCGCCCGCCGGTGCGCATAAGACGCAGGAAAAGCGCGACAAACAGCAGCTCGGTCTTTTTGGTCTTCACGACCTTGAGCAGGTCCTTGGCCGTGGTGTCATAGTCGAGCGATCCGGCAAAAGGCGGGTTGGCAAGGATCAGGGAATAGCGGCCTTCGTCTTCGCCGTGTTCCTCTGCCAGGCTGTCGCGGTAGGAAATGTCAGGGTTATCGACCCCGTGCAGCGTCATGTTCATCGCGCCGATGCGCAGCATGGTGCTGTCAAAGTCAAAGCCGTGGAACATGGTATTGTGGAAGTGGTCGCGTTGTTCCTTGTTGCGCAGCAATTCGGGGTGCGTTTCGCGCAGATATTCCCCAGCCGCGACAAGGAAGCCGCAGGTGCCCGCCGCAGGGTCGCAGATCGTATCCGCCGGCTTGGGCGCCATCAGGTGGACCATCAGCTGGATGATGTGGCGCGGTGTGCGAAATTGGCCGTTTTGGCCGGCGCTGGCGATCTTGCCGAGCATGTATTCAAACACGTCGCCCTTTGTATCGCGGTCGTCCATGTCGATCTCGTCGAGCATCTGAACAACTTTGGCGAGCAGGTTCGGATTGGAAAACCCAAGCCGCGCGTCTTTCATGTGGGTGCCGTAGGATGATCCCTGTTCGCCCAGATCACGCAGGAAGGGAAAAACGTGTTCATCCACGATGCGCATCATCTCTCGCGATTCAAAATTCTTGAAACGTGACCAGCGGAGGTTTTCGAAAGGCTCATCCTTGGGGTCGTTGCCTTCTGGGAAAATCCGGCGCTCCATCTCGATGCCAAGTGTCTCGGCTTTGCTTTCTTCCCTGGTGTGCAACTCATCGAGGCGCTTGATGAACAGCAGGAAAGTCAGCTGTTCGATGACCGACAAGGGGTTGGAAACTCCGCCAGACCAGAAGGCGTTCCAGATTTGATCGATTTGCGTGCGGATGGCGCCTGTCAGCATGTTGGCTCAATTCTTTGAATTATTTGTTTGAGACCAGACTATTGACCACCTCGTCCTTGCGCAATCAGTGATTGAAGGAAGTGGACGCTAAATTCCTGACCTGCATTCGGAAAAATCTACGGAACAGAGTATGTTCGTTGCTGAGACGAGTAAGGAATTTCAGTCCGGTTCAAGCTTTGCCAAGATTGTCCCGGCGAGCCACGCCCATCCCTGAGCTTGAAGATCATCGATCTTTGACATTTCGGCCGGTTTTTTCCCTTCAGTCCATCGATGCCGCCATCGGAAAAAGCCGGTGGCGGTCATCAAGAAATTTTCCTTTTGGGACTTGGCGAAGTTACGAGCGGCCTATGCTTGTGCCAACTTGAAATTAGCCCAACTCAACGCTGTTAATCGGTCCTTGAGCACCTCGTGGGCCTCTATGAGCCTCTTGTAGCGTTCAGCAGCCTTTCTCATTAGCTCGAGATCTCGGTCGAAGATGATGTCTTCGTCAGTATGACGCAGGAAAGTATGATCGCCGTAACCGGGGCTTCTCTTGTTCATCGAAGTTCGAAGGGCACGTGCCACCACCTTGATTGTCTCGAGCTCCTGGATGCAGAGAATTTCTCCCGTCAATAGACGTTCCAGTAGGCGGCGATAGTCTTTGGCAAGATGCGGCGGCATCTCAATGTTGGTAAGCTCACATGCTTCGCCGAATGCGCGCCCCAGACGCAAGCATGAGTATGCTAATTCATCAACTGATTTTTGGGTCATTATGCTTTCCCTTTGTTTTTGGGCGCGACGTGAATGTCAGCCCATACAAGCAGCCAGCTGAAGAACGGCTGACCGTCGCTCGCGTCAGGCAGCGAGCAGCTCTTCCAAGAGCGGTAAAATAAAATAACACAGGTTGCCGTGCTGTCCGCGCTCGGCGGAGTCCATGCCTACAATTTTCAGGGCGACTCGAAACTGACTTAGTTTTTTTCTTTAGTGCGACATCATGTTCCGCGGAGCTCGTGGGGTTCACAGGCTCCCCCACGACACCGTGAACATGATTATGCGGCTTCAAAGCGGGGAATGATCTCGATCCTGTCACCATCGACCCGGACTTCGTCGATGAATGCGCGCAGGTAAGATTTGCGGAACGTCATAGGTCCCGTGGTAATCCTTGCACTAAGAAATTCAGCGAACTCGTTAAGCTGATCAGGGGTTACGGAAATACGTTCGCTTTTGAGCACCGCCAAACGGTCGAGTTTGGCCGCAATGATATCACGCTCATCTTTGACCCTTTTGAAACGGGCAACAAATTCCGGATCATCGAGGTCGGCCATTCCCGTCTCGACCATCCGATACAGCCGAGCAACAGCGCTATCCGCATCGGATTTCTCACGCGCCAGCTCATTTGACCTTCTTCGTGCCTCAAAATCACGAGCATCGTTACGTTCGGCCAATTCCAAAAGAACACCTTCGCAATGCTCTCTGTTGATAATAGCCTCAGTGGCAACGTTCGAAATCAAATCATCGAGCTCGGCCATAGGCAGACTTTGACCCTTGCAGACTGATTTGCCTTTCCGCGCTTGTGTGCTGCACGTGTAATAGCGATATCTCCCGCTCTTGCCCGTCCGAAGTATCAAACCGGACCCGCATTTAGCGCATGTGGCCAACCCTGTCAGGAGGACAGGGCTGTTGACTTTTCGCGGCGCGGTTTTCCGAGCCCACATTTCCCAAGTGATCGCGTGATTTAGCTTCGTTTGTCCGTTTTTTTGTGTTACATTACAGCATGTTAACTTGCGTTGGAGGCTGCAATGC
>NZ_FQUV01000012.1 GCF_900129235.1 Litoreibacter ascidiaceicola | reverse complement strand
AGTTCGTCCAGCAGTTCCTTGGAAATCGTCATCGTCCTTGCTCCTCTCAGGAAGCATGAACCAAAACCAAGTTACACAGAAGATCGGACACTCTCGCGGCCTTGGTCTGCTGGGCGAAAACCACCATGTCTGCCCTGTGCATCCCGAATACGCTGAATTACCGCCGCTTGAGGTCGATCCTGAAAAAGGCGCGGAAATGGTGGCAGCCGCAGGTCACGCCGACACCGAATTCGAACTGATATCCCTTGATACCGACTGGCAGAAAAACACCTGCGATGCGGTTGCCGCCCAGATGCGCGATGCCGGTCTGAACATCAAGCGAACCGTGATGCCAGGGTCAACTTTCTGGAACGACTGGACCAAATACCCGTTCTCCGCCACGGAGTGGGGCCCTCGTCCTCTGGGGATCCAGATCATGTCGCTGGCCTATAAATCCGGCGCGGCTTGGAATGAAAGCGCTTTTTCAAATGCGCAGTTCGATGCCTTGCTCGAACAGGGTCTGTCTGTCGCCGACGCTGATGCACGGCGTGAGATCATGGCGAAAATCCAAAAGATCATGCAGGATGAAGGTGTGGTCATCCAGCCCTATTGGCGGTCAGTCTTTAACCATTCCAACGGCAAATTCACGAATGTCGACGTGCACCCCTTCTATGAACTGGCCTTGCACGATATCCACCTGGCTGGCTGACGTCAGAAGGCATTTTTATAGAGGGCCCTGTCACCGGGGCCCTCACAAGAATTCGCGCCAGAACTCAGGCGACAGATCTACCTTGAATGCACCGAAACCTGTGTACTCACCTAAGTAGCATGCAGGCGCAATTTTCCTCAGCTATCCAGCGGCAGAATTTCGAAGCCCACTCAAGCAAGGCGAAACAACCTGCGACATCACGCATCTTCTTGGATTGCTGGTGTGTGCCTTGGAATTGACCAGAATATCGTCTTTGTGATCGAAAGCGCGGTCTAGGTTCTAGCGAGAATCCCGTTGGGAATGGCTAGTCTGCCGATATTTTCTGCCAGGCTTTCTACCTTGTGCTGCGACTGCAATCGATTGCTGCGTCAGCAACATAACAAAACGTCAAGGTCTGCGAAGTCCGCATAGTTGCCACTAAACCGCGATCTTCCATTCCCTTACCAAGCAAACGCGGCGACAGCACCGCCCTCAAGGGGCGAGCGCAAGTCTCATTCTGATGCCATACGTTTTGCAGACACAATGCCGACGCATTGCGGACCGCCATTTTGGCCTTTCCCCTTGCCCATTTGCCGACGTTTCCCTAGCACGGAATCCATGACCGATTTCCCCACCCCTCGCGGCACCCTGACGCCGGATCGCCCCCTCGCGGACCTCACATGGCTGCGCGTCGGCGGCCCCGCCATGGCGCTATTCCAACCCGCCGACCACGACGATCTGGCCACGTTCCTGCGCGACCTAGACCCGTCCATTCCCGTCTTTCCCATGGGTGTAGGCTCCAACCTGATCGTGCGCGACGGCGGCCTCGACGCCTTGGTGATCCGCCTCGGGCGCGGCTTCAACGGCATCACATTCGACGGCACTCGCGTGATCTGCGGCCCGGCCGCACTCGACGCCCACGTGGCCCGCAAGGCGGCGGACCAAGGCTTGGACCTTACCTTCCTGCGCACCATTCCCGGTGCAATCGGCGGTGCCGTGCGGATGAATGCAGGTTGCTATGGCTCTTATATTGCTGACGTTTTCGTCGAAGCCACCGCCATCACCCGCGACGGCGAAGTGGTCACCGTGACAGCAGGCGACCTCAACTTCGCCTACCGATCTTCCGATCTGCCCGAAGGCATGGTGATCACCAAGGTGACGCTGGAAGCCCCCGAAGGCGACCCCGAGACCTTACACCAACACATGACCGACCAGCTAGCCAAGCGCGACGCGACCCAACCCACCAAGGACCGCACCGCTGGCAGCACCTTCCGTAACCCCGCCGGTTTCTCCTCCACAGGGCGAGACGACGACACCCACGATCTCAAAGCATGGAAGGTCATCGACGAGGCGGGCCTGCGCGGAGAAACCCTTGGTGGCGCACAAATGAGCGAGAAGCATCCCAACTTCCTGATCAACACAGGCGGCGCCACAGCAGCAGAGTTGGAAGATTTGGGCGAGCTGGTGCGGAAAAGGGTTCTCAAACACAGTGGAATAGAGCTACAATGGGAGGTGCTTCGGGTAGGTAAACGCTAACCTGAGCAGGGACTAACCAAATATAGGGGTCACAAAGGCCCCATACACAAAATAAGCCCCAAAAAGGGGCATTTGAGGCGGATATGTCGAGCAGGACAATTCGCAAAGTGGTGGTACTGATGGGCGGCCCCTCCGTAGAGCGGGAGGTTTCGCTGTCATCCGGGCGCGATTGCGCCACCGCGTTGCGCGAAGCGGGCTATGAGGTGACGGAACTGGACGCGGGTCCGGATCTGGCTGCACGCCTGTCTGATCTCCAGCCCGATGTTGTCTTCAACGCGCTCCACGGTCGCTGGGGCGAGGACGGTTGCGTGCAAGGCCTGCTCGAATGGATGCGCATTCCCTACACCCATTCCGGCGTGCTGGCCTCTGCCACCGCCATGGACAAAGAGCGCACCAAGCAGATCTACCGCGATGCGGGCTTGCCCGTTGTCTATAGCGTGCTGGCCTCCAAGGCAGACGTGATGTCCGCCCATGTTTTGCCCGCGCCCTACGTGGTGAAGCCTTACAACGAAGGTTCCTCCGTTGGTGTCTATCTGGTCCAAGAGGGGGTAAACAGCCCGCCGAAACTCTCCGAAGACATGCCCGACACCGTGATGGTCGAGGCCTTCGCGCCCGGTCGCGAGCTGACGACTTCCGTGGTTGGTGGCCGCGCCTTGATCGTGACTGATATCCTGACGGATGGGTGGTACGACTACGAAGCAAAATACGCCGAAGGCGGTTCGCGTCATGTGGTCCCCGCCGATATCCCCGAAGAGATCACCGCGCTGTGCATGAACTACGCCTTGCGTGCCCATGATGCCTTGGGATGTCGCGGCGTCAGCCGCACCGATTTCCGTTGGGATGAAACCAAAGGCGCCGCCGGTCTGATCCTGCTGGAAACCAACACCCAGCCCGGTATGACGCCAACATCCCTGACGCCCGAACAGGCGCTAAAAACCGGAATGTCCATGGCCGAGCTGTGCAAATGGATGGTGGAGGACGCCTCATGCGATCGTTGAACCCGCTGTCCAAAAAACACGCAAACAGTGATCCGGCCCCAAGCCGTTGGTCCTACCGCATGGAGCGCCTGTGGCTGACGCCGTCCTTCCGTAAAATCGTGCGCGTCGGAATGCCTTCGTTCTTGGTGGTGGCGTCCCTTGGACTCTATTTTTCCGATGCGAAGCGTCAGCAGGCGATCACCGACAAATACACTGAAATCCGCCGCTCCGTTGAGGAACGCCCTGAATTCATGGTCAAGCTGATGGCAATCGACGGCGCATCGGCTGGTCTCAACAGCGCGATCCGCGAAGTCATGCCGGTGGACCTGCCGCTGTCGAGTTTTGATCTCGATCTGGAAGCCATGCGCAAGCAGGTCGAAAGCCTTGATGCTGTCAAGCGCGTCGATGTGCGCGTGCGGGCAGGCGGCCTGCTGCAGATCAATGTAGAAGAACGCGTGCCGGCTGTCGTCTGGCGTGGACTGGACGGGTTGGAATTGCTCGACATTGGTGGCCACCGCGTATCCGCGCTGCAAAACCGCGCCGCGCGTCCTGATCTGCCATTGATTGCGGGCGAGGGCGCGAACACAGCCGTCGCCGAAGCGCTTGCCTTGCTCGAAACCGCCGCCCCGATCCGCGACCGTGTGATCGGTGTCGTGCGCATTTCCGAGCGTCGCTGGGATCTGGTCCTCGACCGCGCACAGCGTATCATGCTGCCACCCAAACAGCCCGAGCTTGCCCTTGATCGCGTGCTTGCGTTGAACGAGGCGCAAGATCTGCTCAAGCGCGACGTGACCCATATCGACATCCGCAACCCCGACCGTCCGACACTGCGTATGACCTCTGACGCGCTGGCCTCCATGCGCGAAATGCAGGGCATCAAAGTGAACAACAACCAATAACGAGAGACAAACGTCCCATGACCGATCTGTATCAATCTCAACGCGCCATGAGAAACAAACGTCAAGCTGCCATGCAGCGGGGCGTGATCGCCGTGCTGGATGTGGGCTCCTCCAAAATCGCCTGTCTGGTTCTGCGCTTTGACGGCCCCGACAGTTTCCGCGACAGCGACGGTATCGGCTCCATGGCGGGGCAATCCTCATTCCGCGTCATCGGGGCGGCGACCACCCGCTCGCGTGGGGTACGTTTTGGCGAAATCGACGCCATGCACGAAACCGAACGCGCCATTCGCACTGCCGTGCAAGCAGCACAAAAGATGGCAGGCGTTCGGGTCGACCACGTCATCGCGTGTTTTGCAGGGGCCAAGCCCCGCTCTTACGGTCTGGCAGGTAGCGTTGATCTGCATGACGGCGCCGTCAGCGACAATTGCATCGCCCGCGTTCTGTCGTCTTGCGACATTCCCGATTATGGCGAGAACCGCGAAATCCTGCACGCCCAGCCGGTGAACTTTGCCGTCGACCACCGCTCCGGCCTTGGTGATCCACGCGGGCAGGCGGGCAACTCCCTGTCCGTCGACATGCATATGCTGTCCGTCGACCGCGCCCCGATCGAAAACCTGCTCTATTGTATAAAGCGTTGCGATCTGGAACTGGCGGGCATCGCGTCTTCCAGCTACGCCGCCGGTATTTCCTCGCTGGTCGAAGACGAGCAGGAACTGGGTGCTGCCTGTATCGACCTCGGCGGCGGCTCGACCGGTATCTCGATCTTTATCAAGAAACACATGATCTACGCGGATACCGTGCGCATGGGCGGCGATCACGTCACCTCCGACATTTCCCAAGGCTTGCAGGTTCCCATGCCGACAGCAGAGCGGATCAAGACGTTCTACGGCGGGGTGCAGGCCACGGGGATGGATGACCGCGACATGATCGACCTCAGCTCCGATACCGGCGACTGGGAGCACGACCGGCGCACGGTGTCACGCGCCGAGGTCATCGGCGTCATGCGTCCGCGTATGGAGGAGATTCTGGAAGAGGTTCGCGTCCGCCTTGACGCGGCAGGGTTCGAGCATCTGCCCAGCCAGCGCATCGTACTGACAGGCGGCGCGTCACAGCTTCCGGGTCTCGACGGTCTGGCCTCGCGCATCCTTGGCCAGCAAGTGCGCCTTGGTCGCCCGCTTCGGGTGCAGGGCTTGCCGCAATCCGTCACCGGTCCGGGCTTTGCCTCTGCTGTTGGCACCTGCCTTTTCGCCGCCCACCCGCAGGACGAATGGTGGGATTTCGACATTCCGGTGGAAGGCTATCCCGCCCGTTCGCTCAAGCGCGCGGTGAAGTGGTTCAAGGACAACTGGTAATCCGTCAAGATGCTAAGGCTCGCCGTCGCACTTATACTGTCAGGGACACCCGCATTAGCTGATGCGTGGGGTGACAAGAAGTGTGACCTCTACCGCGCGGCGTTCGATGATGCGCGGGCGATGCTTGGCTCCGACGGGATAAGCGACAGCTTCACTGACGGGAACGCACGGTTCATCGCAAGTGGCTGCACCGAGCAAATCCGCATTTGTCCGCAATCGGCCAAGGAACTGGAACTGGCCGACATGCTCACCGTCATGACCATGAGCGAAGGGATGGCCAGCACCTTCGTGCCCTTCGGTTGCCTGTAAATTCCGACAAGACAGATCGCTTCTGCGGGTGACAGGCGCGTCACGATTTGTTAGCCTGTGGTCAGTGCCCGATAGAGGCAGACCATAGGCCGAGCAGTTGGCCCCCAGAACCCGAGACTGATTCCATGCAAATCGCTTGCGCATGGAGTGTTCCTGCTTTGTCTTGTGTCTTCAGTCTCGGTTTCCGCGAGATATAGCCAACTAAGCGAAATGCTGCCGAAAATGGACCAGAAATCGCCATATTTTGTGGCAAAATTGCCTTTTTCACGTGACCTCTGGCGAGAGTGTCGATAGGATTTGCCGAAACGGGGCATAACCATAAGGGCCGCAATGGCTCATTCGTGAAAAGTACATACACCTTTATTCTAAGCGGGCGGACCAGCACATGACACTTAATCTTCGGATGCCAGAACAAGCAGATCTCAAACCACGCATCACCGTATTCGGTGTCGGCGGGGCAGGCGGTAACGCCGTGAATAACATGATCGAGAAAGAGCTTGATGGTGTCGAGTTCGTGGTCGCCAATACCGACGCGCAAGCCTTGCAACAAAGCAACGCGCCCGCGAAGATCCAGATGGGTGTGAAAGTCACAGAAGGTCTGGGTGCGGGTGCGCGCCCTTCGGTCGGTGCCGCCTCCGCCGAAGAGACCATCGAAGAAATCGTCGACCACCTTGCTGGCGCTCACATGTGCTTCATCACTGCCGGTATGGGCGGTGGCACGGGTACAGGCGCTGCTCCGATCATCGCACAAGCGGCTCGCGAGCTTGGCGTTCTGACCGTCGGCGTCGTTACCAAGCCGTTCCAGTTCGAGGGCGGCAAGCGCATGAAGCAAGCTGAAGAAGGCGTTGAAGCCCTTCAGAAAGTTGTCGACACGCTGATCATCATTCCGAACCAGAACCTGTTCCGTCTGGCCAACGAGAAAACGACCTTCACCGAGGCGTTCTCCATGGCCGATGACGTGCTCTATCAAGGTGTTAAAGGCGTCACCGATCTGATGGTGCGTCCCGGCCTGATCAACCTCGACTTCGCCGACGTTCGCGCCGTGATGGACGAGATGGGCAAAGCCATGATGGGCACAGGCGAGGCAGAAGGCGAAGATCGCGCCGTTCAAGCCGCCGAGAAAGCCATCGCCAACCCGCTGCTGGACGAAATTTCCCTGCGCGGTGCCAAAGGCGTGCTGATCAACATCACCGGCGGTCACGACCTGACTTTGTTCGAACTCGACGAAGCTGCAAACCGCATCCGCGAAGAAGTGGACCCAGAGGCCAACATCATCGTCGGCTCCACTTTGGACACCACAATGGACGGCAAAATGCGTGTCTCCGTCGTGGCGACCGGTATCGAGGCCTCCGAAGAACTGCTGTCGCACCCAGTTGCACGCCGCTCTTTGGCAGCCCCGTTGACCTTGGATCGCGCCGAACCTGCTCCGCAGCCAATGCCGGAAGCTGAAGTCGCCGCTGCACCTGCTTATCAGCAGACTGCGACCGCAGCGCCAGAGCCTTCTTTGTTCGAAGACATCGTGCAGGACGAGGTGGAAACCGAAGATGGTTTGCCACAGCCGGTCTATACTCCAGCACCGCAGCCAGCCTTCCAGCCCGTTGCAGAATCAGAGCCAGCACAGCCGGTGTTCCAGTCTCGTCAGCAGCCCGGCACTCCAACGCCGGAAGCGATGCAGCGTTTGCGCGCCGCCGTTGGTCGCAACCCCGGTCACGACCATCAGCAGGACCAGCAGCACCAACCTGAAGTTGCAGAAACGCATGCCGAGAAGCCACGCTTCGGGATCAATTCGCTGATCGGTCGCATGACAGGTGCTGCGGAAGGCGAAGGCCATCACGGCTCTGCGCCACAGCGTCAGCAGCCACAATTGTCGCAAGCTCCGGCGTCTCAGCCACAGCAAGCCAAGGCCGATCCAGAGCAGGAAAAGATCGAAATTCCTGCCTTCCTGCGCCGTCAGGCCAACTAAAACAAACGTTGTAACGCAACGTCAAAAGGCCGGGCACTGCCCGGCCTTCATCGTTTTTATTCTTAAATTTCAACACACTTGCCGCGTTGCAGCGAAATGCGACAGTTATGTTGCAAACGGTCATAAAGAGTGAGTTGTGACACGCCCCCCAACCCCATATTTTACACTCAACCCGGACAGACCAATGCGTCTCGATGGATTGAGCAGAAACAACGAAGCCCAAGTAACGGCTTTATCGGGGGTCTTGCGTGCAAGCCACTTTGACACAGACGATCAGCTTTGAGGGCGTGGGCCTTCATTCCGGCAAGCCGGTTCGCATGGATGTGCATCCTGCGGCTGCTCGTTTTGGCATCTGGTTCAAACGCACCGACGTTTCGGACGCGGACAACATGGTGCGTGCGATCTATTCCGCCGTGGGTGCCAAACCTCTTTGCAGCGAATTGACCAATGATGCGGGCGTGGGCGTATCCACCGTCGAACATATCATGGCGGCGCTGGCAGGCTGCGGTATCCACAACGCACTGATCGAGCTGGACGGACCCGAAGTTCCGATCATGGACGGCTGCTCCGCTGATTTCGTTCGGGCCATCGTTGAAGTTGGCGCGCGTAAGCAAGCGGCGCGGCTTTATGCGATCGAAGTCCTCTCCCCTGTGATGGTCGAGGAAAACGGCGCTATGGCGATGCTGACCCCTGCGGGCGGTCTCGAAATCGACTTCCACATTGAATTTCCCGATGCCGC
This sequence comes from Litoreibacter ascidiaceicola, assembly GCF_900129235.1. Lineage (GTDB taxonomy): Bacteria > Pseudomonadota > Alphaproteobacteria > Rhodobacterales > Rhodobacteraceae > Litoreibacter > Litoreibacter ascidiaceicola. The sequence goes on along the minus strand of NZ_FQUV01000012.1, from coordinate 52,870 downwards.
AATCGGCCGCCAGCATATGGCGCTGGATATGCGCAACGGCACATTCGTGCGCGAGCTGTCCGACAGCCGCACTTTCTGCCGCAAAGCAGATATCGACATGATGCATGACAACGGCTTGGCTCTTGGTGGCACATATCACAATGCCGTGGTCGTGGATGGCGACGACGTCCTCAGCCCCGGTGGCCTGCGCCACGCGGACGAGGCTGTACGCCATAAAATGCTGGACGCTTTGGGCGATCTGGCCTTGGCTGGCGCGCCGATTTTGGGCCGCTATACAGGTGTGAGAGCGGGTCACGCGATGACCAACAAACTGCTGCGCAAGCTGTTTGCCAACCCGTCAGCCTACCGTTTTGTGCCTTGCACGCCAGAGCAGGCGGCGCGTCTGCCCGGTGTTGGTGTCCGCAAGGCCGATCTGGCACTGGTTGCCTAAACCATCATAAAGGCGTTTTGCCCTGCAAAGAGATGTGTTAGACCAGCCCAAACAGGCCGTGAACCGGATACCGGGACGGTCAAGCAATGAGGTTGGCGGTCAATGACAGGGCGCAGCGGGATTATCCTAAGAACAGTCACAGCGCTCGCGCTGGCATCAAGCCTATCTGCATGCGGTAATCGCGGCGGGGACGGATTTTTGGCTAACTTTTGGGGCTCCAAAGCAGAAGCGCCACTCGAGACCTTCGGACCCGAAGAAATCTACAAACGCGCCGAATTCCAACTGGAAGACGGCGATATCGACGAAGCCGTCCGCCTTTTTGGCGAGGTGGAGCGTCTGTACCCCTATTCCGAATGGGCCAAACGCGCGCTGATCATGCAGGCTTTCTCGTACCACGCTGACCGTGACTACGAAAACTCCCGCGCCAGCGCCCAACGCTTTCTCGACTTTTATCCTGCAGACGAAGATGCCGCCTATGCGCAATATCTGCTGGCGATCAGCTATTACGACCAGATCGACCAAGTCGGCCGCGACCAAGGTTTGACGTTCCAAGCCTTGCAAGCCCTGCGCACGGTGATCGAACGCTACCCCGAAAGCGAATACGCCAAGTCCTCTATTTTGAAGTTCGATCTGGCATTTGACCATCTGGCTTCCAAGGAAATGGAAATCGGGCGCTATTATCTCAAGCGCGGCCATTATGCGTCTGCCATCAACCGCTTCCGCGTGGTGGTCGAAGAATTCCAAACCACGACCCACACCGCAGAAGCGTTGCACCGTCTGGTGGAATCCTACCTGTCGCTGGGTCTGACCGACGAAGCGCAAACCGCTGGGGCCATTCTGGGCCATAACTTCCAGTCTACGGGCTTCTATCAGGACAGCTACAACCTGCTTCAAGGGCGTGGTCTGGAGCCGGAGGCGGCGGGCAAAGGCTGGTTGCAGGACATCTATCGTCAGGTAATCCGCGGCAAGTGGTTGTAACGGGCGGCGGGGTCTTCCTCGCCCCACAGGTGGTGTAGATGCTGCGCACGCTTGAAATTCGCGACATGTTGATCATCGACCGGCTGGAGCTTGAGTTTCAGCCCGGTCTCAACGTGCTCACCGGTGAGACCGGTGCAGGTAAGTCTATCCTATTGGATTCGCTTGGGTTTGTCCTTGGCTGGCGCGGGCGCGCGGAGCTGGTTCGGGCAGGGGCCGAGAAGGGCGAAGTGACCGCGCAGTTCGATTTGCCGTCGGGGCATGCCGCGTGGGCCGTGTTGGAAGACGCAGGGTTCGAGCATGACGGCGAGTTGATCCTGCGCCGCACCAACTATCCTGACGGGCGCAAGCAAGCCTATATCAACGACCGCCGCACCTCCGGCGAATTGCTCCGCAGCCTGTCCGAAACGCTGGTCGAATTGCACGGTCAGCACGACGACCGCGGCATCCTGAACCCCAAGGCCCACCGCGAAATGCTCGACAGTTTTGCGGGGTTGGACCTGTCCAAACTTGGCACCCGTTGGCAAGCGCTCACCGCCGCCAAACGCGAGTTGAAGCGCGCGCAGAAAGCGCTGGACGAGATCCGCGCCGAGGAAGAATTCCTGCGCCACGCGGTGGCAGAACTGGACGCCATTGACCCGCAACCCGGCCAAGAGGCCGAACTGGACGTAAAGCGCCGCCAGATGCAGGCGGGCGAGCGTATCCGTGACGATATTGCAAAGGCATTGCAAGGGCTTGGCCTGAACGGGGCGGAGGGGCTGGTCAACGACGCCGCCCGCTGGCTCGACGGCGTGGCCGATCAGGCGGAAGGCCAATTGGACGGCGCGCTGTCCGCGTTGGAGCGCACGGTAAATGAACTTAGCGACGCCCAGCAAGTGGTCGAAGCCGTACTGGACCGCTTGCAATTCGACCCGATGGAGTTGGAGCAGGTCGAGGAACAGCTCTTCGCCCTGCGTGGCCTTGCCCGCAAACATGACGTGTTGGCCGATGATCTGGCAGCGTTCGCCGAAGGTCTGCGCATCCGCCTTGCCGCGCTCGACGGGGGCGAGGTGGAACTGGCCGACCTGCGCAAAGCGCTCGACGACGCGACCGCGACCTATCAGGAAGAAGCCGACCGCGTCACCAAAGCCCGCCAATCCGCCGCCGCCAAGCTGGACAAGGCGATGGGGACGGAACTTGCGCCGCTTAAGATGGAGCGCGCGGTGTTCAAAACCGACGTAACCCCTGAGGCCGCAGGGCCCGAAGGCAAAGACGATGTGTCCTTCACCGTCGCCACCAACCCCGGCGCACCCTCCGGCCCACTCAACAAAATTGCCTCCGGCGGCGAGCTGTCGCGCTTCCTGCTGGCCCTCAAGGTGTGCCTGTCCGGCACTGCCGAAGGTGTCACCATGATCTTTGACGAGATTGACCGTGGCGTCGGTGGCGCGACCGCCGACGCCGTGGGCCGCCGACTGAAATCGCTGGCCGACGGCGCACAAGTGCTTGTCGTTACCCACTCGCCGCAGGTGGCCGCTTTGGGCGGGCATCACTGGCGGGTGGAAAAACAGGTGCGCGACGAGCAGACATTTTCCACCGTCATCCCGCTCGACGAGGCCGCCCGCATCAACGAAATCGCCCGCATGGTGTCGGGGGATACGGTGACCGATGCCGCCAAGGACGCCGCACGGTCCTTGCTGAAGGTCTAGCGCCCTAGACCCCCTGCATCCATTGTCCTAAGACGGAATGAACGCAGCGCGGGGCGTCGGAGATTTATGGCCGAGCAACCACCACAAAACGACGAAGATCGCGGCTTTATCCGCGACCAAGTCACGACCGGCCTCAGCGAGCTGCGCCGCGCGTTCCATGTCCTGCGCCACAGAGGCCCGTCGCAGGTGCAATTCTGGTTCATCGCCTTGCTCGTCGGGATCGCGGCGGGCCTAGCTGCCCTGCTGTTTCGCAAGGGCATCTCGATCATCCAAGGCGTGGTTTATAATTCCAAAGACGTGCGCGCGTTGCAGGAATTCGTCACCGATGTGGACTGGTACTGGATCGTCCTGATCCCCATTATGGGCGGCTTGCTGACGGGCTGGATATTGCACCTGTTCACCGATGACGGGCGTGTCCGGTCCGTGGCCGACGTGATCGAAGGATCGGCGCTCTATGACGGGCGGGTCGAAAAGCGCGCAGGGCTGGCCTCCGCCGCCGCCTCGATCATTACGCTGAGTACGGGGGGCTCGTCCGGTCGGGAGGGGCCGGTCGTCCACCTTGCCGCCGTCATTTCAAGCTGGGTCTGCGGGCTAATCAAGGCCAACGGCATCACCGGTCGCGACTTGCTGGGCTGTGCTGTGGCCGCCGCCGTCTCCGCCTCGTTCAACGCGCCCATCGCGGGTGCGCTGTTCGCGCTGGAGGTGGTCTTGCGCCACTTCGCCGTGCACGCCTTCGCACCCATCGTTATCGCCTCGGTCGCGGGCACGGTGATCAACCGTCTGGCCTTTGGCGATGTGACCGAGTTTATTCTTCCGGTGAACACCACCCTCGATTTCTACGTCGAGCTGCCCGCCTTCCTGATGCTGGGCCTTGTGTGTGGACTTGTCGCCGTCGCGCTGATGCGTGCGATTTTCTGGGCCGAGGACGTGGGCAATCACGTCCAAACCCTCACCAGAATGCCCCGTTGGCTGCGCCCCGCCTGTGCCGGTGGGCTGTTGGGCGTGATGGCGATCTGGTTCCCGCACATCATCGGCGTGGGCTACGGCACCACGTCCGCCGCGCTCACCGGCGAGTTGCTGCTGCATGAGGCGATCATCTTCGCGATCCTTAAGGTGGCCGCCGTGGCGATCACTATGGCGGGCCGCATGGGGGGCGGGGTGTTCTCGCCGTCACTAATGGTCGGGGCGTTGACGGGGCTGGCGTTCGGCGGGATCGCGACAAGCGTGTTCCCGAACGTCTCCGGCTCGGAGACACTCTATGCGCTGGCCGGAATGGGCGCGGTCGCCGCGGCGGTTCTGGGTGCGCCGATATCGACAACGCTGATCGTGTTCGAGCTGACGGGGGATTGGCAAACGGGCTTGGCCGTGATGGTCGCGGTGTCGCTGTCGACGGCCTTGGCCAGCCGTCTGGTCGATAGGTCGTTCTTCCTCACACAACTGGAGCGGCGCGATGTCCACTTGGCCGCGGGGCCACAAGCTTACCTGCTGTCGATGTTTCGGGTCCGCAACGTCATGCGCGACGAGGATCATCCGCATGCAGCGGCGGAGGACGATATCTGGGCAATGATCGAGCAAGGCATCTACATCGACCCCAACGCGACGCTGGAAGACGCCATGCCGCTTTTCGAGCGCAACAATGACGTCTTCATCCCCGTCGCCACGATGGGCGAAGAGGGTAAGCCGCCCACAATTCTGGGCGCGTTGTTTCAGGTGGATGCGTTAAAGCAATATAACCGCGCCTTGGCTGCCACAGCGGCCGAGGAGCATTCCTGACGCCGCCACCAAATCCTCCCCGAGGATTTAGGTCCAGACTTTCCACGAAAGTCTGGCGCGCCTAAACCTCTTCGACGGTGACCTTGTCTTTGTAGAACGCCAAATGCCCCGCAATGTCTTCAAGCCCTGCTTTCGGGGTCTCATAGGACCATGCCGCATCAGGGATCGGCCCGCTTTTGGCTTCCAGCGTATAATAGGTCGCGTCGCCCTTGTGCGGGCAGTGGCTGCTGGTGTCTGTTTTGTCGAAAAACGCCATAGCCAGATCGGCACGCGGTACATAGAGGACCGGAGCCAGATCACCCTCAGACAGCTCAATCACATTGCTGCTTTCACCCAACACGGCCCCAGCTGCTCGGATGGAATATTTACCGGGTGCGTTACGCAATTTGATCTGGTTGGCCATGTTGAAAGCCCCTCTGTGAACGGTCATTATCTGCTGATCGCGGAACATTGCATGTTCATGGCGTTTTGGGAAGCCGTGACGTTACAGCGGCTGTGTCGCAGCCTCCAGCCAGTCGCGGGCCTTGCCCTGAACGCTTAATTTTTCAGCGATTGTTGCGTGATACCGGTCGATCCAGTCCCGCTCGGACGGGGATAGCATATCGACCGCGATCAGACGGCGATCCAGCGGCACCCATGTCAGGGTTTCAAAGCTCAACTGGTCGCGCTTGTCGCCCATCTGGGGCGCGTCTTGCACGACGATAAGATTCTCGATGCGGATACCGAAAGCCCCTTCGCGGTAATAGCCGGGCTCGTTCGACAGGATCATGCCGGGTTGAAGCGCGACATCCGAGAGGCGGCTGATACGGGCAGGGCCCTCATGGACGCTCAGATAAGAGCCGACGCCGTGGCCTGTGCCGTGGTCATAGTCCAACCCGTGCCGCCACAAGGGCGCGCGGGCCAGCGCGTCAATGTCACGACCGGCCAACCCGCGCGGAAACCGCGCCATCGACAGGGCAATCATGCCTTGCAACACCAGCGTGTAGCACTCTTGTTGCTCCCGGGCAGGGCTGCCCATGACCACCGTGCGGGTGATGTCGGTGGTGCCATCCACATATTGCCCGCCACTGTCGACCAGCAGAAGCTCTCCGTCTTGGAGCGCGCGGTTGGTGTTTTTGGTGCAGCGGTAATGCACGATGGCCCCATTCGGTCCAGCCCCGGCAATCGTCTCGAAGCTGATGTCGCGCAGCGCGTTGGTCTCGGCACGGAAACCTTCCAACGCGGTTACGACGTCGATTTCCGTCAAGCCCGGCTGTTGCTCGTCCAGCCACGCCAGAAAATTCACCATCGCATGGGCGTCACGCAGATGGGCGCTGCGTGCGCCCTCGATCTCGGTCGCGTTCTTGCAAGCCTTGGGCAGGATGCATGGATCATCGTCGAAGGCGATCTGCGCCGTGATCGTTTGCGGGACGATGGCAGGGGCGTAGGCCTTGTCGACGCGGACGGTCCCATTCAATGCAGCAAGCGCTTCTAAGAAGTCTTCCGGTGCGTGAAGGCGAATATCGCAGCCCAGATGATCGCCGGTCTCGGTCAGTTTCTCGGACGCTGCGAAAAGGTCAAGGCTGGCATCGGCATGCAGGATCGCAAGACAATGCGGCACCGGATTGCGCGGAATGTCCGAGCCGCGGATGTTGAGCAGCCACGCGATACTGTCCGGCAGGGTCAGTATGGCGGCATCATGGCCCGCGTCGCGCAGCTGCGCGGCCAGTCGCGCGCGTTTGTCTTCATGAGATTCACCCGCCAGTTCAAGCGGTTGAACGGTAATCTTGCCCACTGGCGGGGCCGGACGGTCGGCCCAAACCCGGTCCACCAGATTGTCGGTGGTCACAAGCGTGACACCTGCCGCCTCGATCGACTCGATCTCTGAGAGGGTGTGCAACCACGGGTCATAGGCCATCACATGGGGCGCGGGCAAATGCTCTTTCAACCACGGGCCCGGTTTGGTTTCGGGCCACGCTACGGGGGTGAAATGGGTCGTATCGACTTGAGATTTGACCTGCAAGCGGTAGCGCCCGTCGATGAAGACCCCCGCGATGTCGCGCAGAACGACACAAAATCCAGCCGAGCCCGTGAACCCTGTCAACCACGCCAAACGGTCATCCGATGGTGCGACATATTCCCCCTGATAGGCGTCGGCGCGAGGAATGAGAAAGCCGTCAAAGCTTTCGATTTCAAGCTGTTGGCGCAAGGCCTTCAAGCGCGGCGGACCTTGGTCTGGGGAGGTGGAATCGTCAAAGCGTTGGAACATGGGAAGCTCTCGGGTTGGGTTGGCGTGAGGGTGCTTAGAAACAGGGCGTGGTGCAAGTGGAAAGCAAGGGTTTGCGCCGCGCCAAGGGCCGCGTCGCCACGCCGGGGAGGCGCTGCCTCCCCGGACCCCTCCGAGGTATTTTTAAAGCAATGATAGGAGATTAGCTGGCGCGCTTGATGCCCATAACGCGGGCGCGGGCGCGCGGGTCGCTGTCGAACAGCGCAGCCAGTTGTTCGGTCATCGCACCGGCCAGTTGTTCGACATCGGTGATCGTCACCGCGCGTTCATAATAGCGGGTCACGTCATGGCCGATACCGACCGCGATCAGCTCCACCGCTTTGCGTTTTTCCACCATGGCGATCACGTCGCGCAGGTGTTTTTCCAGATAATTCGCGGGGTTAACCGACAAAGTTGAATCATCGACGGGCGCGCCGTCGGAGATCACCATCAGGATTTTGCGCGCCTCAGGGCGGCCGATCATGCGTTTATGCGCCCATTCCAGCGCCTCGCCGTCGATGTTCTCTTTGAGCAAGCCCTCTTTCATCATCAAGCCCAGATTGTCGCGGGACCGGCGCCAGGGAGCGTCGGCGGATTTGTAGATGATGTGGCGCAGATCGTTCAAGCGGCCCGGTTGTTGCGGGCGTCCATCGGCCAGCCAGCCTTCGCGGCTGAGGCCGCCTTTCCACGCGCGGGTGGTGAAGCCGAGGATCTCGGTCTTGACCTGACAGCGCTCCAGCGTGCGGGCCAGCACGTCGGCGCAAATCGCGGCGATGGAGATCGGGCGGCCGCGCATCGAGCCGGAATTGTCGATCAGCAGGGTCACGCAGGTGTCACGGAACTCCATGTCCTTTTCCTGCTTGAAGCTGAGCGGGGTCGTCGGGTTCGCCACCACACGGGCAAGGCGGCCTGCATCGAGGATGCCTTCCTCCAGATCGAACTCCCACGAGCGGTTTTGCTGCGCCTGAAGTCGGCGTTGCAGCTTGTTGGCCAGCCGCGACACAGCGCCTTTCAACGGCTCCAGCTGCTGGTCAAGATAGGCGCGAAGGCGTTCCAGCTCGGCCGGTTCCGCCAGCTCCTCGGCGCGGATTTCCTCGTCATGTTCCGTGGCATAGACCGCGTAATTCGGGTCTGCGTCGGAATGCGGCGCGGGGGGGGGCGGGTCCATCGGGGCCTCGCCCTCGGGCAGTTCGGCCTCGTCGCCCATCTCCGCATCGGCCATATCGTCGAGCTGCACCGTCGCCTGAGACGCGTCGTCCTGTTGTTCCTGCGACTGCTCGGCAGAGGCGTCCTGATCCTCGGAATTGTCCTCCTTGTCGGGGTTCGCGTCGTCGCTTTGATCCTGGTCCTGCTCGTCCTCGGAGGCTTCGTCTTCCTGATCCTCGTTGATGTCGTCAGGGTCGTCACCCAGCTGGTCGCCATAGCCCAGATCGTCGATGATCTGGCGTGCAAATTTGGCGAAACTGGCCTGATCGGACAGCACGTCTTGCAGGTTCTCCAGCGTGCCACCCGCAGCCCCTTCGATGAAGTCCTTCCACAGGTTCATCACGTTGGAGGCATCCGCTGGCAACTCGCGCCCGGTGGCCAGATGGCGGATCAGGTAGCCCGCCGCGACAGACAGGGGGGCTTGGCCGGCTTCGGTGATTTGGCCGTAGCCTTTGCGTTCCGCCTCTGCGCCGATTTTGGCGTCGATATTGCCCGCCGTGCCGGGCATGGTGCGTGCGCCCATGGCTTCGCAACGCGCGGTTTCCATCGCGTCATAGAGCTCGCGCGCCATGTTGCCTTGCGGCAAATACCGGTTGGCGGTGCTGTCACTGTGGAAGCGGCGACGCAGTGCGAACGCATCCGCTGTGCCGCGCGCCAGCAGCACTTCGGCCTTCGTCATCCGCCGCGTGACCTGCGGCAGGCGCACTTGGTCGTTGGTCATCCCCGGAGGGTCGACCGAGAAGGCCACACCCAGATCAGGATCATTGGCGAGCGTCTTGGTCGCCTCGGCCAGCGCCTTTTTGAACGGGTCGGCGGGGTTGTCGTTGTTAGCCAAGGCTCACACTCGCAGCGCTCTCCGGAAGCTCCTCGTCAAAACAGCGCTGGTAGAACTCGGCCACGGTTTCGCGCTCCAGCTCGTCGCATTTGTTCAGGAAGCTCAGGCGGAAGGCGTAGCCGACATCGTTGAAGATCAACGCGTTTTGCGCCCATGCGATGACGGTCCGTGGCGACATCAGCGTCGACAGGTCGCCATTCATAAACGCGGTGCGGGTCAGGTCGGCGACGGTGACCATCTGGCCCACGGTTTTGCGGCGCTCTTCGGTGTTGTAATACGGGTTCTTGGCCAGCACGATCGCGGCCTCCGCGTCATGGCTCAGGTAGTTCAGCGTGGTGACCAGCGACCACCGGTCCATCTGGCCTTGGTTGATCTGCTGGGTGCCGTGATACAGCCCCGTCGTGTCACCCAAGCCGACCGTGTTGGCGGTGGCAAACAGGCGGAAATAGGGGTGCGGGTTGATCACCTTGTTCTGGTCCAGCAGCGTCAGCTTGCCGTCCACTTCCAGCACGCGCTGGATCACGAACATCACGTCGGCGCGGCCCGCGTCATATTCGTCGAACACGATGGCCGTCGGGGTGCGCAGGGCCCAAGGCAGAATGCCCTCTTGGAATTCGGTCACTTGCACGCCGTCTTTCAGCTTGATGGCGTCCTTGCCGATCAGGTCAATCCGGCTGATATGGCTGTCGAGGTTCACCCGCACACATGGCCAGTTCAGCCGCGAGGCGACTTGCTCGATATGTGTCGATTTGCCCGTGCCGTGATAGCCTTGGATCATCACGCGGCGGTTATGGGTGAAGCCCGCAAGGATCGCGAGGGTGGTGTCGCGGTCGAACTTGTAGGTGCTGTCATGCTCCGGCACGCGGTCCGTCCGGTCGGCAAAGCCTTTGACCTTCATGTCGCTGTCGATGCCAAAAACTTCGCGAACCGAGATATCCTCGGTTGGTTTCGCGTTCAAATCCATGCTGCCGTCGGCCATATTTTCGTTCCCTCAGAATAACCCCATCGGGATGCAACATATCGCGGGGAAGGGCAAGGGGAAGGCCCGCGCCAGATCTGAATTCACAAGCGACCTGACGCCGCGTTTTATCAGCCCGAGAAGTTGCGGCTGTCTTTCAGCTGGTCCCATGCCCAGACGACCTGTTGCAACTGCTCCTCGTCGGTGCGGTTGCCGCCATTCATGTCGGGGTGCAGCTCTTTGATCAGGCTCTTATATTTCTTGCGCAGGTCGGGTTTGCTCATGTGAACAGTGCCTTCCAGAATTTCCAGCGCCTTGCGTTCCATCGCGGGCAGCTTGCGTCCTGCGCCATTGGGGTTGCGGCCCGGGTTGCGGGTGGCGTTTTCGCCCAGCACGGCCATCGGGTCGTCCACGCCAAGGCGCGACCACGCGCGTTGCTCCTCGCCTTTTTTCATCGGTTTGGTCGGGCGCTCCCAGACCTTGTCCGAGGACATCTGGCGCTCCATCTCTTCTTGCGTGTGGGTCTCGAAGAAATTCCACTTCAGGTTGTATTCGCGGACATGCGCTTGGCAGAACCAGTAGAAGTCATCCAGCACATCCGGCGATTTCGGCGCGCGGTATTTGCCCGGCTCTTCGCAGCCCGGCGCTTCGCAGGTCCGCTGGGATGTCTCCACGGCACCTGACATACCCCGACGCCCTTTGGCACGGCGAGCTTTGTCACTCTTCGCGGAAATATCGAACTCGAACGGATCAAACGGGGGGCGCGCCATGACTTAACCTTTTAGACTCGGAGAAGACACTTTAGGGTTTTGAGCAGCGAGGTGAAGGGCAGATTGGAAAAAATATGGGTATAACACAGCAGATTGACGACAAACTGCGCACAGCCTTCGCGCCGACGCATCTAGAGGTGGTCGATGATAGCGAAAGTCACCGTGGGCATGGCGGATACCAAGAGGGGGGCGAGAGCCATTTCAACGTGGCCATCCGCGCGCCTGCGTTCGCCGACATGTCACGTGTGCAACGCCACCGTGCGGTGCACGCGGCGTTGGGGCCCGAGCTGATCGGGCGCATTCATGCGCTGGCTTTGGATATCTCGAGCTGACGGCCGCGCAACTTACTCGGCGGCGACGCCCTTGCGGTCCTCGGACGGCGTTTCGGCCTCGCTCATAAACCCTTCGGAGGCGGGGCCTTCCGTGCGGCTTAGCACTGGCTCCGGACGGGTGTTCTCGACCGGGGTCTCAACGACCTTTTCGACCACAGGCGCGGCAACCACCGCGGCCACGGGCGCATCTGCGATGACTTCTTCTGCGGCCAATTCACGGCGGAAGACCAGCATGGAATGGTATTTGATCGTCTTGCCGGTAAAGCCCTGACGCTCTTCGCAAGGCAGGGTCTCGGCGCGCTGGTATTCCCAGCCCTCTGCCGCCATTTCGTTCATCAACTCACTGATAGTGTTGGCAAACTTGGCTTCGGAGCCACGAATTTTACGCGCGGACTTGCCCTTGCGGGGCGCCGGAACAACTTGGTATTCAAAATTTGGCATCGCTTATACCCCCTGCAGCAGAAGGCTTTGTGTTACAAAAGCCCTGCATCCGAGTCCAGCGAAAGCCGCGCTGTCAGCCCAACTGGTGCGCGGACGCCACGGCAAACCGCCTGCGATACAGGCCAAGCAGTCCAAGGACGATCCAAGCCACCTGAATCAACGCGGAGGCAAAGTTGAACGCGTGATACAGGCTGACCAACACCAAGGACGCACCGATAATATTGCTCACGCAATAAGCGCATCCATTGCCGTCCAGCCAGCCCAGTTGGAGCCCCGCAAATCCCGTCATATAGGCGATGAAACCACATACTCCGATAACTTGATACAGCATCGCTGGGTCCATGACGGTGGGGCTCCGGGGAAAAATGTTACTCGTTACTACTGTAAAAGCATCATGCACGAAGGGCGCGCGTGAAAGCGAGTGAAACAAGTGTGAATGAATCGTTCCCCGGGCAGCGCACGCTGCCTTTCCAGATTGCTAACACCTTGAGGCTAAACCCTGTCACCGGTACCGCGCGGCGGGGTGACACCCTCCGCATTCAAGACATCAGAAACATGCGGCAGTCCGTTCGGGCTGCTGGCGTTTCGCGAAACAATGGCCGCCGGAAGGGAAACCTTTCGGGGGAACCGCATGGATCATGGCCGTCTGACTTTAGGTGGCGCCACCATTTCGCTAACAAGATGCGAGACGCTTCCCCCGCCACGGCACTTGAGCCGTTGGTGGGTGGAGGTGCGCCGGGTGTCTGCACCGAATGGCGTCGAAACGGCTTCGTAGAATGCTATCCCTAAAATATGTTGTCAAAGTCACCAGTATTGCCCTACCAGTTTTGAATTATGAAGCAACGCTCATCAGTAGTTACAAACACATGACCGATGCCGGTGGCCAAGCTAAGAGACGCAGCGGCGGCCGAGCGCAACGCCTTATTCAACGGGCAGCCAACCCGGTTGTCGATCCGTGCCCGCCAGGTCAGATCGGCGGTTCATATAAACCGCTGAGCGAAGTAGATCTGGCTCGTATTTTCAAGACCGCCTTAAAGCTTTTGTCCGACCTTGGAATGGGAGAAGTTCCCGATAGGCTTAGACGCGACCTTCTTGCGGCTGGCGCGCAGGACAATGGAAAGGATCGCGTAACCTTCCCGACGCCTCTTGTTGAGGATGCGATCGCGCGGGCGGCCAAAACCTTCACGTTGCATGGTCGCGATGACAATCGCTCAATTGAGGTAGGTGGCAACAAGGTTTATTTTGGCACTGGTGGAGCAGCGGTTCAAACGCTGGATTTGGAGGACGGCATCTACCGTCCGTCAACGCTTGCCGACCTTCACAATTTCACGCGACTGCAAGATACGCTGGCGAATGTAAGCTGGTATACACGCTGCTGCGTTGCGACTGATGTGCCCGACAATTTCGATCTGGACGTGAACACGGCCTATGCTTTGTTGCGCAATACGACAAAGCCGACAGCGACGTCGTTTACCTTGGCTGAACATATAGATCCGATCGTCAAAATGCTCGACATCGCAGCAGGTGGCGAAGGCGAATTCTCAAAGCGCCCCTTCATGAAAGCACATATCAGTCCGGTGATTTCGCCTATGCGGTACGGGGAAGACGCGGTGGATGTCGTCTACGAATGCATCAAACATAACATTCCGATGTCATGCATCACGGCCGCCCAAGCCGGTGCGACTGCGCCCGCAACGATGGCGGGCTTTCTGGCGCAATCCTTGGCTGAAACGCTGGCAAGTCTCGTTATGGTCCACGCGATCAAGCCCGGATTTCCCATGGTCTTTTCAAACTGGCCATTGGTTGTTGACCTGCGCACTGGCGCGTTTTCAGGTGGGAGCGGGGAAAGCGCTGTTCTGAATGCCGCCTCTGCGCAACTGTCGAACTGGTTGGGACTGCCATCCGGCGTGGCGTGTTCGATGACGGACGCCAAAGCAATCGACGCGCAATACGGCGCGGAAAAGGGCCTAAGCTCGCTTGCCGCGGCCCTCGCTGGTGGCAATTTGATTTACGAGAGTTCAGGCATGACCGCGTCCTTGCTGGGGGCCAGTTTTGAAGCCTTCATTCTAGACGACGAGATGCACTCGCATACCTATCGTGCGCTGCGTGGGATCGAAGTGACCGAAGAAAACCTTGGATTTGATGCGATCAACGAGGCGGTTCTTGGCCCGGGTCATTTTCTAGGGGGGGAACACACGATAGCTGCGATGGAGCGTGACTATTTTTACCCGTCAGTTGCCAATCGTGACGAACCGCGCACATGGGCCGAAAACGGAGCAAAAGACGCGAGAACAGTAGCGCGGGAACGCGCGCGAAAAATCTTGGCGGATCACCATCCTGAATACCTTTCGAGCGACCAAGACGCCGCCATCCGCCGTCAGTTTAAGATCCTTTAGCGTATTACTCTGAAGATAAGAGCCCACCGCTGCGGCTCAAAGCACCAATCCCCTCCGGCCTTCAGGAAAAAAGTGCGTTTGGACCCAAATCAGTCACCCAACAAAACTGTCGGACGATAGCGCTTAGGGTTCTCTTTCGCATTTTCCACCTGCGCGGATTTGGAGATTCTCAACGGCACTCAAGATATCAGCACCATGCGGCAGTTCGCTTGGGGCAGTGGGCGTTTCGCGAAACAATGACCGCTGGAGGGGAAACGTTCTGGGGGAACCGTATGGATCATGGCTTTCTGCCCAAGGCGGCGCCACCATTTCGCTAATAAGATGCGAGACGCTTCCCCCCGCCACGGCATCCCAGCCGTTGGTTGGTGGAGGTGCGTCGGGTGTCTGCGTTCAGCCTCTTACGAAAGCTGCTGCCATTGAAACTCGTTTGAGATTTTTAATTGCAGCTTTGCGAAACAAAGCAAATTCACCGCGAGGTAGATCAAATTAGTTTGGGTCGGATTGACCTAAGCTTATGTACTCACGAATAAAGTTGGCCAGTTTTCGGTTCTTAGTCGTCAGCTTAGTCGACAGTGACCTTAGCAAGGAGATATCAGTTGCGCTCAAGGAGACTACTTCACGAATAAAATCAAAATCATGTTCATCTGCCCATAAGGTAACAAGAGTGACAGCGTTTTCGCTTCCATGGAGACTAGAAAAACCAGTTGTTAGCGCCGCCGCTGAGTAATCGCTATCCTCCGTTATTGCGTCCAGACAGATTTCAGAAATACCATTTAAGTTTGCCGTGAACCAATCCTCCAATCTGGCAAGAACTACCGTGTCTTCAGGTCGCAGGTGCTTTTCCTTTGGAAGCCAACCCAGCGCATGTTCGTTACAATTGAGCGGAAGCCCTCGGTACTTGCCACGAGGTCCTTGGCCGTCGCATCCAGTTCCGCCTGAAGTTGTTGCGCAATACAAGACGTGTGAAAAAAACAGCAGACTATCTAGGTCAGCACCGCTTTTCGCGTCTGAAATTTTCCATAGCCAAGGCAAGGCCGCGAATGTGACCGGGTATATATCATCTTGGTGGTGGAGTTTTTCCCAGTAGAGGTCTTTCGCAATTGCTTTGTCCCAACCCCACTCTAATTTTCCTAAGATTCCTGCTACGTCGTCTATGCCGTAAGGACCATAGAGACGGGACCAGATTGGGTCAGACAAAGGGATGAGCAATGATCTAGCCTTTCGAAAATGCTATTTCGAGAAGCGTAGCCATACAGTTGAAAAAATCGCCAGCCTGTCTACCAAGGCCTCAGAGCAGTAGCCCAACATTCTTGTCGGCTAACCACCCCTCATCCCTCAAACCCGCTACCCAGCCAACTTCTTCGCCACCAGCTCGTTCACCGCTTTCGGGTTGGCCTTGCCGCCCGTCGCCTTCATCACCTGACCCACAAACCAGCCGGCCAGCTTGGGGTTCTCTTTCGCCATTTCCACCTGCGCGGGGTTGGCGGCGATGATTTCGTCCAGCGCGGCCTCGATCGGGCCAAGATCGGTGACCTGCTTCATGCCGCGCGCCTCGACGATCTCGGCAGGGTCGCCGCCTTCCGAGTAGACGATCTCGAACAGGTCCTTGGCGATCTTGCCAGAAATGGCATCCGACGCGATCAGGTCGATGATCCCGCCCAACTGGGCAGGGGAGACGGGGCTGTCCCCAATCGCCTTGTCGTCGTCTTTCTTGAGACGTCCGAACAGCTCGTTAATCACCCAGTTCGCGGCCATCTTGCCGTCGCGGCCTTTGGCAACTTCTTCAAAGTAAGCCGCATCAGCGGTATCCGCCGTCAGCACGCCGGAATCGTAATCCGACAGGCCGAACTCCTCCATAAAGCGCAGGCGCTTTTCGTCGGGCAGTTCCGGCAAATGGGCTTTCAGATCGTCAACCCAAGCCTGCTCAATCTCCAACGGCAGCAGGTCGGGGTCGGGGAAGTAGCGGTAGTCATGCGCCTCTTCCTTGGAGCGCATCGACCGCGTCTCGCCCTTGTCGGGATCATACAAACGGGTCTCTTGGCTCACCGTGCCGCCGCCCTCAACAATGGCGATCTGGCGCTTCGCCTCGACTTCAATCGCCTGCTGGATAAAGCGCAGCGAGTTCATGTTCTTGATCTCGCACCGCGTCCCCAGATGGGAAAAATCGCCGCTCTCTTGGTACTTCTCATACTGACCCGGTGCACAGATCGACACGTTCACATCGGCGCGCATGGAGCCGTTTTGCATGTTGCCATCGCAAGTGCCCAAATAGCGCATGATCTGGCGCAGCTTGGAGACATAGGCGGCGGCCTCTTCCGGCCCACGGATGTCAGGCATGGAGACGATCTCCATCAGTGCCACGCCGGTCCGGTTCAGGTCGACAAACGACATCGTCGGGTCCATGTCGTGGATGGATTTGCCCGCATCCTGCTCCAAATGGATACGCTCGATGCGCACGGTGCGCGCAACGCCGGAGCCCATTTCAACCAGCACTTCGCCGACGCCCACAATGGGGTGGTAGAGCTGCGAAATCTGGTAGCCCTGCGGCAGGTCGGGGTAGAAGTAGTTCTTCCGGTCGAAGGCCGAATAAAGGTTAATCTCGGCTTTCAATCCAAGGCCGGTGCGCACGGCTTGGGCCACGCATTCCTCGTTGATAACCGGCAACATGCCGGGCATGCCCGCGTCCACGAAGGCCACGTTGGAGTTCGGCTCCGCCCCGAATTTGGTCGACGCGCCCGAAAACAGCTTGGCGTTGGAGGACACCTGCGCATGCACCTCAAGGCCAATCACCAGCTCCCAATCCTGCTTGGCGCCAGCAATCACTTTGGGCTTCGGGGTCTCGTAGGTCAAATCAAGCATGGGGGTCTCCATTAGGTCGTCCGCGTTCTAGTGAAATTCCAAGGGTCGGGCAAGGTGACAAAGGCGCGTCGGCCTGCTTTGTTGAAGTCGCGTCCAAGGCGCTGAATCGGCTTAACAGGTGTGTAGTCCCGCGAAACTCAGCGGATTGTTGCGAGATTGGAGACAGTTAGGGGGCGGAACATACAATGTTGTTGTCAGCGTTCCTTATCTCTGATTGTCATATTCGCCATGCGCTGCCACGCACTTATAATCGCCGCTTGTTTCGCGGCAGGATCCGCATTTGCTCAGGATCAAGGTACCCCACATTCGGGCGCCGACAATGTCGTGCCCGCGTCATTGTCTGTTGCACCGCCCGATATCGTGCGACCTATCCCCCGTAAAGACCACATACCCCGCGCCCGCTGGGACTTCCGCCCCGAAGGTCGGCTTTGGACGCGCACCACGTTGGAGGCGTTGAAGGGACACGGTCTGCCGCTGCTAACAATGGTGCCCCGCGACATAGCCGACTGGTGCCCAAACTACGAGGCCAACGGCTTGGACAAGCGGGCGGCGTTCTGGAACGGGTTTCTCAGCGCGCTGGCCAAGCATGAAAGCACATGGAAGCCCCGCGCGGTGGGCGGCGGTGGCCTGTGGTACGGGCTGACCCAGATTTTACCCGGCACGGCGCGCGGCTATAAATGCCGCGTCGGCTCGGGGGAGGCATTGAAGAACGGCTCCGACAATCTCAGCTGCGCGGTGCGGATCATGGCTCATACGGTGGTCCGCGATAACGCCGTGGCTCGGAAGGCCAATGGCCGTTTGGGGGGGGTGGCGGCTGATTGGGGGCCGATGATCAAAGCGGGCAAGCGCAATGAAATGGCGTCGTGGCTGCGCAAGCAGAAATACTGCAAGCTGCTGAGCGACACCAAGCCGATCCCGCGCCCGCGCGAAATTACCCAGCGTTTGCCGCTCGAGAAGCGGCTTTCCGATATCAAACCGGCGGAGCGGCCCCAAGGTCCGGCAAACTAGCCTACGGCTGAGATGCCCGCAAAAAAACCCGCCCTCCGCGTAGGGAGGACGGGATAAGTCGGGCAGATAAAGTCGGGACGGTTCAGGCGGCGTCGCGTTGATGATCGCCTTCTTCCATCTCTTCGACGATTTTGGACACGAAGGCTTTCAGGTCTTCTGGGCTACGTGAGGTGATGATGCCGTTGGATACTGCAACATCCTTGTCCACCACGTCAGCACCCGCATTCTTCAGGTCGGTGCGGATTGAATGATAACTCGTCATTTCACGGCCCTTTACAACGCCCGCCTCGATCAGAAGCCATGGCGCATGGCAGATGGCCGCGACGATCTTGCCGTGCTCGACAAAGCCGCGCACCAGGTTGACGGCGTCCTTGTTTGCGCGCAGCAGGTCGGGATTGATCTGGCCGCCGGGCAGAACCAGACAGTCGTAATCTTCGATTTTGACCTCAGAGAGGGCCAAAACCGCCTCGGCCTCACGCCCCCAGTCGCCGCCGTCCCAGCCTTTGATCGCTTCGCCGTCGGGCGTTGCGACATGGACCGTCCCACCTTTGGCGCGCAACTGGTCGCGGGGGAATTCCAGCTCGGATTGCTCGAACCCGTGGGTCGAGAGGATCAGGATTTTCGATGTGTCGATCTTTGGCATATCATGCTCCTTTGCAATTGCATCGGTTCTGCAATCACAACGGATAGCCCCGCCTCAGAGTTCCAAGATGTCGCGAATTGTTTTACCGCCCGCCCGAGATGTCCAAGGTCGTGCCGGTGATGTAGCTGGCCCCTTCGCCCATCAGGAACAGGATCGCATGAGCGCATTCCTCGGCCTCGCCGGGGCGCTTCATCGGCACGGTGTCGGCCAGATCATCGCAGCGGTCGGGCAGGCCGCCCTTGGCGTGGATCGCGGTTTCGATCAGGCCGGGCCGGATTGCCACGACGCGCACACCGTCCGGTGCAACTTCGTCGCTTAAGCCTTTGGTAAAGATGTCGATGCCCGCCTTCGTCGCTGCGTAGTCCACATATTGACCCGCCGAGCCCAGCCGCGCCGCGGCAGAGCTGGTATTGACGATCACGCCACCATCGCCGCCAAAGGCTTTCGACATACGCAAAACGCCTTGTTGAGCCACCAGCATCGCGCCGATCAGATTGACGTCGACCATCCGGCGCAAACGCTCGTAGGACATTTCCTCCACCCGCTGCGGCTTGTCGACAATGCCCGCGTTGTTGACCAGCGCGTCCATCTGCGGAAAGGCGGCGTCGAATTCCTCAAAGATGCGTTCCACATCATCGTGGTTGGCCACATCGCCCTGAAACATATGAGTAATAGCGCCTTCCTGTTCGCACATCTGTGCCACAAGCTGCGCGCCCTTCAGGTCGGAGTTGTAGTGGATGCCCACATCATAGCCGCTTTTGGAGGCCAGAACTGCGGTGGCCGCCCCGATGCCGGAACTTGCGCCAGTGATCAGAACGGTTTTGGTTTTGCGAGCCATTGGGGCATCTCCTTGATTGCGGTGTTGGACGGGTTCAACAGCCGAACTCTGGCGGATTTATGGCGGTGCAGGCAAGTCTTAAGCTTTGGGCTGAATACCGCTCGAAGCTGTCGGTCAGGACAGATGCGCCAGCACCTCTTTGGCCAAGGCGGCCACTTCGAGTGCGGCGGGATTGTTCGGTGCCGCGTCCTGCACGGCGCGGCCTTGCCCGAAGGTTTCGGCATAGGCGACCCTGTTGGCAAGGCTGGCCGTGGCCAAGCCTGCGTCGATCTTCGCGGCGGCCTCCGCGATGTCGCGGCCCAGCCGCGTTCCGGCCCGTGTGCGATTAAGCACCATCATCGCGGGGGTGTTTTCGCGGCGCGCCAGATCAAGCACCCCTTCCGTTGCCCACAGGTCCACATGGCTGGTCGCCACCGGCACCAATGTCAGCGCGGCCTTGCGCAGGGCAGGGCGCAGGTCGCTGTCGGCTTTGGGCGGCGTGTCCACCAGCACGATGTCGACCGTATCGAGCATCTTGCCGATCTCGTACTCAATCCCCCATGCGGAGGCGGTCGAGAACTCCATGCTCGGGTCCTCCATCACCTCGCGCCGCGCCATGAACCAGCGGCCAAGGCTGCCTTGCGGATCGGTGTCGATGATCGCCACCCGCTTGCCGAGCTTGGTGAAGGCCACGGCCAGATTGGCCGTCAGCGTGGTCTTGCCGCTGCCGCCCTTTTGCTGGGCAATCGTGATGACTGAGCCTGACATGTGGTAATCCATCCATGAGTTGTGCTGCGGTGCAGCATGTCACGGATCGCGGCGGAATGCACGCCCCTGATAGTGGGGCGTTTCAGGTGCTTAGGATATCACCGCCGCGACTCAGCAGCGGTTTGATCACAGTTTGAAGGCGTATTTGATGTCGTCGAGCGCATCGCGCTGGCGCTCCGACAGGGAGCCGTCGCCAGCCGTCCCGATGGCGTTGAGCACCTGCATCAGCGGGGCCAGTTGTTCGCCGCCGCCGAGCTTGTACAGCTTTTTGGAAAGGCGTGTCACCGTGGGTTCTGGCCCGCCGCATTCGCTCATCAGCCAGCGGCCAAGGATCGCCAGTTCTTCGGCATCCTGAAGCGTCACATTGGTGGCCCGTTGCAATTCGCGCGTCATGGCGATGCGGGCGTCCTGAGATGGCAGGTTATCCAGTTCCAGAAATGCCACCGCTAGCCCGCCGATGGCGACCTTGGGGTCCTCGATACTTTCCGCCGGATGGGTGTTGGACCGGCGCGAGAACCCGAAGCGGCGGGCGGCAAGGCGTACGTCATTGGCGACATTGGCCAAATCGCGGCCCGCGACGCCGATATCACGCATGCGGAAGTACCAGTAAGCGGCGGCGCCCAAGGCCCCGATGATGGCAATGAGTATAGGCATAGAAATCTGCTCGCTGTTGTTGCCGGTCCTTTATAGCGCGGATTTGGGCCGAACTATGACTGTTACGCGTTGAGAATTCTGGTGACCATTTCCAACAGATCGCCGCTGAGGTTCGAGGCCGCCTTCATCCGCTCCAGCGCCTCGCGCATCATCGCCTGCCGGTCCGCGTCATAGCGTTTCCACGTCTCGAAGGCGGTGGACATGCGGGCGGCGGTTTGCGGGTTCTTGGCGTCGAGCTTGATCAACCAGTCCGCCAGCAGCGCGTAGCCCGATCCGTCGGGCGAATGGAACCCTGCCGTATTGCCCGCCAGCGCCCCGAATACCGCGCGGAAGCGGTTGGGGTTGGTCATGTCGAAATCGGGGTGGTTCGTCAGCGCCTTGGCCGTCGCGGGGGCGGCGTCGAGCTTGGCGTAGCTGACCTGCATGGCGAACCATTTGTCGATGACCAGCCGGTCGTCTTTCCATTGTTCGCAGAAGGCGTTCGATGCCTCCTCGCCGACCTCCGCCCGCAGCAACGCCCCAAGGGCCGACAGTTGCTGGGTCATGTTGTCCGCGCTCTCGAATTGCGTGCGCGCCTGCGCACCGCCGTCGAGGCGGGTCAGCAAGGACAGCGCGACATTGCCCCACGCGCGCTTGCCTGCGGCCTCTGCATCGGGCGAGAACGGGCCGTCCACCTGCATTTCCGCATAGATGCGGGGTAGGGTGTCCTGCATCGCGTGGGCCACAGATTGCCGCAGGGTTTGTGTCGTGTTGTAGATCTTGGTCGGGTCAGGCGTCACGCCGCCATCGAACAAGGCCTGCGCGATGTCGTCGGCGGACGGTGTGGAGAAGGCCAGCGCCTTGAACGCCGGGTCCAGCGTGTCGTCGCGGGCCACGGCAAGCAGCGCGTCCAGATACGCCTGATCGGGCGTCGCATCCTCGGTGACCATGCGGATCATCACGTCGCGGGCCAGCGCGCGGCCTGCTTCCCACTTGTTGAACGGGTCGGTGTCATGGGCGAGCAAGAAGGCGCGGGTGGCGTTGTCTTGATCCTGCTCCAGAATGATCGGGGCGGAGAAGCCGCGGTTGATCGACGGGACCGGCTTGGCGTCAAGGCCGGTGAAACGGAAGGCGTGGACCACATCCGTCATCTCGCAGATGCGGGTCGCGTGGACTTCCTCGCCCGCGTCATTGAGCAGGCCCACGGCGATGGGGATCACCTTGGGGTCTTTGACGTCTTGGCCCGGTGTGGGCGGCGTGTCTTGCGTGAAGGTCAGCGTGTAAGTGCCTTCACTCCAAGCCTCTTTCACCGCGACGCGCGGCGTGCCTGCTTGGGAATACCACAGCTTGAACTGGGTCAGATCGCGGCCTGTGACCTCCTCGAAACAGGCCAGCCAGTCCTCGATGGTGCAGGCCTGCCCGTCATGGCGGGTGAAATACAGATCGCAGCCTTTGTAATAGGCCTCGTCCCCGATCAGGGTCTTGAGCATACCGATGACCTCGGCACCTTTCTCGTAGACGGTGGCGGTGTAGAAGTTGTTGATCTCCACGAAACTTTCGGGCCGCACCGGATGCGCTAAAGGCCCGTTATCCTCGCGGAACTGGCGCGCGCGCAGGGCGATGACGTCCTCGATGCGTTTGACAGCGGGGGAGCGTTCGTCGGCGGTGAACTGGCTGTCGCGATAGACCGTCAGACCTTCCTTCAGGCACAGCTGGAACCAGTCGCGGCAGGTGATGCGGTTGCCGGTCCAGTTGTGGAAGTACTCGTGGGCGATGATTGCTTCGATACGTTCGAAATTTGCATCTGTGGAGGTCTCGGGCGACGCCAGAACGGCGGAAGAGTTGAAAATGTTCAAGCCCTTGTTTTCCATCGCGCCCATGTTGAAGTCGTCCACGGCGACGATATTGAACAGATCGAGGTCATACTCGCGGCCATAGACCTCCTCGTCCCACTTCATGGATCGTTTCAGCGCGTCCATGCCGAACGCGCATTTGTTCAGGTCGCCCTTGCGGACCCAGATGTTCAACTCCACCTGCTTGCCCGACATGGTGTTGAATGTGTCGGGGTGGTTGACCAGATCGCCCGCGACCAGCGCGAACAGGTAGGCGGGTTTGGGCCATGGGTCGTGCCATTTTCCGCCGCCTAGGTCGTTGCCGTTGGACAGCTTGACCGGCTCACTGCCTTCAATCGTCACGGTGAAGACGCCCATCACGTCGGGGCGGTCGGGGTAGTAGGTGATCTTGCGGAAGCCCTCGGCCTCGCATTGGGTGCAATACATGCCATTCGACATATAGAGACCTTCCAGCGCAGTGTTGGTCTGCGGGCTGATTTCGACCTCCGCCTCGAAGACAAACGGCGCGTCGGGGGCCTGCGCTGTCAGGCCCAGATCGGTGATCTTGGCGTTTGCGTCCTTGCCGTCGATGGTCGCGGAGATCAGCTTGAGTTGTTCGCCATGCAGATAAAACGTCCGGTCCGTCGCCTCGGGATTTGGCCGAAACGCGATCTTCGACAGAACCCGCGTGGCGGTGGGGTGCAGCTTGAACACCAGCTCGACCGTGTCGACCAGATAGGCGGGCGGGGTGTAGTCGCTGAGGAAGATTTCCAAAGGGGCGGCGGCAGGGCTGGCGTCTTTCATGGGGGCTCCGTTCGACAAATCAGGGAACTTATGTCGCGCTGGCACGTTAGGTCTGTGAAGCGGGCCACGCAACCGGATTGCGCAGGCCCGAAAGCCATACTGGAAGGAGAACTTCAATGTCCTCACCAAACACAAATCTGGAAAAGCAGCAGCGCCAGCACAAGGGGCCGCTGACCGGCATCGCGGGCGTCCTTGTCTTTGCGGGCGTGCTGCTTGCAGCGCTGATCGGCTGGACCGTGTACCAAGGCGGCGAGCCACAGGGTGCCGAGGTTCAGGTAGACGGCCGCACCGGAGACGCTTCCGTGGTTGCGACCGAATAGTCCCCTCGACTTCCGACGCAACGCGGGACCGGTCTGCCATTGGCAGGCCGGTTTTTTGCTGTCACGGTGCGGGATATGGCCAGAATGCGAAAGAAATCAGACCTGCCGACGAAGACTTGCGCGACATGCGGCAAGCCCTTCGCGTGGCGCAAGAAATGGGCGCAGGTATGGGACGAGGTGCGCTACTGCTCCGAGCGGTGCCGCAACGCCAAAGGCTGAGACCGGCGGGCGTTTGCGCCCAAGCGTGTTGCCTATCGGAAACTTTTTTTCTAGACAGCATACGATTGTATTCATACACGCCCCTGTTTGCAGAAACGCCCCCGTTTGCAGATACGCCCCCGCCCATCGAAAGGGACCCCGAGATGACCAAGACCTCCACCACGCGTCAAGATAAGCACGGTTTGCAAGTGGACAGCCTTCTGGCTGACTTCGTGGAAACCAAAGCATTGCCCGGAACAGGTATTGCAGCGGATGATTTCTGGAAAGGCTTCTCTGATCTAGCGCATGAGCTGGGGCCCAAAAACGCAGCGCTGCTGGACAAGCGCGAGTCGCTGCAAACGCAGATTGACGCGTGGCACATCGCCAACCGCGACCAACCGCATGACCACGCGGCCTATAAGGCGTTCCTGAGCAAGATCGGCTATCTGCTGCCCGAGGGCGGAGAGTTCCAGATCGACACGGCGAATGTGGACCCTGAAATCGCCTCGGTGCCCGGCCCACAACTGGTGGTGCCGATCACCAACGCCCGCTACGCGCTGAACGCGGCGAATGCCCGCTGGGGCAGCCTCTATGACGGGTTCTACGGCACCGACGCCATGGGTACGCTGCCGCCGAAGGGTGGCTATGACAAGGGCCGTGGCTCTCGTGTGGTGGCCCGTGTTCGGGTGTTTCTGGACGAGGCTTTCCCGCTGGAAGGCACCAGCCACGCCGACGTGAAAAGTTACGAAATGCGCGACGGCGCGTTGCTGGCGGACGGCAAGCCACTAGCCGACCCGTCCAAATTTGTAGGCTACAAAGGTGACGCGGCGAAACCGGATGCAGTGCTGCTGCGCAACCACGGGTTGCATGTGGAGATGGTGTTCGACAACATGCATTTCATCGGCAAACACGACCAAGCCGGTCTGGCCGATGTGCGTCTGGAAAGTGCAATGTCGGCGATCATGGATTGCGAAGATTCCGTGGCCTGCGTCGATGCCGAAGATAAGGTGCAGGCTTACTCCAACTGGCTGGGCCTGATGCAGGGCACCCTTGAAGAAGTCATGGAAAAAGGTGGCAAGACCATCACCCGCAAGCTGCGTGGTGACATGAGTTATACCGCGCCCGATGGGGGCGAGGTGGTGCTGAAAGGCCGTGCGCTGATGCTGGTGCGCAATGTGGGCCACCTGATGACCAACCCCGCCGTGCTCGACCGCGATGGCGGCGAGGTCTACGAGGGGCTGATGGATGCGATGATCACCACGCTGATCGCCATGCATGATCTGAAGAAATCCGACGGTCTGCGCAACTCGCATCACGGCTCGGTCTATGTGGTGAAGCCGAAGATGCACGGGCCGGAAGAGGTGGCCTTCGCCGACGAGATTTTCAGCCGTGTGGAGGACATCCTCGGGCTGCCTGCCAACACCGTCAAACTTGGGATCATGGACGAGGAACGTCGCACCTCGGTCAACCTCAAGCAGTGCATTTTCGCCGCCAGATCCCGCGTGGCGTTTATCAATACAGGTTTCCTGGATCGCACCGGCGACGAGATACACACCTCGATGGAGGCGGGTCCGTTTTCGCGCAAGGATTTCATCAAGCGCAAAGCGTGGATCGGTGGCTACGAGAACCGCAACGTCGATATTGGTCTGGAATGCGGCCTGTCGGGCCGCGCCCAGATCGGCAAGGGCATGTGGGCCATGCCGGACCTGATGGCGGCGATGCTGGAGCAAAAGATCGAGCATCCGAAATCCGGCGCGAACTGTGCGTGGGTGCCGTCCCCGACGGCTGCAACCCTGCACGCATTGCATTACCACAAGGTGGATGTGTTCGCGGTGCAGGAGAAGCTGAAAGCCGGTGGCCGCCGCGCGCATGTGGAAACGATATTGGATATTCCGCTGGCGACATATCAGATGTGGACCGAAGACCAGATCATGCGGGAAGTCGAGAACAACGCGCAAGGCATCCTCGGCTATGTGGTGCGCTGGATTGATCAGGGCGTCGGCTGCTCTAAAGTGCCGGACATCAACAATGTGGGCCTGATGGAAGACCGCGCCACTTGCCGGATTTCTTCGCAGGCTTTGGCGAACTGGTTGCTGCATGATGTCGTCTCGGAAGAGGCGGTGATGGGTGCGATGAAGAAGATGGCCGCTGTGGTGGATGGACAGAACGCGGGCGATGCAAGCTATACTCCGATGGCACCGGGCTTTGACGGGATCGCGTTTCAGGCCTGCTGCGATCTGGTGTTCAAGGGACGTGTCCAGCCGTCGGGCTATACCGAGCCGGTTCTGCATGCGCGGCGTCTGGAGTTGAAAGCCAGTTGATTTCGCCACGCCTGTGGCGTGTCGATCCGCGGGGGCGCTGCCCCCGCACCCCCGATTTTTAGTGGGGCGCTGCCCCACACCCCGAGGTATTTTTGAAGCAATGATGGGGGGAGGTGCGAGCAGGTTTGAATTTGTGCAGAGCGACTGTGCGCCTGTATGGCTATTCATGCCGTGAAACTTGGAGTAGATGTACCCCGAGCAGTCAGCGGAGTTAAAGTTTTATGGTGCGTCCGGTCATTGGTATTATCGGCAACTCGTATCTGATCAACGATCAATATCCCGCCCATGCGGCCGGCAGCATGAACTGTCAGGCGATTGCCGAAGTGTCGCGCGCGGTGCCGGTGATTGTTCCCTCTTGTCCTTCGCTGATTGAGGTCCAAGACCTGCTGGATACCTGCGACGGCTTTTTGTTCACCGGCGGTCGCCCGAATGTGCATCCCGAAGAATATGGCGAGGCGGAGACCGAGGCGCATGGCGCGTTTGACCGGTCGCGTGACCGCATCGCGCTACCGCTGATCCGGTCCTGCATCGAGCGCGGGCAGCCGATTTTTGGCGTGTGTCGCGGCTTTCAAGAGGTCAATGTGGCCATGGGCGGCACGCTCTATCCTGAAATTCGCGATCTGCCGGGGCGGATGAACCACCGCATGCCACCCGACGGGACGTTGGAAGAAAAGTTCGAGCTGCGCCACGCCGTGACCTTCACCGAAGGCGGGCCGTTTCACAAATTGCTGGGTGCGCGCGAGGTGATGACCAACACGCTGCATGGCCAAGGCATCAAGGCCGCGGGCGAGCGGGTGGTGATTGACGGGTTCGCGCCGGATGGCACACCGGAAGCGATCTATATCAAGGACGCGCCGGGGTTCAGCCTGTCGGTCCAGTGGCATCCCGAATACCGCGCGGCGCAAGATCCGGTCTCAAGGCTCTTGTTTGAAGCCTTCGGGGAGGCGGCGGCGCAATGGGCCGCGGGCGAGCGGCCGCAAATTTTGAAGTCGGCCTAGCGTCAGGACGTCAGGATTTCGCTGACCTTCAAGGCGCGCATCTGGTTGCCATCGACCTTCAGCTTTCCCGTCATCACCGCAGTGATCGGATTTTGACTGCCGTCGAGGATGGCGCGGAACACCTGCTCGCTGGCCTTCAGTGTCACATCCGCCTCCGCGTCGGATTGCACGGCACCGTCTTGCGTCAACAACACAGAGCCTTGATCGGTGATGACCAGCTTGGCGGTGCCTTTGATGGCGCCTTTGGCTTTTTCATGCAGCAGGGCGGTCAGGGTGTCGAGATGGGTGGTCATGCGAGGGGCTCCGGCAAGGTGACGTCCGCGTCACTTTGGTGGCGGGATCGGGGATCGCGCAAGCGGGACGTGGCGTCAGTTCTCGGGCTGCACGGGATGCTCTGGCAGGTGCGTGCGAAGCTTTTCGGCCAGCTGCTGGACCGATGCGTCGGCCTCTGTGGTCCAGCCCGCGGCAAGCTGCCAGACATGGGGCACATTGGTCCATGTGTGAAAGTCGACATTCGGCAGGATTTCAGCCAATTGGGCGGCATCGTCATAAAGCACCTCCCCTTCCGCCACATGCAGCGCTGCGGGCGGCGCCATGGACAGGTCGGCATAGGCGGGGGAGATGTCGGGGTCTTTCGGATCGCGCCCCGTCAGATAGGCGGGCATGCATCGTGTGACCCATTTGTGGGGCAACAGCATGTCGGTGTCGCGGAAGGCTGTGCGGCTGGGGCTGGTATGCGCCAGATCGGTGAGCGGCGACAGCAATGCAAGCGCTGCGGGTTGGGGCAGGCCGAGGGCCGCGAGACGTGTCACGGTGTTGAGCACCAGCGTGCCACCCGCGCTGTCACCGCCCAGCACGATCCGCTCTGGCGGAAAACAGGTCAGGGCCAGCTTGTAGGCGGCGATGCAATCATCAGGGGCTGCGGGGTAGGGATGCGCAGGGGCGAGGCGGTAGTCTGGCAACCACGCCTCCGCCCCGATTTCCGCAGCGATGCGGGCAGCAAGCCAGCGATGGGTGTAGGACGAGCCGACGGTGAAGCCACCGCCGTGAAAAAAGAGCAAAAGATTGCCCTGCGCGGCACGGGGGATCATCCGGCGGATGCGGAAATTCGGGGTTTGCAGGAAGGCGCATTTGGTGCCGCGCAGCGGGCGCATACCGGTGACGGCCAGAGCGTCCAGCACGCGGGCCAGCGTGGTCTGGTTCGCAATATTCGCAAACAGCGGTTTCTCGACATAGCGGGCAAAGCCGTTGAACAGCTTTTGCGGCAAAGAGGTCATGTGGCGGTCTCCGGCGCGACCGCATGGGGGCAGAACTGCATTTTCATAGACCTCACCCTAGCAGCGACAGGTCCGGTTGCCAGCGCCGGAGTTTCGCGCTCTTATGAATGTGATGGATAACGAGGAGCATCACGACATGGGGTTTGCAGGGTTCAAGGCGCGGATGCAGTCGGGAGAACGACTGCTCGGGACGTTTGTGAAGACGCCCTCGGTGGAGGTTGTCGAGGTTTTGGCGAAATCAGGTCTCGATTTCATTTGTCTGGATGCCGAACACGCGGCATGGGACCGGATGCGCATGGATGCCTGCCTTGCGGTGGCGCGGGCGCTGGACCTGCCAACGCTGGTGCGGGTGACATCGGGCGGGGCGGATGACATTTTGAAGGCGATGGACGCAGGCGCTGTGGGCATTGTGGTGCCCCATGTGGACAGCCCCGAGAAAGCCCGCGCGGTCGCCAAGGCGGCGCGGTTTGGTCATGGCGGGCGCGGCTTTGCGGGCTCGACCCGTTGGGCGGGCTATGCGACGCGACCGATGGGCGACATTCTGGAGCAGTCGAAATCCGAGACGGTGGTGATTGTGCAGATCGAGGAGCCCGAGGCCGTCGACGAGATTGACGGCATCGCCGGAGCACAAGGGGTGGACGCTGTTTTCATCGGACCGGCCGACCTGACGGTGAGCTATGGAGAGAGCTCGGTGGACAATGACCAGCTAAAAGACGCCATGCAGCGCGTCGGGGACGCGGCGCGGCGTGCGGGCGTAGGGTTTGTCACTTGGGTGCCGAACGCCGCTGCGGCCAAGGCGTGGGAAAGCTATGGCTTCACCATGTTCGTGATGGGGTCGGAGCATTCATGGATGCTGGCGGGCGCAAAGGCGGCTGTTGCGGATATGCGAAAGGAATGACTTAAGGTCAAAGGTTTATGGGGTCGCTATGCAAATGCTGCATGGCGGCATTCCGACTTTGGGTGATGTCTTGGGGCAGAGGCTGACCTATCTGTAGGTCAACAAACGAACCATAGGAAACTGTTATGACCCATCTCAACGACGCCCCGATCGACATGCACGCCATCGAACTTGAAGCCCGCAAAATGCGCGCTGAATACACCGCACAGCTTATGGCATCTGCCCGTGCGTGGATTGCTTCGAAGTTCTCCGCATCTGTGCCTGCCTCGGCCAAAACTGCCTAATTCCGGCGATTTGGCCCCCGAATTGGGCCGCCGCCGCGTGCTAAAAATCCCGGTTCCGCCATTAAAGCGGACCGGGATTTTCTCATTTTAGCCTGATTTCAACGCCATATTTACTCAATCTTAAGCAATACGCGCCCGATGACGGAGCGCCGGAAAGGTTGAGAACATGAAGTTTATGAAGCTGATCGCCGGACTTGCGGTTGCCGTTGGATTGAGCGCTTGCGCCTCCTCCGGCCCGATTTCCGAGACTGCAACACGTAACGCGCCTGATGTGGCCCCGGTTGTGGGGGCAGAATTGACCGCCCGCAGCGCCGACTGGCGTTTGGCCGATGTGCGGGTGAACGTCTCGGGGGATCTGAAGGTCTCCGAGGCCAACCGCTACTACCCGATCGCAGATATTGTCTGGCGTGAAGACCCGTATGGAGATCGCCGCGCACAAGTCGCGAAAATTCTTGACGACGGTCTGACCAGCGGCCTGACCCATCTGAAGGGCGACCGCCCGGTGTTTTTCGACATCAACTTGAGCCGCTTCCACTCATTGACGGAAAAAACCCGCGTTTCAATCGGTGGTGTTCACAACATCATCTACACGCTGACCGTAGTGGACGCGGCGACCGGCGTTGCACTGCATGGCCCGATTGAAATGGAAATTGCCCTGAAGGCGTTCGGCGGCGACCAAGCTTTTGAAGCAGAGCGTCGTGGCCAGACCCAGAAGGTGCGTATCCAGACCCATTTGGCCAGCCTGATGCGCCAAGCCTTCAATGGCGGGCAGGAAATGCGCGTTGTCGCACGGGCCGCGGTTGCGCCGCAGGACGTCTATACTGGCGTCACTCAGTAACAGCACGACGCACAGTCGGGCTTTCGCCTGACGAAAATACCGACTAAGGGGAGGATATGACATCCTCCCCTTTTTCCGCCTCACCCTATCCTGTTATCCGCCTGAAGCCGAAGGCCAACGCCCTGACCATCCGTGGCGGCGCCCCTTGGGTCTACTCAGACGAGCTGGTCACCGACCGCCGCGCCCGCCGCCTTGAGGCAGGATCGCTGGCTGTGTTGGAGGATAGCGACCGCGAGCCAATCGCCGTGGTCACCATCAACAACGAGTCCAAAATCATCTGCCGCGTCATGGACCGCGACCCTGCCGCCGTGCTGGATCAGGACTGGCTCGTGACCCGCGTGCGCCGTGCGCTTGATTTGCGCGAGCATCTGTATGACGCGCCGTTCTACCGCCTGATCCACGCCGAGGCCGACGGATTGCCGGGTGTAATCGTCGACCGCTTTGGCGACGTGCTGGTGATGCAACCGAACGCCGCGTGGGCCGAGACCGCCTGCGAAGGTTTGGCGGCGGCCTTGGTTGAGGTCACAGGGGCCACGACCGTCATCAAGAACGCTGCGGGCCGTGCGCGCGGTCTGGAAGGGTTGGACGACGTGTCGACAACCTTGGTCGGTGGCCATGAAGGGCTGATCGAAGTCCCGATGAATGGTGCCACCTATATGGCGGATGTCGTGGACGGCCAGAAAACTGGCCTGTTCTTTGACCAACGCGACAACCACGCATGGGCGGCAAAGTTGCCGCGTGGCGGAAGCGTACTGGACGTGTTCTCCCATGTGGGGGGCTTCTCGCTGGCGGCTTTGGCGGCGGGGGCATCGTCCGCGCTGGCCGTTGACGGCTCCGAGCCGGCCTTGGCACTGGCCGAAAAAGGCGCGGAAGCCTCCGGCGTGGCCGACAAGTTTACGACTCGTAAGGGCGATGCGTTCAAGGTGATGGAAGCGCTGGCCGCCGAAGGCGAGCTGTATGATCTGGTCGTCGCCGACCCGCCAGCCTTTGCCCCGAACAAGCAAGCTTTGTCGAACGGGCTAACGGCGTATAGCCGCGTCGGCTCGATGGCGGCGAAGCTGGTGAAGCCGGGCGGGTATCTGGTGCTGTGCTCGTGCTCCCACGCTGCGGACCTGACCAAGTTCCGCCAAGCGTCACTGCGCGGTGTCGGTAAAGCAGGTCGGCAAGCGCAAATCATCCACACAGGCTCTGCCGGTGCGGACCACCCGCTGCATCCCGCCTTGGCGGAAAGCGGATACCTCAAGGCCATTTTCCTGCGCCTCGACTGATGCGCGCGCTGCTTGATGCCTGCGTGATTTATCCTACCGTACTTCGCGAAGTGCTGGTGGGCTGCGCGGGGTTGGGTTTGTACGAGGCCTTGTGGTCCGAGCGCATTCTGGAGGAATGGGCGCGGGCGACGGTCAAGTTAGGGCCGGAGGCCGAAGTGCAGGCGCGGGGCGAGGTGGCGGTGCTGAAGGCGCAGTTTCCCAATGCCTGCGTGCGGCCCCGTGACGGGGACATGGCGCGGCTGCATTTGCCGGACGAGAACGACATTCACGTGCTGGCCGCTGCGATTGCGGGATCGGCGGATGTGATCGTGACGATGAACGCCAAAGACTTCCCGCGCCAGACACTAGCTTTTGAAGGCTTGAAGCGCCTTAGCCCCGACGAGTTCCTGATGGAGCTGTGGTTGGACACCCCCGAAGCCGTCGAGCAAGTTGTTCGAGGCGTCCATAAAGTGGCCTGCGAAATGTCGGGGGAAGCGCTGGAGTTGCGCGCCTTGATGAAGCGCGCGCGATTGCCGCGACTGGGCAAGGCGATCAGCTAGGTTTCGGTCACGCCCCATTTGGCTTCGCGTGCCTCGATGGCGGCGATGCGCTCGGCGGTTTTCGGGTGGCTCAGGAGCCATGCGGGCGTCCCCGCGCCAAGACTGCCCGTCAGCTTGTCCAGTTTCAGAAACAGCGATTTTTGCGGTGCTGTGCCGATGCCTGCTTTGGTGAGCAGGGCGGAGGCATAGGCGTCGGCCTCGTACTCGTCGCCGCGCGACAGGCGGGCGGCGAGCATGGTGGTCAGCATATTGGCGATCCAGATTCCAATGCCGGGCAGGAAGCGACCCAGCACGGTGGCAAGCGCTACGCGGATAGCGTTCTGGCCGGAGAAGTCGATCATCCGACGGCGCGAATGGCCCAAGGCGACGTGACCCAGTTCATGCGCGATGACCGAGGCCATCTCGGCGGCACTGACAGAGCCGTCTTTATACTTGTTGAAAAACCCACGGGTGATGAAGATGCGCCCGTCGGGGGCGGCAAGGCCGTTGATCGGCTCGATCTCGTAGATATGGACCTTGATCTTGGGCAGGTCCAACGCACCAGCCATATCGAGGTTGAGCAGGTCCAGTTCGGGGTCATTGAGCAGCGAGGATTGCTGATCCAGCGTCCGCGCGGTGTTCCACGCGGAGAATTTATACATCACCAGCGCGTAGATGATGGCGATCAGGATCGGGGTCAGCTTCAGCATACCCTTAGATATGGGGCGCGGGGGACATGCAGGCAAGGCCCAAGTCAGAATCGCGATTCTGCCGGATATTTCAGTGTTCTCACACTCTGTGATCCGCTTCTCACGGGCGCGTTACGTGGTGCGCGGATGGGAGTTGAGATATGTGCGCAAACGCACAAAAGATCACCAATATGCGATAATAGTTGCGTTGAAGCGCTGATCTATATGCCCCATATTGGTCTCATCAAACGGCAACACGCCAACACACAAATCGGGCAACAGCCTGAAAACAAACAAAAGAGAGTACATAAAATGAAAACTATCATCGCAACCGTCATCGCCCTGTCCGTATCTGCTCCTGCATTCGCAGCTCAAGTGACAGACGCCGCCGCATTCTTCGCACTGGGTAACAATTCCGCCGCCGAGCGCGTCATCTCCGACACATCGACCGGTAACGTGTTCCAAGCACAACTGGCCGGAGCAAAAGCCAACGACTCGGTCGCTGAAAGCACCGTGGACGTGACCGCAGGCCAAGCGACCCGCGCCAGCACCGACTTGTTGTCGTTCTTCGCACTGGGCAACGACTCCGCCGCCGAGCGCGTTAACTACTAAGTTCCCCCGAAGGTCTCCTCCCCGTAGACCAAAGGCCCCTCGCGTTTCGCGGGGGGTTTTTTTCATGCGCGGTCGGAAAATGCCCCGACTTGGGTGTTTTTTAACCTTATTGCTGCCCCGCTTCGCCGCGATTTTTCTGCAGTCCGGCCAATGCATGGGGTGGGCAGTATGAGGGCCAGTATTTGCCAAGTTATACCGTATACACGCTAGGGGCGTCGCAAATCTCGATTTCGGGAGGCGCAGTGCTGTCCGGCTTCACGCAAGGAGACGGCTCGCATCTGGCAGGTGTGACGATCACACTGAATTCCAATTCATGGGAAGCCGTCGCCGTTTCGGATGATGATCCCAACTTCAATGACAGTGAGAACGGGCAAATTCTTGACGGGGCGACGTCTTATGACGGGCTTACGGGTCTGGCGGGCAACGAGCGGGTCGAGGCGGAATACACGCTGACGCTGCAAGACCCGGATGGCAACACCTACACAGTTATCGGGTTTAACATCAACGAGCCGGGTGTCACCAGCTACGCGACGGTCGAAGGTCTGGCCTTTGTCGGCGGCGTCGGAGGGTTCCCCCCGCAAGGCGTGCCGCTGACGGTGATTGCCACAAGTGAAGGGCCAAGCGGGTCGACCACGCCCTATTCGGGCTATGCCACGCCGCCTTGCTTCACGCCGGGAACACGGATCGAGACGCCTTCGGGGATGCGCCTGATCGATGATATTGCGGTGGGAGACATGGTGTGCACGCTGGATCGCGGCGCGCGGGTCGTGCGGTGGGTGGGCCGCACCAGCCTGTCGACAGGTGATTTGCGTGCGCAAGCGCGTCTGCGGCCTGTGCTGATTTCGAAGGGGGCGTTCGGCGCGGGGCTGCCCGTGCGCGACATGCTGGTGTCACCGCAGCACCGGATATTGCTGCACGGCCATATGGTGGAACTGTTCTTTGGCTGCGACGAGGTGTTGGTGCCTGCGTTGCATCTGGTCAACGGTCGCACGGTGCGGCAGGTGATGCGCGGTACGGGCGTTGAATATCTGCATCTGGCGTTTGACCGCCACGAGGTGGTGATGTCGGAAGGGTTGCCAACGGAAAGCTTCTTCCCTGGTGCCACCGCACTGAGCGGGTTTGACGCTGATGTACGTGCGGAGCTTGAGTTACTGTTCCCCGGTTGCACGCAGGATGCGGGCGAGGTCGCGGCGCGGCGTTGCCTGAAAGGTCTGGAAGCGCGGGTACTGGTGCCGCTTTAGCCGCGGGTCAGTTGCTTCATGCCTGCTTCGATCCCTTGCAAAGTCATCGGCACCATGCGGTCCGCGCCGAAGATTTGCTGGATCATGGTGATCGACTGGGTGTAACGCCAGAAGCGTTGTTCCAGCGGGTTGATCCATAGGTGGCTTGGCCATTGGTCGCGGGCGCGTTCCAGCCAGATTTGTCCTGCTTCCGCGTTCATATGCTCGTTGGCCCCGCCGGGATAGGCGATCTCGTATGGTGACATCGACGCGTCCCCAACGAAGATGCATTTGTAGTCAGGGCCGTAGGTGTGCAGGATTTCATGGGTCGGGATTTGCTCGTTCCAGCGGCGGGAATTGTCCTTCCAGACGCCTTCATAGAGACAGTTGTGGAAGTAGAAATGCTCCATGTGCTTGAACTCGGTGCGCGCGGCACTGAACAGTTCTTCCACGACGCGGATATGCGGGTCCATGGAGCCGCCGATATCGAGAAACAGCAGGACTTTGACGGCGTTGCGCCGCTCTGGGCGGGTTTTGACGTCTAAGTAGCCGTGTTCGGCGGTGGCTTGGATGGTGCCGTTCAGGTCCAGCTCCTCGGCAGCGCCATCCCGAGCCCATTTGCGCAGGCGTTTCAGGGCGACTTTGATGTTGCGGGTGCCAAGTTCGATGGTGTCGTCGAGGTTGCGGAACTCGCGCTTGTCCCAGACCTTGACCGCGCGCTGGTGGCGCGATCCGTCTTGACCGATGCGGATGCCTTCGGGGTTGTAGCCATAGGCGCCGAAAGGGGAGGTGCCAGCGGTGCCGATCCATTTATTGCCGCCTTGGTGACGGCCTTTTTGTTCCTCAAGGCGCTTTTTCAGCGTCTCCATCAGCTTGTCGAATCCCCCCAAGGCTTCGATCTCGGCGCGTTCCTCCGCGCTGAGATGCTTTTCGGCCATCTTGCGCAACCAGTCTTCGGGGAGGTCCATTGCCTCCAGCACGTCCTCGGGGCTGATCTTTTCAAGCCCTTGGAATGTATGGGCGAAAGCGCGGTCGAAGCGGTCGAGATGCCGCTCGTCCTTCACCATTACCGTGCGGGCAAGGTAGTAAAATCCGTCAATGTCATAGGTGACAAGCCCCGCCTGCATGCCTTCGAGGAAGGCCAGATATTCGCGTAAGCTGACGGGGATTTTAGCCGCCCGCAGGTTGTCGAAGAAGGGCAGAAACATCAGGCTGCGACGGCGGCGCGGGCCAGATAGATGGCGACGAACAGCCCGATCAGGCCAAAGATGATGGCGAACCCGCCCGCATATTGCGCCATATCGAGGCGGTTGCCGCCTTTGCGTTTTGCCACGACCGCGCCGAGAAGCGCGCCGATCAGCATACCGATGAGAGGGGCCATTTAGTGCCTAGCTCCGTACCCGGCGGGGGGCCAATGCTTTGATCTCATTGAGCCGCGCCCGCACATTGCGTTCCGAGCCGAAGCCATAGCGGCCCCAACCCAGACTGTCGAGCCTGACGCGGCGGGCCTCTTCGTCGCGGCCCGAAGCTTCGAGGGCTTCGGCCTTGATCATCAGAAGCGTCGCCAGAAGGGCGGCGTTGGATGAGTTGCGGGCAGCGGGGATACCTTCATCGGTCAGGCGGATCGCCACATCAAGCTGGCCGGAGGACAGCGCGAAGGCGGCCATCTGGGTGTTGACATGGGCGGCATGAACGGAGGCGCCGTAGAGTTGTTTGTAGATGTTGCCGGACTGCACAAAGGCGGAAATCGCGGTTTCCGGCTTGGAGCCCAATGTGACACGTCCTTGCACGAATAGCGAAAAGGCCAGCCGGTTGTCTTTCCAGCCCTGCGCTTGAGCGATTTTCACCGCCTTGGCGGCGGAGGCCGCGCGTTGCGATTGCGATGTGCGCATGGCCAGCGCCGAGGTGATCGCGTCGTTCCATTGTTTGGGCGTGCGATTGGCCCCAGCATTGCTGGCGCGGTTGCCGCGCGGGTTCAGACGGCTCAAGACAGCTGGTAAAACACGGGCCGTTTGGCCGCGTGTCATGCCGTTGCGCAGTTCCGGCGAATAGTAGGCGCGCAGGATCAGCATGTCGAAGCCGGTCAGGATAGTGTGGAAGTTGTCATCGTTGAAGATGCTGTCGGGCAAGCGGTACAAATCGTTCAGCGGGCCGAGGGCCTGCGAAATTTCTTCATGCAAACAGTCGCGCACTTCTTGCGGGGACACATCGTTTGGAATGATGACGGTTGCTTTTTTGCGGTTGGACAGGCGGGTCCAATCGGTTTTGCCGTTGCCACGATTGCGCTTGAATTCGGACCAGCCGGAGACGTTCGGCACCACAAAGCACGCGGCTTGGGGGACGGCCTTTTGCAAGGTCTTGCGAGGAATGGCCTCGACGATGATCTGGGCCTCTTCGCCACGTGCGGCGCGGGAGATGTTGATGCCAGCCTCGGAGCGCAACCGCGCGAGCAAGCGGGCAAGATCACCCTCAAGCGAGCCGGGGGCCTGTCCGGTGACGGCAACTTTGATCGGGCCTTCGAATTTGGTGAGCCATGGCAGCGGGCGACCGCTTTCCATTTGGAACGTCAGATCCAGAAAGTCCTGAGCGATTTGCGAATTCGGCCTGTTCACACCGCCACCACGTTGGGTGGCAAAGGTTTTCATCGGCGGCAGGGCCGTGGCAACGGGAGAATTACGGCCGGGAACCTCGTTTTTAGTCGAGGGCACACAGGCGGCCATGAGGCACAGAATCGGAATAGCTAAGCGGCGCATTAGAGCGTTATACCCGCGTTTTCGCGATCTGGTGCGAAATTTATGCAAAGGCCGGTTATCGTGGCCCTGTGGACACAATGCCACTGGGGGCAGCGCATTGACGCGGAAGTATGGTCAATGATCTTGGCCCGCGATGGGCGCACTGAATTGCTCTTCACGGATTTGTCCCGCCTTATTGCTCGATTACTGACCTGTTAACCGGTTCATTAAGGCGCGAGTTGGGGACGAATTAGGCATTTTGCAGGCGATTGTTTCCGCGGCTGGCGCGTTAGCGTTGACCCCGTGCCAGAAAGGCCAGCCTTTCGAACAGGTGGACGTCTTGCTCGTTCTTCAACAAGGCCCCGTGCAGACGCGGCAGTGCGGATGTGCCTTTTTGGGCGAGGTCTTCGGCGGATAAGTCCTCCGCCAGCAACAATTTTAACCAATCCAGAACCTCGGAGGTCGACGGTTTCTTCTTCAATCCGTTGGTCTCGCGGATCTCGTAGAATTGCGTCAGCGCGGCGGTTAGCAGGGCGGGCTTGAGGCCGGGGAAATGGACGTCGACGATAGCCCGCATGGTATCGATATCAGGGAAGCGGATGTAGTGGAAAAAGCAGCGGCGCAGGAAGGCGTCGGGCAGTTCTTTTTCGTTGTTGGAGGTAATGATGACGATGGGGCGTTGTCGGGCTTTGACCGTCTCGCCGGTTTCATAGACATGGAATTCCATCCGGTCGAGTTCTTGCAGCAGGTCGTTCGGGAACTCGATATCGGCCTTGTCGATCTCGTCGATCAGCAGGACGCATTTCTCTTCACGTTCAAAGGCTTGCCAGAGTTTGCCGCGCTTGATGTAATTGGCAACGTCATGGACTTTCTCGTCGCCGAGCTGGCTGTCCCGCAGGCGGGAAACGGCATCGTATTCATACAGACCTTGCTGCGCTTTTGTGGTAGACTTGATGTGCCATTCGATCATCTCCAGCCCGAGCGCGTCGGAGACCTGACGGGCAAGCTCTGTCTTGCCGGTGCCGGGTTCGCCCTTGACCAGTAAGGGGCGCTCCAGCGTGACGGCGGCGTTGACGGCAACGGTCAGATCATCGGTTGCCACGTAGCTCTTGGTGCCTGTGAACTTCAGCGGGCGGGTAGGGGGCGTCGTGGAATCCATAAACAAAACAAGCCTCTGTGACGTGGAGTTGATTAACGTATAATTGATCGTGCTAAGGCTCTTTTAACGGTCCTTATATGCGTGACAAGGGGGGGAGCTTCGGTTACGAGGACGCAGGGAAGTTAAAGCATGATGTGTTTTTGAGTCGGACTTAAGAACACAGACTGAGTTAGAGTGAGGACCTGGGATGAAAGCCGAAGCATTTCTACCCGATGATTATCGCCCGGCCGAAGACGAGCCGTTCATGAACGACCGTCAAACCGAGTATTTCCGTCGCAAGCTGCTGGATTGGAAGGCTTCCATTATGGAAGAGACCGCCCAAACCATCGAAGGCATGAAAGACGGCACACGCAACATTCCGGACGTCGCGGACCGTGCGTCGGAAGAAACAGATATGGC
The DNA here is from genome assembly GCF_900129235.1 of Litoreibacter ascidiaceicola. Taxonomy (GTDB): domain Bacteria; phylum Pseudomonadota; class Alphaproteobacteria; order Rhodobacterales; family Rhodobacteraceae; genus Litoreibacter; species Litoreibacter ascidiaceicola. Next base: position 13,729 of record NZ_FQUV01000012.1, on the reverse strand, counting down.
GTTGGAGCTGCGCACCCGTGATCGGGAGCGCAAACTTATCTCCAAGATTGACGCCGCGTTGCGCCGCATTGACGAAGGTGAATACGGATATTGCAGCGAGACCGGCGAGCCCATTTCGCTGAAACGTCTTGATGCGCGTCCGGTGGCCACCATGAGCCTTGAGGCGCAAGAGCGTCACGAGCGTCGCGAAAAAGTCCACCGCGACACGTGATCAGGCCTGATCATAATCACACTGTAAACGCCGCCGGTGCCGCAAGGTTTCGGCGGTTTTTCGTTACGGGTCTTGGATGCTGAATTTCGCCGCGGCCATTTTCCTGCTGATCATCACCCCCGGGCCGGGCGTGTTGTCTTTGGCCGGTGTCGGGGCCGCATTCGGGTTCCGCGCGGGGTTGCGGTATCTCACGGGGCTGTTCTTCGGCACGAACCTTGTCGCATTGGCCGTTGTAACGGGGTTGGGCGCGTTGGTGCTGGCGAACCCCACGATCCGGCTGGTCTTGCTGGGCGTGTCGACCTGCTATTTGCTGTATCTGGCGGCGCGGATTGCCTTGGCGGGCTCTAACATCGCCTTTTCCCCGGCGCGCCGACAGCCCGGCATCCGCGACGGGTTGCTGCTACAGGCGGTGAACCCGAAGGCTTATGTGGTCAACACCACGCTATTTTCCGGCTTCCCGATTTTCCCCGACGCCTACGGGCTGGAGGTGGCCACGAAGTTTGCGATTATCAACGTGATCTGGCTGGCGATCCACTTCCTTTGGCTTTGGGCAGGGAGCGCCGTTAAACGCATGGCCCTGCCACCGCGCACGCAGCGGGTGATCAATGTCGGCATGGCCTTGGCGATGCTGGCGGTGGTGGGTTTGGCGGCATGGAGCGCCTTTTAGGCGGCAAGCTCCACCCAGACGGGCACGTGATCTGACGGCTTTTCGCGTCCTCTGTATTCCTTGTCGATCTGGCAATCCTTCAGCAAGTCTGCGGCTTGCGGGGTCAACAACAGGTGGTCGATGCGGATGCCGTCGTTTTTGTTCCAAGCCCCTGCTTGATAGTCCCAGAAGCTGTATTGCTCGGGTGCGGGGTTGCGGGTGCGGAAGGCTTCGGTGAAGCCGAGGTTCAGGATACGGCGATAGGCGGCGCGGCTATCAGGGTGAAACAGCGCATCCTCGCGCCATGCCTCGGGGCGGGCGGCGTCGATGGCTTGCGGGATGATGTTGTAGTCACCAGCCATCATCGCGGGCATCTCGTCTGCCATGAGTTGCTGCGCACGGGCATACATCCGCTCCATCCATGCGAGTTTGTAATCGAATTTCGGACCCGGACGCGGGTTGCCGTTGGGCAGGTACAGGCCACATAGCCGCACCGCATGTTGATCGCCCATGACAGTGGCCTCGATCCAGCGGGCTTGCTCGTCACTGTCGTCACCGGGCAGGCCGCGGGTCACGTCCTCCAAAGGCAGCTTGGACAGGATGGCCACCCCGTTGAAGCTTTTCATGCCGTGGGTTTCGACATTATAGCCCATGTCCTCGAAATGCTGGCGGGGGAAGCCTTGATCGACGGTTTTGATCTCTTGCAGCAGGGCGACGTCGGGCTGAGTTTCCGCCAGCCAGTCGGTCAGCGCATTGATGCGTGCCTTGATCCCGTTGATGTTGAACGTGGCGATTTTCATAAAGTGGCCCCCTTCTTGTGCAAAAGGTATCACGCATGGCGCGCTGGGGAGCAAGAGGCGGAATTGCGCCAAGGGCAGGCCTTTTCCCCGCTGTAGAGACCGGACAAAACCGGTATAGATCATGATGAATCGATCAATCGCGAAGAGGGAGACGCAATGTTCAAGTTTTTGTTTCGGGGCCGCGATAAAGACGCTGTGGTGGAAACCCAACGTCAAAGCTTCGAGCGCATTGTGTCCGAGTTGAACGAGGCCATCGACGCATTGCCGGTCAAGCCGAGCGTGACGCTTGATCCTGAAAGCGGCCATATCACCCTGCACCTGCCGGAGCATATGCCCGATGAAGCGCTGGCCTTGCCGGCGCCAGAGGATGACGGCGATGCGACATCGACAAACGAAACACCAGAGGCTGTGACGCAAGCAGCGGAGACGAAAGTCGCCTGACAGGTCAAACTGCGGGAGACCCCTTTACGGCCACGTCTGGGTGCACCGGCGTGGTCGTTTTTTATTCATATTGCAGGAAAGTGGCCGATCTTGACCGCGAAATGACCGCGTCCACGCCGCTGACGTGCCGCATTGGTGCCGTGATTGCGGGTCAGTCATGGCGTTAACAAATTTGAGAAGGTTAACGCTATGAAACGTCTGATACCCCTCGCTGCGGTTGCCGCTTTGGCACTGGCCGGTGCAGCAAGCGCCAAAACAGTGACCTATGTGGAAACTGTGACGCGCGCGGACGGCTCGCAAGTTGTGACGATCACCAAAGTGCGTGTGCCTTCAGAGGTGCAAGTCACCCGCGCGTCGCTTGAGCGGTCGCTGCTGCGGTCCAACCTGCGCTAGGGCGACAATCCATAGCCTTTCGGCCCGATTTTCTGTGGCTGAAAGGACACATCGGATCTACTGATTCGGGGGGCAATGACATAATTGCGCCCCATTGCTGTGTTTTGTTTCTACAAAAGAGCCAAATAATAAACAAAAACAATACACTGCATGAGGCAGACAATGAGAGTAGTTTTGGTACTGGGCGCAATGTTGGCGCTGACAGCCTGCGGAGTCCCCGAATCCGAGGACGTGCAGGCTTCGCGAGGAGCCATACAGGGGCTCTATTTCATCCCGTTTGACCCCGAAATTCTGGAGAATTCTCCGGCGTGGGACGCGGCGTTGGAAGAGTATAAACGCGAGATGTAATTGCCGGGAAAGTCCGAGAGGTCGGGGCGCGCTGAAAAGCGGCGCCCCTTTTTTGCGTTTGACTACATCGAAAAAGACGTACCGCAGCCGCAAGATGATGTGGCGTTGGGGTTTTCGATCACGAAGCGCGCACCGATCAACTCTTCGGAGAAGTCGATAACCGCATTGGACAAGAAGGGCAGCGACACGGAATCCACGACGACCGTTTCCCCGTCTTTCGACAGGATCAGGTCGTCCTCGGCGGGCGTGTCGAGCTTGATGTCATACTGAAAACCCGAACAGCCGCCACCATCGACGGCGACGCGCAGGGCCTGGCCTTGTCCGGACGCACCGATTTCGGCCAACCGCTCGAAAGCGCGGTCAGTGACTTTGGGGGGCAGGGTGAGTTCCATCGCTCGCATCCTATATGAGTGCGCGTTTGTCTAGAAGGTAAGGCGAGCGACGGGGTATCTCAAGATGTTCAGGCGTTAGACCGGAAAATTCTCGTTGTCGTCATCGCCTGAGGCAGGTGCGTCGGCCATCTCCAGATAGGCTTCGGCCTGCGCGCGGTCCTTGAACTCGAAGCTGCGGATGGTCATGCCCGGAATAATCTTGCCTTCCAGCATTGCCATGTCGCGGATCCATTTCTGGTCTGACACCAGAGCCACCTTTTTCACCTTGCCGATCACGCCGAACAACTGGGGCAGGCGTTTCATTTCCTCAAGGATCGCGCCGGCCTCAGGGAATTCAATATCGTGGTACAGCGCCAGCATCCGGCCGTCGGCCATGGCTGAGGTCAATGGTAGCAAGGTATCAAGGCCGCTCGACATTTCCTCGGCGGTGATCTTTCCACCAATTTCAACTTTCAGAAGGTCGGGGGCGAGGGTCTCTACGGTGAACATGGTCTGGTGTCCTTTCGGGCAAGGGTAAGGTAGTCCTGTTCGCCTCTAATATATGGGCTTGGTTGCAGCGATCCGCAACGGGGTGCGCGCTCTCGTCACGGGGGGCGCAGTGGTGTAGGACATAGGCGAAAAGAAGAACGAGGATACCGCTATGCTGGCCCCCTATGCCTGCCATCCAGGTGAAAGCCGCGGACGGCTTTACCCGGAGGATGAAAGCACCTTCCGGTCCTGCTTCCAGCGCGACCGAGACCGGATCATTCATGCTAGCGCGTTCCGGCGACTGAAGCACAAAACCCAAGTGTTTATCGAGCATGAGGGGGATTATTTCCGCACGCGGCTGACCCATTCGATCGAAGTGGCCCAAGTTGCGCGCACGATTGCCGGCGTGTTGGGGCTGAACGAGGAGCTGACCGAGGCTGTCGCCTTGGCGCATGATCTGGGCCACACACCGTTCGGGCATACGGGCGAGGAGGCACTGGACGCGTTGATGGCACCCTATGGTGGCTTTGATCACAACGCGCAGGCGTTGAAGATTGTGACTTCGCTGGAGCGCCACTATGCCGAATGGGACGGGCTGAACCTGACTTGGGAGACGCTGGAGGGCATTGCAAAACACAACGGGCCGGTGACCGGTGATTTGCCTTTTGCGTTGACAGAGTATTCGGCGCGACACGATCTGGAACTGGGCACCTATGCCAGCGCCGAGGCGCAAGTGGCGGCCTTGGCGGATGACATTGCCTATAACAACCACGACCTGCATGACGGGCTGCGGGCGGAACTGTTCTCGACGGATGAATTGGCAGAACTGCCGCTGGTAGGCCCGTGTTTTGCACGGGTGGACGCGCTGTATCCGGGGTTGAACTATTATCGCCGCCGCCACGAGGCGCTGCGCCGGTTCTTCGGTCTTCTGGTGGAGGATGTGATCGCGGTGGCGAAAGCGCGGTTGGATGCATTGGGGCCAAGGTCTGTGGCGGATATTCGCGGCGCAGGGCGCGCGATGGTGCAGTTCTCGCCGGACGTGTGGGCCCAGTTGAAAGTGATCCGTGCGTTCCTGTTCACCCGCATGTATCGCGCCCCTGCCGTGGTGGAAATGCGCGTGCAGGTGACCCAAGTGGTCGACGAGTTGTTCCCGCTGTTCATGACGCAAACGGACCTGCTGCCCAAGCAGTGGCGCAAGGATGTGGAAGACGCGGACGGGGAGACCGCGTTGGCGCGGATCGTGGCGGATTACATTGCGGGGATGACGGACAGGTTCGCCTTGCAGGAGCACGAGCGGTTGATTGGTGGCGTTGCAGCGGACAGTTATGTGGTGGAACGCGGGTAGCCAAACTGGGCGCTGCGCGCGCTTGAAGTTTTGATGGGGGCGCTGCCCCCAAACCCCCGAGGTATTTTTGAAGCAATGATGGGGGGTGGACCGTGCATCTGGGCATGGTAAACCGCGCGGGACTGATGAGGTGAGATGATGAACCTGTTTTCCGATATTCGTGCTGTTGTGATTGCATCGCTTGACGCGATGGTGGCAGAGGGCGTGTTGCCCGAGGGGCTGGACTTTGCCAATGTGGCGGTAGAGCCGCCGCGTGACGCGGCGCATGGCGACATGGCGACCAACGCGGCGATGGTGCTGGCGAAACCCGCCAAGAAAAACCCGCGCGAAATCGCAGAGGCTTTGGCGGGCAAGTTGATGGTTGACGCCCGTGTGGCCTTGGCGGAAGTGGCGGGGCCGGGGTTCTTGAACTTGCGCTTGGAGACCGGCGTTTGGGCCGGTGTGGTTCAGGGCGCACTCGAGAGCGGGACGGCCTTCGGGCGCTCCGACATGGGGGCGGGCCGGAAGGTGAATGTGGAATATGTCTCTGCCAACCCGACGGGGCCTTTGCATGTGGGCCACACCCGTGGTGCCGTGTTCGGAGACGCCTTGGCGTCCTTGCTGGACTACGCGGGCTACGATGTGACCCGCGAATATTACATCAATGACGGCGGCGCGCAGGTCGACGTTTTGGCGCGGTCTGTCTATTTGCGCTATCTGGAAGCGCATGGCCAAGACGTGGCGTTCGAGGATGGGACTTACCCCGGCGACTATCTGGTGGCAGTGGGCGAGGCGTTGAAAGCCAAGGTTGGCGATGCGTTTGTGGGCAAGGGCGAAGATGTCTGGCTGGAAGACGTGCGCGAATTTTCTACGGACGCGATGATGGAGCTGATCCGCGCTGATCTGGCGTCTTTGGGCGTCGAGATGGACGTGTTTTACTCGGAAAAATCGCTTTATGGCACGGGCCAGATCGAGGCGGCAATTGCTGATCTTAAGGGCAAAGACCTGATTTATCGTGGCACGCTGGAGCCGCCCAAGGGCAAGGTGCCGGAAGATTGGGAGCCGCGCGAGCAGATACTGTTCCGCTCCACCGCGCATGGGGATGATGTGGATCGCCCGATCCAGAAATCTGACGGGGCATGGACCTATTTCGCACCGGATATCGCCTATCACTACGACAAGGTGCAGCGCGGGTTTGACGAGCTGATCGACGTGTTCGGCGCGGATCATGGCGGCTATGTGAAGCGGATGAAAGCGGCGGTCTCGGCGCTGTCGGATGGCCGCGTGCCGCTTGATATCAAGCTGACGCAGCTGGTGCGACTGTTCAAAAACGGCGAGCCGTTCAAGATGTCGAAGCGGGCAGGGACCTTTGTGACCTTGCGCGATGTGGTCGATCTGGTCGGTGCGGATGTGACGCGCTTCGTGATGTTGACCCGCAAGCAGGACGCGCCGCTGGATTTCGACTTTGCCAAAGTGCTGGAGCAATCCAAGGATAACCCTGTTTTTTATGTGCAGTACGCCCATGCGCGGGTGTGTTCGGTGCTGCGCAAGGCGCAGGCTGAAGGTTGGAATACCTCTGATGCGGTGCTGGCCAAGGTGGACCTGTCGGGCAACACCCATGAGGCGGAGCTGAAGCTGGCGACGAAGCTGGCGGAATGGCCGCGCTTGGTGGAGATTGCGGCCCGCACGAACGAGCCGCATCGCATCGCGTTCTACCTCTATGAGCTGGCCGGAGAGCTGCATGCGCTGTGGAACCGGGGCAACGATGTACCGGAACTGCGCTTTTTGCAGGACAGTGAAAGCGCGAGTTTGCCAAAAATCGCCCTCGCACGTGCCACGGCGATTGTTATTTCCGCAGGTCTTGGTATTCTAGGTGTGGCTCCTGCCGAAGAGATGCGCTGACGTCTAATGATCCGCGCCCGGTCCAGGAGCCACGAGCAGGCTTAAAGACAGACCACCCGAAACCAATTCGGGGGCGGAGAGGCGAGTATGGCAGATCTGGAATTCGGCGCGTTTGAGGCGCCTGCGACCCCGCAACAAGGGGGCTTTTCGCGTATGATGAACCTTGTGGGCGCTGGCAGCTCCGTGGTGTTGGTGCTTGGGTTGGCCGTTTGGGGCTATCAACTGACCGTGCGCGACGTCACCGATGTGCCTGTGATCCGAGCGCTGGAAGGACCGGCCCGTGTGCAGCCCGCTGACCCCGGTGGTCAATTGGCGCAACATACTGGTTTGGCTGTAAATTCTGTGCAATCCGAAGGCGAGGCCGAAGGGCCGACACCGCAAGTGATCCTTGCGCCAGAGCCGATTGATTTGACACAGGAAGACGCGATTGTTGCCTCACCGAACGAAATTGAAGTCGAAGCCGAAGGCGTCGTGGAAGAAGCCGTAGGCACCATGGTGTCATTGAACGGCGAGCTGCGCGACGATGATGATGATGTGGCCTCCGCTTTGGCGCTGGCGGACAGATTGGCCGACGGCGTCGAGCCGCTGGAAAATACAGCCCCTGCCGAAGAACAGGCCGCGCTGAACCTTGCGCGCCCCATTCTTGATCCAAAAGTTCCGGGTGTGAGCCGCTCTCCCGTGCCAGCCCGAAAGCCGAAAGTCGATCTGGCAGCCTTGCAAGCGCAGGCTGCTGTCGCATCCGCTGTATCGGCAGTGGGGGGCGGTGCGACGCAAGACGTCGATCCGGCGAGCATCGCAACGGGAACACGACTTGTGCAGCTGGGCGCGTTTGACGACGCGGAAACCGCACGAGCCGAATGGGATAAAATCGCCGCGCGGTTTGAGGATTATATCGACGGCAAGTCGCGGGTCATTCAGGAAGCGACCTCTGGCGGGCGGAAATTCTACCGCCTTCGCGCAGTCGGTTTCGACGATCTGAACGCCTCGCGTCGCTTTTGTGCGGTCCTTGTGGCCGGAAAAGCCGCATGTATCCCCGTACTGGCCCGTTAAACGGCCCTTTGTTCGGTTTGTGCAAGTGCACGGAGCGAGTCTAGCTTAAGAGGTTCAAGTAATGCACTCAGGCGCATACATTTTTGGCTGCGAGGGGGTGAAGCTCTTGGAAGCGGAACGTCGCTTTTTTGCAAGCTCAAACCCTTGGGGGTTTATCCTTTTTGCCCGAAATGTGGAAAATCGCGACCAATTATCGGCGCTGACGTCGGATTTGCGGGATGCTGTGGGCTGGAATGCTCCGATCCTGATTGACCAGGAGGGCGGGCGCGTGCAGCGGATGCGGGCGCCGGAATGGCGGGAATATCCGCCGGCCTTGGACCAGATGGACATGGCCGGACCGAACGCCGCGCGCGCAATGTATCTGCGCAACCGGATGATTGCCGAGGAGCTGTTCGAGGTCGGGATCGACGTGAACTGTGCGCCGTTGGCAGATGTGATCTGGCCCGAAAGCCACCCTGTGCTGCGCAACCGGTGCTATGGCTCGGACGTGGATACCGTTGTTGAGATGTGTCTGGCGGCAGAGCAGGGCTTGCTGGACGGCGGGGTGCTTCCGGTGCTCAAACATATCCCAGGCTATGGCCGTGCGGTGGTTGACGGGCATAAGGATTTGCCACGGGTCGATGTTTCGCGCGACGATCTGGACGCGCTGGACTTCGCGCCGTTCAAGCGGCTGACCCATATGGCGATGGGGATGACGGCGCATATTGTTTTTCCGTGCGTTGATGATTTGCCTGCGACGACCTCGCCCAAGGCGATGAAGATGATCCGCGACGATATCGGGTTCGACAATCTGATCATGACGGATGACATTTCCATGGAAGCCCTGTCGGGGACGGTAGCGGAGCGGGCGCGGGCCTCGCTGGATGCGGGCTGCGATATTGCGCTGCATTGCAACGGGAAGATGGCGGAAATGCAGGCTGTCGCGGATGTGTGTGGCCCGATGACCGAGGCGATGATCACGCGTGCAGAGCGCGCATTGGCCTATCGCAAAACCCCAACAGATATTGACATTTCGGCGCTTGAAGCGGAGTTTCGCACCCTAGTTGCAGGGTAGCGCATGAGCGAGCAGGACCAGACCGGAATAGAGTGGGACGAGGGCACTGTCGAAGCGCGCTTGGCCGCCGAGGCGTTGATCGTCGATGTGGACGGGTTTGAAGGCCCGCTGGACCTGCTATTGACCCTGTCGCGGACGCAGAAGGTCGATCTGCGCAAAGTCTCGATCCTGCAATTGGCCGAGCAATATCTGGTCTTTATCGAACGCGCCAAGGCGTTGCGGCTGGAACTTGCTGCGGATTATCTGGTGATGGCGGCATGGCTGGCTTTCCTGAAATCCCGCCTGTTGTTGCCCCCTGATCCGTCAGAAGAAGGCCCGTCGGGGGAAGAACTCGCCGCACATCTGGCTTTCCAGCTGGAGCGGTTGAGCGCGATGCGCGAGGCGTCGGCCAAGCTGATGGCGCGCGACCAGTTGGGGCGCGACTTTTTTGCCCGTGGCCTGCCAGAAGACGTCACGCGGGTGCGCAAGGTGACCTATACGGCGACGCTGCTGGATCTGATGCAAGGCTACGCGCGGATCAAAACCAAGGACGAGTTCCGCCCCTTCGTGATGGACCGCGAAAAAGTCTATACGATGGAGCAGGCGCTGGAGAGGATGCGCAGCCTGATCGGCTATGCAGGCGACTGGTCCGACCTGAATTCTTGGCTGCCGGACGGCTGGGAAACGGACCCGGTGAAGCGCCGTTCCGCGACGGCTGCGACCTTTGCGGCCTCGCTTGAGATGGTCAAGCAAGGGCAACTTGAACTGAGGCAGGGCGACGCCTTCGCCCCCATACAAATTCGCAAGAAGGGCAGTTAGATGTCTGAAGAACAAGAAGAATCCCTGTTCGAAGCCCCGCCCATGGGCGAACAGGAGCGGATGGTGGAGGCGATTTTGTTTGCCTCGGTCGAGCCTGTGACGATCAGGGAACTGTCCGACCGTATGCCGCATGGGGCGGACCCTGCGGAAGCACTGGTCTACCTCAAGAAGCGTTACGAGGGGCGTGGCGTGCATCTGGTGCGCGTTGGAGACGCTTGGGCGATACGTACGGCGGGTGATCTGGGCTTCTTGATGCAAAAAGAGACCGTTGAGACACGTAAACTGTCGCGCGCGGCAATCGAGACCTTGGCGATTGTGGCCTACCACCAGCCCGTCACCCGCGCCGAAATCGAAGAAATTCGCGGTGTGTCGGTGTCGCGTGGCACTGTGGACCAGCTGATCGAGATGGAGTGGATCCGGTTCGGGCGTCGTCGCATGACACCGGGGCGGCCCGTAACCTTCGTGGTGACTCAAGGCTTTCTTGATCACTTTGGTCTGGAAAATGCCCGCGATCTGCCGGGGCTGAAAGAGCTGCGCTCTGCCGGATTGCTGGACAACCGACCCTTGCCCGGTGCCGCGGTGGGCAGCGATGACGAGGACGACGAAGATGAAAGCCCGGAAGGCCAGAACGAGCTTTTCGAGGATTAAGCCCTATTTAAAAGGGGCAACGCAGGAGAGGCGAGATGAACCAGATAATAAACATGGTGATCCGGATGGTCATGCGCCGCATGGTCAATATGGGGATCAACAAGGGCATCGACGTCGCTGCCAAACGCGGGCAGGGCGGCAAGGATTTAACGCCTGAGCAGCGGCGAGCGGCCGGACAGCAAACCAAACGTGCCAAAAAAGCGGTGCGCATGAGCCGCCGGATCGGGCGGTTTTAGACCAACCTCGTGTACGATCCCAAGGGAAACGGCAAAGACAAGGCTGTGCCGGAGGTGCAATTTGTCGAAGCGGAGCCGCCAGGTCACTTGCGCGGTATTGTTCACCGTTTTCTAGAGCTTAAGACGGATGGCACGCTGCCTGAAGACTACCGCTTTCATGCGTTGCCCGATGCCTGTGCCTATATCGTTTTCGACCAGCTAGATCGAAAAGTCGCGGGGGTATCGAAGCTGCGCGCCGTGTCCGAGGAATTCAACTTGGGCAAAAGCTTCCACTTCGTAAACATCCGCTTCCTGCCGGGTGTGTGGCAGGGCGACGAGACGCAGGTTTCTCACGGAATGGTGGACGCGCCCTATGCGGGGGAATTGCCTTTGCTCGACATTAACCGTGACCTGTCGGGGCGAGGATTTGTCGACCAGCAAGCGATCCTGTCGCAGCTTGTCGAGGCTTTGATTGACGCCAAGCTGGTCGCGCCAAACCCCGTTACCGAGAAGATATTCCAGCATCTCGACGACATTCACACGGTAGCCGATATGGCTGAGCTTTCAGATCTGTCGACGCGACAGTTACAGCGCACCCTGAAACGGACCACCGGATTTGCCCCGCATGACTTCCTCAAGATTCTGCGATTACAGCAGGCATTGAACGGCAAGGACACGTGGTCCTATGCGGATCAGTCGCATTTTATCCATTCATTTCGGAAGGCTACAGGCTACACGCCGGGAAAGTACTCCCGGAAGTTTGATGTCTGATATCTACAATACGTGGCAACCCGGCTTTGTTAGATCAGGAACATGATCAACAAATAATGGAGTTGAAGATGTCTAAAATGAACGCAGTCGGATGGTTTGATATCTACGTGGACGACTTGGACCGTGCCGTGGCCTTTTACGAAACCGTATTAGGCCAGACGCTTGAGAAAATGGATGATCCCACAGGCCAGTCACAGATGATGAGCTTTCCCGCCGATATGGGGGCTTACGGGGCCGGTGGCGCTTTGACCAAGGCCGAATACGCCTCGCCGGGTGTCGGAGGCACGATCGTCTATTTCATGGTGGAGGACACGGCGGTGCAAGAAGCGCGCGTGGGCGAGGCCGGAGGGGTCGTCATTCGGCCGAAGTTTTCCATCGGAGAGTTCGGCTGGATTTCCCTGTGCCAAGACACCGAGGGCAACATGGTTGGCTTCAACTCGATGAAATAGGGTTTTCTTGGCCCTAGTCTGACACCGATTTATTTCCACGGGCGGCTCTAACGGGCTGCCCGTGTTGCGTTATGCTGGCGTCTTGAAGTGCTTCGACAGCTTGAGTCCTTGGCCTTGGTAATTCGACTTGATGTCAGTGCCATAGAGCTGGGTCGGCACCTCGGACATATGCTCGTAAACCAGACGGCCCACGGTCTGGCCATGCTCCAGCACAAATGGCGCCTCATGGCAGCGCACTTCCAGCACCCCGCGCGAGCCTGTGCCGCCTGCGGCTGAATAGCCGAAACCGGGGTCGAAGAAGCCTGCGTAATGCACCCGAAACTCGCCAACCATTGCAAGGTAGGGGGCCATTTCAGCGGCACAATTCGGTGGAATAACAATGCTTTGCTGGCTGACGAGGATATAGAAGGCGCCGGGGTCAAGGATGATGCGGCCCTCATTGGTGCGCAACTCCTCCCAATAGTCCGACGGATCATAGTGGCCCAGCTTGTCGAGGTCGATCACACCTGTATGCGGCTTGGCGCGGTAGCCGACCAGATCACCGCGTTCGGGCTTCAGATCGACCGAGAAGCCCAGACCGTCGGAGATCACCGCCTCGCCCGAGACGATGGGGGAGGTTGCGTGCAACTTGCGAAGCTCGTCGTCGTCCATGACGGTTTTACCGACACGAAAGATGATCTGGTTGAGCATTTGGCCCGTGCGCGCCACGACCGAGAAGGAACGGGGACAGATTTCCGCATAGAGCGGCCCGACATAGCCCGCAGGGACGCGGTCGAATTCCACGCCATAATCGGTGATCACGCGGGTCAGCAGATCAAGACGCCCGATGGAGGACTTGGCGGAAGCGGCGGCGGACATATCCTCGGCCAGAGCCAAGTGCTCGAGCAGCGGGACGACATAGACGCAGCCCTTTTCCAATACGGCCCCGTTGGTCAGGTCGATCTTGTGCATGGTGAAATCTTGCAGGCGACGCTCCACCGGATGGTCACGGCCCGTCAGGAAAGAGGCGCGGACGCGGTAGGCATGGGTGCCAAGACGCAAATCAAGGGATGCGGGCTGGATCTGGCCGTCGCTGATCGGCTCCTCGGCTGTAATCGCACCGGAATTGACCATCGCTTGCATTTGGTGATCGGCGAGTACGCCACGATTGAAATCAGCCACTATCTTCCCCCTGGATACACGAAACGCCCGGCGCTTGAGCACACGGGCGTTTTGTTATTGGTCGGGCTAGCAGGACTCGAACCTGCGACCTTCCGTCCCCCAGACGGACGCGCTACCAGGCTGCGCCATAGCCCGACTAATGGCGTCATGTCATAGCCAAATTCCAAGCGGTGGCAAGGGCTTTGGCCAGAATATTGCGGAGCCGGAGGAAACATCGCGGCGCACAGCGGCCTATTGGCCGGACAGATCGCGGGCAAGCCGGTCGCGCAGCGCTTGCAGGCGGGCGACATGCGGTGCAAGCCCCTGTGCGCTTAGCTTTTGCGCAGGCGTGCCGCGCAGCTTGCGTTTGAGTGCTTGCGCCGCCAATTGCGCGTCGGAAAGTTGGAAGCCTTCCTGCGTTGGCTCGGGGGGCGGGGCCGCGTCGGCGGGCGGCGGAAGGGTTTTCTCCCGCGCGGCCACTTCTGGCGCGGTCTCTTCGTCGGCGACAGGCTCTTCGTCGGCCTCGTGGTGAGGCTCTTCCGGCTCGACTTTCGGTTGCGCGTCGGGCGTTGTGGCGGCATTTTCTGGCTCTGGCTCTGGCTCTGGCTCTGGCTCTGGCTCTGGCTCTGGCTCTGGCTCTGGCTCTGGCTCTGGCTCTGGCTCTGGCTCTGGCTCTGGC
>NZ_FQUV01000021.1 GCF_900129235.1 Litoreibacter ascidiaceicola | reverse complement strand
GAGAGTGTCCGATCTTCTGTGTAACTTGGTTTTGGTTCATGCTTCCTGAGAGGAGCAAGGACGATGACGATTTCCAAGGAACTGCTGGACGAACTTCTGAAGGGCTGCGAGCGGCCTGAAGATCTGCTTGGCGACGCCGGGCTGATGAAAGAGCTTAGGATCAAGCTGATGGAACGCATGCTGGGAGCCGAACTGACCGCGCATCTTGGTTATGAAGAAGGCAAGGATGCACCTCTTGGTCAGTCCAACCGGCGCAACGGCACAGCCAGTAAGCGGCTGAAGGGTCAGGACGGCGAGGTGCCAATCGCCGTGCCGCGTGACCGGGACGGCAGTTTCGAGCCGGAGCTTATCAAGAAGGGCCAGACCCGGATCGACGGAATGGATGACAAGATCATTGGTCTCTATGCCGCTGGTTTGACGGTCCGCGACATTCGTGCCCACCTTGAGGACGTCTACGGCCTCCAGGTGTCGCCGGACCTGATCAGCCGCGTGACCGACGCCGTGCTCGACGAGGTCCGCGAATGGCAATCGCGGGCGCTGGAGCGGATGTATCCTATCGTGATATTCGACGCGCTCCGGGTCAAAATCCGCGATGCTGACAGCCGCATGGTCAAGAACAAGGCCGTCTACGTGGCCTTGGGCGTCAGCAGGGACGGTGTCCGCGAGGTTCTCGGCCTCTGGATTGCCGACAACGAAGGTGCCAAGTTCTGGCTGTCTGTGATGAACGAACTGAAGAACCGCGGGGTTCAGGACGTGCTGATCGCGGTCGTAGATGGACTGAAGGGCTTCCCTGAGGCCATCACAGCCGCTTTCCCGAACGCCGCGATCCAGACCTGCATCGTGCATCTGGTGCGCCATTCTCTGAACTTCTGCGCCTGGAAAGATCGCAAGGCAGTGGCCGCCGATCTTCGCCTGATTTACGGCGCCCCGACGGCCGAACAGGCTGCCGCTGAGCTGGACGCCTTTGAGGAAAAATGGGCCGGTAAATACGCCTCGATTGCCCCGGCATGGCGGCGGGCATGGCAGGAGGTAATCCCGTTCTTCGCCTTCGATCCCGCGATCCGTAAAATCATCTACACCACCAATGCCATCGAAAGTCTGAACCGGGTAATCCGGAAATCGATCAAGACGCGCGGCTCATTCCCAACCGAGGAGGCCGCGACGAAGCTGATCTACTTGGCCATCCGCAACTTCGAGAAAGGAGGACGGAATGTCCGAGAGTGGTTTGCCGCCCGCAATCAATTCGCTATCATGTTTGACGAACGCTTCAATGCGTGACCGTATCTGAAACCCGCATGGACCGGACCAGATACACAGAGTTCAGGACACTCCC
>NZ_FQUV01000017.1 GCF_900129235.1 Litoreibacter ascidiaceicola | reverse complement strand
CCTTATCCCTTATGCTGGCCCCCCGGGGTCGCCCGGGGGGCCGCCGCCCCGCCGCCGCCACAGGGGCCGCTTGGGGGGTAGGCGTCAGAGGGAACCAGCCCCTCCACGGATCGGTGAACCGATCCTAAATACAGCGATTTTATTCCGAACCGAACCGAAGCCCGGCATACCGATAAGACATAGATAGGATCTTCCTTGTGCGATACAAGATCGCTAAGAGCGATTTTTTTATCCTGTCTCAAGGGGGCACTCTGTCACTATACCACTTCAGATGTCTGGGCATCTCATGCCCGTCCGCGCGAAGCGCCGGGCCTGTCGGCGGGTGGCCTTTTGGTTGCCCGCCGACAGGTCACCCTGAAACCGTCCACGGCCAAGATCGAACCACAAGGCAAAAAGCCCCTGCCTGATGACGGGGGCCTCTATCACTCGACAGTACGGGGCTGTTACTCAGCGGCCATCCGCTCGGCCTGCGCGGTGCTGGCCATGATGTAGTCCACGGCCTTCTGCGCCTCTGATGCGGCCCGAAATATCGCGCGACTGTCTTCCTTCATTGCCTCAAGCCATCCTTCGACATAGGCCGCGCTCTGTTCAAATTCAGGCTCCACCCCGATCTGCGCGCAAAGCATGCAGTTACCGATTTCGGCGACCAGCTCCTCGAATGCATAGGCCTTGCGATCATTGAACCGGCCCAAACGGTCCAGCCGTTTCGTCGCTCCTGTCCAGTGGGTCAGCTCGTGCGCCAAGGTGCCGTAATATCCTGCCGCCCTGTGAAACGTCGCGATCAGCGGCATGTGGATGCGATCTGTCTTGATGTTGTAATAGGCGCGCGGCTCCTCGGTCACGTCGATCTGCGCGCCGGTTGCGGCAAAGAATGCCTCCAACGCGAGGTCGGCCACGGTGCCCAGATCACGGGGCGGATCGGGCAGGATATAGAATTCAGCGGGTAAACCCTCGATCTGGTCGGCATTGAACACGCGGTAGGCCTTGGCATAGGGGATCTGGCGTTCCTCGCCATTCTCGTCCTCGCGCTCAACGGTGCCGTATTTCACGACCGTAGCGGATTTCTCGCCCTTGCGGACATGGCCCCCCAGTTGCTTGGCCTGATTAAACGTCATCCAGCGGGCAGAACTGTAGTCCTTGTCCATCGCGGTCGCCCAAAGCATCAGGATATTGATGCCCCGATAGGCCTCGCCGTTGAACCGCTCCGGCAAGCTGGCCGTTGCCCCACCTCCGGTCCACGGCTTGCGCCACGGGGGCGTGCCCGCCTCGATCTGCGCGACAATCTGATCGGTGACATGGGAATAAACGTCAAATTTCTCTTTGGTCATTTGTGACCCTCCTTGAATGACGCGGTGGAAGCCTGAGCCCCTTTCCGCCAATGGGCGGGCCTTCCTGTTCTGTTGTTTGGAATGCCCATGCATTCCGAACGGCAGAGCAGGTAAGGGCAAAGCCCTGCCTGCGGCCTGACAGGGCCGTGACAACCGGGTGGAGGGCGTGAATTTGGGAGGGAACCGCGCGCTTGCGCGTGGGAGGAACCGGAATTCTCGACCGTAACCGACGCCGCAGGCGACGCTTGCCGGTTTTCTCGGACCTGACAGGATGGCAGGCGGATCAATAGGATTTGGAAACTGTCAGGGTTGGGGCGAGCGGGCGTCAGCCCGTCGATCCCCTGCCCTGTCTATCGCTTAAAGCGAGACCGGCGCTTTGCCGGAATCACATAAGTTCATAAGGTTTCGGGATGAAGTGCAGCGTTGCGTGCTACAGCAAGCCCACAAACTTGTTCTGTTCAAAATAATATCGATCCCGCGCTGGCGCGGTGTCTAGGGCCTTGTCGAACGGGTGCGCCTGAAGGGCCAAAACCGGCCAAGTGTCCGCATCATCCACCGGCGAATACATAGCGATGATCTCGTCATCCCCAGTTAGCAGGCTTGGAAGACTATTCCAGACAAGCAGCGGAGCATCGGTGATGTGCCCCTCATCATTCAGAACAACAGGACCTGCTATGGCCTGTTGCCATGCTTGGATTTCATCGTCGGTTTCGAGCAACACAAAGTCCGGCCTGGGATCAGGTGATAACAACGGGTCTTTCACACGAAACGCGTAGATCGTCGGCAATGCCCCTTTCGAGGTCCCATCCGGTGTTTGGTACAGCATGGTGTCGTAAACGTCTGTGTAATTGGGAAGCGGCTGCGATTGCCTCTGGTCTTTGTTGTGGCGATCTTCAAACACTATGTGGTTCCTTTCAGTTTTAACGTTCTCTGTCTCTGTCGCGGTCTCGACCTTGCCCGCGCTCGGGCGCACTATCTCGCCCACGCCCGAGAATATCATCTCGCAGCCCTTGGTCACGACCCTCACCGTCACGGGCGGCGATGTCCCGCTCTACCGCAGCCGCATCACGCTCCTGCCCGGTGTCGCGCACACGCCCGAGGATGGCGTCACGGCGATCTCGATCTGGATTATCCGGCGCAAGGCGCTCGCGCCCGTAATCCGGCGCTTGCGCCTCTGAGCGATCAACACCGCGTCCCAATACCGCTGCCCGGCGGGCCTCCATGTCATCGGGGGCGTCCCGCTGTACGATATCACGATCATCCGCACCGTTGCGACCGTCTCCCCGCTCTACGTCAGCCTGCGGCCTCTCAACTTCGCCCATAACTCTCTCCTTGATCCGTGACATCGCCGCTTCAGCGCGCTCCCAAAGCTGATCCAGCCGCTCGCGTGCAGTGGCAATAAACGCGCGCCCGCGCTCGACCAGTTCCAGCCGCAATTCTAGCTGCCGCCAGCCCAGTTCTTGGCGCGCAGCATTGCGGTCCTGTACCGCGCGGAAGGCGTCACCGCGCTCAGTCTCAATGCCGCGCTTTTCAAGTGCATTGGCCGATGGTCCAATTTTTGGCTCAGGTTCGCGGCTGAGCTCGACCACCTTTTTCTCGCGCTCAAGCGCGAGCTCTTCCTGCCCGTTTCCGCGCGCCCGCTCGACCTCTTGCTCGGCCTCAGCCCGCTGAACATCAATGGACCGGTGGTCGATCCTCTCCGACCGCCCTGCCCGCTCAAGGGCTTTGTTTGCATCTCGCGCCCATGCCTCCCGCCAGCCCACAAGCAGGTCCGGCGCATTCCAGCTGCGATCCTTTTTGCCGAACCCGTCGCCTGTCAGCTCCCGCATGGTCAGCATGACATGGGCATGGGGCTGCGATTGGCCATCACGGGCGCGCGCCTCGTGAACAGCCACGTCCGCGATCATGCCACGATCAACAAACTCGCGCTGAACAAAACCGCGCAACAGCTCCAGGCGTTCGCCCCGATCGAGTTCACGGGGCAACGCCACTTCGATCTCGCGGGCAAGCTGCGCATCACGCCGCTTCTCGACGGCCTCAACCGCGTTCCAGAGCTGGTCGCGATCACGCATCCAGTCGGGCGAGCTCGACGGGGCCATGATCTCGGAATGCACGACACCACCCTTGCGCGAATAGTCATGCTCCAATCCCTGCCGGTCATCCCGCAGCCGCCCAGCCGTCCGGTAGGCGGCGGCTGCGACCGATGACCGGCCTCCTGCCCGGCTGATTACTTTCGCACTGAGATGATAGATCGCCACGGCAGGAACGCCTCTCTTCAAAACAGGGTCCAGCGTCTGATTGCGCTGGCGGGGAGTTTGAGGGCCGCGCCCTCTGCATGCGGTCATGCCGCATTTTCTAAGCCAATCGTCACACCACACACCGCAGTTTCAGGCTATTTTCAACACCAGCCACAGCGCACGTTGTCGAAGACAATGTATAAGCGCGCATTTGTTTCTTTTCAACCTATCAATCTAACGCTACGTTTGCCTCGTTACTCACTGAGGTTGCCCCATGTCCCAAAGCCGTCCGCCCGACGCTCGCATTGCAGAACTCACCGAGAAGAAAAGCCAGCTCGACGCCCAGATCGCAGCGCTCGATGCCCGGCGGCGTCTCTCTCAGAAGAAAGACGAAGACCGCATCAAATGGCTCTTGGGCACTTTGGTCTTCGACCGTTTGAGCGCCGAACCTGCTCTTCAGAGCCCCGAACTTGTAAAGCTTGTGAGGCGCGACCTGCCAGACCGCCTCACTGAACGGGACCGCGACCGGGGGCTCTGGCAAATTCTGTTTCCTGAAAGTCACGAGGACCGGCCATGAGTTTTGTTCTGGATGCCCGCCACTGGGTGATCATGATCGGCGCTATGATCCTGGCCGCTGCCGCGATGATCCTCGCCCCGCAAGCGGTCGCAATCTACCCGGTGACCACCTATGCCTTCCCGATCATCGCCGTGGCTGCCATCCTCGACACCCTCGGGACAGCCGCAGAGCGTCACAGGACGCCTCTCAAGCTCCTCGCATGGTTATGCCTATGCGCTGCCACCTTTACAGCCCTGACGCCCCTCAGAGGCCCGTTCAGCGACCTGCTGGCGACAACCCAAGCCTGGACTGGCACGGGCTGGCCCCTCCCCCGCGCCATTTGGGAAGGCCTCAAAGGGCTGGCGCGGTATTCTGACCCCCAGAAGCAGGCCATGGCGATCTCCTTTTCGCTTGGCGCTTTTGGCGTGGCTGTCGCTGTCAGCGCCCCGCTGATGGCAATTTTCAATCCGCGCATTGGCCGCAACCGCAAATCTCGTACCGGACCCTGGCAAGCGGGCTGGATGGACCCCCGCGACATCGCCCACATGGCACGCAACAAGACAGGCCTGCCCCTCGCCCTGCACAAGGGCAAGCTGCTGCGCTACGTCAAGGACGATGCCAAGGGATGGCGCGGTGGTCACCACCTCGTTGTCTCGGGTACACGGGGCGGCAAGGGCGTCAGTGCTGTTATCCCGGCGATCCTCGGTCACCAAGGGCCAGTGGTCTGTCTCGACATCAAGGGCGAGAATTTCGCCGTGACGCGCCGCCACCGCAAAGCGCTCGGGCGCAAGGTGGCCGTCCTCAATCCTTTCGGCCTCGTCGAAAATGGAAAGGATCAGTTCAACCCGCTCGACTACATCCGGCCGGGCGAGCTAGCGCGAGACGTGGCTTTGGTCGCGGATGGCCTGGTTAAACCAGAACAGGGTGACGGCGCGCACTTCTCTGAAATGGCCCGTCAGCTGGTTGCCGCAGCGATCGAAGTGGTTGTGACCCAAGAAGAACCGAAGCGGCGCAATCTGATCGCAGTGGCTGATCTGCTGTTGTCAGCAAACCTCGACAGCACACTTGAGGCCTGGGCTGAAAACGGCGACCTTGTTGGCCACCGCCCTGCCCAGACCGCCGCAACTATTCTGCGCGCGGGCGATCGCGAACGCGGGTCGATCCAAACGGCTGTCTCCAAAGCGTTCGATTGGATGCAGTCGGACAACATGCGGCATTTTTTGTCGGGATCCAGCTTCAGCATGGATGATCTTCTCGATGATCAGGTTGATCTCTTCATCGCGGTCCCGCTCGATCAAGTGGACAAGCAAGCCATCTTCATGCGCCTGTTCATCAACATCGTTCTGGGCACGGTCGTGCGCCAGGATGGGAGGCGCAAGGTTAAGGCCCCGATCTTGCTCGTGCTCGATGAATTCGTGCGGATGGGTCGCATGGAGCAGATCATGAATATTGCCAACGTCGCCGCAGGTGCTGGTGTCGAGGCGTTGTTCGTCACACAGGACACGGGCCAGGTCGAAAAAGCCTATGGGCCAAACGATGCCCGCTCGATTTTCGGTTCCTGCATCACCAAGCGCGTCTTCAACCTGAATGACATCGAAACTGCTGAATGGGCAGCGCGCCATCTCGGGGAAAGCACTGTCTATTCTCAGCAAATTAGTGAAGGTAAGTCAGCGAACGAGGGTCGAGATTTTTCTTACTCTGAGCAGAGTCAGAAGCTCATGACTGCGGAGCAGATCATGGGCATGAAAGCCGATGATCTCTTGCTGCTGGTAGGAAACCGGAGCCCGCTCAAGGCGAAGCAGAACCTGTATTTTAAGAATAAAGCCTATCGTGGGCTGTATGACGATAACCCGCTCAACTGAAATATGATTAGATGTCCTGTCAGCTTCTTGTGTTAAATATGTGTTAATATATGTGTTACGCTAATTTTTGATGCGTTTTTGCATTTTATAAACAACGCCTTAGGCAATTGCTTGGTGTGTGATAACACGTTTGAAGGTGTGTGATAACACGAAGATTGGTGTGTAATAGCACGTTTTGGCCTGCTGGTGTGTGGTAGCACGAAAGAACTTGACTCGGTGTGCAATAACACGAATTTAGGGTGTATGGTGGGTAATAACACGAAAGCACGGTCCCCTCTTCTGCCGGACCGGATGCAGCAAGGCGATTTTTTCGTCTGCGATATCTTTGATGCTGCGCCCAAGGGCGATATGGCTTCAATGGAGCATCCTGTATTCTCGATCTCGACAAAGCCGGACAAGAATATCCGTAGATATGAGAATGGTGACGTTTTTGTTGAAGTTGTTCCCTCAGTCAAAGGACTGGCAACGGTCTACGACCGTGACATCCTGATCTTCTGTATTTCTCAAGTCATTGCCGCTTTGAACGATGGTCGAGAGGTCAATCAAACGATACGTTTCAAGGCGTTTGACCTACTTACGTCAACGAACAGAGGCACTGATGGTCGCGGCTATGAGCAGCTCAGAGCCGCATTTGAGCGGCTTTCCGGGACTCGTATTGCCACAAACATCACAACGGCAGACACGGAAGTGCTAGATGGCTTCGGCCTGATTGACCGCTACCGTATCGTTAGGGAAACCCGCGATGGCCGGATGCAGGAAATCGAAGTTAAGCTGTCAGACTGGGTGTTCAATGCCATCAACGCGCGTGAAGTTCTCACACTCAGCCGGAACTACTTCCGGCTTCGAAAGCCGTTGGAACGCCGTCTTTATGAGATTGCACGTAAGCATTGTGGATATAAGCAGCGTTGGGCAATCGGCTTGACTAAGCTCAAGGAAAAGTGCGGCTCCTATTCAACTGACAAAGAGTTTAAACGCCTTATTTCTAAGATCGTTGCGGAGGATGTCGCTCACGACCACATCCCAGACTACAGCCTTCGTCTTGAGGGTTCTCAGGCTGTATTTTATTCTCGTGGCTCGGTCCCTACCCCACAAGAGGACGTTTTCGAGGGGCGACTTGAACCCGATGCGTATGATGCTGCGCGTGAAGCTGCTCCTGGCTGGGATACCCGGCATCTGGAGCATGAGTGGCGTCGTTGGTGCGGCAAAGAAGAGATCGAGCCGAAACATCCAACTAAGCACTACATCAAGTTTTGTGAGAGTTGGTTTGAGAAAAGGGGTCGTCCATGACAGGATTTAATACCGGTTATGGAAATAAAACCGGTACAATTTTTAAATCCGGTAATATAAATAATACCGGTATGAGAAAAATAACAGGTATTGAATTTAAATCTGGTTATAGATACGTTTCCGGTATGAGAAATAAAGCAGGTTAGTTTAATGCCGGTCATCGTAATGGCGAGCCCCAAGGGCGGAGTTGGAAAGTCTACTTGTGCAGTTTTGTTGGCATCAGAGTTCGCTCGGATGGGCGCTGATGTGACTGCCTTGGATTGTGATCCGAACAAGTCACTTACACGTTGGGCATCCCACGGACTGCCTAAGGGCGTCACTCTTTACAGCGATATTGGGCGTTCAGAGATTGTGGCCACAATCAAAAATGCGGACGGGGACGGTAAGATCGTGATCGTAGATCTTGAAGGCGTAGCTTCACAATTGGTGAGTCGTGCCATTTCGCAAGCTGATCTAGTCATCGTACCGATGCAGCCTACCGCGTTAGATGCCGAGATTGGATCGGAGGCACTAGCGCTTGTCAAAGAAGAGGAAGAAGCTCTTAGCCGAACGATCAAACACGCGGTCGTTCTGACAAAGACAAGCGCTGCGGTGAAAAGCCGGGTACAGAAAGAACTCGAAAACCAATTGCGCGGGGCAGGGATCGACATGATCGAACCGTCCCTCGTAGCCCGCGCGGCGTTCTCGGAACTCTTTGCCTATGGCGGTGACCTTACATCGATGTTGAACAACCCTGAGATTGTGACGGGCGGCAAGGTGGACAAGGCCTTGTTGAACGCCACGGCATTTACGGAGGCAGTGTATGAGCGGCTCAAATAGACTAGCAGGTCTCACTGCGCGGCCTAAAGATACTGGCGCGGCGGAAGTGCGCAAGGTTGATGAAGTTGGTGAAGCTCGCGGTTTTGTTGATCGTACGCCTCGTAAGAAACCTGGACGTAAGCCTAGCCCGAGAACGCACCAACTGCATCCTAAAGTTTTCCCAAAGGTAGGGGAGGCGATAGCAAGCGAGGCTGAACGTCTTGGAATCACCCAAGGACAGCTTATTGAGCAGATGTGGGAGTTTTACGAAAAATCTGAAACGGACTACTAATATCGTTTCTGATCAGTGCATTAGTCTCAAAAGTATGCATCGCGTTGCTCAGTAATGAAACCGTAGTTGTGCTATCTCCAAGCTTTGATTCTCACCTGCACCGCTTACGCGGTAGACCATGCGATCTTCCTGAGAAATCCGCCGTGACCACCATCCTGTTAGGTCTCCCTTCAGAGGTTCCGGCTTTCCAGTTCCCTTAAAGGGAGTCCGCTTGCATTGCTTAATCAGCTCATTGACGCGATCGCGTATCTTTTCATTGGTGTTGACCCAATGCTGGTAGTCTTCCCAAGCTTGGTCAGAAAAGACCAGTTTCACTCAGTCAACTCACGCTCTTCGCCAGTTCCGGCATCGAGTTGCGCGATCGAGGCGCGCAAACGGGATGCGTTTTTCGGGGTGGATAGGAGGTGCAACGTTTCGTTGACGGCGTTCCAAGTATCCAAAGATACGACGACGACAGACTCGCCCTTCTTGCGGGTCACGACAACTTCCTGCTGATCATGGATAGCACGGTCCATGACGCCTTTAAGCTGGGCGCGTGCATCTGAGTAGGTCATAACATCCATCGCGACTCTCCTTGTTGTCGTAACCTTATATGTACAACATTAAGTACAAGTAAAGGGTAGAGACTCATATTGGTGCTTTTTGCTTAGTCTTGATCGAACTTAGTTTTGTAGATTTCATCAGGTGCGATCCACCCTTCTAGGTACTCTAAAGGGTCCAACGTTCCCAACATTGACCGTGCTAACCTAAGACGCTCTAAAAGCTTGTCTTTTCGCTCGCCATCCAAACCCTCAACCCGCGTTTCTGCTTCTAGAAAGAACCGCTCTACCGACACGGTGGACGCCCACCTATCCATGATCTCTGAGAGCTGCTTTTGACTATCGGCTCGAGCCTGCGCCACACGACGCTGATCTTCAGCATGACGCCAGCGTTTTTGACTTTCTTCCCATTCAAGTTTCCGCTGAGCAGCTTCATTTTCTGCTTTTGCCATGAGTTTATGGATAGCGCCTTTGGAACTCTCCAATTTTCGGATGATGACTGGAACCATCGATTTAATGGAACTCTTTGGTGTGTCTTGCCAGCTTTCGGTCCACGCTACTCCCTGGAGAGGGGAGTAGGCGATTAACCGAAAACGACCACAAGGAAGGTCTTGCTCGGTCGTCCAAGTGTGAGCAGCATGCCCACGTCTAGAGGCTGGCAGCTTGGTATTTTCCCGAACAAATCTTCCACCAATATACCGCATGGTAGCCCGTTCAGTCATTTCCGTCAGCGTAAGACCAAAGGGCACATCCCCGACAAAAGTGATCGTTGGACGATGCGGCGACCAAATCGTACCCATTGAGTACCGACCGTACTTTCGATCTTTGCCCGGTGTTTCTCGCTCTTCAAAAGCAACTCGGTGCATCTTTTGATCTGGTGGCGCAAACTGAACCCTATGTCCTTTTGCACTAAGAGACTTATAGATTTCATCTGCAATCTCAATTGCTTGATGCAAACTCCTCTGTGACGCAATTATGTCCGGTAGCAGCTTCTTATAAGGTCTTAGAAATTCGCCCTCATCCAATTTCCTTGTTTTGCGAAAATGTCCTTCGACACTATTAAGCCCACATTTCCCAAGTGATCGCGTGATTTAGCTTCGTTTGTCCGTTTTTTTGTGTTACATTACAGCATGTTAACTTGCGTTGGAGGCTGCAAT
>NZ_FQUV01000018.1 GCF_900129235.1 Litoreibacter ascidiaceicola | reverse complement strand
GACGAGGAGGCGAGAGCGGGTGTAGTCCACGACGAAGCTATCGTGAATGCAGAGAACTGGGACGTTAGAGTGGGTCATTCTCCTGATCACGAACTCCGCGATCCGGCTATCTGTATTCATCAACTTGATCCCTCGGTCCGAGCAGAGCGCCTCCGCAAGGTGGGGGTTCTTCTCGATAAAGGCGTCCAGAACCTTCGATAGCTCGGCATCCTTCATCGACTTCTCGACCGACCCTGTCGGCTGATCCTGCCTGAACGCAAGGCAAGCAGCGCGGCGGTTCTTCGCGTTGAAGGCCATGAGAACCAGTAGCTTCACCGAGGCACGTTGCTCTCGCGCGCCCATCTCAGGAAGTAATCCTTGGTCCAGTGTGTAGGGGTCACCTTCGATCACCACCCCTTGCTCTGCCGATAGCACCGCAACGTGGAGGGCTTGATAGTCGATCTCTATCGTCGGGGTGTCGTTGATGTGGATGCGCTTTCGAACTTCGGAATCTACGTGCTGCCACCACCCTCCGAAGAAGCGCCCCCCACAGTCGAAGGACCCTCGATTGAATATCCTCCGGACGAAGTTCTCTTGGGTGGCGATGGGGACTTTGGTGGCTTCGCCTGCGTTCCGCCCCGTCTTGACCTTCCTCTCCACGAAGGGCTGATCGTAGGTCGGGATGTCAATGAAGGTCTGGGCCAGTAGCTTGTTATAGTCCTGTAGCACTGCTCGCATTGAGATAGTTCGATCATCGTCCTCGTAGGGCACCTCCCGCCCCTTGGCCCCCGTAAGGTCGTCGGTGTTCTTCAGGATGATGCATTCACGGTCAGGAACCAGCCAGATGTGCTCCCGCCCGAACTTTGCCTCTCGGAACATCTCCTTCAGGGGTTCCTCGGCCCGTATCCTTGCCGTTCGATTGGTTGCTGCTCCGGGGGCCGTGAAGCTTCCCTTCGAGAGCTGGATCAACCCCACTTCACTGAGACGGTGGACGAAGTCAGGGATGATCTTGGAGAGGTGCAGGGCATTATACCGCGAACCCGTCTTCCAAGCGTTGGCGGAGAGATGAACGCCGATGCTGAGGTCAGGGTCAGTCTGCCAAGCCACGTAGAGGTCGAGGAGGATCACTCGGAGCTGGTCGCGGTGCTTCCTCTTGGCCTTAGCGCCTGACTTTACTTGCTCCTTCGCCGCGTAGTCCCCGAAGTGTTCTTCCCAGATACTATCGACGAACCCCGCAACCTCGGGATGGTCCGACCAACGGTGAACATCAATCGGGCGGGAACGTTTCGGGTCGAGTGGGTCTTCAAGTTCCATGTAGGTGCCTCGGCAGAACTTTTGGTTAGCTCCTAACTAGGACTTCAAGCTGCTAAACTCCACTGTTCCTCCTTATGTTAGTGCATCCAAGATGGTCAGAGTTTCGCGGTGCTCGCCTGCATTCCAGCTCATTCTAACGGCCCAGAGCCGACGTTGAGTACAGTCTCCCAGTGCTGCGCTCGCAGCCCTCTTTCCGGACATTCGCAGCCAATACGATTTCTGGAAGATTATGGGCTTGTGCTGTTTGCAAATACCTTGTTTTTACGAAGTTTTCTGATTAGTGCAGACAAGCGAAGAAACCTGATTGGCGAGAGATGAAAGTATTTTGGTCCTGGCAGAACGACAATGAGCCCGAATCCAACCGACATTTCATCCGCAGTGCGCTCGATGAAGCGGTGAAGCAGGCCGGTGAAGAACTCGGCCTTGAACCCGCCGAGCGCCCCGAACTTGACCACGACACCAAGAACACGCCGGGCATGGCGGACATTACCAGCACGATCCTGAAGAAGATCAACGAGTCCGCGGTGTTCGTGGCCGACCTCACCCCGATCGGCGAGACCAACGGCGGCAAGGCGCTGCCGAACCCGAACGTCATGATAGAATTGGGCTGGGCACTCAAATCACTTGGCCCCGACCGTATCATCGCCGTCATGAACATCCATAACGGGTACACCCCAGACGATCTGCCATTCGACATCCGGCACCGCAGGGCAATGACCTACGAACTCGGCCCAAGTGGATCAAAAGCCGATCGCGCCAAGATTAGAAAGAGACTGACAACCGAACTCACCGAAGCGCTGAAAACCAATCTCGGCCGGTATGTGGAAGAGCTGGCAGAAGCCGCCAGCTTCGAAGCAGTTCCCGCCAAGGAGGGAGACACTTCGGTGTGGGCGAGTTACGGAGGCGAGGTCGATTTTGTTGATACAATGGATATCAGCCGCCGCGTCGCCGCGATAGATGGGCCGCGTGGATACATCCGGATCATCCCCGCAGGATGGAAAGAGGAGATTCCTTCCGTATCACAAATCCAGAACGCAAAAGACGGGCAAGAAGTCTGGCCGGTGGCCGAAGGCTCTTCTGGCGGAGACTATGGGCCATGCGAGGAAGGCTTCGTCCGATTCTGGCATACAGGTAATGACGAAACCGCGAACATAAGCATGTGGTTCGACGAAACGGGGGAATTCTGGATCACACACGGTACGGCCATCGCCGCATGGAAGGACGGAAAGAAAATGCTGCGCATTGACTCGCTATTGCGTGGCTGGCGCAACAATCTAAGGAGCGCCATGAAGGCCCTCGATCAGCACGGCGCTCTTGCGGCACGACGCGTTGAGGCAGGATTGATCGACATCAAGGGAACGATGTGGCCGGCAACAATGCTGAGCTACTCGGTACCCGCACGCAAACCAAAGACGATCATGCAAAGGCAGCAGCGAGACTGGAGCGAAGAGGCCCAATTGCAATTCTTGACTGACGCCTACAACAAGATCAGGGACAACTTCGCGCTGCCACATGAAGATCAGACTGCTTTGAAAAAGATCACTGGAGACAAATGAGCTTTCTCTATTTCGCATACGGATCGAACATGTTGAGCAGCCGCCTGATCGCCCGCTGTCCCAGTGCCAGAGTGATCAGCGCTGCCATCGCCGACAACCATGCTCTGAAGTTCTCGAAGAAGAGTAATGACGGTTCGGGAAAAGCGACTTTGGTCAGTCAGAGTACTGCGATCCACACGCCCGGCGTCCTGTTCGAGATCGACGCAGACGAACGCGAGGAACTCGACAAGTTTGAGGGCGCGGGGAAGGGCTATGACCGGATTGATGAATTCAGTATTACAACGAGTGACGAGACCATCAACGCAACCACATACCTCGCCTCTACGACGCAGAACGACCTGCTCCCGTTCGATTGGTATCTTGCCCTAGTGATCGCCGGTGCCCTCGAACACAAGTTGGGTGACGATCACCATTCCCTGCTTCGCGGCATCGCACACATCGTCGATGAAGACGTGACGCGTAAGACCCGTACCGCAGCGCTCAAAGCGCTGGCCGATCACGGTCACCACGATCACATAACCCTGCTCTAGTGTGGATTATCGCAACAGAGATGTTCACCATCGCGAGGGATCGGGGCCGAATGTGAAAGACGCGTTCCTTATACGACCTAAATGGCCATGAGAGAGTAGCGCTTTTCGCGCTTTCTGGAGGCGTCAGTGCCGCCTTGAACGTTTCGACAAACCCGGTGTCTGATACGCTGATCTTCGGCCCATAGCAGACACTCAGCCAGTGTCTTCGATGCTGCGATTCCAGTCCGCATTCCGGCCATTAGCTGCAAGCGCGAAAGCCTAGCTTAACTGAACGTGCTCAGTGACCGGTTCGATAGACTTGCCACTGCGTTCGACAATTCCCGGACAACCAGGCAATCAGCATGCCGACGCGCTCGGCACTTAATGAGCGGCCAAGTCGTCAAGCCTTTCGATCGTGAGGATTCTTTCTGGCGGTGTTGCGACCCGCTCCATTACACAGCAATCAGTTCGTAGTTTCTCGATGTCAAAGCCTGGATTTGCTGCCTTAAACGCCCAAGAATTGAGGAACGTTCGCGCGGTCCCTGGGATTTCGCCCATGCCAACAACGTCGGAATAGGTGAAGTGCGGATGAGCGCCTTGAATGAGCTGTTCGCCGCTGATGGAGACATGAACAAGCACTGGAACAGTCTCTGAGCTGAGTAACTCAAGCCCTGATTGGTCGCCAAATAACCTTTGCACAACGTGCTGATCAAACTCTGATCCGTGGGTCAAATAATGGTCAAAACCGTTTACGAGACCTGACCTGGAGAGGCTAAAATGGACCTGTCCTTGTCTTCTACCTTGCTTTTCCTTGGGACCAACGTCTTCAATCACTTCAAGAAGTTTATCTTCTACAGAAGCCCATCTGCGATGGCGCCCGAGAATTTCTCTAAGGCGTTGTTCACGGTCAGCGGCTACTAGAGGGCGCAGCCCTTTTTGTTGCACTGAGAGAATTTCTTCGGAGAGCAATCTAGTCCCATGGAAGACGCAAAATTCTTGTGCCAAGAGCCAGCCCTGAATTTCGTGCGAAACGGTTGTGATATCCGAACGGCTGACCACAAAGTCACCCGCATCTTCGATAAATTCGAAATTTGATGATGACAGATCGTTTAGGGCTTCCTCGCCTACTAGGCGGACCAATAGGTCGCCGAAAGACTTCTCCCAAGTTTGAAATTTATCGTAGTAAATCATGATGTCTTTGGTGATATTTGATTTTTCCAGCCAATCCGGGCCTATACTGTTCTAACGGGTCATTCATCGACGAGGCCATCGATTTGGCGTTGAAGGTGTTGGTTAATATTCTGTTGTGACTGAGCCTTTTTGAAGTAGTTGTTCAGATTGATGAGACTCTCGTTGTTCTGATTAACTACCTCTGAAAGAATGACGTTTGCCCGAGCATATGCAGTCTCAAGAAGATCGTTTTCCTCCCGCGCAACTGCCATGGCTTTAGCCTCATCGCGAGGATCCATTTCTAACTCGTTTATTAAGACCCACCACACAATCCGACAAATATGGAAGACTCCATAATTTAAAATGTTTCGTGAAGGATCTTCTGGCGCGAGCTCTCTATATGCTCTTCTCCCTCGAGTTTCCGCGAACCTGTAGATCTCATGGGCAGCCGCAAGCTGCCATGGCTGTGCCTTTCCGTAGATGTCATTATAAAATTCTGGGGAATACACTTTATACTTTTGAGCGCGGCTTACGGTAGGTTGGTTCTTGAAAATCGCCAGATAGGCTTGGCCGGCTTTTTCCAAGCCAATCACTTCAGATTTAGGTACACCTGCACTTTTTGCTTCTCCCCTTTTCCTTTCGTAAAAAAGGCCGAAGTCTTCGCTGATCTTCCGCTGAATAAGTTCCTGTATCTCGTCGTTTGCATGAAGATCACGGGAGCCGATTGAGTTCTGGTTGTTAGTCGCGATGACTACGTTATTTACAAACTCGACATCATTCGACTCGTATATCTTAACTTGAACTTTTACGTTTTCTTGTAAGCTGTCATCCTCAAATGCGGATCGTAAAGATGAAGTTGTCTGACAACCGTTGATAATCTGCACTTTCTCGACACGAACTGAGGGCGCATCAGGGTCTCGCACCATTGATAAGCTATCGCAGACCATGGTTACCCCGTTGTTCATGTACCAAAAACTATCTGATTTATCGTCGCTTGTTGCAGTTCCATAAATCGATTTGTTCACTTGCCCGCCGAGGCCCAGATTTCCCCTGACATTCGCGTCAAAGATAGCATCTCGTGGTTCCGTCTGAGCGAGCTTCGCAAGATCGCTTCCTTTGACTGTGCAGAGAACACTTCTGACCCCTCCGGTATCGAATTCGACGATCGAAGGTCGGTTTGCATCATATACAATCGGTATGTCCGCATCGATCTGACGCGCCCTGTTTCTCCTCAGATTGTTTATTCGATCGAGCTCATTGACTCCAATAAAGTGAAAATCAAAGCTCGAGAAAACCCCACTGTCCGAAAATTCTCGCAGAATATTGCCTTCGTTGGCTGTTGCTTCCTCGGCTATGTCAGCTTCGTCACCTAGCGTTACAAAGTAGCAAGATACGCTGACGCTATTGTTGCCATACTGCCTGATCAACTGCCTCGCGTTTTCAATCTTCTCCACCAATTTTGCGTTTGGATTAGTTTCGTAATCAGCTTTTCTGGCTAGAAATATGAATTCTAGGCCGGTCTTCATCAGCGAAACTGTGTTCGCGGAAAAACCCTGAGTATTTTTGACCTGAATTAGGCGAATATGAACGGATTGACTGCTGTCATCGACTTCGATCTTAAAAATATCGATTTGACGTTCACCAGCCCCATCAACCAACTCGTCCTCTGGTACTTCATCGAGATCAACATCGAACAAGACGGAATAAAACCAATACATGAACGCGTCATCTTCACTAATGTTCAGTTCAGACGCAGCGTTCTGTATGGAGTCAGATATAAAACCGCGTTTGATGACTATGCTCATTAGATTCAATCCCTCTTCATCCAACCGAAAAAATTTGCTTTTACGTTGATCTGTTTAGCCCAACTCTAAGCTTCGGCTCACTCATCACAAGCCAAATTCTTGAAATGGAATGTCTGCTCTTCTTTGACATGAACCCGTCGACTGCTCACGCAGCGAACTTCCGCTTTCCGCCCTTCACCGAAATTGGTCCGACGAACCAACACCACGAACTAGCGCACTTCATCTGCATCAATGTAAGCGCTGCTCAAAGCATCAAATGCTTAGAGTTTTTCGGCCAAAACGTGTTTTTCCGGCCATTTGCCAAGACTTCCCAAGTGTAGACTTGATAGCCGCGCTTTGATCCAACTTCGGGAAAAGGCGAGCTTCGGCGAGTAGAAAGGAATTCTGGAAATTCATGATCTTGGTAGTTCTTGAAGACTTTCTTGAGTGTTGGCCTACGAAAGATGTCGATTGGTGCCAAATAGGTGCGATGAATTGCGTTCTTATTAACATTCAAAAGAGGCTTTTTGTGTCCCGAAGCGGCCGCGTTGATAAAACCGGCAGCATTGAAAAGCTTCGCCATCCTGTCCTTTTTTCCGGCCAAGATAAAGAAGCAACGCGCACCAAATTGAAAATTTACCATCTCTAGCCTGATCAGGTCCCAAATTATTGATTGTATGCTCGGAATACTATCGCCAACCCACTTTGTCTCAACGGCTAGGGATACTTCCGGGTAGTTTTCACAAACAACGAAATCTATTTCAGGAGGTCGCCCAGGCCCCGTAGACAGATTGGCAAGCACCGGATGCTTGAACTCTGCATGTGTCCGGCTTGAGCTTCGGGCTGTTAGAATTTGCCCGACGGGAGTTGCCAGGTATTTTTCACTAAAAAGCTCACTTCGCCCGCAAGCATGTTCGTAGTGAAGCCAAGCGCCAATACCTTGGGTCAAAACCTTAGCATAATCCAAAGCTAGATCCTCTATGCTATGTCCTAGTCAACATCTACAACCGTTCGATTCTGACAGTTTCATGACTATTTGGAAAGACTGGAGAAGGAGTAGCTGCTGTGTAGCAAGTTCAACGACGTCATCTTGGACCGAAAGCCTGCTTTCTCGATTAATGTGGGCGCATTACGCAGCCACAGCGAATGTCTGGAATCCGCCCGA
>NZ_FQUV01000019.1:0-2500 GCF_900129235.1 Litoreibacter ascidiaceicola | reverse complement strand
ACCCTCGGGGGTAGAGCACTGGATGGGTAATGGGGACTCACCGTCTTACTGATCCTAACCAAACTCCGAATACCGAGGAGTAATATCTGGCAGACACACGGCGGGTGCTAACGTCCGTCGTGAAGAGGGAAACAACCCTGACCTACAGCTAAGGCCCCTAATTCATGGCTAAGTGGGAAAGCAGGTGGGACGACCAAAACAACCAGGAGGTTGGCTTAGAAGCAGCCATCCTTTAAAGATAGCGTAACAGCTCACTGGTCTAATTTAAGTTGTCCTGCGGCGAAGATGTAACGGGGCTCAAGCCATGAGCCGAAGCTTAGGATGCCGTAAGGCATGGTAGCGGAGCGTAGTGTGACATAACTCTACGCCTCTTTTGCACTACTTGTAGTGCATAGGAGGCATTGAGTTTTCTGTGAAGCCGGGGCGTGAGCCATCCGGTGGAGAGATCACTAGCGAGAATGATGACATGAGTAGCGACAAACAGGGTGAGAGACCCTGTCGCCGAAAGTCCAAGGGTTCCTGCTTAAAGCTAATCTGAGCAGGGTAAGCCGACCCCTAAGGCGAGGCCGAAAGGCGTAGTCGATGGGAACCAGGTTAATATTCCTGGGCCATGAGGTGGTGACGGATCTCGAAGGTAGTTCATCCTTATCGGATTGAATGGGCTGCTTAGAGGTTCCTGGAAATAGCCCCTCTATAAGATCGTACCCTAAACCGACACAGGTGGACTGGTAGAGAATACCAAGGCGCTTGAGAGAACGATGTTGAAGGAACTCGGCAAAATACCTCCGTAAGTTCGCGAGAAGGAGGCCCAGTTTCTACGCAAGTATTGACTGGGGGCACAAACCAGGGGGTGGCGACTGTTTACTAAAAACACAGGGCTCTGCGAAGTCGTAAGACGACGTATAGGGTCTGACGCCTGCCCGGTGCCTGAAGGTTAAAAGGAGGAGTGCAAGCTCCGAATTGAAGCCCAGGTAAACGGCGGCCGTAACTATAACGGTCCTAAGGTAGCGAAATTCCTTGTCGGGTAAGTTCCGACCTGCACGAATGGCGTAACGACTTCCCCGCTGTCTCCAACATCGACTCAGCGAAATTGAATTGCCTGTCAAGATGCAGGCTTCCCGCGGTTAGACGGAAAGACCCCGTGCACCTTTACTACAGCTTCACACTGGCATCAGGCACAATATGTGCAGAATAGGTGGTAGGCTTTGAAGCAGGAACGCCAGTTTCTGTGGAGCCTCCTTTGAGATACCACCCTTATTCTGCTTGATGTCTAACCGCGGTCCGTTATCCGGATCCGGGACCCTGTGTGGCGGGTAGTTTGACTGGGGCGGTCGCCTCCTAAACAGTAACGGAGGCGCGCGAAGGTTGGCTCAGACCGGTCGGAAATCGGTCGTTGAGTGCAATGGCAGAAGCCAGCCTGACTGCGAGTCTGACAAGACGAGCAGAGACGAAAGTCGGTCATAGTGATCCGGTGGTCCCGAGTGGAAGGGCCATCGCTCAACGGATAAAAGGTACGCCGGGGATAACAGGCTGATGGTGCCCAAGAGTCCATATCGACGGCACCGTTTGGCACCTCGATGTCGGCTCATCTCATCCTGGGGCTGGAGCAGGTCCCAAGGGTACGGCTGTTCGCCGTTTAAAGAGGTACGTGAGCTGGGTTTAGAACGTCGTGAGACAGTTCGGTCCCTATCTGCCGTGGGTGTAGGATACTTGAGAGGAGTTGCCCCTAGTACGAGAGGACCGGGGTGAACGAACCACTGGTGGACCAGTTGTCATGCCAATGGCAGTGCTGGGTAGCTATGTTCGGAAAGGATAACCGCTGAAGGCATCTAAGCGGGAAGCCCCCCTCAAAACAAGGTATCCCTGAGAACCGAGGTAGACCACCTCGTCGATAGGCCAGAGATGTAAGCGCGGCAACGCGTTCAGTTGACTGGTACTAATTGTTCGATAGGCTTGATTTGATCCAGTAGAAGCCAGACTTTTACAGGACTATCTTCAAAAGCTACACGCAAGTGTAAGTGACTTGGATTACGGACATCTTCAGATGTCTGGAAATAGTTTGAATACCTAGGTGGTAATAACGACCGGGTGGCTGTCACGATTGCCATGCAATCATGACCTCGCCACGCGTTCAAAATACCTAAGTATTTTGAACGGTGTTTGTGTTCTTTATTTGGTTTGGTGGTCATAGCGCGAGCAAAACACCCGATCCCATCCCGAACTCGGCCGTTAAGTGCCGTCGCGCCGATGGTACTGCGTCTTAAGACGTGGGAGAGTAGGTCACCGCCAAACCTAATAAGGAACACAAACGTATCTCTCTAACCGATGCGCCTCTCCTATACATAGTTCTTGAGGCAAGCGCAAAAAATCGACCCATAATGTCGATCATTGGCGCGGGATGGAGCAGCCCGGTAGCTCGTCAGGCTCATAACCTGAAGGTCGTAGGTTCAAATCCTACTCCCGCAACCAAAACTAATACCCCAGAAATACCATAGTTTAC
>NZ_FQUV01000022.1 GCF_900129235.1 Litoreibacter ascidiaceicola | reverse complement strand
ATTTGTAGACGCTTTGCTTGGTAATTTTGGAACCAAGGAGAGATGGATATGAACAAAGGAATTCGGTTTACGGATGAGTTTAAGCGGGACGCTGTGGCGCAGGTTGTTGAGCGTCGGTTTGCAGTCAGCGAGGTTGCCGAACGGCTGGGGATTAGCACCAAATCGCTGTACACTTGAAAAGCGCAGCTTTCGAAGCCGCCGCATGTAAGAGCTGAGGTCTTGGATCAGGCCGCGGAGATCAAGCGATTGAAGCGGGAACTGGCACGGGTCACCGAGGAACGCACTATCTTAAAAAAGGCGACCGCGTACTTCGCGCGAGAGTCTCAGTGAGGTACGCGTTTATTGAGGCTCATCGCGCCGAGTTTTCTGTGCGTTCAATGTGTCGCGTGCTGATGGTTCATTTCAGCGGGTTCTATGCATGGCTTAAAGAACCGTTAAGCCCGCGTGCGCAGGAAGACATGCGTCAAACCGATCTGATCCAGCAAGCTTGGGCTGACAGCGGCAGGGTCTACGGCTACCGCAAACTGCACGATGATCTTTTGGATCAAGGTGAGACCTGCTCAGAGAACCGTGTTGCACGTTTGACCAGCTTAGCAGGCATCTCGGCACAGATCGGTTACAAACGCCGCCCTGGCAGGTACGGGGGCAAGCCCGCAGTCGTTGCTGACAACACGTTGGACCGACAGTTCGAAGTTGAAGCGCCCGATGTCGTTTGGGTGACGGACATCACGTACATCAAAACCCACGAGGGTTGGTCATATCTGGCTGTCGTCATTGATCTGTTCTCAAGACGTGTCGTCGGTTGGTCCATGCAATCGCGCATGACGACAGATCTCGCTCTTCAGGCTCTGCTTGCAGCAGTGTGGCGGCGCAAACCAAAGACCAAGGTGATGATCCATTCCGATCAAGGTTCTCAGTTCACCAGCAAAGAGTGGCTGTCGTTTCTTGGAAAACACAATCTTGTTGCCAGCATGAGCAGGCGCGGGAATTGCCATGACAACGCAGTCGCCGAAAGCTTCTTCCAGCTTTTGAAACGGGAACGCGTCAGGCGGCGGACATATGTCACACGCGATGCTGCAAGGCAGGACGAGTTCAATTACATCGAGATGTTTTACAACCCGACACGCAAGCACACAAACAACGGCATGCTGTCGCCAGTTGACTATGAAACAGAACAGAAGAAAATGAGCGAGGTGGGCGTCTAGGAAACTAGGGGCACCTCA